>JACKFB010000002.1 GCA_020632695.1 Deltaproteobacteria bacterium
TCATGTGAAGCGCACCGAGGCGCTGCCGACCTGCTCGAGCTCGAGGCGCATCGTGTCGCCCGCGACCACCGGCTCCAGAGGCACCAGCGAGCCTGACAGGATGATGTCGCCGGCGTCCAGGGTGATGCCGTAGGCGCCGAGCGTCTCTGCCAGCCAGCGCACGCACTCCAGCGGCGTCCCCAGCGCCGCCGAGCCGTAGCCGACCGACAGCTCCACGTCGTTCTTCCACACCGTCATCTTCAGCGCCGCGAGATCCAGCCCCCGCGGATCGACCCGCTCGCTGCCCAGCACGAAGAGCCCGCACGAGGCGTTGTCGGCCACGGTGTCCTGGATGCGGATCTTCCAGTCGCGGATGCGCGAGTCGACCACCTCGAAGCACGGGACGATCGCGTCGGTGGCGTCCAGCACGTCCTGGTGGGTGAGGCCGGTGCCCCGCAGCGGGCGCCCCAGCACGAAGGCGATCTCGCCCTCGGCCCGCGGCTGGATGAGCGTCGTCGAGATCGGCATCGCCGCGCCGTCGTCGAAGACCATCCGGTCGGTCAAGAACCCGAAGTCCGGCTGGTGCACGTCCAGCATGCGCTGCACCGCCAGCGAGGAGACGCCGATCTTCTTGCCGATGATGCGCTCGCCGTCGGCCACCCGGCGCGCCACCAGCCGCTTGGAGATGGCGTAGGCGTCGTCGATGGTGATCTCCGGCTCGCGCGCGGTGAGCGGCTCGACCACGGCGCGCGCGCGCAAGGCCGCGTACAGCTCGTCGCCGTAGGCCTCGGCCCGGGCGTCGCTCAGGGTGCGCACAGGAACTCCACGGTGCGGCGGTTGAAGGTCTCGGTGCGCTCGACCATGACCCAGTGGCCACAGCGGCTGAAGAGCACGACTTCGGCGTCCAGGCAGCCGGTCGCCAGCGTGGTTGCGCCGCTCACCGGGCAGAACTGATCGTCGGCGCCCCAGAAGCCCAGCACCGGGCAGCTCAGCTCGCCCAGGCGCGCCGTCAGGTTGGGCACGCCGACGGTCTCGAACACCGCCCGCGGCTGGGTCAGCGCCACCTTGGTGCGCTCCTCGATGACGTCCTCGGCCACCTTGCCCTCGTGGACCTGCAGGCCGAAGAGCCGGCGCATGCCGTCCAGCGTGATGCCGTCTTCGCCGTAGACGGTGCGCAGCATGGCCCGGATGCCGCGCATCTTCATGTAGGTCTCGCGCTCCTCCAGGCCGCCGGGCGCCATCAGCACCAGCTTGCGCGTGCGCCCGGGGTGGGTGAGCGCGAACCCGATGCAGAGCGCGCCGCCGAGCGAGTTGCCCACCAGCGCCGCCTCGGGGGCGCCGGCTGCGTCCAGGAGCCGCGCCAGGGCGTCGACGTGCCGCTCGAAGCGGTACTCGTAGTCCGCCGGCATCGACGAGCGTCCATAGCCCAGCAGATCCGGCACCAGCACCCGGAAGCCGCCGTCGGCCAGCGCCTGGGCGTTGTGGCGGAAGTTCGACCAGCCCGACGCGCCCGGCCCGCTGCCGTGCACCATGACCACCGCCGGACCCTCGCCCAGGGCGTGGTAGTGCATCTTCAGGCCGTCCTGGACCTCGGCGAAGTGGCTCTCGGGTGTGCTCACTGGTGTACCTCCGCCGCCTTGGGCAGCAGGAACTCCGGCGGGTGGTGGCCCCACTCGCTGACCCGGTCGTGCACCGTGGGCTCCCAGGTGGCGTCGTCCACCTGCCGACCGCCCCAGCCCAGCTCGAACTGGAAGCCCGAGGGCGTCTTCGCGTAGAAGCTGAGCATGCGGTCGTTGGGGTGGCGGCCCAGGGTCTGCATGAGGCGCAGCCCGGCCGCCATGGTGCGGTCCATGGCCAGGCCCACGTCGTCCACCGAGCGCACCTCCAGCATGAAGTGGTGCATGCGCTTTCGCTGCGGGCCGCCGAAGGCCACCGAGTGGTGCCGCGCGTTGGCGTGCAGGAACGCGATGTCCACCGCGTAACCGTGCAGGTCGCAGGTGATGTGGTCCGACAGGCGCAGCCCCAGGATCTCGCTGTAGAAGCGGAGATTCTCGGCCTTGTCGCGGGCGGAGATGACGATGTGGCCCAGGCCCTGCTCGTCGGCGACGAAGCCCGAGCGCACGAGCTCGGAGCGGAAGGGCTGGTCGGCCAGCTCGGCGCCCCACACCAGCGTGGACGGCACCCCGCCCGGGTCGACGTAGCTCAGCGCGCCGGCCACCCGCCGCGCCGCGGCCTCGGCGTCGCTCAGCCGCCGCACCTCGACGCCGGCCGCCCGCAGCCGGTCGGCGACTGCCAACGCCTCGGCCTCCGAGGCCAGCTCCCAGCCGAGCTCCGCCAGATCGTCGGCCTCACCCGGGCGCACGCGGATGCGCTCGGCGTGGCCGTCCATGCGGAAGGCCAGCGCGCCGCCCTGCTCGCGCCGCGCGAGCCCCAAGCCCAGCACGTCGCGCCCGAAGCGCTCCCACGCGTCCAGGTCCCGGACCTCGAACTCCAGGTAGCCGAGCTGCGCCACCGTCGCCATCAGCGCATCCTTTGTATTTTTATATGAAGAAGTCGGTGTTCGGCTGCCCGAAGAGCACGGCCCCGGCGTTGCGCCCCGGCTTGTCGGGGTTGTTCGCGTAGTGGGCGCGGGCGGCGTGCACGTCCTGGAAGAAGCGCTGCACCGGGTTGCCGCTGAAGATCGCGCGCCCGCCGCTGGCCGTGAACAGCCGGTCGATGGCCTCCACGCAGCGCGGCACCACCCGCGACGAGTCGTAGCGGAACTTCACCCGCCGCTCGACGGGCAGCTTCTCGCCCGACTCGGCGTGGCGCATCATCTCGTCGAAGTTGCGCGCCAGCACGAGGCGCAGCTCGTCCAGCGTGGCCTCGGCCTCGGCGCTGGCGTGCTGGGCCAGGGCGTCCTCGGCGATCTTCTGGCCGTCGGCCGAGGCCACCCGCGAGCGCTGGTAGTCCAGGTAGGCCGCCAGCGCGCCGTCCAGCATGCCGATGGCGCCGCTCGAGACCGAGCGGACGAAGATCTGGCCGAAGGGCAGGCGGTAGAGCGGCGCCGGGTTCACCTCGTTGCCGGGCGAGCGGCACATGAAGCCATCCTTGAAGGCGTGGGTGCGGTGCTCGGGGACGAAGACGTCGTCGACCACGATGTCGTTGGAGCCGGTGCCCTTGAGGCCCGACACGTGCCAGGTGTCCTCGATGCGGTAGTCGCGGCGCGGGACCAGGAAGGTGCGCATGTCGGGGCCGCGCGCGCCCTCGGCCGGCGGGCAGAAGGCGCCGAGGAACACCCACTGGCAGTGGTCCGAGCCGCTGGAGAACGACCAGCGCCCCGAGAGCCGGAAGCCGCCGTCCACCTTCTGCACCTTGCCGACCGGAGCGTAGGAGGACGAGATGAGCACGCTGCTGTCCTGGTCCCACACCTCCTGCTGGGCCTCGAGCGGGAAGAGCGCGAGTTGCCACGAGTGCACGCCGACGACGCCAAGCACCCACGCGGTCGAAGGGCAGGCCGAGGCCAGCGTGGTCTGGACGTCGAAGAAGACCTGGGGGTGCATCTCCAGGCCGCCCCAGCGCGCCGGCTGCAGGATGCGGAAGATCCCGGCGTCCTGGAGGTCGGCGATGGTCTGCTCGGGCAGGCGCCGGGCGGCGTCGGCCTCGGGGACGCGGGCCTCGAGCACGGGGCGCAGGGCCCGGGCGCGCTCGCGCAGGAGGTCGCCGGTGATGGCTCCGCTGACGGGTCGTGCGCTCATCCTCGCCTCCGGTGTCGCGAATTCGCGGGGTTCCGAGACTCGCCAGGCCCCGTGTTCGCTCGCGTTCCCAGGCGCTGGACCCGGGATGTGAAACGTGTTTCAATTCCAACATGAAACACGTTCTATTGCCAGCGAGGGTTTCAGAAAGTCCGCTCCAGCCTGCGCCTTCGGGCCGGAGGACGCGATGAGCGGGCCCCCAACGCCACTCGCCGTCGACGCCTTCGTCAACGTCGGCATGGGCTCGATGGAGAAGCCCGACTGGCTGGTCCGGGTGGCCGAGGACTACTTCAAGCGCGCCGACGCGATCTTCCAGGACGTCTCGGTCTCCGAGCTGGTCGATCTGATGGATCGCGAGGGCGTCGCCAAGGCGATCCTCTCGACCCGCGCCGAGGAGCCCGATCCCAAGGTGCTGGCCTTCTCGAACGCGCACCCGGACCGCTTCGCGCTCTCGCTCTCGGTGGACCCGCGCCGCGGGATGCCGGCGCTGCGCGCGCTGCAGTCCCTGGTCCGGAGCGAGCCGGTGGCCCTGGCCCGCGCCTTCCCCTTCATGACCGGACTGGCCCCCAACGACCGCGTCTACTACCCGCTCTACGCGAAGTGCGTCGACCTGGGCCTGCCGATCTCCATCAACACCGGCATCCCTGGCCCGCCGGCGCCCGGCGCCGTCCAGCACCCGATCCACCTCGACGACGTCTGCCTCTACTTCCCCGAGCTGGTGCTGGTGATGGCCCACGGCGCCGACCCCTGGTGGGACGTCGCCATCCGGCTCATGCTGAAGTACCGCAACCTCTACCTGATGACCTCGGCCTACGCGCCGCGCTACTTCCCGGAGAGCCTGCTCCACTACATGAACACGCGCGGCAAGCAGAAGATCCTCTTCGCGTCCGACCACCCGGTGCTCTCGATGGAGCGCTGCGTCCGCGAGGCGCGCGCCCTGGACCTGCGCGAGGGCGTGCTCGAGGACTTCCTGGCCGGCAACGCCCAGCGCGTGCTGCTGGCGCCGATGGAGGGACGCCGTGGCTGAGCTGCCCGCCCGCTGGGATCTCGAGGTCGACGTCGCCTGTGTGGGCTCGGGCCTGGGCGCCGTCACCGCGGCCATCCGCGCCCACGACGCCGGCGCGTCCACGGTGATCCTGGAGAAGGCCCCCAAGCTCGGCGGCGTCTGCGCCTACTCGGGCGGCGAGGTCTTCGTACCCGACAACCACGCGATGCGGGCGCTGGGCCTGCCCGACTCCGAGGAGGCCGGCCGGGCGTACCTGCGCTTTCTCGGCGGCGGCTACGCGGACGAGGCGCTGCAGGCTAAGCTCTACGACACCGGGCGTGAGGCCGCGCGCTGGCTGCAGGAGCACGCCGGCATCCCCTGGAAGCCCATCGCGGGCTTTCCCGACTACCACCATCCGCACGCCCCGGGCACGGCGGCAGAAGGCCGCTACCTGGAGGTCGAGCTCTTCCGCGGCGCCGACCTGGGCCCCTGGCAGAAGAAGACCTACCTGTCGCCGCACATGCCGCCAGGCATCACCCACGACGAGCTCTTCGCCTGGGGCAGCATCTCCTGCGTGATGACCTGGGACTTCAAGCTGATGGGCCAGCGCGTGCGCGAGGACTGGCGCGGCTTCGGCCCGGGCATGATGGGCTGGTTCCTCAAGGCGGCGCTCATCGATCGCGGCATCGAGGCCCACGTCGGCACCCCGGTGTGCGAGCTGCTCACCCAGGGCGGCCGCGTGGTCGGCGTGCGCTGCGAGCGCGAGGGCGCCGACTTCTTCGTGCGGGCGCGGCGCGGCGTGGTGCTGGCCATCGGCGGCTACGACTGGAACCGGGACGCGGCGCGCAGCTTCGAGGGCCTGCCCGAGTGGAACTCGCTGTGCCAGCCCTCGGTGGCCGGCGACAACCTGATGCTCGGCGGCGAGGTGGGCGCGGCGCTGGCCGGGGTCCCGGCCTACAACCTGGGGATGTTCTTCGGCTACCGCGTGCCCGGCGAGGAGCACGACGGGCGCCCGCTCTACCGGGCGTCCTGGGAGGGCGGCTACCCCCACGCGCTGTGGGTCAACCGCGCAGGCCAGCGCTTCTGCGACGAGAGCTTCTACCGCGAGTATCTGCCGCGCTGCCGCCAGTGGGACGGCGAGCGCCAGGAGCACCCCAACTACCCGCCCTACCTCATCTTCGACTCGACCTACCGCGAGAAGTACAACTTCGGCCCCTTCTTCCCGGGCCAGCCGCTGCCCGAGGGGCTGGTCGCCCAGGCCGACACGCCGGGCGAGCTGGCGGACGCGCTGGGCCTGCCGCGCGACGCGCTCGAGGCGACCCTGGCGCGCTTCAACAGCTTCGCCGACGGCGCCGAGGACCCGGACTTCGGCCGCGGCCGCTACCCCTGGGCGGCGATGATGGTCGGCGACCGCACCCGCCCCAACCCCAACATGGGGCCGGTGTCGAAGCCGCCCTTCTTCGGCCTGAAGCTCACGGCGGTGGGCGTGGGCGTCAACGCGGTGGGCCTGCGCACCGACGAGTATGCGCGGGTGCTGCACGTGCGCGGCCAGCCGATAGCCGGGCTCTACGCCTGCGGCAATTCGGCGGCGGCCCTGGACACCGGCGCCGGCTACCAGAGCGGCCTGGCCAACCTGCGCGGCATGACCTGGGGATTCGTGGCCGGCCACCACGCCGCGACCAGCACCTCCGCCTGAGGGCGGGGCTCGGAAGGGACCATGTTCGAACGGTTCACGCGTAGAAAGCAGCGCTTCGGCGAAGAGGTCGACGTCGTGGTCATCGGCACCGGCGGCGCCGGGCTGGTGGCGGCGCTGGCGGCGGCCGACGGCGGCGCGAAGGTGGCGCTGCTGGAGAAGTCGCAGCTCGTCGGGGGCACCACCGCGGTGTCGGGCGGGGTGGTCTGGGTGCCCCAGAACCATCACATGGCCGAAGTCGGCGTCAGCGACTCGCGGGAAGACGCCCTGGGGTATCTGCGCCTCATCGCCGACGGGCGCACCGACGACGCGCTGCTCGAGCGCTACGTCGACGAGGCGCCCAAGATGGCGCGCTGGCTCGAGGACAAGACGCCGCTGCGCTTCGTGGCGCTGGGTCACTACCCCGACTACCACCCCGAGCATCCAGGCGGGAAGCCGGGCGGGCGCTCGATGGAGACGGGGCTCTTCCAGACCGCCGAGCTGGGCGCGTGGGCCAAGGCGCTCCGGCGCAGCCCCATCTTCGGGGCGACGCCGATGACGGTGACCGAGGCCACCGAGTGGGGCGTGTTCTCCAAGCCGCTCTCGCTGCCCTACGGCGAGCTGGCCAAGCGCTACAAGGCCGGCTACGTCTGCTACGGGGCGTCGCTGGTGGGCAACCTGCTGGCCGGCTGCCTGGCCGCGGGCGTCGAGCCGCGCCTGGGCATCTCGGCCCAGGCCCTTGTGCAGGACGAGCAGGGGCGGGTCATCGGCGTCGAGGCCGTCGGCCCGGGCGAGGACGGCGCGGCGCTCAGCATCGGGGCCCGCCGCGGCGTCATCCTGGCCAGCGGCGGCTTCGAGTGGGACCCCGAGCTGCGCAGGCATTTCCTGGGCGGCCAGCTCACCCACCCCAACAGCCCGCCCATCTCGCACGGCGACGGCCTGCGCATGGCGATGTCCGTCGGCGCCGACCTGGGCAACATGAGCGAGGCGTGGTGGTGCCCCTCGGTGGTGGTGCCGGGCGAGGACTACGACGGGGTGCAGCTCAACCGCGGCGACTTCGCCATCCGGTCGCTGCCCCACTCGATCATCGTCAACCGGGCCGGGCGCCGCTTCGTCAACGAGGCCCACAACTACAACGACATGATGAAGCCCTTCTTCGACTTCGACCCGGTGGCCTACCAGCGCCCGAACCTGCCGGCCTGGCTGGTGCTGGACCAGGCCTTCGTCGAGCGCTACCTGCTGGTGACCTCGGTGCCGGGGATGGAGCCGCCGGCGTGGATCCCGCGGGCCGAGACGCTGGAAGGGCTGGCGGCCACCGTCGGCATCGACGCCGCCGGGCTGGCCGAGACCGTCGCGCGCTTCAACGGCTTCGCCCGCGAGGGCGTCGACCGGGACTTCCGCCGGGGCGAGAGCGTGTACGACCACTTCTACGGCGACCCCGACCACCAGCCCAACCCGAACCTGGGCACCCTGGAGCGCGGGCCCTTCTACGCGATCGAGGTGCACCCGGGGGCCATCGGCACCAAGGGCGGGCCGCTGACCACCCGCGACGCCCAGGTGAAGCGACCCGACGGCGGCGTCATCGAGGGGCTCTACGCGGCGGGCAACGTGATGGCGGGGATCACCGGGCCGGGCTATCCCGGTGCTGGGGCCACCATCGGCACGGCGATGACCTGGGGCTGGCTGGCCGGCCGCCACGCTGCCGCCCGCAAGGTGGAGTAGGCGATGCCGGAGGTCACCTACAGGACGACGATGAATCTGCCGGTGCGGACCATCTGGGACTTCGTCAAGGACATGGACCACTGGGCGCCGATGCTGACGGGCTACCAGGGTCACGAGGTGCAGAGCGAGACCGACTCGGTGTGGACGCTGAAGGGCGACGTCGGGATCCTGAGCCGCACGGTCAAGCTGGCCGTGCACATCACCGAGTGGCGCGACGCCGAGCGGGTCAGCTTCACGCTCACCGGCCTCAACGAGGTGGTCGAGGGCGGCGGGACCTTCACGATGGCGGCGCTGGCCGACGAGCCGGCCGAGGCGGCGCCCGTGCCGGCGGTGGCCGAGCAGAGGCCCGGACCCTGGAAGCGCTTCGTCCGGTGGTTCTTCCGGGCGATGTTCAAGCGGAAGTTCGGCACGGTCGAGCGCCAGGCGCTGGCGGCACCGGCGGTGGGCGAGGCGGCCAGCCACCTGACCTTCGTGCTGCGGATGGACGCGGGCGGCCCGACGGCGCCGCTGGTCAACGCGATGCTGGAGCCGGCGCTGCTGCCGGCGGCCGAGGACCTGGGCAACAAGATCGCGGCGCACCTCGAGGCGGCGCATCGGGGGAGTGCGGGATGAATCGCTTCGAGGACAAGGTGGTGCTGGTCACCGGCGCCGGCTCGGGCATCGGGCAGGCGACGGCGTTCCGGGTCGCCGAGGAGGGCGGCAGGGTCGCGGTGGTGGACATCGACGCGGCGGGCCTGGACCGCACGATGACGAAGCTGGCGGCGATGGGGGCCGAGGCGCTGGCGCTGGAGTGCGACATCTCGGACCCGGAGCAGGTGCGGGCCACGGTGGCCGCGGCCGTCGAGCGCTTCGGCAAGCTGGACGCGCTGTGCAACGTGGCGGGCATCCTGCGCTCGGACCACACCCACGAGCTCCGGCTCGAGGACTGGAACCGCATCATCGCGGTCAACCTCACCGGCACCTTCCTGATGTGCCAGGCCGCGCTGCCGCACCTGCTGGCGACCCGCGGCTACATCGTCAACACCAGCTCGACCGCGGCGCTGGGCAAGCACCCCTGGATGGCGGCCTACGCGTCGTCGAAGGGCGGCGTGCTCTCGCTGACGAAGTGCCTGGCCGCCGAGTACGTCAAGCAGGGGCTCAACGTGAACGCGGTCATCCCCGGCGGCATCGCGACGCCGCTGCACACGCAGTTCTCGATCCCCGAGGGGGCCAACCCGGTGCTCATCCAGGGCGCCATCCCGCACGTGAAGTACGTGGGCCCCGAGTACGCGGCGTCGGCCATCGCCTTTCTCGCGTCCAGCGATGCGCGGTATATGAACGGGGCCGAGGTGCGCGTCGACGGCGGGGCGATGGCCTGAGGCGGGGGAGGGCGCGGGTGGCGATCCAGGACGAGTTCAAGCAGGCGCTGTCGACCTGGGCGTCGGGGGTGGCGGTGGTCACGACCGCGGACCAGGGGCTGCTCTACGGGCTGACGGTGTCCAGCTTCACGTCGGTGTCGCTGGACCCGCCGCTGGTGCTGGTGTGCCTGGCCACGTCGAACCGGATGCCGGCGATGATCACGTCGGCCCAGCGCTTCGCCGTCAGCATCCTGGGGCGCGACCAGGAGGAGGCGTCGAGCTACTTCGCGATCTCCGGGCGCGAGCCGACCGCCGAGTTCGTCGAGGTGGAGGGCGACTGGACGCCGGGCGGCATGCCCGTGGTCCAGGGGGCCATCGCCTGGCTCGAGTGCGAGCTCTACGAGACGCTGACCCACGGCGACCACAGCATCGTGGTCGGCGAGGTGGTCGCGGCGCGCGCCACCGAGGCGCCTTCGCCGCTCATCTACTACCGGCGGGCCTATCGGGGCGTCACTGACTGAGGCCTCCCAGGACGCTGGCGGCCCGGTGAGGCGCGAGCTGCGAGGCCACGACGGCATCACGCTGGTCGCCGACGTCCGGGGAGCGGCCGACGCGCCGCCGGTGGTGCTGGCCCACGGTGGCGGGCAGACGCGGCGGGCCTGGGGGCGCACCGGCGAGCGGCTGGCCCGCGCCGGCTACCTCGCGCTCTCGCTGGACCTGCGCGGCCACGGCGAGAGCGACTGGGCGCCCGACGGGCGCTACGGTGTGGCCGACATCGCGCCGGACGCGGTCGCCGTCGCCGGGCAGCTCGAGCGGCGCCCGGTGTGGGTGGGGGCCAGCCTGGGCGGGCTGATGGGGCTGGTCGCCGCGTCGAGCACCGACCCGCCGCCCTTCCGCGCGCTGGTGCTGGTCGACATCGCGCCGCGCATCGAGCTCGAGGGCGTGCGGCGCATCTTCGCCTTCATGAGCGCGTACCCCGACGGCTTCACCAGCGTCGAGGAGGCCGCCGACGCGGTGGCCCGGTACCTGCCGCACCGACCCCGTCCGCGCGACCTCAGCGGGCTGCGCAAGAACCTGCGGCGGCGGCCCGACGGGCGCCTGGTCTGGCACTGGGACCCGCGGCTGCTGGAGCAGACCCGGGAGGAGTTCGACCGCGAGGTGGTGCACTTCTACGGCGCCGCGCGCGCGCTGAGGCTGCCGACGCTGGTGGTGCGAGGCCGGCGCAGCGACGTGCTGAGCGAGGAGGGCGCCCGCGAGCTGGTCGCGCTGGTACCCGGCGCGGAGTTCGTCGACGTCAGCGACGCGCACCACATGGTGGCCGGTGACGACAACGACGCCTTCAGCGCCGCGGTCGTCGCGTTCATCCAGGCGCTGCCTGACCAATCGTAGCGCTCCGGCTCGCGGGCGTCGGTGGTCTCTGCGTCGACTTCGGCGGGAGCGCCCGGTATGATCGGACCATGAGCCACGCACTCGAGAGCCGCCCCAAGGCGACCTACGCCGACATCGAGGCGCTGGCGCCGAACCTGGTGGGCGAGATCCTGGCCGGCGAGCTCCACGTGAGCCCCCGGCCGGCCATGCCCCACGCGGAGGCGGCGTCTCTCTTGGGTGGCTTGCTCACGCCTCCTTTCCGCCTCGGGCGCGGCGGTCCCGGTGGCTGGCGCATCCTCGACGAGCCCGAGCTGAGCCTGGGCGTCGACCCCGACTACGATCCCGTGGTGCCCGATCTCGCCGGCTGGCGCCTCGAGTCGATGCCCGAGCGGCTCGAGACCGCGCAGGTCCACACGACCCCGCAGTGGGTCTGCGAGGTCATCTCGCCCTCCTCGCTGCGCAAGGACCGGTTCCTGAAGCTGCCCTTCTACGCGCGCGCTGGCGTCGCCCACGCCTGGTTGGTCGACCCCCTCAACGAGACCCTCGAGGTCTTCGCGCTCGACGGCGGCACCTGGCGCGTCGCCGGCCTCTACCAGGGCGACGTGACCGTGCATGCCCCGCCCTTCGACGCCGTCGGGCTCTGCCTGACCTGGCTGTGGGGTCGCACGCCGCCCGATGCGACCGACGAGCCGGCCCCGACACTGGATCGTTGACGGCTCGCACGCTCCGGGCTAGGCCCCCGCTCCCCTCGTCCGGGAGCCCGCCATGCCCGCCCAGCTCGCCCAGGACTTCTACGCGGTCTTCGTGCCGCTCTTCGTCGCCTTGAGCCCGCTGACGGTGCTGCCGCTCTTCATGTCCATCGCCGACGGCCTCGGGCCCGCCCAGGAGCGCTCGCTGGCCAAGAAGGGCGTGCTCACCGCCTTCCTCGTGGCGCTGGGCGTGACGCTCGCCGGCCAGGGGCTCTTCCGCCTGCTCGGGATCACGGTCGACGACCTGCGCATCGCCGGCGGGCTCATCCTGCTGGTCATCTCGATGCACGACCTCATCTTCTCGCGCGAGACGCGCAAGGGCCGCGATCGCGCGGACGACGACGGCAGCATGGGCATCGTGCCGCTGGGCGTCCCCCTCATCGTGGGCCCGGCGACGCTGACCGCCTGCCTCGTGCTGGTGGACACCCACGGGCGCCTGCTGGTCATCGCCGCGCTGCTGGCGAACCTGGGCATCATCGCCGCCATCCTGCTCAACGCGCGGCGTCTGCTCACCCACATCCGCCCGCCGGTGATCCAGGCCTTCGGCAAGGTGATGTCGCTGTTCCTGGCCGCCATCGCCGTGGCCATGGTGCGCGTCGGCGTCAGCCACTTCATCACCGGCTGACTCAGAACAGGAAGCTGGTCCCCACGTAGAGCGCGATCTCGTGGATGGTGGCGGCGCGGGCCCGCGGCCGCAGCAGGTCGCTGAAGTCGGCGAAGGTGTCGCTGAGCTGCGCGCCGCCGAAGTCGCCCTTTCCCAGGGCGTAGCGCAGGCCGAAGGTGCTGCCGAAGCTCAACCGATCGCGCTTCTCGGTGCTCGGATCCAGGCGCCGGTCCTTCAGGTAGGACACGCCCAGCGAGAAGCCGTAGAAGTCCACGTCGATGTCGCCCAGGTCGGCGACCGGCTTCTCGGGGCTGCGATCGGTGAAGAAGCCCGCGCCGAGGCTCACGGTGCTGCTGATGTTGCCCTGGACGCCGGCGCGCACGTTCCAGACACGCCCGCGGTCCACGTTGAAGCGGTCGTTGCTGAGCCGGTGCTGGATGTCGCCGTCCACGCTCACGGTCACGCGGCTCCACTCGTAGGCGAGGCCGAGGCGCAGCCGCGCCGGGAACACGAGGTCGGCCCGCGCCTCCGACTGCTTGCTGTCGCTGGTGTCGAAGATGCCGACGCCGGCCACGATGGGCGCCTGCGTGAGGCTGCTCGACTCGGTGACCGAGGAGTAGATCGCGACGCTGGGCGTGATGACGCTGGCGCCGATGAGCAGGTGGTCGATGGGCTCCCACTGGACGCCCAGCGAGGCGGCCAGGCCGATGCCGGTCTCGGAGAGCAGGGTCGCGAAGGAGATGAACCCCGGCGAGCGGGAGTCCACGGTCCCGTCGTTGAAGCCGCCGGCGAAGAGCGCGGTGCCGGACGAGGCCTGGTAGATGCCCTGCACGCTGAAGCCGATGCTGAGGCGCTTGGACAGGTCCCAGGCAGCTCCGATCACCGCGCGGTACTGCTCCGACTTGCTCTCGATCGCCAGCAGCCACTCGTTGGTGAGCCCGAAGGCCGGCTGGAAGGACTCGATCTGCGAGCGCAGCGTCAGGTTCTCGCTGTCGACGACGAAGATGCCGAGCGCCAGCCTCGCGTGGCGGAAGGGCCGCACGTAGGTCACCGCGGTGGGGATGACCAGCACCTCGTTGAGCTTGGCGTCGGCCTGTTCGCCGCCGAAGAGCTCGATGAGGCGCGGCACCCGGTAGAGCCTCAGCGCGTAGGCGGTCCCGCTGACGTCCACCGTGTCGCGCGCGACCCGGGCGAGGCCTGCCGGGTTGTACCAGAGCGCCGCCCCGGTCCGCACCGTCGCCGTCACGGCGCCGCCGGACAGCACGGCCTCGTCACCGATGAGCACCGAGTCGTCGTTGCCGGCGTGAGCCGCGGAGGCGACGCTGCTCAGCAGCGCCACCGCCCATGCGATCCGGAAGGGCGCGAGGCGGGGTCGAGTCATCGCTGGGCTCCTCTGACGTGGGGTGCGCCCAGGAGATAACAAGCGGCCGGCGCTGGTCCAGTGCCCCGGCGCGGCGCGCGGCACCCGCGGCGTCAGTCCACCTTGGGCGGCAGCGGGAAGAGCGTGATGAAGTGCTCGGCCAGCGCGCGGTCGCCGGTGAGGCTCAGCGTGCCCGCCGCCTCCGCGTCGGCCATGGGGCGGCCGCCGTAGACCACCGACGCCACCGTCACCGGGTCGGAGACGAAGACGAGCGCCGCGTCCGCGGGCTCGTCGCGGCGGATGTCGATGCCCCTGGCGTCCACCCGGGCGACGAAGCGGTCGGCGCCGAGTCGGAAGCCGACGGTCATGGGCTGCTGTCCCGAGCGGCTGCGGTCGATCATCGTCCGAAACGAGAGCATCAGGGACGCCGCGCTGAGCGGCAGGCTGGGATCGTGATCCGGCGAGCGCGCAGCCCAGCGGCCCAGGGCCTGGATGGCCGGCTCGCACTCGTAGCCCCACTCGGTCAGCTCGTAGACCGGGGCGTTGGCCGGGGGGGGCAGGGTACGGCGGCCCAGGATGCCGGCGGCGGCGAGGCCGGCCAGCCGCTGGGTGAGCACGTTGGCGCTGATGCCGCCCAGGCTGCTCCGCAGCTCGCCGAAGCGCCGCGGCCCGAACATGAGCTCACGGACGATGAGCAGGGACCAGCGCTCCCCGATGAGCTCCATGGCCAGCGCGGTCCCGCACGCGTCGTCGTACCAGCGCGTCTGCAGGGGGCTCTTCGCCTTGGTTACTTTTTCTGACTTCACAGTTGCTTTTTATAACTCATCGGCGCACAACAAGCAAACACGGTGCATCCAACCCCAAGGAGATGCGTGATGCCCAAGATGATCTTCGTCAACCTCCCCGTCGCCGACGTCACCAGGGCCACCGCCTTCTACGAAGCCATCGGCGCGGTCCGCGATCCGCGCTTCTGCGACGCGAACACGGCCATGGTGGTCTTCTCGGACACCATCGCCTTCATGCTCCTGGAGCACGAGCGATACAACAGCTTCACGTCGAAGCGCGTCGCCGACACCGCCACCACGAGTGAGGTGATCATCGCGCTGTCCGAGGAGAGCCGCGAGGCGGTGGACGCGACGATGGACCGGGCGCTCGCCGCCGGCGCCACCGCCGACCCGACGCCCCGGCAGGAGATGGGCGACTTCATGTACGGGCGCAGCTTCGAGGACCCGGACGGCCACATCATCGAGCTGGTGTGGATGGACGTGGACAAGGCGATGGTCGCGATGCAGCCGCCCTCGCAGCAGGCGGCGCCGGCCTGAGCGTGACCGAGTGCTGGCGAGAGGCTCGCGTGGCCGACTCGCCCGTGGCTGCGTGGGAGGTCCGCGCAGCCTCGAGACCGAGGACCAGCAGGAGACATCATGAGCTACGTCGACGGAGTGGTGCTGGCGGTGCCCGCCGCGAAGGAAGAGGTCTACATCGAGCATGCGAAGCGCCTGTCCGCGCTCTTCAAGGAGTTCGGCGCCACCCGCGTCGTGGATTGCTGGGGCGACGACGTGCCCGCCGGGAAGCTCACCGACTTCCACCGCGCGGTGAAGGCCGAGGAGGGCGAGGTGGTCGTCTTCTCGTGGCTGGAGTGGCCCTCGAAGGCCGTGCGCGACGCCGCCTGGCCCAAGGTGATGGAGGACCCGCGCATGGCGGCGATGGGCGCGCCCCCCTTCGACGGCAAGCGCATGATCTACGGCGGGTTCCGCACCGTCCAGGACTCGTGAGGAGACCCGCGATGGCCAACATGCACGGCAGCTTCATCTGGTACGATCTCAGCACCCCCGACGTGGACGCCGCGGCCGAGTTCTACGGCGCCGTCGTCGGCTGGACGGCGGACCGGCACGCCTCGGACGACACCTACCGGCAGTGGCGCGCCGGCGACACCCACGTGGGCGGGCTGATGGCCCAGAGCCCCGAGGCCGGCCGTGGCCGCCCCGGCTGGCTCGGCTACATCGGCGTCGACGACGTCGACGCGACCGCCCGCGCCGCCGAGGTCGCCGGCGGCAGCGTCCTGGTGCCGCCCACCGACATCCCCGGCGTCGGCCGCTTCGCCCGGCTCGCCGACCCGCAGGGCGGCGTCTTCTACGTGATGCGCGGCTCGGTGGAGGGCAGCAGCCGCGCCTTCGAGCCGGCGGCCATCGGCCACTGCGGCTGGAACGAGCTGGTCACCGACGACCCCACCGCGGCGCTGGCCTTCTACTGCGGCCTCTTCGGATGGGACAAGGGCGTCGCCATGCCCATGGGCGCCATGGGCGACTACCAGCTCCTCACCCTGGGCGGCGAGGACTTCGGCGCGCTCATGCCGCGGCCGCCCGACGCCCCGCCCACGGGCTGGAACTTCTACTTCCAGGTCCCCGACATCGACGCCGCCACCGAGACCGCGAAGGCCCGCGGCGCCAAGCTCCTCCACGGCCCGGCGGAGGTCCCCGGGGGCGTATACATCATCCAAGCGGTCGATCCCTTTGGGGCGGCGTTCAGCCTCCTCGGCCGCAAGGTCGACCGAGGCACCGCATGAGGCGGCTACGGACGCGGCTGGCGGCGTCGCTCCCTCGCGTCAGGCCTGCGACGGGCCTGGGGCCCGACTCGGCCTGCGCTCGGTCGCGCCACCACCAGCCGCGCCCTCGCTCGCCTCATTCGGCGCCTCTACATCGGTGGGGGGGCGTTTTGGGGGCGTCGTGCCGGTCCCGGCCTCGGAGTCGGTCTCGGTCTCGGTCTCGGTCTCGGCCTCGGCCTCGGCCACGGTGTCGGTCTCGGCCTCGGCCTCGGTCCCGGCCTCGGTCTCGGTCTCGGCCCCGGTCTCGGTCCCGGTCTCGGCCTCGGCCTCGGTCGCGGTGTCGGTCTCGGTCTCGGTCTCGGTCTCGGAGTCGGAGTCGGCCTCGGTCCCGGCCCCGGTCTCGGCCTCGGTCCCGGTCTCTCTCGGCCAAGTGTCGGTCTCGCCTCAGTCTCAGCCCCAGTCTCAGTCTCGGCCCCGGCCGTCCTCTCGGTCTCAGAGTCAGTCCTCAGTCTCAGCCTCAGTCTCGGTCAGTCTCAGTCTCAGTCTCAGTCTCGGCCTCGGCCTCCCGGCCTCCAGTCTCAGTCTCGGCTCTCGGCCTCAGTCTCGGTCTCGGACTCGGTCTCGGTCTCGGCCCCGGTCTCGGTCTCGGCTCGGTCTCGGTCTCGGTCTCGGCCTCGGCGCCTCGGCCTCGGCCCCGGTCCCGGCCTCCCCGCTCACACCCGCTGGCGTTCCGCTGGCGGGCGGCTATGCTTCGGCGCATGGCCGAGGGCGTGGGGGACATCATCGGCGACCGCTACCGGGTCGAGCGGCTGCTCGGCAGGGGCGGCTTCGCTACGACCTGGGCGGCGCGGGATCTGCACACCGGGACGGAGGTGGCCGCCAAGGTGCTGGACATCCGCGCCCTGGACGACTGGAAGTCGGTCGAGCTCTTCGAGCGCGAGGCGCGGGTGCTGCGGCGCCTCGACCACCCGGGGATCCCGCGCTACGTCGACTTCCTCGCGCCGACCGAGTCGGGCGACGGCGCCACCCGCATGGTGCTGGTGCAGGAGCTGGCGCCCGGAGAGTCGCTGGCGGCCAGGATCGTCGCGGGCTGGCGCGGCACCGAGGCCGAGATCGTCGAGATCGCCAGGAAGATCCTCGACATCCTGGTGTGGCTCCAGGCGCTCGAGCCGCCGGTGATCCACCGCGACATCAAGCCCGCCAACCTCATCGTGGACGACGCGGGCGCCGTGCGCCTGGTGGACTTCGGCGCGGTCCGCGACACCCTGGCCTCGCACACCAGCCTGGGCAGCACGGTGGTCGGCACCTTCGGCTACATGGCGCCTGAGCAGTTCCAGGGGACGGCGACCCCGCAGAGCGACCTGTACGCCTTGGGCGCGACCCTGGTGACGCTGCTCAGCCACAAGGAGCCGGCCGATATCGGCCACGAGCGGATGCGCCTGGCCTTCCACGACCACGTCAGCGTCTCGGAGCCCTTCCGCGACTGGCTGGACCGCATGCTGGAGCCGGTCGCCGAGGATCGCTTCCCCTCTGCCGCCGAGGCGAGGCGCGCCCTGGACGCCCCGCCTGCCGCTCGCGAGCCCGCTCCTTCGGCGCCCGCCGGCACCCGCATGGCCCTGGACCGCGACCGCCGCCGCTTCGCCCTGGAGATCCCACCGAGCCGCTCTGGCGCCCTCGCCACGGGCGGCTTCGCGATCTTCTGGCTGAGCTTCGTCGCCTTCTGGACCTTCAGCGCGGTCGCCATGGACGCGCCGATCTTCTTCGTGCTCTTCTCGGTGCCCTTCTGGCTGGTGGGCCTGGGCATGGTGGGCCACACGGCCCGCCGCTGCGTCGTCCGCACCTCGCTCCAGGTCGACCGCGAGGACTGGCGCCTCGAGCGCTCCTGGTTCGGCCGCCGCCACCGGGTCGCCAGCGGCCGCACCCGCGACCTCACCGGCTTCGACTCGGACGTCCCGGTGAGGGTGAACGGATGCCCGGTCCATCGCCTGGTGCTCCGCGAGGGGACCCGCGCCCACAAGGTCGCCTCCCCGGTCCAGCCGGTGGAGGCCGCGTGGCTCGAGCGCGAGCTGACGGGCTGGCTCGCCGAGTCCCGCTGACCCTCGACTACCGCGCGCAGGCCGGACGGGGAAGCTCGATGGTCAGCGGCTCGACGCCGACCTCCAGCACGAAGGGCGCGCCGCGGCAGCTCGCGGGCTCGCTGTACGCCTCGCCGTCGGCGAAGCGCGCCGGCGGGTCTGCTTTCAGTAGCCGCGCAGGTCGGCCCAGCGGGTGCGCCAGAAGGAGGCGTCGCCGAAGGCCACGGCCGTCGCGCGGGCGCGCTTCATGTAGAAGCCGATGTCCAGCTCGTCGGTCATGCCGATGCCGCCGTGCATCTGGACCGCCTCGTTGGTGACGTGGATCACCAGCTCGCTCGCGCGGGCCTTGGCCAGGGCGGCCAGCTCGGGGAAGGCGGCCGGGTCGTCGTCGGCGGCGCGGGCGGCGGCGAGCACCGACGAGCGCGCCAGCTCCAGCTCGATGAAGAGGCGCGCCGCGCGGTGCTGGAGCGCCTGGAAGCTGCCGATGGGCACGCCGAACTGCACGCGCTCCTTCAGGTAGGCCAGGGTCTGCTCGTAGGCGGCGCTGGCCAGGCCCAGCATCTCGGCCGAGACCGCCGCGGCCGCCCGCTGACGTAGCGTCTCGAGCAGCGCGCAGCCCGCGCCCGGCGCACCGAGGAGCGCGCCCGGGCCCACCTCGACCGACTCCAGGGTCACGATGGCGGCGTTGCGCCCGTCCACGCGGCTCTGGCGCGTGACGCTGAGGCCGGGCGTGCCCGCCTCGACCAGGAAGAGCGTCACCCCCTCGCGGTCCGACCGCCCACCGGCCGTCCGCGCCGACACGATCAGCAGGTCGGCCACGTGGC
The DNA here is from genome assembly GCA_020632695.1 of Deltaproteobacteria bacterium. GTDB lineage: Bacteria > Myxococcota_A > UBA9042 > PHBI01 > JACKFB01 > JACKFB01. The sequence continues at coordinate 18,952 of JACKFB010000002.1, forward strand.
CGTCCAGCACCTGGCTCTTCTCGCCGCTGAGCCGGTAGCCGTCTCCGTCCAGCTCTGCCCGGGCCTCGATGGCGCAGACGTCGTACCGGCTGTTCGCCTCGTCGCTGGCCAGCGCGACGATGGCGTCGCCCTCGGCCACCCGCGGCAGCCACGCGGCCTTCTGCGCGTCGGTGCCGGCGGCCATGAGCGCACCCGCCCCCAGCACCACCGTCGACAGGAAGGGTTCGGGGCACAGGTTTCGCCCGCCGGCCTCGAGGATCAGGCACAGCTCGAAGAGCCCCAGCTCGGAGCCGCCGTATGCCTCGGGCAGGTTCAGCCCCACCCAGCCGAGCTCGGCCATGCGCTTCCAGAGCGCCCGCGAGAAGCCGGTCGCGTCGGCCGAGTCGCGCAGCTCCCGCACGCGCGAGACCGGCGAGCGCTCGTCCATGAACTGTCGCGCGGTCTTGAGCAGGGCGGCCTGCTCCTCGTCGAGGATCAGCTTCATCGTCCCGCCTCCTTGCCGCTCGGCAGCCCCAGCACGCGCCGCGCCAGGATGTCGAGCTGGATCTCCGAGGTACCGCCCTCGATGGTGTTGGCGCGCGACCGCAGCCACTCGCGGGTCGCCTCCAGGTCGTCGGCCGCGAAGCCCGGGCCCTCCCAGCCGAGCCCCGCCGGCCCGGCGATGCGCACGGCCAGCTCCCAGCGCCGCTGCTTCAGCTCGCTGCCGGCCACCTTCATGATCGAGCTCTCGGGCCCCGGCGCGCGGCCGCTCTGCACGCCCTGGCGTGCGCGCTCGATGGTCAGCGCGAAGGCGCGCTCGTCCATGGCGTTGCGCACGATGGCGTCGCGCAGGGACGGGTCGGGCAGCGGCCCCGCGGCGGCGCCCAGGTGGCGCCGGGCCCCGGAGACGAGCTGCGCCTCGGAGGTCGCGAGCTGCCCGCCGATGGCCTCGCCGATCATCGAGCGTTCGTAGCCCAGCAGCGCCTTGGCCACGGTCCAGCCGCCGTTCACCTCGCCGACCACCTGCGCGCGCGGCACCCGCACGCCCTCGAGGAACACCTCGCAGAAAGGCGAGGCGCCGCTGATGAGGGCGATGCGGCGCGCGGTGACCCCCGGCGTCTCCATGTCGATGAGCAGGAACGTGATGCCCTGCTGCTTCTTCGCGGCGGGGTCGGTGCGCACCAGGCAGAAGATCCAGTCGGACAGGTCGGCGTAGGAGGTCCACACCTTCTGGCCGTCCACCACGAAGGCGTCGCCGTCCGGCACGGCGCGGGTGCGCAGCGACGCGAGGTCCGAGCCGGCCTGGGGCTCGGAGTAGCCCTGGCACCACCGGATCTCGCCGCGGCAGATCGCCGGCAGGTGGCGGCGCTTCTGGGCCTCGGTGCCGTAGTCGAGCAGCGTCGGGCCGATCATCGTCAGGCCGAAGCCCACCACCGCCGGGGGCAGCCCCAGGCGCGCCAGCTCCTGGTCCAGCGTGCGGGCGTCGGCGGCGCTCAGGCCGGCGCCGCCGTACTGGCGCGGCCAGGTGGGGGCCGTGAAGCCGCGCTCGGCCATCATGTCGCGCCAGCGCAGCACGTCCGGGTCGACCCCGGTGGCCTTCCGGCCGCCCCAGAACCCGTCGAAGCGTCCGCGGCGGGTGCCGCGCAGCGAGCGAGGCGCGTGCTCCTCGAGCCAGCGCCGCACCTCGTCGCCAAACGCCTCGTCCAAAGCCACCGGCAGCCTCCTCGTGGAGCCCGGCATGCTAACCGAAGCGGCGGCGCCCCGCACCCGGGTTGCTGGGCCGTCGCTCGCCGTGCCAGAGTGCCCGCACGGAGGGGAGGGACCCATGAAGACGACGTCGCGCTTCGCGCTCGAGACCGACGCCGAGACCTACTGGCACGAGGTCTACTTCGACCCGGAGTTCACGCGGGCGCTCTACCTCGAGGGGCTGGGCTGCGACTCGGTCGAGGTGCTGGAGTCCTGGACCGACGATCAGGGCCGATACCACCGGCAGCTCCTGGCCCAGCCGCATCTCGACGCCCCGGCCTTCATCCAGAAGCTCTTCGGCGACTCCCAGCAGTTCACCGATGACGGCACCTTCGACCCGGCGAGCGGCCGCTGGAGCTACCGGGTCATCCCGGCCAAGCTGGCGACCAAGATCCACATCGAGGGCTCCCAGCGCACGGTCGCGACCCCGGGCGGCATGGAGCTGTTGTCGGACCTGGACGTGCGCGTCGACGTCGTCGGCTTCGGCGGGCTGGTGGAGAAGTTCATCGTCCGGCAGTTCGAAGAGAAGCTCGCGCAGCAGGAGCGCTTCTCGCGCCGGTGGCTCGCCTCGCACCCGGGCTGAGCGTAACGCCGATCGCCTTGGCGGGCTTTCGCCGGAGCGGGCCCTTGGGATAGGCTGCCGCCACACGCACAGCAGACGAGCGGCGTCGCCGCTGCCGGAGGATCCCATGGTGTTGCGACGTACGCTACTGGCCATCGCGATGATGGCAGGCCTGACGGCCGGCGCCTGTGACGACTCGACCGAGGGCGGCGACACCATCGTGCAGCTCGACAGCGGGCTGGACGGGCTCGGAGACCTCGGCGTCGACACGGCGGTCCCCGACACGGCGCTCGACGTGCCGGTGACGCCCGACGCCACGGCGGACGCGTCGGACACGCCGCGCAGCACGAAGGATGTGCCCGCGCGCCAGGACACCGCGACCGACGTGCCGGCGACGCCGGACGTCACGACCGACCAGGGACCGACCCCCGACGCCGCGGTGGACACGACGCCGACGCCCGATACCGCGGTGGACGTGACGCCGACCGACGTCGCCGTGGACACGACGCCGCAGCCCGACGTCGCGGTGGACACGACGCCGCAGCCCGACGTCGCGGTGGACACGACGCCGCCGCCCGACACGACGGTGGACGTGCCGCCGACCCCCGACACGACGGTGGATGTGCCGCCGACCCCCGACACGACGGTGGATGTGCCGCCGACCCCCGACACGACGGTGGATGTGCCGCCGACCCCCGACGCCGGGACCGACACCAGCGTCGACGAGGGTCCGCCGCCGCTCGGCATCCCCTACCTGAGCCACGTCACCGGGCTCGAGCTGCTCGCCGACGACAAGGAGTTCCACTGCGACGCCAACGCCGACGGCAAGATCAACGCCGACGACGGCAACATCAACGACCTGCTCGGGACGCTGGCCAGCTTCGGGGTCGACGCGAACGCGGAGATCGCGGCCACGGTCAGCGAGGGCACGCTGATCCTGCTCCTGGATCTGCTCGGCTTCGACGGCATGCCGACCTCCACGGCGGTGCTGGACCTCCTCATCGGCGCGGACATCGAGACGCAGCCCGACCCGACCTGCGGCGTGGGTGGCAAGCTCGAGGCGGCCTGCGACTGGGTCACCTCGGACAGCTCCTACGACGAGCTCGGCATGCCGCTGGTCTCGGTGCCCGTCTCGGCCGTCGGCGACGGCAAGCTGGTCGCCGGCCCCGCCAAGATCAGCTTCACCATCCCGCTCACCGACGGGCTGGACCTGGATCTCCAGATCCAGAACGGGCGCGTCCTGGGCGACATCTCCGGCGCCTTCGACGTCACCAACGGGCGCATCTGCGGCCAGGTGCCCAAGCAGTCGATCAAGGACGCGCTCAACGCCTCCTGCGCCGGTCCGAACGCGCCCAGCTTCTGCTCGTTCATCGGGGCCCTCGACTTCATCCTGACCTGTCAGCAGTGCAGCGTGGTCATCGCCTTCGAGTCGGTCGAGGCGCTGTCCATCTCGCCGCCTGCGCTGTAGCGGGCCCGAACGCCGCGCGGCGCGCTCAGTCGCCGCGCGGCACGAACATGAAGAAGGTCAGCGTGCGGAGCTGGCTCTGCTTGTCGGCGACCAGGACGCCCTCGGCGTCGACCTTGGCGGTGCCCGCGGGGAGCAGCAGCCCGTCGAGCGGGTCGACCTGATAGATGTCGTAGACGGTACCCTGGGGCCGCGTGACGCCGTCGAGCACCCGCGCGGTCACCGGCGCCAGCGCGCGCAGGTCGAAGGGCACCACCGAGAAGGCGAGGGTGTCTTCCTCGCGCCCGCGCCAGGGCTGGTTGTAGAAGGGCGGGAGCTGCTCGCCGGGCACGCGCCCCGCCTGCACCTCGAAGCGCGTCGTCTCGGCCGGGTACTGCACCACCTCGGGGCGCACCCCTTCCTTGTCGGCCTTCTTCGGCGCCACCGAGAGCTCCAGGCGCCCGCCGGCCAGCAGCACGGTGCCGGCCTCCTGGGGATCCCACGGGCTCGCCTCGCCCTGCAGCCGCGGCAGCACCAGCTCGCCCGTGTCCGAGAGGGCGCCGGGGTCGAACTCCCGCCGGAACACCACGCTGCCGTAGCCGTCGTAGATGCCCGCGATCTGGAGGCGCCGCGGCACCGGCGCGAGGTGCTGGTGGAGAAACCAGCCGCGCTCGTCGCTCGCGACGACCGGGCAGTCCGTATCGCCGCAAGCCATCACCGGCACGGCCGCCACAGGGTCGCCGGCGAAGTCGACCACCCGTCCGCCCAGCGCCGCCTCGTCGGCGGCCACCTCGACGCCAGCGAAGTGCTCGCCCGGCGCCGTCGCGCCGCTGCCGTCGCATCCCGCCGCCACGCCGGCCGCCATGGCCAGGACGCCCCACACCCAGCGCTGCATCGCCCCTCCCTCGGCCCCCTGGCGCTCAGGTCCCGTTCAGGCCCCAGTCGTAGGGACGATAGCGTACGGCATATCCGGCGCTGCGCGCGCGCGCCAGGGCGTCCGCGGTCTCGTCGTCGGCGAAGTGGGCGATCCAGTCCAGCACCTCGATGCCCAGCCCCCGCTGGCGCGCGTCGCGCTCGAAGTCGGCTGCGTACCACTGGTAGATCTGCGACAGCACGATGGCCTCGCCCGCGTCGTCGACCTGCACGTGGCGTGGCTCGCTGGCCAGGCGCCTCGCGGCGCGGTCCAGATCCTCGTCCAGGGTGTCGGCGGCCCAGGCGGCCGCGCGCAGGTCGGGGCAGCCGACCGAGGCGCAGTTGAGCGCGGCGTGGACGCGGGCGTCGCCGGTGCGCCGGCGCAGCTCCGACTCGAGATCGATGAGGTTGGTCTGCCGGCCGTCCAGCACGAAGCGCTGCGCCCAGAAGAACCCGAAGCCGGGCTTGGGCTCGATGAGGCCGTGGACCTCGCGCACCGAGCGGATCGGCCAGTGGTCGATGACCCCCAGCAGCACGGCGGCGTTGTAGGCGTTGATGGTCCAGGCCGTGCGGAAGGCCTCGGTGGGGAAGCGCGCTGGCGTGGTCTGGGGGCCGCTGGTCGCGAGCTGCGCCATGTAGCGCCGCAGCGCGCTCGGGTCCGAGGCGATGGCGCTGTAGTCGACGTAGCCGTCGTGGACGTGGGTCTCCAGGACGTGGTCCAGCAGCGCGTGATCGAAGGCCGGGGCCGCCAGAGGGAAGGCGGTCACCTCGGCGCGGACGGTCTCGATGCCCAGCAACCAGCGGGCGAATGGGGGCCAGGTGGCCACGAGCACGCCTCCGAGGATCAGCAGGGCGACGAGGCCGCCCGCGGTGAATGCCAGGATGCGGCGGAGGCGCTGCACGAGGGGCTCCGGACGACGCAGGAGAGGGAGAAGCGACGCGCCAGAGCATAGCGCATCACGACGCCCGCCGCTGGCCGCCCGGGCGACCCACAGGGGCGCGCCGAGGGCGGAGGGCACGGGTTCGCAAGCGGGGGCCGCTTTGCGCTAAGCTCGCGGCGAAGCCGGGAAGCGGGCGAGAAGGGGGAAGTCATGGCGCGTCGGTTCTTCTGCGTGGTTGGCATCGGGTTGATGCTGGGGGCATGCGGGGGCGGATCCGCGAACGGAGGCGGCGACGACGCCGACGTGACGGACGCCGTCGGAGACGTCAGCGGAGACGTCCAGGCCGACACCGACGCCGACGCCGACGCCGACGCCGTGTCCGACGCCGACGCCGTGACCGACGCCGACGCCGTGGCGGACACTGACGCCGAGTCCGACGCCGACGCCGTGACCGACACCGACGCCGTGACCGACACCGACGCCGTGTCCGACGCCGACGCCGAGTCCGACGCCGACGCCGAGTCCGACGCCGACGCCGTGTCCGACGCCGACGCCGTGACCGACACCGACGCCGACGCCGAGTCCGACGCCGACGCCGAGTCCGACGCCGACACCGAGACCGACGCCGACGCCGTGGCCGACGCCGACACCGAGACCGACACCGACACCGTGTCCGACACCGAGACCGACAGCGACACGCCATGCGAGGGCGCGGCCGACTGCGACGACTCGAACGCGTGCACCACCGATGCGTGCCTGGACGGCACCTGCTCGCACACGGCCGTCGATGGCGACGACCAGGATCCGTGCACGGTCGACACCTGCGATCCGGCCACGGGGGAGGTCGCGCACACGCCGGTGGACGTCGATGACGGCGACCCCTGCACGGTCGACACCTGCGACCCGCTCACCGGCGCGGGCATCCACACGGCGGTCGACGTGGACGACGCGCTGGCCTGCACGGTGGACGCCTGCGACCCGCTGACCGGGGAGGTGACGCACACCCCCGCGGACGCGCTGTGTCAGGACGGCCTCTTCTGCAACGGCGCCGAGACCTGCGACCCGACCGACGGCTCGGCCGACCCGACCACCGGCTGCGTGGCTGGCGGGGGCGTCGACGTCAGCGACGGCATCGACTGCACGCTGGACGACTGCGAGGAGGGCGACGACCTCACCGACGACCTGGGCGAGCTGGTGCACGTGAACGTCGACTCGGCCTGCCAGGACGGCCTGTTCTGCAATGGCGCCGAGGTCTGCGACCCCTCCGATGTGGCGGCCGATCTGGCCACCGGGTGCGTGGCCGTCGCCCGCGACCTGGACGACGACGTGGTCTGCACCGTGGACGACTGTGACGAGGGCGACGACCTCACCGACGACCTGGGCGAGGTCACCCACACGCCCGCGGCGGCCCCGTGCCAGGACGGGCTCTTCTGCAACGGCGAGGAGATCTGCGACCCGGCGGCGAGCGGCGCCGACGTGGGCACCGGCTGCGTGGGGGGCGAGGCGCCCGACCCCGACGACGGGATCGGCTGCACCGAGGACTCCTGCGAGGAGGGCGTCGACAGCACCGACGATCTGGGCGAGCTGGTGCACACGCCGAACCCGGCGCCCTGCCAGGACGGGCTCTTCTGCAACGGCGCCGAGGTGTGCGACCCGAGCTCGGGCGAGGCCGACCCGACCACCGGCTGCCTGGCCGGAGACCCGCCCGGCGTCGACGACGGCGCGCTGTGCACCGCCGACTCGTGCGTCGAGGGCGACGACACCACCGACGACCTGGGCGAGCTGGTGCACGAGCCCGACCACGCGAGCTGCCAGGACGGGCTCTTCTGCAACGGCGAGGAGCTGTGCGACCCGCAGGCGAGCGGCGCCGACGCCACGACCGGCTGCGCGCTGGGGGAGGCGCCCGACGTCAGCGACGGCATCGACTGCACCGCCGACTCGTGCGCCGAGGGTGACGACCTCACCGACGACGTCGGGACCGCGGTGAACGCTCCGGACCAGGACTTCTGCGACGACGGCGCCTTCTGCAACGGCGACGAGGTCTGTGATCCCAGCGCCGGCGGCACGGGCTGCACGGGTGGCACGGCCGTGGATCCCGACGACGGCATCGACTGCACCATCGACGCGTGCGACGAGGAGGCCGACGAGGTCACCCACACGCCGTCGGCGGCGGCGTGCCAGAACGGGCTCTTCTGCGACGGCGCCGAGGTGTGCGACCCGAACGATGCGGGCGCCGACGCGAACACGGGCTGCCTGGCCGGCGCCCCCCCCGAGGTCGACGACGGCACCGACTGCACGGTGGACAGCTGCGACGAGGGCGGGGATCTCACCGACGACCTCGGCACCATCCTGCACACGCCCGACCACGAGAGCTGCAGCGACGGGCTCTTCTGCAACGGCCCCGAGCAGTGCGACCCGGACAACCTCTCCAGCGACGGCGCGGGCTGCGTGGACGGCACGGCCCCCGAGGTGGACGACGGCATCGACTGCACCGAGGACGCGTGCCGCGAGGGGGCTGACCTGACGGACGGGTTGGGCGAGCTGACCCACGAACCGGTCGCGGCGAACTGCCAGGACGGGCTCTTCTGCAACGGGGCCGAGCGCTGCGCGCCCGACGAGGCGGGTGCCGACCCGTCCACCGGCTGCGCGTCGGGCACTCCGCCCACGGACGACGGCTTCAGCTGCACCAACGACTCCTGCGACGAGGGCGGCGACCTCACCGACGACGACGGCACGGTGACGCACGCGCCGGACGGCGACGCGTGCCAGGACGGGCTCTTCTGCAACGGCGTCGAGGCCTGCGACCCGGCGGCGGGTGACGCCGACCCGACCACCGGCTGCGCTCCGGGCTCGCCGCCGGTCGAGGACGACGGCTTCTCCTGCACCACCGAGCTGTGCGACGAGGGGGACGACCTCACCGACAACCTGGGCGACGCCTCGCAGGAGTTCGACGACCTCGGCTGCCTCGACGGCCTGTACTGCAACGGCGCAGAGACCTGCGATCCCGCGTCGCCCCTGGCCGACGGCACCACCGGCTGCGCCCCGGGCGAGCCCCCGGCCACCGCGGACGAGGTCGATTGCACGATCGACGTGTGCTCCGAAGGCGCCGACTCCACCGACGACGTCGGCGGGGTGTTGCACGCGCCCGACGACACCCTCTGCCCCAGCGCTGGCGACGTGTGCAGCCCGTCCACCGGCTGCGGCGCCCCCGCACCCGAAGCGACCGAGCTGGTCATCACCGAGCTGCGCATCGACCGCAGCGGCGGCAACGCCACGGACGCCCTCGAGATCCACAACCCGACCGGTCAGGCGGTGGACATCAGCACGCTGGTGCTGTGGAACTCGGAGCTGACCGAGCTGGCCATCCGATCGCCCAACGACCCGGACGGCACCCCGGGGACCCAGGTGGTCATCGAAGCGGGCGGCTACGCCTACGGCGTGCCGAACCCCGCCGATCCGCTGACCATCCCGGTGGGCGCCTCCTTCGTCTGGGGCGAGCCCGGCGAGGCGGCGGCACTCATCGGCGCCGACCCCGAGTCCACCGAGCTGACCCTCGCCCTGGTCCGCTACCTGCCGGTGGACCCGCCCGACTTCGAGTTCGTCGACATCGTCGAGAGCACCGCGCTCTTCACCGATCCCCACGGGACGCCGCCGTCGGGCGCGCTGCCGCTGGTGCCGGGCGCCACCACCCAGCTCGACGACGCCTCCATCAGCGCCGCCCTCAACGACGACGGCGACCGCTGGTGCCTCACCAGCGACGCGTCGGGGAGCCTGGGCCAGGTCAACTACCTCTGCTCGTCCTTCGTCATCAACGAGGTGCTCTACGACTACTCGCACCCCTCCTTGGGCACCGGCGACGAGAAGCGGACCTTCGTCGAGCTGGCGGGTCCGGGTGGCGCCCTGATGACCGACTTCCGCGTCCACGGCATCGGCACCACCGGCGCCATCCAGTCGCCCGACGTCACCTTCGGGGTGCGGCGCATGCCGCTGGACGGGTTCTTCGTCATCGCCGACGGTGACGTGAACGACGGGATCACCGAGGTCCCCAACGCCGACGTCGTCGTGGGCGCCGGCGATCCGCAGAACGGCACCAACGACGCCATCTGGCTGTTGCGGCCGGACGGGCAGCGCATGGACGCCGTCGGCTACGGGAACGTCGCCGACAGCATCTCGGAGGGGACGCCGGCGCCCGACGCCGACCCGGCCGGGCTGGCCATCTCCATCGCGCGCGACCTGGCGAGCACGGACACCGACGACAACGCCACGGACTTCCACCTCGACCCGACGCCCACCCCCGGCGAGCCCAACGGCCCGGTGGAGCCGCGCATCATCTCGATGACGCCCGACGACGGCCTGGCGGGCGAGTTCACGCCGGTGAAGCTGGTGTCCTTCGACCTGGCGCGCGTGTCGACCGTGGACCTGGACAGCACGGACAACGCGGTGACCGCGGACTTCGCGGGCACGCCGAGCGGGACCTGCGTGCCCACCGACGCGGCGGACGGCGGCCGGGGCGCGGTGACGTGGAACTGCGTGGCATTCGTCAACGACGGCTCGCCGATCCTCGGCGTGGCGACCTTCACCAACCCCGTGTACTTCGGCGGCGGCGTCGCGACGAACGAGTGGGCCTTCACCGGCGTGCTCAACGAGAGCGGCCAGCCGGGCGAGCTGGACTTCTGCGCGCTGGTGGACCCGCTGACCTTCTCCGTGGTCTCTGGTGAGCAGACCCAGCCCATCCGCGGCGTCGTCCGCGAGAACGGCGTCACCGACGCGGCCGGCGCGAGCGCCGACATCCTCGCCGAGGTGGGGTACGGCGCCGACGGGGCCGACCCGGCGACGCAGAGCGGGTGGGTCTTCAAGCCGGCCGCCTTCGAGCAGCAGATCTCGGGCGACGAGTTCTACCTGGGACAGTTCACGGCGCCCACGGTGACGACGACCACGACGTTCTACACGGGGTACCGGTTCAGCCTGGATGGCGGGCTCAACTTCACCTACTGCGACCGGGACGGCGCCGGCTCGGACCCGACCTTCGACTTCAACCCCGACCTCGTCGGGCGCATGACGGTGACGCCCACGCCGCCCTGAGGGGGCGCCGGCGACGTTCGCCGCGCGCCAGAGATGGACCACCCGCGCGGCGGGACAGAATGGGACAGATGGTGAGCCGGCGCCGGGGATCCAGCTCGAGATCGGGCCCCGGGAGGCCCGGCCGCGAACCCTTTGGCGCTGGCGAGGCTCTCATCTCCCGTCGGGGTCCGCGCCGTGCGGCCGGGTCCCTCCGTCGCGCTACCAGGATCGGGAGGAATGCATGTGTCGAAGGGTGACGTGCTCGCGGTGCGGGCGACCGGGCTTCGCAGGGTGTGGGGCGCATGTGGAGCAGGTGCTCGGGGACGTGCCGCGCGAGCAGCGCTGCCGCTGCGCCGAGGAGCGCCGGGAGAAGCAGGCGACCGGGAAGTCGGCTGGGAGCGGTTGGCTGCGTAGGCTGTTCGGAAGGTAGGCGCGCACGGCGCGGAGGAGAGACCATGCGGATCGTAGTCATCGGTGGCGTCGCGGCAGGGATGAGCGCGGCCAGCCAGGCCAAGCGGCGCATGCCCGACGCCGAGGTCATCGCGCTCGAGCGCGGGGCGCAGGTGTCCTACGGCGCCTGCGGGATGCCGTACAACATCGAGAAGCCCGAGCGCGACATCGAGGACCTGGTGGTCATGAGCGCCAAGACCTTTCGCGACAAGCGCGGCATCGACGTCCGCACGCGGCACGAGGTGCTCTCCATCGACACCGAGGGGCGCACGGTGGAGGTGCGCGACCACGGCGCCGGCAGCACCTACGAGCTGTCGTGGGACCGGCTGGTCATCGCCACGGGCGCCCACGCCATCCGGCTGGACATGCCCGGGATGGACGAGGAGGGGGTGTTCCCGCTGCGGGACCTGGAGGACGGCGCGGCGGTGAAGCGGTGGCTGGCGGACAAGGAGCCCGGCTCCGCCGTCATCCTGGGCGGGGGCTACATCGGCATGGAGATGGCCGAGGTGCTGCGTTCGCGCGGGCTGGCGGTCACGGTGGTCGAGATGGCCGACCAGGTCGTGCCCGGCTTCGAGCCGCAGATCGCGAGGATCGTGCGCGAGGAGCTGGAGCGCCACGAGGTGCGGGTCGAGACCGGGGCCAAGGCGCAGGCCGTCGAGCGCGAGGACGGGCGGCTCGTGCTGGTGACCGACAAGGGGCGCTTCTCGGCCGACCTGGTGCTGGTGGCCGTGGGTGTGAAGCCCAGCGTCGCGCTGGCCGAGGCCGCCGGCATCGCGCTGGGCGAGACCGGCGCCATCGCCGTGGATCGCCACATGCGCACCAGCGCCGAGGACGTCTACGCTGCGGGCGACTGCGCCGAGGACTGGCACCGCGTCTCCGGGCACGCGGCCTGGGTGCCGCTGGGGACGACCGCGAACAAGCAGGGCAAGGTCGCCGGCGCCAACGCCGTGGGCGCCGAGGAGGCCTTCGCCGGCATCGTCGGGACGGCGGTCTTCAAGGTGTTCGGGCTGGAGGTGGGCCGCACCGGACTGGGCGCCAAGGACATCGAGCGCTTCGAGCTGGACGCGGTCGCCGCGCCGTCGAAGCAGCCCAGCCGCGCCGAGAGCTACGCCGGGGGCACGCCGGTCACCACCGTGGTCTTCGCCGAGCGCGGCACCGGAAGCCTCCTGGGCGCCCAGATGGTGGCCCGCGAGGGGGTCGCCGGCCGCATCGACACCTTCGCCACCGCGCTCTACGCCGAGCTGACGGTCGAGGACGTCGAGAACCTCGACCTGGCCTACGCCCCGCCCTTCGCGCCGGTCTACGACCCGGTCCTCATCGCCGCGACCGTCGCCCGCAAGGCCCTGGCGTCCGACGCGTAGCGCCGCCGCGCACACCATCTGGTACCGTGGCCGGCGATGGCCGCTGCTCCCGACCGTGACGACTTCCTGCTGAGCTACGCCTCGGTCGATGAGGCGTGGGCGCTCTGGGTGGCCGGGGTGCTTCGGGGGGCGGGCTTCGCCGTGGCGAGCCAGCCCTGGGAATTCGGCTGCCCGGGCGGCTACGTGCTGGACCTGGACGACGCGCTGGACAGGGCCGCGCGGGTGATGTGCCTGGTCTCCGACGACTATACGTGCTCGCCGCTCTGCGTGCCGCGCTGGAAGGCGGAGCTCGCCGTCGACCCGGAGCGCGCGCGGGCGCTGCTGCTGCCGGTGCGGGTGGACGACAGCGAGCTGTTCGGGCCGCTCCGCGAGGTTGGTGGCGTCGACCTCTTCGACGCCGACGAGGCCACCGCCCGCCGGCGCCTGCTCGACGCCTGCGGCCCATGCCGGCGCCAGGTCGGCGAGGTCGGCGAGGCTGGCGCGTCCGGCGAGCCGCTCCCGCCCTGGCCCCAGCCGATGTCCCCCATCTGGAACATCCCCATCCCGCGCGACCCCCACTTCACGGGACGCGACGGGCCGCTCGCGGAGCTGCGCGCCCGGTTCGGCGCCGGCGAGCGCGTGGTGCTGGTCCAGAGCACGAGGCCGCACGGCGGCGAGGGGCTGAGCGCCCTGGCCCGCGAGCATGCCTGGCGCTGGCGTGGCGAATACTCCGGTGTGTGCTGGGTGCGCGCCAGCGACGAAGGCAGCCTGCTGGCCGGTCTGCAGGCCCTGGCGCGCCGGGTCCAGGCGCGGGGCCACGACCATGAGAGCGCCGTCCGTGCGGCGCGGGCGGGCCGCGAGTGGCTGGAGCGACGCACGGGCTGGCTGCTGATCCTCGATGACGCCGACCAGCCCGAGCTGGTCCGGCAGTGGCTGCCGCGGGGACGCCACGGCCACGTGCTGCTCACCACCCGGCGCTCGCGCTGGGGCGGCGAGCTGCCGACGCTCGAGCTGGGGCCGCTCGCCGAGGACGACGCGCTGGCGCTGCTCGAGCGCCGGGCCGGCGGCGCCCTCGAGCCGCGAGGGGCCAGGGCGCTCGTGCGCGAGCTGGAGCTGCGGCCGCTGGGCCTCGGCCTGGCCGGCGCCACCCTGGGGGCGCGGGGGCGTGATCTGGCCGGCTACCGCGAACGCCTGGCCGAGCACCTCGAGCGGGTGATGGACGCGCCCGAGCCGGACGACGCGCCGGCGTTGTGCCTCACCGAGTCCCTGGTGCCGGCCCTGCACCTGGCGGTGGAGACGGCGGCCCGGCAGGCGCCCGCGGCGCCGGAGCTGCTGGCCCTGCTCTGCTGCTTCGCTTCGGACCGCATCCCCTGGGATTTGCTGGCGACCGAGGCCTCCGCCCTCGACGGCGCGCTCGCCGCGCTCGAGGCGTGCGGGCTCATCCAGCGCGCGGAAGCCGCGCTGTCGATGCACCCGCTGGTGTCGCGCCTGTTCTTCGGCCGCTTGGGCGCCGGGCAGCGCCGCGCCGCCACGGTCCGCGCGGCCGAGCTGCTGCTGGCGGCGTTCCCCGACGACACGGCGGCGCCCGAGAGCTGGCCCGCCGCCGAGCGCCTGGCGCCCCACGTCGACGCCCTGCGCGTCCGCGCGCACGGGGTGAAGGTGGCCTCGGCGCAGGCCGCCGAGCTGCTGACCCGCGCGGGCCGCTACGCCGGCCATCGCCTGCGCTGGAAGGCGGCCGCGTCACTGTGCGAGCGGGCGCTGCGCACGGCCGAGCGGGCCTGTGGCCGGGAGTCGCCGCAGAGCGCGCTGTGTCTGCACGACCGGGCCGAGATCGCCGTGCATGCCGAGCCGCTGCTGACGTCGCGCATCCTGTTCGGCGACGCCCTCCGGATCCGCCGGGCGACGCTCGGCCCCGCGCACCCCGAGACCGCCCGCAGCGCCCGAGCGCTCGCGCTGGCCGCCCTCCGCTGCGGACCGGACGACGGCGGCGGCGACGCCTTGGAGCGGCTGGTCGCGGCGCTGGAGATGACCGAGGCCGCCTGCGGCGCGGATCACGTCCACACGGCAGAGGTCCTGTTCCAGCTCGCCCAGAACAACTGGAAGGGCTGCGCCGAGATGGGCGATTCACGCGCCCTCTACGAGCGTGCCCTCGCCATCTTCGAGGTGGCGCGGGGCCCTACGGACGGGCTGGTCGTCTACATCGTGGACACCCTCAGCGAGGTGACCCACCACAGCGGCGACGCCGACGCCACCCGCGCGTTGCTGGACCGCTCGCTGGAGAGCGCCCGCAGCGTCCACGGCCTGACCCACCCCACGGCCGCCCGCCACGAGCGGCTCGGCAGCTACCTCGAGTACGGCGGCGACCTCCAGGGCGCCCTCGACCACTACGGCCAGGCCCTGGCGATCTACCAGGCCACCCTCGGCGACCTCCACCGCAGGTCCATCGAGGCCCTCGAAGCCCTGGCCCGCATCCACGAGGCCAGCGGCGATCTTCCGACCGCCCGCCGGCACCACGAGCGCCTCCTGGCGTTGGGACTGAAGATCTTCGGCCCCGCCCACGGCTCCGTCCAGGTCATCGTCCGGAAGCTCGAGGAGCTCGCCGCCGCCCCCCCGGCCGGCGGCCGGCGCGAGACACAACCCTCGTAAGGTCTCGGCAGGTCGCGGCGTATCCATCCCTGGCGCGGCGCTCGAGTCGACGCGCCGCGTCGGGACGACCCGCATCGAGCCTGCTCGATCGCCTCGCCGCCCCGAGCCCATCGCCGCCCCCGCGGGGACGCACCAAGGAGGACCCATGCTTCGCGTATTCGCCGCCCTGTGTCTGCTGATGTCCATGAGCTGCAATGAAGGATCGGACCCGGTCGAGCTGACGGAGATGGTGGAGGTGCGGAGCGGCCTCACCTACGTCTTCGGGGACTCGGAGCCGTGCGTCGGGGCCGGCGACGAGGATCCGTGCGCGGTGCCGGGCGGTCTCGTGCCGACCACCTGGCCCGAGGTGCAGGTCACCCTGAGCCCCTTCGCCATCGATCAGCACGAGGTCACGAACCTGCAGTACGCGGACTGCGTGAAGCACAAGGGCTGCACGCCTCCGCCCTTCGACAACGCTGTCAGCACCCAGCAGCAGGACTACTACGGCAACCCCGCGTTCGAGAGCCATCCCGTGGTGAACGTCACGGCGGAGCAGGCCGCGGAGTACTGCGCCTGGGCCGGCCGACGGCTGCCCACCGAGTTCGAGTGGGAGCGGGTCGCCAAGGGCAACCCCGACGAGGGGACGGCCCGCCTCTATCCGGCCGAAGGGGTGGAGCAGCTCTCCGACTGCCTGAGCCCCGACTTCCCGGTCAGCGCCTGCCGGAACGACACGCAGATGGACCCGGTCGACCGCGCGCCGCGAGACTTCGTGCTGGAGGGCGGGGCGCGCATCCATCACCTGTTCGGCAACGCGGCCGAGTGGGTGGACTCACTCGAAGCGCCGTCGGTGACCACCTGTGCGGGCGACCTGCCGGCCTCCTGCACGTCCTGCTCGGAGTGCGAGGGCATGAGCGGCACCGAGCTGACCCAGTGCCAGCAGGACTGCAAGACCTGCAGCGCGTGCGAGCAGGATGGCGGCGACGAGCACTGCTACTACCTCTGCGAGGACACCGCGCTGCGCACGCCCTTCTGCACGGCCTATCCCGAGGACGTCTCGGTACCGCTCGAGGCCCTGACCGCCACGCTGGCCGACGCCCCCCGAGGCACGATGATCCGCGGCGGAAGCGTGAGCGTGAACGCGGCCCAGGCCTGCCAGCTCCGCAGCGCGTACCGGTTCAACTACGCGCACAGCGACGACAGCAAGTTCAACGTCGGCTTCCGCTGCGCCAGATCCCTCTGACCGCCACCTGCCCGCCTGTCGGCCACCCGCCCGGTGTCCGGCAGCCGGGCGGGCATCCTCTCGTCCGTTCACCCGGATCGTCGTAGAGGACCTGACCGAGCGACGCCTCCGTCGAGGCGCCGGATGGGCCCGTTGCGCGCGTCGTGGGCAAGGAGCGAGGGAGGGCGCACGGAGGCGGGCTGATCGCCCGCCGCACACGCGACCCGACCGAGCGACGCCGGCCACGGCGTGCGCGGCGGGTCCAGCCGGTGCCTCGGCTACCCCAGCCGCTCGATGATCGTCACGTTGGCCTGGCCGCCGCCTTCGCACATGGTCTGGAGGCCGTAGCGGCCGCCGGTGCGCTCGAGCTCGTTGAGCATGGTGGTCATGAGGCGGGCGCCGGTGGCCCCGAGGGGGTGGCCCAGGGCGATGGCGCCGCCGTTGACGTTGACCTTGCTCAGGTCGGCGCCGGTCTCCTTCTGCCAGGCGATGACGACGCTGGCGAAGGCCTCGTTGATCTCGACCAGATCGATGTCGGCCAGGGTCATGCCGGTCTTCTTCAGGGCGTAGGCCGTGGCCGGGATGGGGGCGGTCAGCATCCAGATGGGGTCGTCGCCGCGCACGCTCAGGTGGTGGACGCGGGCGCGCGGCTTCAGGCCGTGGTCCTTCACCGCCTGCTCGCTGGCCAGCAGCATGGCGGCGGCGCCGTCGGAGATCTGGCTGGAGACCGCGGCGGTGAGGCGGCCGCCCTCGGTGATGGTCTTGAGGCCGGCCATCTTCTCCATCGTGGTGTCGGGCCGGGGGCCCTCGTCGGCGCTCACGTCGCCGAAGGGCAGGATCTCGCCGTCGAAGCGGCCCTCGGCCTGGGCGCGGGCGGCGCGCATGTGGCTCTCGTAGGCGAAGGCCTCCATGTCCTCGCGGCTGATGTTCCACTTCTCGGCGATCATCTCCGCCGAGCGGAACTGGCTGACCCGGCCGGCGCCGTAGCGCTCGACCCAGCCCACCGAGCCCGAGTAGGGGTCGGCCTGCCCGTACTCCTTGGCCGCGATGAGCGCCGCGGAGATCGGGATCATCGACATGTTCTGGACGCCGCCGGCCACCACCAGGTCCTGGGTGCCGCTCATGACGCCCTGGGCGGCGAAGTGCACGGCCTGCTGGCTCGAGCCGCACTGGCGGTCCACCGTCACGCCGGGCACCGAGTCGGGCAGGCCCGCGGCCAGCCAGCAGGTGCGCGCGATGTCGCCGCCCTGCGGCCCGATCTGGTCCAGGCAGCCGAAGACCACGTCCTCGACCGCGGCCGGGTCGATGCCGGTGCGGGCCATCAGGCCCTTCAGCACGTGGGCGCCCAGGTCGGCGGGGTGCACCTGGCTCAGCCCGCCCTTGCGGCGGCCGACGGGGGTGCGGACGGCGTCGATGATGTAGGCCTCAGCCATGGTCAATCTCCCAGGATCTGCCGAGCGATTCGGGCTCGGTGGTGGTCGGAATCTCCGAAGGCGCGACTGAGCGCCCAGGCTCGCTTCATGTAGAGGTGCAGGTCGTACTCGGTGGTGTAGCCGATGGCTCCGTGGCACTGCAGCGCAGACCGCGTGCACAGCGTCGCCGCGTCCGAGGCCTGAGCTTTGGCCATCGAGACGTGCAGGTCGACCTCCGGGTCGCCTCGGTCCAAAGACCAGGCGGCGCGGTACACCGCCGGGCGCGCCATGGCCAGGGCGGCGAAGGCGTCGACCAGCTTGTGCTGCACGGCCTGGAACGCCCCGATGGGGCGGCCGAACTGGGTGCGCACCTTGGCGTACTCGACGGCCAGCTCGACGCAGCGCGCGCCCAGGCCGATGAGCTGGGCGGCCGTGCCGAGCGTCGCGCGCAGCCGGGCCCGAGCCAGCGCGCGGGCGGCCATCTCGCCCTGGGCGACCCGCGTGCCGGTGCCCTCGGCCCACTGCACCGTGAAGAGCCGTCGCGCGCCGTCCACCGAGGCCTGGGCGGTCAGCAGCGCCCGCTCTGGTGTCAGCGCGTGCAGCTCGCCCGCGCGCTCCATCAGCAGCAGGTCGGCGCGATCGGCGCCCTCGACGTAGGGCTGGCCGTCGAGGCCCAGGCCCACCCGCGCGCGGCCGCCGGCGATGGCGGGCGCCCAGCGGGCCAGCAGCGCGGTCGCTCCACACTCCTCGAGCAGCGGGCCGGCGACGGCCACCGTCTCGACGACCGGCTCGGAGAGCGCCGCGAAGCCGGTCTCCTCCAGGATCAGGATCAGCTCGCACATCCCCAGTCCCAGGCCGCCCTGGGCCTCGGGCAGCAGCATCCCGCTGATGCCCTGCTCGGCCAGGTGTCGCCACGCATCGGGGGCGCCAGCGCCCTGCTCGTAGGCGGCGCGCACCACCTCGGGCCCGCAGTGGCGCGCCAGCATCTCGCGCGCCGCGTCGCGAAAGAGCGTCTGGTCCTCGGTGAAGCGGAACCTCATCCGCGGTCCCGCGGCAGCCCCAGCACGTGCTGGGCCACGATGCTGCGCTGGATCTCGTTGGTGCCGGCATAGATGGGTCCCGCCAGCGAGAACTCGTAACCGCGCAGCCAGGCGCCGCCGTCCACCGCGTCGGGGGCGCCGGTGTCCAACTCGGCCAGCGCCCCCAGGATCGACAGCGCCGTCTCGTGGGTGCGCACGTCCATCTCCGACCAGAAGAGCTTGTTGATGCTGGACTCGGGCCCGATGGAGCGGCCGGCCTGCAGGGACGCCACGGTCTGGAAGGTGTGCAGCCGGTAGGCCTCGGCGTCCATCCAGGCGCGCACCACCCGGTCGCGCAGGCGCTGGTCGGTGGGGTCGCCGCGCTCGCGCCACAGCGCGATGAGCCGCTCGGCGGTGGCCAGGAAGCGCCCGGGGCTGCGGAGGCTCAGCCCGCGCTCGCTGGACGTGGTCGCCATGGCCACCGACCAGCCCTGGTTCACCTCGCCCAGCACGTCCTGGTCGGGGACGAAGACGTCTTCGAGGAACACCTCGGCGAAGCCCTCGTCGCCGTCCAGGCGCTCGACCGGGCGCACGGTGACGCCGGGCGCTGTGAGCGGGATCATGAAGTAGGTGAGGCCCTTGTGGCGCCTGGCCTCCGGGTCTGTGCGGAACAGCCCGTAGATCCAGTCGCAGAAGGCCCCGCGGGTGCACCAGGTCTTCTGCCCGGTGAGCTTCCAGCCCCCTTCGGCGCGCACGGCGACGCTCTTCAGCGAGGCCAGGTCGCTGCCGGCGTTGGGCTCGGACCAGGCCTGGGCCCACATCACCTCGGCGGCGGCCATCGGGCGCAGGATGCGCGCCTTCTGCTCGTCGGTGCCGAACTCGAAGAGCGTCGGCGCCAGGAGGAAGATGCCGTTCTGGCTGACCCGTGGTGGGGCGCCGGCCCGGTAGTACTCCTCCTCGAAGATGAGCCACTCCACCAGGCTCGCCTCGCGCCCGCCGTACTCGCGCGGCCAGGAGACCACGGCCCAGCCGCCCTCGAAGAGCTCGCGCTCGAAGGCGCGCACCCGGGCGAAGCCCTCGCGGGTGTCGCCCGAGGGCAGCGGCTCCTTGGGCACGTGGGCCTCGAGCCAGGCGCGGGCCTCGGCGCGGAAGGCCTGCTCGGCGGCGGTGAAGTGCAGGTCCACGGCTACTTCAGCGCCTTGGCCATCGACTTGGGGTCCTGGCCCTGGAGGTGGTCCTCGCTGGTGAGGCTGTTGTGGGCGTGGGCCAGGTGGTGCAGGCCGTAGGTGGCGTCGATGCTGTCGCGCAGCCCCATGCGGTCCTCGGCCTGGTTGATGGCCTTCTTCGCCAGGGCCAGCCCGAAGCGCGGCCTGGCGGCGACGCGCTCGGCCATCGCCAGCACCTCGTCTCCGAGCGAGTCCCGGGGCACCACGCGGTTGATCATCCCGATGGCCAGCGCGCGCTCGGCGCTCATGCGCTCGCCCAGGTACAGGAACTCCTTGGCCAGCCGCGGCGCCATCACGAAGGGGTGGGCGAAGTACTCGACGCCGGGGATGCCCATGGCCAGCACCGGGTCGGCGAAGAAGGCGTCGTCGCTGGCCACGATGAGGTCGCACACCCACGCCAGCATCAGCCCGCCGGCCACACACGCGCCCTGGACCTGGGCGATGACCGGCTTGGGGATCTCGCGCCAGCGCCGGCACATCCCCAGGTAGAGCTCCTGCTCGCGCACGAACACGCCTTCGGCGCCGGGCTTGTCGGCGTGGGGGTACCAGTTGGTGGCGATGCGTCCGAAGGGCTTGTGGATGTCGCGGCCCGGCGTGCCGATGTCGTGGCCGGCTGAAAAATGCGGGCCGGCGCCGCGCAGCACGATGCAGCCGATGGCGTCGTCGTCGATGGCGGCCTGGAACGCGCGGTCCAGCGCCCAGGTCATCTCGGCGTTCTGGGCGTTGCGGTAGCGCGGGCGGTTCATCGTCACGATGGCCACCGGGCCGCGGGTCTCGGTCAGCACCGAGGGCTCCGTCTCCTCGGCCGCACCTGGCGATTCGGGGGTCGACGGGTCGCTCACGGGGCACCTCCCAGCCGCTCGAGGGTCTGCCGGGCCTCGGCCATCACGCTCTCGATGACCTCGGCGACCGTCGGCAGCTCCTCGATGACACCGGCGACCTGGCCGGTGGGCAAGATCCCGACGTCTTCGCGGCCCTCGACCATGGTGGCCCGGGTCATCATCGGCGCGTTGGCGGCCATGGCCACCTGGGACCAGGTGAGCTTCGAGCTGCGCTTCATCGCCAGCCCCTCGCGCATCAGCGAGCCCATGGACTCGCCGGTGAGCCCGCGGAAACGCAGCGCGTTCATCACCGCCCGCCAGAGCTTGCCCAGCGGGCCGCCGCGCTCCAGCGCGTCGATGCGCGGCGTGCGGATGACCCGCTGCGGGTAGCCGTCGATGGCGGTGGTCACCAGCGTCCCGGTGAGCGGCGTCGCCAGGTAGCGCTGCTTGATCGCGTCGGGCACCGGGCTCTCGCGGGTCAACAGGAAGCGCGTCCCCATGGCGATGCCCGACGCGCCGTAGGCCAGCGCCGCCACCAGCCCGCGGCCGCTGGAGAAGCCGCCGGCGCCCAGCACGGGGATGCTCACCGCGTCGCACACGTCGGGCAGGAGCAGGCTGGTCGGCACCGGGCCCGTGTGGCCGCCCCCCTCGTGGCCCTGGGCGATGACCGCGTCCACGCCCCAGGCGCTGACCTTCTCGGCGTGGCGCCGCGCCCCGATGGTGGGCATGGTCAACACGCCAGCCTCCTTCAGCCGCGCGACCACCTTCTGGCCCGGCGCCTGCGCGAAGCTGGCCACGCACACGCCCTCGCGGATGAGCAGCGCCACCCGCGCGTCCACGTCGCCCTGGTCGGCCCGCAGGTTCACCCCGAAGGGCTGGGCCGTGCGCTCCTTGATGGCGGCGACCTCGCGCTCCAGCTCGTCCAGGGTCAGCGTCGCCGCCGCCAGGATCCCCAGGCCGCCGGCCTCGCTGGTGGCGGCGGTCAGCCGCGAGTCGGCCACCCAGCCCATGCCGGTCTGCACGATGGGGTAGCGGACCCCGAAGAGCTCGCAGGCGCGCGTGTGCAGGGCCGAGCCGCTCACCCCGGGACCTCTTGAAGGCGCGTGCCGTCGGGGTCCAGCACCTCGCGGATCAGCCGCAGCTCGCCCGCGGTCGGCAGCCGCGTCTCCGGGACCTCGTCGGGCACGACCAGCTCGAAGCCCGTCTTCGCGACCACGTCGGCCACGCTCACCCCGGGGTGCACCGAGCGCAGCCGCATCCGGTGGTCGGGCGTGTCGAAGTCCATCACCGCCAGGTCGCTGACCACCACCCGGATCTCGTGGAAGCGCGCCGCCCGCGGCCCCAGCGCGGCCGCCCGGTCGTAGCCGACACCGCACACCACGTCGACCTTCTCCACCATCACCCGCGGGCCGTGGCGCGGCACCCAGTAGCTGGTCGGGTGGTTGATGGTGTTGCCCGGCGCGCCGCGCACCCCCAGGAGCTGCACCTTGGGCTGCTGGAAGTCGCCGATGGCCGAGATGTTCTGGTTGCCGTAGCGGTCGATCTGGGTCGCGCCCATCAGCACGTGGCGGCGGCCGTGCCAGACGAAGCCGAAGATGTGGCGGTAGGGCAGCCAGCCCTCGACCACCGGCTCGGCCGCGCCCGGGTCGTCGACCAGGAAGGCCTCGCCGTCGCTCAGCACCAGGTCGGGCTCGAAGGTGCGCTTGGCCAGGCGCGCGCCCAGCCGCGGGATGGTGCCCATGGGGCTGGCCAGCAGCTCGCCGTCGCCGCGGAAGGCCTCGGCGCAGGCGACGACGCAGATGTCGGCGCGGCTGAAGGTCTCGTTGCTCATCGTCCCGCCAGCGCGCGGCGGTAGGCGCCGTGCGAAGGTGCCAGCACGTACCGGTCCCGGAAGGCGGCCCAGGCCTCGTCGTCGCGGGCCGAGGCGGCGTACTCGCGCTGGAAGGCCTCGTCGCGCCCGTAGTCGGGCTCGCACGAGGTGAAGTGCGCCCCGCCCGGCGCCTCGACCACCGCGTCCACCATCAGGCGGTGCAGCACCAGCGACTGCACCGGCCCGCCCGAGGCCAGCTCCGCGGTGGGGACGACGCGCTCGACGCTGACCACGCAGCGGTCTGCCGCCATGCAGAAGAGGTCGTCGAAGTAGGGGTCAGGCCCCAGGATCTGCGCGTTGCCCTGGGCGTCGGCACGGTGGGCGTGGACCAGCGCCACGTCCAGGTGCAGCGCCGGCATGGCCACCAGCTCGTCGGCGTCGTCGTAGGGCGAGCGCACGGTCTTCAGGTGCGGGTTGATGCGCATCACGTCCGAGCCCAGCCCCGCGCGGGTCGGCAAGAAGGGCAGCCGCATCGCCTGCGCCTGCAGCCCCCACTGCAGCATGCCCTCGTCCAGCTCGACCACCTCGAGCAGGCCCGCCTCGCGCGCCTTGCGGTAGTGCGGTTCGAGCGGGATCGAGTCCAGCGACACGAAGCCGGTCACCAGCTTGGACACCTTGCCCATGGCGCACAGGATGCCCACGTCGGGGCCGCCGTAGCTCACCAGCGTCAGGTCGCGCACCGGCGAGCGAGCGATGGCGCGCACCAGCGACATGGGCTTTCGGCGCGAGCCCCAGCCGCCGACGCCGACGGTCATCCCGTCGCGCAGGTCGGCGACCACCTCGTCCTCGGTCGTGCGCTTGTCGCTCACGCCGGCCCCTTCTTCGACACGAAGGCGTCGCGCGCCTCGTCGCCGATGCCGGCCAGGTTCAGCTCGAAGGTGAAGCCCTGCTCGAAGCGGTAGCTGGGCCGCGGGTCCACCGGGTCGATGCCGTTGAGGCACTCCTTGGCGGCGCGGATGATGGTGGGGTGCTTGTCGGCGATCTGGCGGGCCACCTCGAAGGCGGCGTCGCGCAGCTCGGCCTGGGGCACCACCCGCAGCACCGAACCGAAGGCCTGGAGCTGCTGCGCCGTCGCCCGCGCGGCCGTGTAGACCATCGCCCGCATCAGGTGCTGCGGCACCAGGCGCGCCAGGTGCGTCGCCGCGCCCAGGGCGCCGCGCTCGACCTCGGGCAGCCCGAAGGTCGCGTCGTCGGACGCCACGACGATGTCGGCGTTGCCCACCAGCCCCACGCCGCCGCCCAGGCAGTAGCCGTGGACCGCGGCGATGACCGGCACCGCGCAGGCGTAGACCGCCTCGAAGGCCGCGTAGCAGCCGCGGTTGGCGCCCAGCAGGGCGGTGTGCCCCTCGGTGCGCTGCATCTCCTTGATGTCCACGCCGGCGTTGAAGCCGCGGCCCTCGGCTCGCAGGACGACCACGCGCACGGTCGGGTCGGCGCCGGCCGCGCTGACCACCTCGGCCAGCTCGAACCAGCCCGCCACCGTCAGGGCGTTCACCGGCGGGTGCGCCATGACGATCTCGGCGATGCCGTCCTGATCCACCCTCGAGATGCCCACGGCGTGCTCCTTGCCGACCGGGAGTGAAACGTGTTTCAGTTTTCGGGTCAAGGCTGCGCTACGCGGGGACGGAGGGGTGATGGGACGGCCAGAGGCCGGCGAGCGGCGGGACATGGAGCACGGGAGCATCCCGGGGCTGCTGCGGGACGCGGCCGCGCGGCACGGCGAGCGGGCGGCCATCGAGGACGCCGATCGCACGCTGAGCTTCCGCGAGCTGGCCGAGCGCGCCCGCGCCGTCACCCGCGGGCTGATGGCCTGCGGGGTGGAGCGGGGCGATCGGGTCGCCATCTGGGCGCCGAACCTCTGGGAGTGGGTGGTCGCGGCGTTGGGCGTCCATGGGGCCGGCGGGGTGCTGGTGCCCATCAACACGCGCTACCGAGGGCGCGAGGCGGCCGACATCCTGGCGCGCAGCGGGGCGCGCTTGCTCTTCACGGTGCAGGGCTTCCTGGGCAACGACTACGTGAGCCTGCTCGCGGACTGCGGCGTGGAGCTTCCCGCGCTGGGCGAGACGGTGGTGCTGCGCGGCGAGGTGCCGCCGGGCGCGCTATCGCTGGAGGACCTGCTGGCGCGCGGCGAGGCGGTCTCGCTGGAGGCGGCGCTCGAGCGCGAGCGATCCGTCGGGCCCGACGACCCCTCGGACATCCTCTTCACCTCGGGCACCACCGGCGCCCCGAAGGGCGCCATCACCACCCACGCCCAGTCGCTGCGCGCCTATGGCGACTGGGTGGCCGTCACCGGCCTCGGTCAGGAGGACCGCTACCTGGTCGTCGCGCCGTTCTTCCACTGCTTCGGCTACAAGGCGGGCTGGCTGGCCTGCCTCTTGAGCGGCGCGACGTGTCTGCCCCAGCCGGTCTTCGACGTGGCGCAGGTGCTGGCCCGCATCCCGGCCGACCGCGTCACCGTGCTGCCGGGTCCGCCGGCGCTCTACGAGACGCTGCTCGGGCGGCCGGACCTCGGCCAGCACGACCTCTCCTCGCTGCGCCTGGCGGTCACCGGCGCCGCCGTGGTGCCGGTGGCGCTGGTGCGGGCGATGGGCGAGACCCTGGGCTTCGACACGGTCATCACCGGCTACGGCCTGACCGAGGCGACCGGCATCGTCACCATGTGCCGCTTCGACGACGCGCCCGAGACCATCGCCCGGACCTCGGGGCGCCCGATCCCCGACGTCGAGGTGCGCGTGGTCGACGCCGAGGGCACCGAGCAGCGGCCGGGCGAGCCGGGCGAGGTCGAGGTGCGCGGCTACAACGTGATGCTCGGCTACCTCGACGACCCCGAGGCCACCGCCCAGGCCGTGCGCCCGAGCGGGTGGCTGCGCACCGGTGACATCGGCATCCTGGACGCCGCGGGCTACCTCCGCATCACCGATCGGGTGAAGGACATGTTCATCGTCGGGGGCTTCAACGCCTACCCGGCCGAGATCGAGCAGGCCCTGGCGCGCCACGAGGCCATCGCCGAGGTGGCCGTCATCGGCGTCCCCGACGCCCGGCTGGGCGAGGTGGGGATGGCCTTCGTCGTGCGGCGGGGCGGCTTTTCGCTCGACGAATCCTCGCTCATCGCGTGGAGTCGTGAGGCGATGGCGAACTTCAAGGTGCCGCGGCGGGTGGCGTTCATCGACGCGCTGCCGCGCAACGCCAGCGGCAAGGTGCTCAAGACCGAACTACGGAGGATGGCTACAGCATGAGCGGGATCTGTGCGGGCCGGGTGGCCATCGTGACCGGGGCAGGGCGGGGGATCGGGCGCGAGCACGCGCTGGAGCTGGCGCGGCAGGGCGCCAGGGTCGTGGTGAACGACCTGGGGGCGACGGTGGCCGGCGTCGAGCAGTCCAGCGAGCCCGCCGAGGCGGTCGTCGCCGAGATCCGGGCCATGGGCGGCGAGGCGGTCGCCGACGGCGCGGACGTGGCCGACTTCGAGGCGGCCGGGCGGCTGGTGCGGCGCGCGCTGGAGAGCTTCGGGCGCCTGGACGTGCTGGTGAACAACGCCGGGTTCTTGCGCGACAAGATGTTCGCCAGCACCCCGGAGGACGCCTGGGACGCCGTCATCCGCGTGCACCTCAAGGGGCACTTCGCGCCGGCCAGGCACGCGGTGGACCACTGGCGCGCGGAGGCGAAGGCGGGGCGCATGCCCGACGCGCGCATCATCAACACCAGCAGCGGGTCGGGCCTGCAGGGCAGCATCGGCCAGTCGGCCTACGCGGCGGCCAAGGCGGGCATCGCCTCGCTGACGCTGGTGCAGGCCGCCGAGCTCGGCCGCTACGGCATCACGGCCAACGCCCTGGCGCCCATCGCGCGGACCCGGATGACCGAGGAGGTCTTCGCCGACATGATGGCCCGGCCCGAGGCGGGCTTCGACGCGATGGCGCCGGAGAACATCGCGCCCATCGTGGCCTGGCTGGCGTCGGCGGAGTCGGCCGACGTCACCGGGCGCGTCTTCGAGGTCGAGGGCGGCAAGCTGGCCATCGCCCAGGGGTGGCGGCACGGCGAGCCCTTCGACAGGGGCGCGCGCTTCGACCCGGCGGAGCTGGGCGAGGTGGTGCGCGGCCTCATCGCTCGCTCGCCGGCGCCCGAGAAGGTCTACGGGACATGAGCGCCGCGGGTGGCGGCGGGCGGGTCGTCCTGGTCACCGGCGGCACGCGTGGCATCGGGCGCGCCATCGCGGAGGCCTTCCTGGCCCAGGGCGACGCGGTGGTGGTGTGCGGGCGGAAGGCGCCCGAGGCCCTGCCCGAGGGGGGCGGCGCCAGCGCTGAGTACGCCGAGGCGGACGTGCGCGACGCGGCCTCCGCGGAGCGCCTGGTCGCGGGCGTCGTCGAGCGCCACGGGCGGCTGGACGTGCTCGTGAACAACGCAGGCGGCTCGCCCTACGCGCTCGTGGCCGACGCCTCGCCCCGCTTTCTGTCAGCGATCATCGAGCTGAACCTCACCGCGCCGCTGCTGATGGCGCGGCTGGCCCACGCGGCGATGGCGGCCACCGGCGGCGGCGTCGTCATCAACATCGCCAGCGTGAGCGGAACCCGCGCCTCGCCCGGCACCGCGGCCTACGGCGCCGCCAAGGCGGGCCTGCTCAACGCGACGCGCAGCCTGGCGGTCGAGTGGGCGCCCGCGGTGCGCGTCGTCGCCGTGACCGTGGGGATGGTCGAGACCGAGGCCGCCCGCGCCCACTACGGCGGCGCCGAGGGCATCGCCCGGGTGGCGGCGACGGTGCCGGCAGGTCGGATGGCCACCCCGGCCGATGTCGCCAGGGCCTGCGTGTTCCTGGCCGGCCCCGACGCGTCCTACGTCACCGGCGCCAGCCTCCTGCTGGACGGCGGCGGCGAGCGCCCGGCCTTCCTCGACGCCGCGAGCGAGCACGAGCGCTGATCACGCCACCCGTGGCCGCCGGGCCACGGTCGTCGCCCGGGTCAGGGCCGCGAGCTGGTCCAGGGCGGGGCAGGCACGCACACCTTGCTAAGCTCCGTGTGCGCGTCGAAGGGATCGAATGAGACGGGCAGGGCCAGCGGCGGGAACTCGTTGGGCGGGCCACCGATGACCAGCGTGCGCGAACGCCGCTCCACCTGCTCGCCGCTGCGCATCGTGACGTCGACCTGGCAGACGCAGGGCCGGACGGCGGCGGCCACCATGTAGAGGGACGGCGACTCCACGCCGCCGACGACCTCGGCGCGCACGGTGCGCCCCTCCGGAGCCTTCGACAGGCGCGTCCATTCCTCGTCGGGGCACTTGTCAGGATCGCCCGACAGGCTCGCCTGGCACAGCTCGAAGAGCGCGCGTCGGGGCGCGTCCTCAGGGGCCTTCGCGATCAGCTCGTTGCAGGCCGCCTGGCCGATGTCGGTGCTGCGTGCGAAGAGCAGCGAGAGGCAGGCCTGGAAGTTGCTGGGATCGTCGCACAGGTTCCAGTCGGCGCGCCTGGACTGCTGGATGAAGCCGCACACCTTCTGCGCTCGGGGGCTGGCCGGCTTGCAGTCGCTGATGTCGCCGGAGATGGCCATCCTGCAGATGGGGAGATACTCCTCGGGGACCCCGTCACAGTTCTTCGAGCCGCTGCTCTGCTTCCAGATGCTCGCCCAGGCGTGGCACATGGCCGCGTCCTCGCCCTTGCCCACGTCCCAGCAGCGCTCAGGGTCGTTGGAGGCCGCCACCCGGCAGGTCTGGATGAGGCCGCCGGTCAGGCCGTTGCTGAGGCGGCTCTCCCCGGTCACGGCCAGGCCGGGCTGGATGTTCCAGGTCGCCGCCATCGCCGCGACCTCGCCCAGGATCTCGCGCTCCACCGACCGCCAGTAGTCGGCGGTGATGAGCCGGGCCTGGGTCACGGTCTGGGAGGCCACCGTCGCGAGGTCGGAGTCCAGCCGCAGCCGCGCGCGGCGCTGCTCATCGGCGGTCTCGTCGGGGAGGATGCACTCCTTGCCGGGGGCACCGACCGAGGCCCGGCGCAGGCGCTCCTCGGGGGAGAGCTGCTCCGGCGAGGCCGCGTCCGCGGCGGGCGCAGCGCCTTCTGCCGCGGGGGCCGCTTTCGCCGCTTCATCGGGCGTGGGGGCCGCCGCTCCATCAGGAGCCGCGGACGCCGTCCCGGCCAGCACGGTCGCCACGCCGAGGAGTCCCGCGAGCAGCGCACACACAGAGTGGTTCCGGGGTCGCATGGGGTCCTCCTGGCCGTCGTCGCCGAGCGTGTCTCGACCACCACGCTCGTGCAGTATCCGTTTTATCGCAAACCCCGACGCCGCGAAAATCTGCGCCCGCCAGGCTCACTGCGCCCAGTGCCTGACGCTCTGGTCGGGATCGGCGCCCGCAGCGCCCTCGAGCAGGGCGCGGAGCTGCTCCATCGCGGCCTGGAAGCGCTCGGTCGGCACCGCGCTGCGCTCGTACCGCAGGTAGAAGCCGCCCAGACGCCAGGCGTCGGCGGGGAGGCCTTCGTCGGGCAGCGGCACGAGCTGGAGCTGGACCGTGGCGCCGTCGCGCTCCACGTTGATGGCGGCGCTGGGGGACAGCACGCGGAGGTGGGCGATCGTCCAGCCGCCGTCGAGGTGCTGGCCGGCGTGCAGCGGGCCCAGGTGCTCGGTCAGCCGCCCCTCGCCGTCGCGCAGGCGCTCGGTCACGGGGCGATCGATGTGCTGGATGCCCTCGAGGAAGGCCACGTAGAAGGGGTGGACCGCCGGACGATCCACCCGCCCCTGCGGGATGAGGAGCACCAGCGCCGCCGCCAGGGCGCACACCGCCGGGCCCAGCCACACGCGCGGCGCGGGCGCGGGCTCCGGCGGCTCGGGCGTGCGGGGGGGCGCGAGCCAGCGATGCCACGGGAACGAGAGGACCAGGAGCAGCGCCATGACCGAGGGGAAGAGGATGCCGGTCAGGGCCCAGATGCCGAGGTGCATGGCGAGCAGCCCGGTGCCGAGGATGGCGCGGACGCGCGGGCCGACGAAGTAGAGGCCGCCGCCCAGCTCGAGGGCCAGGGTGGCGACGGCGATGGTGCCGGCCAGGGCCGGCGCGTCCACGGCGAGCTGGCGCAAGGGGGTGAGCCAGCTCGGGTGGGGGTGGTCCAGGTATTGGACGGCGAGCATCTGGATCCGGATGGGCTGCGCCCAGGCCAGGCCGGAGTTGACCAGCTTGATGGCGCCGGCGGCGACGTAGGTGGCGCCCAGCAGGGCGGCGGCGCCGGTCGCGGCCAGACGCTCGCGGGCCGCGGCTGGCCAGCGCCCCAGCCGCGCGATGGCCGTGCCGCCCAGCCAGCCCCAGAGCACGGCGCTGGCGTGGGCCAGCGACTCGTTGGGTTCGCCGCGCACGTAGGTGTCCAGCCGGAAGAGCAGGGCGGTAGCCGCGAGCGCGACCACGGCGCCTGCCATGCGGCCCGGCGCGCGGGCGTGGTGGACGAGGGCGACGACGCCCGCGAGGCAGACCGACCACACCAGCGCGTGGGAGAGCGCCAGGCCATAGGTCAGGTCCTCGACCGGCGGCAGCAGGCTGGGGACGGCGAGGTGGCTGATGTCGACGGCCATGCGCACGAGATCGAAGGCGACCACCGCCGCGATGCCGAGGCGCCACACGCGGAGCTGGCGGGGATCCCAGCTCACGGCGTGCGGGTCCCGGCGCGGCAGGTCATGATCGGGCAGTCCACCGTGGTCGGGGCGCCGCCGCCTTCGGGGAAGCGGTAGACGCGGCGGAAGAACTCCACCGGCACGAGGGGGGGACCCTCGCCGGCGGGGTGCGAGCGCACCCACTCGAGCACGGTGCGCTCGGTGCCGGTGTTGACGTGGAAGCCGGCGCAGGGGTCGTTCGGGGTGCCCGGGCCGGGGGGCGTGACCGTGGCAGGATCCGTCGGGCAGTCCCAGCGGTCGAGGCTGGTGGGGTGGACCACCTCACCGCCGGGCAGGCGCACGAGCTGGAGCCCATAGCTGTGGCCCCAGGGCTGGCTGAACATGTCGAAGCGACGGGTCGGGAAGACGGCGTCTTCGAGGTGAAAGGCGATGGCGAGATAGAGGAGGATGAAGCTCAGCGCGGTCAGGCGGTGGAGCCACCTCACGGGGCGCCCTGCAGCAGCTCGATGTCGAAGCCGTCGGCCTGGGCCGCCGATTGCAGGGCCGCGGCGACCGACTGGCCCTCCGGCGCCAGCGTCTGGAGGAAGGCGGCCAGGGCGTCGACGGCCGGCGCGAAGTCCTCGGGCGCGGTGTCGGTCGGTTGGTACCAGATGGCCAGGTCGCCGATGTCGCGAAGGCTGCCGTAGCTGGGGTTGGAGGCGAGCGCCATGCCCATGGTCACGTGCCGGGTGTTGCCGGCGCGCAGCTCGGCGTAGATGGCGTCGTGGGTCACGTGCAGCGTCTCGACCTGCCAGCCGGCCGACATGGGCAGGCCCGCATGGAGCGGCCCTACCCGGTCGGTGCGGGCGCCGAGCTGCATGCCCGTGGAGCCGTCCGCCGGGTTGGTGTCCACCGGGTTCCTCAGCGGCTCGATGGGGACCAGCCAGAGCGCCAGGAGCGCCAGCGCCAGAGGCGCGAAGACCAGCAGCGGGCGGGCTCGGGAGGCGGCGGGCGCGGCGGTCAGGGGCGCGGGGGCGGGGCCCAGGCGCGCGCTCAGCCAGGGCAGGCGGTGCCACGGGAAGCCCAGGAGGGTCACCAGGTAGATGGCGGAGCCCCAGAAGATCTGGAGGCTGAGGTACACGCCCAGGTGAAAGGAGAGGAGGAGGGTGCCCCACACCATCCGGATGCGCGGGCCGAGGAGCAGGAGCGGCGCGCCACCCTCGATGATGAGGGTGTAGACGTTGAGGAAGCGCACGGCGTTGGGGTGGCTGACGAGGAAGGCCTGGAGCGCGTGGGAGAGCGTGCCCTCGGGCATCATGCGGCTGAGGATGACCAGGCGGAGGTGGTCGGCGTCGTGCCAGGTGAGGTCGGGGGCGAGCAGCTTGCTCGCGCAGGCGTTCACGTAGGCGGTGGTGAACAGCGCGAGCGCGGCCGTGGCGGCGAAGCGCTCGACCTCGAGGCGCTCGGCGGGCGAGCGGCGCGGGTCGAGGCCCAGGACGCGAGCGGCGATGCGTCCGACGATCCACCCGAGCAGCAGCAGGCCGGAGAAGTAGAAGCGAAGCCCGAAGGTGCCGTGCGCGGCAGCGAAGCCGCGGTCGAGCACGGCCATCGCGACCAGATAGATGATGCCGCCGAGGAGCCCGTCCCTGCGGCGCGCGAAGTCGACGATGCCGCCCAGGGCGACCGCGGCGATGAGCCAGATGAGCCAGGGGCGCGTGGTGATGGCGCCGATGGTGCCCGGGGCGTCGAGCCAGCTCTTGTAGAGGCCCCCCTCGCTGGCGGTCATCGCGGCCATCAGCACGGTCTCGAGGGCCAACCAGGCCGCGATGCCGAGGCGCCACAGGTTCAGCTGCCGGGCGTCAAGTCCCATCGCCGCTCCGTCGCGAGGCCTTGCAACGCAAGAGCACGCAGTCCTCGACCGCGGGGGGGCCGCCCGGTCTCGGGAAGCTGTAGAGGCGCCGGATCACCTCGACGGGGGTGCCCGCGGGCAGGGGGCGCTGGCGCGAGTTGATGAAGTCGCTCGCCTTGTGCGCCTCCTCCGGGTGACGCGAGCCGTCATCGCAGAGGTCCACGCGCATCAGGTCGACCTTCTCCGGGCAGTCCCACGCAGCCCACGCGTCGACCTCGTCGATGCCGCCGCTCGAGTCCCGCACCACGAGGCGCGGGGCGGTCGTCCACCGCTGGCTGAACATGTGGAAGCGCGCGAACGGGTAGTGGGGGCCGGCCACGCGCGGCACGGTGAGCCCGACGGCGATCAAAAAGAGGGCGAGCACGGTCCGGCTCCCCCTGAGAGCGCGCGGGGAGGCGTCGGTAGCCTCGACGGTCGCGGAGCGGCCAGCGTCCATGGGCAGCACTATCGCGCTGAGACGGGAGCAGGTCCAGGCGCATCTGGCGATTCGCTCCCGCGGCGCACCCGAGCGCCCGGGCGCCACCGACGCGGACCCGCGACCCGCAGCCAGGCTTGGTCCGCCGACCTGCTTTCGTGCTACAGCCCTACCTTCCCACCTCCCGACGCTTCGACCGACCCCTCCCGACGCTCAGGCGCGCGCGGAACCTCGCGAGACAGGATGAACGAAGAAGTGGTCGCCAGCCCTCGACACCGGGGGGGCAGCGGACGCCGGCTGCTCACCTGCCTGCTGGTAGCGGGGAGCTGCTGGTCTGGCCCGGCCTTCGGCGCGAGCGACGTCGCCGTCGCCGGCGAGTGCGCCGAGGCGCGGCTGGGCCCGGAGCAGCATGGGCTGCTGAGGTCCGCCGCCCGGGCGGCCGCCGCGGATGTCGGCGCCGTCGCGTTGCGTGGGGTCGCCATCGACGGCGCCCTGGCCGAGCTGAGCTTCGAGGCCGAGCGCCGAGACGGCGAGGCGTCGGACCTCGCCGCGCCCGCTGAGACCATCCGGTACCGCCTGGAGCCGGGCTCCGGGTCGTCGCCCTGGCGCCTCGAGCGCCTCGCCCCTTGCCCCGGCCCCGCGGGCTCGCCGGCGACCTGCGCCGGTCCGGAGCTGCAGGCCCTCGACGACCACCTGATCGCGCGCCTGAGGGAGCGCGGCACAGCCCTGCGCTGGACCTGTGCTCCACCCGAAGCGGCGCCCGCCTTCCACCCGCCCCCTCCGCCGGAGCCCGAGCCCGAGCCTGCGGCCACCGCCGCGACCGCCGAGCCACCGCGCCCGCGGCGAGCGCTGCCCGAGACCGAGCACTCCGCCGACCGCCTCGGGCTCGCCGGCCTCTTCGCCCTCCTGCTCATCGTCGCCCCGCTGCTCCTCGGTTGGATCTTCGGGCGCCTCGCCTCTCGCGCCCCGGGCACGCGCCGCCGCGCCCCGCGGGCCCTCGCCTGGCTGCTCCCCATCCTGCTGGCCTGCGTGCTCTTCAGGCTGCGCCCCTTCGGCCTCTGGGAGGCCGCCCTCGCCGGCGTCTTCTGCGCGCTGGGCCTCCGCTCCGGCCTCGCCAGCGTCCGCTGGCGTCAGCTCCCGCGCGCCGTCGCTCGCTGGGCCCTCCCGCTCCTGGTCACCGCCCTGCTCCTCGAGCTCGCCGTCCGCCTGCTGCTGCCGACGCCGCCGGACGTGGGCGGCCTCTACCGGAGCGCCCTCTTCGGTCCCATCCGCGGGTGGCAGTGCAAGGCGATCCACGGCGAGGTCCCCGATCAATCGCCGGGCGGCGCGGACCCTACGCCCACCATCATGCACGTGGGCGACTCGATGGTGGCCGGCGCCTTCGTCGACCGCTCGGTGACCTTCGTCAGCGTGCTGGACCAGCACGCGCGCGCGGCTCCAGGTGGGCCGCGGGTCAACCACCTCTCCGCCGCCGCGTCCGGCGCCTCCCTCGACACCGAGGTGCTGCTGGCGCTCCGCGTGCTGGACGCCGTCGAGACCCCCCGCCTGGTCGTCCTCTATTTCAACGAGAACGACTTCCACGAGATCGACGAGCCCGTGGCCTGCTGCGACTCCGGCCCGCTCTTCGCCTACGAGGACGGGCTGGCGCGCCCGCGCTGCGCCGCCGCCAGCTTCGGGTTCTCGCCGGGCGGCAAGGCGGAGCTCAGCCGCCCGCCGGTGGTGCTGCGCCTGCTGGCTCAGTGGTCGGCGGCGGCGGCCTACCTGTCGAACCTGCTGGTGGTCATCCCCGCCGCGGTGCGGATCTGGCCGATGCAGGCCACCATCGAGCGCGGAGCGAACCACTACGCCATGGTGCTGCGCTACTTCCGCGACGCCCTGCACGCGCGCGGCGTCGACCTGGTGGTCGTCCTCCTGCCCCACCGCAAGGCCATCGGCGAGCACCCCGACGACTCGGTGCTCTTTCCGGCCGAGACGATCCGGAAGAACTACGAGCGCGCCGCCGCCATCGTGAAGTCGCTGGACATCCCGAGCCTCGACGCCTGGCCGTATTTCGACGCGCTGGTGCGGGCGCAGGGCTACGGCACCTGGTTCGTCGACGACCCGCCCGGCGACGTCCACTTCAACGCCAGGGGCCACGCTGCGCTCGCCGAGTGGCTCGAGGCCTCGCTAGCCCCGTGGCTGCGCTGAGCCGATGCCACCTGATCGCCAGGAGCGCTAGCGCTGCATCAGCGCGCCGATGCGAGCGTCCACCTTCGCGAGACAGGCCTCGTCGCAGGGCTCGAAGCGCAACAGTGAGCGCGAGCGCAGCGCAGCCTCGATGCGCTCACGATGAGCCAGGCAAAGCGCGGCGGCCCCCTCGTCGACGAGCTGGCGCTGCTCGACCAGGCCGACGCCGCGGCCCTCGGCGTCCAGCGCGAAGGCCATCCGCGTCAACGTGCGCATGAGGCAGCTCTGGTGCAGGCGCAGGTCCTGCGCTTCGATGTGGACGTTCTGCTCGCGCAGATGAAGGCGCCCGACGGTGCCCCAGCCCGGCGCCTCGAAGTCGACCTCGTCCACCACCATCAGCCCGCGCGGGTGCGCGCCGATGCTCGTCACGTCGGGGACCACCGCCGGCGCATCCCCGAGACGCTCCCGAGCGATCCGGACGTCCAGCACGCACAGGTCCCCCGTGGGGAGCTGGCCCAGCGCCAGCACGTCCTTCCAGGCGGCCTGGAAGTGGCACTCCTCGGCGTGGGCCGGGCCGAAACCCACCGCGGGGATGTCCTCGCAACGCGCGCCAGCGCTCTCCGCGAGCAGCGCCCGCGCGCCGCCCTCGCAGGGCCGCTCCGACAGCGTCCCGTCCTTGCAGTAGCAGGGGCTCCCCTGCCGCGGGTGGCAGTCCAGGAGCGGCCCGGACACGCCGGACTCCATGCGCGCGTCGGCCAGCTTCCAATGGGAACCGGCCACGAAGCTGCGGCCCTTCGGAGGCTGATAGACGAAGGGGGTCTGCGTCGCCGCCCCGGGCTCCACGTCCAGCTCGAGGCGCGCGCGCAGCTCGTCTCGCCCCAGGCCGAGCGTCGCGCCGCAAGCGCGATAGCGGCGCTCCGACGGCCACACCGAGAGCAGCTCCACCCGCTGGTTGGACACCGTGCCCTCGCAGGTCCCGTCGGCCGGCCAGGCCTCCAGCGGCGCCGGCCGCTTGCAGCTCGCGGCCCGCACGAAACGGTGGGCGTCGGTGAGGCGAAACCACAAGGTGGTGCCGGCCTTGGGGCCCTCGCAGGGCTCGGACGCGCCGAGCTCGCAGGCGGTCGTGTACCCGGCCGGCAGCGCGTCCGGCGCGAGCGGCTGCATCAGCAGGCTGCCGGCCGGTTGCGTGGCCCGCTCGGGCGGGGCTGCGGGCTCGGCGGGCGGCGCGGCGAGCGCGTCGCCGCTGGCCTCGTCGACGGCGACCCTACCCAGGTCCAGCCGCGCGCGCGCCGGCCACACCAGCGAGGTCACGCGGCTCTCCGGCCGCCGGAAGCCGATGCTGGAGACGGCGCCGCCGCCGCCGCGCGTGAGGTCGCAGACCAGCGGACGTGGCCCCGACCCCGGCACCAGCAGGTCGAAGCCGCCGTCGGCCCCGGTGCTCGCCTCAGCGCGGAGCTTCGGGTCCCGCAGGTCGAAGCAGGTGACCGTGGCGGCGGGGGCGCCGGACGCCCCCTCGAGCCGGCCGGTGACGTGCGTGCCCTCCGGTGAGGCCGACGGGCGGGGTGTGCAGGCCATCGCCACCAGCGCACACCACAGCGGCAGGCCGCGTGCGGGGGCGTCCGCCCTCCGCAGCCGTCGTCGCTGCCCTCCACCCATGCCGAACTCCCGCCCTCGGACGGGGAGTTCCGTCGCTCGAGCTGGCCACCGAGCATAGCGACTCGGCGGCGACTGCGCCATCGCCGCAGCCGCGAGCCGACCGCCCGGAGGGGGCCCCCCGGCCGAGGGCGCGTGGGCCGGATGTCCAAGCGCCATAAGGGCTCGCGCTTGACCCGAGCGCTGGCCGCGTGACACGCTCCGGGCGCCTGAGCGCCGCCGCGCCGGGCAAGGGGGCGACGGGTGGCAAGGCTGGCGCTGGGGCGATGGGCGGCGCTGTCCATCGCGGTCGTTCTGGTCGCGTCCGGGTGCTCGGGTCAGGGAGACGACGCCGACGCGCTGGCAGACGCGCTCGCCGACGTCACGTCGGACGCGGACACCGGCGACGCGACGGTGGAGCACGACACCCAGGACCTGCCCGACACCCAGGACGACGCGCTCGACGCGGACGCCACCGACGGGGCGCCCGACCTGGACGCCGACGAGACCGAGCTCGGCGACGCGCGCCCCCCCGCCGAGGATCTCGGCCTGCCGCCGGAGCCGCCCGCGCTCACCTGCGACCTGACCGTCGGCACCGAGGGAGACGTGCAGACGACGGTGCAGGAGGCCCTGGTGCTCGTGCCCGAGGGCGGCGTGGTGTGTCTCGAGGCGGGCACCTACGTGTTCCGACGGCAGCTCGACATCGCCGTCGACGCCATCACCCTGCGCGGTGCGGGCCAGGCGGACACCATCCTGGACTTCAAGAAGTCGGAGAACGGCGGAAACGGCATCCGGATCAGCTCGGATCGGGTGACCATCCGCGACCTGACGGTGCGCGACCCGCCCGGTGACGGCGTGCGCGCGGACGAGGTGGTGGGCCTGACCTTCTGGCGGGTCTCGGCCATCTGGGACACGGTCGACACCAGCGACAACGGCGCCTACGGCCTCTACCCGGTGCTCTGCAAGGACGTGCTCATCCGCGAGTGCTTCGCGGAGGGCGCCAAGGACGCCGGCATCTACCTGGGGCAGTCGCAACAGGCGCTGCTCATCGGCAACGAGGTCCGCGGCAACATCATGGGCTTCGAGATCGAGAACAGCGTCGACGTCGACGTGCGTGAGAACCACATCCACGACAACACGGTCGGCATCCTCATCACGCACCTGCCCGACCGGCCCTTCAACCAGTCGGCGCGCACGAAGCTGCACCACAACCTCATCGAGTCGAACAACCTGCCCAACTTCGGGACCCAGGTGGGCATCAGCCACGTCCCGTCGGGCCTGGGCGTGGGCATCGTCGGGTCGGACGCCAACGAGGTGCACGACAACATCGTGCGCGACCACGGGTTCAGCGGGCTCGCCATCCTCATGGGGAGCACGACGATCTTCGGGCCCTTCAACACCGACGAGTACGAGGGCTGGCCGCACGACAACTACGTGCACGACAACACCTGGGTCGACAACGGCACCGACCCGCCCGACGACGCCTCGACCATGTGGATGATGAACTATCTGGGCTTGCAGGAGCCGCTGGCGACGCTGCTGGTGGACAGCTGCGCGCAGCCCGACGCGGCGGCGGCCGGCCAGGGCCCGAACTGCTTCGAGGAGCCGAGCCTGTCCGACTACGTGGACGCGCAGCTGTGCGGCTCGGGAGAGCAGGTGACGGGCGAGCTGAGCGCGCTGACCTGCGAGGGGACGGCGCTTCCCGCGGTGGTGCCAGCGCGCGCACGGGCGGGGGCGCGATGAGGGCGAGCCCGCTGGCGCAAGCCCGGGCGACCGCCCAGCGGCGGCGCGGGCGAGGCCTGGTGGTCCGGTCGGGCCTGGCCGTCGCGCTGCTCTGCGCCCTCGGCGCGGGGGCCTGCGACGAGGGCGACCCGGCGCCAGCGACGGGCGGCTCCTTCGACCTGCTCTCCGAGTGGGGGTTCTTCCGCGGCGACCTGGCCGACCTGCGGCCGGTCAGCGGCGTGCTGCTCGTCGAGCCCGCGGCGCCGCTGTGGTCGGACGGCGCGGTGAAGTCCCGCTATATCTCGGTTCCCCGCGGCAGCCACGTGGGGTTGCGTGACCGCGAGGAGTGGGACTTTCCCGACGGCTCGGTGGTGGTGAAGAACTTCGGGTTCCTGCTCGACGAGCGCGAGCCGCAGGGCCCCCGGCGCCTGGTGGAGACGCGGCTGCTCGTGCGGGAGGCGGGTGTCTGGAAGCCGCTGGTCTACATGTGGAACGAGGACCAGAGCGACGCCGTGAAGAAGGTGGCGGGCGCCGAGGTGATCATCGACCGCGTGGACGCCTCGGGCCAGCCCATCGCGCAGCCCTACCTGGTGCCGAACCTCGCGCAATGCGCGAGCTGTCACGAGCGCTCGGACGTGAGCCGGCTGCTCGGCGTGACCACTCCGCAGCTCAACCGCACCGTCACCCGCCAAGGCCGCCAGCTCAACCAGCTCGACTGGCTGGCGGCGCAGGGAATCTTCGGTGACGCCGAGGTGCTGCCCGAGAGCTGGGAGCGCTTCGAGGACCCGTACGGCGACGGGCCGCTCCAGGCGCGCGCACGGAGCTGGCTGCACGCCAACTGCGCCCACTGCCACGAGCCGGGCGGCGACGCGGGCAGCACCGGGCTGGTGCTGACGGCGTGGGAGCCCGAGGGCTCGCGGCGCCTGGGCCTGTGCAAGCGCCCGGCGGCGTCGGGCAATGGCGCCGGCGGCCTCGAGTTCGACATCGTCCCCGGCGACCCCGACGCCAGCATCATGCCGTACCGCATCGGCTCCACCGTGCCCGACGTGCGCATGCCCGAGCTGCTGAACCTGATCCCGGATCCCCGGGCGGTGGAGCTGGTGCGCGGCTGGATCGCGGCGATGGAGCCTGGGGGCTGCGAGCCCTGAGCCCCGGCGCCGACGGCCGGCTCAGAGTTGGGCGGTGAGCCAGGCGCGCACGGTCACGGCGCCGTCCTGGCGGGTGCAGGTCAGCTCCAGCTCGACCTGTCGGGAGGCGTCGTCGCGCGAACCGACGCGGGCCTCCATCGTCAGGACCTCGCCGGGGAAGATGGGCGCCTGCCAGCGGATACGCACGCGGCGCACGCGCTCGGGGCCCACCCAGGCCGCCGCCCAGGCGGTGAGCATCCCGGCCGGCCACATGCCGACCCCCAGGGGGGCTGGAAAGCCGGCGGCCCTGGCGAAGGTCTCGTCGTGGTGCACCGGGTTCATGTCCCCCGAGGCGCCCTGGTAGCGCACGAAGTCCGTGCGGGTGACCGGCCCTCGGGCCATCGGCTCGGGGCCTGCGCCCACCACCAGCGACTCCCAGGACGGCGCAGCGGTCGGGTCCGCGGTCACTCAGCCCTCCTCGGGCGGCTTGGAGGTCTCCACGCCGGTCAGCCGCGCCTCGGCGACCAGCGCGCCGGCCGCGTCACGGAACTCGGTCACCATCACCGCGAAGGTCAGGGTCCCGCCCTTGCGGCCCTGCTTCTCGTAGATGCGCTCGATGCGCGAGCGGCAGTGCAGCCGGTCGCCGGCCCGCGGCGGCGGGCCGTGGAAGATGTACTCCTGCTCGGCGTGCATGCCTCGCTCCTGGCTCATCGCGACCCGCTCCCACGGGTTCGAGCCCTCCTCGGCGGCCTCCCAGAAGAACTGGGTGGTGAGGAAGGTCGGCGGGATCACCGGGTGCTCGCCTGCGTGGAAGGCCGCGTGGGAGGCGCCGACGGCGCGGGCGAACTCCCGCACCTTTCCCCGCTCGATGTCCATGGTGAAGGGCGTGCCCTCGGCGCCCTCGGCGCTGCGATCGACCACCGGATCCTCCTAGGCGTGCTGGCTGGAGACCGACAGCACCTCGCCGGTCAGGTAGCTGGACAGGTCGCTGGCCAGGAACACCATGACGTTGGCGACCTCCCAGGGCTCGGCGGCGCGCCCGAAGGCCTCCCGGGCGGTCAGCTCGGCCAGCAGCTCGCGGCTGGTCACCTTCTCGAGGAAGGGGTGCATCGCCAGGCTCGGCGCCACCGCGTTGACGCGCACGCCCGCGCCGGCCGCCTCGATGGCCGCGCAGCGGGTCAGCGCCATCACCCCCGCCTTGGCCGCCGCGTAGTGCGCCTGCCCCGCCTGGGCGCGCCAGCCCAGCACCGACGCGTTGTTCACGATGGCGCCCGCGCCTCGCGGCATCATCAGGCGCAGCGCCGCCCTGACGCAGCGCATCGTCCCGGTGAGGCTCACGTCCATCACGCGCTGCCACTCGTCGTCGCCCATGTCCACGAGGCTCGAGGTGCCGCCGAGGCCGGCGTTGTTCATCACGACGTCGACGCCGCCGGCCTGCTCGGCGGCCGCGAAGAGCGCGTCCACCTCGGCCTGGCGGGTCACGTCGCAGCGCAGCGCCAGGGGCCGCGCGCCTCCCAGCGCCTCCAGGGCGTCCGCGGCCTCGCCGAGCCGGCGCTCGTGGATGTCGCTGATGACCACGGTGGCCCCCTCCTCGACGCAGCGCCGGGCCACGGCGAAGCCGATCCCGCCGCCGGCCGCCGCCGTGATGACGACGCGCTTTCCGCGCAAGAGCCCCCGCGGTTCGGGGTAGGGCGGTGGCGCCGGCGGCGTGCTCATGTCTGGCCTCGGGTGTCGGTGGGGCGTGGCGCGCGGGGAAGCCCCAGGCCACGCTCGCCGATGATGTTGCGCTGGATCTCGTTGGAGCCCGCGTAGATCGTGTCGGCGCGCGAGAAGAGGAAGAGGCGCTGCAGCGGCGTCAGCTCCCCCGGGCCCGGGCCCTCGGCGAGCTCGGCGTCGGGACCGAGCACATCCATCGCCAGCTCGCCCAGGTCGCGATGCCAGGTGGCCCAGAAGAGCTTGGTCACCAGCCCCTCGCGCGACAGCTCGGTGTCGGCCTGCGCACTGAGCATCCGCAACGCCTGCAGCCGCATGATGCGCAGCCCCGACCAGGCGTGGGCGATGCGCTGGCGTATCAGCGGGTCCTGGCTGCGGCCGTTTTCCCGGGCGCAGGCGATGATCGCGTCCAGCTCGTGCTGGAAGGCGAGCTGCTGGCCCAGGGTCGACGCCCCGCGCTCGAAGGCCAGCGTCCCCATCGCCACGCGCCAGCCGTCGCCCTCCGCGCCGACGACGTGGTCGGCCGCGGTGCGCGCGCCGTCGAAGAAGACCTCGTTGAACTCGCTGGTACCGGTGAGCTGGACGATGGGCCGCACCGTCACGCCCGGCTGGTCCATCGGCACCAGCAGGTAGCTGAGCCCCTTGTGCCGCGCCGCCGCCGGGTCGGTGCGGCAGAGCACGAAGCACCAGTCGGACCAGTGCGCTCCCGAGGTCCAGGTCTTCTGGCCCTCGATGAGCCACTGGTCGCCCACCCGTTCGGCGCGTGTCCTCACGTTCGCCAGATCCGAGCCGGCGTTCGGCTCGGAGTAGCCCTGGCACCACAGCTCCTCGCCGCGCAGGATCGGCGGCAGGAACCTGGTCTTCTGGGCCTCGGTGCCGAACGCGATGAGCGTCGGCCCCAGCAGCGTCTCGCCGATGTGCCCGAGCCGCCCCGGCGCCCGCGCCCGGGCGTACTCCTCGTTGAAGATGACCTGGCGCACCAGGCTCTCCTCGCGCCCTCCATAGGCCTTGGGCCAGCCGAGCCCGATCCAGCCCGCCTCGCCCAGCCGCCGCTCCCAGGCCAGCCGCTCGTCGTGGAGCGCCTCCTCGTCGCCCGGGCCGCCGCGCCCCCGCAC
Organism: Deltaproteobacteria bacterium; assembly: GCA_020632695.1. GTDB lineage: Bacteria > Myxococcota_A > UBA9042 > PHBI01 > JACKFB01 > JACKFB01. Next base: position 60,871 of record JACKFB010000002.1, read on the forward strand.
CACGGAGAACGCGCCGGCCAGCTCGGCCTCGAGCCAGTCGCGCGCCTCGCCGCGGAAGGCCTCGTCGGCCTGGGAGAATCGCAGTTCCACGCCCCGAGCCTACCCGATCCCGCCGACGGGTGTAACGTGTTCTACTGGAGTTCGAGCACCAGCTTGCCCAGCTTGTCGCCAGTGAAGAGCAGCATCAGCGCCTCGTGGAAGCGCTCGATCCCCTTCACGACGTGCTCGCGGGTGCGCAGCCGCCCCTCCCCCAGCCACTGGGCGAGCTGGGCGTGTCCCTCGGCGTACCGGTCCTGGTAGTCGAAGGTCAGAAACCCCTCCATGCGCGCGCGCTTCACGATGAGGTTCAGGTAGTTCGACGGCCCCAGGACGCGCCCCTCGGCGTTGTACTGCGAGATCGCCCCGCACACGACCACGCGCGCCCCGACCGCGAGCTGCCCCAGCGCCGCGTCGAGGATCTCCCCGCCCACGTTGTCGAAGTACACGTGGATGCCGTCCGGGCAGGTCGCCTCGATCGCCTTGCGCAGGTCCCCGCCCTGGGGCGCCTTGTAGTCGATGGCGGCGTCGAAGCCGAGATCCTCGACCAGGTGCCGGCACTTGGCCGCCCCGCCGGCGATCCCCACGGCCCGGCAGCCCACGATGCTGGCGATCTGCCCGACCACCGATCCCACGCCGCCGGCCGCCGCCGACACCAGCACGGTCTCGCCCGGCTCGGGGTGCCCCACGTCCAGCAGCCCGAAGTACGCGGTCAGCCCGTTGCCGCCCAGCGCGCCCAGCAGCGTCGGCAGCGACGCGAGGGCCGGGTCCACCTTCAGGAGCTGGTCGCCGTGCGCGACGCCGAGCTCCTGCACGCCCAGCATCCCGACCACCGTCTCCCCCACCTGGAAGCGATGGTGGCGCGAGAGCACCACCTCGCCGATGGCCGCCGCGCGCATCACCGCGCCCACCTCGACCGGGCGGATGTACGAGCGGTTCGCGTTCATCCAGCCGCGCATCGCCGGATCCAGCGAGATGTAGCGGGCTCGCACCCGCACCTCGCCCAGCGACAGCTCGCCGGGGGCCGTCTCGACGAGCTCGAAGTCGTCGGGGCGGGGCAGGCCGACCGGGCGTGCCCGCAGGCGCACCTGGCGATTCGTGACGCCCGCGGAGCCGGCGCTCACAGCCCCAGCTCGTGCGCGATGGTCTCGCGGTGGTTGGCCGGCGCGCCGAAGAGCGCGAGCGACGCGCGGGCGCGCTTGAAGGCGAGGTGGGCGTCGTGCTCCCAGGTGAAGCCGATGCCGCCGTGGATCTGGATGCACTCGGCGGCGGCCCGGAAGCAGGCCTCGCTGCACCACGCCTTCGCCATGGCGGCCGCGGTCGCCAGCTCGTCGGGGGCGTGCTCGGCCGCCCAGGCGGCGTACCAGCTCGCGGCGCGGGCGGACTCGACGTCGACCAGCATGTCGGCGCACCGGTGCTTGATCGCCTGGAAGCTGCCGATGGGGCGTCCGAACTGGACGCGGGTGCGGGCGTGCTCGACGGACATGTCCAGGCAGCGCTCGGCGAGGCCGACCTGCTCGGAGGCGAGGGCCACCCGGGCCCGATCCAGCACGGCGCGCAACGCCGCCGCTCCGGGGAGGGGCCCGTCGAGGCGATCGGCGGGTGGGACGCTGACGCCGTGCAGCTCCAAGCGCGCCAGGCGGCGCGTCCGGTCCATGGTCGGCAGGGCCGTGCGCGCCAGCCCCGGCGCGTCCCCCGGCACCAGGAACAGCGCCAGCGCGTCCTCCGCCGCGACCTCCGCCGCCACGACCACCAGCGAGGCGGTGTGCCCGTCGAGGACCTGCGTCACCACGCCGTCGAGCCGCCAGGACCCGCCGTCGCGGACCGCGCGCACCTCCGAGCGCCGAGCGTCGCCGAGCGGGTCGAAGGCCACGGTCGCCGTGCGCTCGCCGGAGGCCAACCCGGGAAGCCACCGGGCCTGCTGCTCCGCCGAGGCACCCAGCAGCAGCGCGTTCGTACCCAGCGCCACCGTCGAGAGCAGCGGCGCGCAGGCCAGGGCGCGGCCCATCTCCTCCATCACCGGCGCCAGCGCCGTCGGGCCCAGGCCCAGCCCGCCGAGGGCCTCCGGCACCAGCAGCGCCGACACCCCCAGGTCGGCCGCCAGCCGCTGCCACAGCGCGTCGTCGTAGCCGCGCTCGGTCTCCATGGCGTCGCGCGCGGCCGCCGAGGGCGACCAGCGCTCCAGGAGCCGTCGCGCCGCGCGCTGCAGCGCCACCTGCTCCTCGTCGAGGGCGAATCGCATCAGGTCCTCCGCGGGGTCGCCGCAGTCTGTCGCGCCCCGGGCCTCCGTGGCAAGGCAGCGGGCCTCGCGCCTACTCGGTGCGCACGTCGTCGACCAGCACCAGCGAGTGGAAGCTGGCGTCGCCGAGGTTGTCGCTGGTGACGCTGAGCACGACCGGCAGGCTCTCGGGCAGCGGGGCGCCCAGCTCGACCGCCACGTCGAGCCAGCCGGTCTCGAAGGCCCCGTCCTGGTCCAGGCCGACCATCGACTCCGCCAGCTCCTGGGTGAAGCGGCCGGTATCGCAGGTGTAGCTGCCGGTGCAGCTCGCCGCGGCCGCGTCCCAGACGCACGCCGCGGGCGTCGCGAGGCAGGTGAAGTCGCACGGAGGCGTCGCTCCCCCGCAGGTGGCGAGGTCGTCCGGCGGCGGGCAGAGATCGTCGGTGGTGACCGGCACCGAGCGGGAGAGCGACGCGCTGACCACCGCGAAGGTCCAGCGGTCCACGAACTGGCTCCCGCACCACTCCAGCCACTCCTCGCTGACGAAGCGCACCGAGAAGACGACCCGCTGCGCGCCCTTGGGCAAGGTGACGTTGGCCCGCGCCGACGACGAGGTCGACGTGCCCCCATCGATCTGCTGGGTGGAGACCAGCAGCATCCCGTCGCCCGAGTGCGGCTCGATGTCCGAGAGCCCGTCGACCACCTCGGCGTGACCGATGGACTTCCAGCCGGCCTCGGCGAGGCTCTGCCCTCCATCGAAGCTCGAGATGATCGCCGCCGCGGTCTCCGTGACGCAGGCCCCGAACTGGCAGATCTCGGTCGGCGCGCAGCCGCCGCCGCACTCTCCGCCGCAGCCATCGTCCCCGCACCCCGCGTCGCCGCACACCGGGGTGCAGACGCAGATGCCCTCCTCGCACGAGCTCTGGGGTCCGCCGCAACTCCCGCACGAGCCGCCGCAGCCGTCGCCACCGCAGTCCTTGCCGTCACAGGCGGGCTTGCACTTGCAGACGCCCGCGCTGCACTGCTGGCCCACCTGACAGGTCCCGCAAGAGCCGCCGCACCCGTCCGGCCCGCAGCTCTTGCCACCGCAAGACGGCTTGCACTGGCATGCGAAGTCGACGCAGGCCTCGTCCGGCTGGCACGCCCCGCACGCGTTGCCGCACCCGTCGTCCCCGCAGCTCTTGCCCTCGCACGACCCGACGCACGAGCACTCGCCGGACACGCAGGTCAGCCCGATCGCGCAGCTCCCGCAGCTCCCCCCGCACCCATCGCCGCCGCAGTCCGCGTCGCCGCAGAGCGGCGTGCAGCAAGCCCCCTCGAAGCAGGGCTGGCCCGTCGGGCACGTCGCGACCGCCTGCCAGATGCCACCCACCACACAAGCCTCCACCGTGGCACCATCACAACGCAGCACGCCCGGCGTGCAGCCGGCGTCCCCGCCGTCGGTGTCGGTGGCAGCGTCGGTCTCGGCCGCGGTGTCGGTGTCGGCCGCGGTGTCGGTCTCGGCCGCGGTCTCGGAGTCGGTCTCGGCCCCGGAGTCGGTCTCGGCCGCGGTCTCGGAGTCGGTCTCGGCCCCGGTCTCGGTCTCGGCCCCGGTCTCGGAGTCGGTCTCGGAGTCGGTCTCGGAATCGGTCTCGGCCCCGGAGTCGGTCTCGGCCCCGGTCTCGGAGTCGGCCCCGGTCTCGGAGTCGGCCTCGGCCCCGCCGTCGCTCTCGGCCCCGCCGTCCGCGTCCGGCAGCCCCGGGGCGTCGCTGCCGTCCACCGGCACGATCCCGCCGCCTCCTCCCGGCGTGCTGCAGGCGCACGTCAGCGCGAGGGCGCACACGCCGAGCGTGGCGATGAGGTCTCGCAGCACGGGGAACCTCCGGGCGTCCTCGGGGGAGGGGGGACTGGCGCCCCCTACCACGAGCGCCGCCGCGCGCGCCACAGCGTGCCGCGCTTCCCACGCCCCGCCGGGCGGACGGCTCCTACAGCCCGTACTTGCTCACCAGCGACTTCACCTTGTTGAAGACCACGCCCATCGGGTGCTCGGAGTCCACCGCGCAGCCCTGCACCGACTTCTGGACGATCGGATCCTGCAGATACCAGGTCAGCGAGAAGTCGACCGCGTAGTCGAGCAGCAGCGGGCAGCCCGGATCGTCGGCCTCCATCGCCTCCAGGAACGCCGATTGCTGCAGCATCGACTGCAGCTCGGCGAAGTCGTCTGCGCTCAGGGTCGCCTCCTGGGCCACGCCGTCCTTGGACACCTTCAGGCCGCCGCCCACGCTGACCGTGGTCACCACCTCGCAGGTGGTCTCCCCCGGGATGCACAGGCCGGTGAACTCGCTGATCTCGAACTCCAGCAGCTCCGGCCCGACGTCGCAGACCCCCGCCGGCCGCCAGGCCAGCACCTGGCCCGCGCCCGCCTCGATGAACCCGTAGTAGCGCGCCATCCAGTAGGGCTCCGACAGGTCGCGCCCCGGCGACTGCTTGCGCCCGCCGTCGCCGCCCGAGCCCACGTCGAAGGGGCTGCGCTGCCACATGAAGTCGGCGTAGTTCCGCAGCCGCGGCGGCAGCGCGTCGTCGGCCAGCCCCTCGGTGCACTTGCCATCCGCCATCGTGCACTCGCCGACCCGCCCGTCGCAGGTGTAGCTGATGATCTTGCTCTCGGTGTCGATGCCCAGGACCGTCTCGCCGCCCTCGCACTGCTCGCGCTGCGCCTCGGTGGGGCACCGGAACCCGATCCCCTCGTCCTGCATCCCCTCCCACACCTCACCCCGCGTCCGCGCATAGGTGCGCCGCGGCGAATCGATGACGTCCCCGCCCCCGCCGAAGCGTTCCAGGTTCAGCACCGCCGACTCGATGGCCACCTGACGGCTCGACAGCTCCTCGTCGTCGCCGCTGGTCGCGTACATCACGTTGAACTTGGAGCTGTCGTGGTTGTAGAGCGCCTTCTGCCACATCTCCTCCTCCATCGCCCGGACCATGGAGGTGCGCAGCGGCGAGTCACCCAGCATCGTGATGAGCTGCCAGAGGGTCCCGTAGGTGATGTGGTCGCCGTAGAATTTGAAGCACCAGTCCGGCAGGCGCAGCGACTGCATCGTCAGGGCCACCTCGTCGGCGCGGATGGGCCCCAGCAGGTCGTCGCGCAGGAAGTCGAGGTAGGCGTCGTCGCCGGTCATCCACCAGACCATCACGGCCAGGTGGATCATGTGGGCCGCGTCGCCGCCGCGGATCGACGGCGCGTACATGTGGTCGATCTGCGACTCGGTGATGTCCTCGGCGCCCTGCTGCAGGTCCGCCGCCAGGTCCAGCACCTTCGAGATGAAGGTCGGGTCGTCCGCGTCCAGCACCCGCGTCGCCACCCGCGGCGGCCCCTCGGGGCAGGTGGCGTCGAAGCCGGCCTGGTTCATGTTGTTGATGCCGCGCAGCGCGAAGGCGACGATGGTGTCGAGCTTGGTCAGGTCGATGTCGTCCGGGTCCAGGTTCAGCCCCGAGCCGGCGAGGAAGCTGGTGAGGAGGTCGAGCAGCTCGGGGTTGTCCTGCAGGTTGCGCAGCTCGATCCGCTCGAGGCGGTTCAGGTAGCAGCGCATGTGCTCGACGATGCGCGCCTTGAGCGCGTCGTCCTTCAGCAGCGGCAGCACCAGCGGGAAGGCGACCATCGGGCCGGTGTACTGGTCGATGGAGGGGTGGCCGTTCCAGTACGCCTGGACCGGGGCCGTGGTGCCGTCGGGCTTCGGGAGGCCGCTCAGGTACACCGGCGAGAGGTCCGGGACGCTCTCCGGGTGCGGCATGGGCATGTCGCGGTGGCCGAGCTGGCCGGGCCACTTCTGGAAGAAGCGGCGATCGACCGGGCCGCCCTCGGGCATGTAGAGGAAGTGGTGCCGCGCCAGGTAGCCGGGGACGCCGGTGACGTCGAACTTCGTCAGCAGCGCGCGCACCTTCGCCTCGACGCGCTGGTAGTCGGCGTCGGTCCCGGTCTCCATGTAGCGGAAGATGTCGGAGGTCAGGGCGACGCCGGTCCAGATGGCCGAGTCTCCGGCGCCGTCGTAGCGGGCGAACTTCTCGGGGTCGCCCCACACCGACTCGGGGGTGGCCGGCGCCATGCCCTCGGTGAACACGGGCTCGCCGGTCTGGCCCTGGGGCGAGGCGTAGAGGTCGTACCAGCGGTCGTAGAGGAAGACCCGGCGCAGCAGCGGGTCGGGATCGTCGACGAAGCTCTCGGTGGCCGGGTCGTAGATCTCGCAGCGCTCGAGGCCACCGCCCACGCAGCGCTCGGCCAGGTAGACGCCGCAGCTCACCTTGGGGCTCTGGGCCAGCGGATCGTCAGGCGGCGCCGGCAGGGTGGGGCTGACCTCGAGCACCCATGGCGCGCCCGTGTCGGCGTCGGTCGCGGCGTCGGTGTCGGTGGTGGCGTCGGTCGCGGCGTCGGTGGTGGCGTCGGTCACGGCGTCGGCGTCGGCCGTGGTGTCCGCGTCGGTCAGCACGTCCAGCGGGCCTTCCGAGTCCGCCGAGCCGTCCGCCGCCGTATCGACCGCCGCGTCCGCGTCCGCGCCGCCATCCGTCGAGGCGTCGCCGCTGGCGTCGGTCACGGCGTCCGCTCCCAGATCGCCTCCGTCCGCAGCGTTGGTGTCGCCGCCGCCACATGCCGAGGCGAGGGCGACGCAGGCGGGGACGATGAGCAGGAGCAGGTGGGAACGATGACGCAGCATGAGGACCTCCGATGGCGAGCGCGCGTCATGGTGCGCGGCGAACGCGCCCGACGCAACGAGAGGATCACGCGGCGGGCGTAGCGGCGGGCCCTTTCTGCTGCTGCGGCTGCCGCGCCTGGGGTGGGGCGACCTGGGATCCGGGGTGCGCAGACCCCAGCGCGAGGGGCCTCGGCGGAGGCGCCGCGCGGCGACCCCGCGCGCCGTGAGTGGTCGTCATCCCGAGGAGAATGGCGCCCCCGACCGGCGAGCGCGAGGTGACGCGGCTGTCCCGCGGGCTGTCCCACGGGCCGCCGGGAGCGGTTGGATCCCTTCTTGCTCTTGCGTCCTGGGCCCGCCGACGGCCGGCGGCCACCAGCCCACCCCACCTCGAGGAGTCCACCGATGACCCAGGTCTACCCTCTCGTCTCCTGTTCGCCCGCGCCCTCCCTGGTCTCTCGGACCGCGTTCGCGCCGGCCCGGGATCTCCTCGTCGCGGCCGCCCCGCTGGCCGCCGCCGCGCGCGAGCTGGGCCGCGACCTCGACCCGGAGGCCCGCCTGCGCCCGAGCGAGCGCTTCGCGATGGCCGTGGCGCTGCTCTGGTCCTGGCAGGCTGGGGTCGAGCTGGCCTCCGATCCGCTGCGCCTGCTGGCCGAGGGGCTCTTCGCCCGTCTCCCCGCGGCCGCCAACGAGGCGATGGCGCCCTGGTGCTTCGAGCCCTGGCGCGTGATCCCGGACCGCCGCGGCCCCGGCGCGCTGGTCCGCTCGCTCACCAGCGACGACGTGGTCTACCGCGTCGCTCGCGTCTGCGTGCTGGGGCCCGTGGGCCACCAGCCCCCGACGGCGCCGCGCGGCACCTGCCTCGGGTGGCTGGTGCCCGTCGGCGACGAGCCGGCGCTGCTCAGCTTCTACCAGCCCCGGGGACGCCGGCTGGGGCGCCTCAGGGAGCTGCTGGCCGACGACCACGGCGGCCTCGTCTTCAGCTTCGGCGCGTCGTCGGACGCTCACGCGCTCCACGCGCTGCTCGGGGCGCTCGGCCCCGACGGCGGTGACGGCGACGACGGCGCGGACATCGATGAGGCGGCGTGACCGGGGCGGCCGCCGCCGCTCACCGGCTCGACACGGAGGGGGGCCGCATCAGCAGCTCCAGGATCTCGTGGTGCGGGTTGCCGCGGATGAGCATGCCCTGCTCCTTCATCTCGATCCGCGCCGACAGGCGCAGCAGCTCGTGGTCGACGACGATCTCGCGCGAGGCCGCCAGGAAGGCCGCTCGGAGCACCGCGTTGCGGATCAGGCCGCCCGCCAGCTCGAACTCCTCCGCCAGCGCCTCGCAGTCCACCTTGCCCAGGGGGAGCCGCGGCTCCGCCAGCATGGTCTCCCACAGGCGTTTGCGCTCGGGCAGCTCGGGGGGCGGGAAGGTCACCCGCATGCTCAGCCGGCGGGCGAAGGCCGAGTCGATGGAGTCGGCGAAGTTCGTGGTCAGAAGCGCGACGCCGGTGAAGCGTTCGATGCGCTGGAGCAGATAGTTCACCTCGAGGTTGGCGTAGCGGTCGTTGGAGGAGCTGACGCTGGTGCGCTTGGAGAAGAGGCTGTCCGCCTCGTCGAAGAGCAGCATCGCGCCCGAGCGCTCGGCCTCGTCGAAGACCTTGGCCAGGTTCTTCTCTGTCTCGCCCAGCCACTTGCTGACCATCTGCGACAGCTCGATCTGGTACAGGTCCAGCCCCAGCTCGCGGGCGATGATGCCGGCGGACATGGTCTTGCCGGTGCCCGGCGGCCCCTCGAAGAGCGCGGAGATCCCCAGGGTCGCGCCGAAGCGGCTGGCCAGACCCCAGTCCTCGAGCACCTGCTGGCGGTAGCGGTACCGGTGGCAGAGCTCCCGGAGCTGGATGCCGACCTCGGGCGTCGTGACGAGGTCGTCCCAGTCGTCCTCGGGGTGGCGGAGCCGGGCGATGCTGCCCATGCTGGCCTGGACCTGCTGCTTGATGGCGCGGGTCAGCCGCGGCGCGTCCAGCGGCATGCCCGGGGTCAGGTCGCGCCGCGCCACGGCGACCGCGTCGGCTGCCCGGCCGGGTGTCAGCCGGAACTGGCGCGCCAGCTCGGCCGGCAGGAGGTCATCGTCCCGGCTGGCCGGCGGCAGCAGCTGCGACCAGATGGCCTCGCTCGTCGCGCGGTCGGGCGCCGGGACATCGATGAGCTCGACGGCGCGCCGCAGCGCGGGCGGGGCGTTCTTCGCCTCGGTGAGGCACAGCACGACGATGCCGCGGTGGTCGACGACCGCGCCATCCAGGGCCGCGACGGCGCGCGCGACGTCCAGCTCGCGCGCCGGCTCGGTCTGCGCGTCGGCCGGGCCCTGGCGCCGCACCTCCATCAGGGCGTCCCAGCCCACCAGGCAGCACAAGGAGCGGGTGAGGACCGCCTCGCGCATGACCAGGGGCAGCCCCACGGCGAGCGGGCCGTGGGCGAGGGCCAGGGCCTGGACGTCCACGGTGAGCATGCGCAGGTCGAAGTGGCTGGCGATCTCGTAGGCCCAGCGCCGCTTCCCGGCGCCCACCGGGCCGCGCAAGCAGATCACGGGCAGACGCTGGGCCTCCGCGGGCGAGACGTCCACCAGCATCCGCAAGCGATCCCACGCCGCGATCGCGTCCGGGCCGAGCTGCATCTCCGGCTGCGCGCGCCCCGACTCCTCCAGGCGCGCCGCGCCCGCCAGGATCGCGTCCAGACCGCGGCGTCCCTCGATGTGGCGCAGCACACGGGGCTCGACACGGTACGGGCGATGGAGCGGCTCGAGCGCAGGCTTGCTGTCGTCCACCCGGACCAGCCCCGCGGCCACCAGCGGCGCGTCCGGGTCCAGCAGGCGCCGCACGTCGAGGCGGAGGTCCAGCTCGCCCAGGCAATCGGCCAGCAGCGCCAGGGTCGGGTGGGCGCGCTCGTAGTGACCCTGCAGGTAGGCCATCAACGGGGCGACGGCGGGATCGGTGGCGGCGGCGACGCCCAGCAGCAGGGCCAGGTACTCGGTGTCATCCAGGGCGTGGTCGCGGCGGATCTGCTCCAGCGGCAGGTCTCTCGGGCTGGAGGCCGCCGCCATGGCCGCGGCGCTCGCCTCGCGCGCTCGCCCCAGCAGCGCCTCGGCCTCCCCCGTGTCGATGGGCGCCGCGCCTTCGGCCTCGCGGGCACGCAGCCGCGCTTCGACCAGCAGCGGCGAGACGAGGGCGCCCGGGTAGGGGTCGTCGGGAGCGGGCGCGATGCCGGACTGCTGCATCACGCGTAGCCTCCACTGGAGGATCGCCCATACCCGGTCCACCTCGGCTCTCAGGTGCCTGCGGACCCATGGCTGGCCACTCTCGTTGGACACGTCGCGACTCCAGGAAACGGTCCGCGCGGTGGGCGAACGAAGGACGCTGGCTTGTCCGTCTCGCACGCGCAAGTGTACTCTAGTCGAGTCGCAGGCGGCGCCAACGTGTCGTCACGACGGCCGGGGGGTCGGTCCAGCACGAAAGCGAGGCAGCGTCATGCCAGAGACGGATCGCCAGCGTCAGCCAGGCGAAGGTACATCAGGATCTTCTGCGTCACTCTTGCCCCCGGCCAACTCCTACGGCCCCCCGCCCGGCGTGATGGCCTGGGTCATGGAGCGGCTGGGTCTCTGGTCGCCGGCCAGTCCGGACACGACCACGCCGAGCACGACGCCCAGCACCACCACGCCGACGACATCGACCGGCACCGGCACCGGGAGCGCCACCGGGACCGGGAGCGCCACCACGACGCCGTCCACCACCACCGCGCCGACGACCAGCTCATCCGGTGCGGCCTCGGCGACTCCGTCCACCAACTCCGGTCCGCAGACCAACGCCCCGACCACCACCGCGACGGTGCCGACCATCGAGGAGACCATCGCGGCGGCGGTCGCGCAGCACGACACGCTGGCCATCCTGAGGCTGGCCACCGACGACACCGCGCGCGGCAAGATCATCGACGCCGTCAACACGGCCGCCAGCCCGGCGACCTGCGGGTTCTTCCTCGGCTCCATCTCATCGACGGCCGGGTCCTGGGTGGCCGCGATGACGGACGCTCGCTTCGAGCGCTTCATGGGCAACGCGGCCAACATCGCTGACGCCATCCAGTACAACGCCGTCTGGACCCTCTACAACGACCCCGGCACCCGCAGCGCCGCGATCGCGCGCGCCGTGTGGGCGAAGCTCTTCACCGCCCAGATCCTGTCGCCCGGGGCCACCAGCGTCACCTGGCCGGGGGGGACCTCCACCAGCACCGACGGCTCGACCTCGTGGGAGTGGCGCACCCTGTACATGCCGGTCGCCCCGGCGGACCTGACCATGCAGCGGCTGATGGTCGGCATCCGGCCGCTCCCCCGCGGCCACATCAACATGGCCAACATCGCCTTCGTGAACCAGACGCAGCAGCAGTACCGGCAGACCGTGCCGTCGGTGGGCGCGTGGACCAACCATGGGGCGACGGGGACCATCGGCACCTCGTACTACCTCGACAACTGCCAGACGGTGGTCATCGTGTCGGACGCAGCCGGTGGCACGACGAACGACTTCGCCATGGGGACCTCCGGGTCGGGTGTGGGCGGCGTCACCGGCGGCCCGGCCCTGACCTGGTTCCTGAACCACGCCCGGCACGAGGTCGGGCATGCCGTAGGCGCCCGCTCGCTGGCCGGCGTCCCCGAGACGGGCAACGCCTTCGCGACCACCTACGGCGGCTGGGCGGCCAGCAGCGAGAGCGCGTTCAAGGCGGCCATGTGGACGGCCACCGACACCCAGAAGCTCAACATCGCAGGGGTGGAGACCGACGTCGCGGCCACCGCCGCCCGCGACTGGCTGACCGGCGCCATCTCGGGTGGCGCAGAGCCGTCGGGCAACGCCATCACCGCGCTCGCGGGGACCTTCGACCAGAAGCTGGCGGCGATCCGGCTGGCCTGGGCCTCGCAGGAGCTCACCAAGTACTTCGGCGCGGTGTACGGCCGAGTGGGGCTGGCCGGCTTCAAGGACGGCGGGTACCAGTTCCCGGGCTACACGCCCGGTGGCGCCAAGGTCCACCTGTGGGCGTCCCGCATGAACCCGGCGGGCTTCACCACCTACGACAAGACCGCGTTCGACGCGTGCGTGGGCCGCATCGGGTGGTACGCGCTCAGCTCGCCCGTGGAGATGTTCGCCGAGATGTACACGCAGAAGTACTCGTCGGGCGCGCTGCCGCCTGCGGTGAACGGCAAGGATCCCTCGACCTTCTTCCCGTTGCTCGAGTCGTCGACCGACGCCTCGGTGGTGCCGACGGACGAGGCGTCCGGCCGGGCTCCGTCGCACACGCCGGCGACGCCCGTGGCGCCCGCCGCGACGCCGCCGTCCCACACGCTCCCGAGCTGACCCGCGGCGAGCGGACGAGCCGGGCCCCGACGCTCGGCGGAGTTGCGCGATGTCCACGACCCATCCCGTCACGCTGCACTGCCCCTCCTGCGAGGCGTCGCAGCGGGTGCTGATGCCGGAGAGCGCGAACGTGCAGCGCTCTCCGTCGTGGCGCACCCAGGTCCTCGACGGGACCCTGAACCGGTTCGCGTGCGAGGCGTGCGGCGCGGTGTTCGTGGTCGAGCGGGATCTGCTCTACACGGACCTGGATCGCGGCGTCTTCATCGGCGTGTTCGCCCGCGCGCGCCGCGGCGAGGTGGCGGAGCTGTCCGAGACGATCCGCCGCACCTTCGAGGAGGTCGTCGGCACCGAGGCGCCGCGCGCCGTGCGCGAGTCCTTCCCCGAGACGCGGCCGCGCGTCGTGTTCGGCTACGCCGAGCTGCGCGAGAAGGTGGTCTGCTTCGACCACGGGCTCGACGACCGCGTCGTGGAGGCCATCAAGCTCGCGCTGCTCGAGGGGATCCCCGGGGCAGCGGCGGCCCGGGTCTCCGGCCTCGTCCTCGTCGAGGTGCAGGAGGACGGCGGGCTGGTGCTGGCGCCCGTCGGCGGAGACCGTCCCTTCGGAGACCGTCCCTTCGTGGTCGCACCGCCCGCCATGGTGGCGGAGATGCACGCCCGGGCCGAGCACCTCGCGGTGCTCCTCCCTTCGCTCTTCAACGGCCCCTATGTGAACCTGGGGAGCCCCCCCAGCCCGAGCAGCGCATGATCCCATTCGCACAACGCGTCGCCTGCACCTTCCTGGCCCTGTCCGCCCTCGCATGCCCGAAGAGCCCCGCCATGTCGAACCCGGATGTCCCGCCCCCGCCAGCCCCCGCGCGTACCTTCGATTGCGCCGCCGCCGCCGACACGCTGGGGCATCCCGGCGCCAAGGTGGAGCAATGCCGGGAGCTCTTCCCGCGCTTCTTCCGTGTGGTCCTCTCCGGCGGCGACTTCCCGCCCGACCACCATGAGGTCTACGCCTTCGTCTGGGACAAGGGGCGGCGTTCCACCGCGACCGGCTACGCTGCGCTGGCCTCGTACATGAAGCAGGCCTCGCTCCTCGACCTCGGGGCCATCGATCCCTGGTCGTTCAGCGTGCTCCTCGACGCGCTGGAGGCGGTCCCGCCGGGTTTCGCCGGCGCCGACCTCACCGGCCACGTAGGAGACCTGCGGGGTGGCCTGACCCTCAAGCCCTTCGTCGCGACGCTGGTGCGCGGCAGCTATCGCCCCCAGGGGCCGGCGGATCCCAACGGTCCCCCGCTCCCGCCGGGCGGCGTCGCGCAGCCGCCGGGCGGTCCGCCCGGTGTCGCCCCCCCGCCGCCGGGCCAGGTCCCCGGCCCCGGCGGGGTCCCCATGCCCGGCGGCCTGATCGGCCGGGCCACCCTCACGGCGGACCGCGACTACCACTTCGTCTGGACCGTGGAGACGCGCCAGGCCCCCGGGCAGCCGTGGACCAAGGTCTCGACCGAACCCTTCTGACCGGGTCAGCGTGAAGAGCTGCCGGCGGGCCAGGGCGGCCCCAGCGGCTGCCTCCGCCGCCCAGCGGCCTGCGATTTGCCGGCGGTGTGGCGCAGCGGTCCGGTCGACGGATCCGGCTCGCCGCTGCCGCCGATCCCACGCGGCCATGTGCTGGCCGGCCCGTTGAGCGTCCTCCCAGCGCGCTGCGCTCCGCGGGGCGCCCTCAGGGCACGATGAGCCGAAAGCTGGCCCAGTCGGCGTCCGGCTGCTCTGCCCGGATGTGCGCCTGCGCCCGGGCCAGCGCCGAGGCCGGGTCCGCGCGCAGCGCCTGTTGGCCCTCCTGGTAGAGCGCCTCCGACATCGCCTGGGCCAGGGCATCGTCCACCGGCCGGGTCGCGGCCACGACCGCCTCGGCCCCCGCGATGACGAAGCTCTCGGCCAGACCCAGCGACGCGCCCGGCCCGCTGCGGTCGCTGCGTCCGGTCTCGCAACCGGAGAGCACCACCGTCGCGGGCACGCGGGGAAGCGCCAGGATGTCGCCCACCGTCAGGCGTTGCCCCCCCGCCAGCCCCAGGGCGCTCTCCCAACCGCCGAGCCCGCCGAACCAGCCGTGCCCGGCGAAGTGGAAGAGCCCCGCCTCGGGCAGTCGCTCCTGCACCGCCGCAAGCGTGGCCTCCGGCCCGGTGAGCTCGACCGGCGCCCCCGAGCCCTGGGCGAGCAGCGCGCGCACCGCCCCTACCTCCGCCTGCGCCCCAGCCAGGTTGCGCGCGGGATCGGCCACCACCAGCGCCGCGCTCGACCGGTTCGGCGCCGAGCCCGCAAGCGGCGGGAGGTCCACCGCGTAGACCACGGGGAGCCTCGCCGCCAAGGGTCCCCCCTCCCAGGGCAGTGACTGGAAGTCCACCTCACGCAGCGGCCCGAACGCCAGCACGCGGAGGCGGCGTGCGACCTGCAGTTCGGCGCGGAAGGGCTCGAGCAGCGCGGCGGCGAGCGCTCCCGGCTCGCTCGGGAGGGCCCCGAGGTGGACCGCCCGGGCGCCGGCCTCGGTCACGGCGAACACCCACGTCCCGCGGCGGCCCGGATGCGTGACCAGGGCAAGCTCGCCGGAGCCGACGAGCGCCGTGAGCTGGGGCGCCGGCTCAGGGGCCGCCATCGCGAGGGCGTCGTCCAGCGCCCGGCGCAGCGCCCGCTCCTCGTCGGCGCGCGCCAACGCGGCGGCCGCCCTGCCGTCGGCGGCCAGCTTCCAGTCGTCCTCGGCCGCCGCGTCGAGCGCGCGCCGCCCGGCGCGCCAGGCCGCCACCGCGGCCTCCCACCGCGCGCGCGCCTCGGGGCCCAGCGCCGCGAGCGCGCGAAGCTGCCGCAGCATCGTCAGCTCCCGCGTGCGGGATCGCCTCGCCACGGCCAGCGCCTCGTCCACGCGGCCCAGGCTCATCAGCAGATCCACGTGCGCTCGCGGCCCGCGGGTCGCCGAGGCCAGGAACGCGCCTTGCCCCTCTCCGAGCGGCACGGCCCGCACCGCCTGATCCAGCAGGCCCTCGGCCGCGTCCCACGCCGCCAGCGCCTCGTCGGGTCGCCCCAGCGCCGCGAGCGCGTCGCCTCGACCGAGCGCCGCTCGCAGCGCCGCGTCCGGTACGCTCGCCTCGCGGGCGAGGCGGTCCAGGGCCTCGAAGGCATCGAGCGCCCCGGGCTCCTCGCCGGTGGCCAGCGCCAGCCGGCCCTCGAGATCGAGCCGCCACGCCTCCACCACGGCCGTGTCGGCAGCACCCGCGGCCACCGCCTCTCGCAGCCGCTCGCGGGCGCGGGCGATGTCACCTCGCTGGAGCTCCGCCAGCGACAGATTGACCAGGGCGTTGCCCAGCTCGGCAGGCGCCGCACAGCTCGAACGCCAGATCGCCAGCGCCTCCTCGAGCACGGGCAGCGGCTCGGACTGCCGGCCCGCCTCACCCAGCAAGAGCCGCGTCCAGCCCAGGTTGGTCAGCAGGGTCGCGCGCTGGCATGGGTCCTCCGAGGCCGACGCCTCGCCCGCGAGGCCTTCGAGGATACGCCCCGCCTCCTCGAAGCGGCCCAGCTCCTGCAGCACGAGCGCGGTGGTCTGTCGGCTGTCCCGCGCCACCGCCTCCATGCCGAGCCGCCGCGCCGCGCGCTCGGCCTCCTCGAGGTTGCGGAGCGCACCTCGCGGATCGCCTGCACGGTGTAGCAGGATGGCCTCGTAGTATGGGGCGTAGGCCTTCGCTTCGTCGAAGGCGCCCGCCGCGGGCGCGAGCGCAGCGAGCGTCTCGTGGGCCTCGCCGAAGCGCAGCGCGCCCACCAGCAGCCAGGTCAGCGCCATCCCGTCCCTGACCTCGTCGGAGATGAGCCCCTCCTGGCGCTCCAGGGCCATCGCCTCGCGCAGATCCTGCTCGGCCTCGGCGCGCGCCCCCTTGGCGATGCGCACCCGGGCTCGCATCGCCAGCAGCCGGGCCCTCAGCCCCGCCGCCGGCTTGCCGTCGGCCAGGGCGGACTCGACCACCTCGAGCGCCCGGTCCAGCTCCCGAGCGGCACGCGCTCGCTGCGCCTCCACCAGCGCCGGGACCTCCTCGAAGGGGGCCAGGGCCAGCGTCCACGATGACGCCGACCCGTCGGCCGCCTCCACGCGCACCGAGATCGCGTCCGCCTCGCGCCCGGGCCGCACGACGAAGCTCCGGCGCCCCCGCTCCGCGGAGGGGAACTCCGACGCGCGGGGCTCGATCTCCACCGTCGCCTCGGCTGCGGCGCCCACCGAGACCCGCAGCTCCGTGTCTTCGGTCACCAGGCAGACGGGCCCCCGCCGAAACGACGCACACCCGGCCAGCGCGACGTCGGCTCGCCCCGGCCCTTCCACGTCGCAGCCGCGCCCGCCGCACGCGCTCGCGGCCAGCGCGACCGCCGCCACCAGGCGCAGCCAGGCTCTGCAGCGCGCCGGCCGCCGAGGCGCGTCCTCGCCGCTCCGGCCGCCACACGCTCGCGTCACCTCGGCGCGATCAGCTCCAGCTCCATGTCGAACCGCTGCCACGCGTCGCCGCCATCGCCTTGGGCCTCGGGCCCACCTGGGAGTTCGTCCGGCCGCCCGACCACGATCCGCAGCCCGACGACGCCCGGCGTGGTCCCCAGCAGCTCTGCCGCCGATCCCGCGATGCGCGCGGAGCCCTCGGCGGAGATCTGCGCCGGCGCGTCCCAGGCCTGCCAGGCCTGGCCCGGCATGCGCCGCCAGGCGCGCACCGCGACCGGGCCCTGCGCCGCCTGCTGCGGCCGCAGCAGCAGCTCGACTGGCGAGTCGGGTGTGAAGCGCCGCGACGGCTCCGGCGCCTCCGCACCTCGCACGGTGGCCAGCCCGCCGCTCACCTCCAACCCGTAGCCGGGCAGGGGCGGTCCATCGGTGCCTCCGAGCGGCCCGCGAAGCACCAGCACCAGCGCCGCGGCCGCCGCCAGCGGAGCCACGACCATCGCCAACCGCGCCCAGCGGGCCTTCCGCCTCGGTGCCAGCGCGATCACCGGCGCGCCACCTTCGCCGGCGGCCGCACCGTCGAGCGCCCTGGCCACCTCCCGGTGCACTCGCTCCTGCGCCGCCTCGTCGAGCGGCGCGAAGGCCGCCCAGCGAGCGGGATCCTCCTGCCGCGCCCGCTCGCTCTCCGCCTCGTCCAGGCGCCCCTCGGCCAGCGCCAGCCAGCGCTCGTCGAGCGCCCCGACCTGCTCGCGGCGCCTCGCCGCCCGCTGCCCCAACGCCTCCAGGAGTTGATCGTCCATCACGCACCTCCCCGCGACGAGACCGGGGCGGCGGCGTCGACCCCATCGATCTCCGCCGCGATCTCGGCCACCCGCTTGCGCAGCCGCGACCGCCACGTGTAGACGGCGCCGGCTTGCAGCCCCATCTCCTCGCACACCTCCTCGACGTCACGCTGCTCGACGAAGAGCATCTCGAAGATGCGATAGCCCTGATCGCTCACGCTCGCGCGCATGCGGTCCAGCACCAGGTCCAGCCGCTCCCGAGCGCTGACGACGCGCTCCGAAGGACCGGTGACGCGCCGCGAACCCACGTCGCCTCCGTCGAGCGCCTCCGCCTCGGAGGGGTCCTCGGTCCACGGGCTGCGTCGTCCGCTCCTCAGGTTCGCGAGGACACGCTGCTCGGCCACCATGCCGACGTAGTTCGCCAGCGAGAGCCCGCGCTTGGGGTCCCAGCCTCGCAGCCGTTTCCCGTCGTCGCGGAACAGCTCATAGAAGACGTCCTGCACCATGTCCTCGACCTCCTGCCGGATGTCGCGCCCCCGCGCGCCGGCTCGCGAGCGCATGAGCTGTCGCGCGACGCGGAAGTGCACCGTGGGCATGAGGGCCTCGGTCAGTCGACGCGCGGCTCCGTCCACTCGGGCGAGCGCTTCGTCGATGATCTCGGGTCCCAGTTGCAGCGCGATGCCTCCGTGCCCGTTGGCGACGGCCCAGCCTCTCTTGCTTTCGGTGAGGACTATGCGGAGAGGTGCGCGAATCTTACGACGAGCCCTCGAAGCTGTCATTTTGGGGTGGGTGTGTCGCCAGCTCGCGCCCTCGCCAGCGGGCCACGACGAGCCCCGAGCACGCGAGTGCGGCCACCATCGGGCCGCGTTACAACCCGCGCAGGGGCGGCTGCACCTTCGCGGCGTAGACGCTAGGATGGGCCCCCCCCTTGCCCCCGAGGTCTCGATGTCCCACGTGCCGCCAAGGTACGCCCGAAACGCAGCCCCGGTGCTGAGCGCCTTGCTCGCTGCTCTGGCCTTGCACGTCGCCTGCGGCGGCTGCCCGTCTTCCGTACCGACCGCCAGCGCGCCGGCGTCCTCACCCACGACGGACTCGGTGCCGACCCAGCAGCGGCCGACCGACCCCACCCAGCAGGCCGACACCGGGCCGCCCCAGCAGAACGAGACCTTGCAGGAGAGCGTGGACCGCCGGTGCCCGCGCAAGTCCTTCACCCGGCTCGTGGAGAACGCGGAAGCATGTCCGGCGGGAGCGTGGGTCGGCGAGACCGACGCCGCGACCTGCCCTCGGGCGGAGCCGGGTTGGACGGTCACGGCGGTGTTCCCGAGTGGCGGTGGAGCGCTGTCTCCGGTTCAGCGAGCCCCCTTCTGCGCCTACGAGTGGAACGGTGCGGGGCAACCCGATCCCTGCGGCCTCCCCGATGACCGGACCACGAACAAGGCCGCGGGTGAGTGGTTGGAGAGGGATTGCCGCGTGGTCGCCCCCGCGGGCGGCCTCCCGGAGATCCTCGCCGGCTATGCCAACGACCGGTTCGCGCGGGGCCTCACCCACGTAGAGGTGCCCGACGCAAAGGTGCTGCCCTTGCTCGGCGCGGACACCGGCCACCAGATCGCCCTCGTCGCCATCGTCGACACGATCGAGGACGAAGTGCCCGCGCCTGTCCCCGAGTGGGCCTTTCACGGCCTGGCCGTCCAGGGGCTCGCGCGGGCGGTCGCGTGCCAGCGAGATCCGAAGGCCTGCCTGGCGCGTTTTCTGCGTGTGCAGGCGCTGAAGCCGGGTCCCGACCCCTCCTCGGCCGCGGCCTTCGCCTATCAGGGCATCGGGCTCGCCAAGGCCATCCGCGCTGCCACCCAGCAGCTCATGAGGCGTTCCGGCGACGACCACGGCCTCCCCGGAAAGGTGATGAACCTCTCGTTGGGGTGGGACCCGAGCTACACATGGGTCGACGGAACCGCGGCCGCCGACGGACTCGAGCGGGTGTCGGTGCGGTTGGTCCGCGCTGCGCTCGTCGAGGCATCCTGCGCCGGCGTCCTCGTGTTCGCGGCCGCGGGCAACCCCGCGGGGGGGCGGGCTCCGGCCGGACCCATCTATCCGGCCGCGTGGGAGCGGGTCCCGGCACCTGGCAAGGACCAGTGCGATTGCCTGAGAACCTGCGACTCGCGCAAGGCCTGCACCAGGTGCGACGAGCTCGCGGCGAGCCCGGACGAGTCCCTCATCCAGGCCGTTGGCATGGTGGGCGATGCCGACGAAGAGCTGCTCGGCGCGAGGGCCAAGGGCATGCCGCGTCTGGCCGCTCCAGGCTTCTTTCAGGCCACCCCGATGCCCGACTCAGATAGCTTCGAGATCAGCGACTCCAGTCCGCTGCGCCTGCCACTGATGACCGGTAGCTCGATGAGCACCGCCGTGCTCTCGGCCATCGCTGCCTCGGTCTGGTCCGTCAATCCGAAGCTCCCGCGCCGCGACGTCGTGCGGGCGCTCTACTCCAGCGGAGAGACGCTTCCGATCGACGCCGACTTCTGCCTCTCGGGGACGAGCGGCTGCGGAGCGACCCATCGCGCGTCATTCTGTCGCTCCGTCGTGGCCGCCGGGGGCTTCGCCACCGCCGGCGATGCGGCTCAGGCCTTCGCGTCGGCTTGCACCGCGGCCCGCCAGCCTGCGGGCGAGGCGCCCCAGGCAGAAGAATCGCTGGACACGGCGCGGGACGCCGTCGAGGAGCTCCCCACGCGCATCGACAGTAACTACGACCCCGCTACCGAACCCGCTGCCGGCGAGGAGCCCCCCGACGATTTGCCTGCGGGAGCGTTCGTCCAGCCCTGGGTGATCGCCCCGCAGCCTTCGCGTGTCCCGTGCAGCGTGTGCACGCTGACCTCGCGCGCCAGCACGTCCAAGTCCACGCTGACGCTCCTCACGGCGGACTGGCTCACGGACGCCCTCAATGTGCGCGGCTCGACGCTGGAGGTGGTCACCGCCGGAGGCGAGACCCGGACCTTGAGCCTCCAGAGGGCGCTGGGCACGGCGGCGCTCCAGCCCGGCCAGACCTACGTCGTCTCGGACCTGGATGTCACGGCCGCCACGGCCGCCACGATGTACTGGCAAGCGACCGAGAATGGGGTCACCGTCACGATGACCACCCCGCTGCAGACCTCCGCCCGCTGACCCGGCTGGCGTCTCCCGTTCGCGGGGGACGCCGCCATCACCCGGTGCGGTCCCCGACCGGGTCGTGCCGCGCCTCGCTGATGAGCGTGTCGATGGTCTCCATCAACCTGTCGAGCCGCGCCGCCTCGGCCGACAAGCGGCGCCGCGCGTGAGCAGGGATGCCCACGCCCTGGGCATCGACGTGCTCGACGAGCACCGCGTGCAGCACGGCGAGACGCTGCCCGACCGAGTCGAGCTGATCGGGCCCCCAGCGGCTCTGGGCGCCATCGGTCGACCTCGCCTGCGGCAGCGAGGCGGTGATCTCCAGCGGGCTCTGGACACGGGGTTCGGCGCACATCTCACACCACCCAGGACAGACGCCGCAGCGCCGACCGCGCGCTCTGCGGGCGCCGGACACGGTCCTTCTCGAGGAGCGCCATGACGAGGTTCGCCAGGTCGGCCGGGACCGCGTCGCACAGGGCGTCCACCGGCGGCACCCGCTCGCGCAGGTGCGAGGTCATGCACTGCGTCACCCACGGCTCGCCCGCCTCCGGCGTCGCGAAGGGCAACCGCCCCGTCAGCGCCGCGTAGAGCACGCAGCCGAGCGCGTAGAGGTCGGAGCGCTCATCGCCGCCCCGCCCCAGCCAGAGCTCCGGCGCCATGTGGGTCGGCGGCCCCATGGCCACGCCGGCCGGCGCGCGGAAGAGCTCCGCCGGCTGCGCGAACCCGAAGTCCACCAGCACCGCGCGCTCCGTCTGCGCGTCGATGCGCTCCACGATGAGGTTCGACGCCGTGATGTCGCGGTGGATGATCCCGCGGTCGTGGATGTGCGCCAGCGCGCCCAGGGTCTGGGCAGCGAGCCGCACGACCCGCGGCCACGGCAGCCGGACCTCCTTGCGCATCAGCTCCTCGAGCGAGGGGCCATCGATGTAGGCCAGCACCAGGAAGGGCCGCTCGTCGGGCGTCCAACCGCGGCCCAGCACCCGCGCCACGTTGGGGTGGGCCAGCCGCGCGCACAGCCGCCCCTCCTCGAGGAATCGACCCGCGACGTCGGCGTCGCAGCTCCGGTCGTCGCGCAGCACCTTGAGCGCCACCGTGCGCCCCTCGACGCAGTCGTGCGCCCGGTACACATGGGCCCAGGTCCCCGTCGCGATGCGGCGCTCCACGCGATACCGGCGTCCCAACTCGGCGCCGATCGGGATCGACCGTCCTGCGCCACGGTCCAGACGACCCGCCTCGATGCTCTCCATCGCCCACCTCTCGATCCGGGGGGATTCATCGAGGTGTATGCGAGCGGCCTCCCATTCCTTACAGCACGACGCGAACGCGCCGGACAGCACGGCCCGAACGCACCGACGCCGTGCGCCCCACGCGAGGCGCGCGGTCACCGCACCGCCGAACGAGCGGGCCCCACATCGCCATCGCCCAAGAAGAAGGGGCTGCGGAAACCCGCAACCCCTTGAATTCATGGAGCCGATGATCGGACTTGAACCGACGACCTGCTGATTACGAATCAGCTGCTCTACCGACTGAGCTACATCGGCGCGACGGCGGGCGAGTATAGGGAAGCTCACTCGACGCGCAAGAGGAAACGGGGAGTTGCTCGCGCCCCGGCGGGGGGCTATGACCGGGGGGTGGGACTTCTCGACGGACGGCGGCTCCTGCTCGGGGTCGGGGGCGGTATCGCGGCGTACAAGGCGCCGGAGCTGGTGCGCCGGCTGCGCGAGGCGGGGGCCTCGGTGCGGGTGGTGCTCACGGACGCCGGGGCGCGATTCGTGTCGGAGCTTGCGCTCGAGGTGGTCAGCCGGGCGCCCGTCGGCCGCGGCCTGTGGGAGCCCTCCGATGCCTCGGGCATCGTGCACACCGACCTGGGCAAGGAGGTCGACCTGATCGTCCTCGCGCCCGCCACGGCGAACCTCATCGGGCGCATCCGCCATGGGCTGGCCGACGACCTGCTCAGCACCACGGTCATGGCCTGCCACACGCCGGTGCTGGTCTGCCCGTCGATGAACAGCGAGATGCTCGCCAACCCGCTGGTGCGCGAGAACATCGAGGCGCTGGCCGCGCAGCCGCGGTTCAAGGTGCTCGAGCCCGGCTCGGGCCTGCTGGCGTGCGGCGTCACCGGTCCGGGGCGCTTGCCGGACCCGCCGGAGATCATCGAGGCCGCGGCCGGCGTGCTGACCCCGACCACCCTGGAGGGGGTGCGTGTGGCGGTGTCGGCCGGACCCACCCGCGAGGCCCTGGACCCCGTGCGCTTCCTCACCAACCGCTCGAGCGGCACCATGGGCTATGCCCTGGCGCGGGCCTTCGCGGCGCGCGGCGCAGACGTGACGTTGATCTCCGGTCCCACCGGCCTGCGGACCCCGGTGGGTGTCACCCGCCGCGTCGACATCACCAGCGCCGCGGAGGCAGCGGTCGCGGTGGAGGAGATCTTCCCGTCCTGCGACGTGCTGGTGATGGCGGCCGCCATCGCCGACTACCGCCCGGCCACCCGCGCCGAGCACAAGCTCAAGAAGGACGCCGGGCCACTCCACCTCGCGCTGGAGCGTACCACCGACATCCTGGCGACCGTGGCGGCCCGCCCGGATCGCGCCGGCCGCGTGCTCATCGGCTTCGCGGCGGAGACGCGCGACGTGGAGGCGCTGGCGCGCGAGAAGCTCGACCGGAAGGGCCTGGATTGGATCATCGCCAACGACGTGGCCGGCGTCGGCGTCGGCTTCGGCACGGGTGACAACGCCGGCATGCTGGTCGGACGCGACGGCACCACCACCGAGCTGCGGCGCGCGTCCAAGGATGCCTTCGCCGAGCGGGTCGTCGACCTCCTCGGCCCGGCCATCCTGGAGCGACTCGCCCGTGGCTGAGCAGGAGGACCGACGCACGGCCATCCGCTCGCTGCTCACCGGGGTCGCCGCCGACCTGCGCGCCTGGGCCGAGTGGGCCGCCGACACGGGCGCCGACGAGCTGCCCTTCGACGACTCGCCGCCCGTACGCCCCCTCAGCGCTCGGCTCGCCGTCGCCGCGCCCGCGGCGCCTCGCGACGCGGTCCCCCCCGCGGCGGCACGCCCACGCCCGGCCGCCGATCGCCCGCGCACGTCGCCCGGTATCGCCGCCGCGCCGCCGCCTTCGGCCCGCCCGGGGGCCAGCAGCCCCGAGCTGCTCGCCGTGCGGCAGGACCTGGGCGAGTGCACCCGCTGCCGCTTGCACGCCGGCCGCCACAACATCGTCTTCGGCGTCGGGAACCCGGCGGCCGACCTGGTCGTGGTGGGCGAGGGCCCCGGCTACTACGAGGACCAGACGGGCGAGCCCTTCGTCGGACGCGCCGGCCAGCTCCTCACCCGCATGCTCGCCGCCATCGGCGTGGCTCGCGCCGACGCGTACATCTGCAACGTCGTGAAGTGCCGGCCGCCGGACAACCGCGATCCCCTCCCCGACGAGGTCGCTGCCTGCGCTCCCTTCCTGGAGCGGCAGCTCGAGGCCCTGCGCCCCAAGGTCATCGTCCCCGTCGGACGATTCGCCGCGCAGGTCATCTGTGGCACCGATGAGAGCCTGACGCGCCTGCGTGGCTCGGTGCGCGCCTGGCGGAGCATCCCCGTGGTGCCCACCTATCACCCGGCATATCTGCTGCGTCGTCCGGAGCACAAACGGGAGACCTGGAGCGACCTGCTGCGGGCGCGTGCCCTGCTACGCGAAGCGAAGCCCGACTGAGCGACCCGTCGGCGGGGCGGGCTCCGGGGTCTGCCACCGGCCGGTGCACAGAGTGCCACGAGCCAAGGTCTGCGGGCCCGCGCGGCACGGCTCCGGTCGATGTGCCGGCACTGCCCACAAAGAGAGAGGCCCGACCGGCGATGCCGATCGGGCCTCCGAGCCCACGGACGTGGGAGGCAGCGCGCCTCGGGACGGGCCCGGGGCGCACCGCGGTTCGACCTAGAGCGAGTCCTTGAACGTGCCCGAGGGCTTGAAGCCCACGGTCTTCGAGGCCTTGATCTTGATGGTCGCGCCCGTCTTCGGGTTGCGGCCCTGGCGCGCGGCGCGCTCCTTGACCTTGAACGTGCCGAAGCCGGGGTACGAGAAGCGGCCGCCGCTCTTGACGGCCTCCTGGAGGCCGTTGAAGACCTCCTGGACGATCGCCGCGGTCTCCTTCTTGGAGCGGCCGTTGATCTGCGAGTGGACGTGATCGATGAGCTCAGCCTTCGTCATGGGAGTTCCTCCTCCGGTCTTGCGGTCATGCCGCAGTTGCAATTTCCACGCGAGACCCCTTTGGGCATTTCCCGGCGGGGGATCACTCGCGTGACGCGTCAACAAGATGATGCGTTGCATGGTGACCGGTCCCAGATGGATCGGTCACGGGGGCGTCACACGGGCTGACGCCGGAAACCAAGGTTTCATGGGCTCCAGAGAGCCTTCTCAAGGTGCGGCGCCATCGTAGGGACCCCGGATCTTGGGTGTCAACCCCGAATCGACGCGTTTTTCCGCGTGGATCAAGGGTGAAACGTGTATCGCGCGAGTTCTCGAACCATGTTGCGGCGTAATTTCAGGCACTTGCGGTTGTGGACCCCGGTGGCCGCCACGAGCAGAAATCGCGTATCGGCTACTGTTTCAGGGGCTCTGCGAGCCTTTCCGGGTCCCCGCGGGGGGGCTCGGAGGGGTCCCTGTGATCACGAGACGCGGTCTGACGCAGTGCGCGCTGGCCTCGCCCGCGAGGGTCGGGTACACAGTCCGCCGTGTCCGCCACACCCCATCCGGGCGAGCCGACGCTCGCCGACTTCGACTTCGAGCTGCCTGCCGGACGTATCGCGCAGACGCCGGCCTCACGCCGCGAGGACGCCCGTTTGATGCTCGTCGACCGGAAGGGCGTCGCTCCGGTCGCCCACGCGCACGTCTCGGCGCTCCCCGACCTGGTCAGCGGAGACGAGCTGCTCCTTGTTAATGATGCCAAGGTGGTCCCCGCGCGGCTCATCGGCCGCAAGGCCTCGGGGGGACGCGTGGAGTTCCTGGTGCTGGAGTCGTCCGCCGACGATCCCACGCTGGTGCGGGCGATGGGCCGCGCGTCCAAGGGGATCAAGGCCGGGACCGCCGTGCAGATCGCGCCGGGAGTCGCGGTCGAGGTGGTCCACAGCCTCGGCGACGGCCTCTACGATCTCCGGCTCCCCGGTGGCGAGGGTGAGCCCTGGAGCTTCCTCGACGCCCACGGCGAGCTGCCGCTGCCTCCGTACATCGCCCGGCCCGAGGGCCCCACGGAGGCCGACGCCGAGCGATACCAGACCGTCTTCGCCTCCCAGCCGGGTTCGGTGGCGGCCCCCACGGCGGGCCTGCACTTCACCGAGCCCCTCGTCGCCGCCCTGCGCGCCCGGGGCTGCCAGCTCCTGCCGGTGACCCTGCACGTCGGCCCCGGCACCTTCCTGCCGGTGCGCACCGAGCGCCTCGCCGACCACCGCATGCATCGCGAGCGCTACGCCATCCCCGAGGCCACCGCCCAGGCCATCGCCGAGGCCCGCCGCGACGGGCGCCCCGTGCTGGCGGTAGGCACCACCGTGGTGCGCGCCGTCGAGTCGGCGGCCGATGCCTCCGGCGCCGTGCGACCGGGCGAGGGCTCCACCGACATCTTCATCCGCCCGGGCTACACCTTCCGGGTGGTCGACCAGCTCCTGACCAACTTCCACCTGCCCGGCTCCACCCTGCTCATGCTGGTCGCGGCCTTCGCGCGCCTGGAGACGGTACGCGCCGCGTACCGGACGGCCGTCGCGGACGGCTACCGCTTCTTCAGCTATGGCGACGGGATGCTCCTGCGATGACCGAGCGCCGCCCCTTCCGCTTCGAGGTGCTGGCCCGCGAGCCCGACGGCCACGCGCGGCGCGCGCGCATGCACACGGCCCACGGCGTGGTGGACACCCCGGTGTTCATGCCGGTGGGGACCCAGGGCACGGTGAAGGGGGTGACGCCGGCGCAGCTCACCGAGATGGGCGCCGAGATCATCCTGGGCAACACCTACCACCTCTACCTGCGGCCGGGGATGGAGGTGGTCGAGGCGCTGGGCGGGCTGCACCGGATGATGGCCTGGGATCGGCCGATCCTCACCGACAGCGGCGGGTTCCAGGTGTTCAGCCTGCGCGAGCTGGCGCGCATCGGAGAGGACGGCGTCGCGTTCCGCTCGCACCTCGACGGGTCCGAGCACCTGCTCACCCCCGAGCGCGCCATCCGCATCCAGGAGACTCTCGGCTCCGACATCGTGATGGCCTTCGACCACTGCCCGCCGGCGCTGGCCAGCCGCGACGCGCTCATCAGCGCCGTGGATCGCACGACCCGCTGGGCCCGCCGCTGCATCGACGCCCGCACCCGCGACGACAACGCGCTCTTCGGCATCCTCCAGGGCGGCGTCGACCTGGAGCTCAGGGCTCGCTCGGCCGAGGGGCTGCTCCAGCTCCCCTTCGACGGCTTCGCCATCGGCGGGCTCTCGGTGGGCGAGTCGCGCGAGGCCACCTGGGCCACCATGGCCGACACCGCGCGCATGATGCCGGCAGACCGGCCACGCTATCTCATGGGGGTCGGCACTCCCGAGGACCTGCTTCGGGCCGTGGCCGCCGGCATCGACATGTTCGATTGCGTGTTGCCGACCCGCAACGCGCGCAACGGACGGCTGCTCACCGCCGACGGCGACCTGAACATCCGCAACGCGCGCTGGCGCTTGGACGACCGCCCCCTCGACCCCGACTGCGGCTGCTACACCTGCCGGCACTTCTCGCGCGCGTACCTGCGCCACCTCGATCGCGCCGGCGAGATCCTCGGCGGCGTCCTGGGCTCCATCCACAACCTCTACTATCTGCTGGACCTGATGCGCCACGCCAGGACGCGCATCGAGTCGGGCGACTTCACCCCCTGGTGCGCGGAAGCCCTCGCCCGCCGCGGCGCGGACCGACATAGAGGTTGACCGTGCCGGGGCTCTCTGCTATCGCTTGTGCCCCCGCCGAGACCCCGCATTTCGCATTTTACCTAGTAAATTCGGGCGGTTGGGTCGGTTTTCGGGCTGGGCGACGCGTCGGACGCCGTCTCCGGAGGAATCCTTGGATCGCTTGCTCCCCATGTTGGTTCTCGCCCAGGAGACGTTCGGCTCAGGCGGCGGCGGGGCTGCCGCCCCGGCCGCGGGCCCGGCTGCACCCGCTGGTGGGGCTACGCCGTCCGCGGGCGGTGGCTACGAGCAGATCCTCTTCATCGTGCTGATGTTCGTGGTCTTCTACTTCCTCCTCATCCGCCCCCAGCAGAAGCAGCGGAAGAAGCACCAGGAGCTGGTCAAGAACCTGAAGCGCGGTGACACGGTCATCACGAACTCGGGGATGTTCGGCCAGATCGTCGCCATGGACGACACCTCGGTCACCCTCGAGATCGCCAAGAACACGCGCGTCAAGATGCTCAAGAGCTATGTCGGGGGTCTCGCGAACGCCGAGACCGAGAAGCAGCTCGCCGAGAACCCGCCCGCCACCTGAGGCGGTCCCCCGAATCGACCCGAGGACAACACGCCCGTCGCGTGCTCGGGCGCCGTCGGCTTGAAGGAGTCACGCAGAATGGGAAAAGACGGTCGTTGGGGCGCAATCGCCGTGTGGGTGCTCGTCATCGCGAGCTTCCTCTACACGCTGCCGTCCCTGGTCGGGCCTGAGCATCTTCCGGCCTGGTACAATGGGTTCTTCTCCAAGAAGCTGAACTACGGTCTGGACCTGCAGGGCGGGCTGGAGCTGCGCTACACGGTCGACTGGAAGAAGGCCATCGAGAACAACGGGCGGCGCCTCGGCGACAGCATCCGCTCGCGGTTGGTCGACGAGATGGCCAAGCGGGACAACAAGAGCCCCGCGGATCTCTCGAAGGAGGATCTGGCCGCCTACAAGGCGAAGATCGGCGTCGAGATCCCCGACTACCCGTCGATCCGGGTGAAGTTCGAGTCGGTGGAGGACGCGGCGTTGCTCAGCGAGGACTCGCTGGAGCGCATCGACCCCCGCTACTCGCTGGTCGGCGTCGACGACACCACCGTCGACCTGGTGCTGCGCGACGAGGAGATCGCCCTCATCCGCAACGAGGCCGTGAAGAAGACCCGCCAGCTCATCAGCGGCCGCGTGGAGGCCTTCGGTCTGGTGGACCCGGACGTCCGCGTCGCCGGAGACAGCGACATCGTGGTCCAGATCCCCGGCGTCGGTAAGGGCCAGATGGAGGACGTGCGGCGGCGCATCGGCCAGACCGCGCAGCTCACCTTCCGGATGGTGGACCGCCTGGCCACCTTCTTCGCCGACAACGCGTCGGCCGTGGAGACGTACAACTCGTCCAGCCCGGAGCGGGCCGAGGCCGTGCGCCTGGTGCCGCAGAGCCAGACCGGCCCCTACGTCCGGGCCGAGCGGAAGTCCGACCTGGTGCGCTTCGTCCGCACCATCACGGTCCCCGACGACCACGTCATCGGCTACGAGCTGGTCGAGCTGACCGAGAACAACATCGTCACCGAGAAGTACTGGAGGACCTACTACCTGCACGGGAAGGTCGAGCTTTCCGGCTCCAACCTGGCGCGGGCGCAGGTGCTCTACGACGAGAAGGGCCTGCCCTACGTGAGCCTGGACCTGGACGGGGAGGGCGCGACCATCTTCGCGGACCTGACCGCCGCCAACGTCGACGAGTACATGGCCATCATGCTCGACGACGTCGTCAACTCGGCGCCGGTCATCAACGAGAAGATCCCCGGTGGCCGCGTGAAGATCACCATGGGCGGCAATCGCAGCCCGCAGCAGGTGCTCGCGGAGGCCCGCTCGCTGACCACGGTGCTCAACCAGGGCGCCTACCAGGCCCCGGTCTACAAGGTCCACGACTACGAGGTGGGCGCCAGCCTGGGCCACGACTCGGTCGCCGCCGGCAAGGCCTCCATGGCGTTCGGCTTCCTCGCGGTCATCATCTTCATGATGCTCTACTACAAGGTCTCCGGCGTGTTCGCCGTGACCGCGCTGACCATCAACATGCTGCTCATCCTGGCTTTGCTGGTGAGCTTCAACTCGGCGCTGACGCTGCCCGGCATGGCCGGCATCATCCTCACCGTCGGTATGGCGGTGGACGCCAACATCATCATCTTCGAGCGCATCCGCGAGGAGCTGCGAGCCGGGCGACCGCCACGGGCCGCGGTCGAGAGCGGCTACGAGAAGGCCTGGTCCACCATCCTCGACGCCAACGTCACCACGGCGCTCGCCGGCGTCATCCTCCTCAACTACACCAGCGGCCCCATCCGCGGCTTCGCGGTGACCCTGCTCATGGGCATCGCCACCTCGGTGTTCACCGCCGTGTACGTCTCCCGCCGCATCTTCCACTGGTACCTCGAGGCGCGTCGCCCCGAGGTCCTGTCCATCTGAGGCGTTCGATGGAATTCATCAAGCCTGACATCGCCATCGACTTCATGGGGATGCGCAAGAAGACCGGCATCGTGTCCGGCCTCGCCTGCACAGCCAGCCTCCTGATCATCGCGATCTTCGGCCTCAACCAGGGCATCGACTTCAAGGGCGGCAGCGCCGTCATCGTCAGCTTCAAGGAGGGCGCGGCGACGGAGCGCGCGAAGCTCGAGGCGTCGATGCACCAGCTCGTGCTCGAGGAGACCGGCGACGAGTCCTCGCAGATCTCGGTGCAGGACTTCGACATCGGCATCGGCGCCGATCAGGAGGAGCAGGCGCTGCACCGCTTCCTGGTCTACACCGAGGTCACCTCGCTGCTCAGCGACGCCAAGCGCCAGGAGATCACCGACAAGATCAAGGCGAGCTTCGGCGCCGAGACCCGCGTCGACCTGCCGGCGGAGGGCGCGGACACCTTCTACGTCACCTTCCCGGAGGACGTGCCGGTGCTCGAGCGCAGCGCCGCGCTGGACAAGCTCTTCCAGGAGCTGGGCTTCGACCAGACCACCATCGTGTCCGGCGCCGAGGAGCAGCTCGAGATCGAGCGCGCCGCCGACCTGTCGCTGGTCCTGTCGGAGAAGGACTCCGGCGACACCGGCTTCGACGAGCAGGTGGTGACGGACGCGGCCTGGAAGAAGCAGAAGCAGAAGAAGCTCGAGGGCAAGAGCGACCGGCGCTTCAAGGTCTCGGTCGAGGAGCTCAAGGCCAAGGTCACCCAGATGCTCTCGAAGAGCTTCGGTGATGACTTCGTGCGGGTGGAGTCGTCGACCAGCGTGTCGCCGTCGGTGGGACGCGACCTGCTCAACAACGGCCTGCTGGCGGTGCTCTACGCGATCATCGGCATCCTCGTGTACATCTCGCTGCGCTTCGACTTCCGCTTCGCCCCCGGCGCGGTGGTCGCCCTGGTGCACGACGTGCTCATCACCCTGGGCATCTTCGCGGCCTTCCAGGTGAAGTTCTCGCTGCCGATCATCGCGGCGCTGCTCACCATCGTCGGCTACTCGCTCAACGACACCATCGTGGTGCTGGACCGCGTCCGTGAGACCTTCGAGGCCTACCGCGGCCGCGACCTGAAGGACCTGCTCAACCGCGCCATCAACGAGACGCTGAGCCGGACCACCCTGACCAGCGCCACGACGCTCTTCGTGGTCATCTCCATCGTAGCCGTCGGCGGCGGTCTCATCCGCGACTTCGCACTGGCGCTGCTCATCGGCATCACGGTGGGCACCTACTCGTCGATCTTCATCGCCAGCCCGCTGGTCTACTACATGGACGAGTACCTCAACCGCCGCGGAGCCCGGCGCGCCGCCAAGTAGCGGCCGTGGGCGCCCCGAAGCCGGTCCGCGTCGAGAAGAGCTGGGAGATCCGGCAGCCGGATCCCGAACAGGTCGACGCGCTGCGCGAGGGGCTGCAGCTCGATCCGCTGGTGGCCACCCTGCTGGCCAACCGCGGCATCGTGGACCTGGACGAGGCGCGGGCGTTCCTGGACCCCAGGCTGGCGTCCCTGCCCGACCCCTTCTCGATGAAGGGGATGGAGGCGGCGGTCGCCCGCGTGCTCCGCGCCGTCGATGACGGCGAGGGGATCTGCGTCTGGGGCGACTACGACGTGGACGGGGTCACCTCGGCGTCGCAGGTGGTGAAGTTCTTCGAGGCGGCGGGGCTGCCCATCCAGTGGTTCGTGCCCGACCGCTTCACCGACGGCTATGGCCTCAACGGCGACCGCCTGCCGGAGCTGCGCGAGCGCGGCGTGGACCTCCTCATCACGGTGGACTGCGGCATCACCAGCGTGGCCGAGGTGGAGCGCGCGCGGGAGCTGGGCATGGAGGTGGTGATCATCGACCACCACCAGGTGCCGCCGGTGCTGCCCGCCGCCGCGGCGGTGCTGGACCCCATCCAGGCCGACTGCGCCTTCCCCGACAAGCGCCTGGCGGCCTGCGGCGTCACCTTCATGTTCCTGGTGGCGCTGCGCTCGCGGCTGCGCGAACGCGGCGGCTTCGAGGGCCGCGAGGTGCCGGACCTGCGGCGCTGGCTGGACCTCACGGCCATCGGGACGGTGGCCGACATGGTGCCGCTGGTGGGGGTGAACCGGGTCATCGTGCACCACGGCATCGCGCAGATGGGCCGCTCGGACTGGCCGGGCGTGCGCGCGCTGTGCCGGGTGGCGGGCGTGGCGCCGCACGAGGTCAGCGCCGGGCGCATCGGCTTTCACCTGGGCCCGCGCATCAACGCCGCGGGCCGCGTGGCACACGCCAGCGCCGGCATCGAGCTGCTCACCACCGGCGACGAGGCGCTGGCCGAGTCCATCGCCCGCGAGGTCGACGACCACAACGCCGAGCGGCGGGCGCTGCAGGACGACGTGTTCCGCGCCGCGTGCGCGCTGGCCGACGGCCACCCCGACCCCGACGCGCGCCGCTCGGTGGTGCTGGCGTCCGAGGGCTGGCACCCGGGCGTGCTGGGCATCGTCGCGTCCAAGCTGGTGGAGCGGCACCACCGCCCCACCATCGTGATGACCGTGGAGGACGGCGTGGCCAAGGGCTCCGCGCGCTCCATCGCCGGGTTCCGGCTGGTGGAGCACCTGCGTACGCTCGAGGCCCACCTCACCCGGTACGGCGGCCACGACCACGCCGCCGGGCTGGCGCTGCCCCTGGAAGGCCTCGCCGCCTTCGTGGCGGCCTTCGAGGAGTGCGCCAGGGCTGCGCTCGAGCCGCGTCACCTGCAGCCGCGACTCAACATCGACACCGTGGCCCCCCTGGACCTGCTCAGCCGCGAGCTGGTCGAGACCCTGTCGCGGCTCGGTCCCTACGGCATGGGCAACCCGGAGCCCTCGCTGGCGGCGCTGGGCGTGCCGGTGCTGGACGCGCGGCCCGTCGGCGCCGATCAGACGCACCTCAAGCTGACCTTGGACGGCGGGCGCTTCCCGGTCGACGCCATCGCCTTCGGGATGGCGGACCTGCTGCCGGCCCCGGGGAGCCGGGTGGACATCGTGTACATCCCGGAGATCAACGTGTTCCGCGGCCAGGAACGCCTGCAGGTGCGCATCAAGGCCATGCGCCCGACCCTCTGAGCGCGGGCGAACGCGTAGCCCGCCGGGGCGCCCTCGTGATAGGTTCCCGCTCGGCGCCAGGCTTGGAGGCGGTGTGAAGAAGGTCTACGAGAACGCGCGAGCGGCCCTCGAGGGCATCGGCGACGGCGCGGTCATCATGAGCGGCGGGTTCGGGCTCTGCGGCAACCCCGAGAACCTCATCACGGCGCTGGCCGAGCTGGGCGTGACCGGGCTGACGGTCATCTCCAACAACTGCGGCACCGACCATCAGGGCTTGGGCGTGCTGCTGCAGAACCGCCAGATCCGCAAGATGATCTCGAGCTACGTGGGCGAGAACAAGAACTTCGAGCAGCAGTTCCTCTCCGGCGAGCTGGAGGTCGAGCTGGCGCCCCAGGGCACGCTGGCCGAGCGCATCCGGGCCGGCGGCGCGGGCATCCCGGCCTTCTTCACGCCGACCGGCTACGGCACCAGCGTCGCCGAGGGCAAGGAGACGCGCGAGCTGGGTGGCCGAAACTGCGTGCTCGAGCAGGCGCTCACCGCGGACTACGCGCTGGTGAAGGCGTGGCGCGGCGACACCCACGGGAACCTCGTCTACCGGAAGACGGCGCGCAACTTCAACCCGATGATGGCCACCGCCGGGCGCGTCACGATCGCCGAGGTCGAGGAGCTGGTGCCCGCCGGCTCGCTGGACCCCGACACCATCCACACGCCGGGCATCTTCGTTCAGCGGATCATCCAGGGCCGCGACTACGTGAAGCCCATCGAGCAGCGCACGGTGCGAGCGCGCGCGGGGAGGGCGTAGCCATGGCGCTCACGCGGGACCAGATGGTGAGGCGCGTGGCCCAGGAGCTGCGCGATGGTTACTACGTCAACCTGGGCATCGGGATGCCGACCCTGGTGGCCAACCACATCCCCGAGGGCATGGAGGTGGTGCTGCAGTCCGAGAACGGGCTGCTGGGCATCGGCCCCTTCCCCTTCGAGGGAGACGAGGACGCCGACCTGATCAACGCCGGCAAGCAGACCGTCACCGCCATGGCGGGGGCGTCCTTCTTCTCGAGCGCGGACTCCTTCGCGATGATCCGCGGCGGGCACATCGACCTGGCGATCCTGGGGGCGATGGAGGTCTCGGAGGAGGGCGACCTGGCCAACTGGATGATCCCGGGCAAGATGATCAAGGGGATGGGCGGGGCGATGGACCTGGTGGCCGGCGCGAGGCGGGTCGTGGTCATCATGAGCCACACGGCCAAGGACGGCGCCCCGAAGCTGCTGCACCGCTGCGAGCTGCCGCTGACCGGGCGGCGCTGCGTGGACGCGGTGCTGACCGAGCTCGGCTGGTTCGAGGTGGTGCGCGGTCCCGGCGGCGAGCGCCGGCTGCTGCTGCGGGAGGTGGCCCCGGGCGAGACGGCCGAGAGCATCCGCGCGGTGACGCAGGCGGCCTTCGACGTCGCGCCCGACCTGGCGGAGATCGCGACCTGAACAGGGGCAACGAGAATGGCCGCCGGCCGACCTCGGCCGCCCCGACGGTCGCCTCCGCCGCCGGGCCGCCTGCGACATACGATGGGTATGTCTCGGCGTCCGGTCGACGGATCCGTCTCGCCGGCGCGGCCGATCCGACTCGGCCCATGTTCTCGCTGACCCTGTGAAGACCCTGGGCATCGACTTCGGGTTGGCGCGGATCGGCCTCGCGGTGTCCGACGAGGGCGGGCGCATCGCGTTTCCGCGCGCGGCGCTGCACGAGAAGGACAAGGGGCAGCAGATCAAGCGCGTCGTGGCGCTCATCGCCGAGGAGGGCGTCGAGCGCGTCGTGGTGGGCATCCCCTACGAGCTGGACGGCTCGATGAGCACCATCGCCGAGACGGCCGAGCGATACGCCCGGAAGCTGGAGAGCGTGGTGGACGTGCCCGTGCATCGGCTGGACGAGCGGATGACCTCCGTGTCGGCCGAGCGCGCCCTGGACGCGATGGGCCAGCGGTACTCACGCCCCAAGGACAAGGGGAAGGTGGACGCCGTGGCGGCCTGCATCCTGCTGCAGGCCTTCCTCGACAGCCGCGAGGCCTGATGGCGCGCAAGCGTCGCGCGCGCCGTCCGCCGCGCCGCTGGGGCCGCTGGCTGGCCCTGGGCGCCCTGGTCGTCACCCTGGCCGCCGCCGGCTTCGTGTGGCGCGTCCTGACGGCGCGGCCGGCTCACGACGCCGCGCCGGTCACCGTGGAGGTGCCGCGGGGCGCCAGCGGCCGGGCGGTGGTGGAGCTGCTCGCGGCGCGCGGCCTCGTCGAGCAGCCCGACCTCGCGTGGCTGGCCCTGAGCGCGCTCGGCGGCCTCGGGAAGGTGGAGGCGGGCCGACACGTGCTGCCCGGCAACCCCACGCTGCTGGAGCTGGCGAAGCTGCTCCGCCGCCCCGCCAGCGTCGCCCAGGTCACCCTCACCCTGGTGCCGGGGGAGTCGGTCTGGCAGGCGGCCCAGCGGGTCGAGGCCGCGGGGCTCGGCACCCGGGCCGAGCTGCTGGCCCTGGCCGCCGACCCGGTGCTGGCCCGGGACCTCCTGAAGCTGCCGGTGGGAGCGGCGCGGCCCCCGCGCGCCGACGGCGTGCAGCCGACCTGGCTCGAGGGGTTCCTGTATCCCGAGACCTACTTCTTCGCGCCCGACGCCGGCGCGCGGGCCGTGGTCGACCGCACCACCGCCATGTTCCGGAAGGTGTGGGAGCGCCTGAAGACGCGCCGGCGCTCGGACGTGCTGGCCATCCGCGATCGCTACGGCCTCAGCGACGCGGACCTGGTCACCCTCGCGTCCCTGGTCGAGGAGGAGACCAAGGCCCAGGAGGAGGCCCCGACCATCGCCGGCGTCTTCTACAACCGCCTGGCCCGCTCCATGCCGCTGCAGACCGACCCGACGCTGGTCTACCGCCCCGATCGGGTCGGGCGCCCGCCGACCCCCACCGACCGCCGCGACGCCACCAACCCCTACAACACCTACGCCCACTCCGGGCTGCCGCCGGGCCCCATCTGCAGCCCCGGCGCCCGCGCCCTGGAGGCCGTGCTGGCCCCGGAGCGCCATGATTGGCTGTACTTCGTCGCCAGGCGTGACGCCCGTGGCACCCACGCTTTCGCCCGCACGCTGGCGGAGCACGAGGCGAACATCCGCCGCTATCTGCGAGCGCCGCGCGACGCTCCTTGACACCAAGTGCGCGTAGTTCCTAGCCTGCGCTCCTTGTATGCGGGAGGCCGGTCCGGTCGCCTGCGCGCGGAGCGGAGGGGGAGCGGTGATGATGCGACCGGTGAGACTGAGCAGCCTGTTGCTGGCCCTTGCTTTCGCCTCCGGCGTGACGGCCTGCGGCGATCAGGTCACCAAGGTCGTCGCCGGCGACGTGACCACCGGCAGCGACGTGCCCCTGAGCGACATCGCGCCCGGCGACGGCGTGATCGATACGGCCGGCCCCGACGCGATCGGCCCCGACGTGCCGGCCGGCACCGGGCGGCTCGAGTTCGTGCAGATCAAGGGCGACGACGGCCTGTCCTGCGAGGGCACCGACCACTGCAAGATCAAGCTCAGCTTCGCCGAGGAGCGCACGGTCCAGGTGCGCTACCTGGAGAACGACTCGCCCGTCCTGGGCAAGAACGTGCGCTTCGAGATCCAGGCGGACCCGAACGGCCTGGGGCAGCTCACCTCCTTCAGCGCGCCCAGCAACAGCGACGGCATCGCCAGCGTCGGCGTGCGCTCGGCGCAGGCGGTCGCGGGCACCTTCGAGGTGAAGGTGACGGTCAGCGACGCCGGCGTGGCGCCGCTCTTCTTCACCATCGAGGTCAGCTCGAAGATCCAGGTGCCGCTGACCATCATCGGCGAGTACAACGGCGTCCGCCCCGAGGTCGTGACCTACAAGGCGCGAATCTACCGTGAGACCGGCTCGGCCAAGCCGACCTGCGACGACATCGAGAAGCTCTTCGGTTCCACCTCCGACTGGGAGAGTGCGGACCACAACCTCTTCCCGCTGGTGCAGTCGATCACCAAGGCGGACTTCGTCGATCTGCAGAACGACAGCCCGCAGAAGTACACGATCATCGTCTACTCGACGAAGGCCAACTCGAACCTCGTGCTGGCCTGGGGCTGCGACGACGAGAACGGCACGGTCTCCTTCGGCCAGGGCACCACGGTCACCATCGAGCTGCTCGACCGTCCGCCGAAGTACGCCGGCACCTACAAGGTCACCAGCATCTTCGACCTGGTCAGCGCGCTGCCGCCGCCGATCGACACCATCGTCGACTCGCTGCTCGAGCTCTTCAAGAGCCCCGTGGGCGGCGCCCTGGACCTGATGTGCAGCTTCATCGGTGACGTCTCGGTCATCGAGGACGTCTGCGGGTTCATCTTCGACGACCCGACCAACCCCTCGACGGACGAGCTCACGTCGACCGGCGGCATCGTCGTCAACATCCTCGACGCCCTGATCAAGTCGCTGGCCAAGGGGTCCATCTTCGGCGACGTGCTGGCGGTCGGCGGCGACATCTCGGACATGCTCACCGCGTTCACCGTCTCGGGCCTCATCACCATCCTGCAGGAGCCCGACGCCGACGGCGTGTGGGTCAAGGGGCAGCTCCGCGAGGAGTGGAGCTCGGTCACGGTGAAGTGGAGCCTGGGGCAGAACTGCGATCCCTTCACCGACACCAACTGCGGCAAGCAGGAGTTCGGCTTCGGCGCCATCCAGAGCGGGAGCCCCGTCTCGGCCGAGCTGACGGGCTTCGTCGACGACTTCTTCGACCTGACCATCGATCTGCACCCGCTCAACGTGGCCTACGGCTCGTTGCTCGACTACATCCTCCAGAACGTGCTGCTTCCCCTGCTCGCGGGCGATGGCAGCGACGGCGGGCCGGTGATCAACAGCTACGAGCTGCTGCTCAAGAGCCTGGTCGGCGGCAAGGACTGCCTGAAGCCGGGCTTCCCCAAGACCTGCTGTGAGGCGTTCAGCGACAGCGTCATCGGCGGCGGCGCCAACATCGGCAAGACCCTCATCGTCTCGGCCTGCGACGCCTTCATCCAGCTCGGCGCCACGACCATCTCCGACCAGCTCAACAACCTCGGCACCGACACCGGCGGGGCCTTCCAGATCGGCACGATGATGCCCTGCAAGATGATCGACCCCGATCAGAACCTGGTCATCGACGGCTTCGGCAGCCCGGGGCAGCCGTGCCTGTGGGATGTGCGGCTCAAGGTGTTCGGCGCCAGCACGACCATCGAGTCGATGTTCTGGGGCGCTCGGCTCTGACACCCGCGGGGCGTGCGCCGGGTCCGCCGT
Source organism: Deltaproteobacteria bacterium (assembly GCA_020632695.1). GTDB lineage: Bacteria > Myxococcota_A > UBA9042 > PHBI01 > JACKFB01 > JACKFB01. Next base: position 99,244 of record JACKFB010000002.1, read on the forward strand.
CGCCTCGCGGCGTCGGCTCAGCGCCGGCCCGGCTCTAGCGCTGGCCCGCCCACAGCTCGGCGAGCCCGTGGTCGGTGCTGGCGCGGCGCGCTCGCGTCTTGGCCCACTCCCGCAGCGCCTTGATCTGGTCCTCGTAGGTCCGATAGAGCGGCACCGTGGCCTTGGCCACGATGCGCAGGTCGTCCATGGTCAGGTCCCGGCCGTCGCGGAAGGCACGAAAGAGCCCGCCGATGACGATCTGCTCGAGCTCCGCGCCGCTCATGTGCTCGCAGCTCGAGGCCAGCTCCGCCAGGTCGTAGCGGGCCGGGTCGCGCCGGTGGGCGCGCAGGTGGATGCCGAGGATGTCCGACCGCTCGGCGAGGCTGGGGAGGTCGACGAAGAAGATCTCGTCGAAGCGGCCCTTGCGAAGCAGCTCCGGTGGCAGGCGGTCGACCGCGTTGGCCGTGGCGACCACGAAGGCCGGGGCGGTCTTCTCCTGCAGCCAGGTGATGAAGGCCGCGAACAGGCGTTGCAGCTCCTCGCTCCCGCTCTCGTCCTCGCCGACGCTCTTGAAGACCTTGTCGATCTCGTCGAGCCACAACACGATGGGCGACAGGGTCTCAGCCAGGCGCAGCACGCGCCGCAGGCTCTGCTCGGGGCTGCGCCCGTACGTGAAGAGGGCGCTGAAGTCGAGGCGGGCCAGGGGCAGGCCCCACGCGCGCGCCACCGCCTTCGCGCTCAGCGACTTGCCGCAGCCCTGGACGCCCACCAGCAGCAGGCCCTTGGGCGAGGGCAGACCGAAGGCGCGCGCCTGCTCGCCGAAGCCCGCTTCGCGCTCGAGCAGCCAGGCCTTCAGGGCGCCGAGGCCGCCGACCGCGTCGAGGGCAGGTGGGGTGTCGATGAGCTCCAGCAGGTCGGTGCGCTTGAGGATGCGGCGCTTCTCCGCGACGAGGCCCTCGGTGTTGCCGGAGGGCAGGCCGTCCGGCTCGCCCAGCGCCCGGCGGAAGGCGCGGCGCGAGGAGGCGAAGGTGAGCCCCTGGACGGCGCGCACCGAGGCGGCGGCCAGCTCGGCGTCCAGCGGCACCCGCGCCGCCCGCGCCTCGGCCTCGAGCAGCGCGCGCAGCGTGGCAGCGTCGGGCAGCGGCCACTCCAGCACCACGAAGTCCGTCTCCAGCTCGACCGGCAGCTCGACGTGGGGCGACAGGAAGATCAGCGACTGGCTGCGCCCCTCGAGCCGCCCGCGCAGGTCCCGCACCAGTCGGACGACGATGGGGTCACCCAGGAAGGGGTGGAAGTCCAGGAGCACGAAGATGGCGGCGTCGGGGTGGGCCGAGACCGCGTCCAGGCAGGTGCGCGCGTCGTGCTCCACGTCCTTGCGGCGGGCGGCGGTGACACTGATGGGGCGCACCGGGCGGCCCAGCTCACGTCCGAGCGCCGCCAGCGCCTCCAGCACGCGCTCTTCTTCGTGGCTCTCCACCGCGAGGAAGGGGTACCCGGCGCGCAGATAGCCCCGCATCAGGTCATACGCAGCGGGGGGCGTCGCGCTCAGTGGGACACTCCGTGGCAACCCTGATCGTTCAGAACACCCCAGAGGGGAGGGTGAAGCCCTTCTTGCTGCTCTTGCTGCCCCTGCTGCTCTTGCCGCTGCTGGACTTCGACTCCTCGGCGGACGCGGCGGCCTTCTCGGCCTTCTCCGCGGCCTCCTTGGCCTTGGCCTCGGCGGCGGCCTTCTCGGCGCGGGCTGCGGCGGCGTCGGCCTTGGACTTGGCCGCCAGGGCCTTGGCCGCCTCCGCCTCGCGCTCGAGCGCGGCGATGCGCTCCTGCTCGGCCACCTTGGCCTGCCACTGCGCGGTCGCGTCGGCGACCAACGCGGCGCTCCGCGCCTTGATGTCGCTCAGGGTGATGACCCCCTTGGGCTGCAGCGTGTAGACCAGCCCGCCCGCCAGTCCGGCGATGACCAGCACCGCCACGACGAGGGGCGCCTTCGAGCGCCTGGCCGGCGCGGCCTTCGCCGCCTGGGCGTTGGCCAGCCCCTCGGTCTCGGTGGCCAGACGCTGGCGCCGCTCCTCCTCCGCCGCGCGCGCCGCCGCCTCCTCGCGCTCACGCCGGGTCAGCGCCTCGTTGCGTCGCCGGGTCTCCTCCTGGAGCTGCTTCTGGAGCTGCTCGCGGCGCAAGGCCTCCTCGCGCTGACGTGCGAGCCGATCCTCGTCCCCGCGCACCTTCAGCTTCTGGTCGAGCGACGCGCGCTCGCGGTCGGCTTCCTTCTTCGCCTCGTTGAGCAGGTCGGTCAGCAGGCTGCCCACCTGATCCGCCCCCGGCGCCGAGGTCACGAGCCCGTCGTCCAGCGGGTCCGCGGTCTTTCCCGGCTGCGAGCTGGCCACCCGCTTCTCGGATTCGAGCATGGCGTCGAGCGCATCCAGGTTGGCATTGCTCTTGGAATCACCCATCGAGTTCTCGCACCTCGTGCTTTGGCGGGTATCCGCCGGGGAGCAGCTTCGTGAGGGGGACGGACGCCGGGGCGCCGCCGCGGCCGTGGGACCAAGGCCAGCCCGTGCACGCGGAAAGGATACCGGCCCTTCGCGGATCCGGTCAACGCAAGCGAACATTCGCGTGGGGGATCGACGCCGGCGCGTGTGCTCAGCCGGTCGCCTCGTCGGGCGCTGCGCTGCTCGGCGGCGGCAGGCGGCGGACGGCGACCTCGGAGATCCTGGTCGAGTCAGCGCGCACCACCTCGAGCTCGAACCCGCTGATCGTATGGGTGAATCCCTGCTCCGGCATGCGGCCGGCGACGTGCATCAGCAGCCCGGCGACCGTCTCGTAGTCCTCGTCGTCGGTGCCGTTGAGGTCCACCGCTGGCCCCAGCGCGTCCTCCAGGTCGCTCACCGTCACCACGCCATCCACCATCCACACGTCGTCGGTGATGCGCCGCACCTGGGCGTCGATGACGTCGTGCTCGTCGTAGATGTCGCCGAACACCTCCTCGACGATGTCCTCGAGCGTCACGATCCCCGCGACGCCGCCATATTCGGAGGCGATGATCGCCATATGCGTGCGCGACTGCTTCATGGCGACGAGCAGATCGGGGAGCGGCATGTTCTCGGGGAGGATCATCGGCGGGCGGATGGTCTCGGCGAGGTCCACGGCCTCGCGACCTCGCAGCAGCACGGCGGCCAGCAGGTCGCGGACGTAGAGCACGCCGCGCATGTCGTCGATGGACTCGCCGTAGACGGGGTAGCGCGAGAAGCCCGACTCGCTGACCGCGTTCAGCACCTCGGCGATCGGCGTGCTCAGCGCGATGCCGTGCACGTCGGGGCGCGGGACCATGATCTCCCGGGCGACCTTCTCGTCGAGCTCCAGCACGCCCGTGAGCAGCCGGGTGGCTCCTGGATCGATCGAGCCGTCCATGGTGCCGACCCGCACCATCTCCTCGATGTCCTCCTCGGTGATGCGCGCGCGCTCGGTGGTCAGCTCGCCGCCCATCCAGGTCACGATGCGCCGGGTCAGCGCGACGAGCAGCACCATCGGCCCGAAGGACAGCGCGAAGAAGGGCGTGAAGATGGGGATGAACGCCGCGTAGGCCTCGGGGTTGTGCTTGGCGTAGGTCTTGGGGACGACCTCGCCCACGATGAGGATCGCCAGGGTGGTCACGCCGATGGCGATGGGGATGCCCCAGCCCGCCATGGGGCTGCCCTCGAGCAGACGCTCGGTCAGCGAGGTGGCGAAGGCGCTGGCCGTGATGTTGACCAGGTTGTTCCAGATCAACAGCGAGGCCAGGACGTCGTTGGGCTGTTCGAGCCAGCGACGCAGCATACGCGGCATCTTGGCGCCGGAGTCCGCCTGCGTGCGGAGCTTCACGTCCGAGAGGCTGACCAGCGCGGTCTCCATCCCCGAGAAGAGGGCGGAGAGCAGCACCATCAAGGGGATCAAGACCGCTTCGAGAGAGATGGCGTCCACGCGTGGTCTGGTACGAGTAGCGCGAGGGGGCTCCGCTTTCGCGGGTCGTTGCGCCCCCAGGCCGCGCTGCATAGTATCACGCTCGAACGAGGCTACCACCCACGACGGAGACTCGGCTGCTCGTCAGCCGCCGCTCCGGCGACCCGACCCGCTCAGGAGCGCCCCCATGGCCAGCCAGACCACCGCTCGGACCCGCCTCGGCGGACTCGCCCTCGCCGCGACGCTGCTGGCTGCTGGAGGCTGCGATCTCTTCGGCGGCGACGACACCGAGACCGGGGGGACCAAGTGCGGCTACCCGACCAGCGAGGGGGTCTCGGGCAAGGAGATCGGCCAGAGCTGCACGGCCGACGCCCAGTGCGCCACGAACTTCTGCATGATGCCGGGAGACCCGGGCAACGGCTCGAACGAGGTCTTCGGCTTCTGCACGCGCGGCTGTGATTGCGGCGGCGGCAACGGCATCGCCGAGGAGGACAAGAGCATCTACGAGTGCCTGCTGGTCGCCGGCGATCAGGGACGGAATCACCACATCGTCGTCGAGTGCGGCTCGCTCACCGACTGCCAGGACATCGACCCGGCGTGGACGGAGTGCTTCAACGGCGGCAGCATCAGCGGCTTCGGCACCCTGAAGAAGGTCTGCGCGGCCTTCGACAACTGACGCGTCGGTCGCGCCGAGCCCGGAGCTCAGCCGGGCTCAGCCGCCGTCCCGCTTCGGATCGTAGTCGTGCGGGGCCGGCTTTCCCTTGCGGCGCCAGCCCTCGACGACCTCCTCGGGGACCGCCGGCACCCAGGAGGGCCGCAGCACGGGCGAGCCCCACCGCGCCTGGGTCTTGGGCGGCAGCTCGCCAGCGGCGTAGTCCGCGTCGTAGCCGTAGATGTCGGTCAGGAAGGTGGCCCCGCCGTCCTCGGCGACGTCCACGGTCATGTACTCGGTGACCAGCGGCACCGGGTGGTGAAGATCCATCCCGCGCTGCACCGTCTTGGCGCCCAGGCTGCGCCGCACCTCGTCCCGATCCCAGCCGTCGCGCACCAGCAGCAGCTCGGCCAGCTCCAGCGGCTTCTGCACGCGGATGCAGCCGTGGCTGAAGTCGCGCCGCGTCTCCCGGAAGAGCTCGCGCTTGTCGGTGTCGTGGAGGTAGATGGCGTTGGACTCCTCGAGCAGGAACTTCACCTTCCCCAGGACGTTGCCCTCGCCGCGCCCCTGGACCAGCACCTCGCGGCCGTTGTCCAGCGTGCGCTTCACGACGCCGATCTTCTCGAGATAGTCCGGGTCCTCGGCCAGCTTCGCCTTCATCTCACCCTTCTCCACCCGCACCGGCAGGATCCACGACGGGTTGGCGATGACCTGGTAGAGCCGGGTCGTGAACAGGCGCGTCCGGTTGATGTGGCCCTGCACCAGCGCGACCTTGTCGTCGTCGAGGCGGTTGGTGCCCACGATGACCCGGTGGCGGTGGGTCACCTCGGCGCCATCGACCACCTGCAGCTCGAAGGCCGGCAGGTTGACCCGGATGTAGAAGTCGCCCAGGTCGCGCGTCGGGCTCTCGCGCCAGCGCTGCAGCGTCAGCGCCAGCTGCTCGGCGCGGCGCTGCATCGGCACGTTCAGGCTGCGCAAGGTCCCCTCGAAGACCATGCCGTCCGGTTCCAGCTCGTGGTGCCGCTGGTAGTCGGCCACCGCGGCGAAGAGGGCGTCGCCGTACCGCCCGTCCACCGGCCCGGTGTAGTAGCCCTCGCAGGCCAGCCGTTCCTGCAGGCGCTGGACCTCGGGGCCGTTCGTCTCGGGCCGGATCCGCCAGGTCGTCGGCAAGGCCTCGGCGCAGTCGCGCTCGGCCACCTGCCGATAGTGGGCGTAGACCTCGAGCAGGCGGCGATAGAAGGGGTGGGGCGGGTCGAGCGCCGCCAGCGCCGCTTCGGGCTCGTCGGCGGCCGCGATGTCGTGCAGGCGCTCGAGGAGCTTGCGGCGGGTCTTCTTCCGCGCGGTGACATCGGCCACCTTGCGGGTGACGCGGAAGGGGCCGGCGCGGCGGATCACGGTGAAGTCGAGGACGTGTCGCAGCAGCTCGCGCGCCAGCTCGGCGTCCAGCGCGGCGGCGCGCTCGCTGACCTCGGGGCCCGAGCGGCTGCGGGCCAGCGCCTCCGCGATGGTGGAGACGTACGACGCGTCGGGCGAGCCGCCCACCTCGCGCAGCCGCTCCAGCGCCTTGGCCCGGGTCATCCTCGGCGCGCGGAGCAGCTCGACGAGCACGGGCCCCGCGGCGCCGGCCCCCGGCGGCGGCTCCACCTGGGCTCCCGCCAGGCTCGCCTCGAAGGCCGCCACCCGCTCGCCCAGCCCTGGCATGCCGTAGCTGGCCGGATCCAGCCCGTGGTCCGCGGCGCGGCCGAGGCGGTCGAGCAGCGCCCGCCCGAGCGCCGTGGCGCCCCCCGCGTCCACCAGCGCGCCGGCGCCGGCGTCGCCGAGGAAGGTCAGGCGCAGGTCCGCCAGCCAACCGTCCTTGGAGATGGCCTTCTTCTCCAGCGCGGCCATGGCCGTCTCGGGCGCGGCGGCGTCGGTGTCCGGGGCGCCGTTCAGCTCGGCGCGGGCGGCCTCGATGGCCAGCACCAGCGGCATGAGCGGGTCTTCCGCCGCGGCGATCTCGCGGGTCTCCGCCGCCGCTCCCGCGCTCGCGTCTCCCGCGGCTTGCGCGCTGCCAGCTCCCGATGCCGCCGCGGCCTGGGCGTGACCTGTCGCCGGGGCCTTGGCGCCGGAGTGAACGACCGCGGCCGTGAGCGCTCCCAGCAGCATGCCCGCGACAGCAACGCCGACGAGCGCTTCACGCCCGCGTCTGGGCTGGGCCTCGGTCTCCTCCACGGCCAGCAGGCAGACCACGGCGCCGCCGCTGAGTCAAGTTTCACGGTGCCGAGGGCCTCGCGCGCGCTCCGCTCAGCGGCGCAGCAGGCGCTCCAGCCCACCGAAGAGCGCCGTGGCCCGCGCGACCAGGCGCATGGTCCGCTTCGAGTACGGATACCAGTGCGGTTCGGAGCGCAGCCCCAGCCGGTCCTCGGCCACGGACTGCTCGACCGTGTACTTCCGCAGGCCGCCCGGCCCGTGGCGCCGGCCGATGCCGCTGTCCTTGTCACCGCCGAAGGGCAGCTCGGGCAGCCCGTAGCTGATGACCACGTCGTTGATGCAGACGCTGCCGCTGTGCACCGCCCGCGCGACCCGGCGCGCCAGGGCCCGATCCCGTGACCAGACGCTGGCGTTGAGGCCGTAGGTGCTGTCGTTGGCCAGCGCGACGGCCTCCTGGGCGCTCGACACCGCCATGACGGGGAGCACCGGGCCGAAGGTCTCCTCACGCATCAGCGCCATCGAGTGGTCCACGTCGACCACCACGGTGGGCTCGTAGAAGCTCTCGCCCAGACCCGGCGCGCGCTGCCCGCCGACCACCACCCGCGCGCCGCGCTCGACGGCGTCCCGCAGGTGCGCTTCGACCACCTCGAGCTGCGCCTGACGCGTCATCGCGCCGACGTCGCGCTCGTAGGCGCCGTCGATGCCCTGGCGCAAGGCACGGGTGCGGGCGACCACCCGCTCCACGAACGCATCGTGCACGACCGCCTCGACGTACACGCGCTCCACCGACATGCACATCTGCCCGGAGTTGAAGAAGGCGCCCCACACCGCCGCCGCCGCCGCGCGCTCGAGGTCGGCGTCGCGCAGCACGATCATCGGGTCCTTCCCGCCCAGCTCCAGGGTGCAGGGGATGAGCCGGCGGGCCGCCACCTGGGCGACCTGGCGCCCCACGGCGACGCTGCCGGTGAAGGTGAGCTGGTCGACCACCTCGCAGAGCGCCGCTCCCGTGCTCCCGTCGCCGGTGAGCACCTGGAACACGCCCGCCGGAAGCCCCGCCTCCCGCGCGATGCGCTCCACCTCCAGGCTGGACAGCGGCGTAAGCTCGCTCGGCTTGAGCAGGACGGCGTTGCCGGCGAGCAGCGCGGGGACCGCCTCGCCGAAGCCCAGCTCCAGCGGGAAGTTCCACGGGCTGATGATGCCCACCACGCCGCGCGGGCGCCGCGAGATCCAGGCTCGCTTGGTCTTCACCAGGTGCGGCACCACCTCCTCGTCGGCCAGGAGCGCCTCGGTCCGGTCGATGAAGTAGCGCATGGCGTCGAAGAGCATCGTGAGCTCGATCAGCGCGTCGCCCCGCACCTTGCCCGTCTCGGCCACGAGCTGGTCCAGCAGGCTCTCGCGGTGTCGGATGAGCGCGCCCAGCACGTCGCCCATCACCCGCACCCGCGCGGGGACGCCGCGCTCCGACCAGGCCGCGAAGGCCGTGCGGGCCGCTCGGGCGGCGTCTCCGACCGCCTCGGCGTCGCGAACCGGCACCTCGCCGAGCCGCTCGCCCGTGTGGGGCGCGCGGACCTCGATCACTCCAGGCCTTCTTCGCCCTCGAGCGGCGGCTCCTCGCCCTCCTCGGGCAGGGGCTCCTCACCCTCGAGCGGCTCCTCGGGCTCCAGCTCCTCGGCGGGCGGCTCCTCCGGGTAGGCCTCGTCGTGTCCGGGCGCCTCGGTCTCGGTGGGGACGGGAAGCGCCCGCGCCGACGGGAAGTTGCGTCGGCCCAACGGGGTCACGGGCGTCGGCGCCGCGATGGGCGCCGGGCGCGCGGCCCCGTCCAGCGCGCTTCGGGACACGCCGCGTACCGGCGCCCGCTCGGCGCGCTCCTTGGCCGCCGCCCGCGCCGCCGCCGCCGCCGCCGCACGCGCGGACACGGCCCCACGCCCCGTCGGGGCGCCGGTGCCGCTGGTCGAATCCGGCTCGGCGGCGGGCTCCGCCGGCTCGGCGGCTGGCTCGGGCTCCTCGGACGCGCCGCTGGTGAAGCGCGGCTTGCGCGTCTTGAATCCGCCTCGCACCCGCGGCGGCTCCGGCTTGCAGTCGGGCTTGCTCAGGGTGCCCCGGCAGCCGATGCCCAGCACACCGTCCCGCATCGAGCCGCGCATGCGGGCGTCCTGGCGGAAGGCCATCTGGAGGATCTTGTTGGGCTGGCTCATCTCGCCGTCGTCGCCCTTGACCCGCTTCTCCAGGAACGCGTCGGTGAAGTGCACGGCGAAGTGGATGTCGATGAGCGCGTTGCCCAGCGGCTCCCCCTGCCGCACGTTGATGACGCTGGCGTCGTCGAACTCCAGCTCCAGGTCCTTGCCGCTGGCGCCCACGTCCTCGAAGCGGATGACGGTGTCATCGCCCCCACGACCGCGCACGGCGCCCTTGCGCGCGGCGCCGACCTCGCTGGCCTTGCCGGCCACCAGCTTGAGCTGGAGCTCCCCCAGGTCCACGTCGCTCAAGGTGAGCGGGCCGAGCTGCCGCGTCGGGATCACCGGCTTGACGATGCGCGCCGACGAGAGCCCCACGTCCACGGTCCCCTCGATCTCCGAAGGATCGACGCCCTGCTTCAGGTCGATGGTCCCGCCCAGCACGCCCTGCAGGTCATAGCCCACCAGCGCCAGGAACAGGCCCTCCGGCCCCAGGCGCACGCCCTCGATCGCCTCGATCGACAGCTCGCTCCCCTCCTCGGGCACGCGCTCCAGCCGACCTCCGCGTACGGTGCCGCCCTGCATGTCCATCTCGAAGGTCGCGTGCAGCGCCCGCGACAAGGCCAGGGCGAACACCCCGACATCGCCCTCGAAGCGGTCGATCTTCAACACCCGCGGCGGCCCGGGCTTCGGCGGCGGCGCGCCCGGCGGACCGGCCACCTTCTTGGGCTGCAGCTTCACCACCACGTCGGTCAGCTCGGCGCCGCCGGTCACCGACAGGTCCAGCTCGCCGATGCGGACCTCCGCGCCCAGCGCCTCGCCGCCCTTGTCCTCGAGGAACTCCCGGGCGCGGTCCTCGGGGAAGGTCCACACCGCGAAGATCAGCGTGCAGAAGACGAAGAAGGCGACGTAGCCGGCGCCCTTGGCGGTGCCGATGAGGATGCGGCGCGCGTTCACTCTTCTGCTCCCGCGGCCTTGTAGTAGAAGGTCGACACCACGATCTGGGCGTTCTTGCGGGCCACCCGGCCGTCCTGGAAGTCGCGGGTGAGCTCGATGTTCGTCACGAAGAGCATCTCGTTGGCGGCCTCGATCTTCTCCATCAGCTCGTAGATCGCGTCGAAGGTCACGACGTCGCTGAGCGTGATGGGCTGGTCACGCCGATAGTAGCCCACATCGGACACCTTCTTGTCCTTGGCGCGCTTCTTCTTCTTGGAGATGTAGGTCTCCTGGGTCTGGTCGAACTGCATCACGTCGGCGAGCTTCTTCTGACCCTCGATCTCACCGCGCCGGTTGCGCGCCTCGAAGCTGATGCGCTTGGCGATCTCGTTGACCGCCAGCTTCAGGTTCACGTCGGCGCTCTGCTCGGCCACCCGGCGCAGGCGCTCGGAGTGCTCGCGCTGCTCGAGGAAGGAGCCCGAGTTGGCGTAGATGGTGCGGAGGGCGTCCCTGTCCTCGGAGATGCTCTCCTCGAGATCCGACACCGAGGAGCCCAGCCACAGCGCGACGAGGATGACCACCGAGCCCACGAGCAGGCTGAACATGGTCCCGACCAGCACCTTCTCGCGGGTGGACAGGCGATCGAACGAGATGCTGAGGCGCGCCATCACGGCCCTCCCGTGGCAGCGGGCTTGTCGGCCTTCGGTTTCTCCTTGGCCTTCTCCTCGACGGGCTTCTGGCAGCCGATGTCGATCTTCAGCTGGAAGCGCAGCCAGTCCTGCCTGTCGCCGAAGCTGATACGCGTCGTGTCGTTGGTCTCCACCGAGCGGAAGCACACGTTGTGCTTGAGCTCGCCGGTGAAGGCCTCGACCGCCTCGATGTTGTTGGCCTCGCCCTTGATGAACGCCGTCTTGGTGTCGATCTGGACCTGCTTGAGCTCGACCTTGTAGCTGGTGTCCGGTTCGGGGACCAGCCGGTCACCCGGCATCAGCGGCACACCGTCTTCAGTGGTGGTGATGCCCTCGTCCTCCTCGTCGCCGTCGATGGGCGGCGCCGCGTCGCGTGGCCCCGGCGCGACGCCGGGGCGGCCCTCGACCTCGCGTCCGTTGACCGCCTCCTGGGCCGCCGTCACCTGGAGGAAGGCCTTGAAGGCGCTCATCTCGGGGAACACCTCCTCGGCCTCCGCCTCGGGCGGGTTCTTCACCTTGCTCAGCACGTGCTCGAAGTCGGTGTCCTCCTGGCCCAGCACGTTGCCGCTGTACCGCTCGAGCTGGGCGACCAGGGCTGCGTGGTTCTTCTCCAGGCCCTTGTAGTGAACGTACTGGCGCCCGAAGAACGCCACCAGCAACAGCGCCGCCATCGCCAGCAGCCAGCCCGCGCGGTCCCGGATCGCCGTGAAGTCCGACTCGTGCGCGAACTCGCCCTGGCGGAAGTCCACGCTCTCGCCGGCGCCCCCGCCGCCCAGGAAGCGCAGGGCCAGCGCGACCGCGGCGGGCGCCGACGCCTCGACCTCGGAGCGCGCTCCTGCCTGCGACCACGGCGCGCCAAGGACCTCGGGCCGCCGCACCGGCAGGGCCAGCGCGCGCGACAGCGACTCGTCCATCCCCGGGATCTGTGAGGTGCCGCCGAACACCAGCAGCTCGCCGACCTCGGCCTCGTGCTGGTTGGCGAACGCGTGCAGCGTCAGTCGCAGGTCGCGCAGCACCGGCTCGAGCGCCTGCCAGGCGATGCGCGCGAGCTTCTCGCTGGTGGCCGGCTCGACGCCCGCCACGGCCTGCCCGTCGAAGCGCACCGCGTGGTGCTTGAGGCGCTCGGCCTCGCCGTAGTCCAGGTCCAGCGCGCGCATGATGGCGCTCGTGATGTGATGGCCGCCACCGCTCAGCGTGCGCACCGTGTGGGCCACGCCGTCGCGCACCACCGACACCGAGGTCGTGAGGTGGCCGATGTCCACCATGGCCACCGCGTCGCCGGCCGCCGGACTCCCCAGATGGGTGAGCAGGTGCGGGTACGCCAGCGTGTCCAGGGTCAGGATCTTGGGCGCCGCGTCGGCCTCGCCCAGCTCGCGCAGGTAGCCGGCCAACCAGCGCCGCTCGACCGCCGCGCACAAGAGCCGCGAGCCGCCCTCCTCGGTGGGGCCGACCCGATAGTAGTCGTAGACCAGATCCTCGAGATCGAAGGGCAGCATGTCCTCGAGCTGGAAGCCCAGGATGCTGCGGATCCGCTTGTCGTCGGAGAAGGGCAGGGTGAGCTCGCGCACCAGCACGCGCTTGCCGGGCACCGCGGCGGCGATGGCGTCCCACTCCTTCACGTCGCGTAGCACGCCGCGCACGGCCGGCGCCACGCCGCCCGGCGCCGGTTCGCCCGAGGGCCCGCGCGGGATGTGGTGCTCCAGGACGTCCACGAGGGTGAAGCCTCGCAGCGTCGACTCGAGCACCGCGGCCTTGATCGACCAGCTACCGATGTCGAGGCCGATGACGGTCTTGGCCATGGGGCGAGGGACTCCTGGGCGCAGGCGGCGTGATGCGCCGCGGCGCATCCTACTGGATGTTGAAGTACACGGGCTCGCCGGTCGACAAATCGACGACCGTCGTCAGCTTCCGCTTGGTCTGGTGAAAGGTCCCGGTCGCCTCGATGCGCACCATGGTGGTCATCACGTCGAGGTGATCCTGCACGGTGCGAGCGTTGACCGGCAAGCTGGTGCCCGTCTGCATCGTCACCGGAAAGTCTCGGAAGAAGCTGATGAATTTGCTCATGTTGGTGAAGGGCGTCGAAAACGCCGCCTTCTTCAGCTCGCGGCAGGTCTCCAGCATGATCAGCGCCTCGTCGATGGGCGGGACCACGCCGGGGAGCACGTTCCAGCAGAGCTGCAGGCGCAGCGCCTCGTCGTCGATGGCCTGGCAGAGCACGCCCTTCAGGGTGGCGAGATCGGCGTCGTTGACGTTGAGCTTGCCCGTGGAGAACACGGTGAGCTTGTCGCGGATCTTGCAGTAGATGTCCGACGCCATCCCCGCCACGAGCTGGACCTCGCCGACGGTGTCCATCTTGGCGTTCTTGACCTCGTAGCCGTAGCGGGCGTAGTCGGCCGCCTCCGAGCCGCCCGACTCGATGAACTCGCCGTTGGGGCCCACGTCGGTCTTGTTGTCGTCGGCGTCGGTCCAGTCCATCACGTTCAAGATGACCTGGATCATCTCGTCCTCGGAGTCGAACTCCCCCGAGTCGAGGAAGGGCCGCAACAGCCCGTAGAGCTTCAGCCCGAGCTGCTTGCGCTGGACGTCCAGGTTGAACGCCGCCGGCCGCGCGCCGCCCTGGGCCCGGTTCTGGGCGGCCTGGCGCAAGGCACCGAGGGCGCTCGGCGGATCGGTGGAGGCCGCGTTGAGGTTGGTGCGGCTGTCCTCGGCCGTCACCACGCACTCGAAGGCGCCGCCCTCTCGCACGCCGACGGCCTCCTCCTTGCTCATGTCCAGGATGTCCAGGCCGAAGAAGTTGGCCCGCCCCGTCGAGAACACGTGCACGAACTCGCAGGCCTGCCGCCAGATCTCGATGCCCGTCCCGCCGCCGCCCCCGCCCATGAGCGAGAGCGCCGTCTTCATCTGCGGGAAGTTCTTCTTCGCGTTCACCGCCAGCAGCGCGATCTCCATGGAGCTGCGAGCGTGATAGAGCGCCTGCGTCTCGGCCGTGACGTTGCCGGCCATCCAGATGTTCGTGCGCGTGTTGTAGGCGAACTCGGTCGACATCGCCCCCATCACCGCGACGGTGACCATCACGATGAGCAGGGCCACGCCGCGCTGGCTCCCCGGCACGTCGGAGCGCACCGTCTCGCGCACCGCAGCGCGGGTGAGCCGCAGCGCGTCCCGGAGCGGCATCGCGGCCGAGGCCGCGCCCGCCCGCGTCATCTGTGGGGTCGCGTCGTTCATCTCAGTACCAGAGCGGGTCGGTCACCCGCAGCTCGACCTGGGTCTCCAGCGGATACTCGCGCCCGGTCTCGTCCTCGAGCACCAGCTTCACGCGGATCCGCGAGGGCAGGGTGATGCGCTCCATCACGTCCTGCTCGCTCTTCTCGGCCACCTTGTCGTACGCCTCGGCGGCCACCTGGTTGCCGATCCGCTGCCCGATCCCGCCGGTGTCGTCGGTCCGCAGCGCCTCGGCCGCGTCACGCGCCAGCTTGATGGTCTTCAGCATCTCGCGCTTCTCCACCGCGTCGTCGATGGTCACCTCCCACTCGGACTCCCAGTCCTGCCCCTCCTCGTTGTAGTACTCGAACTCCAGCTCCTTCACGCCCTGTAGCACGACCTCCTCGCGGCCGCCCTTGCCGCCGCGCTCGTCGATGTGCAGCTTCACCCGCCGCACCACGGCCGGCTGGCCCTCCTCGTCGCGGTCGAGGCGGTACTCCACCTCCAGCTCGTCGCTCTCGTGCGCGTCGCGGCGGATCGGCTCATAGGCCGACGTGTTGAAGGTCAGCCGGTCACGCGCCCCGTCGAACAGCGTCTCGGTGCGCTTGTCCTCGGCCTGGTGGAGGCTGAGGAAGGCCATGGAGACCTCGCGCTTGAAGCGCCCCAGGAACACCCGCGCCGCGTGGTAGCGCTCCTGCAGCACGTCGGCCCGCTGCTGCGAGCGGATCGTGATGACCAGGCTCCCGTAGGTCAGGAACCCCATGACCGCGAGGATGGCGACGGCCACCATCACCTCGATCATCGTCATGCCGCGCCTGGACGCGGCTCGTCGCGGCGTCCACGTCATGGGGCGGAGTTCGCCTCCTCCGCCTCGGGCACCGACACGATGAAGGTCTCGATCTCCAACACCTTCTCGGCGTTGCCCCGCTCGTCCCACGAGATGCGCACCCGCAGCTTGCGCGTGCTGCGGGCCGCCTGCTCGATGATCGTCGGCAAGAACGACGCCATCAGCGGCATGTTCTGGCACATCTTCTGGATGTTCAGGCCGCACAGCGACGCGAACTGGGGGTCCAGCAGCGCCTTGAGCGCGCCCAGCTCGCCGATGAGGTTGGCGTCGCCGGTCCCGGCCACGTCGTTGAGGTTCGGCAGCCCGCTGCCGGCCGGCCCGCCGCCGCACAGGGTCTGGATCAGCGGCGACCCGCCCACCGTCTCGGTGGCCTGCTCGCCCAGCGCGGCGATGTTGTCGGCGCCCACGTCGAGCGCCAGCAGGTCGAAGCGGCAGTCGAAGTCGCGAAACTCGCGCGGGAGCTCGCACTTGCGCTCCTCGAGGCTGTTCTCGGGGAACCCCTCCAGCCGGTACTCCTCCTCCAGGTCCAGCACGACCGAGTCCAAAAGCTGCGTCGCCGTCGTCAGGTTGTAGACGCGCGCGCCCTGCAGCAGCGACGAGCCCTGCGTCGACGAGATGGCGGCCATCAGGAACGCGAGGATCGCCATGGCGATCATCACCTCCAGCAGCGTGAAAGCGCGGCGCCCGGCTCCAATCACTCGAGCTCCTTGATGAAGTCTGCGGGATCGAGCGGCGTGCTCGACCGCGACACGTGGCCCATCAAGCCGTCCAGGGCCAACGTCATCTCGGGCTTCGCGTCCTCTTCCGGGTTGCCCTGCTCGCCCAACCACACCCAGGCCTTCTCGGCGAAGCCCCCCGGGAAGAAGTGGATCGCCACCTTGCCGTCGGTCTGCTCGGCGCTGTGATGCGACGTGATGACCCCGGTGATCTTGATGCCCTTGGGCAGCGTGCGCTTCGAGAGCAGGTTGTCCTTCTTGCGCTGGTAGCCCATCGCCCGCGCCGTCTCGTCTCGAGCCGGCAGCGGCTGACCGTCGGGCCCCACCGCCCCCGCCTCGGCGGCCGCCGGCGAGCGCCTGGGCCGGTCCTCGTCCTCGTCGCCGTCCTGCCCATCGCCGGTCAGCTCGCCTTCCTCCGGCAGGTAGCGGGCGCAGGGATCGTCGGTCTGCAGCTCCTCGCCCCAGAAGGCGCCCTCGTTCAGGTCCAGCACCAACCGGTATGGCGTCCCGTTGATGACCGCCAGGTTGTAGGTGTAGCGCATCGCCGCGGCCAGCATCCCGCCCGACGCCTTGAGGTCGGCGCGGCGGATGTTCGCGATCGACATGGTGACCAGTCCGATGACCAGCACCAGGATCGTCAGCGTCACCGCCAGCTCGATGAGGGTGAAGCCCGCCTGTCCCGACCTGCGCCGGGGCACGCGCGCCGCCCTCCCGAGGGCGCGCGCGCTATCGGGCCGCTCCATCCTCATGCCACCTCGTCAGTTGTTGCAGATGTCGTCTTCGCTGCCCTCGACCTTGTCGGGTCCCTTGGAGCAGAGGTCGTACTGGTTGTCGCTGTTCCGGCTGGCCGGATAGCTGTAGATGAGGTCCTCCTTCCACGGATCCTTGAGCTGCTTCTCCTGGACGTACTTCTTCTCCAGCACGTCGCGCAGGTCGGTCGGGAAGTCGTTCTCGGCCGCGTACAGGTCGACGCCGTTGGCCACCGTACGAAGCTGGGCCTTGGCGCTGTCGACCTTCGCCTTCTGCATGAAGTTGACGACGCCGACGCCGATGGCCGTGGACAGGATGCCGATGATGGCGATGACCACCATGATCTCGATGAGGGTCATGCCGCGCTGGTTGGCTGCGTATCGCAGGGACTGGTTCACAGGGGTCGCTCCGTCGTCGCTGGGTGAGAGGTGTATCGAAACTGAAACGGTGGATGGCTCGCCGATCATCCCGCGCCGCCGTTCGCGATGACCTCGTTCATCTGCATCATGGGCATCAGGATGGCGAACACGAGGAAGGCGACGGAGATGCCCATGATCACGATGACCACGGGCTCCATCACGCTGGTGAGCTGGGTGATCTTGGAGTCGACCTGGATCTCGTAGCTGTCGGCCACGTTGCCCAGCATCCCCTCGAGCTCACCCGACTTCTCGCCGACGGCGACCATGTGGGTCACCATCGCCGGGAACTGCCCCGACCGCTTGAGCGGGTCGGCGATCGACTGGCCCTCCTTCACTGCCTCGCGCGCCTCGTCGACCGCGTCGCCCAGCACGTTGTTGGTGAGGACCGACCGGCAGATGGTCATGGCGGAGAGGATCGGCACGCCCGAGGCCAGCAGCGTCGACAGCGTCCGGGCGAAGCGGGCGATGTTCAGCATGCGGATGAGCGGCCCGAACACCGGCACCCGCAGCACGAAGCGGTCCCACTTGGGCTTGCCGTCCTCGGAGCGCCGCCAGCGCGCGAAGGCGCCGACGCCGACGATGCCGCCCAGCAGGATCAGCGGCCAGAAGGTCTGGGCGAAGTTGCTGGACCCGATGAGGATGCGGGTGATCAGCGGCAGCTCGGCGCCCATCTCGTCGAACATCTCGGAGATCTTGGGCACCACGAAGAGCATCATCAGGCTGACGATGACCATGCCCAGGCCGGCCATGATGATCGGATACATCAGGGCGCCCATCAGCTTGGCGCGGAGGCGCACCTGGCTCTCGGTGAAGTCGGCCAGGCGGTCGAACACCACGTCCAGGTTCCCCGAGCTCTCGCCCGCGTGGACCATGTTCACGTAGAGGTCGCCGAACACCTTGGGGTGCTCGCGCAGCGCGCTGGCGAGGGACGCGCCCTCGCTCACGTCCCGCTTCACGCGCGACATCACGGCCTTGAGCTTCTTGTTCTCGAGCTGCTCGGAGATGGCGGCGATCGCCTCCACCACCGGGATGCCGGCCCGCGCCAGCGTCGAGAGCTGACGGGTGATCTCGGCGACCTCCATGATGCTGATGCGCGTGAGCAGCGAGCCCAGGTCGAAGTCCTCGGAGCCCTGCTTCTCGCCGCCCACCTTGCGCTTCTCGCCGCCGCGCGTGGTCTCGACGTACTCGCTGATGAACACGCCGTCGCGCCGGAGCTGCTCCTTCAGGTCGCGCGGGTTGTCCGCGTCGACGACGCCGGTCGTCTGCTTCCCTTTGGAATTCAGGCCTTTGTAGTGATAGAGCGGCATCTCTCTCGGGGGGGATGAGCGTCAGGGTCGCGCGGGCGCGGCGGACGCGAAGGTCAGTGATCCTCGGCGGTCACGCGCATGACCTCGTCGATGGTCGTGAGGCCGTCGAGCACCTTGAGGGCGCCGTCCTCGCGCAGCGTCTTCATGCCCGCCTCGGTGGCCACGCGCTTGAGCACGTTGGCCGGCGCGTTCTGCATCACCTGCGAGCGTACCTCGTCGCCGACCAGCATCATCTCGTGGATGCCTTTTCGCCCGCGGTAGCCGGAGCCGAAGCACTCCTCGCAGCCGGCGGCCCTGTAGAAGGTGTGCTCGCGCAGCACCGCCTCGGGGTCGGCGTAGCCGATCTTCTCCAGCTCGTCGCGCAGCGGGACGTAGGGCTCGCGGCAGGTCTTGCAGAGCTGGCGCACCAGCCGCTGCCCCATGACGGCGATGACCGACGACGCCGAGAGGAAGGGCTCCACGCCCATGTCGGTCAGGCGGGTGAAGGCGCCGGGCGCGTCGTTGGTGTGCAGGGTGGCGAAGACGAGGTGGCCGGTCAGCGCGGCCTGGATGGCGTTCTCCGCCGTCTCCAGGTCGCGGATCTCGCCGATGAGCACGACGTCCGGGTCCTGGCGCAGGATGGCGCGCAGCCCGCGGGCGAAGGTGAAGTCGATCTTCCGGTTCACCTGCATCTGCCCGATGCCCTGGATCTGGTACTCGACCGGGTCCTCGATGGTGAGGATGTTCTTGTCGGGCGTGTTGATGCGCGACAGCGCCGCGTAGAGCGTCGTCGTCTTGCCCGAGCCGGTGGGGCCGGTGACCAGGATGATGCCGTGGGGGCGCTCGATGAGGGTCTCGATGACCCGCAGGTTCTCGTCGCGGAAGCCCAGCGAGGTCAGGTCGAGGATCACCGACTGCTTGTCGAGGATACGCAGCACGATGCGCTCGCCGTAGCTGGTCGGCACCGTCGACAGGCGCAGGTCCACGTCGCGGCCGGCGATCTTGATGCGGATGCGGCCGTCCTGAGGCAGCCGCTTCTCGGCGATGTTCAGGTTGCCCATGATCTTGATGCGGCTGGCGATGGACGCCTGGAAGCGCTTGGGCGCCTGGACGATCTCCTTGAGCACGCCGTCCTTGCGGAAGCGCACCATGATCGAGCGCTCGAAGGGCTCGATGTGGATGTCGGAGGCGCGCTCCTTGATCGCCTGGTTCAGGATCGAGTTGACCAGGCGGATGATCGGCGCCTCGTCGTCCTCGTCGAGGATGTCCTTGGTCTGCTCCTCCAGATCGTGGGCGATGGTGCCCAGATCCTCCTCGTTGAGGTCGTCGACCACCTGGTCGGCGCCGGCGCGCCGGTCGAACACCCGGTGCATCGCCGCCTGCACCGCGCTGGCCGGGGCGACGACCAGCTCGACCTCGCGGTTGAAGAGCACGCGCAGGTCGTCCACCGCAGCCACGTTGAGCGGATCACTGACCGCGACCCGCAGGATGTCCTCGTCCTCAGGCGCCTCGAGCGGCAGGAAGCCGTTCTGGCGGACGTAGCCGAGCGTCATCCCCGAGACCAGCTTCGGATCGATGCGGTCGGCGTCCAGCGTCTCGGTGTAGCGGAGGCCGAGCTGGCTCGACAGCGCGCGCGCCACGTCACGCTCGTCGACGGCCTGCATCGCCATCAGGATCTCGCCCAGGCGTCCGCCCTTGTCCCGCTGGACCTCCAGGGCGTTCTGCACCGACGCGTCCGAAGCGACGCCCATCTCGACCAGGATCTCGCCGATGCGACGAGGTCCGGGTCGGCTCTCGATCCCCGCGACCGCCATGCTATCTCTCATCTTCCTGAGGCGGCGGCGTCTCGCCGTCACCTCCGGCAGGCGGCGCCGCGCCCTGGCCACGCGGGGCGGGCACGCCCTCGGTAGGATCGTATTCGATGTCGTGGGTCTCCGGCGGCCCGACCGTGTCGAAGTCGGACGCCTCGAACACCGACTGCTCGCGGAGCTGACGCTCGGCCTTGGCGTGCTCCACCGTCTCGTGGATCTCCTCGAGCAGGCCGGTCTTCTTGCGATAGTCGAGGCCGCCGTCGAACTCCTTGGCCCGCAGCGCCATCACCCGCGCCATCTCGGTGTACTCCTTGCGCCGCTGCTCGTGGATCCGCTTGAGATCGCTGGGGTCCTTGATGACGTGCGGCACGATGATGACCAGCAGGTTGCGCTTCTCGATGGTGGTCGAGGTGCGGCGGAAGATGGCGCCGAGCAGGGGGATGTCGCCGAGGAAGGGCACCTTCTCGGTGGACTTGGTCTCCTGGTCGCGGATGAGGCCGCCGATGACCACCGGCTGGCCGTCCCGCACGACCACCACGTTGCGCACCTGCCGCGTCGAGGTGATGGGCGCGTCGGCGAAGAAGCCGTCGAGGTTGTCGAGGCTCTGGTCGATCTCCAGGCGCACGAAGTCCGAGGCGTTCACCTGGGGCGTGATGCGCAGGGTGAGGTCGATGTCGACGTACTGGACCTGGCTGCCGAGGCCGCCCAGCCCGGCGAGGCTGCCCAGGCCGCCCAGCCCGCCGAGCGCGCTGGTGTCGGTGCCGGTGAGCCCGGCCAGCGACGAGATGTTGCCCAGGCCGCCCAGCGAGGAGTTGCGGTAGGGCTGGCGCTGGCCGACCTGGATCTCCGCCTCCTCGTTCTCGACGGTGAGGATGTGCGGCGTCGACAGCACGTTGACGTTGCTGGTGGTCTGCAGCGCCTTGAGCAGGAAGCCGAACTGGGGGATCGAGAAGGTGCCCGCCGCGGTGCCGCCGCTGTCTCCCGCGGGCACGTCCAGCAGCGGTCCCTGGAGGCCCAGCGCGCCGCCGCCCGACGACAGGGTCGACAGCGCCGACGACACGTCGAGGCCCAGGCCGCCGACGCCGAAGAGCAGGGGCAGGGTGTTGCCGGCCACGTCGACCGTGGCGCCGCCCGAGCCGCTGATGCCGATGTCGCGCTGCTTGTTCTGCGAGATCTCCATGATGATCGCTTCGACGTAGACCTGCTTGCGGCGCACGTCGAGCTGCCGGATCACCTTCTGGAGCGCGAGGTAGTCCTTGAGGGTGGACTCGATGATCAGCGAGTTGGTCGGCTCGTAGGGCGTGATCTTCAGCTCGCCCTCGAAGAGGGTGGCCGAGCCGGCTCCCGCAGCGCCTGCTGCCGCCGCCGCCGCGCCCTGGCCGCGTGCGCCACCCCGGGTCGAGCGGCTGCTGGCCTGCCCCGACGCCAGCGCCGACAGGGCCGAGGCGATCTCGTCGGCCTTGGCGTTCTCGAGCGGGTGGATGTGGATCTGCCCCTCACCGGGGATCGGCACGTCGATCTTGCGGATGAGGCGGTCGACGCGGAGGTAGGCCGAGCGGCTGGCGACCAGGATGATCGAGTTGGTGCGCTCGTCGGCCAGCATCTTCGAGATGCGAACGCTGGTGATGTCGCCCTCGGTGGCGCCGACCACGGAGCTGGGCGACTCCTGCTGGGCCGCGGCCGCCTGACGTCCGCGCGCGGCGGCCCGGGCCGCGCGCGCGGCGGCCACCGGGCTGACCGGGGTCGGCGAGTTGCCCTGCGTCTGGAACAGGCTGGTCATGATCTGCAGCACCTGCTGCGCGTCGGCGTACTGGATGGGGCGTATCCAGATCTTCTCCTTGCCGACCGGGACGTCGAGCTCGCCGATGAGCTTGAGCAGGCGGCGGATGTTCGTGCCGGTGTCGGTGAGGATGATGGTGTTGGTCGGCGCGTAGATGGTGACGTCGGCGGCCTTGGTCTTGAACTTGTCGATGACCGGCAGGATCTCCTGCGCCTCGACGTGCTCGAGCTGGATGAGGCGCGTCACGATGCGGTCGTCGTTGGGGCCCTGCTTGCCCACCGGGAAGATGGGGGCGCCCTGCTGGCGCGCCTCGCCGTTGGGGACGATCTCGAGGAAGCTGCCATTGGGCACGATGGTCAGGCCGTTGGCCTCGAGCGCCGAGAGGTACGCCTTGTAGGCCTCGTAGGCCGTCACCGGCTTGGGGCTGAGGATCGAGACCGTGGCGGCCTTGTTGGCGCCCGAGGTCAGGATGAAGTTCTGCTCGGTGATGCAGGAGATGAACTTCGTCAGGTCGCCCAGGGCGATCTCGTTGAAGTCCAGGCGGATCTTCGCGTCCAGCGGCACCTTGCGGCAGCGGGCCTTGGCGCCCTCGGCGAAGTTCGGCGTCCACTCGATGACGTCCTCGGCCTCCTTGGCCAGCTTCTCGGTGGCGCTGGCCGGGGTCTCGGCGCCCAGGGTCTTCGGGTCGAAGTCGATCTTCTTCGCGCCCGAATCCAGGACGCCCGCCTTCTTGCCGCCGACGCGCACGACGCCGCCGGCCTCGTCACCCTCGTCCTCGCCCTCGTCTGCCGCGTCCGCGGCCGCCGGCACCCCGGCCGGGAGCCGGGCGCGGAGCCGCGCGTCCCGGGCCTCCTCCGGCGTGAGCGTCGGGACCCGGGGTGCGGCGGCGGGCCGTGCCGCGGCGGGCAGGGTCTGCGCGGAGACCGCGTGCGTCTCGGGGAGCAAGCCCAGCGCCAGCAGCAGGCCAAGCGCGGAGCGGAGCGGCGTGATGTGCCTCGTCATGCGTTCGTGCACCCGGTCAGTACCTTGGAGTCACGTGCGCCAGGGGCGCCTGGACGGAACTCTGCGCTCAGGAGACGGAACATCCGTCCGAGCGTCACTTGATCGAATAGTTGAGCTGCTTGGGCTGCCCGCGGCGCTCGATCTCGACGTTCAAGGCCGAGGAGCTCTTGAGCTGGTCGAAGAGCTCCAGCGCCTTGTTGGGGCTGTCGATGGGGCGACCGTTGATCGACTTGATCACGTCGCCGCTGCGGATGCCGATGGAACGGTAGAGGCTGCCCGGCCGGACGCCGACCAGCTTGAAGCCCTCGTACTTGCCGTTGCGATAATTGGGCACCACGCGAGCCTGGGTGCCCAGCGACGAGAGGTCCTGGAGCTGCTGGTCCAGCATCGCCTTGTCCAGCTCGTAGTCGTAGGGGCCCGTCTTCTTCACGCCGTGGCTGTAGTCGGGCTTGCTGGAGGCGTCGCTCGTCTGCACCGGCCTCGGCCGCACGGGCGTCGGCCGGACGGCCCGCGGGATCCCCGGCGCCCCGGCGCGCCCGGGCGCCGACTCGGGGCTCTTGTCGCTCCAGAGCTTCACGACCTTCAGGATCGCGTTCTCCTTCACGATGATGTGGCGCGGCGCGATGGCGACCACCTCGGCCTGCCCGTCCAGCAGCGAGGTGCCGACCCAGGCCAGCTCGTTCTTGCCGTCGATGGAGAGCGTCGCCATCGAGGTCTCGGCGTCGCTGTGCACCAGGGTGCCCATGAGATCGATGGGCAGCTCGCTCTCCTGGAGGTCGCCGTCCTGCTGGGGCGGCGGCGTCTCCTCGACGACGACGTCCGGCGGCTCCTCGTCGTGGGTCGCCAGGTCGAACACCTTGCGCTCGGCCAGCGTCGTCGCGGCCTGCAGCTCGCCTGAGACACGCCCGGTGGCCAGGATCGCCGCGTCCTCGCCGTCGGTGTTGGACTTGGGCGGCT
This sequence comes from Deltaproteobacteria bacterium, assembly GCA_020632695.1. Taxonomy (GTDB): domain Bacteria; phylum Myxococcota_A; class UBA9042; order PHBI01; family JACKFB01; genus JACKFB01. The sequence continues at coordinate 122,566 of JACKFB010000002.1, forward strand.
CGGGCACGATGAAGAGCGCCGCGCCAGCGATGCTGCTCACCGCCGAGGCGGCCATCCAGGCCAACAACGCTACGAAGGCGAGGTTGACGGCCCAGAAGTACTTCTTGAAGAGTGCGCTCATAGACACTGGAGACCCCAAGCAAGTTTGGTGCCAGTTGAGACGGACGGGTCGGAGCGGCGTCACGCCCTGGGCTGGCGCAGCGATCGGGGCCGTGAGCATGATGAGGGGCGATCGGGCCCGGGCGCCAGAATGGCAGCCGACGCGCGATCGGATAGCCTGCGCCGTGTCAGATTGGCAAGACGGGTCTGGAGGCAGAAAGATGAAGGCTCTCGCGGGGTGTGCAGGCGCCGGACCCCAGGCGCTGGTCGCGCTGCTGGTGGCGGTGGGGGCGTGGTCGGGTCCGGGCTGCCGCGGATCCCAGGCGCCCGCCGAGATCGCGCCGCCGGCCCAGCCCGCGCCGGCTGCGGCCTCGGCCGCGGCTCCGCCCGCCGGCGCCCAGGGCGGCGACATAGCCCAGCCCGCGGCCCAGCCCGCGGCCCAGCCAGCGCGCCCCGCCGCCGCGCGGGCACCCCGGACCCCGCTGCTCATCCAGCGCGAGGGCGACCCCACCGGCCCGCTGCCCTACCTGGTGCTCGAGCCGGCCAGCGCGCGCGCCGACCTGCCGGTGGTCATCGCGCTGCACGGTCGAGGCGACCGCGCCGAGCAGTTCGCCCGCCTCGCCGAGGCCCTGCACGTGCCCCTCCGCTTCGTGGTCGTCCGCGCGCCTCTGCCCTGGGGGCCCAGCGCCGGCAGGCAGTGGTTCGACTCCGACTCGCCCGACGGCGACGCGCAGATCGCCGCCCGCACCGACGAGCTGGCCGGCCTGGCCGATCGCCTCCACGAGGCCTGGCCCGACGCGCCCAAGCCGCTGCTCCTCGGGTTCAGCCAGGGGGCCATGCTCACGCTGCAGGCCGTCGCCCGGCACCCCGAACGCTTCGGCGCCGCCGTGGCCCTGTCGGGGATGCTGCCGCTCGCCAAGGGCAACGCGAAGGCCAAGGCGCCCGTCCCGACGTTGGTGACCGTGGGCGCGCACGACCCGGTGGTGGCGCCCGAGCGGACCCGCGCCGCCGCCGAGGCCCTGAAGGCGTTGGGGCACGCGCCGGAGCTCTTCGAGTTCGATGGCGGCCACGCCGTGCCCCGCAGCGTCGTGGCCCGCGTGCGCGCCTTCTTGCGCGAGCACGCGGGCCTCGGCGCCGACGACGAGGCGGCGCCGTCGGCGGGCGCGCCGCCCTCGACGGGGACGCCGCCCGCCGGCGAGCCCCCTACTGGCACACCGCGTTGAGGCAGTCGCCGCCGCCGCAGTCCGAGGCGCCGGTGCACTGGACCTTCTGGTGGCAGAAGCCGAACTGGCACAGGGCCTCGAAGCCGCAGTCGCTGGCGGCGCCGCACTTGGGGAGGCACTTGCCGTCGAAGCAGCCCTCGCCGCCGGCACAGGAGGCCGGCCCGCTGCACTCGATGACCGGCGTGACGTCGGCGACGCACAGCGCCTCGTCACAGCGCTGGTGCTCAGGACACTCGAAGTCCTCGGCGCAGGTCACGTAGCAGAGCCCCTCGATGCAGACCCGCCCCGGACCGCACTCTCCATTGAAGGTGCACTGGACCTCCGGAGCCGTAGTCGGCCAGCAGCGCCCCGACTCGCACGCCTGCATCGGAGGGCAAGCGCCGATCGCGTCGCAGCCGAAGTAGCAGCCCCCGTTGAGGCAAGCGCCATCCGCACCGCAATCCTGCGCCACGACACACTGCTCGCCCGGGTGGTCCGGAAGCGGCGGACCCACATCGTCACCGCCGGCGGCACCGTCACTGCCGGCCCCGGAGTCGGTCCCGGCCCCGGAGTCAGCCGCGGTCCCGGAGTCGGCCCCGGCCCCGGAGTCGGCCGCGGTCCCGGAGTCAGCCGCGGTCCCGGAGTCAGCCGCGGTCCCGGAGTCAGCCGCGGTCCCGGAGTCGGCCGCGGTCCCGGAGTCGGCCCCGGTCCCGGAGTCGGTCCCGGCCCCGGCGTCGGTCCCGGTCCCGGAGTCAGCCGCGGTCCCGGAGTCGGCCGCGGTCCCGGAGTCGGCCGCGGTCCCGGAGTCGGTCCCGGTCCCGGAGTCGGCCCCGGCCCCGGAGTCGGTCCCGGCCCCGGCATCGGCTCCCCCACCCCCGCCTCCGCCGCCCGTCGTCGCGTCCGCGCCGCCACCGCCACCGGGCTTGCCGCCCGGCGTCGCGACGCACAGGCCGTTCGACGCGCACACCTGTCCGGCGGCGCAGTCGGTGTGGGCGGTGCACACGGTCGCGCCTCCGCCTCCGCCGGTCGTGGCCGCCGGCAGGCAGCGCTGGTCCGCCGAGCAGAAGCGCCCGATGGGGCACTGATCGGTCGCGTCGCAGCGGTACTCGGCGCAGAAGCCGGCGTCGCAGTGGTAGCAGCCGTCGGGGTCGCAGACCATCTCCTCGTAGGTGCGGTCGTTGGACCCGGAGGATCTGGATCCCGAGGAGTCGAAGCCGAAGGAGCTGCAGGCCGCCAGGCCCAGGCCGAGCATGGCGGGGATGATGAGCTGGGCGGAACGGAACATGCATGACCTCCTGGGGCAGTCGCCGGAGCGCGGGGGCTGATGTGGGGCTGCGACGCGGTCGCGGCGCGTCCATTCAAGGCCCGCCCGACGACGGCACCGAAGGCACCGAGGAGATTGTGGAATGACAATCTGGCGCGAATCGTTCGACAATCTGGCAACACCCCCACGCAGGGCCGCAGGCGGAGACACCATGACCGGGCTCGGTACCCCCCAGCGGCTGCTCATCGTCGATGACGACCGCGCCAACCTGGAGTCGCTCGTTCGCATCTTCGAGCGCGAGAAGATCGAGGTGCTCACGGCGCCGGACGGGAAGGTCGCGCTGGACCTGCTGCGGCGCGAGCGGGTCAGCACCTGCCTCACCGACCTGATGATGCCGGGGATGAGCGGCCTGGACCTGCTGCGCGCGGCCAAGACGGTGTCGCCGGAGACCGAGTTCATCCTCATGACCGCTTTCGGGACGGTGGAGGCGGCGGTCGAGTCGATGAAGGAGGGCGCCTGGGACTTCGTGACCAAGCCCTTCAAGCGCATCCAGATCGTGCGCGCGGTGAAGCGGGCGATGGACCAGCAGTCGCTGGTGCTGGAGAACCAGGTGCTGCGCGCGCAGCTCCAGGAGACGCGGCGGCACCGGGCCATCATCGGCGGCTCGCTGCCGATCCGGCACACCCTCGAGATGATCCAGCAGGTCGCGCCCTCGAGCGCCACCGTGCTGCTGCTGGGCGAGAGCGGCACCGGCAAGGAGCTCTTTGCGCGGGCCATCCAGCAGGGCTCCAACCGCTCCGAGCGGCCCTTCATCGCGCTGAACTGCGCCGCGCTCCCCGAGACGTTGCTGGAGACCGAGCTCTTCGGCCACGAGAAGGGAGCCTTCACCGGCGCGGCGGCGCGGCGGGAGGGGCGCTTCGAGCTGGCCGACGGCGGGACGCTCTTCCTCGACGAGGTCGGCGAGACGAGCCCGCAGGTGCAGGTGAAGCTCCTGCGCGTGCTCCAGGAGGGCGAGTTCGAGCGGGTGGGGGGCACGCGCACCCTGCGGGTCGACGTGCGCCTCGTGTGCGCCACCAACAAGGACCTGCGCGCCGAGGTCGCCGCCGGGCGCTTCCGCGAGGACCTCTTCTACCGGCTCAACGTCATCAGCATCACGCTGCCTCCGCTCAGGGACCGCAAGGATGACATCCCGTTGCTGGCGCACCACTTCCTGAAGCTCTACGCCGACAAGAACCAGAAGCGGGTCACCGGCGTCAGCCGCGAGGCGATGGAGGCGCTGCTGGGCTGGGACTGGCCGGGCAACGTGCGTGAGCTCGAGAACGCCATGGAGCGCGCAGTGGTGCTCTGCCGCAGCGACACGGTGGGCATCGACGACCTGCCGCCGGCGTTCGGGCGCGGCGGCGCGGAGGTGCGCTCGTTGACGATCCCCATCGGCACCACCCTCGAGGACATCGAGAAGTCCGTCATCCGCGAGACCCTGACCGCCACGCGCGGCGACAAGGAGCTGGCGGCGCGGCTGCTGGGCATCTCCACGCGGACGATCTACCGCAAGATCTGAGCGCGCGAGACGGGAGCCGGGCCGCGGGGAACGAGGCCGCGGCGGCGTTGCCGGGGCCGTGCACGTCGGGTATGTTCCGCCGCGCTGAACGACCGCAAGGAGACCCACCATGGCACGCTGGCTCGCCGTATCGCTCGCCGCGGCCGTCCTCTGCGTGACGGGCTGCACGCGCGTCTCCGGGGACGCCGAGCGCGAGCGGCGCATCGCGGCGGAGCAGCGGGCGATCCAGGAGTATTCGGAGAAGATCCCCGAGGTGGACAAGCTCCAGGAGCGCTTCCTGGTGGAGTGGCGGAAGGCCAACGAGATCCGGGACCTGAAGGCGTTCAAGGACGCCCTCGAGGCCCAGGTGCTCCCGGCGCTGGACGCCTACCTGGCGACCTTGAAGCTCCTGCCCGCCCGCACCGAGCAGCTCGCCGCCATCCACGGGGTGATGGTCACCGCCTACACCGACGCGGTGGCGGCCTTCCGCACCTTCGTCGCCGGGCTCACCAACGACAACGTCGAGGCGCGCTACCGCGTGCTGCTCGACACCATGGACGCCGTGGGCGCCGCCGAACAGGCGTACCGCGAGAAGCTCGAGACCTACTACGCGGACAACCGCGTGAAGCTGGTCACCGGGACGAGCGAGTAGCGCCCGTGCGGGACATCCTCCGTTCCTTGCGGCCGCACCAGTGGGTCAAGAACCTCTTCGTGCTGGCTCCTCTGGTCTTCGCCCAGGAGGCGGGCGACGCGCAGCCGCTCTTGCGGGCCAGCGCCGCCTTCGTGCTCTTCTGCCTCATCTCCGGCGCGGTCTACCTCCTCAACGACCTCACCGACGCGGCCAGCGACCGCCTGCACCCGGTCAAACGCCACCGGCCCATCGCCGCCGGTCGCCTGTCCGAGCGCCGCGCGCGCACGGTGCTCGCCGTCCTGCTCCTGGTCGCCCTGGGCGGCGCCGTGGCCGTCAACGTGAGCCTGCTGGCGGTCGTCGCCTCCTACTTCTGCATCAACATCGCGTATTCGCTGCGCTTCAAGCACACCCCCTTCCTGGACGTGCTCTTCATCGCGGCCGGCTTCATCCTGCGCCTGGTGGGCGGAGCGGTGGCCATCGACGTGCCGCTGTCGGCGTGGCTGACGGCCTGCACCTTCCTGCTGGCCGCCTTCCTGGCGCTGGGAAAGCGGAAGCACGAGCTGCTCGCCCTGGGCGCCGACGGCAGCCCCCAGCGCCGCGTGCTCGAGCGCTACGACCTGGCGCACGTGCGGCCGGCGATGACCCTGCTGGCCGCGGCCACGCTGGGTTGCTACGCCGCCTACACCCTGCTCGGGTGGACCCAGGCCGGGTTCTCCCCGCGCGACCTCGTGTGGACGCTGCCCATGGTCGTGTTCGGCCTGTGGCGATTCCACCGCCTCACCGAGCGCGTGGACCAGGGCGTGAGCCCGACCGACCTGATGCTGCGCGACCCGCTCTTCATCCTGAACCTGGCGCTCTGGGGTCTGGTGATCCTGGCCATCATCTACAGAGGAGACCCGGCGCCATGAAGGCGGCGCTGCTCGTGTCGATGGCCGCGGCGCTGGCAGCCGGCTGCGCCACCGCGAGGCCCGCGCCCTCGCTCTCGGACCCGGCGCCCGATTATGCGGCGCTGGTCCGCGAGCGCATCGTCGCCGCCAACGAGGACCGCGTCCACACGCTGCGCTTCAACCCGGCCGCCTGCGGCTGCCCGCCCTTCGAGGTCCTGCTGGGCGAGGTCTGGCAGCGGGTCACCTTCGACGTGTCCGATGACCAGGACCCGGTGCTGGTCGAGCTGCGCGCCGCGACGGCCGCGTCGCCCCGCCGGGAAGCCGGGCGCACCTGGCAGGTGCAGGGCCGCCTGGACACCTCGCTCATCACCTGCGGTCGCGGGGCCCTGGTGGTGACGCTGAGGCCGACCGCGCTCGGGCCGGAGGAGCCCCCCGACGCGGAGCCCTGAGGCGTCCAGACCCTAGGGATCGACCGGCGCCGACCCGCGGTTCGACGATGATCCTACGTCCTGCGCCTCGGAGCCGGTCGATCCCCAGGGTCTAGCGCTCCGAGCCGCGGGCGGCGGCCAGGGTCGCCTCGTCCGGCACCAGGTCTCGGGTCACGTTGGCCATGAACAGGTAGCCGATGACGAGTCGCACCAGCGTCATCAGCGGGCCGGCGATGGTGGAGTAGGCCAGGACCTGGGCCGCGGGGTCGGCCACCGAGGGCGCCACGTGCGGCGCGTAGAGCGCGATCATGACGACCTGGATGGCGCCGAGGCCGGACACCGAGGCCGGGACGATCTGCACGAAGGTCAGCAGGGGCACGTACACCAGCAGGGCGCCCAGACCGATGCGGATGCCGAAGGTGGGCAGCGTGGCGAAGGTCATCAGGACGTAGAGGCCGATGAAGAGCGTGCGCAGCGCTACCATCACGGCGTAGTCGGCCAGGTGCGCCTCGCGGAAGGCGTGGAAGATGCGCCAGGTGCGCAGCCGCCCGAGCACCAGGAAGTCCAGACCCAGGCGCCAGTATGCCAGGGCGCCGAAGGTGATGAACCAGCCAGCCAGGAGCACCCAGACCAGGCGGTCGGCCAGGTCGGCCGGCACGTGCTCGCGCCCGAAGGTGATGCCGAACCCCAGCAGCACCAGGAGCGCGACGATGTCGATGAAGTTGAGCCACAGAAGCGTCGAGAGCGCGGAGAGGAAGGGGCGGCGCGTCTTGCGGTGGGCGAACCAGGCGACCGCGCCGGCGCCGGCGCTGTAGTTCAGGGCGTTGAGGAAGTAGCTGACGCCCTTGACCGCGAGGACGTCGCGGAAGCCGAGGCGGTCGAGCAGGCGGGCGAGCAGGACGTGCAGGGTCAGCGAGTCGGCGAGGAAGACCACGACCGCGAAGAAGGCCAGCCAGGCGGTGAGCGCGGCGAGGTCGGCGCCGGCCATGGCCTCGCGCACGGCGCCGAGGTCGACCGAGGCGAAGAGGTAGCCGACGATGGCCAGGCTGAGCAGCCAGGGGAGCAGCCGCTTGATCGTGTTCGGCATGCGGGCGAACCCCCCTTGCGCGGCCGCGGAAGCGGTGAGTAAGGTCCATGACGCGACCGGGGGCGTCAAGCGGGCGCACCGCCGGCGCCGAGGAGGCGGGCGTGGCGACCGGTCGGGGGCAGCGGGGAGCAGGCGGGCCACCGCCGGGGGCGGCTGCGCGTGCGCTGGCGGCGCGGGTGCTCACCGACGTGAGCTTCGGGGGAGCGCGCTCGGGCGACGCCTTGTCGGCCGCGCTGCGCGAGCGGCCGCCTCGGGACCCCCGCGACGCCGGGCTCGCCACGGAGCTGGTCTACGGGGTGCTCCGGCAGCAGCGGCGGCTGGACCACACGCTGGCGCCGCTGGTGCGGCAGGGCCTGGGCGCGCTCGAGCCCCTGGCGCAGGTCCTGCTGCGCATCGGCGCCTATCAGCTCGTCTTCCTCGACCGCGTCCACGCGGGCGCCGCGGTCAGCTCCACCCAGGACGCCGCCCGCGTGCTGGGCGCCGGGCGCATCACCGGGCTGCTCAACGGCGTGCTCCGCAAGGTGGCCGAGCGGGGCGAGCGCCTGCCCACCGGAGACGACGACGCGTCGGTCGGGGTCCGCTGGAGCCTGCCCGACTGGCTGGTGTCGCCGCTGCGCGAGGCCGTCGGCGCGGCTGCCCTCGAGGCCAACGCCAGCGCGCTGCGCGAGCGCGCCCCCAACACGGTGCGTCCGAACCTGAGCCGCGGAGGCGCCGAGGCGGCCGTGTCGGCGCTCGCTGCCGAGGGCTTCACCGCCGAGCCGGGCCCCCATGGCAGCCTGGTGGTCAGCGGCCCCGGCGACCCCTTCGCCACGGCCGCCTTCCGGGACGGCCTCATCACGCCGCAGGATCCCGCCAGCCTGCATGTGGTGGAGCTGCTCGGCGACCTGCGCGGCGTGCGGGTGCTGGACCTGTGCGCCGGGCGCGGCGTGAAGTCCACGGCCATGGCCGACCGGGGTGCCCGGGTGCTGGCCCTGGACGTGGTGGCCGAGAAGCTGGCGTCGGCGAACAGCCTCGCCGAGCGCCTCGGTGTGGCCGACCGCCTCGAGACGCGGGTCGCCGACGCGGCGGACCCCGCGCTCGAGCTGGGCAGCTTCGACCGCGTGCTGGTGGACGCGCCCTGCACCGGCGTGGGGACCATCCGCCGGCACCCGGAGATCGCCTGGCGCCGCGAGCCGGCCGACGTCGGGCGCTCGGTGGAGCTGCAGGCGCGCCTGCTGGCCGCCGCGGCCGGGCACCTGGCTCCCGGCGGCGAGCTGGTCTACGCCGTGTGCTCGTTCATCCGCGCCGAGGGTGGCGGTCCCACGCCCGAGGGGCTCGTCGAGCAGGGCGACGCCACGCTGCTGGCCCCGGTGGACGGCGTGGACGCCTTTCAGGTGCGCCGGTTCCGCAGGCCCGCGTAGGTGCTGGTTTCGAGTGCCCCGGCTGGTTATCGTGAGCGGGCCCCCTGACGACGGACCTGCCATGACGCGCGCCCTCACAGCCTCTCTCGCGTTCGCCCTCCTCATGGCGCTCGGGGCCGGCTGCGCCTCCAACCCCACGCCGCACCCGGCGAGCGACGCCGGCGGAGGGCTGGGCGACTCGTCTCCCGCCAGCAACGACCAGGGCGACGTCGCCACCACCCCGGACGGGACGACCAGCGATCTCGCGCTGCCTCCCGACAACGACGCTGCGGCCGACAGCACCGCGGACATCGCGGCCGACGCCGACGCCGACGCCGACGCCGGGCCGCCTCCCGACGGGGACTCCGACGCCGAGCTGCCGGGCTGCCTCGCGCCCGACATGCCCTGCTGCTGCGCGCTGGACGTGGCGGCCGAGCCGGTGTGCGACCCCGGCGGGTGGGCCTGCCCGCTGGGCTTCGACCCCTTCCAGGGCGCCGACTGCACCCGCGATTGCGGGCCCTGCCACTTCACGCCCGAGTGCGCGTTCCACGGCGACGCCGACGCGGGTGCCGGCCCCGACTGACCCGACGCCTGCGCTCCGCGGTGAGCGTCAGTACAGGACGACCGGGTCGATGTTGACGCGGTTGGCGTAGTCCAAGGCCGTGGACGCGTCGCCTTCGACGACGTCGAACGCCCAGTACGCGGTGTCGTCCTCGGGCAGGGTCTGGTCGACGAAGTCCACGTGGGGGTCGGTGCCGCTGACCCGGACGCCCATGTGGCCCGCGCGCACGTGCTTGACCACGTAGCGCCCGTCTCCCAGGCCGATGAGGCCGTTGGCCAGGGGCAGCCACACCTCGCCGACCTCCAGGTCGAAGCCGCTCAGCGGGTACTCACGCACCTCGTCCTCGATGAGGCCGGGGCTGTACCGCAGGACGTCGTCGGTGCGCGGGAACTCCACGCGTACCGTGCGGGCGTCGCAGCCCTCGCACAGCGTGGCTTCGGGGTCTGCCACGCCGACGGAGAGCTCCATCCGCTTGACGGTCGGGGAGACCTCGAGCCAGCGCACCGTGGTCTCGCGTCCGTCGGCGCGCACGGTGACGTCGAGGGGCGCGGTGGTCTCGGAGTAGGGCTCCGGCTGCGGCAGGTCGGCCAGGGGCATCACCTGGCCGGTGCGCAGGTCCACCGAGGCGTGCGGCGTGCCCAGGAGCGCGAGCAGCTCGGCCCGCATGGCCTCGGTGTCCGCCATCAGCTTGTCGTTGAGGCGCATGCACCAGAGCACCTCGCCGCGCCACGGGTTCACGCCGGTGGCGTCGCTCACCTCGGCGTGGAAGAGCTCGTCCCAGGCGGCGGCCATCCGCGGCTCCAGGCCGCTCACGTCCGCGCCCTTGGCGCGCGCGGCGTCCAGCAGACGCTGGGTCGCGGCGACGTGCATGCGCGCCCGCGCGTTGCCCGAGCGCACGCGCAGGTCCTCCTCGGCGTCGTGCCAGACCAGGCTCGCGCCCCCCAGCCAGCGGTGGATCGAGCTGGTCGTACTGGTGGGCTGCCAGGTCCCGTCGAGCAGCGGCGGCGCCGGCTTCTGCTCGACGCCCATCAGGTCGAGGTGCCGCACGTAGTCGCTGATCGAGGTCAGCAGGTAGCCGTCGGCCTCGCGCGCGGCGAGCTGGGCCTCCAGACCGGCCACCCGCTCGGGGTCCGTCTCCGCCAGCGCCGCCAGATACGGATTCACCGCTTCGGGCACCGCGCGCAGCTCGCCGTCGTCGAAGAAGTCCCAGGCCACCTCGACGCCGCTGGTCGGGTCGACCTCGCCGGGCGCGACGATGAGGGCGCCGCCCTCGCTGGCGTACCAGGGCCACCGCGGCGCGTCGCTGTACTGATAGCGGAAGAGGTTCTTGGGGAAGACGCCGATGTCGTAGCCCTCCTCCACCAGCATGCGCTGCCGTCCTTCCCCGGCCTGACCTTCCTGGTTGAAGACCACCCCCGAGAGCGGCAGGCAGTGGTCCTCGAAGACCTCCCGCACCCTCGCCAGCGACCGGGCCTGGTCCTCGCGGGGGAATGCCAGGAAGAGCTGCGCGGCGTAGTGGAAGCTGATCAGCTCGACCTGGCCGCCCCAGGCGAGCTCCCGCAGCAGATCCAGCACGTCGGGGTGGCGCGCCGCCATGACCTCGATCATGTAGGCCTGGAGCTCGATGTCGACCTTCCACGAGGGGTGGCGCTCGTACACGCCGAGGATCGGCGCGAAGGTCTGGGTGATGATCCAGTCCTCGACCCGGTCGTTGTCCCAGCCTTCGAAGTCGGACCAGCCGGCGAAGAGGATGGGCTTGCCGTCCTCTTCGATCGCCTCGAGGCCGCCGATCACGTACTCGATGTTGAAGTGGTACAGCGAGAGGGCGAACTTCGTCTGGGACGGGTCCACCGGCGCCGCGGCGGGGAGCGAGCGCTCGCAGGTCGGCCCGGAGGTGTCGGTGTCCGGGGCGGCGTCCGAGGCCGCGTCCGAGGCCGAGTCCGAGTCCGAGACCGCGTCCGAGGCCGCGTCCGAGGCCGCGTCCGAGACCGAGTCCGGGGCCGCATCCGAGATCGCGTCCGGGGCCGCGTCCGAGGTGTCGGACTTGCCGTCGCAGGCGGAGGACAGGGCCGCCGCGGCGATGGCGAGGGAGACGAGGAGTCGGGAGGGGGAGCTGGAGCGTGGGGCGACTTTCATGGCCCGGGATGATGCACGCTGCGACGGCTCGGGGAAACACCGATGCGCGGGGTGCGCGCGCCGGCGGGGGAGGGTCCGCCGGCGCGCGCGGGAGGGGCGGTGTCGCTGCGTCCGAGCTACAGGCCGGCTCGTCGGCGTCGCGCCACCGCCCGGGTCAGGTGCTCAGGCGCGCGCGTCGACGGTGCGACGCCGGCCCGCGATCGCCAGCATCAGCAGGGCGAGGAGCGCGAGGGCGGGGAGGGTGGGCGCGGCGCTCCCGGCGCAGGACGGGCCGGTGCCGCCGCTGCCGGTGGCGGAGTTCGCGCCCGAGTTGGTCTTGCCGTCGCCGCCGGGATCCGGCGAGCGGGGCGCGCCCGTCGAGTCGTTCTCACCCTGCGCGCGCCCGTCCAGACCGCCGAGACCCAGATAGAGATCGTAGCCGGGCGGATAGCAGATGCCCTTGGACGGTGCCGCCGCCTCCGCGTCCGAGGCGGGCACGTCGCAGCTCGACTCGCCGCCGGGCATCGCCACGCAGGTCGGCGGCGGCGACGCCGTGTCGCCGTGCTCGCAGCTCCACTCGGCCGGGCACTCGGCCGCCGTGTCGCACTCGCGCTCCTGGGGCTGGCACATCAGCTCGCCGCTCGGGCCGCAGTCGCAGGCGGAGTCATCGGGGCGCTCCTCCGGCGGCGCCGGCGCGCCCGAGCCACCCTCGGCCGGGTCTCGGGGCACCGCGGGCGCGGCGTCGGCCGAGCCGGCGTCCGCGGGAGTCGGGGGCGAGGTCTCCACGCCGCCGCAGGTGCAGCTCTCGACCGCCACGCAGTCGAAACCCGCGCCGCAGTCGGAGGCCGCCTCGCAGGGCGCCGCCCACTTCGGCGCGCACGCGCTGCGGGTGACGGGCTCGCACTGCTCCGGCTCGGGTGCGGGCGCCTGCTCGCAGGGCACGTCCGGCGCGCACGCCGGGGTGGTGGTCAGCGCGTCGCAGGACTCGGTCCAGCTCACGCACACCAGACCGTCGCCGCAGTCGGCGTCGGACTGGCACGGGCCAGGGACGCACTCGTGGTAGTCGACGGTCTCGCACGGGGTGCACGGGCCCTCCGAGGGGCAGGCGCAGCCGCTGCCGCCGGTGATCTCGCAGGTGTAGCCCTGGGGACACTCCGCGTCGGTGAGGCACTCGCCCTCGTCCGCCGCGAAGGCGGACGTCGAGAGCCCGAGGGCTCCGAGCGAGAGCACGAGCATGGACAGTGGGGAGCGGGACATCGAGGTCCTCCAGGAGACGAGGTGGTGGGGGCGCGCGCGCCGGTCTGGGAGCGTCCGAGCGCGCATCCGGTGGGGTTCGGCCGTGGGCTGAAGGTGCACGACCTGTGCCACGATACCAGAGCTCGCGGCTGAGCCCACGATCCCAGCTCCATCCGGTCGTCGATCGGCCGCCGAACGACGGCCCCAGTGTAGAGGAAGACAACACATGTGGATGCGATGGCGAGGCTGGCGGCCGCGATGCGCGCCACGCCTCCCGGCGCTTGTCTCCCTCGGAGCACCCGACTAGCCTTCGGCGAGCCCGCGGGCGTGGCCCCGCCGTCGGCCCGATCCGTCTTCTCAGGAGCCCTCGATGACTTCCCTGCGCCTCGCGCTTCGATCCACCTCCGCCGCCGCCGTCGCGACCCTCGCGATGCTCGGCGCCGTCTCCTGCGACAACGGCGGCCTCGGCGGCTTCCTCATCTCCGACGCGGAGGAGGTGGACATCGGAGCGTCGGTCGACCAGGACATCGAGCAGACCTACCCGATCGCCACCGACGACGACCCCGTCACCGTGTGGGCGCGCGAGCTGGTCGGCGGGCTGGTCGACGCGTCGGCCCGCTTCCGCGATCCCTCCCTCATCGGCGGCTACAAGGTCGAGGTCATCAACGACGACAGCCTGGTCAACGCGTTCGCGGCGCCCGGCGGGTTCGTCTACATCTCGACCGGGCTCATCCTGGAGGCCGCGAACTGCGGCGAGATCGCCGGCGTGCTCGGCCACGAGCTGGCGCATGTCACCCAGCGCCACGGCGTCAAGGAGATGGGCAAGCAGCTCGTCGCCCAGGGAGTCATCGACATCTTCATCGGCAACGAGCTGGCGAAGGAGGTGAGCGTGCTCGCCTACTCGCTGGTCGTGCAGTCGAAGTTCAGCCGGACCGACGAGGCCGAGGCGGACGAGGTGGGCACCCAGATCGCCCACGACGCCGGCTACAACCCGTACGGTCTGGTGGTGTTCTTCAACCGCATCCTCGCGCTGGAGGAGGCCAGCGGCACCACGACGATCCAGTTCCTCTCGAGCCATCCGGCCACCGAGGATCGCATCGCCGCCACCACCAAGCTCATCGACAAGCTCTACGGCGACACGGTCGATCCCGAGGACCCGGCGGGCTACCAGTGCCAGGGGACGACCATGGATCTGGCGGCCATCCAGGCGCACATCGCGGCCGGCCAGGTCGCCGTGCGCGCGGGCACGGGCCAGGGCGAACCGCCGTCGGCCCCGTAGGAAGCGCCGTGCGCCCGACGCTGGCCTCGCTGAGGGTCCTCGCCGCTGTCGCCCTGGTCGGCGTCGCGGCGACGGGTGAGCGCGCGCGCGCCGAGGCGGGCGAGACGCCGAAGCGCATCGTCGGTGTGAACGCCGGGCTGCTGATGGGAGGCACCGGGCGCTTCAAGACCGTCGACGCCTTCGGTGACTGCGGGCCGCTCTGCGGCGACGGCGGCCCGGTCTCGTACACCGAGCGGGCGCGAGCGCTGGTCGGGCTGCAGACGATGTTCCGCGTGGGCCCTCGCTTCCAGCTCGGCTACGTGGTCGGGGTGGCGACGGCGTGGCAGCTCCGGCTCGGCGGGGGCGAGCGGGTGGACCTCGGCGCGCGCTTCGACATCGGTATCGCCGCCGAGTACGTGCGGCCGCTGGGCAGGACCGCGCTCGTGTTGGGACCGCAGATCGGCGTCGGCTTCGCCGGGCGGGGCGGCGTGACCGGGCTCGGCCTCCAGCTCCAGGTCAACGCGGGCTTCCAGACCTCGCTGGGCGCGCTGGTGGTCAGGACCACCGTAGGCTACCAGCTCGACGTGCTGCTCTTTGCCGACGCCGACTCGTCGACCACGCTCTCGGAGATCGGCGGCCGCGCGCTCTTCGTCGTCGGCTTCTTCTTCGGCTCCTGACCCGCGCCGCCTTGCTGGCTCGGGCCGCCCGTATCAGGATGGCCGGGCCCTTCGACCCGGGAGCCCATCATGCGTCACCGCCTCCACCTCCGCCTGCTCGTCGCCTTCGGCGCCACCTTTGCCCTCGGCGCCTGCGCCAAGGCCCCCGCGGCCCCGAAGAGCGCGGGCAGCGTCAGCTTCGCCACCCTGAAGGACGGCGACACGGTCAAGAGCCCGCTCGAGGTGTGCATCGACGCCCAGGGCCTGGTCGTGGAGCCCGCCGGCGAGGTGAAGCCGGGCCACGGCCATCACCACATCCTGGTGGACGTGCCGCTGCCCGGGCTCGACGCGCCCATCGGCAAGGACGAGCAGCACATCCACATGGGGGACGGGTCGCGCTGTCACACCTTGGAGCTGTCGCCCGGAGAGCACACCCTGCGGCTGCTCTTCGCCGACGGCATGCACGTGCCCTACGACCCGCCCATCACCGCCCAGGTGGTGGTGAAGGTCGCCGCCGGCGAGTGATCGCGCGGCGACGGCGCGCTGCTCAGAGCGGCGGCGTGCCGAAGGAGACGTAGGGGTCGATGATCGACGGGATCTCTCCGTCGAGCCAGCCCTTCATGAAGGTGTAGGCCTGGAAGTTGGCCTCGATGCAGAAGGGCACCGTGTTGTGCGAGGCCGGCTGCGGCTGCTGGCCGGCGCTGAGCGTGACGCGGTCGTACTGGAAGAGCCCCGCCGTGGTGCGACCGGCGACGTTCCCCGCCAGCGGTGAGGCAGCGTGCGGGATCAGCTCGGGGTCCAGCCAGACCTGACCCACCACCGGGAGGGACAGCGCCCGGGCCAGCGCGTTGTTCATGCTGTTGGGGACGATCTCGTCGCCCACGGCCATCGTGAAGAGCAGCTCGGGCGGGGTGGCGGAGGCGTCCAGCAGGCGTTCGCGGAGCACGTGCGGCGCGAAGGTGGCGGGATCGCCCGGGTCCATCAGCGTCTGCACCGCCGGGAGCAGACGGGCGACGTCGTCGGGCGAGTCGACCAGGCTCTCCACGATCGTGAGGAAGATGCCGAACTGCTGGGAGTCCGTGATCATCTGGACCAGGCGGCCGCCGGCCACCGACAGGACGGCGGCGCCGATGCCGTCGTCCGTGGCGAGGAGCTGCGGCCCCATGATGCCGCCCAGGCTGACGCCGAAGTAGGCCACCTTGCCGAGGTCGAGGTCCGGGGTGCCGTCGCCGTCGATGTCGGTGTGGGTCTGGAGCAGGCGCAGGACCTGCAGCTTGTCGAAGGCGGCCTGGCGGAAGTTGGTGTGCAGCAGGAGCCCATCGAAAGACGGGCCGCTGATGTCGACCCCGAGCAGCTGGAAGATGACCAGCGGGTCGTTGCCCGGCGGCGTGGTGGGGTGGGCGCCGTGATAGGGAGCGTCGATGGAGACCACCGCGACGCCCAGCGACAGCAAGGCCTGGGCCGCGTAGCCGCCCTGGTTCCGGTCCCCGCCCAGACCGTGGCCGAAGAGGACGACGGGCAAGGGGCCGTCGACGCCGGCCGGCAGGTAGATGTTGATGGGGACGGTCCAGGTGGCCGCCGGCTCGGTGGTGTTGTGGCGGGGGTCGCTGCGGTAGTCGAAGCCGGTGAAGCTGCCGGTGCAGATGCGGATCGGCTGCGAGCTGCTGCAGGCGGGCTGCTGCTTCCACTCCACCGAGCGGGTGCGGATGTCCGCGGCGACCGCGAGGGGCAGGTCCAGCGCGGCCTGGGTGGTGAAGACGGTGGCGGCGCTGACCTGGTCGGGGAAGAGCCCGGCCTTGCGGGTGAGCTCCTCGTAGCGCGGGAGCAGGCGCGCCAGGTCGGGTTCGGTGGCGCTGCCGTCGAGCAGGCTGCGCATCACGGGGGAGGGGGCCACGCAATCGGCGCCGTCGGGGACGTAGTCGGTGGTCAGCACCACGGCGTGGCGTGTCGCGGGCCGGAGCGGGACCAGCGGCCACAGGATGAGGGTGTGGCCTTCGTCGGTCAGCTCGGACTCGAAGGGGACGCGGATCGCCGTCTCTCCGCCCAGGTCGTAGAGCGCCAGGGGTCCGCCGTCGGCGGTGGCGGGGCCGGAGGGGAACGCGCCGGGCGGCGCGCTGAAGCGCAGGTAGATCCCGGCGTTGATGCCCCAGCCGTCGAGGGCGGAGAGGTCGCGGTAGATGGCCGCCACGGCGGTGTCGAGATCGCCGGTCCAGGGGGCCGTGGTCTCGTCGACGGTGACGCGCAGGCCCGTCGGGGTCGCCGCGTCGGTGGTGAAGTAGTCGTCGGGGAAGGCATCGAAGCGGGTGCGAGCCGCGGGGTCGTAGACCTGGTGGAGGGAGCTCTCGCACCAGGCGGGCAGGTGGGGCGGCACCTCGGGGCCGGCGTCGCCGGAGGTGGCGTCGCTCCCGTCGGCCGCGTCAGGGGTCGCGGTCGATCCGTCGGGCGGCGGTGAGGAGCTCCCGCCATCGCAGGCCAACAGGATTCCGGCGCTCAGGGCTGCGAGGGCGAGGGGGACGGCAGCGGTGGGAAGGCGCATCGTCGGGCCTCCTGGGCGGGGAGACACCGGTCTACCGCAGCGCGCGAGGTGGCCGCAACGCGAGGTGGAGAGGCCGGGACCCGGTCAGCGCCCGACGACGCGCAGCTCGATGGGCAGGGTGCCCTGGGGGCCGTGGACCCAGCAGAGCAGGCGCGCGCCGACCGGGGTCGTCAGGGGCTCCGGGCCGGTGATGCCGCCACGGCAGGTGATGTCGAGCTTCTCGCGTCCCTCGCCCGAGAGCGTCGCGTCGAGGCGCGGCGGGTCGGAGTCGAGGATGACCACCACCGGCGGCGCGCCGGCGCCACCGACGAGGCGCAGCCGGTGCACGCCGGGCGTCAGGGGCGCGGTCCGCTGCGGGGTCAGCCCCTCGACGCCGGATCCGCTGACGAAGAGCGGTCCCTCGTCCGGGGTGGCGATCTCCACGACCGGTCCCGGCCGCGGCGCCTCCTCGGGAGCCGCGGGCTCATCATTGGCGGTCGGCGGGGCGGCGACGGCACCCGGATCATCGAGCGAGGGCCCCCCATCGGCGGCGGCCGCCACCAGGGCATCGGCGAGCGCGTCGGCGCCGGCGCCCCCCGCGCTGGCGTCGCGGTGCCCGCTCGACTGCGCCGTCTCCCGCGGGCTGCCGCCCGGCTCGTCGGCGCCCTGCTCCAGGGTGAACATCACCGCCAGCAACGCCGCGGCCAGCGAACACACCAGCACCACGCCTCTCGTGCGCGCGCTCATGCCCGCGTCTCCCTGTCTGCCGAAGCTGCCGTCACAGGCGCATCCCCCGTCGCCGCCTCGAGGTGTAGCAGCCAGCGCCACCGCTGGCCACCGGTCGAGCGACCGTCCCGCCGCGGCCCCTCACTCGGCGCCCCGCGCGGGCGGCAGCCGCGCCAGCACCTCGCCGAGCGCCGGGATCGGCGCGCTCGAGCCGTCGCCGGCCAGGGCCTCCAGGTGGCTCATCGGCAGCACGACGCGGTCGCTCACGCCCGGCATCGACTGGCTCGCCAGCGAGACCGCGCCATCGCCTCGGCCGCCCGAGACCGCCTCGGCGCTGTCGACCAGCTCGGCGAAGAGATCGATGCCCAGCGCGCGGCCCGCGCTGGCCCCCTGGCGCAGGGCGCGGATCGCGGCGCGGGCAGCCTGGAACACCTCCGGGCCGACCACCGCGCGGTCGCCCGCCAGGATGCTGTACCGGACGCCGGGGCGCGGCGCCGAGCGCGCCAGGCGCCGCAGCAGCGGCGAGCCGGGCACCAGCTCCCGCGCGCCCTGACCCAGGCCGTCGAAGGCGAAGAAGCCGTCGAAGCCCTGGTCCATCATGTCCGTCGCCGTCTCCGCCAGCTCGGTGAGCATGTGGTAGCGCGCCATCTCCGACCCTCCGAAGGGCGGCACGCAGGCGATGAGGCACGACACCTCGTCGCCGGCCCGCGGATCCAGCTCGAGCCAGGCGCGGGCGATGATGCCCCCCATCGAGACGGTCACCAGCGCGATGGGGCGGCCGCGCCGCTGCCGCAGCTCGCGCAGCAGATCGCCCAGCGCCACCGCCGCCGCGCTGGCGCTGGCGTCGTTCGGGTACCGGTAGAGGTAGACGTCGTAGCCGGCGCGCGCCAGCGCAGCGCCGGCGCCCTCGAGCCGCGCCGGTCCGGAGTCGAGCCCGTGGATCATGACCACCGGCGGCCCCGACGGCGACGAACCGGCGACCCGCTCCAACGTGTGGATCGGAGGGCCGCGCCCGAACACGGTGCGCAAGAGCCGCTCCAGGGCGTCGACGCGTGAACGGAGGCGGTCTCGGTCGATGCGCAGGACCAGCGCGTCCTCGTCGACCCGGAGCCCCACGCCGACGGTCGCCAGGGCCAGGTTCGCCGCGAGCAGCACCGCCGGAGAGCGCAGCCGGGAGACGTCGACGCGGCCGGCGTCCAGCGCCGGCGACGGGCTGACGCCGCTCCCCGCCTCGCGCAGCAGCACCGTGGCCAGCTCGCGCAGCGCCAGCCCGCCGGCGCGGTCGACGGGGATGCGATGCTCGACCGGGTCGGGCACCGGCTCGGCGGCGGTCGCGGCTCCGGCGGTCATCGCCAGCGCGAGCGCCAGCCCGATCGCCATCGTCGCCCGCGGCGTCCAGCGCACCATGCTCACCTCCCAGGCGCGAAGATAGCCCAACCAGCCAGGGTGCACCCACCTTCCCGGCGCCCCTGGGAGGCGTCGCAGGGAATTCGTGCTGGCGTCCCCAGCGGCGGTGGCTATCATCCCAGCCGTCGCGGTCCCGGAGCGTCACGTGTCCGTCCCCACGAAACACATCGTCTCGCAGGCACCCGTCATCGCGGCGCTCGGGCGCAGCGCGGCCCTGGCCCTGGCCCAGCGCATCGAAGGGCCTTCGGGCGCGCCGGCCGTGGCGCCGGGGCCCGAGCTGCGGGACCGTCTGCCGCCCCGCCCCCCGGGCCTCGTGCGGGACGCGGTGCGCTGGGCCGGAGGCGACCCCAAGTCCTACGGCGCCTCACTCCCCTCCTGGTTCTTCCCGCAGTGGAGCTTCCCGCTGCTGACCCGCACCCTCGAGGGGCTGCCCTATCCGATGATGCGGGCCCTCAACGGGGGCTGCACCGTCCACAACGTGTCGCCCATCCCGGCGCGCGAGCCGATGAACATCACGGCGCAGCTCGTGCGCATCGACGACGACGGTCGCCGCGCCATCCTGCATCAGCGGCTGGTCACGGGCACGCCGAGCGCGCCGGAGGCGCAGATCGTCGAGTTCCAGGTCATCGTGCCGCTCGGCGGCGGCGGCGGCGGCGGCGAGCGGAAGCGCCGCGAGCGCCCCCGCGTGCCGACCGAGGTGCGCGAGCTGGCGCGGTGGCGGCTGGGCTCGCGCGCCGGGCTCGAGTTCGCGGTGCTGACCGGCGACTTCAACCCCATCCACTGGATCGCGCCGGCCGCCCGCGCCGCAGGCTTCCGCAACACGATCCTGCACGGCTTCGCCTCGCTGGCGCGCGCGGTCGAGGGGCTGCAGCGCGTGCTCTTCGCCGGTGACACCCGGCGGCTCGAGACGATCTCGGTGCGCTTCGTCCGCCCGCTGGTGCTGCCTGCGCGCGTCGGACTCTACGTCGATGGCCGCGGGGGCGTCTGGGTCGGCGACGCGCCCGGCGGGCCGGCCTACATGACCGGAACCTTCACCCAGCGAGAGCACTCATGAGCGATTTCCTCGTCGACCTCGGGCAGAACGCGACCGCGCGCCAGATCGTCCGCACCCTGGGCCTGCCGATCCCGATGCCCCAGAAGCTGCGGCGCGCCAAGGGTCCCTGGGAGGCGCGCCCGCTCCAGGATCAGGACGTGCTCGTGAGCGCCAGCCATGGCGGCGAGCTGCAGGACGCCATCGCCACGGCGCTGGCCTCGGCGGGCGCGAACCCCTGGATCGTGGGCGAGCCGGCCGAGGCCGCCGCCTACGTGGGGCCGGGCGAGGCCTACGGGCGACCTCCGACCACGCTGGCGCGGGGCGAGGTGAGCGACGACGTCTCGCCGCACGCGATCCTCTTCGACGCGACCGACATGCGGACGCCGGCGGAGCTGCGCGCGCTCTATGACCTCTTCCACGGCTGGCTGCCTCGCCTGAGGCGCTGCGGGCGCGTGCTGATCCTCGGCCGGCCCCCGGTGGGCGCCCGCACGCCCGCCGCCGCCGCCGCTGCGGCCGCGCTCTCCGGGTTCGCCCGCTCGGTCGCCAAGGAGGTCGGGGCCAAGGGTGCCACCGCGCAGGCCATCTACGTCGAGCGCGGGGCCGACGATCGCCTGGCGCCGTTGCTCACGTTCCTGCTGTCGGAGCGTTCGGCCTTCATCAGCGGCCAGATCTTCCACGTCGGCCGCGCCGTGAAGGTCACCGACGCGCCCAAGCCGGTGCTGCCGCTGGAGGGCAAGGTGGCGCTGGTCACCGGCGCCGCCCGCGGGATCGGGAAGGCCACGGCGCGCCTGCTCGCGGCCGAAGGCGCCCACGTGGTGGTCCTGGATCGCCCGGAGGACGACGGCCCGGCCAGCCAGACCGCCCGCGAGATCGGCGGCTCGGTGCTGCTGGTCGACGTGTCGGCGGAGGACGCCCCCGAGACCATCGCCTCGGCCCTGGCCGAGTCCCACGGCGGCGTCGACATCGTCGTGCACAACGCGGGGGTCACGCGCGACAAGACCCTGGCGAAGATGTCGCCCCAGCAGTGGGACCTCACGGTCGGCGTGAACCTGAGCGCGGTGGTCGCCATGACCGAGGCGCTCCTGGACGGTCCCTTCCGCGACGGCGGGCGCATCGTGTGCCTCTCGTCCATCGCCGGAATCGCCGGCAACTTCGGCCAGACGAACTACGCCGCGTCGAAGGCCGGGATCATCGGCTACGTGGAGGCCCTGGCTCCGAGCGTCGCCAAGCGCGGTATCACCGTGAACGCCATCGCCCCCGGCTTCATCGAGACGCGGCTGACCGACGCCATCCCGCCGATCAACCGCGAGGTGATCCGCCGCATGTCCAACCTGAGCCAGGGCGGGCTGCCGCAGGATATCGCCGAGGTGGTGACCTTCCTGGCCTCCCCCGGGTCGGTGGGCGTCACCGGCTCGGTCATCCGCGTGTGCGGCGGCAACTACGTCGGCGCCTGATCCTGTCGAGAAGGGGGACGCCTCGCGCCCCCCTCCCCGCGGGCGAGGCCCGCAGGGCGCCTCGGGAAGCGGCGACGGCGCATGGGCAACTACCAAGGAGCGAACCGTGGCGAAGAAGACGGCGGCGAAGGCCGCGAGCAATGGCCGGCGCGCGGTGATCGTGGCCGGGCGGCGGACACCGTTCGTGCGCGCCTTCCGGGAGTTCACGCGCATCGACAGCATCGGCCTCGGCGTGGCGGCCACCCGCGCGCTCATCGAGGCCACCGGCGTGCCTCGTGACGCCATCGACTCGGTGGTGTGGGGCGGCGTCATCCTGCCCGGCATGTCGCCCAACGTCGCGCGCGAGATCGTCCTGGATCTGCGCCTGCCGCCGTCCATCGAGGCGATGACGGTCACGCGGGCCTGCGCCTCCGGTCTGCAGGCCATCACGCTGGCGGCGGCCGCGATCGAGCGGGGCGAGGCGGACGTGGTCATCGCCGGCGGCTCGGACTCGACGTCGAACGCGGAGATCAAGCTGCCCCAGAAGCTGGTGCACGCGCTGGCGCCGCTGGCCCTGGGCAAGCCGAAGCCGGCGGACTACCTCGCGGTGCTCTCGCAGCTCATGCCGTTGAGCGAGATCCTGCCTGAGCGCCCCCGCATCGCCGAGCGCACCACCGGCGAGCTGATGGGCGAGTCGGCCGAGCGGATGGCGCGTCGCAACGCCATCTCCCGCGAGGCCCAGGACCGCTTCGCCGCGCTCTCCCACCAGCGGGCGGCGGCCGCCATCGCGTCGGGCCGCTTCGACGACGAGGTGGCACCGGTCGAGACCCCCGAGGGCAAGCTGGTGTCGGCCGATACGCTGGTCCGCGCCGACACCACGGCCGAGAAGCTGGCGCCGCTCCGCCCGGTGTTCGCCAAGGACGGCACCCTGACCGCCGGCAACTCCAGCCCCTTGACCGACGGTGGGGCGGCGGTGCTGCTGATGACCGAGGAGAAGGCCGCCGAGCTGGGGCTCACGCCGCTGGCGGCGTTCAAGAGCTGGTCCTACGTGGGCGTGGACCCGGCCGACCAGCTCCTGATGGGGCCGGCGCTGGCGATGCCCCAGGCGCTCGAACGGGCCGGGATGCAGCTCGAGGACGTGGACCTGGTGGATCTGCACGAGGCCTTCGCCGCCCAGGTGCTGGCGGTGCTCTCCATGCTCGCCAGCGACGCGTTCGCCCGGGAGCGGCTGGGCCGGCAGCAGGCGGTCGGCACCATCGACCCGGCGAAGCTCAACGTCCACGGCGGCTCGGTCGCCCTGGGACACCCCTTCGGCGCGACCGGTGCCCGGATGGTCACCACGATGGCCAACGAGCTGCACGCGAGCGGGAAGAAGACGGCGTTGCTCGGCATCTGCGCGGCAGGCGGCCTGGGCGCGGCGGCGGTGCTGGAGCGGGTCTGACGCCCGTCGGCCACCGCCGATGCCGCCTCCCGGGGCCCCGGCACCCGGCGACGACGCCTGCGTGACGCGGGGCTTGCTTCCGGGGCCTCCAGGATGTAATCAGCCTTCCCCCGCCCCACAGGGCGGCGTGTTCCATGTGGAGGTCTGGCCATGGCAGTGAAGAAGGCGAAGCTCGCCCACGAAAAGAAGAAGGGCGGAGCCGGCGACGGACTCGGCGTGCGCTTCACGTTCGATCGCGTCGTCGAGCTCGTCGAGTACTCCTCGGGCGAGTCCGCGGCAGTGGTCGATCTCGACGGCCAGGGCACCCTGGGCATCGTCGACCGTCGCTTCGTGGTGCGTGACGCCCAGAGCGGCGATCTGCTGCCCGCGCCGGTGGCCTGCCCCGCGTTCTACGACGCCAACGCCCGCGCGTTGGCCATCGAGCGGCACCGCGCCCACGCCGGCTGAGGCGAGGCTGGCGGGACGGCCGGCGGTCGTGGCGCGCCCGGTGCGCCAGCGGCCGCCTCCGCCGTCCCACACGCCGGCCGTGCGGGCCCACGGGTTCCGCGGGGCTCAACCCGCGGCGGAACCCACGACGACGCGAACCTCCGGGCCGAGCGCCACGCGCAGCGGTGAGGTCGCGGTGGCCAGATCCCCGTCCACCATGTAGGGGATCTCGGCGTCCTCGGTGGTGATGAGCAGCTCGCGGGCGAGGCGATCGAAGCCATCGCCGGGGGCGATGCCGCGCGACGCGTGGAGCCTGGGCAGGTTCGCGGCCAGACGCGGCGCCGAGCAGGTGATGGCGAGCAGATGGAAGCCTTCGGCCCCCTCCTGCGCGTAGTGGAAGGGGCGGAAGCCGAGGCCGAGGGCCGGGCTGGTGCCCGCCCCGATCGCAAGGAACTCCCGGGCCTCGATCGCTTCGCCGTCGACGACCAGCGAGGCGCGCAGCCGCTCGCTGATGCGCCGGATGGTCGGCCCACCGACCATCGCGCTGCCGATGGCGACGCCCAGGGTCTCCACCGCCGTCACCGGCGTCGGGTACGGCCGGCCGCGGCGGTAGTACTCGTCGAGGAAGCCGTGGATGACGCCGAGGCCGAAGAGGAAGCCCAGGCGGCGGGGACGGGGAGGGGACGTGTCGGCGTCGACGCCGCCGATCTCCATCGCCCGACGGGTCGTCGTGGTCAGGGGGCGGCCAGCGTCCACGTCGGCGACGAGGCCGGCCAGCAGGCTCGCGGGCTTGCCCTTGGGGATCCCCAGGCCGTTGGCCACCGTGTTCATCGTGCCGCCGCGCAGCATGGCCAGCGGCGGCAGCGGTCGGTCGCCCCAGACGGCGCGGAGCGCGGTGAGCACCATCGAGTTCGTGCCGTCCCCACCCGAGATGGCCACCGCCGCGAGATCGCAGCTCGCGAGCTCCTCGGCGGCGCTGGCGAGGCTCTCGGGATCGCCGCAGCGGTAGACGCTCCCCTGGCGCCCGACGATCCGCTCCAGCTCGTCCACCGGAGAGCGCGCGCCTCGGTTGCGGCGCGAGTGGGGGTTCACGATGACGGCGATCTGGCCCAAGGCGGCGGTCCCCCCGAATGCCGAGGGGCCCGGTGCTCTCGCGCCGGGCCCCTCCCATGCAGCTCGTCCGGCCCCGAGCGGCGGTGATCCCGCCCCGGGCCGTCGCGACGACTAGAAGTTGGTGTTCGCTTTCACGCCGGTCGCTCCGGAGCCGCCGCTGACCACGCCGGTCGGGCTGGCGCCGCCAGTGCCACCAGGGCCGCCAGCGCCACCGGGCTGGAAGACGTTGCCGTTGGCCGCGTCGAGCAGCGCGGCGCCCAGGGCCGTCGGATCGGCCAGCCCGGCGAGGAAGATGCCGTAGCTGACGCCGCCGCAACCGGCGCCGCCGCCGCCGCCCTCGCCGCCGGTGCCGCCGTCGCCGCCTTCCTCGCCAGCGCGCGCGCACCAGAAGGGATCGTTGGCGTTGAGCGAGCCGCTGCCGCCTGCGCCGCCGGGTCCGCCGCTACCGCCCGCGCCGCCCGCGGCGCCGCCGCCGCCCGCGCCGCCCTTGCCGCCGGTCCCAAGCAGGATCGTCGTGTTCAGCAGCGTGGGGAGGGCCAGCGGCTCGGAGGTGTAGTTGAGGAAGAGCGCGAAGGCTCCGCCGCCAGCCGCACCCTCGCCGCCACCCTGCCCGCCGCAGCCGCCCGCGCCGCCGCCGCCGCCCGGTCCGGCGACGTCGTCGCCCTTCCAGTCGAAGGGACCCGTCGGAGGCGCAGCGCCAGTCTCGACGCAGCTCGTGGTGTCGAGCATCTCGACGCCGCCGCCGGAGCCGCCGCCGCCGCCGCCCGAGCCCGCCTGTCCGGCGACGCCCGCGGTTCCGGTGAGGCCCTGCCAGTGGCCGTTGACCACGACGCCCGCCGCTTCGGTGCAGCCGTCGCCGCCGTCACCCAGGAAGCCGGGCGTGCCGTTGGTGCCCACGCCGGCGGTCGGCGAGGTGCCACCCACCGGGGTCTGGCAGAAGTTGCAGACGCCGGGCTGGAAGGCCGAGTCCCAGCCCGCGGCACCGCCGTTCCCGGCGGTCCCACCCGGCGCGGCGCTGCCGGCCGAGCCGGCGCTGCTGGCCGAGGGCGGGCTCGCGAGGCTGTTGGAGAACTTCGGGCAGTCGGCCTCGCCGCCCTGGCCGCCGCTCACGTCGCCGACCGGGCAGACGGTGACGCCGCCCGCGCCGCCGGCGCGGGTGTGGATGGCGTTGTCGCAGGCGCGGGTGCCGATGTCATAGGCGGTGGCCGGCGGGGTGTTGCCCGCAGCGCCGTCGATGCCCTTGATGCCCTGGGTGCCGTCGCGCCCGGGGCCGCCCTTGCCGCCGCGCAGGTCCATGCTGCGGAAGACGACGGTGTCGTCACAGTCGCTCACGTAGAGCGCGTAGCTGTTGGTGCAGGTCGCGTCCTGCGAGGGGCCGCGGACCTCGAAGCCCTGGATGATGGTCGACCCGACCTCGCCGCCGGTGATGCCGTCGCAGGTCAACGCCGCGCGGTGGGCGGTGATGTCGCCGTTGCAGGCCGACTCGGAGGGAGGCGTCGGCAGGCCGCGGATGATGGTCTTGTGGGTGACGCGGTTGTGCTTGCTGAAGTCCGAGCTGAACCCACCGTAGATGTCCACGCCGCCGATGATGAGCACGTCCTCGTCGTAGGTACCCTCGGCCACGTACACGTCGCGCAGCCCGGTGGAGTCCGCCACGCTCTGGCCGCGCCCGATGGTCTTGACCGGGAGCTCCCGGGTGCCCGGGTTGCCGTCGTCGCCGGTGTTGACGCTCACGAAGACGGCGTTGTCCGCCTCGCCGTCGACGCCGTCGCAGTTGGCGTCCTCGAAGGTCGCCGCGCCGTTCGGACCGAAGGTGGGGCCGTCCAGGTAGTCCGGCAGGTCGGTGTCGCTCTTGAACTCGCACTCACAGGTGAGGCAGTCCTTGTCGACGTCGAAGAAGCCCGGATCGCAGCCCACGCAGCAGCTCGGCGTGCCGTCGGCCGAGTCGCAGACGCCGGTGCCGTTCGTCAGGCCGGGCTTGCTCACGCAGTTGACGCTGCAGCTGCCGCATGCGGTGTCCGCCGTGTAGAGGTCGCCGGTCTTGAAGTCCTCGTCGGTCGAGCCATCGCAGTCCTCGTCGAGGAAGTTGCAGGTCTCCGCCACCGGCGCGGGGGCGTCGCAGACGAAGCCGTCCACGCCCTTGCAGGTCGCCGTCCCGGAGCAGGTACCGAAGGCGTTGGTCTTCTCGCAGGGCTGGTTGACCAGGCCGTCGTCGGAGGGACCGTTGCAGTCGTTGTCGAAGCCGTCGCAGATCTCGGCGGCCGGGACCGCGGCGGAGCAGCCCACCCAGCCCGTCGGCGGCGTGCAGGTCTCGGTGCCGGTGCACTCGCCGAAGGCGTTGGACTTCGAGCAGATCCGGATGGTGCCGGCCTTCGACGCGTCGCAGTCGCAGCTGTTGGTGACCGGGACGCACACGGCCGTCTCCGCGCCGCCGCCCACGTTCGTCGCGGCGCCGCAGGCCGCGCTGGCGGGGCACTCCTGACCCGACCCGCAGTCCGGCGCGCAGAAGCCGCCACCGTCGATGGTCACGCACTTCGCCTGCACGCAGTCGGCGTCGGTGGTGCACGAGGTGCAGTAGCTCGAGGCGCCGCACATGGTCGGCGACACCTTGACCTGGCCCTCGGGGCAGGTCACCACCTCGCAGCTCGGCGTGCCGCTGGCCGGCACCGTGCACTGGGTGGTCTCGGCGGTCGGCAGCGCGGTGTCGCAGTTCGTGTTGCAGGTCCCGCAGTGCTCGACGCTGGCGTACTTGCCGTCGGTCTTGAAGTCCTCGTCCGTGTTCCCATCGCAGTCGTTGTCCGCGAAATCGCAGATCTCCGCCGCGGGCTCGGGCGCCGAGCAGCCGACCCAGCCGTTCGCCGGCTCGCAGGTCTCGCTGCCCTTGCACGTGCCCAGCGCGTTGGTGACCTCGCAGGGGCGCGTCAGCCCCGACGTCGACGCGTTGCAGTCGCAGGTGCCGTTGAGGGGCGCGCAGTGCGTGCCCGCCGGTTCCCCGTCCAGGTCGTCCATGTCGGCGCAGACCGTGTTGGCCGACACGCAGTCCGCCGCGCTGGCGCAGGCGGTGGTGCAGAAGTTGCCGCCCGCGAAGCTGCGGCACACGCCCCCGCTGCACTCGGCGTCGGAGGTGCAGGGCTGACAGAAGGTGCTGAACCCGACGCAGGTCAGCGGGTCGACCTGGACCTTGCCGGAGTCACACTGGTCGACGGTGCAGCTCGCCGTGCCGTCGGTGACGACGCACTTGCCGGTGCCGCCGGAGACCGCGGTGTCGCAGTTGGTGCCGCAGGTCCCGCAGTTCTCCTTGCCGTCGTAGATGCCGTCGGTCTGGAAGCCCTCGTCGGTGGTGCCGTCGCAGTTGTTGTCCTTGGTGTCGCAGATCTCGGGCGCCGGCTCGACCGCGTTGCAGACGTAGCCGAGGCTGCCCAGGCAGGTCTCGGTGCCTTCGCAGGTCCCCGCCTCGTTGGTCTTCTCGCAGGCCCTCGGGGTGTCGTGACCCTCGTCGATGCTGCCGTTGCAGTTGTCGTCGAAGCCGTTGCAGATCTCCGCGCTGGGCACGCTCGCCGTGCAGGTGCTCCATCCCTGGGCCAGATCGCAGGTCTGGTTGCCGGTGCAGGTGCCGACCTCGTTGGTGTTCGAGCAGCTCCGTACCGTGCCCTGGTCCTCGGCGTCCCGGCAGGTGCAGCTCCCGTTGTTGGGGCGGCACAGCTTGGTGCCGTCGACGTCCTCGCAGCCGAAGCCGGCCGGGCAGCTGTCCAGCGCCCCGCACGGGTCGAGGCAGAAGCCCTTGTCGCCGCCCGGTTCGGGGAAGAGCACGCACTTGCCGGCGTTGCAGTCCGCGTCATCCTTGCACGAGTCGCAGGCGAGCACCGGCGGCGTGCAGATGGAGAACGCGTCGGTCAGCAGCGGCACGAAGCGGCAGCGCCAGTCGCACGGACAGACGGAGCCGGTCTCACAGACGTTCGTGCAGACGCTGTTGCCGTCGGGCGTCCCGTAGCAGATGCCCGTCGGGCAGTCGTCGTTCGAGTCGCAGCTGCCAAACTCGGGCGCGGTGGCGGGCTTGCACTGCGGAGGCGTGTCCGGCGTGTCCCCGCTGTCGCCGGCATCCGTGTCCGGCGCGGACACCTCGGAGTCGCTCGGCTCCTCGCCCACGATCTCACTGCCCGTACAGGCGCCGATGATGCTCAAGCTCGCGAGCGCGATCCAGAGTGACCGTCTCATGGTGTTCCATCCCTTGCGGTCATCCGGCGGACCGCGCCACGCAGTCCGGGGGGGACCGCTCACGTTTCGATGCTGGGAACCTCTACGCTATCAGCACCATCGACCCCGCCGCAACCGGCGGCACCGGGCCGCCGCGGGGTCCCCGGAGGGTCCCATTTCGACGCGTGGCGGGGGGCTGAGTCGCTGGCATCGTGCCCCTGGTGCTCGGCCGGTGCAACATCTTCCCCCCGCTTGGGCCGGGCCACCGCCCGCGCTACCATCGCCGCTGCGGCGCCCGCGGCCGCGCCCGGTCCCCTCCCTGAATAGGGGCGCAGCCACGCCGTCCCAGGCTCCGTCGCCGCCCGGCCCCGCGCCGGCGTACCCCGATTGGAGGCCGCCATGCTGACCCCCCGACTCCTGCCCCGCCTCGCCAGCGCCGTCCCGACCCTGCTCGCGCTGGTCTGGCTGGTCGCCGCGCCGGCCGCGCGCGCCGAGACCGCCGCCGAGACGCAGGTCGAGCAGTCCTGGCGCTACGAGCTGCGAGCCCTGGGCAGCCGCGCCGGCGAGGTGGTGATGACCCTGGGCGGCCCGCGCAAGGTGGGCAGCCAGTCCCTGCGCTCGGTGCGCATCGAGGCCCGCACCGACGGGATGGCTGCGCGCCTGTTCCCCGCCGTGGCCGACGGGACCTCGTGGATCGACCGCGACTGGCTGCCGGTGCGCGCCGACTGGACCGGCTCCATCGCCGAGGACAAGCGCGAGATCCGCTACAAGTATCGCGGCAACCGTACCAAGGGCGAGTATCGGAAGGGCGGGCAGGTGCTGCTCTCCCTCGACCAGAAGCTGGCCGATCGCACCGTGGACACCGTCAGCGTGCTGACCTGGGTGATGAGCCGCGACATGACGCCCGGCGCCACCTACTCCCCGGCCCTACTTCGACGGCCGCCGCTTCTTCGACATGGTCGCCACGGTGGGCAAGGCCAAGGAGATCAACCTCCCGGTGGGCTTGCGCGAGGCCTTCCCGGTCTCCATCACCATGACCCACGGGAAGATCCGGTACCACATGGTCGTGTGGGTGGGCGCTCATGATCGCGTGCCCTACAAGACGGCCTTCGACTTCAAGCCGCTCGGCGGCCTGGAGATGGTGCTGACCAGCCTGCGGCAGGGCTGAGGGCGCGCCCGCGCGCAGCCTCGAACGCGCTAAGGGCGGGTGCCTGCGTTCGGGGTGCCCGCCTTCGGACCGAGCGGCGCGCCGGCGACGCCTCCTCAGCGCCTCGTGCGCGCAGGGCGCTCGCCGCGTGTCAGGGACCGACCCGCTCGAGTCGCTGGAAGGCCATGAGCCGGCCGCGCGACGGGAGCGCTTCGGAGCGCGACCTCAGGCCGGCGTGAGGTAGCGCGCGAGGATGCGCTTCTCCAGGCCCGCGGCGAAGCGAACCCGGAGGATGGCTTCGCTGCCGGCGCCGCTCAGCTCGGCGACCGTGCCCTCGCCGAAGCTCGGGTGGAACACGCGCGAGCCGGGGCCCAGCCGCACCTCGTCCTGGCTGAAGCTCTCGTAGTCGGGCATCGCGTGGGTGAAGGACGGCTCCGGCTGAGGGGCCGCCGCCGGGCGCCGCACCGGCCTCGGCGCCACCCGCGGCGCGAACCCGTCGTGGAAGCGCGTGACGTGGCGGCCGGCGTCGTCCTCCCGGATGGCGCCCGCCGGCAGGTCCCGCAAGAACGGGCTCACCATCGTCGGCAGGGTGGTCCCGAAGCGCCGCCGCAGCTCGGCGTAGGTGAGGTGCAGCACGTGCCGCGCCCGCGTGCAGGCCACGTAGGCGAGGCGCCGCTCCTCCTCG
Source organism: Deltaproteobacteria bacterium (assembly GCA_020632695.1). Taxonomy (GTDB): domain Bacteria; phylum Myxococcota_A; class UBA9042; order PHBI01; family JACKFB01; genus JACKFB01. The sequence goes on from JACKFB010000002.1 coordinate 153,027, forward strand.
GTGCCGCCTTCCTCCTCGGCGCTGTTGAAGTGCGGGAAGAGGCCGTCCTCGAGACCGGTGACGAAGACCACGTCGTATTCGAGGCCCTTGGCGTTGTGCGCCGACATCATCACGACCGCGTCGCTCCCCAGCTCGGCGTTGTCCACCGCGGCGACCAGCGCCACCTGCTCGAGGAAGCCCTCCAGGCGAGCGTCGCCGGTGGACTGCGCGTGCTCGGAGATCGCGTTGGCCAGCTCCTTGATGTTCTCGACCCGCGCCTCGGCCTCGGGCGAGCCGTCCGCCTTCAGGTGCGCCACCATCCGCGTCTCGTCGAGCACGGCCCCGACCACCTGCAGCGCCGAGGCCTCGGCCGCGAGGGCCATCAGCCGCTCCATCAACGCGACGAAGGGTCGCAGCTTCTTCTGCTGCGCGTTCGTGCCGGCGGTGGACATGTGCCGGCAGGCCTCCCAGAAGCTGGTCTGGCGGTCCAGCGCGTCGTGACGGATCGCCTCCACGGTCTTCGCGCCGATGCCGCGGGTCGGCGTGTTGATGATGCGCTCGAGCGCGATGGCGTCGGCGGGGTTCACGGCCGCCCGCAGGTACGCCAGCACGTCCTTGACCTCGGCGCGTTCGTAGAAGCGCAGCCCTCCGACCACCACATAGGGCACCCGCGCGCGACGCAGCGCGTCCTCGAAGACGCGGCTCTGGGCGTGGGTGCGGTAGAAGATCGCGATCTCGCGCAGCGGGTGCTCGACGCGCAGGTCGTGGATGCGGCGCACCACGTAGTCGGCCTCGGCCTGGTCGGTGGCGGCGGCGTGCACGCGCACCGGGGGGCCGCCGTCGCGCTCGGTCCACAAGGTCTTGTCGTGGCGACCCGTGTTGCGCGCGATGAGCGAGCCGGCCACGCTCAGGATGTTGGCGCTCGACCGGTAGTTCTGCTCCAGGCGCACCACCCGGGCGCCCTCGAAGTCCTCGGCGAAGCCAAGGATGTTGGCCACCTCGGCGCCGCGCCAGCGGTAGATGCTCTGGTCGTCGTCGCCGACCACGCAGATGCGCCGCTCGTCGCCCAGGACGGCCTTCAGGAACTCGTACTGGACGTGGTTGGTGTCCTGGAACTCGTCGACCAGGATGTAGCGCCAGCGCTGCTTGTATTCGCTGGCCACCAGCGCGTGCTCGCGCACGATGCGCAGGGGCAGCGAGAGCAGGTCACCGAAGTCCAAGGCCTTGGCCTCGCGCATCCTCATCTCGTAGCGCCGGAACACGGCCAGCCGCGGGTCGCTGGCGCCCAGCCGCTCGTGGCGCCCCAGCTCGTCGGGCCCGAAGCCGCGCTGCTTGGCCCGGTCGATGAACCCCTGCATCGTCTTGGCGTCCACCGCGCTCGTCGACAGGCCCAGCTCCTCGATGCAGCGGCCCAGCATCGCGCGCTGGTCCGCCTGGTCGTAGATCCCGAAGTGGGGATCCACGCCGACCAGCGGCCCGTGCTGGCGCAGCACGCGCACGCCGATCCGGTGGAAGGTGCCCAGCCACAGGTCCTCGGCCGCGTCGCCGAGGAGCTGCCGGCAGCGCTCGCGCATCTCGGCCGCGGCCTTGTTGGTGAAGGTGACCGCCAGGATCTCCCAGGGCCTGTAGCCCTCCTGGCGCACCAGCCACGCCACCTTGCGCGTGATGACCCGCGTCTTGCCCGAGCCCGCGCCGGCCAGCACCAGCAGGGGGCCGTCGTTGGCCAGCACGGCCTCGCGCTGCGGCGTGTTCAAGCCCGCCAGGATGTCGTCGCCCAGGCCGCGCTCGTCGGTGCCCTTGCCCATGACCGGGGACCCTCGCAGCCGCCTCGGCCCACCGTCAAGGGCGGTGTCGCCCCGGGCGGCATCTCCGGTCTGGCGCGCCCCTATTCCACGGTCACCGACTTGGCGAGGTTGCGCGGCTGGTCGACGTCGGTGCCCTTGAAGTCGGCCATGTGGTACGCGATGAGCTGCATCGGCAGCGCGCACACCAGCGGCAGGATCCGCTCGGGCACGTCGGGGATCGGGATGGCGATGCCGCCCATCGCCGCCGTCTCCTCGTCGCCCTCCGTGTGGATCACGATGATCGGCCCGCCGCGCGCCTTCACCTCCTGCAGGTTCGAGCGCACCTTGTCGTGGTGGGCGTCGCGGGGCGCCAGCACCACGGTGGGCACCGTCTCGTCGATGAGCGCGATGGGTCCGTGCTTCATCTCGCCGGCGGCGTAGCCCTCGGCGTGGATATAGCTGATCTCCTTGAGCTTGAGCGCCCCCTCCAGGGCCAGCGGGTAGAGCGCGCCGCGGCCGAGGAAGAGCATGCTGCGCGCCTCGTGCCAGGCCCGGGCGGCCTGCAGGTAGGGCTCGTCGTGCTGCAGCATGCGCTCCATGGACGCGGCCGCCCGCACCAGCCCCGAGAGCTCGGCGCGCATGGTGTCGTCGTCCAGCCTCCCGGCCAGGCGCCCGAAGTGAAGCGCCAGAAGGTGCAGCGCGGCGACCTGCGTCGAGAAGGCCTTGGTCGAGGCCACGCTGATCTCGGGGCCGGCGTGGGTGTAGAGGGTGCCGTCCGACGCCCGGGGGATCGACGCCTCGATGACATTGCAGATCGACAGCACGCGCACGCCGCGGGCCTTGGCGTCCTTGAGCGCCGCCAGGGTGTCGGCCGTCTCGCCCGACTGGCTGACCGCGATGATGAGCGTGCGCTCGTCCATCGGCGCGCGCCGGTAGCGCAGCTCGCTGGCCAGCTCCACGTGGGGCGAGATGCCGGCGAGGTCCTCCATCAGGTAGCGCCCGACCATGCCGGCGTGCCAGCTCGTCCCGCAGGCCACCACGTAGACCTGCGAGAGCGCGGCGAACTCCTCGGCGCTCATCTGCAGCTCGGGCAGGTCCACGGCGAGCCGCTCCAGCGACACGCGCCCGCGCAGAGTGTTGGCCACCGCGTCCGGCTGCTCGTGGATCTCCTTGAGCATGAAGTGCTTGTAGCCGCCCTTCTCCGCCAGGGACGGCGACCAGGCGATGGTGCGCTCCTCGACGGGCACCTCGACGGCGTCCGAGATGCGCCGCACCACGACGCCGTCGCGCCGGACCGTCGCGAGGGTGCCGTCGTCCAGGAACACCATCCGGCGCGTGTGCGAGAGGATGGCCGGGATGTCGCTGGCGACGAAGTTGCGCCCCTCGCCCAGGCCCAGCACCAGCGGGCTGGCCAGGCGCGCCGCGATGAGGGTGTCCGGCTCCTCGGCGTCGACGACCACCACCGAGTAGGCGCCCTCGAGGCGGCGGACGGCCTCCATGACCGCCTGCTCCAGCCCGATCCCCCGCTGGCGGTTCTGCCACACCAGGTGGGCGATGACCTCGGTGTCCGTCTCGCTCTTGAAGGTGTGCCCCGCGGCGATGAGCTCGCGCTTGATCGGCAGGTAGTTCTCGATGATCCCGTTGTGGACCACGGCCACCGATCCGACCGAGTGGGGGTGCGCGTTGTGCTCGGTGGGCCCGCCGTGGGTGGCCCAGCGCGTGTGGCCGATGCCGACGGTGCCGTCGATGGGGTCGCGGGCCAGCGTCTCGATGAGGTTCATCAGCTTGCCGCGAGCGCGCCGCGTCTGCAGTTGCCCGCCGTCGACGATGGCGATGCCCGCCGAGTCGTAGCCGCGGTACTCGAGCTTCTGCAGCCCCTGCACGAGGATCTGGGCACAGGGATCCGGCCCGATGTATCCGATGATGCCGCACATGGCGCCCTCCTGGGACCCTAGCCCTGGTCCGATCGACTCTTCGCGCGCTTCGCCGCCTCTCGCGGGCGACGGTGCCGCTCGTCGTAGCCTTCGTGCACGGTCTGGGCCACTCGACTCAAGACCAGCGCCCCCTCGGGCACGTCGCGGGTCACGGTGGTGCCGGCGGCCACGGTGGCGCGCCGGCCCAGGCGGACCGGCGCCACGAGCTGCGTGTCGGAGCCGATGAAGACCTCGTCCTCGATGATGGTTCGGTGCTTGTCCACGCCATCGTAGTTGCAGGTGATCGTCCCAGCGCCCACGTTGACCCCGTGCCCTACGGCACAATCGCCCAGATAGCTGAGGTGATTCACCTTGGTGCCCTCGCCGAGCACGGTGTTCTTCATCTCGACGAAGTTGCCGGCCTTGGCGGCGGCGCCCATCACGGTGCCGGGGCGCAGGTGGGTGAAGGGGCCGGCGGTGGCTCGCGGCCCGACGTGCGCGTTCTCGGCGACCACGTAGGGCAGCAGGTGCGCGCCGTCGTCGATGAGCACGTCCCGCAGCACGCAGCCGGCCTCGATGCGCACGTGGGCGCCGATGCGGGTGCTGCCGAGGAGCTGGACGCCGGGCCCGATGACCGTGTCCCGGCCCACCTCGACCGGACCCTCGACCCGGATCGAGTGCGGCGCCTGGAGCGTCACCCCCGACTCCATCAGCCGCCGCCGCCGGTCGACCAGCATGGCCTCCTCGAGCTCGGCGAGCTGGGCGCGGGTATTGATGCCCGACACCCGCCACGGCTCGCCGAGGCGGTGCGCCATCACCCGATGGCCGGCCTGGGAGGTCAGCTCGACCACGTCGGTGAGGTAGACCTCGCCCTGGGCGTTGTCGCTGCCGATCCGCGACAGGGCGTCGAGCAGGAGCCCGCGCTCGACGACGTAGATGCCGGCGTTCACCTCGTCGATGCCGCGCTCGGTCTCGCTGGCGTCGCGGTGCTCGACGATGCGCTGCACCGCGCCGTCGGCGCCGCGCACGATGCGCCCGTAGCCGGTAGGGTCGGCCAGCGTGAAGCTCAGCACCGTCAGGGCCGCTCCGTTCGAGCGATGCGCCTCGAGCAGCCCGCGCAGCGTGTCCGCGTCGAGCGCCGGCGTGTCGCCGCACAGGATCATCACCTCGGTGCAGCCGGCCGTGGCGTCCTCGGCGGCGCGCACGGCGTCTCCGGTGCCCCGCGGCTCCGCCTGGACGCTGTACTGGATCGCGCGCCCCGGCAGCGCCTGCTCCAGGGCATCGCGCACCGGCTGCCCGTCGGGGCCGACCACGACCGCGACGCGCCGCGCGCCCGCCTCGAGCGCCGCCTCCACCGGCCAGGCGACCATGGTGCGCCCCAACACCGGGTGCAGCACCTTCACGCGCTCCGACCGCATCCGCGTGCCGCGCCCGGCGGCCAGCACCACCGCGACCAGCCCCCCACCTTCTTCCATCGCGTCCATCGTCCCTCCAGGCCGCGCATCGTAGTCGCATGCTCGTCGCGCCGCCATCATGCAACGGTCGCCGCGGCCCCGGACTGGAGCGCCTTCCGCACCCGCGCGCCGCCCGCCGCGCGTGTCCTTGGCTCGGCGGTGCGGTCCGGTGTACAAGCCGCCTGAGGGTGCGGCGACTCGCGCGCACCGCCGACGACGCGAGGAGACCATGGTCACGAAGGCCGATACCATCTGGTTCGATGGCGAGCTGCGCCCGTGGGACAGCGCCAACGTCCACATCCTGACCCACACGCTGCACTACGGGCTGGGCGTGTTCGAAGGGATCCGCGTCTACCGCCGCGCCGACGGGCAGAGCGCGGTGTTCCGCCTGCGCGAGCACATCGAGCGCCTGGTCGACGGCGCGCGCATGATGACGATCCCGGTGCGCTACTCGGTGGACGAGCTGATGGCGGCCTGCGTCGAGACCTGCCGCAGCAACGGCCTGGCCGAGTGCTACGTGCGGCCCATCGCCTTCATCGGCGAGGGCGCCATGGGCGTCGCGGCCATGGAGAACCCGACGCACGTGGCCATCGCCGCCTGGCCGTGGGGCGCCTACCTGGGCGACGAGGGGCTGGCGCGCGGGGTGCGGCTGAAGACGTCCACCTTCGTCCGCCCGCACATCAACAGCCAGCTCCACAAGGGCAAGGTGTGCGGCCACTACGTCAACTCGATCCTGGCCAAGCGCGAGGCGCTGCTCGACGGCTACGACGAGGCGCTGATGCTGGACACCCAGGGCTACGTGAGCGAGGCCAGCGGCGAGAACATCTTCTGTGTGCGGCGCGGCGAGATCTACACGCCGCCCTACGGCTCGGCGATCCTCGGCGGCATCACGCGCCACACGCTGCTGACGCTGGCCGGCGAGGCGGGGCTGCGGGTCCGTGAGGAGCCCCTGACGCGCGACATGCTCTATCTCGCCGACGAGGTGTTCATGTGCGGCACGGCCGCCGAGGTGACGCCTGTGCGGGAGCTGGACCGGCGGGTCATCGGCTCGGGCTCGCGCGGGCCGGTGACCGAGACGCTGCAGGCGCGCTACTTCGACGTGGTCAAGGGCAGCGACGACAGCCACCCGCAGTGGTTCACCCGCTTCGAGGTCGCCGGCCGGTGAGCCCCGCGGCGCCATGGGCTCCCCGGGCGGCGCGATGACCGCGACGGCGGGGCAGGCCCGCGCCGACTGGGAGCGCTGGCGCCGCGTGCTGCGCGACGAGGCGCTGCCCGCGGCGGTGCTGGACCTCGACGCGGTGGACCGCAACCTGGCGATCCTGCTGGGGCACATGGGCGGCGCGCCCATCACGATGCGCCCCGCGTCGAAGTCGGTGCGGGTGCCGTGGCTGCTGCGCCACATCCTGGAGGCAGGCCAGGGGCGGCTGCGCGGGCTGATGACCTACGCCGCCGGCGAGACGGAGCTGCTGGCCGACCAGGGCTTCGACGACCTGCTGCTGGCCTACCCGGTGGGGCGGCGCGCCGACGCCGACCGGCTGGCCCGGCTCGCGGCGCGCGGGGTGACGGTGCGGGTGGCCATCGACCACGCGGACCACGTGCGGTTGCTGGAGGCGGCCGCCGCCGACGCGGGCACGACCCTGGCGGTGTGCATCGACGTGGACGTGTCCTGGCGGCCGCTGGGCGGCCGGGCGCATCTGGGAGTGCGCCGCAGCCCCATCCGCAGCGCCGCCGACGCCGTGGCCCTGGGGCGACACGTCGCCGCCGCGCCGCACCTGCGCCTGGACTCGGTGCTGGCCTACGAGGCGCAGGTCGCAGGCATCCGCGAGCGCAACCCGGGGAGCCGGCACCTGGACCCGGTGCGCCGGCTCATCAAGGCGCGATCGGTACCGCTGGCGGCCTCGCGGCGCGCCGAGGTGGTCGCCGCCCTCCGCGCCGATGGCCACGCCATCGAGCTGGTCAACGGCGGCGGCACCGGCAGCGTCGCCAGCACCAGCCGCGACCCGACGGTGACCGAGCTGACGGCGGGCTCGGGGCTGGTGTGCTCGCACCTCTTCGACGGCTACCGCGGGCTGCCGCTGGAGCCGGCGCTGTGGTTCGCCCTGGCGGTGGTGCGGCGCTCGGATCCCGACCACGTCACCTGCGGGGGCGGCGGCTACGTCGCCTCGGGGCCGGCGGGGGCCGATCGGCTGCCCGTGGTGGACCTGCCGCCGGGGCTGGAGCCCCTGCCCATGGAGGGCTTCGGCGAGGTCCAGACCCCCTTCCGGCTGGGTCCGGGGGCGCCGCCGCTGGAGCTGGGAGACCCGGTGCTGTGCCGCCACGCCAAGGCGGGAGAGCTGGCCGAGCGCTTCAGTGAGTACCTGATCGTGCGCGGGGAGGAGATCGTCGACAGGGCGCCCACGCTGCGCGGACAGGGGGGATGCTTTCTCTGAGGCGGTGACGGTGACGCTGGCCGGGGCGGTGGCGGTGGCCGGGGCGGTGGCGGTGCCGGGGCCGGGGCGGTGGGCGTGGCCGTGGCGGTGGCCGGGGCGGTGGCCGAGACCGGGACCGGGGCCGGGGCGGTGGCCGTGGCCGAGACCGGGGCTGAGGCCGGGGCCGTGGCCGAGACCGAGACCGGCGCCGAGACCGAGGCCGAGACCGGCGCCGAGACCGAGGCCGGGGCCGAGACCGAGGCCGAGACCGGTGCCGAGGCCGAGACCGGCGCCGAGGCCGAGACCGAGACCGAGACCGAGACCGGCGCCGTGGCCGAGACCGTGGCCGAGACCGAGACCGAGGCCGAGACCGAGACCGAGACCGAGACCGAGACCGAGACCGGCGCCGAGGCCGTGGCCGAGACCGTGGCCGAGGCCGAGACCGAGACCGAGACCGAGACCGAGACCGACACCGGGGCCGGATCCGTGGCCGTGGCCGTCGCCGTGGCCGTGGCCGGGACCGGGACCGGGACCGGGACCGGGGCGGTGGATGGGGGTGGGTTGGGGTTGGAGCTTTGGGCCGAGGGATAATTGTGTGTATCTGGGTGATATTATCATCTGGACAAGCGGACGCTCGCGGTTGGGGGTGGGGTGGGGTGCAAGTGCTTGGTATCCCTGGCTTGTGGGGAGTTCTTGGGGGTGTCGGGCGCTTGGCGCGTCTCTTGCTCCCCGGTGCGGCGCGCATCGCCGAGCGGGTTGCGCGCATTGCGATGGAGGGAGTCCCTACCCGACGCGGCCACACACCACGGCGCGGGTTCGGAATCGCTGAGCGGTGCATCCCCGAGGCCCCTTCGTGGGTCTCGGGGATGTCGCCTGCGCTTTCCAGGGCGTGTCGGCTCGTCGCATCATCGCGCGGTGAGGTGAGCCATCCCTGAGCTGCCAGACATCGAGGTGTACCTCCATGCCTTGCGGCCACGCGTGCTGGGCGCGGTCTGTGCGGGGGTGCGGGTGGGGAACCCCTTCGTGGTCCGCTCGGTGGAGCCGCCGCTGGACGCCTTCGCCGGCGCGGTCGTCACCGGGCTGGGACGGCTGGGCAAGCGCATCGTCTTGAGCTTCGAGGGGGATCTGCACCTGGTGATCCACCTGATGATCGCCGGGCGGCTCCAGTGGCGCCCGCCGATGGCGAAGCTGCCGCGTCGCCTGGCGCTGGCGGGCTTCGACTTTCCCGAGGGCACCCTGGTGCTCACCGAGGCGGGGACGAAGCGGCGGGCGTCGCTGCATGCGGTCCGCGGCGCCGAGGCGCTGCGTGCCCACGACCCGGGCGGGCTCGAGGTGCTCGAGGCGTCGGAGGAGGCGTTCGCCGAGGCGCTGACCCGCAACAACCACACGCTCAAGCGCGCCCTGACCGATCCGCGCATCCTGTCGGGCATCGGCAACGCCTACTCCGACGAGATCCTCCACCACGCGCGGCTCTCGCCGGTGACCCTGACCTCGAGGCTCACCCCGAGGCGCTGGCCCGCCTCCGCGCCTCCACCCTCCACGTGCTGCGCGGGTTCACCGCGCGGATGCTGGCCGAGGTGGGCAAGGGCTTCCCCGAGAAGGTCACGGCGTTCCGCGCCGACATGGCCGTGCACGGGCGCTTCGGGGCGCCGTGTCCCGACTGCGGCAGCGCCGTGCAGCGCATCGTCCACGGCGCTCACGAGACCGACTACTGCCCCACCTGCCAGAACGGAGGGCGCATCCTGGCCGATCGCGCGCTCTCGAAGCTGCTGCGGCAGGACTGGCCGCGCACCGCCGAGGAGATGGAGGCGCGCCTCGGCCCGCCCGGCTCGGGTTGACGATCGGGGAGGCGCTGGCCAAGACTCCTCAGGACTTCTCCCCCCAAAGAGACATGAGGCCAGCAGTGCGCCGAACGTTCATCCTGGCGAGCGGCCTCGCGCTGCTGCTGCTCGCCTGTGACAGCGATGGCTCGGGGGGCGCGAAGATCACGCCCGTGGACGCCACCGGCGGCGATGCCACGCTCGGGGACGCCTCCGCCGACGGCGTCCTCGACGCGACCACCGACGGCGTCCTCGACGCGACCGCGGACGGCGCCACCGACGCCACCCCGGACGGCTCCTCCACCCCGCTGCGAGTCGACCCCGCCTGCATCGACGGGCAGTTCGCCGAGGCGCTGCCGGACCCGGGCGCCGACCTCTCCGCCGTCATCGCCGCCTACTCGCAAGCCCAGCCCACCGACTTCATCCTGGCCGCCCTGGACCTGCGATACCCCACCGGGGCCTCCATCGTGCGCAAGGGCCTGGCCGCCGAGGGGAAGATCGGGCTGGGCAACTGCGTGGACACCTTCCTGCAACCCTCGGCCAGCGCGGCCAAGGTGCTGAGCCAGCTCTCGACGATCGTGCACGAGTGCGGGCACTTCGCCGACCTGGCCGCGTCGTCGGGCGCCACCTTCATCTTCAACGCGACGACCACCTCGAGCTGCCAGGGCGGCGGCAGCCAGGGCGGGCCACCGGCGACCTTCGCGCGCAGCCTGCTCAACGGCGATCCCTACTCGCCGCTCCGGCCCCCCTGCCCGGACTCCGGCTTCGGCGACAACTGCGACAGCTACGCCAACGTGTACCTCGATGGTGACCCCACCAACGGCACCTTCGAGGGCGGCGACCAGGGCTTCGACTCGGTCATCGAGGAGACGACCCAGTACGTGGGTTCCCTGGCCACCGGCTACGCGTTCGAGGACCAGTACACCTTCTCCACCAGCGAGCGGGACGGCATCCTGACCTTCCTCTGGTACGTCGAGCGCTACCTGCGCCTGGCCCGCTTGGAACACCCGGCGGTGCACGCCGCGCTGCTGGCCGACGGCTGCTGGCGCCGCGCGATCCTCACGGTGTGGGGGCGGGCGCACCTGTACCTGGCCGCCACCGAGGGCCGCGCGAAGCTCGGCCTCGCGGACGACGCCATCGACGCGCTCGTCGACGACCCCGAGCTGCTCGGCGAGATCCAGCGGGTGCGCGCGGCCGAGGGGTGCGCCGCGCCGTAGGAGCCGGGTGCCTGCGCTCGGCGACCGGGAACTCGGCGGCGCCGACGGTGTCCGACCTCCCACGGCAAGGCGCGGGAGGACGGGGTGGCGATTGGCAGGCTGGCGGGCCGCGGGACGGGGCGTCGAGGCGAGCGCCTCCGGGTCGCCATCTCCTGGCGCGAGACGCTGATGGGCGAGGAGCTGCTGCGCCCGGGCCAGCGCTTCAGGGTGGGCACCGCCCCGCGCAACGACGCCGTGCTCACCTGCCCGGGGCTGCCGGCCCGCCACGTGCTGCTGGACCACGACCCGCGCCAGGGCTGGCGACTGCACCTGGTGGCGCCGCTCGAGGGCACCCTGGCACGCGGCGGGCGCGTCGTCCCCTTCGCCGAGCTGGGAAACGCGGCCCAGACCGTGCCGCTGGGCCCCATGGACTGGGGCACCCTGAACGCCGGTGAGGTGAGCGTGCTCTTCCAGCCCGCCCTGGCGGCGGCGCGACCGCGAGCGCGCCGCTTCGCCGCCCTCGACGAGCGGGTGCTGGCCGCCCTGTGCGTCGCGTTCCTCATCGAGGCCGGCATCGTCGTCGCGGCGGCCTTGGGAGGCCACGCGCCGGAGGCCGCCCCGCCCGAGCCGGAGCGCACCGTGGCCGTCGAGCTCCCCCGCGTCGAGCTCAGCCCTTCGGCAGCTTCCCCTCGTGGCGGACGTCGCGCCCCTTCGCCATGAAGATGACCTGCTCGGCCAGGTTCGTGGCGTGGTCGCCGATGCGCTCGAGGAACTTCGCCGTGCTCTGGATGTGGATGCCCCGCTCGACCACGTTGGTGTCTTCCAGCATCAGGCTGAGGATGTCGCGGAAGATGGTGTGGTACAGCTCGTCCACCTCGTCGTCCCGCTCGATGATCGCGGCGGCCCGCTCGGCGTCGCCGTTGATGAAGGCCTCGATGGCGGCGCTGACCATCTCGCGCACGATGTCGGCCATGCGCTGGGTGTCTTCGTAGGGCTTCAGCTCGGGCTGGGCGTTCAAGTCGATGGCCCGCTCGCACACGTTGACCGCCAGGTCGCCGATGCGCTCCAGGTCGGTCACCATCTTGAAGGCGATCGAGATGAAGCGCAGGTCGGACGCCATGGGCTGCCGCCGCGCGAGGATGCGCAGGCACAGCTCGTCGGTGTCGATCTCCAGCCGATTGACGTGGTTGTCGGCGGCGATGGTGCGACGCGCCAGGTCGGAGTCGCGCTCGATGAGCGAGCGCACGGCGTCCCGAATCATCTCCTCGATGCGCCCGCCCATCTCGAGGATGTCGTGGCGCAGCTTCAACAGCTCGGCTTCGTATTCGCGATTCGAGTGGTTCAGCGCCATGCTCCGTGGACCCCGCGGCGTCCCGTCGTAGAACGCTGATCTTAGCCGAATCGGCCGGTGATGTAATCTTCCGTGCGCTTGTCCTGCGGGCGGGTGAAGAGCTTGGCCGTCGGCCCCAGCTCCACCAGCTCGCCGGTCAGGAAGAAGGCGGTGAGGTCCGAAGCGCGCGCGGCCTGCTGCATGTTGTGGGTGACCATGACGATGGTGTAGCGCTCGCGCAGCACCGTCAGCAGGTCCTCGATGCGGGCCGTGGAGATCGGGTCCAGCGCCGAGCAGGGCTCGTCGAGCAGGATCACGTCGGGCTCGACCGCGAGGGCGCGCGCGATGCAGAGGCGCTGCTGCTGGCCGCCGGAGAGGCCGGCGCCGGGCGCGTCGAGCCGGTCCTTCACCTCGTCCCAGAGCGCCGCCTGCTGGAGCGCGCTCTCGGCGATCTCGTCGGCGCGGCTCCGGTCCAGGCCGCCGGTGAGGCGCAGGCCGGCCACCACGTTGTCGCGGATCGACATGGTGGGGAAGGGGTTCGGCTTCTGGAACACCATGCCCACGCGGCGCCGCAGCAGCACCGGGTCGACGCGGCGCCCGTAGACGTCCTCGCCGTCGAGCAGCACCGAGCCGGACACGCGCGCGCTGGGCGTCAGCTCGTGCATGCGGTTCAGGCAGCGGATGAAGGTGGACTTGCCGCAGCCCGAGGGGCCGATGATCGCGGTGATGCGGCACTTGGGGATGACCATGTCGATGCCGTGCAGCACCTCGTTGTCGCCGAAGCTGGCGACCAGGCCGCTCACCTCGAACTTGGCGGGCGAGTCGGACAGGGGCTTCTGGGCGGGTTCGGACGGCACGACCATCAGGGCTCGCTGGGCCATGGGATCTCCGGGCGGGCGGCGGCTCATCGGAGGCGCCGCTGGAAGCGGTTGCGGATACCCACCGCCACGGAGTTGAGCGTGAGCAGGGTCACGAGGAGGACGACGATACCGGCGGCGGCGTTGGTGAGGAAGGCTTCTTGTGGTCGGGAGACCCAGTTGAAGATCTGGATCGGGAGCGCCGTGAAGGGAGACATCGGGCTCTGGGGCAGGAAGGTGACGTAGGCCAGGGCGCCCACGACGATGAGGGGAGCGGTCTCGCCGATGGCGCGGGAGACGGCCAGGATGGTGCCGGTGAGGATGCCCGGGAGGGCCATGGGCAGCACGACGCGGCGGATGGACTGCCAGTGGGTGGCGCCCAGGGCGTAGGCGCCCTCGCGGAGGCCCTTGGGGACGGTGCGCAGGGCCTCGCGCGACGAGAGGATGACGATGGGCAGGACCAGCAGCGCCAGCGTGCACGCGCCGGCGAGGAGGCTGCGGCCCATGCCGAGGGTGCGGACGAAGAGCTCGAGCCCGAGCAGGCCGTAGATGACCGAGGGGACGCCGGCGAGGTTGGCGATGTTGAGCTCGATGAGGCGGGCCGCGCGGCTGTCGTGGCCGTACTCCTCGAGGTAGATGGCGGCGCCGACCCCGATGGGGACCGCGATGATGGCCGTGAGGGCGATGAGGTAGAGGCTGCCGACCAGCGCCGGGAGGATCCCTGCGAGGGCCGCCTTGCGGGAGGGCAGGCTGGTGATGAAGGCCCAGTCCAGCCGACCCACGCCCCGCACCAGGACGTCGCCGACGAGGATCACCAGGATCAGCAGCGGGATGATGACCGCCGCCAGGCACAGGGCGCGGAAGAGGCGCTCGGCGCGGGGGCGGGTGGCGCCGCGGGAGCGGCCGTCGGTGAGGCTGGTGGCCATGGTCAGTGGCTCCGGTAGCGCCGGGCGAGGCGCTGGCCGAAGACGTTCATCACGAAGGTGAAGAGGAAGAGCGTGCTGCCGACGGCGAAGATGGTGCGGTACTCGATGGTGCCGGCGGGCGTGTCGCCCATGGAGACCTGGACGATGTAGGCGGTCATCGTCTCGATGGGGACGCGGGGATCGAGGGTCAGCCGGGGTTGCTGGCCGGCGGCGATCGCGACGATCATCGTCTCGCCGATGGCGCGGGAGATGGCCAGGACCAAGGACGCCGCGATGCCGGACATGGCCGCCGGGAGCACCACGCGGAAGATGGTGGGCAGGCGACGGGCGCCGAGGGCGTAGGCGCCCTCTCGCAGCGAGTCGGACACGGCGTGCAGCGCGTCCTCGCTGAGCGACGAGACCATCGGGATGATCATGATGCCCATGACCAGGCCGGGGCTCACGGCGTTGAAGCCGGCCAGGCCGGGGATGACGGCCTGCAGCGCGGGGGTGACGAAGACCAGGGCGAAGTAGCCGTACACGATGGTCGGAACGCCGGCGAGCACCTCGAGCATCGGCTTGAGGGTGGCGCGGGCGCGGTGGCTGGCGAACTCGGACAGGTAGATGGCGGCGAGCAGGCCGAAGGGGACGGCGACCAGGGCCGCGATGCCGGTGGTGAGCAGCGTGCCGGCGATGAGCGGCCAGATGCCGAAGTGCTTGTCGGCGAAGAGCGGGGTCCACTCGGAGTCGAAGAAGAAGCGGCCGATGCCGACCTCGCTGAAGAAGGCGACGGTCTCGATGGCCAGCACCGCGATGATGCCCGCGGTCGTGAAGATCGAGAGCGCCGCGCAGGCGAACATGAAGGCCCCGATGGCCCGCTCGCTGCGCGGCGTCGCCCGGCCCGTGATGGGTCGCGCGCTCTCGACCTCCACCGTCACTTCTCGTTGGCCATGAGCTTCTGGACGGTCACGCCGACCGTCGAGCCGCCGCTGGCGAAGACCGAGCCGGTCTTGCGCGACTTCCAGCGCTGCACGACCAGCTCGTACGCGTCGGGCGGCAGGGCGATGTAGCCGACCTCGGCGGAGAGCTTCGCGGCCTCGGCCAGGTAGAAGTCGACGAAGGCCACCACGTCGGGATTGGTCAGCGCCTTGCTCGAGACGTAGATGAAGATCGGGCGCGACAGCGGCTGGTAGGTGCCGTTGGAGACCGTCTCACGCGAGGGCGCGATGGGGCCGGCGCCGTCCTCGGCCTTGGCGTCGTCGACGGGCACCAGCTTCAGCTTCTCGGAGTTCTCCTCGTAGTAGGCGAACCCGAAGTAGCCCAGCGCCAGGCGATCGGTGGAGATGCCCTGCACGACGACGTTGTCGTCCTCGCTCGAGGTGTAGTCGCCGCGGCTCGCGTGCTCGGTGCCGACGATGGCCTTGGTGAAGTAGTCGTAGGTGCCCGAGTCGACGCCGGGGCCGAAGAGGTGGATCTCCTCGTCGGGCCAGCCCTCGCGGATCTGGCTCCAGCGCTTGATCTTGCCCTGGGCGTCCGGGCTCCACAGCCGCGCCAGCTCAGCGACGGTGAGGTGGTCCACCCAGGTCGCCTTGGGGTTCACCACGACCGCGATGCCGTCATAGGCGACCGGCAGCTCGATGAACTCGATGCCGGCGGCCTTGCAGTCCTCGATCTCGCTGGGCTTGATCGGCCGGGAGGCGTCCGCGATGGACAGCTCGCCGCCGCAGAACTTCTTGAAGCCGCCGCCGGTCCCCGAGACGCCGATGGTGACGCGGGTCTTGGGGCTCTTGGCCCGGTAGGCCTCTGCGACGGCCTCGGTGATGGGATAGACGGTGCTCGAGCCGTCGACGGTGACGATGGCGCCCTCGGCGGCTGGAGCGCCGCCGCCGCCCTTGCAGGCGACCGGGAGGAGGAGCAGCGCCGCGGCGGCGATGGCGATGGGGGTGTGCTTCAGCATCGTGGGGTTCTCCAGGGTCGGGCGCAGCGTGCGCCCGGTATGTGACGGTTCTGTGACAAGGACGCGACGGTTGTGGGAGAGCGGCGCGGGGCGCCAGGGAACGCCCGCTCAGAAGCCGAGCTGGAGCTGGGTGCGCACGCGCCAGTCGGCGGTGGTCGTGGCCCCGGTGTCGGTGCCGAGACGCGAGCCCTCGACGGTGAGCTTGACGTCGTGGCCGTGCAGGAACGCGGTGAGGCCGAGGGCCAGCTCGTCCTCGTCGTCGCCGCCGTCGGGCATCACCCGCGCGTAGCGCACCATGGGCAGCAGGTGACCGGCGATCAGGTAGCTGGCCTGGGCGTGGAGGCCGGTGGCGCCGAAGGTCTGGTCGGCGAAGTCCGGGCCGTCCTGCATGCTCATCAGGTAGAAGGCGCCGTCGAGCGCGAAGCCCTGCGCCTTCAGCACGAAATCGATGTCGGCGGCGATGTCGCCGCTGTGGCCGCCGTCGGTGTCGAAGGTCATCTTGACGCCGCCGGCCACGCCGAAGCGCAGGGCGCCGCCCTCCAGGTCGCCCTCGGAGTATCCGTTGAGCTTGCCGTGGTTCCAGCCCGCGCGCAGCAGGAGCTGCGGTCGGAAGGTCGATGGCACGTTCGAGAGCTTGCCCCCGGTGATCGCCCCCTCGCCGGTGACCGGGTCCACGACCACGGTGCCGCTCAGGCGCGACTTGTCCCCGGTCCCGTTCATCAGCGCGACGGCCCACTCGAAGGTCGGCGACTTCTCGTAGCCGTTGTGCAGCATGATGCCGAGGTCGCGCCCCGCCCCGAAGGCCTCGCTGGTGATGGCCGGGTCGGTGAAGATGAGCTTGCCGCTGGAGTTGATCTCCTGGCGCGAGAAGGGCCGCTTGTACTGGCCTGCGCGCACGTGGAAGGCGCTGCAGAAGGCGTAGTCGGCGAAGAAGTCCTTGAGGGAGACCTGCCCCTTTCCGAAGTCGGCCTCGAACTTGTAGTCGAGCGCCTCGTCGAACACGTTCCCCGAGAGCTTCAGGCGCGCCCTGGGCAGCGAGAACGCCGAGGTCGTGTCGCCGGCGTCCGGCACCACCACCTCGTGGCGCACCTGGAGGCGCGCGGAGATCTTCAGCGCGTAGCGCGCGTCGTCGCTGCGGATGAAGAAGCCTTTGTCATAGCCGGCGCTCACGCCCTCGGCCGCCTCGGAGGCTTGGGAGAGGGTGCAGAGCAGCAAGGGGACGCACGCGGCGATGACGGTCGCTCGACTGGTCACGGTTCACCTCGGTGTGGGGGACTGAGCCGAGGCGCACTGTGTGCGACGCGGGTGACAGCGAGGTGACGGAGCGGTGAATGGGTCGAAAACTCGGCGGGTCGCGGGAGGTGGACGGTGTGTCAGGCGCGGGGCAGGTCGCACCAGAACACCGCCCCCGGGCGGGTCGGGTGGGAGCGCTCGGCGGAGCGCACGCCCACGGTGCCGGACATCGCCGAGACCAGGTGCTTCACGATGGCCAGGCCGAGGCCCGTGCCGCCCATCTCCCGTGAGCGGCCGGGGTCGACGCGGTAGAAGCGCTCGAAGATGCGCGCGCGGTGCCGCAGCGGGATGCCGGGGCCATCGTCGGCGACCTCGAGGCGCACGTGCTCGCCCTCGATGGAGGCGCGGATGCTGATGTGGCCGCCGGGCGGTGTGTAGTTGATGGCGTTCTGGAGCAGGTTGGCGAGCACGCGCTCGAGGCTGCTGGCGTGGCCGACCAGCCTCAGCCCCTCGGGCACGTCGACCGTCACCTGATGGTCGCGCCGCTCGGCCATGGGGGCGTGCGCCTCGACGACGCGGCGGACCAGGTCGGGGACCGACAGCGGCAGCAGCTCGAGATCCAGCCTGCCGGCCTCGATGCGCGCCAGCTCGAGCAGGTCGCTCACCAGGGTGTCCAGGCGCTGGGCGTGGCGGCCGATGGCGTCGGTGAAGGTCCGCGCGGCCTGCGGGTCTTCCAGGGCGCCATCGAGCAGCGTCTCCGCGTTGGCGCGGATGACCGTGATCGGCGTGCGCATCTCGTGGGAGACGTTGGCCACGAAGTCCCGGCGGATCCCCTCGAGGCGCCGCAGCTCGGTGACGTCACGCAGCGCCAGCACCACGCCGCCGGGCGCGGCCAACGGGGCGGCGTGGGCGGCGACGTCGCGCTGGCGGGCGCCGATGAGGCGACACGAGATGGTCTCCGGGGCCCCGGCGGTGGCGCGGCGGACCAGCTCGACCAGCGGCGGCGTGCGCACCAGCTCGACCAGCGGTCGGCCGATGGCGTCGTGGGGCAGCTCCAGCAGCGCCGAGGCCGCGGCGTTGGCCATCGTCAGTCGCCCGTCCGGTCCCAGCGCCACCACCGCCTCGTCCAGCGCGTCGAGCACCGCCTCCTGTCGCTGCCGCTCCTGGGCCAGATGCGACACGCTGCGCTCCAGCTCGCGGGCCAGGCGACCCACCGACCCGGCGAGGCCCTCGACCCGGACCGATTCCGGGGCCTCCGCGCCGTGGGCGCTGGCGATGGCGGCGCGCACCCGCGCGACCAGCGAGCCCAGCCAGCGGGCGAAGCTGAGGGCCGCGACGAGACCGATGAGGCCGGCCATCGCCAGCCCCACCGTCGCCGCCACGAGCAGCAGGCGCCTCAGGGCCGCTTGGGCCGCGTCGACCACCGCCACCGCGCGGGCGGCCCGCAGCGCGCCCGCGTCACCCGCGCCGGCCCACGGCACGGCGACGAAGAGGGTCTCGTCGCCGGTGAGGGCCGCCGGGCGCCGGGCGCGACCGATCCCGCCGCTCAGGGCGGCGGTCACCTCGACGGCGGCGGGCGAGAGGATGTCCTCACCGCCGGTGTCGACCCGCACCGAGCGGTCGGCGGCGACCAGCGTCAGGCGCGCGCCGCTGGCCTGGGCGACCGCTGAGGCCCGCGCTTCGAGGCCGCTCGGCGAGGGGGCGCTCAGCGCGGCCGCCGCCACCCGGGCGATGTCCTCGAGCTGCCGCTGCGCGTCGTCGACCAGCCAGGCGTCGATGGCCGGCCCGGCGACCAGGCCCGCGCTCAGGAGGGCGGCGCTGGCGAGCAGCAGGGCCGCGACGAACATGCGAGCGCGGATCCCGAAGCGGCGCTCGCGGCGCGCCCTCACCCCGCGTCCTCGGGCCGGTCCTGGAACCGGTAGCCCACCCCGCGCACGGTCTCGACGTGCACGGCGGCAGGGCCCAGCTTCTCCCGCAGGCGCTTGACGTGGGTGTCGACGGTGCGGGTCGTCAGGTCCGGGTTCATGCCCCAGACGTCACTGAGGAGCACCTCGCGCGTCTGCACGCGGCCGCGCCGCTCGAAGAGCGTGGTCAGGAGCCGGAACTCGAGCGCGGTCAGCGCGATCTCCTCGTCGGCCACCCACACCCGGTGGCCCGGTGCGTCGATGCGCAGGATGCCGAAGGTGAGCTGCTCGCTCCTGCCCTCGGGGACCGCGGTGGGGGCCGGCGTCGCACGCCGCAGCACCGCCCGCATGCGCAGGGTCAGCTCCCGCATGCTGAAGGGCTTGGTCAGGTAGTCGTCGCAGCCCAGCTCGAAGCCGACCACCCGGTCGATCTCCTCGGCGCGCGCGGTCACCATGATGAGGGGCGTGTCCCGCGTGCGGGGATGGGACCGGAGCTGCCGCGCGACCTCGGTGCCCGGGATGTCGGGCAGCATCAGGTCGAGCAGGATGAGGTCGGGCGGCGGATCGGCCAGCGCGCGCTCGAGCCCGTCGGCCCCGTTGGTGCGTGAGTCGACCGTGTATCCCTCCCGACCGAGGCTCCAGGACATCGTCTCCACGAGGTCGGCTTCGTCTTCGATCAGCAGGACACGTTGCGGCATGTGCGCGTGTCTAGCGCTCCGGTGCTCGCGGTGCAAGGGGCGTGGCGAGCAGCGCCGGTGCGGCGGGCGGCGCGCAGCCTCGGCGCGCTCGGAGCGGGGCGCTCGGCGTGCTATGCGGGAGGCCGCAGGAAGCCGCGAGGTGTGCGATGGGGCGAGCGCGACAGGGCGGGCGAGGGGCGGAGGCCGCGGTGGACGTCGTGGTCGTGGGGGCGGGTACCGCCGGAGCGGCGGCCGCGGCTGCCTGCGCCGAGCGCGGCCTCGGCGTCCGGGTCCTGGAGCGCCGGCCGCTCGAGGAGGCCGGGGCGCGCTGGGTGAACGGGGTGCCGGGCTGGTGCTTCGATCGCGCCGGGCTGGCGCGCCCGGTGGGCGACGAGCTGCGAGGGTCGGGCGAGGCGGCGACGCTGGTGGCGGGCATGGGGCCGCACCGCGTGCGCATCGAGGGGCACGACGTGCTCGAGGTGGACATGCGCGCGCTCACGGCGCGGCTGCAAGAGCTGGCGCGCCAGCGCGGGGCTCGGCTCGAGGGCGGCGTCACCGTGCAGGGCCTCGACGGGGACACCCTCCGCACCAGCGCCGGACCCGTGCGCACCCGCTACGTCGTCGACGCGTCGGGGCTCGGCGGCGCCGGGCTCATCGCCGCGCCCAGGCCGGCACCGGACGACCTCTGCACCGCCGCCCAGGAGGTGCGCCGGGTCAGCGACCCCGCCCTGGCGCGAGACTTCTTCGCGCGCCACGGTGTCCCCTTCGGCGAGGCGGTGGTCTTCAGCAGCCTGGACGGCGGCTTCTCCATCATCAACGTGCGCTCCGACGGCGAGCACGTCTCGATCCTGACCGGCAGCATCCCCGCGCTCGGGCACGCGTCGGGCCGGGCGATCCTCGACCGCTTCGTCGCGTCGGCACCCTGGGTGGGCGAGCGCGTCTTCGGCGGCTCTCGCGCCATCCCGCTGGGGCGACCCGCCGACATCCTGGCGCGCGGGCGCGTGGCCCTGCTGGGCGACGCCGCGCTGCAGGTCTTCTCGGCGCACGGGTCGGGCATCGGCGCCGGGCTCATCGCCGCCGCCGACCTGGCGCGGGCCCTGGCCGACGGGTCGGGCCCCGAGGCCTACGGTGTGCGCTGGATGCGGGAGTGGGGCGGCCTCTTCGCCAGCTACGACGTGTTCCGGCGCTACTCCCAGAGGCGTTCGCTGGCGGACATCGAGACGCTGATGCGGGCGGGTCTGATGCCGCCCGAGCTCGCCAGGGCGGCGCTGGACCAGCAGCCGGTGCGTCCCGGCCCCTCGGCGCTGGCGGCGCTGGCGCGCGGCTCCGCCCGGGCCCCCCGCGCCGCGGCGAAGATGCTGCCCGTCGTCGCGCGGATGCAGGCGGTGCGCGCCTGGTACGGACGCTACCCCAGCGACGCCGCCGCGGTGCCGCGCTGGTCCCGCCGCGCCGCATGGCTGGCGGGGGAGAACCCGGGGGCGGCTGCGCGCGAGCCGGTCGCGCGCCCCGCCGATCCCGTCAGCCCTCGACCGGCTCGGTGAGGCCCCTGCCGTCGCCGATCCGCCGGCGCGTGCGCTTGCGTCCTGTCGACGCGTCACCGCTCGAGCCCGAGGTCCCGCCCTCGGGCGCCCCGCCGGCGCTGCTCCTGGCGCGCCGCGGCGGCCCAGGCTCGCGGCCTTCGGCGCCGCCTCGCCGGCCGCTGCCTTGGACCCGCCGCCCTCGGCCGGCGCGTTGGCGTCCGCCCGTCGGCCCCGTCCTTGCGGCGCCGGCTGCGCTTCCGCCCGCCGTCCGCGGCCGCCGCCGCTGGCTTGTCGTCGCTCCGGCGCTTGCGGCGCCCGCCGTCGCGTCCCCCGTCGGCGCCGCCGGCGTCCGCGCGCTCGTCGTCCCGGTCCCCCTCCGGCGGCCAGCCCGTGTAGACGCGCCCGCGCTGCCGCGGGAAGCGTCCCGCCCGGTCGTGCTCGATGAGCACGTCCTCCACGAAGACGGTCGGGACCTTCATGTCGATGTAGCGCTCGACCCCCGGCAGGTTCACCGCGTAGTCCTCGCAGCAGAAGGTCAGCGCCTTGCCGTGGGCCCCCGCGCGCGCCGTGCGCCCGATGCGGTGCACGTAGTCCTCGGCGTCGTCGGGCACGTCGTAGTTGAACACGTGGGTGATGTCGTCGACGTGGATGCCGCGGCTGGCCACGTCGGTGGCCACCAGCAGGTCGATCTTGCCCTCGCGGAAGGCGCCGATGATCTTCTGCCGCTTCTTCTGCGGGATGTCGCCCGACATGTAGGCGGCCTGGTACCCGTTGTGGTTGAGGCGCCAGGTCAGCTCCTCCCCCACGCGCTTGGTGTTGACGAAGACCAGCGTGCGCTGGGGCTGCTCGCGCTTCATCAGGCCCAGCAGCAGCGGCATCTTCTCGTGCGAGGCCACGTGGTAGAGTTCCTGCTCGATGTGGTCGAGCACGATCTCGTCAGGGGTGACCGACACCTCCACCGGCTCGTTCATGAACCGGTACGCGAGGCGCATCACCGACTCGTTGAGCGTCGCCGAGAAGAGCATGGACTGGCGGCGGTGCTTCGGCGGGATCGCGCGAAACAGCGACGTGATGTCCTTGATGAAGCCCATGTCGAACATGCGGTCGGCTTCGTCGAGCACGAAGGACTCGATGCTGCCGAGCCGCAGGACGCGGTTGCGGTAGAAATCGAGCAGGCGGCCGGGGGTGCCGACGACGATGTCGACGCCGTCCCGCAGGCGCGAGGCCTGCTTGTCCCAGTCGACGCCGCCGTAGCAGAGGCCGATCTCCAGCGCGGTGTGCACCGCGAGCTGTTCGGCGTCCGACGCGATCTGGATGGCCAGCTCGCGCGTCGGCGCCACGATGAGGGCGCGAGGGCTGCCGTCCTCCGGGCGTGGCACCTCGAGCAGCCGCGTCATGGTGCCCAGCAGGAAGCAGGCGGTCTTGCCGGTGCCGGTCTGGGCCTGACCGGCGAGGTCAGCGCCGGTCAGGAGTTTGGGGAGTCCTGCTGCCTGGATGGGTGTGGGGGTTTCGAAGCCCATGTCCGCCACTGCGCGAAGCAGGGGTTCGGGGAGCTTCAGATCCGAGAAATTCAAGCGTATTTCGTCCTTATCGGGGCACTTCGGGCGCGGCTGGGTGGCGACGATTTCGTGAGTGTCGACCATCGCCGGCGTGGGCAGCGGGCCGCGGGAACACGGGGGGCCTCGGGCCGGTGACCCATGGGGTCGCCTTTCCGGGCGCGTGATCGCCGGGGCTGCTCGGGATCCTTTCGCGGATGCCTGGTTCGGGTGTCGCGCAACCTGTGCTCATTCGGCTTGCAAGGTGTGCCCCGATGCCTGGAAAGTCAAGAGATCCTCGCCAACTCGGGCGGGCCCGCCCCTTCGCACGCGACCCTGGAGTCCCCGTGGACCCGACCACCCTCGCGCTCCTCGTCGTCGCCGGCGTGCTCGTCCTCGGCGTCATCGGTGAGTCGCTCTTCGAGCGCACCCAGATCCCCGACGTGCTCTGGCTCATCGCGGCCGGGGCGCTGCTGGGCCCGGTGACCGGGCTGGTCGACCCGCACGTCTTCAGCGGAGGCATCCCCACCTTCGCCGCCGTCACCCTGGTGGTCATCCTCTTCCAGGGCGGCAGCCGCCTGGTGCTGCGCGACCTGCTGCGGTCGGCGCCGCGCGCGGCCGTGCTGGCCGTCATCGGCTGGCTGCTCAGCGCCGCAGCGGTGGCCGGCGCCAGCCTCCTCGCGGCCCACTTCGGGCTGCTCCCCGACTGGAGCGTCGGCCACGCGCTCATGCTCGGCTCGATGCTCGGCGGCTCCAGCTCGCTGGTCATCATGCCCTCGATGGAGGTCGCCGGCGTCGACGACGACCTCGCCAACCTGGTCGGCCTCGAGTCGGCGCTCACCGACGCCCTGTGCGTGGTGAGCACCCTGGCCATGATCGAGGTGCTGGCGACGGGCGCCGCCTCCCCCAACTCGGCCATCGCGGCGCTGGCGCTGCAGTTCGGCGTGGCCATCGGCCTGGGGATCTGCGCCGGCATGCTCTGGATCCCCATGCTCAACCTCATCCGCAACCACTCCGAGGCCTACCCGCTGACCCTCGCCGCGCTCCTCGGCGTCTACGCCCTGGCCGACCTGCTCGGCGGAAACGGAGCCCTCGCCATCCTGGCCTTCGCCATCGTGGTCGGGAACGCCGACGCGCTGCTCGCCTTCGCCCACCTGCGCGCCGAGCACACCGTCGGGCTCGACGCGCGCGTCCGCGCCGTCCACAGCGTGCTCAGCTTCGTCATCAAGTCGCTCTTCTTCACCTTCATCGGGCTGATGCTGGGCCCCCCCTGGCCCTTGCTGCTGCTGGGCCTCGGCATCGCCGTCCTGCTGCTCCCGGTGCGCTTCCCGGCGGTCCTGCTGGCCACGGTCCGCTCGCGCTTCGACGGCCCCTCGCGGCTGGTCGCCTCGGTCAGCCTCCCGCGCGGCATGGCCTCGGGCGTCCTGGCCACCCTGCCCGCGGCGGCCGGCATCCCCGGCACCGAGTTCCTCCCGTCGCTGGTCTTCGCCACCGTGGTCGGGACCATCCTCATCTTCGGCGTCGCGTTCCCGCTGGTGCGGCGTAGGGTGCCCACCCTGACGAACCCTGGTGAGCGACCCCAGGCGACGCCGCCGGGCCCCGAGCCGCCGAGCCTCAGCGAGAAGGCCGACGTCGCCGAGATCGAGGCCATGCAGGCGCGCGAGGCCGCCGCCCGCGAGGAGGACCAGCATGATCCCGAACACTGAGCAGCCGCCGCCCGTGTACGACGAGGCGTGGCGGGAGCGGGTCGAGGTCCCCGGCTGCGGTCGCGTGCGGCTGCGCCTGATCCGACCGCGGGACAAGCGCTTGCTGGTCCGGGCGCTGGCGAAGCTCTCGCCCGAGTCCCAGTACCGGCGCTTCCTCAGCCCCAAGGCGCGGCTGAGCGAGCGCGAGCTGCGCTACCTCACCGAGCTGGACGGCGTGCGGCACCTGGCGATCGGCGCGGTGCGGGTGGATGCGCGCGGCCGCGAGCGCGAAGGGCTGGGCGTCGCCCGCTACGTGGTGCTGCCCGGCGAGACCGAGGTGGCCGAGGCCGCGGTCACCGTCATCGACGAGGCCCAGGGCAAGGGGCTGGGGCGGATGCTGCTGCGGCGGCTGACCGACGCGGCGCGCGCCCACGGGGTGACGCACTTCCGCGCGAGCGTGCTGGCGACCAACCTGCCCATGCGGCGGCTGCTCGAGGAGGTGGCGCAGGGCAGCGTGGTCGTGTCCCAGGACGGTCCCCTGGTGGAGCTGGACGTGCCCATCACCGCGCAGGCGCCGGAGGGGAGCGGGGCCGGAGCGACCGCGAGCACGAGCGAGGTGAGCCCGCTGGAGCGCATCATGGCTGCCGTCGCCGCCGGCGCAGTGGCCGTCGAGCATGCGGTGTATCGCTTCCTGCCCGGCCTGGTGCTGAAGGGGGAGGGCGAGGAGTGAGGCGACGGCGCGCGAGCCGTGGTGCCCCTTTTCGCGGTGTTGGTTCCCGGGCGTGGAAGCGGCCCCCGCCCCGGTGCTAGGCTCCGCCCGCCGCGCGACCCGTCATGCGCGTGGGCTGGAGTCGACATGCAGGGGATCCGTTCGGTCGTCCACCCTGGGATGGCCCGCGCCGCCGCCCTCGTGGGTGCGTTCTGTGTGGCCTTGGCCGCGGGGCCCGCGTGCGACGGCGAGCGTGTCGCCGCGGATGCGGAGGCGCCCGGCGACGCGGACGCGACGGCCGACGCCACGCCGGACGTGCCCGACGCGACCGACTTTGCAGATGCTGGGGATTCGGGCGACGCCGGGGCGGACGCCGAGGTGTCGCGCCACCCGTCCCTGGGACCCGCCCCGGAGGGCGCCGGTCCGCTGTTCCGGGCGGGCTGCCCCTTGCCCGGGCGCGCCTACGCCGGCCCCATCGAGGACCCCGAGCAGCGCATGGAGGGCCCCGACGCCGTCGGTGGCGTCGGCGACTGGCTGCTGATGAACGACCGGGCCGCCTTCATCATCACCGGGCTGGGCCCCCAGAAGACCTACTACTACTATCCGGGCATCCTGGCCGACGCCGTGGCCATCGAGGGCTGCGCCCAGACCGGGCAGGAGCGCTTCGGGGAGATCGCCCTGCTCATGGGCGCGGCCGACCTGGGGGACTTCGCGCGCTCGGTGCTGCGGGCCTTCCACGGCACCGAGTTCGAGGTCGTCTCGGACGGTTCGGACGGCGGCGAGGCCCGGCTGCGCGTACGCGGCACCGACGACCGGATGTGGCTGGTCGAGCTGGAGCTGATCAAGCGAGTGGCGCTGGCGGGCGAGAAGAAGCTGCTCTCGCAGCCGCTGGGCGTCGAGTGGACGCTGGACTACGTGCTGGAGCCGCAGAGCCGCTCACTCAGGATGGAGCTGACCGCGCGCAACCTCGAGGCGACCGAGGCGCCGCTGCTGGCCGGGGCGATGGTGATCTTCGGCGACACGACGCGGCCGGTGGTCTACCGCGGCTCCAGCCTCGGCCTGGGGGGCTTCAACCTGACGCTGGGCTTCCCGTGGCTGGGCTCGACGGGTCCGGACGGGGCGTGGGCGCTGGGCATGGAAGGCGCGGAGCTGGCCACCGCCAACATCTCGGGCGTGGACGCCCTGCTCGACGTCGAGACCTTCGTGGCGCCGCCGGTGCTGGGTCCCGCGGGCGCCGCCGACGACAGCTTCGTCTATCGCTTCTACGCGTCGGTGGGTGACGACGACATGAACTCGGCGGCCTCGGCGATGCTCGAGGCCAACGAGGGCGCCTGGGGGGGCGTCCCCTACGTCCCCACCATCATCAGCGGGCAGGTGTCCGAGGCGGCGGGCGGCGAGCCCGTGCCCGGCGCCAGCGTCGAGGTGCAGATGCAGTCCGACGGCGGCAGCTGGCAGCCGGTGGACGTGTTCCGCACCGACGCCGATGGGGCCTTCGGCGGCCCGCTGCCGGAGCTGGGCGTGGAGCTGCGCGCGATAGCGAAGATGGCGGGCCGGGCCGACTCGGCGCCGACCTCGTTCCGGCTGGGCGAGGTGGAGGCGCTGGACCTTCGCCTCGAGGCTCCGGGTGAGCTGGACTTCGACATCCGCGACGAAGCCGACCGGGGCCTGCCGGCGCGGATCACCCTCTGGAAGGGCGCTCAGGCTCGCTACGTCATCTTCTCCGACGGCATGCCCGACGCGCGCGCGGTGGTGCCGGGCGACTACGAGGTCAGCGTGACGCGCGGCTTCGAGTACGGCGACTGGCAGGGCACGGTCACCGTGCCGACGGGCGGTTCGGCGTCGCTGGCGGTGGCGCTTCCGCACCTGGTCGACACCACCGGCTGGCTCAGCGCCGACAGCCACATGCACGCCGGACCCAGCGCGGACAGCGACGTGCTCATCCCCGACCGCATCCGGTCGGCGGCGGCCGAGGGGCTCGACGTCGCGGTGGGCACCGACCACGAGTACGTCTCCGACTGGCGCCCGGCCATCGTGGAGGCCGGGCTGGGCGACTGGATCGCCGCGCTGGTCGGCCAGGAGGTCACGGCGACCCTGCCCGAGCACACGATGATGTACGGTCTGGAGCCGCTGCCGCCGGAGGAGGACCCGCGCGGAGGCCCCGTGCGCTGGTACGGGCTGGACCTCGGCCAGATCTTCGACGCCGAGCGCGCGCGAGGGGCCGCCATCACGCAGCTCAACCATCCGCGGCAGGGCTGCAACTGGATGTGCGTCATCGGCTACGATCGCCTCACCGGCGAGGCGACCGAGACCGACCCGACCCGCTTCGGGCTGCCCGCCGAGGCGCGGCTGTGGACCTGGAACTTCGACGTGGTCGAGTACCAGAACGGCAACCGTGACCCCTTCGTCGATCCGGCCCACCCGGACGAGACGGGCTTCTTCGACGACTGGCAGAGCTTCCTCAACCTGGGCCACCGCATCACCGCGGTCGGCGTCACCGACGTCCACGGCCTGGATCTGGGCAGCCCGCGCTCGTACTTCCCGGCCGCCTCCGAGGACATCGGGGAGTTCCGGGAGAGCGAGCTCACCAGCGCGTATGCGGAGGGCCGGGTGCTGGTGTCCACCGGCGCCTTCGCCCGGGTGAGCGTGGGCGACGCGGGCATGGGCGACACGGTGGTGCCGGTCGGCGGCGCCGTCGCGCTGAAGGTGCACATCGAGGCGCTCCCGGGCGTCGACGTGACCCACTTCAAGGTCTTCTCGAGCTGCGACGAGGTGCTGGAGGTCGAGACCACCGCGCCCGACGCCGTGGTCAAGTACGACGGCACCGTGACGGTCCCGGTGAGCGCCGACACGCACCTGACGGTGCTCGGCTTCGGCACGCGACCGCTGCCTCGCGGCCTCGAGCAGTTCGACCCGCGCCGGGTCCCCCGCTTCACGACCAACGCGATCTACGTGGACGCTGACGACGACGGCACCTGGACCCCGCCCGGTGGGAAGACCTGCACCTACGACGTCGGCCCGCCCTGAGGGAGAGCCGACGCCGTCGCCGGCTCAGACCTCCCGGTAGAGCTCGGCGCCGGTCTCCACGAACTCGCGGGACTTCTCGTCCAGGCCCACGGCCTTGGCCTGCTCGGCGTCGACCCCCTGCTCGGCCGCCATCTCGCGGATCTGCTGGGTGATCTCCATCGAGCAGAACTTCGGCCCGCACATCGAGCAGAAGTGCGCCAGCTTGGCGCCCTGCGCCGGCAGGGTCTGGTCGTGGAAGCTCCGGGCCTTCTCGGGGTCCAGGCTCAGGTTGAACTGGTCCTCCCAGCGGAACTCGAAGCGCGCCTTCGAGACGGCGTCGTCGCGGTGCTGGGCGGCCGGGTGGCCCTTGGCCAGGTCGGCGGCGTGGGCGGCCAGCTTGTAGGTGACGACGCCCTCGCGCACGTCCTCGCGGTCCGGCAGGCCCAGATGCTCCTTCGGGGTGACGTAGCAGAGCATCGCCGTGCCGTACCAGCCGATCATCGCGGCCCCGATGGCCGAGGTGATGTGGTCGTAGCCCGGCGCGATGTCGGTGGTCAGCGGCCCGAGCGTGTAGAAGGGCGCCTCGCCGCACCACTCGAGCTGCTTCTCCATGTTCTCGCGGATCATGTGCATCGGGACGTGGCCGGGGCCCTCGTTCATCACCTGCACGTCCTGCGCCCAGGCACGCCGCGTGAGCTCGCCCTGCACCTTCAGCTCGCCGAACTGGGCCTCGTCGTTGGCGTCGGCGATGGCGCCCGGGCGCAGGCCGTCGCCGATGGAGAAGGCCACGTCGTAGGCCGCCATGATCTCGCAGATCTCGTCCCAGTGCGTGTAGAGGAAGTTCTCCTGGTGGTGGGCCAGACACCAGCGGGCCATGATCGAGCCCCCGCGCGAGACGATGCCGGTCAGCCGCTTCGCGGTCAGCGGGATGAAGCGCAGCAGCACGCCCGCGTGGATGGTGAAGTAGTCGACGCCCTGCTCGGCCTGCTCGACGAGGGTGTCGCGGAAGAGCTCCCAGGTCAGCTCCTCCGGCCTGCCGTCGACCTTCTCGAGCGCCTGGTAGATCGGCACGGTGCCGATCGGCACCGGCGAGTTGCGCAGGATCCACTCGCGGGTCTCGTGGATGTGATCGCCGGTCGACAGATCCATCACCGTGTCGGCGCCCCAGCGGATGGACCACACCATCTTCTCGACCTCCTCCTCGATGGACGAGGTCACGGCCGAGCTGCCGATGTTCGCGTTGATCTTCACCAGGAAGTTGCGGCCGATGGCCATCGGCTCCAGCTCCGGGTGGTTGATGTTGCACGGGATGATGGCGCGGCCGCGCGCCACCTCGTCGCGGACGAACTCCGGCGTCACCACCGGCGGGATCGCGGCGCCGAAGGACTGCCCCGGGTGCTGCGTCCGGATGCGCTCGGAGATCGCCTCGCGGCGCGCGTTCTCGCGGATCGCCACGAACTCCATCTCGGGCGTGATGACGCCGCGGCGGGCGTAGTGCATCTGGGTGACGCGGCGCCCCTCGGCGGCGCGACGCGGCGGTCGCGCCGCCGGGAAGCGCACCGGCGCCAGGCCCGGATCGTCGGCGCGGCGCTGGCCGAACACCGAGCTGACGCGCGCCAGCGTCTCGGAGTCCTCCCGTGCCTCGATCCACGGCGCCCTGAGCGGCTCGAGCCCGCGATGCAGGTCGATGTCCACCGCCGGGTCGGTGTAGGGGCCCGACGTGTCGTAGAGCACCACCGGCGGGTTGGGCACCAGCACCTGACCGCTCCGCGTCGGCGCCAGGCTCACCTCGCGCATCGGCACGCGCACGTCGGGGTGCAGCTCGCCTTGGATGTAGACCCGCTTCGAGGCAGGGAAGGGCGCTCGGGTGAGGGTGGCGCCGGGGACGCGCTCGGAATCCTTGGACACGGTCATGTTGCTCGCCTCGGGCAGCGTCGACCGGCGCCAGGAGGCACGGCGTCTCGCGCCTCGGTGGGCGCGATGGTCGCGACGCTTCCCTTCGCCGGTACGACCCGGATCAGGTTCGAGGGGTATGATCTCAGCACCGGCGATCTGCCGGCGCACCCCCAGCTCGTGGGGCGACTCTACAGCGACTGCGGCGCCGAGTCATCCCGCGGACCGGGACGCCTCGATCTCGCTCTGACAGCGCACGCAGGTCGCCGCCTCGGGGGCCGTGGCGAGCCGCCCGAAGCCGATCGGCTCGTCACAACGCAGGCAGTCGCCGTACTCGCCCGCCTTCATCCGTCGCAGCGCCGCCTGCACCCGCTCCAGCCGCGCGGTCGCCCGGTGCCGGCTGGCGCGCGCCATGGACTGCTGCTGCATGGCGTCCATGCGGCTGACGCGCCCGATCGGGTCTTCCAGATCCACCGGCTGCGCGGCGTCCCGGCTCTGCGCGAGGCTCGCCTCGAGCTCTGCGGCCAGCTCCCGCAGCGCCGCCTCCAGCGTCGCCCGCTGGCTCTGCGTCAGGGTCTCCATCGCCCGCATCCTCCGTGTGGTCGCCCCCATGGTCGCAGGCCCGCCTCCCTCCGCCAAGCGCACCAACAGCGCATTCGCGGCGCGATCGCTTGCACCGAGGCCCGCGTTCGGCATCATCGTCGCGATGAAAGTCCCCGCCGCCCCGTCCGTCCGCCTCGCCCGCCTGACCACCCTGCTCGCCTGCTGCGCGGCGCTGCTCGTCGCCTGCGCTGGCGACCGCCCAGCCAGCCTCGCCGCGCCGCTCGGCGGCACCGGCCCGCGCGTGGTGTGGGACATCGAGGCGCGCCCCTTTCCGGAGATCCCCTTCCCCAACGACGCGGCCACGCGCCTCGACGACACCTCGCCGACCGGCCGTCGCATCAACATCGCGCGCGAGGCCGACACCGCCGCCGAGCGCCGCTTCCGCGAGCGGCTCGATGAGCTCGACGGCTTCGGTCTGCTCGCCCCGCTGAGCGTGCGCTTCGACGCGCCCCTCGACATCCGGGACCTGCACGACCGCCAGAACGACGGCGACGACGCCTCCAACGACGGCATCCTGCTCATCCGGCTCGGCGACGGCGAGGCCTGTGGCACCGGCGAGGCCGACCGCCTGGTGCCGCTCGACGTCGGCGGCGGCGCCTACCCGCTCTTCCTCGACCGCCCCTGCCAGTACCACTTCAACCTGTGGGAGGGCGACTTCATCTGCGAGCCGGTGGACTGCGCCTTCGGTGACGATCCGCGGGCCGGCGAGTCCAACCTCATCTTCGAGACCGTCGAGGAGGACGAAAACGGCAACGGGCGCCTCGATCCCTACGAGGACACCGACTTCGACGGCAAGCTCGACCACCCGAACACCTGGGACGGCAAGCCCTCGCTGGGCGCCGACGAGCTGGTCACCTTCTACGAGCGCGAGACCAACACGCTCATCGCCTGGCCCCTGGTCCCGCTCGAGGAGGGCGCGCGGTACGCCGTCGTGCTCACCCGCCACCTGAAGGGGCAGGACGGCCAGCCCATCCGCTCGCCCTTCGAGGGGCTGGGGCCCGCCCGCCAGCTCGACGCCCTGGGGCAGCTCGACTCGCTGCTGCCGTGTCACGGGCTCTCGATGGCCGACGTCGCCTTCGCCTGGGTCTTCACCACCGGCACGCCGTCGCGCGAGCTGCTGGCCATCCGCGACGGTCTCTACGGTGCAGGCCCCCTCGGCGCCTCGCTGGGCGACAAGGTCCCGGTGAACTCGTTCCGGCCCAGGCTGGCCCGCGACGCCGACGAGGACGGCCAGCGCCCGCCGGCGCCCTACACGCTGCCCTCGGACACGCTGCTGCCGATCATGTCGCCGCTCTCGGGCCAGATCCTCGAGACGCCCGGCGCCGGCCAGCGCCTGACCCGCGACGCGGCGGCCGTCGACTACTGGGTGCGCGCCGACTTCGTCAGCCCCAACTTCCTGGTCGACAAGGACGGGCGCGCCACGCCGAAATACCCCGACGATCAGGACGAGATCTTCGACGTGGACCTGCGCACCGGCCACGCCACCTGGGCCGAGTCGCGGGTGCCCTTCCTCTGCTCGATCCCCAAGGCCACCGCCGAGCACAAGCCGCCCTTCCCGGTCATCATCTATGGCCACGGCTACTCGGGCGCCACCTTCGAGATCCTCGGCTTCGCCGGCCCGCTGGCCAAGGCCGGGTTCGCGCTCTGCGGCCTGGAGGCTCCCGGTCACGGCCTCATCATCCCGGCCGACGAGAAGGAGATCGCCGCCCTGCTCGACCTGGCCCTGGACGCCTTCGGCCTGCGCGCCTTCTATGACGCCTACCAGGGCGGACGCGCCCGGGATCTGGACCTCGACGGCATGGTCGGTGAGCGCGACAACGGCACGGACTTCTGGACCGCCGACATCTTCCACACCCGGGACATGCTGCGGCAGGAGCAGATCGACCACCTCCAGTTCATCCGGACGCTGCGGGCCGTGGACGGGCGGCTGCGCATGGAGACCGACACCGACGGCGACGGTCAGCCCGACCTGCTGGCGGACTTCAACGGCGACGGCGTCCCCGACCTGGGCGGCTGGCAGGACACCGACGGCGACCACGTCCGGGGCCCGGACGAGCACGACAACGCCATCGACGTCATGGGGCAGAGCCTGGGCGGCATCACCAGCGCGATCCTGGCGGGCATCGAGCCGGCCGTGCACGCGGCGGCCCCCGTATCCTCGGCCGGCGGGCTGGTCCACGTGGGCTCGCGCTCGACCAACCTGGGCGTGCCCGAGGGCGTGCTGCTGCCGATCCTGGGGCCCTTCGTGACCGTGGCGCCCCACGGCGCCACCACCGGCGGCGAGGGCGAGACGGACGGCCGCGTCGACATCGGGTTCCTCATCGCCAAGGTGAACCAGCCGTGGCGGCCGGTGTTCCACGTCAGCTCCAAGGTGGTCCCGGGCGACACGATCGTGGTCCAGAACCTGCGCACCGGGCGTGAGCGGCGCGGCACGGTGCCCGAGAGCCTGCGCATGCGGGTGGGCTTCGCCGCCGACGCGCTGAGGCTCGGCGAGCGCCGCGATCTGCTCGGGATCGACGAGAACACCGCGCTGCCCGTGGAGGTCGACGAGCGCCAGGCGAGGCAGCTCGGCGATCCGCTGCGCGTGCTGGTGCTGGACGGCTACGACGGGCCGGTGAAGGAGACCATCGACCGGGTGGCCGAGCCCTTCACCTTCGGCGGCGTGCGCTATTCCGAGGGCACGCCGCTGGTGGCCCTGGCCGAGGGCCTCGGCTACACGAGGCAGAGCCCCGATCTGCGGCGTGTGCTCGGCGTATCGCAGATCGCCATCGAGCCGGGTGACCCCGCCACCTACGCCCGCTATGTGCGGCGCCACCCGCTGAGCTACGACTACGAGACCGGCGACGTGAAGGCGGCGCGAGATCGGGGCGAGCACACGCGCATCACGCTGTACCACACGGTCGGCGACTCGGACGTCCCCATCTCCGCGGGCATCACCCTGGCCCGCGCGCTGGGCCTCATCGGTCCCTACGCGCCCGATCCGGCCGAGGGCGTCGCCGCCATGGACACCCTCATCTCCCATCACGTGGTCGAGGGGGTCGAGCGCACCATGCGCTACACCCAGCGCAAGCCCTACTCGGGCTATTGCCCCCAGCAGGTACCGGACACCGAGTGGGTGTGCCCGCCGGTGCGCCTGGGCGAGGAGTCCCGCTACCGGGACTTCTTCACCTCCGACCCGGTCGGCGCCGGCGACATGGGCACCTGCAGCTCCTGCGGCGAAGGCGGCGCCTGCTTCTACGACGACCTCTGCGTCGCGGCCGACGCCGGCTGCGACGCCCTGGCCGAGGCCCCCATCGAGGCCGTCCACTTCGACGTCATGGACCTGGACGCGGGGCGCGACCGCCTGACGCTGCCCGAGTACAACCTGAGCCCGCCGCTCCGCCCCACCTGGCAGGACGCCGACGGCGTGGACGCCTTCCGGATTCCCTATCTGCGCCGCAACGGCTCCCACGGCGTGCCGCCATCGATCCCCGAGCGGGCCTTCGACATCAACGGCTTCGTGGTCAACCAGCTCCTCTGGTACTTCGCCCAGGACGGCAAGGAGCTCTCCGACGACCCGTGCCTGGCCGACGAGACCTGCGCCTTCGTGCCGTGGATGAACGCGGCACACTGAGGGCCTGAGGCTTCGGACACAGGCGACCGCGGGCCCGAGAGGCCGGTCAGCGGCCCCCGAGCCCGGTGTACGGGGTCATGGCCGCGAGGACGACGCCGCGGGCGCCCCTCGACCGACCGTGACCCCGCGATCGGGCTGCTAGTTGAGCGCGTCCTTGAGGGTCGAGCTGGCGGAGAACCGCACTCCGGTCGACGCCGGGATGCGGATGCTCTTCCCGGTCTGTGGGTTGCGGCCGGTGCGGGCGGCGCGCTCGGACACGCTGAAGGTGCCGAAGCCCGGCAAGGTGGTCTTCTTGCCCTCGAGCAGCGCCGCACCGATGGCCTCGGTGGCCGCCGTCAGCGCGTCATTCGCTTGCGCCTTCGTGATGCCGGCCTTGCCAGCGATCTTCGAAACCAACTCTGCCTTCGTCATGGAGTGGGCCATGGAACGATCCTCCCCTGGAACGGGTGCCGGTGGACGGAAATTGTGGGGAACGATGGGATGGTACACCAAATCCGCCGTGTGTCCGAACCTGCGTGCGGCGGTGTACGACCGGCTGTGACCCGGCGAGCCGAGCCGGGGGCGCGGAGGGGCCCGCCGCGACCGCCCCAGGGCAGCGCGAGCGAGTGGGAGCGCGGCGATCCGCGGGGGTCAGCCCAGGCCGGCGGTCAGCGGCATCCTGGAGATCGTGCTGCGGATCGCTTCGGGGATGCCGATCCGGGGCTCCCAGGCGAACGCGCCTCGGAAGCGCTCGTCGCTGACGATGACCGGGTACTTGAGGAAGTCGACCAGATAGGGCGGCACGGCGCTGCGCACGCCGTCGGCGAGCCGCCGGAGCGGCCAGATCAGCGGCGAAGGCACGGGCAGGAGCGAGCCGCCGGTGAGCTTGAGGGCCTCGACGATGGGCAGCGAGCCTCGGCCCGTCAGGTTGAAGACGCCCGAGGTGCCGCTGTCCAGCGCAGCCAGCAGGGCGCGCAGCATGTCGGTCTCGTAGAGGAACTGCCACATCGGGTTGAAGCCCGAGACGTAGGGGATGGTGCGGGCGCGCAGGTAGCGGCACGTCGTGTTGTTGATGTGCGGCCCGATGACGTTGGTGGGCCGCAGCACGATGGTGCTGAGCTGCGGGTGCCGGTACGCGAAGGTGACGGCCTGGCCGTCGAGCTGGGTCGCGTCGGCCAGCTCCGGCACCGTCTGCAGCGCGCGCACCGGCTCGTCCTCGAGGATGGGGCTGTGGTTGTAAGGATGCGCGCCGTAGATGTGGTAGGTCGAGAGGACGACGAGCTGCTTGACGCCGTACTCGAGCGAGAGCTCCTGGATCTTCGCGCTCCCCACGACGTTGAGATCGAAGCGCTGGTTGGGGCGCACCCGCAGGTTGCCGACGCGGCCCAGGTGCAGCACCAGGTCGGGCCGGTGCCGCCGGTAGAGGTCGACGATCCCGCTCTTGTTGTAGCTGGCTCGGGAGAAGACGATGCCGCGCGGCAGGTCCACCGGCTTGGAGCGATAGTCGACGCCGATGACCGAGTCGCCGCGGCGCATCAGCTCCAGCGCGGCGAGCTGCGCGAGGCTGCCGGCGATTCCCGTGATGAGGACCTTGGCCATGGGGGGAGTCTCGCGGGGAAGGCGCCGCACCGCAAGGGCCTCCGCCGTGTGGCCGGCCGCTGGGAGGCTCGGTCCGGCGCCGCGACACCGTTCTGATCGGAGGCCGCTCGGTGCTCTTGCATCGTCACTCGGCCTGCGATATCAGCGTGATAGAGGCATGTCGGTGCTCCGTTTCGCAGCTTTGTGGACGGGACCTCGGCCGTCTCTGGACCACCTTGGTCAACCCAGCCCGACGGGCCTCCGTGCTCGTTTCCCCAGGACGATCGACGCCAACACACCGGACGTCGATGCAGATTCGAGAGATCCATGAAGAAGTTGTTTTGTGGCGGCTTGAGTTGGAACACCACCGACGACTCCCTGCGGGAGGCCTTCGAGGCCTTCGGCGAGGTCACCGAGGCGAAGGTCGTGCTCGACCGTGAGACCGGACGGTCCCGCGGATTCGGGTTCGTGACCTTCACCGACGCGGCCGCGGCGGACGAGGCGATCGCGAAGATGGACGGCCAGTCGCTCGACGGGCGGTCGATCCGGGTGAACGAGGCGGAGGACAAGCGCGGTGGTGGCGGCGGCGGTCGTCGTGGCGGCGGCGGCGGCGGCTACGGCGGCGGCGGCGGCGGCTACGGTGGTGGCGGCGGCGGCGGCGGCGGCGGCGGCGGCGGTGGCTACGGCGGCGGCGGCGGCGGCGGTGGCCGCGGGCGTGGCCGTGGTGGCGACCGCGGAGACTGGTAGTCCGAGGTCCTGGGATCGCGCTGGCGAGGGGCGCTCACCGTGGTGAGGCGTCCCTCGCCGGACGCGCGGGCGCGGAGCCGGGCGACCCCGGTCGGGGCCTCATCCGGTCCGCGACCCTCGGCGCTTCACCACTGGTGATCGCCTCGCGGGCCCCGGGCGAGCGCCTCGCGGCGGCCCGGCCCTGGGCGAGCGGCTCCCCCCTTCAGGCGGCGCCGCTCAGAAGAAGTCGCTGGAGAAGAACACGATGACCGCGGCGACGGTGCGCTTGCCACCGTGGCCGCCGCAGCAATTCGACGCGCTCCCCCACGAGGAGCCGCCCTTCCGGATGGTCCCGCCGCTCTCGATCTTGCCGATCGACGAGCCGCTCTTCCGCAGGGTGCCGTCGCTCTCGATCTTGCCGATGGACGACCCGCCCTTGCGGATGGTGCCGTCGCTCTCGACCTTGCCGATCGACGAGCCGCCCTTGCGGACCGTGCCGTCGCTCTCGAACTTGCCGACCGACGAGCCGCTGATGCGGATGGTGCCGTCGTCCTCGACCACGGCCCAGCTCGAGCCCCCCTTGCGGATCTCGATGCTGGCCGACGCGTGCGGCGCGATGAGCACCACCAAGAGGATCGCCCAACTAGCGAACAGACCTCGCCTCATCACGCACCTCCGCCCGCGGCGCCGCCCAGGCGATCCACGGTCTCGATGTACTCCTTCATGGCGTCCGCGCGCGACTGCCCCGCGCGACCCGCCCAGGCATCGTGCTTCGCCCGGCCTCGCACGTCCAGCATGCCCGGGCGGGGCCCCGTGGCGTCGCCGTCGGTGGCCTGCTTGTAGAGCCCGTAGAGGGTGAGCAGGGAAGCGGGAGATTGAGAGGGGAGGCTCCGCGATCGGGCCACCGCGTCTCGGAAGTCGTCCTCGAGCGCCATCGTGCGTCCTCCGGAAGGGGAGGTCGCAGACTAGCGCGCGCTGAAGCGGGCGGCCAGAGCCGCGCCGGCCTCCGGGCGGCGCGTCTCGGCGCTGGCGGGAGCGCGTCGGGGCAGGACCCGGGTGAGGACGCCGTACTCGCTGTCGCCCAGGCGCTGCCAGGGGCGAGCGCGCACCCGCAGCCGGTCGTCGGGCCCGACCCGACCCGCCCGGATCCAGGCCAGCAGGATGCTGACGCTGGCGAAGCAGATCTCCACGCCGTCCTTGGTCTGGACACGGAGCTCCAGCGGGGTGTTCTGTTTCACGTCGTCGTCCTCGGCGGGTGCGTCCAGAAATGGAACAATTGCGACCTCGTTCATGGGGACTCCTGGGGCTGTGCAAGGGCTGTACCGTGGACGGGAAGTCGCCTCCTGCCGCGATCCGGGCTAGGGCAGGGCGACCCATCCGTTCTAGAATCACGAGCGCGCGGCGGTGTTGCATGCGCTCCCCATGAGAGGTCGTCCCGCATGCCCCGACTCTTTCGCGTCTTCGTCCTCGCCCTTGTGACCGGCGCCGCCGCGATGGCCTGCGACAGCGCCGCGGTATCCGGCGCAGGTGACGCCGCCTCCGACATCGGCGCCGAGACCGGCGTCGACGCCTCGGTGCTCGAGGACGCGGCGAAGGCAGGGGATGAGGGGGCCGACGCGGGGGCCGAGAGCGATTTCGGGGGCGAGACGGACCCCGGGGCGGAGGCCGAGACCGCCGCCGACACCGGGACCGGGACCGATGCCGTGGCCGAGACCGATGCCGTGGCCGAGACCGAGACCGGGACCGATGCCGTGGCCGAGACCGAGACCGGGACCGATGCCGTGGCCGAGACCGAGACCGATGCCGTGGCCGAGACCGATGCCGTGGCCGAGACCGAGACCGGGACCGATGCCGTGGCCGAGACCGATTCCGTGGCCGAGACCGATGCCGTGGCCGAGACCGATTTCGTGGCCGAGACCGACACCGAGACTGCCGCCGACAGCGTCAGCGACGCCGCCGGGGATGTGGGGGTGGTGCCGTTGCCGGATCCGGCGATGCCGGGGGATTTTGGGGTGAAGGTGACGAAGAGCTGGGGGAACCCGCTCTTCAAGGGGAGCCTCACCGGCGGCAAGCCGGAGCTGTGCCTGCCCTCCAGCGACGGCGGGGCGACGGCGGCGGCGGGGCCCTTCCCGCTGGCGATCCTGGCGCCGGGCTTCTCGATCGCGGCGCAGTCCTACGACACCTACTGCCAGCACCTGGCGAGCTGGGGTTTCGTGGTGGTGTTGCGCACCTACGACTCGCTCTTCCCCGATCACAGCGACGAGGCCGACAAGACCAGCGCGCTCATCGACTGGCTGGCGACCCCCGAGAGCGGGCTGGCCGACCTCATCGACTTCGACCGCATCGGCGTCGCCGGGCACTCGCTGGGCGGGAAGGTGAGCATCCTGTCCGCGATCCAGGACGCCCGCATCGGCGCCGTGGTCGGCTGGGATCCCGTCGACTGCGGCGGGCCGGCCTTCGTGAGCTGCCCCGACGACGTCGCGCCGAAGCTCATGGCGGGCCTCGCGGTGCCGATGGCGCTCCTGGGCGAGGTCACCGACGCCGAGGGGACCCTGCTCAGCCCGGCGTGCGCGCCGGCGGGCGAGAACTACCAGGCCTTCTATGACGCCTCGCCGGTGCCGACGCGGGCGGTGACCATCGTCGGGGCCAACCACACGTCGTTCGTCGGCAGCAAGCCGGCCATCGATCCCTGCAAGGCGTCGACGGCCGACGGGGCGCTGGTTCGCTCGCTCACCAAGCGGGTGACCGTGGCCCACTTCCTGTCGGTGTTGGACGGAAACGCCGCGGCCGAGCTGTGGCTCGACGGGCCCGAGATGCAGAGCCTGGTCGGCCTCGGGCTGGTGACGCTCCAGCAGAAGTGACCGGCCGCCGCGAGCCGTGACCGGGGAGCGGGAAAGAGCGACGAGGGGGCGCCCGGTGACGAAGGGCACCTCGATCCCTCATCCACGTCACCTCCCGTTGGCGAGCCTCTCGGCCTCGCGCCGCGTGATGCGTTGCGGCATCTTCTGCCGCATGTGCATCTCCATGCCCCGTGCATAGGCGTTTTGGCGAGTGTCGCGCCGCGAAATTATTCCGACGGGACCGTGCGCGGTCGGGAAGGGAGGGGCGAGCCGGCCGCTCGGGCGACCGGCCGTCCATCCCGACTCTCCACAGGGGAACGCCCATGTACCGCTCCACCCGACTCGCCACCCTCGCCGTCGGCCTCGTCGCCGCGCTGGCCGGGCCCGCCGAAGCCAAGGATGCCTGGAACCAGACCGCCGACATCCTCGGCTACAAGCAGCTCCAGGCGTCGTTCACCGACGGCAGCGTGTCGTATCGGCGCCTCGAGTTCATCTACCTGGGCGCCGCCGACCTGCAAGTCTTCGGTGCCGACGGCGCCAGGTCGGTCGAGACCCAGGGGCTGGGGACCGACTTCTTCGCCTGGAGCGACGCCACGGGCTTGCGCTACGAGGTGAGCGGCTATCCCTACGACAACCATCACGCGCCCGTGGCTGGCCTGGTGCGCAAGGGCGAGTCCGTGGTGGGCAAGTTCCGGCTGGTCTCGCTGAAGGGCCTGGTCCCCGAGGTGGCCGGCCGCTGGTCGGGGGTCATGGCGTTTTCCGGCGGGCGCGAGTACGTGACCAGCCTCAACGTCTCCCGGCTCGCCCGGCGCTTCGCCGGCTGCACCCACGGCGAGCACTCCGCCCGCGTCGACGTGGCTGGCCACGGCTACCAGGACGCCGGCGTGCTGCACTGTGAGAAGGGCTTCTTCACCGACGGGCCCTACGCCATCCAGACGCTCTTCTTCGACGACGCCCACGACCGCTCGTGGTTCCTGTCGCTGCGCGGCAGCGTCGACTTCGGCGGCACCGTGTTCCAGGGCTTCGTCGACGCGACCGACCTCTCCGGCGAATCCGAGACCCTGCTCGGCAAGTTCTACCTGACCCGCCCGCCGGCGTTCGGCGAGTAGGCAGGAGCGCCTCGTCCCCGCCTGGGGGCCGCGCCTCGCCGCGATTCGTTGCGCGTGGCGGCGAGGTGCGCCGCCGCGGTCGCCAGCGCCCCTCCCGCAAGAGGCGGCACCGGCGGCCGCGGCGGGGCTTCGGGCCCGGCGCCGATCGCCGGTGGATTCCGCCGCCGAGCCGTGCTTTGTTTCCCCGCGTGAGAGCCTACCTCGACCTGCTCCAGCGCATCCTCGATGAGGGGCGCCCGCGCGAAGACCGCACCGGCACCGGCACCCTGGGGGTGTTCGGCCACCAGATGCGCTTCGATTTGCGCGAGAGCTTCCCGCTGCTCACCACCAAGCGCCTGCACCTGCGCTCGATCATCCACGAGCTGCTCTGGTTCTTGCGCGGCGAGACCCACGTGGCGTCGCTCCAGGCCGCCGGCGTCTCGATCTGGGACGACTGGGCCGGCGCCGACGAGTGCGCGCGCTTCGGCCGCGCCCCAGGCGACCTGGGCCCGATCTACGGCCACCAGTGGCGGGCCTTCGGCGCCACGCGCCTGCCCGACGGCAGCTACGCCTCCGACGGCGTCGATCAGATCGCCCGCGTGGTGGCCGCGCTGCGCGACAACCCCTGGAGCCGCCGTCACCTGGTCACCGCCTGGAACCCGCGCGAGGCCGCCGAGGTCACCCTGCCGCCCTGCCACACGCTGTTCCAGTTCCACGTGCAGGACGGCGAGCTGTCGTGCCAGCTCTACCAGCGCTCGGGCGACGTGTTCCTGGGCGTCCCCTTCAACATCGCCAGCTACGCGCTGCTGACGCTGATGATGGCCCAGGTCACCGGCCTCAGGCCGGGCGAGTTCGTGCACACCCTGGGCGACGCCCACCTCTACAACAACCACCTCGAGCAGGCGCGCCTGCAGCTCCAGCGGGAGCCGCGGCCCGGCCCGACCATGCGACTGGATCCCCACGTGGACGACATCTTCGCGTTCGAGTTCGAGCACTTCCAGCTCGAGGGCTACGATCCGCACCCCCACATCAAGGCGCCGGTCGCCGTATGAGCGGGGCCACCGATGAGCTGGCGCCGCTGGTCCTGGTGGTCGCCGTCGCGGACAACGGGGTCATCGGCGCCGCGGGCGAGCTGCCCTGGGACCTGCCCGAGGACCTGCGCCACTTCCGGCGGATGACCGTGGACCACGCGGTCATCATGGGGCGGCGCACCTGGGAGACGCTGCCCGGGCCGCTGCCGCGCCGCCGCAACATCGTCGTCACCGGCAGACCGCTGCGCGCAGACGGCGTCGAGGTGGCCGCCAGCGTGCCCGAGGCCATCGCGCTGGCGCGGCAGACCGACCCCGAGCCGCGCGTCGTCGGCGGCGCGGTCATCTACGCCGCCGCGCTGCCCGTGGCGACGCGGATCCACCTGACCGAGGTGCACGCCACGCCGGAGGGCGACACCTTCTTCCCGCCGCTGGACCGCAGCCAGTGGCGCGAGGTCGAGCGCGTGCCCGCGGAGGGATGCACCTTCGTCACCTACGAGCGCCGCTCGTGAGCGCCG
Source organism: Deltaproteobacteria bacterium (assembly GCA_020632695.1). Classification (GTDB taxonomy): domain Bacteria; phylum Myxococcota_A; class UBA9042; order PHBI01; family JACKFB01; genus JACKFB01. The sequence continues at coordinate 194,762 of JACKFB010000002.1, forward strand.
CGCCGAGCCCGGCGCGCCGGCTCTACCGCTACGCGCGCCCGCACCGGCGCGACATCGTGCTGGCCACCACCTGCTCGGTGGCCAACAAGCTCTTCGACCTGGCCCCGCCCGGCCTCATCGGCGCCGCCATCGACGTGGTGGTCAACGGCGAGACCTCGTTCATCGCGCGCCTGGGCGTGGTGGACGTCATGGCCCAGCTCTGGCTGCTGGCCGCCTTGACCCTGGTCATCTGGGTGCTCGAGTCGGTCTTCGAGTACCTCTACGCCGTGCGGTGGCGAAACCTGGCGCAGACCATCCAGCACGAGCTGCGCATGGACGCCTACGCCCACACCCAGGAGCTCGAGCTGGCCTGGTTCGAGGACCGCTCCACCGGCGGGCTGCTGGCCGTCCTCAACGACGACATCAACCAGCTCGAGCGCTTCCTGGACGGGGGCGCCAACGAGCTGCTCCAGGTGGGCACCACCGTCGTGGTGGTGGGCGCGGCGTTCTTCGCGCTGGCGCCGGGCGTGGCCGGCCTGGCGTTTCTGCCCGTCCCATTCATCCTCTGGGGGTCCTTCCGCTTCCAGGCGCGCATCGCCCCGCGCTACGCCCTGGTGCGCGAGCGGGTGGGGCTTCTGGCCGGCCAGCTCGCCAACAACCTGGGCGGCATCGTCACGGTCAAGAGCTTCAACGCCGAGGCCCGCGAGGTCGCCCGCATCGGCGAGCTCAGCCGCGACTACCAGCAGGCCAACCGCGCGGCCATCCGCCTGAGCTCGGCGTTCTCGCCGCTGATCCGCATGGTCATCGTGTGCGGCTTCGTCGCCACCCTGGTCTACGGCGGCCAGCTCACCCAGACCGGCGAGCTGGCCGTGGGCGCCTACAGCGTGATGGTGTTCCTGACCCAGCGCCTGCTGTGGCCGCTGACCCGCCTGGGCGAGACCGTCGACCTCTTCCAGCGGGCGATGGCGTCGACCCGCCGCGTGCTGGACCTGCTGGACACGCGCGCCACCATCAGCAGCGGCCCGCGGGTGGTGCCGGTGCACGAGGTGCGAGGCGACATCGAGTTCTCGGACGTGCGCTTCGCCTACGACCCGCGCGCCCCGGTGCTGGAGGGGCTGAGCTTCCGCGCGCCGGCCGGCGAGACCACCGCCATCGTCGGCGCCACCGGCTCGGGCAAGAGCACGGTGGTCAAGCTGCTGCTCCGCTTCTACGACCCGCTCTCGGGCAGCGTGCGCCTGGACGGCCACGACCTGCGTGAGCTGGAGCTGCGCTCGCTGCGCGCGGCCATCGGGCTGGTGAGCCAGGACGTGTTCCTCTTCCACGGCACCGTGGCCGAGAACATCGCCTACGGGCTGCCGGACGCCACCCCCGAGGCCATCGCCGAGGCCGCCCGCGTCGCCGAGGCGCACGACTTCATCGAGGCCCTGCCCAGCGGCTACGACACCATCGTCGGCGAGCGCGGCCAGAAGCTCTCGGGAGGTCAGCGCCAGCGCCTGTCGCTGGCCCGCGCCATCCTGACCGACCCGCCCATCCTGGTGCTGGACGAAGCGACCTCGGCGGTGGACAACGAGACCGAGGCGGCCATCCAGCGCTCGCTGGCGCGCGTCTCCAAGGACCGCACCACCCTGGTCATCGCCCACCGGCTGTCGACGGTACGCCACGCCCACCGGATCCTGGTGCTGGACGGGGGCGTGGTGCGCGAGGTGGGGCGCCACGAGGAGCTGATGGAGCTGGACGGCATCTACGCGCGGCTCCGGCGCATCCAGACCGGCGACGCCGCGGCCTGAGCTGCTTCTTCGGGTCCCCTCCCCGTCGGGCGCGGGCTCGACGCGGGCTCTCGGAGGCGGCGGGCCCGGTCAGGGGCAACCCGGCCCGGTCACCCACAGGCGCACATCGTCGAGGAGCACGCCGCCGCCCGAGTTGAACACCGCGTCGTCGGTGACGAACCGGAACGCGAAGCGGTGGGGCTGGCCGTCGGCCCAGGCGCTCGCATTCCAGGTGAAGGACTTCCAGACGCCGCCGGTGGCCAGCGCGGTGGCGTTCACGGTGCCCATGTCGAGGATGACGCCGTCCACGCTGACCTCGAGGCGGTCGCCGCCCGCCGGGGTGTCCAGGATGTCGCCCCAGACCGAGGCGCTCAGCCAGGCCGAGCTCGCCGTCGGGAACTCGATGAGCGGCGAGGTGGCGACGGCGTCGCAGCGACCCACGTCGTAGTCCCACGAGTCGACGTTGCCGGCGTAGAGGCAGCCGAAGCCCTGGTCGCAGCCCGCCGCGGTGAGCTCGGCGCTGACCGCGTCGCTGTCCACGCCGTGCCACGCGCACTCGGCGCTGGCGGTGGGGGCGGTCTGGAGCAGGAACCCGTTGGCCCGGGGGCCTGTCGCCGACCAGCTCTCGAAGGGCTCGCTGGCCACCGGGGCGTCCACGCCGCCGGGCGAATCGAGGCAGGTGGGCTCGCCGTCGGTGTCCTCGCTGCACCAGGCGAAATGGCAGCCGTCGCCGGGCAGATCGCAGAGGGTGGCCAGGGCGTTGGTGCAGGTGTTGCCCGCGCAGGAGTCGGCCGAGCAGGCGTAGCGGTCCTCGCAGTGGGCGTCGGTCTCGCAGCAGCTCGCCGGCCACTCGGCCCCGCCGCAGGTGCCGCCGCCCGACCGCCACAGGGCCGGCGCGCTGGCCAGGGTCCACAGCTCGCCCGCGCCGAGCGCGCGGGGGTAGACGCGGGTGTCGGCGAGGTCGCCGGCGAAGCGGAAGCCCTCCTTGCGAGCGCACAGGCGCACGGTGGGCTCCTCGGGCGTGAGCTGGCCGGGTAGCTCGAAGGTGTCCGTGCGCACCCCGTCGAGCCACAGCTCGAGGCGCCGGCCGTCCCAGGTACAGGCGCCGTGGTGCCAGGCGCCCGCGCTGACCCGGCCCGAGCCGTACCACGCCCACGAGCCGTCCAGGCGCAGCGCGCAGGAGAGCAGCCCGGCGTTCACGGCCAGCATGAAGGAGGTATCCTTCGAGACGACGACGCGGCTGGGCGCGCTGACGGCGGTGGCGCGCAGCCAGGTGGCGATGGTGAGGCCGCCGCTGCTGATCTCCAGGCTGGGGGCGCTCGCGACGTCGGCCTCGCCGGTGCCGTCGCAGTGGAGGTAGTGGCCGGTCGGGCCTCCGCTCTGCAGCGTCGTGGCGGCCGAGAGCGTCGCGTGGTTGCCGGAGCCCGACCGGTCCAGCGCCCGCGCCGTGGTCACCGCCGCGTGGTCGTAGGCCCACGCCGCCGCGGCCCCCGGCTGGCAGGTGGTGGTCGCCGGCGTGCACACGGTGAGGTCGTCGCAGGCCAGGCCGGCGACGGGCGAGGGGACGCACACCCACTCGCTCGGCGACACCGAGGCGCAGGCCGACTGGTTGCACGGGTCGGCCGCGGCGACGCAGCTCTGCGGGGTGCCCACGTCACACACGCCGCTCTTGCAGCGGTCGGGCGTGCAGCCGTCGTCGTCGGCGTTGCAGGCGCCGCCCTCGTTCTTCGGCGTGACGACGCACTTCGCCAGCCCGGTGTCCCAGACGGCGTCGGCGCAGGCCGAGGCCAGGCCGCTGCAGTCGGGGGACGGGCACTGGCAGACCAGCTCGAGGCAGGTGCCGGGCGCGCCGCAGATGTCCTCGGAGAAGCACGGGGTGCCGTCCTCGTACTCGTCGGGGATGCAGCCGAACACCGGGTCGCAGAAGGCGCCGGTGCAAGGGTTGCCGTCGTCGCAGGCGATCTCGTCGCCCACGCAGTCGCCGCCCGAGCAGTGGTCGCCGGTGGTGCAGACGCTCGCGTCGTCGCAAGCGGCGGCGTTGGGGGTGAAGGTGCAGCCCGAGGCGGGGTCGCAGGCGTCGTCGGTGCAGGGGTTGTCGTCGTCGCAGGGGATGGGCGCGCCCAGGCAGGCGCCGGTCTGGCAGGTGTCCTGGTCGGTGCAGGCGTCGCCGTCGTCGCAGGGCGCCACGTTGAAGGCGGTGGTGCAGCCCGAGGCGGGGTCGCAGGCGTCGTCCGTGCAGGGGTCGCTGTCGTCGCAGACGATGGGCGCGCCCGCGCAGGCGCCCCCGGCGCAGAGGTCGCCGCCGGTGCAGGCGTCCTGGTCGTCGCAGGGTGCTGTGTTGTCGCTGGTGACGCAGCCGGTCGCGGGCTCGCAGGCGTCGTCGGTGCAGGGGTTCTGGTCGTCGCAGACGATGGCGGTGCCCGCGCACGCGCCGGCCTGGCAGGTGTCGGACGCGGTGCAGGCGTCCTGGTCGTCGCAGGGCGCGGTATTGGGGGTGTGGGTGCAGCCGGTGGCCGGCTCGCAGGCGTCGTCGGTGCAGGGGTCGCCGTCGTCGCAGTCGGGGGCGGTTCCGGGCGTGCACACGCCGCCCTGGCAGGTCTCGACGCCGTTGCAGACGTCGTCGTCGGCGCAGGGCAGCGTGTCGGCCGGGCTCCAGGCGTCGGTGGCGACGGTGGGGTCGCAGGCCAGGCACGGCAGGGTGGGGTGCGGCGCGCCGGCGAGCAGGCAGGTCCCGTCGATGCGGCAGGCGCCGGCGACCAGGACGCAGCCGCCGGCGGGGCCGCAGGTCTCGCAGGGAGCGCAGCCGGAGCCGGCTCCCGTGCAGAAGCCCCCCTGGCAGAAGTCGTCGGTGGTGCAGGTCGCGCCGTCGTCGCAGGGCAGGGCGTCGTCGGGGGAGAAGGCCGCCTGGGAGACCTGGGGCGCGCAGCGCAGGCACGGGTTCTGCGGGTCGACGGTGCCGTCGGTCACGCAGGCGTCGTCGATGCGGCAGTACTCATCGAAGAGCGCGCAGCCGCCGAGTCCGTCGCAGGCCTCGCAGCCGAGGCAGGTGTAGGCTTCGCCGCCGCAAGCGCCCGCGGCGTCGCAGGTGTCGCCGGAGGTGCACGGGTCCTCGTCGTCGCAGGCGGCGTCCGGGGTGATGGTGTGGACGCAGCCGAGCGCGGCGTCGCAGGTGTCGGCGGTGCAGGGGTCGCCGTCGTCGCAGTCGGTGGCGGCGCCCGGCGCGCAGGCGCCCGCCTGACACAGGTCGCCCGAGGTGCAGGCGTCCTGGTCGTCGCAGGGGGCGCTGTTGGGGGTGAAGGTGCAGCCGGTGGCCGGGTCGCAGGCGTCGTCGGTGCAGGGGTTGGCGTCGACGCAGGACGTGGCGGCTCCCGGCACGCAGTCGCCGGCCTCACAAGCGTCGCCGACGGTGCAGGCGTCGAGGTCGCTGCACGGGACGCCGTCGGGCAGGGTCTCGTCCACGCACAGGCCGGTCGCCGGGACGCAGCGGGGGCGCACACACGGCGCCGACTCGGCCACCGGACACAGGACCACGCTCTGGGCGGCGACGCGGCACAGCCCGCCCTGGCAGGTGAGCGCGCCGTTGCAGAGGTCGTCGTCGTCGTAGGCCGCGCAGTCCGCGTCCAGGTCGCAGGGGCACTGGTCCGCGCCGGCGGTGCAGGTGCCGGCGTCGCACACGTCGCCCACGGTGCAGCCATTGCCGTCGTTGCAGGGGATGTCGCTGAGCAGCAGCGCCCCGCAGGCGCCGGTCTGAGGCTCGCACACGGTGCGGAAGCAGTCGGTGTCACCGGAGGTGTCGCAGGTGACCCTCGTCGCCGGATCGTTGGTGCACAAGCCCTCGCGGCAGGTCAGGATGCCGTTGCACAGGTCGCCGTCGTCGTGCTGCACGCAGTCGGCGTCCGCCGCGCACGCGCAGGACGCGTCGGGCGTGCCCGCGCAGGCGCCGCCGGAGCACCGGTCGTCGTGGGTGCAGGTGTTCCCATCGCTGCAGGGCTCGGTGTTGTCGGGGTAGACGCAGCCCAGGTCGCGGTCGCAGACGTTGTCGGTGCAGGGGTTCCCGTCGCCGCAGGGCAGCGGCGGCCCCGGCGCGCACGCGCCTTCGATGCAGAGGTCGCCGTCGGTGCAGCGGTCGCCGTCGTCGCACGGCGTGAAGTCCTTCTTGGGGCCGACGACGCACTGGTGCGAGACCGCGTCGCACACCGCCACCACGCAGGGCTGGTCGGCGACCCGCGCGGCGCACTCCGCGTTCGTGGTGCATCCGCCCGCGTCGACCTCGGCCCCCACCTCGGCCTCCGCCGCGTCGCCCGCGTCCGCCGCGACGACCTCACCGTCCCCCGCGTCGGGCCTCCCCTCGTCTCCGGCCGAGACGATCGATCCGTCGCTCCCGCACGCCATCGCCCCCGCAACCAGCGCGCAAACGACCCCCCATCCCGACCTGCCCATCACGCTCCCGAGTCCCGGATTCCCGCCCCGCCATGATCCGCCCGAACCCCCACGAGATCAAGGCGGCGCGCCTGGACGTCCCGGGAGTCGCCAGCGGTGTGACGAGGCCCCGAGCGCCCGCCGCCCCAGAACGGCGTGGCGGGACGGGGCGGGTGGGGCATTGTGCCGCTGGCGGGGTTTGCGGGTGCGTAGGGCGGTCGCCCTGACGAAACGCAATGGCTTCTGCGGCGGGGGTCGCGGGGTTCGCTGCGGCGCGGGCGGTGGCATGGGGTCTGCACTGCCAGGCGGGGCGTGCGGCGAGGTGCGGCGCGCTTTCCCGGACGTGGAGACCCTCATGAACAAGACGCTCGGCTTCCTTGCGGCGCTCGCCGCGGCGACGGCGATGGCCGCCGCGCCTGCGGAGGCGACCCCGCGCGACGAGGTGATGTTCCTCACGTTGGATGGCGGCGTGCCGATCCCCGTCAGCCACCCGGTGCGCGACGCGCTGGACCCCGGCTTCGTGGGTGGGGCGGGGCTCTATCACACCTGGGCGCCGGCCTTCGCCGCCGGGCTCCGCGCTCATGGCGGCTTCTTCGCCGGGCAGGGCCGGCACCACGACGCCAGCGGCTTCGGCCTGTTCAGCGTGGCGCTGCGCGTGCGCCCCTTCGCGGCGCGAGCCGACGTCCGCCGGGCCACCGGTCCCTGGTTCGAGGGCGGGATGGGGCTCGGCCTGCTGGACGTGCCCGGCGACGGCGCGGACGCGCGCTTCACCCTGGAGGGCGCCACCGGCTGGGGCTTCCCGCTGGGGCGGGTGGGGCTCTCACCCTTCTTCCGGGTGATGCACTTCGTCGACCTCCACCACGACGACGTCGTGGCCGTGGTCTTCGGCGCCGAGGTCAACATCTTCGACCGCCGCATCGACCGCGCCCTGGCGCTGCCGGGGGACTAGCTCGCGATCGGCCTGGCCGCGATGGACATCGCGCTGCATCGGCGTCATGCAAGGTGGATGAGAACGACCCTGGACAGCCACGACGAGCTGCTCATCGAGGCACGCCGACGACCCGCTGACGCCGCCCGGCGTACGGCCACCCCCGCGGGGCCGCGTTCAGGGCGGCGGCAGCGCGGGGTCGTCGCCCAGCACCGCGTCGAGGCCCTCGATCCTCGCGAGCAGCTCCGCGACGCGCTCGCGGGTGTCGCCGTCGGGGCCGCCTGAGAGCCGCACCACCTCGGCCTGGGTGCGGAGCTGGGCGAGCAGCTCGGCCACCGCGTCCAGCTCCCGCGCGAAGCGGTCGCGCAGTGCGCTCAGGCGCAGCAGGTTCTGGATGCGCCCCTCGACGGCGTCCAGGGCCAGGCGATCGCCGCCGCGTTGCAGCTCCGCGCGGCGGCGCTGCGCCCTCTCGAGGCTGAAGTCCGGTTGCGCGAGCAGGCCGTCGATGTCGGCGACCCGGGCGGCAGCCTCCCGCAGCCGGACGCCCAGCGCGCGGGCCACCTCGGCGTCGGGGAGCAGCTTCCCCAGCGGCGTCGCGGCGGCGCGGCGGACCGCGTCGAGGAAGGCCGACTCGACCGCGGAGACGTCCGCGTCGGGCGCCGGCTCGCGAGCCCGCATCAGGGCGAAGGGCATGATGAGGGGCCACAGCAGCAGCGCGAGACCCGCGTCGATGGCCCTCGGTCCCGGGGCGCCCGCGCGGCTCGCCAGGGCGACGGCGCAGCCGAGCCCGACCAGCAAGTAGATGACCGCGAGCTCGAGGGGCCTCATCGGAATCCTCCGAGGATCGTCGACCCGGGGCGAGGCCGCAGCGCGGGAGCGGGGACGACGCGCTCGGTGGGTGCCTGCTCGCGCGACAGCCTGCCGCTGGCGGTGGCCTGGGTGCCGAGGACGGCGCCGAAGAAGCTGCCCTCGATGCCGCGGACGAAGACCACCTCGGGCGTGCGCGGCCGCACCAGCCACGGGCGGAGCGTCCAGCTCATACGCGCGCCGACCAGGCAGAAGATCGCGACGAAGGCCACGCCCACCAACCGCTGTCGGCCACGCATGGCGGCGCGCAGCCCCCGGAGCAGGAGCCCCAAGCCGCCCGCGCCCGATACCGCGCACAGCGCCACGGTCAGCAGCACCAGGTCGTGGTACTGGACGTCGAAGATGGTCGCGAGGAGCAGGAGCGGAGACAGCGCGGCGGCGAGCAGCGTGCCGAGGGCCAGCGCGCCGAGGACGATCAGGAGATCCTGGCGGCGATCGGCGGAGCCGTCCGCGACCTGGCGCAGGGCGCTGAGCGCCGGGGCAGAGAGCGCTGCGGTGAACAGCACGACCAGCGGGAGCTTGAGCGCTGCGTAGGGGATCTGGAGGCCGCCGCGCACCAGCCCCAAGACGGCGCCCAGCACGGCGCCGGAGGCCAGCACCGTGAGCGTCAGGGCGCGGGCGAGGTCGGCGTGGCGGCGACGGTCGGCCAGCGCGGCAAGGAAGGAGGACCGGTCGCGCAGCAAGGCGTCGATGACGCCGGCCATGGAGCCAGCGGCCACCGGCGCGGGGGCGCCGAGGGGGTGGGGGAGATCGGGATGGGGAATGGCGGTCATGGCGAGGTCCTCCGTTCAGCCGAAGAGCAGGGGGATGAAGAAGCGCCAGCCGATGGCGAGCGTGATGCAGGACCAGGTGGCGAAGAGCAGGAAGCCGGCGAGCTGGCGGGGGCCAAACGGGCCGGCGTCGCGAGGCGCCAGGCGGCCGTACATGGCGCGCAGGGCGAAGAACGCAGCGCCGAGCAGGGCCAGATGGGCATGGAGGCCGGTCTCGAACCGGTGCGTCGACGTGGCGACCAGGAAGGCCAGCGCCGGGGTGAAGGCCAGCATGAGGCGGCCGAGGTCGGCGAGGGCCAGGCCGGCGGCGCGGGCGACCTCGCGCAGCGGGGGGGCCACGCCGATGAAGGCGCTGCCGATGTAGAGCGCGGGCAGCATCAGGCAGGCCACGGCGGCGATGAGGAGCGGCAGGCCGAGGCCTATCCAGGCGGCGACGGCGAGCCCGTCGTGCATCGCGACGGTCGCTCCGGCCAGGGCAGGACCGGCGGCGGCGAGGGCCGCCAGGCGCAGCGGCGCGGTGGGGGGCGGGAGAGCGCGAGCGGACATGAGGGCCTCCAGACATGGTGAGTGGGCAAGTACGAAGCCGAGGATGAACTCCGGTTCTTGCGTGCGTTGGGCGGACTGGAGGAGGAGTCGGGGCGGGATCATGGCAAAGCCGTGCAAGCGCCCCGGGGGGCGCGCGCGGGTGGTATCTGTGGGGGCAGGAGGTGCGCGATGGAGATCCTGGTCTGCGACGACGACGCGCATATCCGCGAGGTGGTGCGCTTCGCCCTGGAGAAGGCTGGCTGGGCGGTGCGTGAGGCGGCGGATGGACGCGCGGCGCTGGAGGCCTTCGAGCGCGGCGGCGTGGACCTGGTGATCCTGGATGTCCTGATGCCGGAGGAGGACGGCCTGGCGGTGTGCCGGCGGATCCGGTCGAGCAGCGCGGTGCCGATCCTGTTCCTGTCGAGCCGCGACGACGAGGTGGACCGGGTGCTGGGGCTGGAGCTGGGCGGCGACGACTACGTGACCAAGCCCTTCAGCCCGCGCGAGCTGGTCGCACGGGTGCGAGCGATCGCGCGTCGAGCGCGCGAGTCGACGGCCCGGCCGCCTGAGGACGACCTCCTGAGGGTCGGGCCGCTGGAGATCGACCGCGGACGGCACCGCGTCCGCTACGCCGGGCAAGAGGTCCCGCTGACGGCGACCGAGATGGCGCTGCTGGTGGCGTTGGCGGCGCGGCCGGGGCGTGTGTTCCGGCGCGATGAGCTGGTCGACCGTGCTTGGGGCCACGACCACTTCATCACCGAGCGCACGATCGACAGCCACGTGCGGCGCATCCGGAAGAAGCTCGCTGAGGTGGGTGGCGACCCGCTCGAGACCGTCTACGGGGTCGGCTACCGGGTGCGCGAGTGCTAGCGGCTCCCGAGCGACCCGCGCCGCGACGCGGCCCCTCCATTCGTCGGCTGCTGCTGGGCGTCGGCGCCTTCGTGCTGCTGGTGCCGGTGTTGGCGGTCACGCTGCTGCGCATCTACGAGACCCACCTCGTCGAGCAGACCGAGGGCAGGCTCATCGGTGAGGCCGTGCTCATCGGCGAGGCCTTCCGAGACGCGTGGTGGGCCGCCTCGGGCCTCGGAGATGTCGACGCACTCTCGCCCGCGCCGCCGGGGCATTCAGGCGACGAGCTCTATCCGATCGAGCCGATGCTGTCGGACGCGGTCGGCCGCCTGCCGCCCGAGCTGCCGGAGTCCGCGATCCGTGGCGAGCGCTCCGGCGCCGCCTGGCTGGCCGGTCGCGCCATCGCGCCCGCGCTGGACAGGGCCAGGCGGTTCAACCTCTCGGGCGCCCGGGTGCTGGACGAGCGCGGCTGCATCGTGGCCAGCACGGGGGGCGACGTCGGCCGCTGCCTCGACACCCTGCCCGAGGTCCGCGACGCCCTGGCCGGCCGCTACCGCGCCGTGATGCGCGAGCGCGAGACCGACTCGCCCACGCCGCCGCTCGGGAGCATCAGCCGGCGCGGCAGCGTCCGGGTGTCGGTGGCCGTGCCGCTCTTTTCAGGCGGCCGCGTCTTCGGAGTCGTGCGCATGACGCGCACCAGCCTGGACCCGGTCGAGTCGCTATGGCGCCACCGGGGGATCTTCCTGCTGGCGCTCTCGGCCTGCCTCATCCTGACCGCCGCGGTCACGCTCTACCTGTCGCGGCGCATCGCGCGGCCCATCGAGCAGATGGCCGTCGCCGCTGAGGCCGTCGCCGCCGGTCGCCCGCGCGCACCCTTCGCCGCGCTCGGCACGGTGCCGGACGAGGTCGCCCGCCTCAGCGAGAGCCTCGACCGCATGACTGATCAGCTCACCGAACGCGCCGCCTACATCTCGCAGTTTGCTTCGAACGCCAGTCACGAACTGAAGACGCCCATCGCCGCGATCCGTGGGGCCACCGAGCTGCTGCGTGACGACTGGGAGGGGATGGACGAGGCGCAGCGGAGCCGCTTCCTCGCCCACATCGACGCCGACGCCGAGCGGATGGAGCGTCTGGTCTCCGGGTTGCTGGCGCTCGCGCGCATCGAGCACGCCGGCGAGGCGACCCCGACCGGGACGCCGCTGGCGCCGCTCCTCCGGGCGCTGGCGGCGGACTACGAGGGCCTGGTCACGCTGGGCGCGCTCGACGAGCGCCTGGTCGTCGCCGCGACCGCGGATCACCTGGAGGCGGCGCTGCGCAACCTGCTCGACAACGCCGCGCACCACGGGGGCGGCGCGCCGGTCCGGGTCGAGGTCGCGTGTCGGGGCGGCTCCGCGCTCGTCGACGTCATCGACGCCGGGCCGGGCATCGCGCCAGCCCACCGCGACCGCGTCTTCGACCGGTTCTTCACCACGCGCCGCGACGAGGGCGGCACCGGGCTGGGCCTCTCCGTCGTGCGCGCCATCGCGCGTCGTCACGGCGGCGAGATCAGCGTCGAGAGCGCGCCCGGGCGCACGGTCTTCACCCTGCGCCTTCCCCTCGCCTGAGGCGCGGGTCGCGAGCGCCCGACGCGCCAGGCGTCGGCTCGAGGCCGGAGTCGCCGCGCGGGCGCTCGAGCGGCCCGCTCACGGATCGGTCCTGGGCGCCGGCGAAGCGAGCCTCGCGTGCCCGTGGGCCTCCTCGTCGGCGACGCGGCTCGGGCGTGGCGCCGTGGGGGTGCGGTCGCTATGCTCCGCGCGCCGCGTGGCGGCGGGAGGTGAGCGATGCGCCAGATGTTGGTGGCCGCGTTGTTGGCGTGGGCGGCCTGGGGCTGCGGGGGCGGCGCGGGAGCCGCTGGGGACGCCGACGTGGCCGGGGGCGACGCCGACGCGGTGGCGGACGTGGCGGCCGACGCGGAGCCGGAGACGGACGCCGCGCTGCCGGCGCTCGGGCCGGTGCTGGACCAGTGCACGCCGGGGCAGGCGCCCGACGCGGCGTGCTGGGCGGAGACGCGCGCGCCGATGTCGGAGGCCATCGCGCTGGCGCGGCGCATCGCCGACGCCGCCCTGGTGCGCGCGGCCCCCGAGTCACTCGAGTGGGACTGGGGCGAGGCGGTGCTGATGCTGGGCATCTGGGAGCTGCACCGGGTCACCGGCATCGCGCGCTACGGCGACTACGTGCGGGCCTGGATGGACCACCACATCGAGGTCGGCTACGAGATGTGGTCGAGCGACACCGCCGCGCCGGCCGCGCTGGCGGTGGAGCTGCTGCGTGAGGGCGAGGACCCGCGGTATCGCCAGGTGGTCGAGCGCGCGCTGACCTATCTGCGCGACGAGGCGCTGCGCACCGAGGAGGGCGGCATCAACCACCTCGGCACCCAGGATCTGCTGGGCGTTTCGCTGTGGGCCGACTCGCTCTTCATGTTCGGCAACGTGTTCACCGGCTGGGGCGAGGTCTCGGGTCAGGCGGCGCCGCTGGACGACTACGCCGAGCAGTACGGGATCTTCGCGTCGCTGATGCAGGAGGGCCCGGGCTTCTTCAAGCACGCGGTCTACTCGGCCTTCGAGCAGGACGACGACGTGTACTGGGCGCGGGCCAACGGGTGGATCGTCGCCGCGGCCTACGACCACCTGCGCGTGCGGCGGGACCGGGGCGAGCGGCTGCCGGAGATGGAGGCCTCGGCGAAGCGGCTGGTCGACGCGGTGCTGGCGTCCCAGGACGAGGCGACGGGCCTGTGGTGGACGGTGCTCAACCGGCCCGGCGAGACGTATTTGGAGACCAGCGCCGCGGCGCTCTTCGCCTTCGGGCTGGCGCGCGGCTACCGATACGGGTACCTGGGCGAAGACGTGCTGCCAGCGGTGCGGCGTGCCATGGCCGGCGTGCGCGAGCGCATCGTGGTCGGCGACGAGGGCCAGCCGGTCATCACCGGCATCTCCGGGCCCACGAACGTCGGCACCTTCGACTACTACGCCGGCGTGAAGACCGGCGACGACATCTCCTATGGCGTCGGGGCGACGCTGCTGGCCCTGGTCGAGACGGCCGGCCTCATCGAGGCGCCGGCCGACCCGCGCACGGAGGTGCCGATCGCCGCCACCGCGGGGTTTTTGGCCCGCCAGGCCGAGTACCTGCAGAAGTGCGTCGAAGCCACCGGCCTCGGCAAGGGGCGCTCGGTCTATGGCCAGGCCTGCCGCGTCGCCACCGCCCAGACCAGCTTCGACGACGACGCCATCGACGAGGCCATCACGCGGCTCGAGGGCCGCCTGGACACGGCCGACTTCCGCGCGGCCGGGCTGGTGCGCCTGCTCTACCTCGACGACGCGACCGGGGCGCTCGGGGCCGAGCGGCGCCAGCGCATCGACGACGCGCTGCTGGCCTTCAAGTACTGGCTCGATGAGCCGGGCAAGGACGGCATGGCCTACTGGACCGAGAACCACCAGATCCTCTTCCACTCCTCCGAGCTGCTGATGGGACAGCGCCACCTGGACGACGTGTTCACGAACGACGGCAAGACCGGTCGCGAGCACGTGGCCCACGCCGCCGCGCGCCTGCACCGCTGGCTGGACCTGCGCGGTCGTCACGGCTTCTCCGAGTGGCACTCCAATGTCTATTTCAACGAGGACATGCCGGGGCTGCTCAATCTGGCAGACTTCGCGACCGACGAGGCCATCGCCCAGAAAGCGCGCATGGTGCTGGACGTGATGGCCCTGGACCTGCTCAACAACTCCTTCAAGGGCCTCTTCGCCACCACCCACGGGCGCACCTACGCGTCGAAGTGGCTGGGCGGGCTGAGTGACAGCACGGCCGAGGCGGCATGGATCCTGCTCGGCCAGGCGCCGGTGCGCTCCTACGACAACTTCTCAGCGGCGCTGCTGGCGACCAGCACCTATGTGCCACCGCCGCTGCTCGAGGCGCTGGCCGCCGAGGTGGCGCCTCGCTACGAGCACCGCCAACGCGACAGCTTCGATGTCGCCGACGGCCCTCGCATCAGCGTGAGCTACGGCGCGGTCCTGGACGACGTGGTCGTCTGGGCCGGCATGGCCGCGTTGGCTGCGCCCCGGGTCATCAACGGCGCCATGGCCATCATGGACACCTACGATCTGTGGGACGGCTTCCTCTTCGGCACCTTCCCGCCCGCGCTGCTGTCGCTCCTCGAGTCGGCCATCGGCACTCCGGAGCTGGTCGAGCTGGCGACCCAGCTCGGCCCCATCGTGCAGGGCATGGCGCTGGAGGGCGCGAACACCTATGTGTACCGCACCCCCGACTACCAGCTCGCCGGCGCGCAGGACTACAAGCCGGGGCTCTGGGGCGCGCAGACCCTCATCTGGCGGGCGACCCTGGACGCCGACGCCATGGTCCTGACCATCTTCCCGGGCGGGCTGGCACTCGACTCGAGTGACGTCAATATCAACGATCCCTGGAATGGCGGCTGGAATCCGCGGGCGACGCTGCACGAGAACGTCGGCATCATCCAGTACCGCCGCGAGCCCATGGCGGCGCTGCTTCAGGGCCTGGTCGAGGGCGACCACACCCACGCCTACTTCCCGCGCGACGCCTTCGACGAGGTCCAGCAGGCGGGGCACTGGACCTTCGGCCGCAAGGGCCAGGGCTACGTGGGCCTGTGGTCGGCGGTGGAACCCGTCTGGGCCGAGGACAACACCTACGAGCTGATCGCCGACGGCCCGGAGAACACCTGGGTGGTCGAGCTGGGCAGCGCCGCGGAGTCGCAGGACTTCGCCTCCTTCGTGGCCGGGCTGACCGCAAGCACCGTCGAGAGCGGACCCGAGGGCGTCCGCTTCGTCTCGCCCAGCCAGGGCGAGATCACCGTCGGATGGACCGGCCCGATGACGGTCGCCGGCGCCGCGGTGGATCTGGGCCCCTATCCGCGCTGGGACAACGCCCACCAGCTCACCCCGCGCGCCACCGACCAGACGAAGGTCACCCTGGGACCCGACACCCTCGAGCTGGACTTCTACACCGGCACCCGCCGCGTGATGCGCGCGCCAGCGGCGCCCTGACCCGGCAACCGCGCGGGCGATCCCGCCGTCACGGACGCGACGGGGCGCATTGACAGCGTTTCGGCACCCATGCCAGTGAGGGGCTGCGGGAGGGGAGGAGATGAGCGTGCAGGAAGAGGCAGACAAGGACTCCGCCGATTCGCCGGCTCCGGCCAACGCGCTGGCCGCCGTCTCCATGCTGCGCGACGATCTGCGCGCGGCTGTGAGGTCGGCGGATCGCGCGCGCAAGGCCCTCGACAGGCTGTGCAAGCCTGGCGCCATCGAGCGCATCGACCTGCTAGGTCCGGAGCTGACGGCGCTCGAAGGCGTGGACCTCGCGCCGATGGCCTTCGAGGAGCGGCGCCTCGCGCTGGTCGCGGAGCTGCGGCGGCGCATGGAGGCGATGCGCGCCGAGCGGCGCTCGGGCGTCCTCGGGCCGCTGCAGCGGCTCGCCGCCGCAGACGGCGTGCCGGTGCGCATGCTCTCCGACAGCCCGCCCGTGCTGCTGCTGTCGCCACTCGGATGCGAGCTCGACTTCGAGCGCGGCAGCGCCCGCCTGACCTACGCGCGCGAGACCGTCCTCGAGGCTCGGCTCGACGCCTCCGACATCCTGGCGAAGCGTGAGGAGGCGATGGCCCTCATCCGCGGCGCGGCCGAGCCGCCCGAGCGCTTCTTCCAGGCTGCGCTGAGCGCGTACCGCCTGGTGCTGGCCGCCCGCGGTCTCGAGGCCGGGGATCGCGTCGATCTGGTGGACTTGCTGGCCCCCCTTGCGCTGCTGGCGACCGACAGCCAGCTCTGGCGCAAGACCCCGCTGGCGAAGGTCCCCGACTATCCGCGCTACCTCCTCGCCTATCAGCTGCAGCGGCTGCGGCGCGAGGGCGCGCTCGAGCAGGGCGGCCGCCGCATCGACCTGGGCACGGCGACGGGCGGCACCACCAGGGACAAGCGCAACGTGCTCTTCGTCCCGACCGCCGCCGACGACGGCCAGTACTACCTCTCCATCCGCTTCACTCCCATCGCGAGCGCCTCATGAGCAGCCCGATGCCCACTGCGGCCGGCGTCCGGCCCGGCGTCGACGAGGCGACCACTCGGCGTCTGGTGGCTCGCCACATCCTGCAGCGGCTCGGCGAGGGCGGTCAGCCGCCCGAGTACGACGTCAGCCGCATCAACGTCGGCAACGAGAGCTACCTGAAGGTGCTCGACTACGAGTACTTCCAGACGCTTCTGCGCATCGGCGCCAGCTTCAAGCTGGTGCAGGGGTACTTCGGCGGGGGCAAGACGCACTTCCTCTACTGCGTGCGCGAGCTGGCGTGGAAGCACGGCTTCTGCGTGGCGGTCGTCGAGCTCTCGCCCGCCGAGTGTCCGTACGACGACAGCTTCAAGGTCTACCGCGCGGTGGCGTCACGGCTCTCGCTACGACCGACCAATCCGCTGGTTCCGCCGGAGACCGGCATCGGCGACGTCGTCCGCAGCCGGGTGGAGTCGGAGCTGGCCGGCGCCTTGGAGAGCCTCGGTGCGGCGGCCGACCCGGAAGCCGAGAGTCGTGCTCGCGCCGAGGTCGCCGGGTGGCTCGAGCACACGGTAGGCCGGGCGCCGTGCGAGAGCCACTCCTTCCGCCAGGCGATCGTCGGCCTCGGCCTGGCCTGGCTGCGTGGCGACACGCTCACCGAGCGCCGCCTCGAGGCCTGGCTCTCAGGCGAGCAGGTCCCGCCCGGCGAGCTGCGCGACGCCGGGGTCTACGAGCAGCTCGGCAAGGCCAACGGGTTCACCATGCTGCGCTGCATATCGCAGATGGCCGTCGCCCTCGGCCTGGCCGGCACGGCGCTCCTCTTCGACGAAGTCGACCGCAACCTCAGCGTCAGCGCCAAGCGCAGCCATGCCATCGGCGACAACCTGCGGCAGGTCATCGACCTCTGCGGGCGCCACCAGCTTCCGAACACGCTCTTCGTCTACGCGGTCCCACCGGAGTTCCTGCGCAACGTGGTGCCCGACTATCCGGCCCTTCAGCAGCGCCTGAAGAGCCCGATGCCCATGAGCGTGCGCAGCCCCCAGGCGGTGCTCATCGATCTCGAGAAGCTCGACATCGACGCGGTCGATCTGCTCGATCGTATCGGGCAGAAGGTGCTCGACGTCTTCGTCGAGGCCCGGGAGTGCCCGATGGATGTGCCGCTCCAGCACCGCAACGCGCGCCAGCTCGCCCAGGTCTGCGTCGACGCCATGTTCGAGGTCAACCACCGCAGGCTCTTCGTGAAGACCTGGGTCGACTTCCTGCACGGACAGATGATCGACGGCGAGTCGGCGCTGACCGAGGCGGACGCGCGCCGACTGGTCGCCGGCGGGCAGGAGGCCGTGAAGGCCGTGTCTCCCGCCGACGGATTCGACGACTTCTGAGTACCTCCTCTCTGCACCGGCGGAGACCGACCGCATGTCCGACATCATGACCACGGCCGCGAGGAGCACCTCCGTACCCCGGGAGCGCGTGCGCCACCCCCTGCACGGCGCGGGTGAGGTACGCGCATGGCGCCGCGGTGGGCGCGATGCGGTCGTGGCCTTCGACGGGCGTGCACTGCCGATCGAGGTGCCAGCGCGGGAGCTGAGCGCCGAGACCCCGCGCGACGAAGGCGCTGGCGGATCTTCGCCGCCCGCCGAGTCCGCTCGATTCCGCGGCACGCGCGAGCGCGAGCTGGCGATGCGCTCGCTCGAGGCGATGCGGCTGGGCGTCGTCCCCAGCGCCGACCTGAGCGCCTACACGGTCGGCCGCCAGGCCGAGTTGGACCTCGTGGACGCCGACCTGGCGCGCGTGGCGACCCAGCGCGGCTGCGTGCGTGCCTGGTTCGGCGACTACGGCACCGGCAAGACGCATCTGCTCGAGATGATCCAGCAGCGGGCGCTGTCCCAGGGCTTCTTGACCACCGAGGTCACCCTCGACCAGGAGGAGACCTCGCCCGCGCATCCCAAGCGCGTCTACCGCAGCCTGGTGCGCGGCCTGCGCTATCCCGATCGCCCTTTCGAAGAGGGCGCCGGCCTCGAGCCACTCTTCGACCGAGCGCTCGCCACCGACGGCGCCCTCGAGGCCTTCGCCGTCCAGCGCCCAGCGCTCGACCGCCCCGCGCGGTTGCGGCTGGCCGAGCCCGGCTTCCACCTCTACCTGACGCCGGCGCTCTCAGCCTGGCAGGCGCTGTCGTCCCAGCCGCACGCAGCCGGCCAGGCCCCTGCCCCCCCGGCCGAGCCACCCGCCCGGGTCCGCCGCTCTCGCGACCTGCTGATGGATTGGCTCGAGGGGCTGCCGACCGTCTCCAACCAGGACATCGACCGCGAGCTGGGCTCGCTCGTGGGGCGCGCCGGCCGCATCTACAGCCTGCTCGACTATCGCCCCTGGTCGCGCATCTTCGGCTACCTGGTCAGCGGTATCGCGGCGCTGGCGCGCGCCGCCGGGTACCAGGGCCTCGTGGTCCTGTTCGACGAAGCGGAGTTCTACTCGCTGCTCTCGCGCGCCAACCGCGAGTTCGCCCGGCACCTCTTCATCGCCTGGTCCGAGGCGGCGAGCGGCGATCGGCCCGCCACCGCCTCCCCCGCGTCCGGTTCCGAGTTCGCAGGCAGCGACGAGGAGATCGGCGTGGGCGGCTACGGGATCATGCGCGAGCTGCCGGCCCACTTCGACGTGATCGCCTCGGCCGCCGGGCCTGCGCTCTCGGGCACCTTCTATCTGGGCTTGGCCATGACCCCGAACCCGTCTGGGGAAGCCGTGATCGCCCAGGCCGTTCCCGAGCCGCAGCGCCACGCGCTGGCCGCACTGAGCGCCGACGACTACCAGCGCCTGTGCGAGCGGGTGTGCGACTTCTACGCCAGCGCGTGGCCGGACTGGACGCTCCAGGCCGCCATCGTGCCGGCGCTCTCGCGGGTGGTCTCCGAGCTGCTCCGCAGCCGCTACATCGAGAACCCGCGCCAGGCCATGAAGTTCATCGTGGAGTTCCTGGACATCGCCCGCTCACAGCCGGAAGGCGTTGCGCCCATGGTGCGCAAGATCCAGTCCAGTCTGCTCTTCTGACGCCCATGGCTCCTGCGTTCCCCAGCGAGCCCGCCGAGGCGGCCGTCCGCGAGCTCCTGCCACGCACCTGGCACGCGTTCTTCGGGCGCTTCGGCCGGCTCACCGAGATCCAGCGGCTGGCCGCCGCGCCGCTTCTGACCGGCGACGACTGCCTGCTGTGCGCGCCGACGGCCTCGGGCAAGACCGAGGCGGCCACAGCCCCGCTGCTCGAGCGCATCCTCGCCAGCCGGCCCGCCAGCGTACGCTTCGATGACCCCGCGAACGCCCCGCTCTCCCTGCTCATCGTCTCGCCGACCCGCGCCCTCGCGAACGATCTCCTCCGGCGCCTGAGTGGCCCGGTGGCGCGCGCCCGCACGACCCTCGACCTGAAGACCGGCGACAGCCCGGAGTTCAACGACGAGACCCCGCCGACGCTGCTCATCACGACGCCCGAGTCATTGGACTCGATGCTGGCCCGCCGCCCGAAGGCGCTCTGTGAGGTGCGCGCCGTGCTCTGCGACGAGCTGCACCTGCTCGACGCCAGCGCGCGTGGCGACCAGCTCCGCTGTCTCCTCGCGCGGCTCGACCGCGTCACCGCCGGCAGGTCCGTCTCGCCCTCGCGCGTCCAGCGCGCGGCCGCCTCCGCCACGGTGGCCGACCCCCAGCGCCTCGCCCGCCGCACGCTCGGTGACGATGCTCGCGTGCTGCAGGCTGTCGGCGCCCGCGTGCGCGCCGTCGAGGTCACCCTGCGCGACGCCGAGCGCATCGAGGACGCGGCCCGGGCCATCGCCGAGGTCTGGCTGGCCGGCGAAGCGGCCAAGCTGCTCGTCTTCACCAACGTCCGCGCGCAGGTCGAGGAGCTGGCCGCGCTGCTCTCGGCCACTCCCCGGATGGCCGGCCACGTGTACGCCCACCACGGCTCGCTGGCGCGCGGCGAGCGGCTGCGCGTCGAGCGGGCCTTCCTGGATGCGCCCCGCGCCGTCTGCGTGGCGACGATGACCCTCGAGCTGGGCATCGACATCGGCGACGTGGACCTGGCGGTGCTGCTGGCGCCGCCGCCCGACGTGAGCTCGCTGTTGCAGCGAGCGGGGCGCGCCAACCGGAAGGGCGGCACGAACCGGGTGATGTGTCTGCACCGCGGCGCCTTCGAGGCGGTGCGCTTCGAGCATCTGCTCGAGTGTGCCAGCACGGGTCGGCTCTTCGACGACCCCATCCCCTTTCGGCCCAACGTCATCGCCCAGCAAGCACTCTCGTTGCTCTTCCAGAACCCGCGTCGCAGCGTCGCGCCCGGCGACGTCCACGCGCGGCTCGCGCCCGACGCGGCGGCGGCGTGGAGCGCGGACGAGTGCGGGCGCGTGCTCTCCACGATGGGCGACCAGGGCTGGCTCCGGCGCGTCGACCACGGCCGCTTCGTCGCCGAGCCGCGCGCGGAGCAGGCGTTCCGGTACGGTCGCATCCACGCGATGATCGCGGACAACCCGGAGGTGGAGGTCGTCGACGAGACCACGGGCCGCCTGCTCGGCACGGCGCGCTTCCGACGAGCCGACCGCGAAGGGCTGGACCGCGGCGCGGGCGTCGCGCTGGCACTGGCGGGCAAGCGGCGCGAGGTCACCCGCGTCAAGGACGACCGCGTGTACGTGCAGAGCTCCGATGGTCTCGAGGCGTCTCGCTTCATCGCGCGGGAGGCGCCGCGCTACTCCTTCGGGCTGGCGCGGGATCTCGCGCGGCACCTGGGGCTCGCGCCCGATGAGCTGCTTCTGGAGGTGGGCGAGCGCGCCGCCACGCTCTCGCACTTCACCGGGACGATCTTCGGGAGCCTGCTGGCCTCGGTGCTCGAGGAGCGCGGCGTCAAACGGCGCGCGCCCGGTGCGGGAGATGCCTTCTTCGTACCGGTCGACCCGGACGCGGAGTCGTCGTTGCGCGACGGGTTCGGCACCGCGAAGTCCTTGGAGGCGGCGATGCGCGCCCGCATGGCCGCAGAGGCGCGGCGCTACGCCTCGCGGCTCCAGGCCGGCCCCTGGATCGAGTGCGTGCCCGACGACATGGTGGTGCGCTGGGTGCAGGGCGCCATCGACGCGCGTCGGCTGGCCGAGTTCCTGGCCGGCGCGAGGCTGCGCGTGGTCTCGACCGAACCGGAGCCGGAGGCGCTGTCGTGAAGAGAGCTGCTCGCGGGAAGCTGGCGAAGCGCGTGCTGGCGGCCGCCGACACGGTGTTCCACTGGTGTCGTGAGGACATGCAGTCCGTCGTGCTCGGCGATGTCGACGCGGTGGACCCGACGGCCTGGCGCGAGTCCGTGTCCGACCTGCAATGGAGGATCCTCGACGCCCTGGCCGAGACGGCGCCTGGCATATTCGAGTTCACGCCCCGCCGGAGCGAGGGCCTTGGCACCGTGCGGGACATGCTGACGGCTGCGCTGTATGGAACCTTCGCACCCGATGAGCTGACGGCGGTGCACCTGCTCGCCGGAAGCGCCGCGTTCGACCCGAAGAAGCCCGCGCTCCTGGTCGGGTGGCTCCTGGAGGTCGAGTCCCGTTACTTCCTCGTGGGTAGCTTCGTGCTCGTCCCGCGAGCCGCCGAGATCGCGCGGGCGTGGGTGTCGGAGACGGTACGGCAGTCGCTCGAGGATGCTGACCCCATCGCGTCCCCCGAGCTGGGGTGGGAGCTCTACCAACTGCTCCAGCGCCCGACGGGTCGGCCGGGCGACCCGGTGACGCGCTTCCGCCTCCCGTCCGCGTGGGTGGCGGTCGTGCCGGATGTCACGGGCCGTCGTGCGCCTTTCGATGTGCCCGAGACGGCCGAGGCGAGCGACGTCCTGCTGGTCACCTGGTACGAGGAGACGACCTATGACGCGGAGCGCCTGGCCCGGTGGGTGGGATTTCGTGCGGTGACGAAGTCGGGCGCCCCCTGGCCCTATTCGCCGCGCACCGTGCTCATGTGCCGCGTTCACGAGCCGCGTGCCGTCATCGCCCTCGCGCGCTCGTCTGCTGATCTCGCCGCGCTCCGGGAGAGCATCGCCGACATGCGCCTGTTGGCGGGCAAGGGCGCGCGCCATGGCGAGTCACGCGAGGCGATGGAGCATGCCGCCAGGGGCCTGCCGAGCGTCGACGAGATCCTGGCTGTGTTCGGGGTACTCCCCGACGCGACGATGCCGGCGGTGACCGACGAGCGCTTGTCGCGGCACCCCACGCGGCTGTTGCTGCTGCCCGCCGACCTCGAAGAGGCGTTGGGGCCGGACACACCCATCGGCGCTGCGCGGCAGCACTGCGCGCGACATGGGCTCGAGGCCGCGGAGCAGTTCGAGGCCGCCTGGCGGAGCTATCGCGCGGAGCGCCGCCTGCTCGCGACCTGGGGACCCGCCGGGCCGAACTCGATGCCGCCGACCTCGCAGGGCGAGGACAGCGATTGGCTCCGCCCCATCGCCGGGGTCTTCGACCGGCGCATGCTGCGGCAGCCGCTCGCGAGCCTGCGACTCCGCTCGGGGAAGCCGCTCAACCGGATCCTCACCGCCCTCGTGTCCGATGAGGCGATCCCCAGCGTCGATGCGCCCATCGCGACGCTGCCGCAGAGCCTGAGAAGACTGCTCCGCGCCCGCGGCATCGGCATGGCCAGCCTCGACAGTCTGCGCGAGGCCCTGTGGCTGCACGCGCACCGCTGGCGCCTGAACCTCTCCGGGTGCACCCCGCAGGCGCTCGCCGAAGCCGAGACCCGCGCCGAGGCCGCCGGAGCCCTGGTGGACTCGCTGGACGACCTGGCGCGGCTCTTCGAGTGAGCCGACGCGCGGGTCCTCCACGAGTGGAGCGTCAGTCGCAGGTGATGGGGGCGACGATGGCGGCGGGGCCGGTGGGGAGGCAGGCGCGGGGCGGCGGTGGGGTCGAGGAACCGTGGCCGGGCAGCGCATCCCAGGTCGAGCAGACCGAGCCCTGGGGGCAGTCCTGGTCGCTCTGGCACGGCGTCGTGCAGTGCTGCGCCGTGCAGTCGTCAGCGGGTGAATACACGACGGCGCAAGCGCCGCCCTGGCAGCCGGGCGCAGGGACGGCGAAGCGCGAGAACACCGTCGTCGAGGTGTCGAGGCCGCAGGTCTGCATGTAGTCGTCCAGCGCAGGCGGCAGATCCTCGGCGCACTTCGACGTGAGCAGGTCGCAGCGCAGGTAGTGCACGGTCGCCGTGCCGTCCTCGGCGAGGGTCGTCGGCGCCTCGTGACAGTCCGCGTCCTCGGAGCAAGCGTCGCCCACGACGCTCGGCGCGCCGCACATGGACGCGCCACCGCCGGGCGGGCTGGACAGGTAGCTCAGCACGCAGACCTCACCCGGGTCACAGTGGGTGACCTCGACCGGGCACGAGCCCGTCCAGAACTGGCAAGGGACCCACGCGGCCTGGTTGGTCCGCACCACCCCGTCCTTGCAGGTCGCCTGCCACCCGCAGTCGTGATGGCAGTCCGGGTCGGGCAACTCGACGCCAGCGTCGCCGTCGACATCGGTCTCGGCGTCGGTCTCGGCCCCGGCCCCGGCGTCGGTCTCGGCCCCGGCGTCGGTCTCGGCCCCGGAGTCGGTCTCGGCCCCGGAGTCGGTCTCGGCCCCGGTCTCGGTCTCGGCCCCGGCGTCGGTCACGGTCTCGGTCTCGGCCCCGGCGTCGGTCCCGGCCCCGGTCTCGGCCCCGGCGTCGGCGTCGGTCCCCACCTCGGCATCCGCCTGGGCTCCCGATCCCCCGGCGCAGCCCGCCGCCCCCGCCACCATCAGCGCCAGCAGCACGCCGCTGCGCCCGCGGAACACGGCGAGTCGCCCCCGCCCGCTGTTCTCCCATCGTGCCGTTCTCGAGACGCTCATGCCTTGCCTTGTACGTGATGTTCGATGCCTGACATCGGCAGCCGCTGGTCGCCGAACCGCCAGACTACATCGCGCGCACGTCCGAGCAATCGCAATTCTTCCCGTCGCCGGGAGCCACGGTCTGCCCTCGCCGGCCGGATCGCCCGCTGCTGGTCCTCAGGGCGGCAGCAGGCCGGCGGCGGCGCAGTGCGGGTTGGTGTCGCGGTAACCGTGCTCGGAGAAGCCGTGGTAGGAGGCGGGGCCGCCGCCTACGTAGCTCTGCAGCACGTCGAGCTGGGCTATCTGGCCGGCCTTGAGCGCCGTGCGGGTGTCCTGCACGAAGCGGCGCTCGGCTTTGGAGACCGGGGCTCCGGCGGCGCCACGGGCGATGATGGTCTTCATGCGCAGCTCGTCTTGCGGGCCGACGAAGCCGATGTGGCTGGACCAGACCAGCAGCGCCAGCACCGCGGCCGCGGTGAGCCAGGCGAGGGCCCGGTGGCGGCGGGGCGGGACGGGCCGGAGCGCGCGGCCCGGGCCGTGGGCGACCACCGCCGCGAGCAGCGCCAGGCCGAGCGAGGCGCCGACCGCCGGCCAGTGCGCCCCCGCGGCCTCGCGCCCCCACACCCAGAGGCGGTCGAAGAGGGGGGCGAAGCTGCGCAGCGGCAGGTGGTCTCCGCCGAAGAACATCATCATCTGCACGTTCCAGAGGTGATTCTGGACCCCGTCGGAGTGGTAGGGATAGGTCCAGCCGACCGCGAAGGGCACGAAGAAGGACCAGAGCAGCGCCGCGCCCAGGGCCGCCAGGCCGGCGCCGACGAGCGGGGAGGGCGCGCCGGCCCGGTGGACCTGCCGCAGGGCGCTGGCGACCAGGTGGCCGAGGCCGAGCGCCAGCCAGGGCAGCGCCGGGAGCGCGTGGCGCGAGAACGCGAGCATGTCCGGGTTCGTCGAGACGTAGATGGCCTGGAAGACCAGCGTCGCGCCCGTGATGAGCAGCCCGGTGAGGCCCTCCCAGCGCAGGGTGGGCGCCCGCAGCATGAAGGCGAGGCCGGCGAGGCCGGGCAGGGTCCAGGGCGAGGTGGTGAAGAGGCCGCGGCGGTCGCCGACCAGGCCGGCCAGGAACGTCGACCACTCGAAGTGCATGCGCTCGTGCATCGAGCGGGCGACGGGGCCGAGGAAGTCGTAGCTCTGCGCCCAGGGGCTTCCCCAGATGAGGGCGTCGTAGGTGGCGAAGCAGACGCCGATGAGTAGGACGCCGGCGGT
Organism: Deltaproteobacteria bacterium; assembly: GCA_020632695.1. Classification (GTDB taxonomy): domain Bacteria; phylum Myxococcota_A; class UBA9042; order PHBI01; family JACKFB01; genus JACKFB01. Next base: position 219,984 of record JACKFB010000002.1, read on the forward strand.
GGCGGCCGCGGCGGTGGCCCAGGGGCGGTCGCGGGTGACCACGCGGCGGGCCAGCTCCACCGCTCCGGCGATGGCGCCGCAGGCGAGCAGCCAGTAGTTCATCGCCCCGGCCAGGCCCAGCAGCAGGCCGCCGACGCCGGCTCGGGCGAGGCCGCCGCGCCGCAGCAGCAGGTAGCCGCCCAGCATCACGAAGGTGGCCGGCGCGTAGTCGGTGAACATCGTCGCGTACACGTAGATGGGGCTGGCCAGTAGCAGCGCCAGCAGCGCCACGTGGCCGCCGGGCGGCCCCAGGCGGGCGATGAGCCAGCGCCCCCAGAACCAGGCGACCAGCAGGATGGGCAGCAGCGAGCAGAGCAGGCCGAGCACCGAGGCGGCCGTGGTGAACGGCACGAGCTGGCCGCCGCTCAGCCGGGTCGCCAGCCAGTAGGCGGGCACCCCCAGCCAGAACATGCCGGGCGCCTTGTGCGAGTAGGTGCGGCCATCGACGACCGCCTTGTCCACCGGGTCGTGGGTGGTGGCGATGCGACAGGACATGGCGTCCATCGCGCTGTCGCCGTAGTGGACCAGCGCCTGGATGGGCAGCACCCGCGCCTCGGTCGTCGGCTCGAAGAAGGTGACGATGGCGTTGCGGTCGGGGATCGCCATGCTGGCGCAGACCAGCAGCAGCACGGCCGCCAGGCGGGAGTTCGGGCTACGAGGCGCGTCCGCTGAGGTCGGAGCTTCGGTCACGGGCGGGAGAGCCTCGGTCGACGGCCTCCGTCAGCGGGTGCTCGGAGCAGCGCGCCATCGACGGATTGCCAGGGCTTGCGAGCGGCGGCGGCCCCGCTCAGCTCGCGAAGGTCAGCCAGAGCACGACGCCGGCCAGGGACATGGTGGCGACGGCGAGGCCGACGACGGCCTTGCGCAGGAACTCCCGGTCGTCGTTGGCCGCGAGCGCGACGGCGCCTCCGAAGGCCTCGGGAGGGCCGACCAGCTCGCTCTCGGGGGCGATGAGCCCGCCCGACTGCAGCGCAGCGCGCAGCTCCTCCGGCTTCATGTGGGTGGTCTCCACCGGCGAGAGGCCCGTGGGGCGCGGCCGGCCCACCAGATCGCCCTCGCCGCTGATGTCCTCCAGGGTCGGCCCGCCTTGCTCGAGGTACTCGACCACGAACTTGCCGATCTGGATCTGGTCGCCGTCCCGGAAGGGGTGGGCGTCGACCTGGCGCCCGTTGACGTAGACGCCGTTGGCGCTGGCCATGTCGCGCACGATGAGCTCGCTGCCTTCCAGGGTCAGGCTGGCGTGGATGCGCGAGACGCCCACGTTGTCGATGATGACGTCGTTGTTGGGATCGCGGCCGATGGTGAAGACCGGCTTGGTGATCGGGACGACCTGGAGCTCGCGCTCCTTGAGCTTGACCATGAGCTGAGGCATCGGCGCTCCTCCGGAGGCGTCGGCGCCTCCACGATCTTCCCCGTCCGGGGGAATCCGTTGTAGGGATTGTGCTCGGCGGGCCGGAGCCCGACAATTTTCTACACCCGCGCGGACGCTGGCGAGGCGCCCGACGAGGCGGTGAGCCGGAGGGCAGCGATGAAGCCGAGCGGTCGAGGCGGAGCGGCGCCGTGGGCGGTGGCATGGGCCCTGGCGGTCGCCGGCGTGGTCGGCTGCGACGGGTCCACCGACGGCCCGGACACCTTCCGGGCCGACACGGTCACCTTCTTCGACGTGGCCCCGGACTCGGCCCCGGACTCGGCCCCGGCCCCGGACTCGGCCCCGGACTCGGCCGCGGCCCCGGCCCCGGACTCGGCCCCGGCCCCGGACTCGGCCCCGGACTCGGCCTCGGACTCGGCCCCGGCCCCGGACTCGGCCTCGGACTCGGCCCCGGACGCGGCCCCGGACTCGGCCCCGGACTCGGCCTCGGACACCGGCCCCGACCTCGCCTCGGCTCTCCCCGCCGCGCTGCAGGCCCAGCTCCAGACCGCGGTGGACGACCACTTCGCCGCGGTCGAGGCCCCGGGCGTCCAGGTCACCGTGGTCGTGCCCGGCATGGGCCGCTGGTCCGAGGACGCCGGTCTGGCCAGCGCCGACCCGCCCGTGCCGCTGGCTCCGGGCGATCGCTTCCGCATCGGCAGCATCACCAAGACCTTCAACACCGCCGCCGTGCTCCAGCTCGTCAGCGAGGGCGTCCTCGCGCTGGGCGACCCCGCCGACAAGTGGCTCGCCGGGTTCGACTTCGGCGCCGGCGTCACCATCGAGCGCCTGCTCGCCCACACGAGCGGCCTCTTCAACTACACCGACGACGCCAACTTCCTGGGGATGTCGACCGAGCCGGCCACGCCGGCCGAGGTCATCGCCTGGGCCCGCTCCCACGGCCAGGTCTTCGAGCCCGGCGCCGGCTGGAGCTACTCCAACACCGGCTTCTATGTGACCGGCCTCATCCTCGAGGCCGCCAGCGGCGACGCGTTCGCCCAGGTCGTCCGCGAGCGCCTGAGCGACCCGCTGGGGCTGTCGGACACCTTCCTCGAGGACTTCGAGCCCATGCCGGGCGGCCGCGTGACGGGCCACGGCCTCGGCAGCTCGCTCGAGGGCCTGCTCGACATGTCCTGGGCCTGGGCCGCTGGCGGCATGGTCTCCAACGGCGACGACCTGTGCCGCTGGGCCGAGGCGCTCTATCGGGGCGACGTGCTGACGGCGCCGATGCGCGAGGCGCTGATCACCCCCGCCAGCCTGCCCGGCGGCGAGAAGGCCGGGTACGGCCTGGGCACCTACCTGGCGGCCCGCGGCGGGGTCTCGGTGGTCGGACACACCGGCTCGACCATGGGCTTTCGCGGCGAGCTCTTCATGCATCTGGCCTCGGGCACCTGCGTGGCCGTGCTCACCAACGACTTCTTCGCGTCCCCACGCGAGGTCTCCGACGCCGTGTGGCAGACGCTGGCCGCCCAGGTCCCGCTCACCCTCTGAGCCAGGCCACCAGCCACGCCAGCCCCGCCCCGGTCGCGCCCACCGCCAGGGCCAGCACCGCCCACAACCACAGCCGCCCAAGACCCGAGCGCGCGGTGGCGGGCGCCTCGCCTGTCGTCGCCTCGCGCGGCGCCGAGCGCACCCGCCGCGCCGGACCCGTCGGTCGCAGCGCCTCCAGGTCCCGCCGGTCGCCCGGCGTGAGCATCGGCGTCAACGCGCGCGCCACCTCGCCAGCCCGCCGCGGTCGCTCACCCTCGGCCTTGGACAGCAGGCGGTCCAGCAGCTCCTGCCAGCGCGCCATCAGCGCCGGCTCCATCCCGGGCACCGCCAGGGGCGGCGGCGCGTTCTCGATGTGCATGACCGCGATCATCAGCGGGTTCGCCGCCTCGAAGGGGGGGCGCCCGGTGAGCATCTCGTGGATCATCACGCCCAGCGAGTAGATGTCCGTCGCCGGGCCCACGGGGCGGTTCGTCGCCTGCTCGGGCGACATGTAGGCCAGGGTGCCGAGGCTGTGCCCCACGCGGGTGAGCTGGGTGGCCTCCGCGGGCTTGCCGAGCAGGCGCACGATGCCGAAGTCCATCACCTTGACGTGGTCGGGGAGGTCGCCGCCGTCGCAGATGAAGACGTTCTCGGGCTTGAGGTCGCGGTGCACGATGTCCAGCCCGTGGGCGTGCTCCAGCGCGCGCGCCATCTGCACCGCGATGCGGGCCGTGCGCTCGGAGCCGAGGCCGCGCCGGGTGGCGAGCAGCTCGCGCAGGGTGCGCCCGCGGAGCAGCTCCAGCACCAGGAAGCTGACGCTGCCCTCGTGGGTGCCGAAGTCGATGACCTTCACCGTGTTCGGGTGGTCGAGGGTCAAGGTGGCGACGGTCTCGCGCTCGAAGCGGCGGCGGAACTCGTCGCGCCGGCTGGGGTCCGAGAGCAGGCCTTCTGGGGCCTGCACCTTCACGGCGACCGGGCGCCCGTCGCGGAGCCGGGTGGCCCGGTAGACCGCCCCCATGGTGCCGCGCCCGATGATGGCGTCGAGGCGGTAGGCGCCGCGCAGGGTGGCACCGAGCATGCGATCGCGCGGGTCGGCCGGGTCGGCGGGAGCGCGCGCGTCGCCCAGATCGGCGGGATCGGCCATGGGCACCGCGGGTGGAGGGATGCCACGAGTGTGGGCGGAGGACTGCTGGATGGCAATTCCGGCGTCCCCAGGAGCGTGTGGCGGATGGATGACTCGTCGGCTCCGGGCGCTCTCGGGCGCGTCGGCGTCCCAGGCCCGCTGCGGAAGACCCCTTGCCTTGCCTCGGGTCCTGGAAAGGGCCTCGCTTTGCCAGGCCTCGCCGAATCGCCTCGAAAGCACCTCGGATCCACCTGAATCCCTTGTCCGCTACACGCTCCTGGCGCAGCGGATCAGCGCGGTCGGGGCGGCGGGATGACCAGGGAGTCCACCCTGCGGGCCAGCGAGGAAGACGGGGCCAGGGCGCCGTCGCGGAAGAGGCGGCCCAGCGGGCGGGTGCCCGCCGCGTCGTCCACCGCGAAGGCGTCGATGCGCACCTCGCCCGAGGCGCGCACGTGGACGCGCAAGAAGCTCTTGTAGCCCTGGAAGTGCAGGGCCGAGAAGGCCTCGTTGGTGTGCCAGCCGCAGAAGCGCACGGCGATGAAGAGGTAGACGCCCAGGAGCAGCGAGCCGCACACCCAGGCGAGCACCACCCCGAAGACGGCGATGGTGACCCAGGCCAGCAGCGGCGGCAGCGGGGCGGGGGGCGCCTTCATCCAGGTCAGGGTCAGCGCCGTGAGCACCGCGGCCAGGGCGAGGTGTGCCGTGCCGTGCAGCACGCCGGCCAGGGCGCGGCGCCAGGAGGGGGCGCCGTCGTTGAAGGCCACCAGCATCCGCAGCAGCAGGATGACCCAGACCCAGAGGATGGGGTTGCTGCGGGCGCCCACGGCCAGCTCGAGCGCGACGGCGCCGAAGGAGGGGTCGGGGAAGTTGGCGCGAGACCACGGGTAGGCGATGGCGGCCGTCGCGAAGTAGAGCAGCGCCGGGATCACGCCGAAGCTCGGGTTGAGCAGCGGGAAGAGCAGGGTGGCGGCGCAGAGACGGCGCGAGGTGGCGCGCGGCGGGTGGACGGCGGCCTCGCCGAGCAGCGCCGGGTGGCCGGCCAGGGTGGTGGGCAGGCGGGGCTCGCCTTCGGTGCTGCGGCTCTGGGGCGGGTCGATGGTGTGGGTGGGGTGCAGGAACGCGCCGCCGCCGCCGCAGGTGATCTTGTGGACGGCGTCGGCGCCGGTGCGGCGTGGCTCGGCGCAGGCGGCGTCGGTGGACCAGCGGCGGAAGTAGTGCAGATCGCCCGCCAGCCAGACGTGGACCTGGGCGCCTCTGGCGGTGATGAGGCCCTCGACGAAGGCCAGGTTGTCGTCCAGGTGGCGGTCGCCGCGGCCGAGCCGGGTCTTCTCCCAGGCGGGCTCGGCGACGCACACGATGACCCGGTCGCCCGGCTCCAGGCGGGCGAGCACCTCGTGCCGGAAGTAGGCGAGCTGCGGGCCGTCGATGTCGCCCTCGAGCTGGATGTCCAGCGCCATCAACCACCAGCGGCCGGGCAGGCGCAGGGCGAAGTAGCTGCGGCTCTGGGCGGTGCGCAGGCCGCCGATGGTGCGGCGCTGGGTGAAGAGCCGCGAGAAGCTGGCGAGGCCGTCGTACCAGTCGTGGTTTCCCGGGATGGCGAAGAGCCGCGGCAGCGTGGTCGCCGCGTCCGCCTCAGGGGCGGGGACGACGCCCCAGCGGGGGACGGGAGGGGGCACGCGCCCGGGCTCCGGCTTGGGGAAGATGTCGGTCCAGGGCAGGACGAAGCGGTCCTCGTATTCGCGGCGGGTGGCGGCCGGGTAGACCTGGTCGCCGCCGAGCAGCACCAGCCGACCGCGGTGGCGCGAGGCGGGGTCCCACTCCACCGGCGTGTCGCGCACGGCCTCGGCGACGGCGCGGGTGGGGGCGTAGCCGTCGCCGGTGTCGGCGACGAAGTCGATGACCACCTCGTCGTGCGCGATGGCGTAGTCGAAGAGCGGCTGGTCGGCGGCCAGGGCCTCGACCAGGCGCTGGTCGGCGCGGGTGCCCATCAGCGCGGAGACGCCTGCGGCGAGGCCGGTGCGGGCGAGCTGGGCCGGGTCGTACCAGGCGACCATGGGCTTTCGCCTGGCGCCCGGGGCGGACGTCGGAGCCGCGTCGGACATGGAGGCACCTCGATGGGGGGAGACCGCGCATCATGGCACAGGGGCCGCGGTTGGCCAGCGGAGCCCCTGACGGGCCGGACGGGGATGGAGGCTTCCCTTCGCCCGCGCCTGCCGGTATGAACACTGCGCGACGCCGGACGCCACCCGGCGATGCCCGGTGCCATCGGGCGGCAGGAGAACAAGCGGATGTACGACGAGGTCACGTTCCAGCGAGACGCCCGCGCCATCCTGGTGCCCGACGGGATCGAGACGACGGTCACCGAGGGGACGCAGGGCTTCATCACGCAGGTGCTCGGCGGCAACTTCACCGTCCAGCTCATGAACGGCTACCTGGCGCGGGTGGACGCGCGCGACGCCGACGCCCTGGGGCGCGAGGTGCCGGCGCCGCCGGAGCCGACCATCGACGAGACCGGCAACATCGTCGTCGAGCCCGAGCGCGTGTGGGACCAGCTCCGGACCTGCTACGACCCGGAGATCCCGGTGAACATCGTCGAGCTGGGGCTGATCTACGGCTGCGAGCTGCAGCGCCTCGAGGGCGACCAGGGTGGCTACAAGGTCGACATCCAGATGACGCTGACGGCGCCCGGCTGCGGCATGGGCGAGGTGCTGCGCAACGACGTCGAGCACAGCGTGCTGGCCATCCCCGGCGTGCGCGAGACCGACATCGAGCTGGTCTTCGACCCGCCGTGGGGCCCCGACCGCATGAGCGAGGCCGCCCGCCTGGAGCTGGGCCTGGACTGACCCGCCGCGCCGCCTCCACCGCGCGGTTGCGCGCAGGAAGCAGCCCGGGGACACGGTCGCGCCCCCGACGCCTCGGTCCGTGGCACACTGGCCGGCCCACCCCCGATCCGTCCGCACCTTCGCCGGGGCGCTCTCGATGTCGACCTCCTCCGACGCGCTGCCCTTCGATGAGACGCTGCCGGGCGACGCGCGACCCGGGGCTGGCGGGCGCTGTCTCGCCGAGCGCTGGCTGCTGGGCGAGGTGATCGGGCGCGGCGGCTCGGGGATCGTCCACCGCGCCACCGACCGCCTGGGCGGCCCCGACGTCGCGGTGAAGCTGCTCGACCCCCTGTGGGACGACGAGCACGAGCGCATCCGGCGCGAGACCGCCGCCCTGCGCCTGCTCACCTTCCCGGGGGTCGTGCGCCTGGTGGACGAGGGCAGCGACGGCGGGCAGCTCTATCTGGTGATGGAGCTGGTCGACGGGCTGCCCTTTCCGGGGCGTCCCACGCCGGCGAGCTGGGCGACGCTGGCCGACCCGACCATCGCGCTGCTCGAGGCGCTGCAGCGCGTCCACGACGCGGGCATCCTGCACCGCGATCTGAAGCCCGCCAACGTGCTGGTCGGTGCCGACGGTCGCGCGCGCATCCTGGACTTCGGGCTGGCCCGCGGTCGCGCGCTGGGCGAGACGATGACCCGCAGCGGTCTGGTGGTCGGCACGCCGCGCTACGTGGCGCCCGAGCAGGTCGCCGGCACGGGTGTGGACGCGCGCACCGATCTCTACGCCGTGGGGGCGATGCTCTTCGAGGCTCTGGCCGGGCGCCCGCCGCACCTCGCCGACAGCGTCCAGGCGCTGCTGCACGCCAAGGTGTTCGAGGATCCGCCGGCGCTCGCCGGCTTTTCGCCCGACGCGCCCGCGCCGGTGGTGCATCTGGTCCAGCGCCTGCTCGCGCGCCAGCCGGCCGAGCGCCCCGACTCGGCCGCCGAGGTGCTGGGCGCGCTGGCCGGCGCGTCGTCGAGCCAGCGACGCCACCGCCTGCCGCGCCTCGGGGGCAGCGCGCCGGTGGACGCGCTGGTCGCGGCGGCGCTGGCCGGGCGCTCGGCCGAGGTCGCGGGCGTCAACGGCTCCGGACGCAGCCGCTGCCTGCACGAGGCGGCCGAGGCGCTGCAGGCCCGCGGTCGGGAGGTGCTGTGGCTGTGCCCTGGCGAGCGCCCCTTCGAGAGCCTGCGCGCGCTGCTGGGCGAGCGCGCCCTCGGCGGCTCCGACGCCGCCTCGGTCCTCGACGCGGCCGACCGGGCGGTGCGCGTGGCCCTCGAGCGCGGCGTGGTGGTCGTCGCCGACGACGCCGAGCGCCTGGACCGGTGGACGGCCGCCTGCGTCGAGCGGTGCCGGCCGTCCGGCCCGGTGCTCAGCGCCCACGTGGCGCCACGCCCAGGCGCGCTGCGCCTGGAGGCGCTGAGCGAGGAAGAGCTCCGGCCGCTCTTCGCCGGGCCGGATCGCGTGCTGCACCGCCGCGAGGACGGGGCCCGCCTGCTGTGGGAGCGCACGCGCGGGCACGTGGGCGCGGTGGCCGCCGAGGTCGACGAGTGGGTGGGCTCCGCCGCCGCCGCCTGGGAGCCGGAGGGGCTGCTGGTCACCCACACGGCGCTGGCACGCATCCGGCACCAGCCCCTGCGGCGCGCGGCTTCCGACGCGGCGGCCAGCGCGCGCTCGCTGGGCCCGGCGCTGGCCGAGCTGATGGCCTGGATCGGGCTGGCCTCACCCCACGCCACCGTGCCTTTGCTGGCCCAGCTCACCGGCACGCCGGCCTGGCAGCTCGCGGTCGAGGTGGCCGAGCTGGAGGCGGTCGGCGCCATCGCCCGCGACGGGCAGGGCGGCCTGGTGCCCCGGGTCGGGGTCCCCACCGCCAGCCGCTGGTCGATCGAGGCGCGCCAGTCGGCCCACATGAAGCTGGCGCGGGCGCTGCCGCCGGGCGCCGAGCGTCGCTTCGAGCACCTGGCCGTCGCGGGGAGCGGCGCGGAGATCGCCGCCGAGGTCGTCGCCCGCGGGCAGCGGCTGCTGGACGCCGGCCGGCTGGAGGAGGCCATGGGGTTGGCCCAGCGCGGACTCGCCGCGACCCGGCGCTCCGGCGCGGGCGCGGGCGAGCTGGAGGTGCTGCGGCTGCTGGTACGGGCCGCCGTGGCCACCCAGACGCCGGCGCCGCTCGAGACCGCGGCCTGGGAGCTCCGACGCTCAGCGCTGTCGGGCGAAGCGCTCTCGGGTCTGCTCGCCCTGGTCGAGGCCTGGCAGCTCGCCCTGGCCGGCGACCGTCCCGCCGCCCTGGCGCGGGCTCCGGCGGTCCCGCCCCAGCCCGAGGAGGAGCTGGAGGCCTGGCGCCATGCCCTCGGCGTGCGCCTGGCCGTCGACGAGGATCTGCAGCGGGCCGACGCGCTGATCGAGACGCTGCGCCCCTGGGCGGAGGGTGGCTCGGACGAGATCCGGGGCCGCCACGCGAGCTGGGAGGGGCTGGTACGCTACAAGCAGTCGCGCTTCGTCGAAGCGAGCCGGCACCACGAGCGGGCCTCGACGCTGCGGCGCGGCACGGCGGCCCGCGTCGCGTCGCTGGCCAACACCGCCCTGGCGCTGGTCGAGGCCTTCGAGCTCGACCGGGCCCGCGAGGTAGGAAGCGAGCTGCTGGCCGCCGCGCGCGACGCGCGGATCGGCGCCCACGAGCTCTACGCGGAGTGGGTGCTGCGCGCGGTCGACTACCGGCTGGGGCTGGCGCTGACGCCGGACCTCGAGCTGGCCCTGGCGGCCGCGCGCGTCGGCGACGCCGGTCTGTCAGGGATGGTGGCCCTGAGCGAGGCGGCGATCGCCTGGCGCTCAGGCCAGGACGCGCTCGCCCACGATCTGCTGGCGCGTGCGCGGGCCGACTGGTCGGGCCCGGCCTGGCGCTGGCACCGGCTCCTGGCCCGCTGCCTGGAGATCGAGCTGAGCGGCTCCATCGGCCTCGACGACGCGCACGCGTTGCATGCCGAGGCCCAAGGCCTCCCCTACCCGCGGGGCCGGCTCCAGGTGCTCGGCGCGCTCTTGCGCCACACCCGCGGCGGCGCCCCCGCGCCGTGGCGCGACGAAGCGCAGGCGCTGGCGGCCCCGATCCCGGAACCGCACCGCGCGCTGCGCCTCGACGTGCTCTCAGCCGCCGAAGCGCTCGGCGCTCAGACGCGGACCGAGTGGAAGTAGAAGTTACCTGCTCCTCGCTCCAACTTGAGGATGAGCGCAGCGAGGGCCTGCGATGTGTCCATGCCAGCCGCCCAGTCTCCCGGGTCGCACCTGTAGACAGTATGGGACAACGCAAAGACCCAGCTCGGCCTGACGACCCAATGCTCGGCGATGGGAGCGTGGGTGGGGTCGGAGGGCATCGGTTCCGGGTGGGCAAACTCTTGGAGCACCCAGGCGGCCGTTCCACCGCGGGCGTCGACCATCGTGCGGCATTGATGACTCTGCGTCCCCGACCGTGCGATGGCCGGCGAGGCGTGCGCCGGCAGCGTCCGCTGCTTGTAGGCATCTGTGCGAAACTCGAACGACCCGGCCGAGGCGTCAGCGTCGGTCTCGCTCTGGCTTCGGGTTGGGTAGTGGAATTGCAGCGTACCGGTGGGCAGACCAGCCCCGTACAGGTAGTCCCAACTCTCGGTTCGCGTGTTGGTCCGGTCGAGACCCCGGAGGCGGGCCTCCTGGCTGAGTGGGGCGTCTTCGATTACCGCGCCGGCAATCCTGTCTGCACCATTCGCCGTCAGCAGGTAGATTCCGACGGTGCCGGGAGGGAACTCGTAATCAATATCCGTGAATAGCGGCATGCGCACTTCTCCATGCACGTCGTGCGTCGCCGGGGCGGCGGGCCGTTCGGGCTCGAGGGTAGTAGTCCAGCATTGCGCCCTCCCGCTCGGGCCGTCAATGCGGTCCCGGACGATTTGCGCGGCCTTGGGCCGCGGGGCCATCCGGCCTATACTCGGCGGGCGCCGGGCCTGGATCCAACGCGGACTCCGCCACGTCCCGCGCGCCCGAACGCGAGGCGAGGAGAGCGACCCATGGGCGAGATGATCAACTATCCCCTGGCCGACGGGGGCAACGCCTCCGGGTGGATCACCGGGCCCGACTCGGGGCCGGCGGTCATCGTGGTGCAGGAGTGGTGGGGCCTCAACGACCAGATCAAGGCCTGCGCCGAGCGGGTGGCCCAGGCGGGGTTCCGGGCGATGGTGCCCGACCTCTACCACGGTCGGCTGGCCAAGGACGTCGACGAGGCGCGGCACCTGATGGCCGGGCTGGACTGGGACGGCGCCGTGCGGGGCGACATCCGCGGGGCGCTGCGTTACCTCGGCCAGGACGGCGACCCGGTCGGTATCATGGGCTTCTGCATGGGCGGGGCGGTGGCCATCCTGGCGGCGGCGAACCTGCCGGCGATCCAGGCCGCCGTGTGCTTCTACGGCATCCCGCCGGCGGACTCCTGTGACCCGGCCAACATCAAGGCGCCCTTCCAGGGGCACTTCGCCCACGAGGACGACTGGGTCACCCCCGCGGTGGTCAACGGCCTGGAGTCGCGGCTGCAGACCGGCGAGGTCGACTACGAGCTCTTCCGCTACGACGCCAAGCACGCCTTCATGAACAAGGCCCGCCCCGAGGTCTACGATCCCGACCACGCGCGCCGCGCCTGGAAGCGCACCCTGCGCTTCTTCGGCGAGCACCTGAAGCGTTGACAGGCTCGGCCCATATTCCCGCTGCTCCCGTGAGCCCGTGAACCCCGACGCCCTGCCGGACCACCCCGTCCGGGTCGAGCTGCCGGTCGTCTGGGGCGACATGGACGCCTTCCAGCACGTCAACAACACGGTGTACCTGCGCTGGTTCGAGTCGGCGCGCATCGCGTGCTTCGAGCGGACGGGCTTCGACGCCCACATGCGCGCCCACCGCGTCGGCCCCATCCTGGCCGAGACCTCGTGCCGCTTCCGGCGGCCCCTGGCCTACCCCGATCGCGTGATCGCCGGGACGCGCATCGCCGACCTGGGCGACGATCGCTTCACCATGGAGTACGCGGTCTGGAGCCACGCGCTGGGCGAGGTGGCCGCCACCGGCACGGGCCTCGTCGTCTGCTACGACTACGCCGCCGCGCGCCGCTGCCCGCTGCCCGACGCCATCCGCGCCGCCCTCGCCGCCTTGCGCGCCTGAGGTTGCATCGGCTCGCTCGCAGCCGGATAGTCTCGCGCGACCCAGGTTCCGGAGGGCTCCATGGTCTGGCGATGCGGTCGATGGGCGCGACTTCTCCTGCTCGGTGCGGCGCTGGCGGTGGCGACCGCAGGCTGCGGAGGGGGCGACGAGGGCGAGGACACGGCGGACAGCGCCCCCGACGTGGAGGCCGACGCGGTCGCCGACGTCAGCGTCCCGGACGCCACGGCCGACGTGGGCCCCGACGCGGACGCGATCGCGGACGCCGACGCCGAGCTGCCGCCCGACCCCGCCTACGCCAACGTGCCGCCGGCGAGCGCCGTGCTCGAGGCCGGCGTCGGCGAGCGCCCCCTGGGCTTCCCGGTCGGCGCCTCCACCGTCGGGCTGTCGCCGGCCAAGGGCGCGATCAGCCCGTGGTCCGACTCCTTCCCCGGCACCGACGCCATCCACACCACCGTCACCGCCCGCGCCCTGGTGCTGCGCCGCGAGGGCAAGGCCATGGTGCTGATGCGCACCGACACCATCGGCATGTGGCAGGACATCGTCCGCGACGTGGCGTCGTCCCTGCGCGACCTCGGCCGCGGCGACCTCGCCGACGGCCTCATCATCGGCGCCACGCACACCCACTCCAGCGGCGGACGCGTCTTCGACCACCTGGTCGGTGAGGTCGCCATCGGCGGCTTCCTGCCGGCCTTCTACGAGCGCATGCGCAACGCCCTGGTCGAGACCGTGCTGGCCGCCGACGCCGCCGCGGTCCCCGCCACCATCGGCCACACCACCCTGCAGGTGGCCAGCATCCACAACGATCGCCGCTGCGAGAACGGGCCCGTCCAGGACGACACCATGGGCCTCATCAAGGTGGATGGCCTCGACGGCACGCCGGTGGCGCTGGTGGTCAACTACTCGATGCACGGCACCGTCGTCGGCCACGGCGACACGGTGCTCTCGTCGGACGCTCCGGGCGCGGTCGAGGACGGCATCGAGAGCCGCCTCGATGGCCGCACGGTCATCTACATGCAGAGCTGGGCCGGCGACATGCAGCCCCACGGACCCTCCGAGATGGCCACCGACCAGGGCTTCGACCTGCGCTCGTCCTACGCGACGCTGGACCGTATCGGCGCGGCGGCCGCGGCGGCGGTGATCCCGGCGCTCGACGGCATCGTCATGGAGGCGGAGCCGGAGCTCGACGTGCTGACGGTGTCGGTGCCGCTCCGGAACGACCTGATCAACCCCGACGGCAGCTTCGACAAGACGCCCTTCGGCGGCATCTTCTGCCTGAGCGCCGACCAGAACTGCGGCGCCGAGCAGGTCGTCTACACCCCCGCCGACCTGCACTGCATCCCCTTCCCCGAGGACGAGACGGTGTTCTGGACGCTGCTCACGGCGGCGCGCATCGGCGGGCTGGGGCTGGTGAGCCTGCCCGGCGAGCCGCTGACCAGCGTCGGCACCGAGCTGCGCGCCAAGGCGCTGGCCGCTTCGGGCCTCGATGACATGTTCGTGCTGGGCTACACCCAGGGCTACCTCGGCTATCTGCTGCACCCCGACGACTTCTTCCTCGGCGGCTACGAGGCCAACGGTTCGTTGATGGGGCCCGGCTTCGCCAACTACCTCATCGCGCGCGGGACCGAGATCGCCGAGCACCTCACCCACCCCGAGGCCTCGCTGCCCTTCGAGCCGGTCGCGCTCGAGCCCTACGTGTCGGAGCACTTCGACGACCTGGTCGCCGAGACGGCGCTGGGCGACGCCGCGGTGGTCGAGCAGCCCGAGCAGGGCGCCGAGGTGATGAGCGCGTCGTGGAATGGCGGCGATCCGGCCATCGACCTGCCCACCGTGGTGCTGGAGGTGGAGTCGGGCGGGAGCTTCGTGCCGTGGCACAACCCCAGCGGGCGCGGCATCACCAGCGACGGGCCGGACATCGAGCTGGCGCTGGCGACCACGCCGACCTACGTCGAGTCCATCGTCAAGACGCCTCGCACCTTCCGCTGGACCGCGCGCATGCCGACGCGCTTCGCCGTGCCGCCACCCGGTGGGCAGCTCCAGGGGAAGATGCGCTTCCGCATCGAGGGCAAGCGCCCCGAGCCCTACGCGCTGACCACCGAGGCCGTCACTCTGGGGGCGACTCCGTAGGCGTCCGGGCGTCGCCGCCCCGCCGCGCGCCCACCCGGTACACGCCCACGTCCAGGGTCGGCGTGGCCGGGTACATGGGGAAGGTGTGGGCGGTGCGGTTGGGAAGGGTGCGCTCGAGGACCGGCTCCAGGGCGTAGCGCTGGCGAAAGCGCGTGCACACCTCGAGCTGCGGCGGTCCCGACGGCGGGGGGGCGCCGGGCGGGCGCAGCGCCATCGAGCAGCGGGTGCCCAGCAGCGCCACGGCGCGGCCCTCGCAGGAGGCGCCGACCGCGTCGAAGCGGCTGAGGCCCACGATGGTGGTGCCGGGGAAGAGGTAGTCGGGGAAGTGGCGCTGGGTGTGGCCCGGCGGTGGCGGATCGTCGAAGCGCACCGTGGCCAGGCAGCCGCCGGTGGGCGGGAGGGCCGCGCGGGCGGCGCGGATGAGGGCGTCCTCGGCGTCGGCGTTCGAGGGGGTGAAGAGCGGCGCGAAGGAGGTCACCGCGCCGACGAGCACGAAGGCGGCGATGACCGGGTTGGCCAGGCGCAGCGCGGGTGGGTGGAGGCGCTGGATGCGCTCGAAGCCCAGACCGCAGGCGGGCAGCAGCAGCACCATCGCGGGCAGGTGGACCCGGGGGATGCTGACCTCGGGCAGGTCCAAGGCCGAGATGGCGATCCACACCAGCGCGGCGAGCCACAGGCCGACGGCGGTGGGGCGGCGCTCCCGCGTGTCGAGCAGCGCCAGCGCGGCCCAGACCAGCAGCGCCGCGGGCGCCCAGGGGCCGGCGAGGAAGATGTTGGCGCGGCCGAGCACCTCGACGAGGCGGGTGCTCATGGCGACGTCGGCCGGCAGGATGCTGCCGTCGAGGGTCTGGCGCGCGGCCGAGCCGGCCAACCAGAGCAGGTGCGGCGCCGTGGCGGCGAGGAGGATGGCGGCGGCGGCGGCCAGGACGAGGCGGCGGCGCCGGCCGGCATTCACCGACTCCGTGGGGCGGGTGCGCTCGCCGGTCAGCGCCAGCCCGAGGAGCGCGGGGGCCAGCGCCGGGGCGACCTCGGGGCGGCAGGTGACGGCGGCGGCCAGGACGGGCAGGGCGATGAAGAGCCAGCCGGCGCGCGCCGGGCGGGTCAGCGCCAGCGCGGCGCCGGCGAGGCCGGTGAGCACGAGGAGCGTGGTGCCGGCGAGGATGGCCTCGCTGACGTGGTCGCGCCAGACCACCGGCAGGAGTGCGAAGAGCGCGGTGGCGACCAGCGGGCCGGCGCGCCGGCCGGGGGCCACGGCGAAAGCCAGGACGGCGAAGGGCACCAGGGAGAGGGCGCCGAAGACGCGGTTGGCGAGCTGGAGCGAGGCGTGGTCGAGGCCGAAGAAGGCCAGGAAGGGCTGGTAGAGCCAGATGGCGCCGGCGCCGTAGCGGGGCAGGTCGGCGGTGAGGCCCAGGCGAGCCGTCAGGTCGTAGCCGGTGTAGACCATCACCAGGCGCGACGGGAGCAGGGCGTGCAGCGCCACGGTGGCGCCCAGGAGCAGCGCGAGGGTGATGGCGGTGAGGCGGTCGGCGCGTGCGGCGGCGAGGAGATCGGCGCCGAAGCGCGCCAGGAGCGCCAAAAGACAGGCCAGCGCGGCGGCCATGAACGCCGCGCACAGGCGGGCCTCGAGGGCGTCGGCGCTGCCGGGGGGCGGGAGGCGGGCGGTGCCCGGCGCCGGGTCGGCCGGGTAGGGCGAGAGGGCGAAGCCGTGGGCCTCGGCGGCGCGCAGGGCGGCCTGGAGCTGGTAGGTGGCGGCGTCGGAGGCGGGGCCCGGGCGCTGGATCTCGGCGCGGACGCGGTGGGGGGCGGGGGCGTCCGGGGCCGCCTCGGTGATGGTGAAGGTGGCCGGGGCGCCGTCACAGGAGGCGTAGAAGACGAGGCCTTCGGGGGTCCAGAGGCCCGGGTCGGCGGGGCAGGGGCCGCCCGCGAGCGGCGCGACGAGGGGGGTGGGGAGTCGCGGCGGGGCGGGCAGCGGCTCGGCGGGGCGGGCCAGGGCCAGCCAGGCGGCGAGGCCGGCCAGGGCGGCGACCGCGGCGACCGGGAAGAGCGGCCGGGCAGCGCTCCAGGTGAGCAGCAGCCAGGCCAGGAGCGCGCCGGCCAGGAGCAGGGTGGCGAGGGGGTGGCCGGGCTGCGGCGCGCGCAGGGCCCGCCAGAGCGCGGTGGCCTCGGGCGCGTCCTGGTCCATGCGGGTGGCGACGTCGGCCAGGGCGATGGCCTCACGCGGGCGGCGGTCGGCCGAGGCGGCGCGGGCGGCGGCCACCCAGAGGGCGGGCTCACCGTGGACCGTGCGCAGGCGGTCGCGGGCGCCGTGGGGGTCGGCCCCGGGCGCGGGATTTGGGGGCCGTGCGCTCCCGGTCGAGGGCTCGGGCCAGGCGTCGCGGGCGGCCTGGTGGGCCAGGCGCAGGGCCGTGGCGCGGGCGCGAGCGGCCTCGTCGGTCGGTGGCAGCGTCCGGCTGTCGCTCAGGGGGCGCGCGCTCTCGCCGACCTCGACCCAGGGCAGGTTCAGCGCCACCGCGTCCAGGGCGGCGGCGATGGGTCCTGCCTCCACGCCCTCGGGCACGGTGAGCACGCCGTGCCGGGTCGCGGTCCCCGGGCCGTCGTGCCGCATCACCACCTCGACCCGCTGGCCGCTCTGGGGGTCCCGCAGCGTGAACACGACCTCCCCGCCGGCCACCCGCGTGGGCCCCGGCGCCAGGCCCGAGGACTCGGTGACGGCGGCCGCCAGGCGGCGAACGGCGGGCTCGGCGCCGGGCCCCAGGGCCCACTCGGCGCGCGCCGGCGCCCCCACGGCCAGGCAGATCAGCGCGCAGATCGCGGCGCTCGCGCGTCGGCCGCGCACCACGGCGCCGCTAACCGCGCCGCCGCCGCAGGTGCAGCACCAGCCCCGCCAGCGCCGCCAGCAGCGCGCCGCCGAACACCCACGGCAGGGGGTCGTGCTCGACCGCGGGCGCGGGCGGCGGTGCCGGCGGCTCGACCGAGCCGGGGATCGCCTCGCCGTGGGTGAGCCGCGGGTGCTCCCACTCGCTCTCGCACTTGGGGCGGCCGTCGGCGAGGCAGGCCTCCAGGTCGCGCATCATGCGCTCGACCCGCGCCTCCTTCGCCGGGTTCGACAGGGTCGCGCCCTCCGGGTTCACCCGGTAGCGCCGCAGGTCGTCGAGCGCCTGGGCGCGGCGCGTGTCGCGCAGGATCTCGGCGCGGCAGTAGAAGACGTCGGGGTCGGGCAGGGGCTTCTCGGCGGCCGCGTCCAGCCGCGCCAGGGCCTCGTCGACCTTCCCCAGGTTGAAGTCGTTCATGGCCCTATAGATGTGGAAGCGGCTCTGGTGGCCCATCTGCGGCTCGATGGGCTCGAGCAGCGCGTTCGACTCGGCGAAGCGGTTCTCGTAGTGGGCGATGATGCCGAGCAGGAACTGCGCCAGCACGTCATCGGGGTTCGCGGCCAGCTTCGCCCGCAGCGCGTCGCGGTAGGTCTCGCGCCACGCGGTGTCCCGCAGCATGGCGCTCAGGAGCACGCGCATCACGCCCTCCTGCTCCGGGTGGCGGCGGGCGACGGCCTCCAAGAGCGGGACGGCCTCGCGGTAGTCGCCGTGCGCGCTGAGCGCCGAGGCCGCGAGGCTGGTGAGCTGGTCGTCACCGGGCAGCCGCGCGACCGCCTCGCGGGCCAGCGCCGCGGCGTCGTCCAGGCGCTCGGCCTCGAGCAGGCGGTGCAGCTCGGCCTCCCAGGCCCGCGGACAGTCGGGGTTCTTCGCGCGCGCCGCCCGGGCCAGGCGCATCGCCGGCTCGGCCAGATCGAGGCGCGCCAGGATGTCCGACACGGCGACGCGGTCGCAGATGTCCCGCGGGCTGCCGCCCTCCAGGCTGGCCTCGACGTCCAGGTCCTCAGCCCCACGGATGGCGGCCGCGGCCAGCTTCTGGGCCGGATCCATGTCGGTCAGCGCTGCCAGGGTCGCCTCCGCCCGGTCCTGGTCTCCGGCGATGCGCCAGGCCATCGCCAGGCGGACGGCGGTGCCGGTGGGCAGGTCACCCGGCAGCGCCGCCAGCGTCTGGCGCGCCTGCTCCGGCCGCCCCCGCGCCACCTGATAGAGCGCCACGTCGATCTGGCGGTGGGTGCGGTCCTGCTCGGCCGGATCGGCGGGCGCGGGCGGCGGCCGAAGCTCGGTCCAGGTCACCTCGCGGCCAGCGGCGCGCAGCCGCGCCAGCAAGGCCTCGCGGGCGCCGGCCTCCCCCGGATCCTCCGAGGGCAGCACGGCGAACCCGGCCACCCGGAGCGCGTCGGCCGGCGCCTTCGAGGGGTGGACCAGGGTGAGGGTGGCGACCTCGGCCCCGTCGCGCGAGGCGGTGATGTGCGCGCGGTCCTTGTCGATGGCCACCTGGAGCTGGAGCCCGTCTGGAGAGGGCCCGTCGAGGCCCAGCATCCGCACGAGCTGCTGGGCGGCCGGCGGCGGCAGGACGTAGTCCGGGCCGGCAGCGCGCGCGGCCGGCCCGGACACGCCGAGGAGCAGCGTCAGGGCCAGCGCTGGGATGAGACGTCGAGCCGACATGGTGTAGCAATCTAAACGCATGGCCGCCGGGTCGCCAGCGCGCGGGGCCCTGGCGTGGCGGATCAGCGGCCGCGGATCCACTCGAGCGCGACGTGGCCGCCGAACCAGAGGACGGCCAGCCCCATGAGGGCGCCGCCCAGGCCGGGCAGGCGGTCGGCGACGACCAGCGCCGTGCCCGAGCCCAGCAGTGCCGAGCCCAGCAGGGCCATGCGCAGACGCCGGCTCTGTTGCTGGATGGCCTGGGCGCGGGCGCGGTCCTCGACCCGGAAGGCCAGCTCGCCGCGCTGGAGGTCGGACAGGATGCCCAGGAGCTGCCCGGGAAGCGCTCCGGCGGCGGCGCTGGCGCGACCGGCCGACTGCAGCAGGTCGCGGCCGATGCGCATGGGATTGTAGCGCTGCCAGACCAGGCCCAGCAGGTAGGGCCGCGCCACGGTCAGCACGTCGAGCTCGGGGTGGATCTCCTTGCCGACCCCCTCGATGGTCATGATGGCCCGCAGCAGCATCGTCAGCTCGGCGGGCACCTCGATGTCGAACTGCAGGGCGCCAGAGACCACGTCGCGCATGATCGCCGAGGCCTCCATCTCGGCCAGAGGGCGCCCGAGGTGGCGCTCGGCGATGCGGCTGACGTGCGCGCGGAAGGCCGCCTCGTCGATGCGCTTTCTGGGGCGGCCGATGGCCAGCATCGCGTTGGCCAGCGCGTCGCCGTCCTGGCGCGCAGCGGCGACCAGGAGGTCCACGGTGCGATCCCGCAGCTCGGGCGAGAGCCGCCCGACCAGGCCCAGGTCCAGCAGCGCGATGTGCACCGCCTCGCCCGGCTCGTAGCGCTCGCCGCGCGGGCGCGGGACGATGAGCATGTTGCCGGGGTGGGGGTCGGCGTGGAAGAAGCCGTCCTCGAACACCATCTTCAGGATGATGCCGACGGCCGTCTCGGCGATGTGGGCCCCGTCGGCGCCGAGCCGCACGGCGTCGGTCACCTTGACGCCGTCGATGAACTCCATGGTCAGCACGCGACGCGACGAGGCCTCGCGGTGGATGCGCGGGAAGCGGATGGCGTCCTGGCCGCGGAAGTTCTCGGCGAAGCGCTCGGCGTTGTTGGCCTCGAGCGTGAAGTCCAGCTCGGCCAGCATCGAGGTCTCGAACTCGCGGACCAGGCCGGTGGGCGAGTAGACGCGCGCCTCGGGGACGGCGCGCTCGACCAGCCGCGCCAGGGTGTAGAGCAGGCTGATGTCGCGCTCGATGGTGCGGTCGATGCCCGGCCGCTGCACCTTGACCACCACCGGGACGGGCTCGCCCTCGGGCCCGCGCAGGGTGGCGCGGTAGACCTGGGCCACCGACGCACAGGCCAGCGGCACCCAGTCGAAGCTGGCGTAGACCGTCTCGACCGGCGCGCCGAGGCCCTCCTCGATCTGGGCGCGGGCGAGGGCCTCCTCGAAGGGCGCCACGTCGTCCTGCAGGCGCTTGAGCTCGGTCACGATGGGCTCGGGCACCAGATCGGGGCGGGTGGAGATCACCTGCCCCAGCTTCACGAAGGTGGTGCCCAGCTCCTGGAGCACCAGCCGGAAGCGGGGACCGAGCTGCGAGGTCGTCTGGGTCTCGGGGCCGCGGGCCTCGGCGCCGGGCAGGCCGATGCGCGCGGCCAGCTCGCCGAAGCCGTGGCGCATGAGCACGCGCGAGATCTGGCGCAGGCGGTCGAGGTCGCGGACGGCGGTGACGATGGACATGGGGCGGAGGATAGTGGCTCGCTGGCGGCGCGTCACTGGCCGCGGGGACGCGGGCTTTCCGCGAGCCGAAACTGCAACGAGCGGCGCACTCGTGCTCCAATGGGACGCGGCGGGGGCGAGGCCCGCCCAGGCGGCGGTCGGGAGGCAGAGACGATGGGTTGTGCAGACGCCTCGAGGCTGGCAGTGGCCGCGGTCCTGGCCGCGGTGGGGATCGCGGCCTGCTCCGAGGACACGACGAGGCCGGGCGGCGTCATCACGCTGCCCGACGGGCGCATCGGGGACGGGGCGGCGCAGCCGGACGTCGCCGTGCCCGACGCGGCGGACACCAGCGCGGACGCGGACGCCAGCGCGGACACCGGCGGCGACGCCGACGCGGCGGCCGAGGTCGACGCAGCCCCCGACGCCGACGCCGACGCAGCCGCCGAGGTCTCCGCCGACGCCGACACCGAGGTCGACACCAGCCCCCCGCCTCCTCCGCCGCCGACCTCCGGCCCCACGCTGCTCCAGTGGCTGCAGGCCGGCAGCTACCTGACCTGGAGCCACGAGACCACACCCCACGTCAGCTCGGGCGCCCACTCGGGCAACGTGCGCGTCTACCTGAACCCGCAGCTCGTGAAGAGCCTCAACAGCGGCGCCAAGATCCACCCCGAGGACGCCGCCGCGGTCATGGAGCGCTACGAGTCCACCCCCGACCTCGTGCAGGGCTGGGACGTCTGGGTGAAGACCGCCCCCACCAGCGACGACGGCAAGAACATCTACTGGTACGAGAACTTCAAAGGCAGCGTCTTCGCCAACTCCAAGGGCGCCTCGAGCTGCACCAGCTGCCACTCCGCCGGCCTGGATTTCCTGCAGACGAGCTACCCCCTCCAATAGCCCGAGCGTCGATGGCCGAGGCGGCCATCGCACACGGGGGCGTAGTCGCTCGCGGCTGAGGCTGGGGGGCGGGACGGGATGTCGGGGCGCGGCCTTCGGCCGCGGGTCTGGGGGCGCGTTCGGGTTCGGTGGCGGGGTCGGTCACGGTCTCGGTGGCGGCCTCGGTGGCGGCCTCGGTCACGGCCTCGGTCCCGGCCTCGGTCACGGCCTCGGTCACGGCCCCGGCCTCGGCCTCGGCCTCGGCCTCGGTCCCGGCCTCGGTCACGGCCCCGGCCTCGGTCTCGGTCTCGGCCCCGGTCACGGTCACGGCCCCGGCCTCGGCCCCGGCCTCGGCCCCGGCCTCGGCCCCGGCCTCGGCCCCGGTCTCGGTCCCGGTCTCGGCCCCGGCCTCAGCCCCGGCCCCGGTCTCCCTCCCCGTATCCAGGATCGCCGCATCCAGCAGCGGGATCACCGCGGCCTCCCCATCCTCGACGCCCTGGCGCGGCACGAAGCTGGTACACCCGCCGCCCCCCAGCGCGAGGGCGACGGCCAGCACCACGAGCCAGCATGGGGAGGAGGGGGTCACGGCCCGGATGATAGGTCCACGCCCCGGTGGTGGCGAGCCCACCCGGCGCGATGCCGGGCCCGGGCCCGCCGGTGCGCCGCGCGCTCAGTGCCCCTGGGTCGGCTGGTTGGCGCCGTTGCCGCCGTCGACGGCCTCGTCGTCGTCGTCCTCGTACGGGTCGCCGCGCTCGAGCCCGGCCAGCAGCCGCTGGAAGAAGGCGGCCTGGTCGCCGATGCCCAGGTCCAGCGTCCGCATCGGGAAGGGGATCTCGATGCCGTGCTCGTCGTAGAGCGCCTTGATGGCCATGATCATCCGCGAGCGGGTCTCCAAGGTGACCTTCTGCGCGGTGTCGTCGGCCCAGAAGCGCACGACGAAGTCGATGGAGCTGGCGCCGAAGGCCTTGTAGTAGAACTCCACCGTGCCGTCACCGACCTCCTCGGCGATGGGGCGGACGGCCTCGATGGCCAGGCGCTTCGCCGTCGGCAGGTCGCTGCCGTAGGCCACGCCCATCTCCAGCTCCACGCGCCGCCGGGTGGCCTGGGTGTAGTTGACGATGGCGTTCTGGAACACCTCCTTGTTGGGGAGGATGATCAGCGGCCCATCCAGGCGCCGCAGCGTGGTCGCCCGCAGGTCGGTGCGCTCGACGCGGCCCAGGAAGTCGTTGGTCTCGACCAGGTCCCCGGCGCGGAAGGGCCGGCGCATGGCCAGCAGCACACCCGACACGAAGTTGGCGGCGATGTCCTGGAAGGCGAAGCCCAGGGCGATACCGACGACGCCGACGCCGGCCAGCAGCGAGGTGACGGTCTTGTCCAGCTCGAGCACGCCCAGCGCGATGAAGAGGCCCAGGATCAACACGGTCGCGCGGATGCCCGACGCGACCAGCCGCACCACCTGGGGGTTGTCCGAGGCGCGGGCCATCGCCTTCTCGGTGAGGCGCATCGCCAGGCGCGCGATGTACCAGAAGAGCACCATGACCAGCGACGCCACGAGCAGGTTGGGCAGCATGGTCACGAACCCGTGGAACCAGGCCGTGATCTTCTCGGTGAGGGCGTTGAGCGCCTCGGGGACGTCCATGGGGGTCTCTCCAGAGCCGGCCTGGCGGTGGTCGGCGTCCGGGCAAGGGTCCAAGATCCATGCCACGGCGGCGCCTCGGCCCTGGCGCCCGCAAGGGCCATCGGCTAGCGTGCGCCGATGCACGACGAACGCGTCGAGCCGGGCCCGTCCCTGGCCGCGGTGGTCGAGAGCCTGCGGCTTCTGCGGGCGCCGCCCACCTTCGTGGACCGGCCGCCGACCCTGCGCGGCGTGGCTTTTCGCCCCGGTCGGGGCGATTCGGGTCACGCGCTGGCCGACGTGTGGCTGCCTGCCACACCCACCACCGGCGCCTCGGTGCTGCTGGTACACGGCGGCGGCTTCGTCCTCGGCTCGCGCTCGATGAAGCCGATGCGGCTGGTGGCCTCCCGTCTGGTAGAGGCCGGCGTGGCGGTGGCCAGCGTCGACTACCGCCTGGCCCTGCGCGGCGGACGCCTCGGCTCCATGGTCCAGGAGGTGGGCGCCGCCCTGGACTGGTGGCGCGCCCAGGCGCCCGAGCACGGCCTGGATCCCGACGCGGTCACCCTCGCCGGAGCCAGCGCGGGCGCGGCGCTGGCGTGGCTGGCCTGCGCCGCGGCCCCGGCGCCGCCGGCGCGCCTCGTGGCGCTCTACGGCGTCTACGACCTGCGCTACCTCGGCCGCGGCAAGGCCGCGCTGCTGGGGCGCCTGGTGGCCGGCACCCGCGACGCCGAGGCGCTCTACGCCCTCTCGCCGCTCTCCGCGCCGCCGCTCGCGCTCCCGGTGCTCATGGTCCACGGCACCGCCGACCGCCTGGTCCCCTACGCCCAGTCCGAGCAGCTCTGCCGGGCGCGCCTCGGCGCCGGGCTGCCCACCGAGCTGCTCACCTGCGAGGGCGAGCCCCACGGCTTCCTCAACGACGCCAGCCGCCCGGCCAGCGGGGCGGTGGTCGACGCGGTGCTGCGCTTCGCCACCAGCGGCTGACATCCGGCCCGAGCCCGGCGGCGGCGATGTGCTCTCGAGCCCCTCGCGGGTGCCTGGACCTCAGCGGTCCGGCGGCGGCACGAGCGCGCGCGCCAGCACCTGCACCGGGTGCAGCGGCACGAAGCCGGCGAAGCGCTTGACCTGGCTGCGGCAGGAGTGCCCGGTCGCCAGGGTGCCGGCCCGCGCCTCGGGGTCGGCGGGGATGCGCCGGGCCCAGCTCATCGCGAAGATGCCGCGGGACTCCTCGCGGTGGACGGCCTCGTGGCCGTAGGCCCCGCACATGCCGCAGCAGCCCACCGCCTCGACGGCCAGCGAAAGCCCTGCGGCCTGGAAGGCGTCGCGCCACTGGCGCTCGGCCGCCGGCGCCGCGGTGCGCTCGGTGCAGTGTCCCAGCAGGCGGAAGGCGGCCGGGGCGGCGCTGGCGCGCGCCTGGAGCGCCGGGGTCTGGGCGACCAGCCACTCCTGGAAGAGCTGGACGCGCGGGGCGGGCTCGCCGGCACCCAGGGCGTGCGGGATCTCGTCGCGGTAGACCAGCACCACCGCCGGGTCCAAGCCCACCAGCGGCAGGCCCAGCCGTGCGGCCTCACGGAGCGGCTCCACGGCGCGGCGGGCGGCCCGCTCGAAGCGGGCCAGGTAGCCCTTGACGTGCCAGCCCTTGCCCGAGGGGCGGTAGGGCATCACCACCGGCCGGAAGCCCAGGGCCGCGATGAGGTCCAGCGCCGCCAGGGCCACCTCGGCCTCGTAGAATGTGGTGAAGGCGTCGGGGACCAGCGCGACCGTGCGCGCCTGCTCGGCGGGCGGCAGCGCCTGGTGTGTGGCGGCGTCGAAGCGGGCGATGCCGCGCTCGCGCAGGCCCCGGGCGAAGGTGCGCTCGGCCAGGGGCGGGGTGTCCACCATCCCGAGCAGGCCGCGGATGAGCGCGCGGCTCAGCGGGTTCTGCTGGAGCGCGTTGACCAGGCGCGGGGCGCGGGCCAGCCAGGGCAGCAGCCCCTCGAGGGCACCGATCATGCGGTCGCGCGGCGGGCGCAGGTAGCGCCGGTGGTAGAGGTCCATGAACTCGGCGCGGAAGCGCGGCACGTCGACCTTGATGGGGCACTGGGTCGCGCAGGCCTTGCACGCCAGGCAGCCGGCCATGGCCTCGGCAACCTCGTGGGAGTAGTCGTAGCGCCCCAAGCGCCGCCCCGCGCTGTGGAAGGCGCGGGTGAGCCAGCGCAGCGGGGCGCCCCAGGCAGACGGCCGCTGGCGCAGCGCCTGGGCGGGGTCCAGGCCCGCGTGGGTGAGCTGCCGCAGCCACTCGCGCATCAGCCCGGCGCGACCCTTGGGAGAGTGGATGCGGTCACGGGTGACCTTGGACGACGGGCACATCACGTGGTCCGGGTCCCACGAGAAGCACTGGCCGTTGCCGTTGCAGTCGATGGTCACCGCGAAGGCGTCGCGCACGGCCGGCGGGATCTGGCGGTCCTGCTGCCCGCGGGTGGGCGCGTCGACCGAGACCAGCGGCACGGAGCCGCCCTCGGGCACCGCGATCTTGCCCGGGTTGAGCTGCCCGTGCGGGTCGAAGGCGCGCTTGATGGTGCACAGCACCGCGAAGAGCTCGGGGCCGAAGTAGTCGGGGTTGTACTCGCTGCGGAAGCCCTTGCCGTGCTCGCCCCAGAGCATGCCGCCGTAGCTCTGCACCAGCGCGCTGACCTTGTCGGAGATGACCCGCATGCGCCGCTCGTCGGCGGGATCCTTCATGTCCAGGGCCGGCCGCACGTGCAGGCAGCCGACGTCCACGTGGCCGAACATGCCGTACTGCAGGCCCTCGGCGTCGAGGATGGCCCGGAATCGGGTGACGTACTCGGCCAGGCGCTCGGGCGGGACCACCGTGTCCTCGACGAAGGGGATCGGCTTGCGGGCGCCGGGCGCGTTGCCGAGCAGCCCCACGCCCTTCTTGCGCAGCTCCCAGAGCGCCCGGGCCTCGCCGGCGTCGGCGGCGACCCGCGCCAGATACGGCGTGGATGGCTCGCCGCGGTGCTGCTCCACGCTCTCGAGCAGGGCCCGCACCTTGGCCTCGATGGCGTCGGCGTCGTGGCCGGCGTACTCGACCAGGTTGATGGCGGCGGGGCGCGGGTGCCCCTCGACGTCGATGAGGGGCCCGACGCTGTGCCAGATGACGTCCTGGCGCGCCAGCCGCATCACCGTCTCGTCCACGGTCTCGATGGCCGAGGGGTCCGACGCGGCGATGAGGCGCGCCGAGCCGAGCGCCGCCTCGAAGCTCGCGTACTCCAGCACCACCAGCCGAGCGCAGGTGGGCAGCGGCGTCAGGCGCAGCGTGGCCTCCACCACGACGCCGAGCGTGCCCTCGGCGCCGGAGATGAGGTTGGACAGCTCGAAGCGGGCGCGGGGCGTGTGCGCGACGCGGGCCAGGTCGTAGCCGGTCATGAAGCGCTGCAGCTTCGGGAAGCGCTCGGCGATGAGCGGCTGGTGGGCGGTCACCAGCTCGTCCACCACGCGGTGCACGTGGCCAGCCAGCCCCGGCTCGGCCTTGGCGCGCGCGAGCCCGGCCTCGTCCAGCGGCTCGGTGCGCAGCGTGCTGCCGTCCGACAGCACCACCTCGAGCGCTTCGATGTGCTCGCTGGTGCGCCCGTGCACCCTGGAGCCCTTGCCGCAGGCGTTCGTGGCGATCATCCCGCCCAGGGTGGCCCGGCTCGAGGGCGAGAGGTTGGGCGCGAAGAAGACGCCGTGCGGCTCCAGCGCCTTGTTGAGCTGGTCCAGCACCACGCCCGGCTCGACCCGCACCACGCCGCGCTCCAGATCCACCTCCAGGATGCGGCGCATGTGGCGCGACACGTCGACGATGACGCCCTCGGCCAGCGCCTGACCGTTGGTGCCCGTGCCGCCGCCGCGCACGGTGTAGCTTATCTCGCGGAAGCGCGGCTCGCTGACCAGGCGCACGAAGGCGCGCACGCAGTCGGCGTCGAGCGGGTGGACCACGGCCTGGGGCAGCACCTGGTAGACGCTGTTGTCGGTGGCGGCCACCAGACGGGTGCCGAGATCGCGTGAGATCTCGCCGCGAAAGCCCGCGCCGGGGAGGGCGTCGAGCAGCTCCTGGTAGAGGCGGCGCGGGCCCTCGAGCTGGTCGAGTCGGGGGATCATCGTGTCAGGGGTTCTTGGCCCCGAAGCTGGCGCTGGGGCACGCGCTGAAGGCGCCGGTGCCGTCGGGGCGCCGGCAGTAGGAGACCACCGCCTGATAGGGCGGCCAGCGCACGGCGTCCACCACGTTCCCGAAGGGGTCCTCCAGGGTGAGGCTGTCCTCGCTGCCGAGGCCGAAGGTGTGGTCCTGGTCGCCCACCAGCACCCGGTAGCCGCCGGCGGCCAGGGTGGCGCCCGCGGGCAGGGCGTAGACGCCGCCGGACTCGTCGGAGAGCACGTAGCCGTCCAGGGCCACCGTGTCGGCGCTGGTGTTGTGCAGCTCGATGCGGTCGCTGCCCGTGGACTCGACCTCGTTGATGCGCAGGATGCCCACCAGCGCGCTGCAGCCGGTGGTGTCCAGCGAGGCGCAGTCCTCGGCGCAGCCCAGCGGGCCCGGCCCCAGGCCCAGATGCTCGCAGGTGAGGCCGCCCAGCTCGCCGCCGTCGCAGACCTCGCCCAGCTCCAGGCCCTGGGCGCCGCAGGTCGGCGCGACGTTGGCCTGGTTGGGCTCGCCCGGGGTCGGCACCGCCAGCACGGTCAGCTCGCCGGTGGCGTCGGGGATGCGCCCGTAGCTGCGCCCACCGAGGAGCGCGCCCGGCGGCCACACCGCGCGGTCGGCCTGCACGCCGCCCGCGTCGTAGAGGACCACCGCGTCGTCGGGCGAGAGCCCGAAGTCGAAGCCCTTCAGCGGGTCGCGGGTCAGCAGCAGGTGCCCGCCCGGGCCCAGCGTCGCGCCCGCGGCGAACGCGTAGACGTGGGTCGGGTCGGAGTCGGTGAGCGACCAGCCCTCCAGGTCCACCGCCGTCTCGCCCGCGTTGGCCAGCTCGATCCAGTCGTCGGGCCCGTCGGCAGCCAGCACCTCGTTGATGACCACGGTGCCCGGGATGGGCTGGATCACCTCGGCGTCGGCATCGCCGTCGGGCGTCGCGTCCGGGCCGCCGTCCGGCACCGCGTCGGGCGCGTCGGCGTCGCCCGCGTCGGGAGCGTCGGCGTCGCCTGCGTCGCCCGCCACGTCGGTCACCACGTCCGCGTCGCCGCCGCCGCCACCACCGCAGGCCCAGCCCCCCGCCGCGCACACCAGCGCCACCACCACGACCGCCGTCCGCACCATCACCACTCCTGCTCCAGCGCCATCGCCGAGGTCCGGAAGAGCTTCCCGGCGTTCTTGCACTCCTGCTCGGCGGCGAACTCGAAGTCCGCCCACTCGATCGACCGCTGCCGCGCCGCCGCCCGGTACGCCGCCCGCAGCACGGCGTTCTTGATGTGCCCGCCCGACAGCTCGAAGCAGGTCCCCAGCCGCTCGAAGTCGATGCCCTCGTCCACCGGGCACTCCTTCGGGATGAGCTTGCGCCAGATCGCCGTGCGGAAGTCGGACTCGGGGAAGGGGAACTCGATCTTGAACTGGATGCGCCGCGCGAAGGCGTCGTCGATGTTCTTGTCCAGGTTCGTCGTCAGGATGCAGATCCCCTCGAAGCGCTCGATCTCCTGCAGCAGCAGGTTGGTCTCCATGTTGGAGAAGCGGTCGATGGCGTTCTCCACCGACACCCGCTTGGTGAAGAGGCTGTCGGCCTCGTCGAAGAGCAGCATCGAGTGGTTGGCCCGCGCCGAGTGGAAGATCTTGGCGATGTTCTTCTCGGTCTCGCCGATGTACTTGCTCACGATCTTGGGGATCGAGATCTGGTAGAGCTTGATGCCCAGCTCCGAGGCCAGGATCTCCGCGCACAGCGTCTTTCCGGTGCCCGGCTCGCCCTTGAAGAGCACGCAGATGCCGCGCCCGGTGACCAGGCGCTTGCCGAAGCCCCACTTGCTCATCACGAACACCCGGTTGGTGCAGGCCTCCAGCACCTCGGTGATGAGCACCTTCTCCTTGTCGGGCAGCACCAGGTCGTCCAGCGTCAGCCCCACCTTGCTGCGCACCGCGTAGTCGCTCATGTTGGCGCGGATCTGCGCCTGGGCCGCCTGCTGGATGTCCGCCTGGGTGACCAGCGGCTCCGCCACGCCGCCGGCGGCCCGCGCGTGCGCCCAGCGCTCGGCCACCTCCCAGGCCCGCGCCACCTGCCCGCCGGTGACCTCGAAGCGCGCCGCCAGGTCGACGATGTCCACGTCGTCGGCCATCGAGACGCCGGTCGGCCGGCACAGCTCCCAGATGCGCAGCCGCTCGTCCACGTCGGGCAGCTCCAGCTCGACCTTCCAGGCCACGTGCCGCTCCACGCTGCCGTCCAGCTCGTCGGGCGCCGTGTTGGTCAGCACCACCAGCCCGCCGAAGGCGTCGAGCGAGGCCAGCAGCGCCGGCGTGCGCTGGCTGTTCTTGGCCAGCAGCGGCTCGCAGCGGTCCAGCAGCAGCACCGCCCCCTGCACCCGCGCCTCGCTGAAGAGCGCGTCGATGAGCTCGCGCGCGTCGGTGGCGGCGCTCAGGCTCTGGCAGTTCACCTCGAGCAGCGGCCGCCCCAGCTCTCCGGCCAGCGCGTGGGCCAGCAGGGTCTTGCCCGTCCCCGGCGGCCCGGACACCTCCACCGCCAGCCCGCGCCCGACCAGGAAGGGCGGCGCCGAGCCCACACCGCGCGGCGCCGACTCGAAGCGCATGGCGAAGACCAGCCCCCGCAGCGCCTCGACGGTGCCGCCGGGCACGACGACCTGGTCCAGATCCACCTTCGGCCGCAGCAGCCGCGCGTGCGGGCGCAGCGTCGGGTCCAGGCTCTCCCGCCCCAGCACGTAGTCCGCCAGGCGCTCGGGCGGCCGCAGCTCGCGGGCCAGCAGCCCCTGCCCCTTGGCCTCGCGCGGGACCGCCAGCGTCAGCAGCCGGTGCGCCATCAGCCGCGCCTCGCCCGCGAAGCAGGCCCGCGCCATCAGCCGCGCCTCCCGTTGGGGCACCAGCAGGCTCAGCGCCACGTCGACGTCCACGAAGTCGAAGAGCACGTTGTTGTTGTAGCGCGCCAGCAGCGTGCGGAAGGACACGTCCAGGTAGGGCGCCAGCGCCAGCTCCAGGATCGACGCCTCGAAGCCGTCCAGCCCGTAGGTCTGAACGACCTGGTCCAGCGGCAGCGTCGCGCCCAGCTCGGCCGCCCGCGCGCGGTGCGCCGTGCGCTCGGCCTCGTACCGGCGCTCGTCGGCGGCCGCGCGCTCCTCGGCCTGATCGCGCTCGGCCGGCTCCAGCTCGGTGCGCTCCATGCGCGTGCGGTGGGCGATCCAGGCCTCCCAGCGCCGCAACGTCACGTCGACGAAGGCCGCATTGAGGGCCCGGAACTCTGCTTCCACGCTGAAGCCCCTACCGATCGCGATGGAGCTCGGCGTCCATCAACGCCACCGCCGGCGCGAACATCTCCGCGTTGTCCTCGCTCATCTCCATCAGCCGGCGATGCGCCTGCAGGATGAGCTGCAGCATCTCGCGCTGGGTGCCCTCGACCTGGGGCAGGCGCTCGAGCGAGGCCTGGATGGAGCGCGGCTCCGACACGATGGCGAACACGCGATCGAAGCCCACGCTCTCCAGGGTGCGGGTCACGTCGGGGTTCGTCGACACGATGGTGGGGCGGCGCCCGTTGCGCTCCTGCATCCAGGTGTAGAGCCGCGCCAGCAGCCCCAGGTTGGTGCTGTCGATGGCCGTGGTCTCGCTCATGTCGACGACGACGTCCTGGATGTCGCCGGCGGCGAAGAGCTTGTCGAAGAAGGTGTCCAGCGAGCGGCTGATCACCGCGGCCGGCCCCGTCGTGTAGCGGATGTCGCCGGTCAGCTTCAGCACGCACACGCCTTCCTGCTTGGCGTATCGGATGTCCCCCTCCACGCTCACGCCCCCTCGCGCCGGACCATCAGGAAGGTGATGTCGTCCGGCAGCTCACTCTCCGCAGCCAGCCCGAGCCGCGCCATGAGGCTGTCGATGGTCACGTCCCGCCCCGCGGGCCCGTCCAGCATGTCCAACAGCGCCCTCTCCTTGTCGACGACGTGCTGGCCCTCCATGACCTCGAGGGCGCCGTCGGAAACGATCGTGATGGTGAACTGCGGTGGCAGGTCGGTCTCCTGCTGCTCCCACGTGGCGAAGTCGAAATGTCCCACGCCGAAGCCCTTGTGCTCCAGAAAGCGAGCCGAGCGGCCATCGTGGAAGATCGGATAGGGGAAGGCGCCGGCGTTGGCGTAGACCAGCCGGTCGCGCTCCCGATCGATGACTCCGTAGAAAATCGTCAATGACTTCTTGACCTTGCGAGAGAGCAGCTCGGTATTGAGCCGCTCGACCAGGGCGGCGGGCCGCAGGACCAGGTCGTCCCGCCCCTGACGATACGCCTCGATCTGCTGATTGACGAAGTCGTGCAGCACCACGGTCACGAATGCCGACGACACGCCGTGGCCGGCGACATCGGCGACGAAGAAGCCCAGGTGGCGGTCGTCGGGCTCGAAGTAGTCCACGAAGTCGCCCGAGAGATAGCTCGAGGGCAGGATCCAGCGGGTGATCGTCAGGTCGTCGAAGCGCTGGCGCGCCGGCGGCATCAGGTCGAACTGGACCTGGCGCCCGGCGGCCTCGTCGAGCTGGAGCTGCCTGAGGCTCTCGGCCAGCTCCGCGTTGGCGGCCTCGAGGTTGATGCGGTAGCGCCGGTTCTCGTCGATGAGCGCGGCCCGCTCGAGCGAGCGCTTCACAGCCAGGTCCAGCACCGCGATGTCGCCGAGCGGCTTGAGCAGGTAGTCCCAGGCGCCGAGCTTGAGCGCCTGCACGGCGTCGCGCATCTCGCTCGAACCCGACACGATGATCACCGGCGTGTCGGGCGACTCGGTGCGGATCGCCTCGAGCACCTCCATGCCCGGCACCTCGGGCATGCGCAGGTCGCAGATGACCAGATCGGGCGCGGCGTCGTGGAAGCGGTCGATGCCCTCGCGGCCGTCCTGGGCCTCGATGGTGTCGTACCCGCTCTCCTGCAACCAGTCCGCGAACAACGAGCGGAGCAGCTCGCTGTCGTCGATGATGAGGATTCTCTTACGCTCGGCCACGCCGGCTGCTCCGGGAACTGCGCGCGCATCCGACGGGACACCACGCGCGCCCACACGCTTCGAAGCTACTCCAACAGGATACTCGGTTCGACAGCTCTCGGAAGGGCAGGCGGTCAAAGAGGCGCTGGCGCCCGGAAGACGGGGCCCAGGCGCGGACGCGACGCGCGGTGCGGCGCCGGTGTACGCTTCGCGCATGCACGACACGCCGCCCGCCGACGACGCCCCGAAGCACGCCCTCGCCCACCGCCTGCGCCTGGACTTCGAGGCCGCCCTCGGCGCGGGCACGCTGGAGAACCCGGAGGGCTGGCGCGTCCTGGACACGCGCGTGTTCCAGCGCTGGGTGCCGGTGGTCGAGCTGCGGCTGCACACCGACGACCGCACCCTCTGCTTCATCCTGGCGCCGTCCGACCCCGAGCGCCCGGCCTTCAAGCGCGGACCGCAGCACGACATCGTCTACTACTCCGACGACCTGGCCGTCGCCGAGCACTCCGGGCTCTACGCCCGCGACAAGCCCTCCATCGAGCGCTTCGCCCGCTGGCTGGTGGCCTGGGACGCGGCGCCGTGACCCGAGGCGCCGGCCCCGGACGCACTTTGTTCGACGAGCGCGCCGGGTCTCGCGAAGGGAGCGGCACGGGCCCCTCAGCGAGGAGCGGGAGTGGCCGATAGCAAGCCGCGAGAAGACCTGCTCCGCGACGATTCGCGTTGCCGTGAGGCCTTCCGCCGAGGAGAGCGCTGGGCGATGGAGCTGGTCTACCGGACCTACATCCCGCTGATCCACACCGTCTGCACCCAGGGCTTCGGTGGCTTCCGCGGGTTCTTCGACCCGGTGGACCGGGACGACGCCATGCAGACGATCTTCGCGGCGGCCTTCGAGGAGCGCGCGCGCCTGGCCTACAACGGCGTGGACCCCTACGCCGGGTTCCTGCGCGGCATCGCCCACAACACGATCCGGCGGATGCTGTCGAGCCGGAAGCGCTTCGATCGGCGGCCGGAGGCGCCGGAGCCGGTCGGCGAGGACGCCGAGGCGCGGGTGCTCGAGGCCGAGACGGCCGAGGTGATCTGCGCGTTCCGCGACACCATCACCGACCCGCGCGAGCGGGCGATCCTGCAGCGCTACTTCTGCGACGGCTGCGCCGAGGAGGCCCTGGCCGCGGAGCTGGGCATCACCCGCTACCGGCTGCGGAAGATCGTCGCGAGGCTGCACCGCACGATGCGGCGGCATCTGGAGGCCCATGGCATCACGGGCTGCTGAGCGAGCGCGCACGCTGGTGCGGCGCTACCTGGACCCGCGACGCTCGTGGAGCGCGGGGCTGGACGCCGAGCTGCGCGCGCTGACCCGCGAGGACGAGGCGGCGCGAGCGCTCTATCGCCGGGCGGTGACCGCGCACCGGCTGATGACCGGCGGCGACCCGGCGCAGCCCAGCGGGTTCGAGCAGGGGCGGATGATGGCCGCCGTGGTCGAGGGCGCCTCGGCCGGGCCGGAGCGGCGGCGGCGGGGCGTGCTGGCGGCGTTGGGGGTGGCGGTGGCCGCGGCGGCGCTGCTGCTGGTGGTGCTGCCGCCGGGACGCGGGTCGGAGGCTGTCGACCCCACGCTGCGGGCGCGAGGCGCGGTGGAGGCGGGGCCGCTGACCGGCCTCGGGCTGTCGGGGGTCACCCAGGGCGGGGGCGAGTACGAGATCGTGGCGTCGGGCCGGGCCTTCCTGGGCGACTGGGTGCGCTTCTACACGACCAACGAGCGGCCCGAGCTGCGCTGGGTCTTCGTGCTGGGCCTGCAGCCGGGCCGGCCCGTCGCCTGGTACGCGCCGCTTCCGCC
The DNA here is from genome assembly GCA_020632695.1 of Deltaproteobacteria bacterium. Lineage (GTDB taxonomy): Bacteria > Myxococcota_A > UBA9042 > PHBI01 > JACKFB01 > JACKFB01. Next base: position 253,832 of record JACKFB010000002.1, read on the forward strand.
CGAGGAGACGCGCAGCCTGCCGCTCCCCACCGAGAAGCACCACATGCTGCCCATGGAGAACCGGCTGTCCGCGCGGCACGTGCCGGGGCCGCTGCGGGTGGTGGCGCTCTTCACGACCCGGGCCCTCGGCGCGGACGAGGTGGCCGCCGCGGTGCGCGATGACATGGCGACGATGGCAGACTCGGAGCTCGAGGCGACGCTGCGCAGCGCGCTCGGGCTCGAGCCCCAGGACGTGGTGCAGCTCGTCCAGACCCATGTCGTCGCGGGCCAGCAGAAGGAGGTCCCCCGTGATGCGCGCTAGCAGCCTGCAGGGCATGGACGACCGGGCGTGTTCGGCCGCCCACTGGCGACTCGGCCGCCCGCTGATCGCGGCGCTGCTCGCCTGCGCCTACCTGGCCGCGCCGGCGTCGGCCGCCGACCGCCGCTTCGCCGTCGTGGTGGGCTTCAACGGCTCCGACGACGCCACCCTGTCGCCGCTGGCCTACGCCGACGACGACGCCCTGCGCTACGGCGAGCTCTTCGGCAACTTCGCCGAGCAGGTCGAGACCCTCACCACGCCGGACGCGGAGACACGCGGCCTCTGGGGCGATGCCCACGACGCGGCCCCGACGCGCGCGGCGGTGCTGGGCGCGCTGAGCCGCACCCACGAGGCCATGCGGGCCGCGCGGGCCGCGGGCGACCGGGCGATCCTGTTCTTCGTCTACAGCGGCCACGGCAACTACGACGCCGAGGGCCGCGGCTACGTGCACCTGGCCGACGGGCGCTTCACCACCCGCGACCTCTACCGCCACGTCATCGCCGAGAGCGAGGGCGCGCCCGTGGTCCTGGTGGTCGACGCCTGCAACGCGGCGCTGCTGGTGCACAGCCGCGGCGCGCCCGAGCGGCGGCCGGCCGGCGAGACGATGCTGCGCCTCGAGAGCTGGCCCAACGTCGGCGTCATCCTGGCCTCGAGCGCAGTCGCCGAGACCCACGAGTGGGGCCGCTACCTGGCCGGCATCTTCAGCCACGAGGTGCGCTCGGCCCTGCTGGGGCCGGCCGACCTCAACGACGACGGCCGCATCACCTTCGGCGAGCTGGCCTCCTTCGTCGCGGCCGCCAACGCGCGCGTCACCAACCCCGCGGTGCGCATCACCCCGTACATCCGGCCGCCGCTCGACGATCCCGAGCTGGCGCTGGTGGACCTGGCCACCGCGCGCTTCCCGGCGCGGATCCGCGTGGGCGACGGCGTCGTCGGCAAGGCCCACCTGGTGGACGACGACCTGGTGCGGCTCGCCGACTTCCACAAGTCGGCGGGCGAGCACTTCTGGCTGTCGCTGCCGCACGCGGGGCCCTACGTGCTGGTCTTCGACACCACCGAGTATCTCGTGTCGGCCGGCGCGAGCGGGCCGCTGGAGCTGGGCGAGCTGGAGCGCCGGGAGCGCACCGTGCTGTCGGCGCGCGGCGCCGGCTCGGACTACTTCGAGCGCACGCTCTTCAAGCAGCCCTTCGGGCGCGACTACGCCTGGCGCTACCTCGCGGGCGACTACCTGCCCGGTCTCGAGGTGCGCCGCCTGGTCGAGCGCCCCTGGTACGAGAACGGCCCCGCGTGGGGGCTGGCCGGCTCCGGGGCCGCGGCCCTCGCGGGCGGCCTGGGGCTCTCGCTGGCGGCGCGGGCGCGGGAGCGCGAGGCCTCGGACCCGGACACCTTCGGCGACCGGCGCGCGCGGCTCAATGACGACATCGACCGCTTCCAGACGGCGGCCTGGGTCATGTACGGTGTCGGTGGCGCGGCGGTGCTGGGCAGCGCGCTCTGGTTCGCGCTGGACCGACCCGTCGCCGAAGAGCGCTACATGCCACCGCTCGAGGTCAGCGTGACCCCCGGCGGCGTCACCCTGAGACGGGACTTCTGATCGGACCGCGACGCAGCTCCGTCGCGCTCGCGCTGCTTCTGCTCCTCTGGGGTTGCGCCGAGCGCGTGCCCATCGAAGGCAGCCGCTGCTCTCCCGAGCACGCCTGCCCCAAGGGCTACGTCTGCAAGGCGGGCTTCTGCAAGCCGCTGGCGATCCCGCGCCTGTGCGGCGCCGACACGGACTGCCCGGGCGGGGTGTGCAACCCGGACACGCGCTTCTGCGTGAAGTGCCTGCACGACAGCGACTGCCCGAGCGGCGTGTGCGCGCCCGGCGTCAGCTTCTGCGTGCCGTGTCTCGCCGACCGCGACTGCGTCACCGGCGTGTGCGACGAGGCCAGCCGGCAGTGCCGCTCGTGCACCGGCGACATCCAATGCCACGGCGGGGTCTGCGGCCCCGACGGCGTGTGCGGGGAGGCGCCATGAGCGCGGGCGCTGCGGGCGACCAGATTTTCCGACGGCGGCCCGGCCGCTGGCGAAGGGATGAACCGTGATGGCGAGCGTCGAGGCAGACAAGGCGGGCAGGCGGCGCGGGGGCGCGGCGCTGGCCCTGGCGGTGGCGGCGGCGCTGGCGTGGCCCGGGTGCGACTCGGTGACCTCGAGCGACGCCTCCACCACCGAGGACGCCGACGCCGCCAGCAGCGACGGCGGCTGCCGCTTCGACCGCGACTGCGGAGCCGGGCAGGTGTGCGACCCCCAGAGCCGGCAATGCGTCGGCTGCCTGGCCGACGAGGACTGCCCCCAGGGCGCCGCCTGCCACCCCAGCGTCCACGTCTGCGTGCAGTGCGTCGACGACGCCGACTGCGCCTCGGGCGTGTGCCAGCCCGAGACGGCCACCTGCGTCCAGTGCCTGGCCGACGCCGACTGCGCCTCGGGCGTGTGCCACCCCGACAAGCTGCAGTGCGTCGCCTGCCTGGCCCACCGCGACTGCGCCAGCGGCCGCTGCAACCTGGACACCAACAGCTGCGTGGGTTGCAGCGGCGACGCCCAGTGCCAGGACGACGAGCCCTGCACCGTCGACACCTGCGAGAGCGACGGCACCTGCAGCCACACGGCCGAGCCCGACGGTACGGCCTGCGACGACCGCGAGGCCTGCACGCCGGTGGACCGGTGCGTCGGCGGCCAGTGCATCGGCTCGGGCATCGACCCGCGCTGCTGCGCGCCCATCGACTGCGGCCCCTGCTGTCAGGCGGTGGACAGCGACGGCGGCGGCTGCCCGGACGCCTGCGTGTGCCCGAGCCTGGAGTGCCCGCCGGGTCGGGTGCCGGGCGACGGTGACGGCGACGGGTGCGCCGACGGCTGCGTGTGCCCGACCGGCCCGGCGTGCCCCGAGGGCACCGAGCCGGCCGACGGCGACGGCGACGGCTGCCCCGACACCTGCGAGGGGGCGTGCACGGCCAGCAGCCAGTGCGGTGCCGGGGAGCTCTGCCAACGCCCGGTCGGCGAGTGCGGTGCCTTCGGGGTCTGCGTGGCCCGACCGGTCGCCTGCCTCGAGGCCGACGCGCCGGTCTGCGGCTGCGACGGCACCACCTGGCGCAGCGCGTGCATCGCGCGGCTGGCCGGCGTCACGGTGGCCCACACCGGCGGGTGCGTCGGCGAGTGCGGCGGCCAGAGCGGCGCGAGCTGCTCACCCGGCGAGGTCTGCGAGCGGGCCGCCGGGCTGTGCGGCCACCCGGAGATCGACGGGCGCTGCGTCGCCGCGCCGTCCTCCTGTCCCGACACCGGGCTCTCACCCGTGTGCGGCTGCGACGGCAAGACCTACGCCTCCGATTGCTTCCGGCGGGCAGCCGGGGTCTCCCGCGACCACACCGGCCCCTGCTGCCCGCCGCTCTCCTGCGCCGGCGGCGCGCTGAGCGCCGACACCGACCAGGACGGCTGCGCCGACGCCTGCGTGTGCAGCTCGGGGGTGGCGCCGGGACCGGACGGCTGCGGCTGCCCGGTGCCCTGCGCGTCCAAGTCCTGCCCGGCGCGCGGCTACTTCGCCGACCTGGACCAGGACGGCTGCGGCGAGACCTGCGCGCTGTGCACCGCGGGCCACACCGGCGCGGACACCGACGGCGACGGCTGCCACGACGCCTGCGTGGCTTGCGCGCCGGTGAGCTGCCCCGCGGGCGCGGTGGCGCGCGACGGCGACGGCGACGGCTGCCCCGACTCCTGCGAGTGCCCGGACGGCACCGTGGGCAGCCCCGAGGAGCTGGCCGGCGGCTGCCCCTGCGACCACACGTGCGACGATGCGAGCTGCCCCACCGCGGCGGTGCTGCGCGACACCGACGGCGACGCCTGCCCGGACCTGTGCACCTCGTGCGGGCCCGGCGCGCACGGAGTCGACACCGACGCCGACGGCTGCCGCGACCTGTGCGCGCCCTGCCCCGGCCTGGCCTGCCCGAGCGGCGCGAAGCCCGCCGACACCGACGGCGACGGCTGCCCGGACACCTGCCAGTGCGACCCGGCGTTCCCGGGGCCCTGCGCCTGCCCGGTCCCGGCCGGCTGCGCGGCGGCCTCGACCGCCTACGACCTGGACGCCGACGGGTGCGGCGACGTCTGCCTCTGCAAGACGGGCCCGCTGGTCGCCCCCGGCCAGGCCTGCCCCTGCGCCTTCGCGCCCACCTGCCCCCCCGGGACCGCGCCCTCGGACGACGACGGCGACGGCTGCCCCGAGCGCTGCCTCTGTCCCGGCGGGCTGGCCCCCGGACCGCTCGGCACCTGCGCCTGCCCGGAGCCGCCCGCCTGCCCCGCAGGCCAGACCGCCCAGGACGCCGACGGCGACGGCTGCCCCGAGCGCTGCCTCTGCCCCGGCGGGCTGGCCCCCGGACCGGGCGGGGCCTGCGCCTGCGAGACCGTCGTCCTCTGCAAGCCCGGCACCCTGCCCGCCGACGACGACGGCGACGGCTGCCCCGAGCGCTGCCTCGCCCCCTGCGCGTCCGCCTGCGACTGCCTGGGCGCGGGCCTCGCGCTGCCGGCGGAGTGCGACGCCTTCTGCCCGACCTGCGGCAGCTACTTCGCCTGCGTCGAGGGACGCTGCGCGGGCCGCTGCGGCCCGGTCCCGGCCTACGCGGCGGTGTGCCAGGCCTGCCCCGCGCCGCCGACCTGCGCGCCCGGACAGCAGGCGGTGGACACCGACGGCGACGGCTGCCCGGAGAGCTGCCAGTGCAGCGCCGGCGGGCCCGCGGCACCCGGCGGCGCCTGCGCCTGCGCCTTCGACGTGGCCTGCGGCGAGTCCCAGGTGGCCGCGGACACCGACGGCGACGGCTGCCCCGACCGCTGCGTCTGCCCCGCCGGGACCGAGCCGGGCGGCCCGGCGACCTGCTGCCCGGCGCTCGGCTGCGGCGAGAGCCTGCGAGCGGTGGACCTGGACGCCGACGGCTGCGCCGACACCTGCGTGTGCCCGTCGGGCGCGCCGCTTTCCCAGTCGGCCACCGGCCCCTGCGGCTGCCCGCTCGAGCTCCAGTGCGCCGGGGGGCTGACGTCGCTGGACACCGACGGCGACGCCTGCGTCGACGACTGCGCCTGCCCCGACGGGTCGCCGCCCACCGCCAGCGGCGCCTGCTGCACCTCCGCGCCCGACTGCGCCCCGGGCACCGTCGCCCGGGACCTGGACCAGGACGGGTGCCCCGAGAGCTGCCGGTGCCTGGACGGCAGCACCCCCCAAGGCGGCGTCTGCGCCTGCACGGCCGCCGCGCTGTGTCCGGCCGGCGCGGTCGCCCGCGACGTGGACGGCGACGGCTGCGCCGAGTCCTGCCTGTGCGCGGGCGGCCTGGCCCCCGGCCCCCGAGGCTTCTGCTGCCCCGACCCGCCGAGCTGTGCCGCGCCCCAGCAGCCGCGCGACACCGACGGCGACGGCTGCAAGGACACCTGCGCCTGCGCCGCCGGCGCCGCCCTGTCGCCCTCGGGGGCGTGCTGCCCGGCCCTGGCCTGCGCCGACGGGGCCACCGCGACGGACACCGACAGCGACGGCTGCCCGGACGCCTGCCTCTGCCCGCCCGGCCAGGTCGCCCAGGACGGCCTGTGCAAGTGCCCGGCGGCGCCCGCGTGCGGGCCGGGCCTGGGCACGGCCGACCTCGACGGCGACGGCTGCGCCGAGTCCTGCGTCTGCCCCGGCACCACCCAGCCCGCCGCCACCAGCGCGAGCTGCTGCAAGGCGCTGAGCTGCCCGGCGGGCGCCGTGGGCACCGACCTGGACAAGGACGGCTGCCCCGACACCTGCGTCTGCTCGGGCAGCGGCAGCGCCAGCAGCCAGGGCACCTGCTGCAAGGCCCTGGCGTGTCCCGCGGGGGCCGGCGCCAAGGACGCCGACGGCGACGGCTGCCCCGACACCTGCGTGTGCGCCGACGGGTCGCTCCCGGGCGGCGGCGGCTGCGCGAGCTCCTGCGCGCCCATCGTGTGCGAGACGCCGCTACCCCCCTACGCCTGGCTGGTCGATCAGGACGGCGACGGCTGCTACGACCTCACCGACGCGTGTCCGCTGGGCACCCAGGGACAGGACGGGTCGGGCGACGGTTGCAACGACCGCTGCGAGCCCTGCGCCGACGCGCCGACCTGCCCGCCGGGGGCCGTGGCCGGCGACACCAGCGGCGACAACTGCTTCGACACCTGCTTCTGCAAGGACGGCACCCCCACCAAGCCGGGCAAGAGCTGCTGCCCGAAGCCGCCCGGCTGCACCGGTGGAGCGGTGGCGGCGGACACCGACGCAGACGGCTGCCTCGACGCCTGCGTCTGCGCGAACGGGCTCGCCCCCGGAATCAAGGGGTGCTCGGGCTGCCTGGCGCTCACCTGCCCGAGCGGCCTCGTGGCCACCGACACCGACGCCGACGGCTGCCCCGACGCCTGCCTGTGCGCGGGCGGTGCCAAGCCGGACGCGACCGGGAGCTGCAAGCCCTGCGCCGGCTTCGTCTGCGACGAGGCGCTCCCCAGCTACGCGGTGCTCGTCGACAAGGACGGCGACGGTTGCTACGACCTGGTGGACGCCTGCCCGCTGGGCTCGCTGGGCCAGGACAGCTCGGGCGACGGCTGCAGTGACACGTGCGTGCCCTGCGCCAAGGCGCCGCCGACCTGTCCGGGGACCAGCGTGGCGGTCGACGCCGACGGCGACCACTGCCCCGAGGCCTGCCAGTGCCCCGGTGGCCAGAGCCCGGGACCGACGGGCTGCCCCTGCAAGTCCCCGCCGCCCTGCGCGGCCCACCTGACGGCCGTGGACTCCGACGGCGACGGCTGCCCCGACGCCTGCGCGTGCCCGTCCGAGCCGGCCTGCCCCGAGGGCGCGAAGGCCGCCGACTCCGACGGCGACGGCTGCCCCGAGACCTGCACCTGCCCCGGCGGCGCGCCCGCGGGCGGCCTGCCCTGCCTCGAGGCCTGCGCGGTGGTCGCCTGCGAGCCGCCGCTGTCGCCGGTGGACACCGGAGGCGACGCCTGCGCCGACGGCTGCGGCCTGGCCTGCGCCTCGGACTGCGACTGCGCCCAGAGCGGCCTCGCCCCCACCGCCTGCGGCGCCGAGTGCCCCGGCTGCCAGGCCACTCTCACCTGCCAGCTCGGCGAGTGCGCCACCACCTGCAGCGCCCTGGCGCCACCGGCCGCCTGCGCCGAGCCGCTCTGCGCCACCAACGCCGACTGCAAGGACGCGCTGTGCCTGCGCGAGACCTGCTCGGGGCTGGGCCGCTGCGTCCCCAAGACGGAGGCCTGCCCCGCCGCCGACGGCCCCGTGTGCGACTGCACCGGCGCCACCTGGCCCAGCTCCTGCGAGGCCACCGAGGCCGACCGCGCCATCGCCCGCCTCTCAGCCTGCGCCGACGCCTGCCCGTCCCTGACCTGCCCCGAGGGCACCGACCCCATCGATCGCGACGGCGACACCTGCCCCGACCACTGCGCCGCCCCATGCAAGGCGGACGCCGCCTGCCCCGAAGGCACCTTCTGCCACCGCCCCCCGGGCCAGTGCTCCGCCTCCGGCCACTGCCTCACCCCCCCCACCACCTGCCCCAACGTCAACGCCCCCACCTGCGGCTGCGACGCCACCACCTACACCTCCCCCTGCCACGCCGCCCAGAAGGCCACCTCGACAGCCACCCCCGGCCCCTGCAAGTAGGTTTCGCTACTGCTGCGCCGCGCTTCACGACATCGGCAAGTTCAATCACGCCTGGCTCGGAAGCACGGCCATCTTCGACGCACTCGAGGCGTTGAGCGACCCTTCGGCGCTACGGCTCGAACATCTCGCGGAGCCGCTCCAGCACGACGCGCAGGGTCGGGGCAGGAATCCGGCCGACGCGATGGATGAGCCGCGAGGCGTCCACGGTGCGAAGCTGGTCGAGCACGACGTGGCCGCTCTTGCCTGCCACGCGACACGGGATGCGAAACGGGTAGGCGTACGAACCCGTCGTGAGCGGCGCGACGATGAATGTCCGGAGATGCGCATTCAGCTCGTCCGGCGACACGACGAGGCACGGTCGCGTCTTCTGGATCTCTCGGCCCTGGGTCGGCTCAAGGTCCACGAGGTAGACGTCGCCCCGGCCGATGGCTTGTTTCACCAGGTCCAGCCGTCGGTATCGAACTCGGTGGGCGTCGGTTCATCGAGCAGCCCAGTGCCAGTCGAGGCGAGGCTCGCGGCCGCTTCCGACCAGCCGACCCGCGGGCCATCGAGCGCGCGAATGACGATGGCGCCGGCCTGCACCTCGAGCGCGACCGCGTCGGTGAGGCCGGCCTGCTCAATCAGCGGTTTCGGGATGCGCACCCCCCGCGAGTTCCCCATCTTTACGAGCCGCACCCTGGTCTTCATGGTCTTTGCTCCGTTCGGCGGTGTGCGCACATTGTGCTCACACGCCCATCCGGGAAGCAAGCGCCCAGCCCGAACGCGACGTGAGAGCGCTTGTGCTCGCAATCATCTTTCGCGGACCGCGAGCCGCGAGCCAGAGCCCGCGCCGCTCCAGGTCTCCTCCCGCCACCGCCGGTCAAAGCCGCGTCAGCTTCGGCAGGCTGTTCTTTGGACGACGGTTTCGAATCTCCGTCACCCAATCCACCAGGGCGTTCACCATGCTGGCAACCTCATCCGGGGTCGGGGGCGGAGCGAGCAATCCTTGCGCGGGGTCGTGCACCCACGCTGAGCATGCCGACATGCCCGCATCAATGGCAGCGTAGTCAGTGTCTAGCACGTCGACTTCAGCGATGCTCTGGGTCTTCACACCGTAGCCGAACCTCTCGATGACCCCGTTGAACAGGCACTCTTCGACTGCCCGCTCCCACGTCTTCCGCAGCCGATCAAGGTAGCCGACGACGTTCTCAGCATACTCGTTGTCCGTGCCCGTCTTCTTCGTCTTGGACAGCGCCACATGCTCGTCCTTCAGAGCCCCCACACGCTGCTTCACATTCTTCTTTTCCCAGGGTACGTCGGCCGAGCAGTATCCGGGAGCCCCGCCACATCGCTGTACCTGCAGGCTGTACGGCACGGCCCCCGCGGCACTGGCATCGGCGTGGAGCATGTGCAGAAACACGGCATCGTGCGTGAACACGACGACTTGGCGTTGGGCAGCTTCTTCGCTCAGTCGCGCTGCCACGCTTCGACGCCAGTCGTGATCCAGAGAAGAGACAGGGTCGTCGAATACGATTGCCGACTTGGACGTTGAGAGCGTGAGTTCCGCGAAGAACCAAGCAAGCGAGACTGCACGCTGTTCTCCTTCGCTGAGCACGCTCCGGACCACGGCCTTGTCGTGCGCGGCGTTCTTGAGGGCCAAAGCGGTATAGGTCGTTACCTACGGCTACGGGTTCGGCGACGACCACATCAACCGGGTGCTTCGGGACATGTTGACGCTGCCCTCCACCCACCTGCTCATCATTGCCTTCAACGACCCGGACGGTCGGATCCGAGCGTTCGACGAGGCCGTGGGCCGGCCCGCGCAGGTGAGCGTCTTGGTCGGGCCGGAGGTGGCGAGCCTCGACAAGCTGGTCGCGCGATTCCTTCCCAAGCCGGCCATCGACAAGATCACCTGGCGGCTCGCCGAGCTCTTGGAGCGCCGCGGCGCTACGCGGCGGGGGCTCGCAGCCCTCGACAAGGCAGACAGCAAGCCGGCTGCGACCGAGGAAGACGCATGACCCGACTCGTCGACGCCCTGGGCGAGCGGATCATCGGCACTGTCGAGCGGGTAGCTGCCGACAGCTTCACCGTGGCCGTTGACGTGGACGCGCCCCACGCCACGGCACTCAACACTGGCACGCCGGAGCGGTTCCCGCGCGTGAATGGCTACCTGATCGTGCCCCACAGCGGGGGCGCCACGGTCGGGATCGTGTCGTCAGTGCGCATCGAGCGGTCGTCGTTCCCGAAGCGCAAGGGCCTGAAGGACTTCGATCTCGTCGACCTCCCGTTCCCGCAGCGTGTCGTCGTCGTGACGCCCATCGGTACCTTGCAGCGCCGCTACGTGGAGGGCAGCGACCACCAACTCGTCATGGAGCGCGGCGTCGACGTGTTCCCGTCGGTTGGAGACGCGGTGCACCTGCCGGGACCTGACCAACTGACCGCCATCGTCGGCGCAGCGGACGAGGCGGCCGTTCCCATCGGCCGCTGCCCCCTCGCGGATGGGTTGGAGATCCGCGTCGACCCCGATCGGCTGTTCGGGCGCCACCTCGCAGTTCTCGGCAACACCGGTTCGGGCAAGTCCTGCTCGGTCGCGGGCCTAATCCGATGGTCGGTCGAGGCGGCCGTGGCGAAGGCTGGCCGGTGGCGAGGTCGGGTCGTCGTCCTCGACCCGAACGGAGAGTACGGGAGCACCTTCGAGGACTTGCCAGCCGACGTGCGGGTGTACCGCGTGACTCCGAAGGACGGTGAGGAGCAGCTCCGGGTCCCGGCGTGGCTCTGGAACGCCGATGAGTGGGCATCGTTCACGCGTGCCGCGCCCGGGGTGCAGCGCCCGATTCTCGTGGACGCGCTTCAGCGCGCCAGGGGAGCCGGCGATGCTTTCCGGGCCGACGACCAGAACGTGGGGGCGCTGCTCGTCACCCTCTTCGCGATGGTCACAGAGGCGCGGCGTTCCGGGTCGTTTCGGCCAAAGGGGAACAACAATAGGGAGGCGTTCGCCGAGCTTCTTCGTAGTTTTCATCGGGATCTTCGCGGTGCGGTCGCGACGGCCAGGGGCGATGACGCACTTCGGGCGGCTCTCCAGCAAGTGGCCAGCCTCATCGACACTACAGAACGCAGTCACCGTCAGGGCCCGAAGGATAAGGACAAGGACCCCGATGACTGCTGGCATTCGGCCTTCGATGATTGCGAGGTCGCAGCGGTCCAAGAGCAGGTAGAAGCTATACTGAGGTCGTCCGGCTCAACGGTCACGACGCGCGTGGATGAGCACGCTCCTGTGAAGATGGACGTGCGTGCTCTCAGGCACTTGATCGACCTTGGTTCTCGGATGTCGAACATCCGCAACGCGGATCAGCACGCTTCGAGTTTGCTGCTTCGAGTCGAAATGCTGCTGGCGCAGGAGAGACTGCGAGCTGTCGCCGTGCCGGACATCGAACCCACCCTCGCCGAGTGGCTCACCGAGCATCTTGCTTCGTCCGAACCCGAGCGCCGGCGCGGGTCGATTGTCGTGCTTGATCTTTCCCTGCTCCCTTCGGAGGTCACGCACACCGTTGCATCCGTGACATGCCGCATGGTGTTCGAGGCGCTGCAACGGCACCGGCGCCTTCTCGGAAGTCTGCTCCCCACGTGCCTCGTCATCGAGGAGGCCCATACGTTCGCGCACGCACGTCTCGGGACGGACGGCGCGAGCGCGCCCGCACAGCATTGCAGCGAGACGATTGAGAAGATCGCTCGGGAGGGGCGGAAATTCGGCCTTGGCATGGTCCTGTCGTCCCAGCGACCGTCGGAACTCTCGGCCACCGTGCTGTCACAATGCAACACCTTCCTGCTGCACCGAATCGTGAACGACCGCGACCAGGATCAAGTGCGCCGGCTTGTTCCCGACGGGCTTGGGGAGGTGCTGCGCGAGCTCCCGAGCCTGCCGACTCGACGTGCCGTCCTGTTGGGCTGGGCCACCCCAGCGCCTGTCGTGGTCGAAATGCGCGCGCTGGACGAGAAGCACCGACCCAGGTCCAGTGACCCCGACTTCTGGCAGGCGTGGACGGAGCCGCCGGACTCGCAGCGCACGGTCGACTGGCAGGCGGTCGCCGACGAGTGGGTGGCGGGCGCCACGATCGGCGGGGACGGTTCGCCGGACGACGAGGCGTCCGACGGGGCGGAGCAGGACGCCGGGGAGCAGAGAGCAGCGGTTGAGGACGACCTCCCGTTCTGACCGAAAGAAAGTGAGTCCGGGCACCCGTCCGGCCCCGAAATCATGGACCGCGCCTCGTCAGCGGCGGGTACCTCCACTGAATCACCCGCCGAAACGCTTCGCTCTCGCCCTACCGTGGTTGCCGTGAGCAAGTGGCCGCGACCCCGACCCTCAGCGGCATCGTCCTGTTCTGAGAACGGCGACGGTCGGCGAGGGAATGCCGGTCGCTGCCGACCCGGCGGTCCGATCGGCAAGGTTGGCCGGTGGGAGGCCATCCGACGAGCCGCAGAGATGCCGACGCCTTGCCGCAGCCGGCAACGCCGCGGCCGATCTTGGCCGCGCACGGCGCGTGGCGAGGTCCTCGCCGCGGGGGCCGCTGAGCCCTGTCCCCCAAGCTCACAGCGTCCGCACCCCACGCATCCGCGCACGTGAGCGCGCGGCAGCTCCCCGCCGGCAGCCGCCGCCTCCGCCGGGTGGAGGTACACTCTCTATGGTCTATGACCTAAGGCCGAGAGCCGGGGGCGGGGAGGACGACGCGAAAGCCCAGGTCGTTGCTCCGGAACGAAGGGAAGAACCGGCTGCGATAGGCCGCACGAGCCCCGGCCGCACCGCTGAACCAGGAACCGCCACGCACCACGCGCCACTGCCCGCTGGCCGGCCCCTGCGGGTCGGCGGCCGGGCTCTCGGCATAGTAGGAGGCGGAGTACCAGTCGGACGTCCACTCCCAAACATTGCCGTGCACGTCGTACGACCTTGTGCTGGGGGCGTTCGTCACCGTCGCTCGTGCCGTCGGGGCTGCCCATCCGGAACGTGCCGGCTGGGATGGAGGCCCAGGCGGGCGCTGGGATGCCCAGCCTGGAGCCGCTGCCGGCGAGGTCCCGGAGGATGTCGAGCTGGGGCTCGCGGGCGCCCATGGCGAGCAGGGCGGCTCCCGCGAGTTGGAGGGCCTCGTCGCTGCGGTTGACGCTGGCGAAGTCGACGAGCGCGGGGATTGCTTCGGGCGGTGGTCTGGTGATGAGTCCTCGCACGACGTCCAGCGGCGGGCGAGGGTCTGGTTGGCGGTTCAGGACGGGTCGGCTCGGGCGAGGCGCGGGTGCGAGCAAGGCGTCGACAGCCGACGCCAGCTGCGCGATGGTTTGGGGGCGCTGCTTGGGGTCGAGTTGGAGCATCCACTCGATGGTCTCGCCGAGGCGGGTGACGAGGTCGGGGGGCTCGGCAGTCAGCGCGCGTTCGCGCTCTCTGGCTCGCAGGCCGGGGATGCTGCTGGCCTGGCCGGCGACGAGGTAGTGCAGCAGCATGCCCAGGGCCCAGAGGTCGCGGCGTTGCTCGTCGGAGCCTGTGGTCATGGGTGGGTAGTGCGGGGCGCCGCCGCCGATCTGCTCGGGGGGGACGTAGTTGACGGTGCCGACCAGGGCCTGGGTCTTGGTAAGGGAGTCGGGCTCGAGATCGCGGGCCAGCTCAAAGTCGATGAGGACCGGCAGCCAGGGGTTGGCGTTCGTGTCGACCAGTATGTTCCCGGGGGTGAGGTCGCGGTGCCAGAACGGTGCGCCGGGGGCTTCGGTGTGAGCGTAGGCGACGGCGTCGACGATGCCGCGGAAGAACGCGATGCGGTCGAGAAGGGGACGACGGCTCAGGCCGCTACGGTCGCGCTCGATGTCGCCGCCGTCTATCAACTCCGTCGCGTACCAGAGGTGGCCATTGGTGGTGCTGGCGGGCTCGACGAGGCGGGATATGCCTGGGTGACCGCCGCTGGCGGCCAGGCGGGCGAGCACTTCGGGGCCGCGGACGAAGCGGGGGCGCCCTCGCTCGTCGTCTGCCGGGTCGGCGCGGGGGCGATAGACCTTGATGGCGGCTTGCTTGCCGTCGGGGGTCACCCCGCGGAAGACCGCACCGTATCCGCCTTCGCCGAGCTTCTCGCCCAGGGTCCAGCAGCCGAGGCGAGTGCCGTGCACCGGGGGCCAGGTGGGGCTGGAGGCCGGCTTGGGAGACAGGGGCTCGTCCGGGGGACCAGCGGCGAGGTCGATGCCCAGGTGGTCCAACGCCGCGGTCACGACCTGCACCCAACCGTCGTCCTGGTGGGCCAGCTTCACCAATGGCGTCTCTCGCTTCTTCTCCTGGGGGAGGAGCTGCAGCGAGCCGACCAGCGGCCGGAAGACGCAGGCCCGGAGCAGCACCGGCACCAGGTGCTTTCGCTGGTCGCGCGCGCGGCGGAACTCCCACTTGCACCACTCGCTGGCGACGTAGCCGTTGCTAAGGACCGCGACGACGACGGCCGCTGCCTCCAGCGCAGCCTTGACCTCGTCGGGCACCTTCGTGCCCGCCTTGACGCGCATGTCGTGCCAGATGGTGATGTCCCAGCCGGTCTCGGGATCGACCAGCGGCGCCAGGTGACGGCGGAGCTGCTCCACATGGTCGAAGTCGTCGTGACTGTAGCTGATGAAGATGCCAGGCATCGGCTCGGGGGGAGGTGGGGAAAGCCGACACTAGCGCATGCGGCCGGCGCGTCCCAGGGGACAGCGTCGCGCACTCGGAGACCCGGTCGAAACGCGGTACCCGGTACGGCGCGTGAGGTGATCCGCGAGGAGACCCGGGACGCTGGCGAGGAAGACGGGGATCTTTCCGCGGAGAGATCGGACGCCCTCGTGCAGCTCGCCGAGAGCTGGCTCGCGCACGGGCCGGGCGAGCTGGCGGGGGGAGAGCGGCATCAGGTCATCGTGCACGTCGACGCCGCGACGCTCGCCGTCCCGGAGACCGACGGCCGGAGTGCGGTCGAGGGCGGGCCGCGCCTGGCTCCCGAGACGGCGCGGAGGCTGGCCTGCGATGCGAGCCGCGTCGGCGTCACCCACGGTGAGCGGGGCGAGCCGCTGTCCATCGGCCGCCGCTCTCGCACCATTCCCTCGGCCATCGGACGCGCGTTGCGGATTCGCGACGGGGGCTGCCGGTTTCCCGGCTGCCAGAACCGCGCGTTCCAAATCGTTCACAGATATCTGTAAGTGTGAACGGTTTGGAACGCCCGGGCGCTGAAAACAGAAGAGCCCCGCGGTCTCTAGACCCGGGGCTCTTCGGCGCACGCGGCTTTCGCCGGGTGTCAGAACTTCTTGAGCTCGTCGATGATGGCTCGCTTGAGGGCGTTGCCTTCCAGCGGGGCCTGGACCACCGCTGGCGGGCGGAGGCGGCGCAGGGCGTCGGCCTCCAGGGTCGCCAGCTTGGTCGCCAGCTCGGCGTCATCCTGACCTCGGAACACCAGCTTGGCGCTCGGGGGCTCGGACAGGCCGAGGCGCATGCGCACGAGCTGCTCCTCTGCTACGGTCAGGTCCGCCTTGCGGAGGGCCTTGCGCAGCTCGGTGCGGGTCGTGGCACGACGAGTCTCGGTCGTCGTGGTCTTGGTCGGGCTACTCACGTGATGTTCCTCCACACGGCAACGCCACAGGTTCGAAGTGATCCCCCCCACACGCGTCGAGAGTGAGGATAGGGGGAACACCGGGTCGCGTCGAAAAAATCGCTCGGAAGGCTCTGCCGGGGGTCCGGGGCCCGGCCGTGGAGCCGGACCTCGCGGCCAAGTCGACGAAGTCTTTAGAGATCTTCGCCGGTGTCCGCCCGGAGGTCCAATTTCTTCACGAGGTACTCGAGGCTCTTGCGGTGGATGCCGCCGCGGCGGGCCGCCTCCGAGACGTTCCCGTCGGTCTCCTCGAGCAACCGCAGCCAGTAGCGACGCTCGAAGGTGTCCAGCAGGCGCGCCTTGGCGTCCTTGAACGGCAGGTCGTAGTCCGCCTCGACCGTCTGCGCCGAGCCGGCCGCCTCGGCGTCGGCCCCGGCTCGTTGGCCCAGCCCGCGGTCGGTGAGGAAGCGGGTCTCGATGCGGCCGTTGTCGGCCAGCACGACGGCGCGCTCCAGGTAGTTCTTGAGCTCCCGCACGTTGCCCTGCCACGGGTGCTGCTGCAGCCGCTGCATCGTCTCGAAGCCGACGTGCACCGACTGCGAGCCGGCCTCGTCCAGGAAGTGCTTCACCAGCAGCGGGATGTCCTCGGGCCGGAGCCGCAGCGGCGGCAGCTTCACCTTGATGACCGCGAGCCGGTAGTAGAGGTCCTCGCGGAACTGCCCCGCCTCGACCTCGCGCTCGAGCTGGCGGTTGGTGGCCGCCACCACCCGGACGTCGGTGCGCCGCAGCTCGCCCGAACCCACGGGCCGCACCTGCCCCGTCTCCAGCACCCGCAGCAGCTTCGGCTGCAGGTCCACGGGCAGCTCGCCCACCTCGTCGAGAAACAGCGTGCCGCCGTGGGCCAGCTCGAAGACGCCCTTGCGGGCCGCCACGGCCCCGGTGAAGGCCCCCTTCACGTGGCCGAAGAGCTCGCTCTCGATGAGTTCGGGCGCCACCGCCGAGCAGTCGAACACCACGAAGGGTGCCTCGCGACGCGGCGAGTGCTGGTGGATGGCGTCGGCGACCAGCTCCTTGCCGGTGCCGCTCTCGCCCTCGACCAGCACGGTCGCGCGCGTCGGCGCGGCCTTGGCCAGCAGCGCGAAGATCTCGCGCATCTGAGACGAGCGCCCGATGAGCTGCCCGTATCGCTCGGCCCGCGACAGCGCCACCTGCACCGTCTCGTCCTCGAGCCGGAACTCCATCTCGGCCGTCCCCAGCCGCACGCGCGCGCCGGCCGTGACGAAGGCCTCCATCACCCGCACGCCATCGACGAAGGTGCCGTTCTTCGAGCCCAGGTCGCGCAGCAGGTAGCCGGGGCCCACGAACTCGAGCCGGGCGTGCTGGCGAGACACCGTGGGGCTGTCGACGACCAGGTCGTTGTCGGGGGCGCTGCCGATGTGAATCAGGCGCGCCGAGTACGGGTGGGCGCCCTTTTCGGGTCCGAAGCAGAAGCAGTACCGGCGGAACCGGACCTCGTCCTCGCCGTCGGCGACCGCTGCGGTGTGGGGATTGGACGCCATCGCTGGATGGTAGCCCATGCACCCGACGCGGGGAAGACGGCGCAGCGTGTGGGGGAGCCGCCGCCCCCGGCGCTCACTCCGGGTCGGGCGGGACGGGATCCGGGTGCTCGTTCTCCACGGCGCTCACCTGCTTCAGGTTCACTGCGTCGCCAGCGACCACCGTGAAGGGAATGGTACGCCCCGGGCCGGGCCCGGTCACCAGGGTGAGGGTGTGCGGACCGGCCGGCAGCGGGAGCTCCCGGACCAGGTTGGTACTGGACTTGGGAAGCTGCTTGCCGTCGATGAGGACGGTGGCGCTCGCCGGGTAGTATCGGAAGCTCACGGTGCCGGTGCCGACCGGCTCGCGGGGCGGCCGCGGGGGCGCGGTGCGCTCGCCTGCGGGCGCCAGGTGCTCGGCGGGCTGCGACGGCGGCGCGGGGGCGGGCAGCGGCAGGGAGGCGAGGACCAGGCCGACCTGGCGTCCGGCGTCCACCGGCGCGGCTGGAGTTTCGGGCGCGGCCTCGGCGGGCGCGGCCTCGGCCTCGGGCGGGGCCAGCGGCGCGGCCTCGGCCACAGGTGGCGAGAGCCGCGCGGCGGGCGGGCTGGCGGCCAGGGCGGGCTCGGGGCTGGCCTCGGCGGCGATGATCTTCCGCTCGGAGGAGTCGCCCGGCGCGAAGGAGAGCCAGAGCAGGAACGCCACCGAGCCCAGCAGCAGCACGTTCAGGGCGATGAGCAGGCCGAAGGCGCCCAGCAGCTTGCGCCCGGGAGGCGGCAGCGGCGGGATGGTCCCGCTCTCGGCGCCGCCCGCCGACAGCGGCGTGGAGGTGGGCGTGCGCGCGGGGGTGGCCAGGGTGGACGCGCCCGGCGCCCCCTCGAAGGCGGCCAGGGCGCCCGAGGCGGCGGAGGGCCGCTCGGCGAGGGGCGCCGGGGCCACGCTCACCGTCGCGGGGGCGCGCGCCGGCTTGCCCGACTCCAGCGACAGCCGCAGCGCGTCGTCCAGGGACAGCCCGGCCGACGAGGGGGCCCGCAACCCTTCGGGCGCCGCGTCGAGGACGTCGGCGACCCAGTCACCGATCTCCCGCGCGCCGACCAGCTCGCCCACGCGGAAGAGGTGGGCGTGCAGCGCCCGCGCCGCGTCGCCCGCGGTGGGGAAGCGCTGCTCGGGCTCCTTGGCCAGCATGCGGTCGACGGCGCCGGTGATCTCGGCGGGGAGATCGGGCCGCGCCTCGGCCAGCGGCGGCGCAGGCGCGTGGCGGATGCGGTCGAGGGTCTCCAGGTCGCTGGCGCCGTCGAAGGGGCGGCGGCCGACCAGCATCTCCCAGGCCACGACCCCGACGGCGAACTGGTCGCTGCGGGCGTCCAGCGGCGCGCCCGCCGCCTGCTGCGGGGACATGTAGCCGAACTTGCCCTGCAGCGCGCCCGAGACCGAGGTGCCCAGCCGGTCGGTGGCCCGCGCGATGCCGAAGTCGACCAGCTTCACCTCGCCCGAGCGCGAGACCATCACGTTGGAGGGCGTCACGTCGCGGTGGATGATGCCCAGCGCCCGCCCGTCGTCGCCCTTCTTCGCGTGGGCATAGTCCAGGGCCTCGAGGACGCGGACCAGCACGCCGACGGTCACCTCCGTCGACGGGCGCACGTCCAGGGCCCAGGCCAGCCGCAGCAGGTCGCGCAGGTCGCGGCCGTCGACGTGCTCCATCGCCAGGAAGGTGACGCCGCCCTCCTCGCCCATGTCGAGGATCTGCGCGATGCCGGCGTGCCGGAGCTGGACGACGAGCCGCCCCTCGTCGGTGAAGCGCCGCACGAAGGAGTGGTTGTCGGCCAGGTGCGGCAGGATCTTCTTGATGACCACCTGCTTCTCGAAGCCGCCCGGGCCGGTGGTGCGCGCGAGGAACACCTCGCCCATTCCGCCGGCGCCGACGCGCTCCAGCAGCTCATAACGGCCGATTCGGCCCAGGATCGGTGGGTCCTGGCTCATGTTCGAGGATCACTCGCGGGGGCAGGGGCCGTCGGGGCGGAGCGGGCCTCGAGGTGGTCGAGGGTGCGCCCGATGGCTCGCCGGATGGTCTTAGCACGGACCCACATCCAGACGTAGTCGGGGCCGGTGAAGCGCCGCACGATATGCTCGGCCAGGGCCGGGTCGCGCGCGGCGGCGGGGCCACGCACCTCCCAGGTCGCGGCCAGGGTCTCGCGGTAGGCCTCCCACTCGATGAGCGCGCGTCCGCCCGCGAAGAGCACCGGCACCGGCAGCAGCAGGTAGATCAGCGCCATGCCCGGCCAGGTGAAGCGGCGGAACTGGGCGATGTGGACGGCCTCGTGGCGCATGATGCAGTAGCGCTCGGCCGCCGGCATCGCGTCCCAGCGGTCGGGCACGTAGACCCGCGCGCCCAGGGTGGTGATGTAGCGGTCGAGGAAGCTCGACTGCCGCCCGCCGGTGATGAGGCGCAGGGCCCGGTCGAGCACGCGGCTCAGCGGACTCTCGGACTTGCGCACGATGCGGAAGCCCGCGTGGCGCGCGCGCAGGGTGTCCAGGAAGGACTGGTAGAGCGCCTCGTGCGGATCGCCGGGCGCGCTCGCGCTGGCCCCGCTCACGGCGTCCTGAGCACGTCCAGCATGGCGTAGCGCCCCGGAGCGCGCCCCGGAGCGGCCAGCCACGCGGCCGCCCGCAGCGCCCCCCGAGCGAAGATGTCGCGGTCGGTGGCGCGGTGGGTGAGGCTGACCTGCTCGCCCGTGCCCAGGTAGTAGACGGTGTGCTCGCCGACCACGTCGCCGCCGCGCACGGTCGCGACGCCGATCTCCGCGTCGGTGCGCGGTCCGATGATGCCGTTGCGCTCGGCGCGGGCGGCGGCCTCGTAGCTGGAGCCGCGAGCCTCGGCCAGCACCTCCACCAGGCGGCGGGCGGTCCCCGAGGGCGCGTCGACCTTGTGGCGGTGATGGGCCTCGACCACCTCCAGGTCGAAGCCGGCGCCGAGCATGGTGGCCAGCTCGCCGGCCAGGGCGAACAGCGCGTTGACGCCGATCGAGTAGTTGGGGGCGAAGACGACCGGCACCTCGGCGGCGGCGGCGTCGACGGCGCTCAGGTCGGCGGGCTCGAGGCCCGTGGTGCCGAGGGCGAGCGGCACGCGGTGGGCGCGGCACCACTGAGCGGTGGACGCGACCAGCTCGCGCACCGAGAAGTCGATCACGCAGTCCACGCCGGCGGGGTCCAGCGCCTCGATGGGCGGCGTGCCGCGGTCCACCGAGGCCGTGACCGCGAGCTCCGGGTGCGCGTCGGCCAGCGCGGCCAGCCGGCGCCCCATGCGACCGTGGGCGCCGATGAGGGCCAGACGGGTGGGAGCAGGCGCCACCTCAGCCCTCCGCCTCGGCGGCCAGCGCCAGCTCCAGAGCGGAGCGCAGCGCAGCCAGGCCGGCGGCGTCCAGGGCGTCGGCCGTGAGCGGCAGGCGCACCGACTCGCCCATGTACCCGCCCAGCGCTAGCGCGCGCTTGACCGGGATCGGGTTGGTGGTCACGAAGAGCGCGCGGAACAGCGGCAGGAGGCGCTTCTGCAGCGCGCGGGCGCCGCCCAGGTCACCGGCGCAGGCCGCGCGCACCAGGCGCACCATGGCGCGGGGCACGACGTTGCTGGCCACGCTCACCACGCCGTGGCCGCCCAGCAGCAAGGTGGTCAGGGTCCAGGCGTCGTCGCCGGACAGGATGCCGAAGTCCGGCGGCGCGCCCGAGATGACCTCCTGCAGGAGATCGAGGTCGGCCGAAGCCTCCTTGATGGCGACGACGCGCGGGTGCTCGGCCAGGCGCAGGATGGTGTCCGGCGTCATGCGGCAGGCCGTGCGCCCCGGCACGTGATAGAGCACCACCGGCAGGCCGCCCTCGTCGGCCACCGCGCGATAGTGGGCCAGCAGCGAGGCCTGCGGCGGCTTGTTGTAGTAGGGCGTGACCACCAGCGCGGCGTCGGCGCCCAGCTCCGCGGCGCGGCGCGTGTTGGCGATGGCCGTGCGGGTGGCGTTGCTGCCGGTGCCGGCCAGCACGGGCACGCGGCCGGCGGCGACCTCCACCGCGGTGGCGATGAGGCGGGCGTCCTCCTCGTGGGTCAGGGTCGGCGTCTCGCCGGTGGTGCCACAGGGGACCAGCGCAGCGCCGGCCTGCACCTGCCGCTCGCACAGCGCGCGCCAGGCGTCGAAGTCGATGCTGCCGTCGGCGGCGAAAGGGGTGGCGAGCGCGGTCATGACGCCGCGGGGGTCGAAGGGCATCAGCGGCTCCTGTTGCGGCGGATGGCGTCGATGGCCTCGTCGATGGCCACGCGGACGAAGAGCTGCGGCTCGTTGGGCAGCCAGGCGTCGAGCTCGACCAGGGCGGTGTCGCTGCCGGTGTCGCCCAGGGCCCGGGCGCAGGCCTCGCGGATCTGGGGGTTGGGGTCGTCGCGCACGCTGGCCAGGGTGTGGACGGCGGACTCCCGGAAGGCGCGGGCCAGCGAGCGCAGGGCCTCGCGGCGCAGCAGGGTGCCCAGCGGGGTGCCGATGAAGGAGCGCTCGAACACGACCCCGGCGAGGAACTGGCGGCTGCGGGTGGACGGGAACACGGCCAGGGCGCCGACGGCGCGCTGGCGGGTGGTGGCCTCCTGGCCCGGGTCGCCGGCGATGTCCACCAGCAGCTTGTTCACCTCGGCGCCCAGCCCCTCGAGGGACTTGCGCTCGACGCGGAACTCGTCGGACTCGAGCCAGGCGATGAGCGAGCGGCGGACGTCCTCGCGGCTGCGCTCCGCCGCCGAGGCGGGCGAGGCGCCCAGGGTGCTGGCCAGGGCGAGCGCGGCGAGAGCGAGCAGGCCGAGCGCCGCCGGGCGGGCCAGCGACTGGCCGCGAGCGCGGAGGGGCGGCGAGGTGGGAGCAGCGGTCATGGTGCCTCCTGGGGCGCGTGAAGGGCCGGGTTCCGGTGGATGACGTCGAGCTGCTCGGCCGTGAGCGTTCCACCGGTTGTAGCTGCCCAGAACATCAGGTTCCCGGCGCCGCTTCCCTGGCACTCCCAGGGTTCGACCTTTCCATTCTGATTGGTGTCTTCGGTGCACTCGGGGGTGTCGGCGATGGGGTCGTGCTGCTGCCCGTTGGATTCGCTGGTGTGGTAGAGGCCGAGCTGGTGGCCCAGCTCATGGGCCATGGTGACTCCGAGCAGCGGCGCGGCGGCCTGCTTGGAGCCGGCGAAGTAGTTGGCCATCGAGACGATGACCCCCGAGCCCACCACACCGTGATGCAGCGGTGGCCCGGGGATGGAGCCTGCCTTGGCTACCACGCCTTGGACACTGACGCCCATGACGAAGAAGAAGTCCAGGCCCCTGTTGGTCTGGGGCAGGCTGTGCGAGAGCTTCACGAGTTCCGAGTCCTCGCCCGGCACCAGCGGCGCCGTGGCCAGGTCGAGATAGGAATACTTCTGCGCGTCCACGCCGGTGACGTCAAAGTATTCCGTGGCGCCCACGGTGATCCCGAAGGCGGCGAGCCGCCCGGCCAGGTTGGACAGTACGGCCTGGAAGTCCGGGTCGGTGGGGGCCGTGGAGGCGTCGAGGCCCTCGTCGAGGCCGACGAACCACAGGTTCAGGTCGATCTCCGACGCGGTGGGGGCCGGGCGGCGGTTCTCGACCACGCGCGCCCAGACGTGGCTGCTGCCGCCGTTGCGGAAGAGCGTGAAGGTCCACAGCCCGGGCGGGGGCAGGTAGCCGCCGCGATCGGGGACCTGGACGACGGCGGTGGCGAAGCCCGGGAGGTCGCGCACCTCGTGGCCGAAGGGCTCCGAGACCGCCGCCACCAGGGCGCCCACCGGGTCGAAGAGCTGCCACACGGCCAGGTTCTCGTTGGAGCCGTCGGCGTCGAGCAGCACGATGTCGAAGGCCGACGCGCCCTCGCCCAGCCCGAAGACCCGGGCTGCCGAGACCTTGCCGTTGCCGACGTCCACCAGGCCCAGGTCGTGGACGACGGCGCCCGCCGAGGCCGAATACGGAGGACCGCAGCCCGTGTCGACGAGGCCGTCGCCGTCGTCGTCGATGCCGTTGCACAGCTCGGGTGGCCCGACGTCGGGCGGCAGCTCGGCGTCCGAGGCGTCGGCGGCGACCTCCCCGTCGCCGCCACTGTCCAGGAGCCCGTCGGCGTCCAACAGGCCGTCGGCGTCCAGCAGCCCGTCGGGGTCGAGCGCGTCGGGCGTCGGTCCGCCGTCCAGAGGCAGCTCGCCCCCCGGGTCCGGCGCCCCATCCGGCGCCGCGTCACCGACGGCGTCCGAAGACGCGTCCGCGTCCCGAAGCACGAACCCGTCCAAAGGCCCGGCCCCGCTGCCCACCGTGCACCCGCCAGCGCCCAGCGAGAGCACCAACAGACCCGCAACACCCCGCGCCGTCCAGACGTCCATGGACCTCCCCGACAACCGGCGCAGCCTAGCAGCCGAACCCCCTGAGAGACAGGAACCAGCGCAACCCCACGCCACCGGGACCGAGGCCGGGGCCGAGGCCGAGGCCGGGACCGAGACCGGCGCCGAGGCCGACACCGAGGCCGGGCCCGACTCCGAGACCGAGGCCGGGACCGAGGCCGGGGCCGAGACCGAGGCCGAGACCGAGGCCGACACCGAGGCCGACACCGAGGCCGGGCCCGACTCAACCGAGGCCGGGGCCGAGGCCGAGACCGAGGCCGAGGCCGAGGCCGTGACCGAGGCCGACACCGAGACCGAGGCCGAGACCGACTCCGGGACCGAGACCGAGGCCGGGACCGAGGCCGGGGCCGAGGCCGAGACCGAGACCGAGGCCGGGGCCGAGGCCGACCCCGAGGCCGGGACCGAGGCCGGGACCGAGGCCGAGACCGAGGCCGACACCGAGGCCGGGACCGGGGCCGCCCCGAAACCGAGGCCGGGCCGCAGGCCAAGGCCGAGCCGTACGCTCCAAAGCCGCCTCTGGTCGATGGCCGAGGCGGCGAGCGAGAGCCTCGCTGGTGGCGGCGCGACCGAGGGCAGGCCGAGTCGGGCTTCAGCCCGTCGCAGGCCTGACCCGAGGGAGCGACGCCGCCAGCGAGGCTCGCAGCCGCCGCCCCGGCCATCGACGCTACTTCTTGCGGTTCTTCTTCCTCTGCTTCGCCGCCGCCTTCGCCTTCTGCAGCGTCTTCTTGCGCTGCTCGACGCGGGCGCGGAGCTCGGCTTCGGAGGGGCCCTTGGCCTGGCCGCCTGCCGCGCGGCGCATGGCCGCCGAGGGGGCGCCGCCGCCCATGCCGGCCATGCCGTCGAGGCCGTCGAAGTCCTCGAAGAAGTCCTCCATCTGGCCGCCGCGCAGCTTCTTCAGCATGCCGAGCTGCTTGAAGCCGGGCAGGTTGCCGAGCAGCCCGGGCTGCTTGCCCACCTGCTTCATGACGTTGCGCATGCCGAAGAAGCGCTGCGTCAGCTCCTTGACCTCCTTGACCGAGGTGCCCGAGCCGGCGGCGATGCGCCGGAGCCGGCTGGGCTGCTTGAGCAGCACGTCGGGATCGTTGCGCTCGCCCTTGGTCATCGAGAGGATGATCGACTCGACCCGCACGAGCTGCTTGTCGTCCAGGTCGGCGGGCATCGCGTCGTCGAAGAAGGGCATCTTCTCGAAGACATCCCGGATCGAGCCCATCTTCTTGATGGTGCGGATCTGGTCCAGGAAGGTGGTCATCGTGAACTGGCCGCTGAGGATCTTCTTGGCGTCGGCCTCGGCGGTCTCCTCGTCGACGACCTTCTCGAAGTCCTTCACCAGGCCGACGATGTCGCCGAAGCCCAGGATGCGGCTGGCCAGGCCCTCGGGCCGGAACTCCTCCAGCGCGTCGAGCTTCTCGCCGATGCCGAGGAACTTGATCGGCTTGCCGGTGACCGCCTTGACCGAGAGCGCCGCGCCGCCGCGCGCGTCGCCGTCCAGCTTGGTCAGGATGACGCCCGACAGGTCCAGCCGCTCATCGAAGGTCTTGGCGGTCTTCACCGCGTCCTGACCGGTCATGGCGTCGAGGACCAGGAAGATGTTCTCGGGGCGCGTGCGCTCGCGGATCTCCGCGAGCTCGTTCATCAGGAACTCGTCGATGGTGAGGCGGCCGGCGGTGTCGAAGATGACCACGTCGTGGCGCCGGAAGCGGGCCTCGCGCAGCGCGGCGTCGCAGAGGTCGGGCGGGGACGCCCCGGGCACCGAGTACACCGGGACATCCAGCTTCCGGCCCAGGACCTGGAGCTGGTCGATGGCGGCGGGGCGGTAGATGTCGGCGGCGACGAGCAGCGGCTTGTGCCCGTCGTCCAGCAGCTTGCGCGCCAGCTTGCCGGTGGTCGTCGTCTTGCCGGCGCCCTGGAGCCCCACCATCATGATCGTCGTGATCTCGTGGGAGCGGGCGAAGCGGATCGACGTGTCGACGGGGCCCATGAGGGCCTCGAGCTCGTCGTGGCAGATGTTGATGAAGTGCTCGCCGGGTCCCAGCTCGCGCTTCTGGCCCTTGTGCTTGACCCGCGTGACGATCAGCTCGCCGATGGCCTTCTCCTCCACGCGGGCCAGGAAGTCCTTGACCACGTGGAACTCGACGTCGGCCTCGAGCAGCGAGATGCGCACGTCGCGCAACGCGTCCTTGATGTTGGACTCGTCGAGGGTCGTGCGTCCGGTCAGCTTGGACCGGGCGGACTTGAAGCCTTTGGAGAGGACCTCGAGCATGAAACCTGCCCTGGGGCCGGGGGTCGGGGGACGCCCGGTCTACTGCCGCCAGAGGCCGGTTGTCAATCCAGACGCCACGCCAGCGGGGCGACTCGCTCGCGAGGTCAGGCCGTCCGGATGTGGCGTCGGCGCTCGCCGTCGCGGGCGCGGGGGACGGGAACCCGGACCGGCGCCTCCTGGACGGCCGTCGCAGACGTGACCAGCGGTCCGCGGGCAGGGTCGACGATGAGCTCGATGGCCAGCTCGTCCAGGTCGATGGTGGCCGCCGCCCGGCACGCCACCTCGTGGATGCTCGGCCAGGCGCGCGCGCGCTTCCCCAGCAGCCCGGCGGCCGTCTCGGGGTACGGAGTGCCGATGGGCGCTCGGTGCCAGAATCGCTCGACGACGCCTCGCTCCGCGTCCAGCCCCAGGATGATCGCGCCCGGCGGCGCCGAGCCGCGGCTCACCGGCCCATCCAGCCCGTGCAGCTCCGCGCTGGTCGGCACGCCGCCTCGGGTGCCGATGCTGACCCGCCACGCGCCCGCCGCGCCCAGCGCCGGGAACAGCGACGACGCGCGCACCGACTCCTCGATGACGGCGGCGTCGTGGGCCCCGTCGACGAAGGCCCCCTCGAGGATGTGGCCGACGTATCGGCAGAGGTCGCCCTGGGTGAAGAAGCGCCCCGGTCCGCCCACGAAGCCGCGCGCGACGCGCGCCACCGGCAGGGTGCCGCGGTCACCGCCTCGGGCCGACCGGATCACGAAGGCGTCGCGGTCGGCCACCCGCACGGGGAGGTCCCCCAGCTCGTGGTAGTCACCGATGGTCGTGATCAGCGGCACCATCGGCACGCCAGCGGCGTCCAGCGCGCGACGAAGCACGCGGAGGTCGGCCACGATGGCGTGCCCGGGATCGGCCGGTCGGATGGCGCGCGGCAGGGAGCTGAGCTCTCCGCCGTTTCGCGCTGCGCTTTGTCTTGGGAGGTCCATGGCGCGTACCATCATGCAGTCCTGAACCGGCGTGCCATGTGCGACTGCACACACCACATCGCGCTCAGAGGAGTCAGCACGGCCCCGTGACCCGCTCGGGTTCCAACCCGCGAAGGAACCGGCAGGTACCCTGTACGTGGACTTTCGCAGAGTCGCCCGCTCCGCGTCAATCAGCAGCGGGCATCGGGTTGAGACCCCCCGCGAGCGCGGAAGCCCTGAAAGCCATTGAGCGCGCGGCACCCGATGTGGCAGCGTGCGAGGCGATGAGCGTTGAAACCTCGGACCAGCCATCGGACGAACATCGGCGCGAGACGAGCCGCCGTGTGGTGTTCGCCCTGCTGGCGCCCGCGGTGCGGCTCGCCTTCACCTTCGGGATCCCGCTCCGCGAGCTGTGCGACTGGCTGCGGCTGGCGTACTTCCAGGAGACCCGGCGACGCGGCCAGCGGATGCGGGAGGCCGCTCGGACCTTGGACGTGAGCATGCGCACGGTGGCGATGCTCTCGAGCGAGCTGAAGCAGAACTTCCTCGACGCCCAACAGCAGGTCGGGCTGCCGCGCCGCGTGGAGTTCATGCTCTGGGCCGCCCCGCTGAGCGCGGCCCGCCTGCGGCAGGTGCTGCGCGGGATCGAGCCGGGGGCGGTGGACCGGGCGCTGGAGACCCTCCTGGAGCAGGGGCGGATCCGCGAGGTCCCCGGGCGGACGACGCGCTACGAGGTGGTGCGCTCGGAGTTCCGCCTGGTCGACGAGAAGGGCTGGCTGGCCCGCATCGACGGCCTCGAGAACTTCATGGGCACCGTGGCCAACGCGGTGTATGGGCGCTTCTTCCGGAACGAGCCGCGAGCCTTCGCGAGGACGTTGAGCTTCCACGTCCGCGCCGACTCGGCCGAGCGGATGCGCGAGCTCTACGAGAACACCATCTGGGAGGCCCTCCGGGCGATGGACGCCGAGGCGAAGGGAAAACCCGACAGCACGATGTTGGATCTTTCGATCCTCTGGGCACCGTACGACTATCTGGAACACGAGGAGGAGACGTGATGATCGGAACGCGGATGCGGCGAGGCGTGATGTGGGGCGTGGCGATGGCGGGCCTCGCCCTGGCCGGGGCCTGTGACGGCGGCGAGGCGACGCCGGCCTGCGGTGACGGAGAGGCGGCCCGGGTCGACGGCGCGGCGGTCTGCGTGTACCGCGGCGGCATCTCCGAGACGGGGTTCCTGTGCCCGCCCGACATGCCCTTCGCCTACGCGGGCAGCGGCTTCACCGCGTGCGCCAGCTCCGGGGCGCTGCCCGAGGGCACGCTCGATCGGCTGGCGGGGGCGCCGACGGCCCCTGCGGAGCCCGGGGAGGTGCCGGCGACCGACACCAGCGGCGGCGCGACCACCGACACCACCGGCGGCGCGACCGCCGACACCACCGGCGGCGCGGCCACCGACACCGCCGGCGGCGCGAGCACCGACACCACCGGCGAGCCTACCAGCACCCGGCCCGAAGCCAACTCCGACGAGGAGTCGGAGTCCGAGTGGCACGGGTGGGACGAGGACGACGAGGACCACGACGACGAGGACCACGACGACGAGGACCACGACGACGACGCGGACCACGACGAGAGCTGGGGCCCGCGAGGCAAGGGCCTGGGCCAGGCGTGGGCTCCGGGCCAGCAGTCCAAGCAGGGGGACGACTGATCTGCGGCGGCGGGCGCTCGAGGTCGGCCCCCCGGCGCCGCCGGGCGCTCAGCTCTTCTGGACCCGCTTGCGCTCGTTGTGGTCCAGGATCCGCTTTCGTACGCGGATGCTGTCGGGGGTCACCTCGACCAGCTCGTCGGCCTCGATGAACTCGAGGGCGTCCTCGAGGCTCAGCACCCGCGGCGGCGTCAGGCGGATCGCGTCGTCGGTGCCCGAGGCGCGGACGTTGGTGAGCTTCTTGCCCTTGGCCGGGTTGACGACCAGGTCGTTGTCCCGGTTGTGCAGGCCGAGGATCTGACCGGCGTACATGCGCTCGCCGGCGCCGACGAAGAGCACGCCGCGGTCCTGGAGGCTGTCGAGGGAGTAGCCGGCGGTCGTGCAGGACTCCAGCACGATGAGCACGCCGTTGGCGCGCTGGCGGCGGCGGGCCCGCGCCGGGGCGTAGTGGCTGAAGATGTGCGCCAGGGTCCCGGTGCCGCGCGTGTCGGTGAGGAAGTCCGAGCGGTAGCCGATGAGGCCGCGGCTGGGCACGTTCCAGGTCAGGCGCGCGTGGCCCGAGTCGTCGACGACCAGATCCATCAGCTCGCCACCGCGCTGCTTGAGCTTGTCGATGACGATGCCGGTGTGCTCCTCGGCGCAGTCGATGACCACCTCTTCCATCGGCTCGTGGACGACCCCGTCGTACTCCTTGAGGATGACCTGGGGCTGGCTGACGCCCAGCTCGAAGCCCTCGCGGCGCATGTTCTCGATGAGCACCGACAGGTGCAGCGTGCCGCGGCCGCTGACCACGAAGCTGTCGGCCGAGGGGCCGGGGCCGAAGCGCAGCCCGACGTTGGCCAGGGCCTCGCGCTCGAGCCGCTCGCGGATCTGGCGGCTGGTGACGAACTTGCCCTCCTGGCCGGCGAAGGGGCTGCTGTTGGTGAGGAAGGTCATCGACAGCGTGGGCTCGTCGATGGCGACCACCGGCAGCGGATCGGGGAACTCGGTGGGGCAGATCGTGTCGCCCACGGTGGCGTCGCCGGCGCCGGCCAGGGCCACGATGTCGCCAGCCAGCGCCGAGTCGGTGTCGACGCGCTCGAGGCCGTGGAAGGTCATGAGCTTGCTGATGCGGAAGGTCTCGCGGCGTCCCTCGGGGTTGACGACCACGGCGC
The DNA here is from genome assembly GCA_020632695.1 of Deltaproteobacteria bacterium. Taxonomy (GTDB): domain Bacteria; phylum Myxococcota_A; class UBA9042; order PHBI01; family JACKFB01; genus JACKFB01. Next base: position 283,332 of record JACKFB010000002.1, read on the forward strand.
TCATGCCGCGCGACATGACGCCGCGGAAGATGCGCCCGATGGCGATGCGGCCGAGATAGGGCGAGTAGTCCAGCGTCGCGACCTGGAACTGGAGCGGCTGCTCCCGGTCCACCTTGGGCGCGGGGATGTGCTGGAGGATGAACTGGAAGAGCGGGGTGAGGTCCTTGCGCTCGTCCTCGAGGGTGTTGGCGGCCCAGCCGTCACGCGCGGCGGCGTAGATGTAGGGGAAGTCGAGCTGCTCGTCGTCGGCGCCCAGCGAGGACATGAGATCGAAGATCGCGTTGAGCACGTAGTCGGGGCGGGCGTCCTTGCGGTCGATCTTGTTGATGCAGACCAGCACCTTCAGGCCCAGCGCCAGCGACTTGCGCAGCACGAAGCGCGTCTGGGGCATGGGCCCCTCGGCGGCGTCCACCAGCAGCAGCACGCCGTCGACCATCTTGAGGACGCGCTCGACCTCGCTGGCGAAGTCGGCGTGGCCCGGCGTGTCGACGATGTTGATGCGCGTGCCCGACCACTCGACCGCGGTGTTCTTCGACAGGATGGTGATGCCGCGCTCGCGCTCCTGGTCGTTGGAGTCCATCACGCGCTCGACCAGGTGCGCCCCCTCCCGGAAGGTGCCCGACTGCCGCAGCAGACCGTCGACGAGGGTGGTCTTGCCGTGATCGACGTGGGCCACGATGGCGACGTTGCGGATGTCCATGCACTCCCCGGGTCGTACGCGACGGCATCTTCCGCCGGCACGGGCGCGTTGGGTATCAGTGCGCGGTCGGCCGGTCAATGAGCATCTTGCGGCGGTGCCGGCGCCGAGCGGCCGCTGCGCTGCCTTTTGTGGACGCCCGGCTCGTGCTAGGACCAGACCATGGTTCGGCGGACTCCGATGAGGGTGGCCGTCCGCGTCTGCTTCGCGCTGGCGGGGCTGGCGGCGTGCCGCGAGGAGGCGCAGGGCGGAGGCGCTCCGGCGGCGGAGGATCCGGGACCCCGCATCGCCTCGGTGCGCGCGCTGGTGGAGGCCGGAGACGCCAAGGAGGCGGTGGCGCGAGCGGAGACGCTGGTGGCCGGGTGGCCCGACTCGGCGCAGGCGCAGCTCGTGCTGGCCAGCGCCTACGAGCTGGACGGCCGGCACGCCGAGGCGCTGCGAGCGGCGGACGCCGCGCTGGCCGCCGATCCCCGCTCGGCCGGGGCGCTGGTCACCCGCGGCGCGGCGCTGGGCGGGCTGGGCCGCGTCGACGAGGCCATCGAGGCCAGCCGCGAAGCGGTGGCGCTGGCCCCCGACAGCCGGGCGGCCCTGGGCAACCTGGCGGCCTTCCTCGGCCGCTCGGGCGACGCCAGGGGCCAGGCCGAGGTGCTGGGGCGGCTGGTGGCCCTCGAGCCCGACGACCTCGACGTGCGCGAGCAGCGGGCGCGCAGCCTGGCGGCGACCGGCGACGCCGCGGGGGCGCTGGCCGAAGGCGAGAGCATCGTGCGGGTGGATCCGACGCGCGCCGGCGTGCGGCTGCTGATGGCGGCGGCGCTGCTGGACCTGGATCGCCCCGAGGAGGCCATGGACCACGCCGACGCGGCGGCCCGGCTGCGACCCGAAGACCCTGCCGCGGTCGAGCTCTTCCGCGCGGCCTTCTACGTGGCGGTGGCGTCGCGGCTCTCCTGCGCCCACGGGCCCCGCCCCTGGCTGGACGCGGACATCGAGACCGAGCTCGAGCGCTACCGGCGCCAGGGCCTCCGCGACGCCTCGGCCTTCCTCGCCATCGACGCGGCCTACGGCTCGCGCCCCGAGGTGCGGGCGCGCATCGCCCGCGCCGCCACCCGCTGTCGGAACGCCGGCGGCGAGGCCCCCTGAGCGAGGTGCACCCCGGCCCGGGCGCCCTCGCGGGAGCGCGCCCCGACGCCTTCGGCCGCGGCCCGCTTGCGGCCCCCCCGCCACCAGTGACTACAATCGGCGCGCTCCAGATCCACCGCTGGCCGACCGTTGAGACCTCGAGCCCGGACCGGAGGGATCCCCCACGATGATCGCGACAACCCGCACGCAGCGTCGATTGGTCAGCACCGGTGTCGCCCTCGCCTGGTGCGCGTCGCTCGCCGGCTGTGGCGAGGATCCGCCGCCCGCTCCCCCGGCCTCCCCCCAGGCCCGCGCCGCCGCGGCCCGGCCGGCCGCGACCGAGCCCGCCGCGCAGCCCGAGGCCGGGACCGCCGAGCCCACGGGCAACGACCCGATCAACTTCTACAGCGGGGTGGTCTTCTCCCAGGGCCGCCCTCGCGGCGCCGGGCCGCTGAGCGCGGTCCAGGCGATGCGCCGCCGCCACGCCCAGACCGAGCGCCTGAGCCCGGCGGTGACGGCGGTGGAGCTCGAGGACTCGCGCGGTCGCACGCTGGCGCGCTGGAAGTCGGAGCAGCTCGGCGAGGACTGGTACCAGGTCACCCACTACGACGAGACCGGCACGGTGCAGCGCGTCGACAGCGTGACCGACGGCGGGCGTACGGTGGAGCGGCGGCAGGCCAACGGCGATCGCGTCTCCGACCGCTGCAAGAGCTACCGGCGGGACCTCAACGACCGCGGGCAGGTGGTCATCGAGCGCTGCATGGGCGACGGGGGCGCGCCGCGGGAGGACGCCGACGGCATCCACGAGTGGCGCTTCGAGGTGAACGCGGCGGGGCACGTGACCAGCGAGCGGGCCTTCGACGTGTTCGGGCGCGCCGTGGCCATCGGCGAGGGGCGCGAGGGCCTGGACCCCAGCCGCCGGGTGTTCATGCGCCGCTACGAGCGCAACCCCGCCGGGCAGGTGGTCGAGGAGTCGGTGTACGACCGGGACGGGCAGCCCACCGAGGACGCGCAGGGCATCCACCGGCGCGCGCACTCCTACAACACCGAGGGGCTGGCGACGCACCTGGTTCAGTACGGGGTGGCCGGCAACCGGTCGGGCGGGCCGACGGGCATCGCCGAGCGGCGCTGGCTCTACGACGAGAGCGGCAAGCTGACCGAGCTGGGGCTGCTCAACGCGCAGGGGCAGTCGGCGGTGGCGCCCGAGGGCTACAGCCGGGTGCTCTATGAGGTGGACAACGCCGGGCGCCCGACCCTGGAGCGCTTCGCCGACCAGGACGGGATCTCGGTGGTCGACGGTGAGAGCGGGGCTGCGAAGATCGCCCACCGCTACGTCGAGGGGCGGCTGGTGGAGACCCAGTGGCAGGACGCCGAGGGCAAGCCGAAGCTGCGGGCCGGCAAGGGCTTCGCCATGGTGCGGTACGCCCACGACGACGCCGGGCGGGTCATCGAGGAGCGGCGATTCGGCGTGGACGGCGCGCCGGCGAAGGCCGAGGCGGCCGGCTACGCGGTGCTGGCGCTGGAGTACGGCGGCGACGGGCGCATCATCTCCGAGCGCTACATGGACGGCGACGAGCATCTGGTGGCGGGTCCCGAAGGGTGGGCCGTGCGCAAGGTCACCCGGGGCGCGGCCGAGGACGGCAGCTCGCGCACCGTGACGACCACCGAGACCCTGGGGCCGGACGAGAAGCCGGTGCACGGGGCGGGGGTGCCGTGGGCCAGGGAGGTGGTCGAGCAGAGCGACGCGGGCCACGAGCTCACGCGGGCGCTCTTCGACGCCGAGGGGAAGCCGACCCTGGACGCCGAGGGTCGCTACCACAAGCAGGAGATGACCTGGAGTCCCGAGGGCGACCTGGAGAAGGTCGCGTGGTTCGGGGTGGACGGCGAGCCGACGACCAACGCGAAGGTGGGCGCGGCGGCTGTGGTGTACGAGCTCGAGGGGCACGGGCGCGAGGTGCGGCGGCGGCTGCTCGACGGCGAGGGTCAGCCGACCCAGGGCGCCGACGGGTGGGGCATCCGCGAGCGCGACCTGGACGAGCTGGGCCGCATCGTCGAGGAGCGCTACCTCGCCAGCGGCGACGAGGCGGTGGGGCGGGCCAGCGACCACGCGGCGCGGGCGCGCTACTTCTATGGCGCCGGCAACAACCTGCGCAGCGAGGCCTTCTTCGACGCGCTGGGCGAGCCGCTCTACGTGTCGCCGGGTGGCTACGCGCGCGTTGCCTACGAATACGACGCGGCGGACCGGCTCATCGGCACCGAGTGGCTGGACGCGTCCAACAAGCCGGTCAACCGCGACGACGTGTTCTACGCGCGGATGGCGCGGAAGCTCGACAAGGTGGGGCGCGTGGTCGAGGAGCGCTACCAGGACGCCACGCACTCGCCGGTGACGGTCGCGGGCAAGGGGTACGCGGGGCAGTCGGAGACCTACGACGACCAGGGGCGGCGCACCAAGGAGGCCTTCCTGGGCACCGACGGCTCGCCGACGATGACGCCGCTCGGCTATGCGCAGCGGCAGATCGAGTTCGCGGGGGACCGCTGGGCGGTGGCGAGCGAGTCCTACATGGACCCGCGAGGGCGCCCGGCGTTCCACACCGAGGGGTACGCCGGGGTGGCGCGGGAGACCGACTGGCGCGGGCGCGTGACGCGGGTCAAGTACCTGGACGCGCTGGGCAACCCGGTGGTGGACCGGCACGGGGCGGCCGAGCGGCGCACGACCTACGACGGCGACCTGCTGATGGAGGAGCGCGCCTACGACGCGGCGGGTGAGCTGACCCGGGCCATCGACGGGACCAGCGGCAACAAGCGCACCTACGACGGCTACGGGCGGATCGTGACCCGCACCTCCTACGACGCGAACGACCAGCCGATGGCCGACGAGAAGACGGGCTGCACGACCCAGCGCTGGGAGTACGAGGCGGGCGGCGAGGTGGAGCGCGAGTGGTGCCTCGACGCCACGGGCCACCCGATGCTGGGGCGCGAGGGGCACGCCGGGGTGGCCAGGCGCCGCGACCTGCACGGCTGGGTGGTGGAGACCAGCTACATGGGGCTGGACGGAGGGGTGGTCCCCGGGCCGGAGGGCTGGGCCAAGGAGCTGACCGAGTACGACGGGCGCGGCTTCGTGAAGCGGCGGTCGTGGCAGGGCAAGGACGAGCAGCCGATGGCTCGCTTCGGCAAGGCGTTCAGCGTGACCTACGAGCGGGATGGGCTGGGGCGGCCGACGCTGGAGACCTGGCAGGACATCGCCGGGCTGGCGGTCAAGCGCGAGGACGGCTGGGCGGCGATGTCCACGCGGTACGACGCGGCGGGGCACGTCATCGAGGAGTCGCGGCTCGGTCCAGACGGGGCGCCGGTGAACACCAAGGTGCCGCCGACCTTCAGGCGACGCTACGGGCCGCAGGGACTGCTGCTGGAGGAGCGTTGGGTGGACGCGGCCGGGCGCCCGACGCTGGGGCCCGAGGGCTGGGCGTCGGCACGGCGCACCTACGACGCGCGGGGGCGGGTGATCGCGCTGGAGTGGTTCGACGCGGCCGACCGGCCGGGGCGCTCCGGGACCGCGGTGGTGGGCGAGCGCTACGTCCTGGACCGCTACGGGCGGGTGCGGGAGACCACCTTCATCGACGCCGGCGGTGCGCCCGCCGATCGTCGCGGCGCCGGCGGGCGCTCGTGGGCCATCGCCAAGACCGAGTTCGACGAGCGCGGCAACGTGGCCGAGCAGAGCTGGTTCGACAGCGAGGGGCGTCCGGTCGCCGGACCCGAGGGCCTGCACCTGGTGCGCTTCAAGTGGACGGACCTCGGCCAGGTGGGCTGGCAGCAGCGCTACAGCGCGCCGAGCCGCCCCGCGCCCGGCGGTTGGGCGAGGCAGGCGTACACCTACGACCCCTACGGGCGCCTGGTGCTCATCGAGTACCAGAACGAGCTGGGGCGCTCGGCGCCGGTGTGGAACGGCGTCGGGCAGATCCGCCTCAACTACGGCTCGGGAGGGCGCCTCGAGTCGATGAACTACCTGGACATGTCGGGCGCGCCCATCGACGCCGACATCTGCTACCCTGGCGCCTACTGCGGGCACGCGGCGGTCACCGAAGCGGTCTACGTCTATGGGGACGGGAAGAAGCCGGTCAGGATGGAGCTCCGGGACAAGCGCGGCAAGCGCACCGGCACGCTGGACTGCCGGAAGGACGAGTGCTTCTGAGTGAAGCGGCCCTTCAGCAAGCGGCCCTCCAGCGAGTGTTCCCAGATTCTCCCGTCGCGTAGCTGGCTCATGTCATTGCAGGAACTCGAGCGCCTCGGTCTCCTTCGCGCGGCGAGCGCTCTCCGCGCGCGAGGCCCTGAAGAGGCAGCGCTGGCGCCTCGCTCGGCACGGAGATGGGAAGCCCGTCGCGTCCGGCGGGCCGCTGGGGGCGGCGGCGCTGACATCGTCGACGTGTGTGCGCCGTGACGCCGCTGTGGATCGGCTTCATCGCCGTCGTGCTGCTCCTGCTCGGGCTGGATCTCGGCGTCTTCAACCGGCGCGCGCACGAGATCTCGACCCGGGAGGCCCTGGCCTGGACCGCCTTCTGGATCGCGCTCTCGCTCGGCTTCAACGGGCTGGTCTACCTCATCTACGAGCACCAGTGGTTCGGCATCGCCGCGGCCGCCAACCACCAGGGCGGCGGGCGCAAGGCCGCGCTCGAGTTCTTCACGGCCTACATCGTCGAGAAGTCGCTCAGCCTCGACAACATCTTCGTCATCGCGCTGGTGTTCCAGTACTTCCGCGTGCCACGGGAACAGCAGCATCGCGTGCTCTTCTGGGGGATCCTGGGCGCGCTGGTGCTGCGCGGCGTGATGATCGGCTTCGGCATCGCGCTCATCGACCGCTTCGACTGGATCCGCTACGTCTTCGGCGGCTTCCTCCTCATCACGGCGGCGCGGATGGCGATCTCCCGCGACTCGGAGATCGACCCGCAGAAGAACCTGGTGATGCGCCTGGTCCGCCGCTGGTTCCCGGTCGCCGATGGCTTCCGCGAGGGGCGCTTCATCGTCCGCGAGGAGGGCCGGCTCAGGGTGACGCCGCTGTTGCTGGCCCTGGTGGTCGTCGAGAGCACCGACGTCGTCTTCGCGGTCGACTCGATCCCGGCGGTGCTCGGGGTGACCTCCGACGGCTTCCTCGTCTTCACCTCGAACGTGTGCGCGATCCTCGGCCTGCGAGCGCTCTACTTCGCCCTGGCCGCCATCCTGCATCGCTTCCGCTACATCCAGCACAGCCTGGTGGGGGTGCTCGCCTTCGTCGGCGTCAAGATGATCATCGCCGAGTGGGTGCACGTCTCGGGCCTCATCTCGCTGGCCATCATCCTGGGCATGCTGCTCATCGGCCTCGGCGCGTCGGTGTGGGCCGACCGCCACGACGCCGCCGATGACGACGACGAGGCGCCGTAGCCGCGCGGGCGCAGCGGCGCGCCTGTCAGACCGTGGGCACCCGGACCATGCGCGGGGACGGCTCCCGGGAGGGCTCGCGTGAAGGCGCGCTCACCTCGGGCGCCGGCGCGGCGAGCTGGCGGGCGTCCTCCTGCATCTCCGGCACCAGGGCGCGCAGCGCCGTCAGGACCTCGTCGCGCGACGCGGCCCCCACGCAGGCGCGCAGCCCCTCGAGCCCCGCGGCCAGCGCCGCCGGGTCCACCGGGGCCAGCCGGCCGACGAAGATCTTCGCGTGTCGCGTCTTGTCCATGCGCTCCGCGTCGAAGCCCAGCTCCTCGAAGAGCTTCTCGCCCGGCCGGACGCCGGTGAACTCGATGGCGATCTCGGTCTCCGGCTCGAAACCCGACAGGCGGATGAGGTCGCGCGCCAGGTCGACGATCCGCACCGGCTCGCCCATGTCGAGCACGAAGATCTCGCCGCCCCGCCCCATGGCGCCGGCCTGGACCACGAGCTGGCTCGCCTCGGGGATGGTCATGAAGTAGCGGGTCATGTCGCGGTGGGTCACCGTCACCGGGCCACCGGCGCGGATCTGCTGCTGGAAGATGGGGATGACCGACCCGGCGGAGCCCAGCACGTTGCCGAAGCGCACGCCGACGAAGCGCGTCTGGGAGGTGCGGGCGAGGCCCTGGATGACCAGCTCGGCGACGCGCTTGCTCGCGCCCATGACCGAGGTGGGGTTCACGGCCTTGTCGGTGGAGACCAGCACGAAGGTCTCGACGCCGTGCGCGGCGCTGGCCTCGGCGACCTGCTGGGTCCCGATGACGTTGTTCTTGATGGCCTCGCCCGGGTTGTCCTCCATCAGCGGCACGTGCTTGTGCGCCGCAGCGTGGAAGACGACGTGGGGGCGGTACGTCGCCAGGATGGCGTCGACCCGGGGGCGGTCGCACACGCACGCCAGGGTCGAGACCACGTCGAGGCCCGGGAAGCTGCCGCGCAGCTCCTGCTGGACGGTGAAGAGCGAGGGCTCGCCGCGCTCGAGCAGCACCAGGCTCGAGGGGCCCAGGCGGGCCAGCTGGCGGCAGAGCTCGCTGCCGATGGAGCCGCCCGCGCCGGTGACCATCACGCGCCGGCCGGCGATGAAGCCGCGCACCAGATCGAGGTCCAGCTCGACCGCCTCGCGCCCGAGCAGGTCCTCGATGGAGACCGGTCGGATGCGGCTCAGCTCCACGCGCCCGTCGAGGATCTCGTGCATCCCGGGGATGATCTTGGCGGGGAGCCCGGCGGCCTCGGTGAGCTGCACGATGCGGCGGATGTCGGCGCCGCTGGCGCTGGCGATGGTGATGACCACCTGGTCGATGGCGTGGGCGGCGACGAGCGAGCCGATGTCGGCGCTGGTGCCGAGGACGGGCACGCCGTGGACGACGCCGTCACGCTTCTGCGGATCGTCGTCCACGAAGCCCACCGCGATCATCCCCAGATCGGGGTGGCGGGCCAGCTCGCGCGCCACGGCGACGCCCGCGCTGCCGGCGCCCACCAGCAGGGTGCGGCTCTGGGCGGGCGCGCGCAGCATCCGCCGGCGGCGATCCCGGCGCTCGGTCCACAGGCGCCACGTCACGCGCAGGCCAACGATGCCGAGGAAGGCGACCACCATGTCGATGACGATGACGCCGTAGGGGAGCAGCGCGTACTGGAGCCACCCCAGCTCGTGCAGAAGCGCGCCGGAGACCACGCGCGCGACCGTGAACACGGCGGCGCCCAGCACCATCGCCTTCGCGACGGTGGCGACCTCCCGCAGCCCCACGAAACGCCACGCGTACCGGGGCACCCCGAGCAGGTAGAGCGCCGCGAACTGCAGCCCGACCACGTAGGGCAGCAGGAAGAGCAGGCGCTTGACCATCTGGTGCGGCAGCATCCCATCGAAGCGCAACAGGAAGGCCACCGCAAAAGCGAGGACCAGCACCACCACGTCGAGCAGGTGCTGGCCTGTGCGGAGTACGAGACGACTCATCGGAGCTTGGTTGCCTGCCGGGCCGGAAGCGATCGGTGCAAGACTATCGCACGCCCCCAGCACCCCGAAAAGCAACGCGCCCCGCAACCCACCGCCACCGCCACCGCATCGCCACCGAGCCCGTGCCCGAGACCGCGACCGCGACCGAGACCGAGCCCGTGACCGAGGCCGAGCCCGTGACCGAGGCCGAGGCCGAGACCGACCCCGACCCCGACCCCGAGACCGACACCGAGACCGAGGCCGTGACCGACCCCGACCCCGACCCCGACCCCGAGACTGACCCCGACCCCGAGCCCGAGCCCGAGCCCGAGACCGAGCCCGAGCCCGAGCCCGACCCCGAGCCCGACACCGACCCCGAGCCCGAGACCGACCCCGAGCCCGAGGCCGTGACCGACCCCGAGCCCGACCCCGAGCCCGACACCGACCCCGAGCCCGAGACCGAGACCGAGACCGAGACCGAGACTGACCCCGAGCCCGAGCCCTAGACCGAGCCCGAGGCCGACGCCGACCCCGAGGCCGAGGCCGGGCCGCAGGCCCCGGCCGAGCCACCCGCTCCAACCCCGCCCCCGTCGAGGCGCCGTCAGCGGCGAGCGAGCGCGCCGTGGGCAAGGAGCGAGCGAGGGCAGGCCGAGTCGGGCTTCAGCCCGTCGCAGGCCTGACCCGAGCGAGCGACGCCGGCCACGGCGTGCGCAGCCGCCGCTGGCGGTGCCTCGATCGATCTCGTCAGCGGCGTCCGTAGTCGCCGCTGGCGGTGCCTCGATCGATGCAAGTTGTGGGGGTGAGGCGATACCCATCCTCGTGCCGCTCGATGAGGTCGCGGAGGCCGAGCTGGCGCAGGCGGCTCAGCGAGACGTACACGCGGTTGGAGCCTGCCTCGAGCAGCGGGCGTTCGCCGGGCCAGCCGGCCTCCAGGAGGTCCCACATGGTGAGCGCCGGGCCGCCCGCCTCGTGCCGGTCCACCAGGGCCATCAGCACCCGCCGCAGGGTGCGGCCGAGGCGCACGCTGGTGCCGTCGGGGCCGGCCATCCAGGCCGCGTCCGGGCCGATGACCAGGGTGCGGGCGGCCACCGGCTGGCGCGCCTCGACGACCTCCTCTCCCTCGGCGCGGCCGGCGAGCAGGCTGGCGACGTGCGCCGCGAACCCGTCCGGGTCGAGCTCGAGGCCGGCGATCTCGCGGATGCGGTCGGCCACGGCCACGGCGTCGGCGATGCTGGGACGCAGCTGCGGTGGCTGGCTGATCATGCGGGCGTCCAACCAGCGCAGGCACTCGACCAGCTCTGCGTCCTGGGGACCCCACTCGCCGCGGATGATCCGGCCCAGCACGTTGGACATGTCGACGTGGCGGATCAGCGAGCGCATCCACAGCACCAGCGCCACGTAGTCACCCGCCGGCGTGGGGCGGCCGCCGGTCTGCAGCTCGGTGGCCTGGTAGATGGGGACGGTGCCGTCCAGGGTGCCGTCGTCCTTCTCCAGCGGGAAGTTGCGGCCGAAGCCGACCAGGTACCAGCGGCCGGCCGCGTCGAAGAGGACGTTGCCGCCCGACATCCGGCCCAGGTGGATCGCGGCGCCCGTGGCGGGGTCGATGGTCTGGTGGGCGTGCTGCAGGGCCTCGCGCAGGCTGGCGATGAACGCGTCGGCGCCGCCGTAGGCCAGGCTACCGGGGCTGTCGGAGAGCAGCCGCACGATCTCGGTGCCGTCGGCCCTGGCGGCGCAGTCCAGCTCGAGGAAGGGGTGGCCCTGCTCCTCGCCGCGGTGCACGACCCGGGGGATGAGCGGATGGTCGAGCAGCGCGTGGACGCGGGCGACCTCGTCCAGCGCGTCGGCCACCCGGGCCGGATCGGCGGCCGGGCCGGCGGTCACCAGCACGCAGGGGCTGCCGTCCTCCACCCGGCGGGCGGACAACACCTGGAACGCGTCGCGCGAACGGATCGGCAACGGGTCGACGTAGCGATCCCACAAGCTGAAGCGTGGTGGAGACCAGTGCAGAGGGCGAGTCCGTGGATGGTCGGCGACCGGACCAATCTACTCCGAGACCGGAACCACCCGCCAGCGCCGGTCGCGCGCCCCGCCAGCGTCGACGATGACGGGTGGCTCGGCCCGCTGGTAGGCTGGGCGCGAATCGGACGTTCACGGGGCGGGCCAGGGCGCACGCCGCGGAGGGGGCTGCGATGGCGGCGGGCGGCGAGCAGGCGGAGCGGGCGCGTGCCGAGGCGGTCCTCACCGGCGACGCGGGCGCGGCGGAGGCGCTGCGGGGCGAGCTGGTAGCGGCGATGCGGGCCGCCGCGGTGCCGGCGGAGGTGGCGCGCGCCGCCGCAGAGGCCATCGCCGCGGTGCATGCGCGGGTACGACCCGGGCGGCCGCTGACAGCGGACCACCAGCGCGCGCTGGATGGCGCGGTCGAGGTCGGGGTCACCGGGGTGCCCGCGCTGGGCCCCTGGGTGACGCGGCTGCGCATCCTGACCTTCGACGAGCCGCGCCTGGGGCGCCTCTCCGAGCTGGTCGGCGGGGTAGCGCGCGAGCTGGAGGCCCCGGCTCCCCAGCGCTGAATCGGACAACCGGGGCCTGTGGACCCCAGCGGCCTCCAGGCCCCAGTGGTCTGGAGGCCGATCCGAGGCGGCTCGAGCGGCCGGGCTGACGGTGATCGCGAGCGTTCGTGGGCCCGGTGACGCGCGGTGGATTCATGGTATGGTCCTTGCGTACTGCCTTCGACACGCACACGCCGGACGCCTTCAGGGAGCACCCCCATGGGTAACGAGATGAGCAGCGAGCTCGAGCAGGTCGACCCCGAGCAGGAGGAGACCGAGGTCCAGGGACCCGAAGCCGAGGCCGAGGCCACGCCCTATCCGGGCGAAGGGCTCGTGCGGGCGATCAAGAAGAAGATCTCGGGCGGCTCCTCGAAGGACAAGAAGTCCAAGAAGCGCGAGGAGACCCCCCCGCCGCCGCCGCCGGGACGCTCGCGCTCCAACGCGATCACCGAGGGCGGTGGAGGCGGGACGACGCCGACGGTGACGGCGCCGACCGGTCCGCCGCCGCCGCAGGGCACCACGCCCGAGCCCACCGGCCCCCCGCCGACGGTCCCGACCCTGGCCGAGGCGCTGGCCGCCGCGGTCACCGGCAACAACCTGGGCGACGCGCTGCGGCTGGTCTCGGCCGACCCGGCCGCCGGCCTGACGGCCCTGGGGACCAACAAGCCGGCCTTCATGACCCTGGTCAAGGACGGCAAGCCCTACACGACGCTCCGGCGCGCCCAGCTCACCACGATCTTCAACGGCGCCACCTTCGAGGACAAGAAGGCCATCTTCGAGGCCCGCTTCTCGATCACGATCAGCGGCGAGGGCTCGGGCTCCTTCACCGAAGGCGAGCTCAACACACTGCACGCGCAGTGCATCACCCTGCCGCCCGGGCACGTCGAGGGGCTCGGCACCTTCACCGAGCTTCGCCGCTCGCTCAACACGGCGACGGCCGAGGGAACGCACGGCGGCAGCACCATCACGATGCGCGACGAGGCCGATCCCACGCGCTACTCCCAGGTGTTCCGCCACGAGGTCGGTCACGCCGTCGACGCCAGCCTGGGCGGCGCCTGCGAGACGCTGCGCTCCACCCAGGCCGGGTGGACGCGCTACAACACGGTCGACGACTTCATCCAGGCCGCGGGCGGCTACGGGACGATCCCCGGCGACAAGCAGGGGGTCGCGAAGGCGGCCATCGAGGCCTTCATCGCCGGTGGCGGTCCCTGGAGCGGGCCGGCCTCCTTCGAGGCGGCGCTCCAGGCCGCGGTGATGGCGGCCCACCCCGAGGTCGTGGCTACCGAGCCCGACGGCAGCGACGCGGTCAGCCAGGACATGGCGGTGCTCCGGCCGCTGCTGGCCTCGAACACGCTCTTCAAGACGGCCGTCGCCAGCCAGGGGCCGAGCTACTTCTACGGCAACGCGGCGCAGGCGCTCTGGCCGCAGGCCAGCGGCAAGGCCTTCTTCTTCAACTTCTACTACCACAAGGCCTTCTCGGTGGCCTCGGCCACCCACGACGACCTCAAGGCCTGGGGCAACGCGGCGGCCGGCTTCTCCGACAAGGAGTGGTTCGCCGAGGTCTACGCCTCCTGGTACGAGACGGCGACCCCGGGCAGCTCGCGCGCCTTCCCCGCCTTCGTGACCACCTTCATGAACAACACGGTGGCCAACGTCGGCGCCCCCGGCGGCGGCGCGCCGAGCGGCGGCGGCGGCAACCCGAGGGTCCCGCACTGATCGCGAGGGCCGGCGCCCGCGCTGTGACGGCGCGGGCGCCGCGTCCCACCCGTCCTCCAGGCGCGCGTCAGTCCAGGCGCGCGCTGAACTCCGCCCCGTAGAGCTCCGTGGCCATCGCCTTCAGCGCGTCTCGCTTGGGCGCCGGGAGCTTCGACCACGCCGCCTCCAGCGCGGCCGCCGCGTCGGCGCTGGAGCCGATGGCCATCAGGGCGCTGGCACCCAGCTCCTCGTTGTCGCTGGCGCTGACCCGCGCCAGGGCCGCCAGCGCGCGCTTGTCGGTGCTGCCCCGCAGCGCCTGCACGCCTCGCGCCATCCCGGCCGCGTCGTCGGAGGCGAGCGCCGCCTCCAGCTCCTCCACCGGGGAGACCTCCACGCTCACCGGCTTGCCCGCGACGGTCACCTGGGCCGGGCCTGCGGCGCCGATGCTCACCCGCACCGGCTGCTGCGCCTGGCTCGGGAAGACCACCCGGGTCAGGTCCAGCACCAGCGTCCCGCCGCGCAGCGCGACGGCGGGCTTGGACTTGGGCGCCTGCGCCAGCGAGCCATCGAAGAGCAGCGCGTCGGCGAGCACCACCAGGTCGGCAGCCGGCGGCGCCTTGGCCAGCCAGCCCAGCTCGCGCACCAGCGCGGCCAGATCGGTGGCGGACCGCGGCCCGTAGACGCGACCCTTCGGGGCCACGACGACGGCGCGGGTGCCCGAGCCCGGGTAGGCGCCCTCGATGGCTCCCCGGACCACCTTGGTCCCCGCCGGGCCGTCGGTCGTGCGCAGCGCGATCGGCCGATCGGCCGCCTCGGTGGCGAGGTGGGCGCGCACGCGCTTCTCGCCCTCCTTCACCATGGTCGCCTGGTCCTGGGGCGGCGTCGCCGGCGCGGCCGGCGCGGCCCGGGGGGGCGCTGGCGCGGGAGCGGCGGCGACCTCGGGACCTCGCGTCTGCGGAGCCGGCGCGGTCGCGCGGCAGGTGACGGTGGAGAGCACGATGGCGGCCACGGCCGCCGTGGGGACCCAAATGCGCATCACGACACCTCGCTGGGCTCGGCCGTCTCGCGCGCCAGGCGGCGAAACGACGCGAAGGGCTTGAAGAAGAGCCCGGGATACCGATCCTCCAGCTCCGCGCGGCGGGCGTCCAGCTCGCGGTACCGTGCCAGCGCGGCCCCGTAGAGCACGGGCGGGTGGCTGCCGTCGTGGCTCCACGCCTCGATCTCGAGCCGGTCCTCGGACTCGGCCACCGTCTGGACGCTCAGCCGCAGATCGGCGCGCCGCGCCAGCGCTGGCGTCTGGACCATCAGCTCCAGCTTGAGCAGCTCGACCACCCGGTCGTCGAGGCCCGCGTCCCACAGGCGCAGCTTGTCCTCCAGGTCCCGCAGCCCGAACACCGCCCGCACCGTGAACTGCGTGGCCATCTGCTGGACCAGCGGCGGCGCGTGGTGGGTGACGTCGGAGAACACCTTGCCGGTGACCTCCTCCAGCGCCGGCCAGTCCCCGAGCGACGCGTTGGCGTGCACCATCACGAAGTGGTTGCGCCCGAAGTCGGTGTAGAGGAAGCCGCGGTCCACGTGGTGGACGGCGTCGCAGTGCGGGCACTCCACGGTGTGGAAGTGACCGGCGAGGATCTGCTCACGGGCCCACGGCATCCGCGTGACGTTGATCGTCTCGGCGGTGCCGGCCTCGAACTCGCGCTGGCAGGTCGGGCAGGTCATCACCTTCACGTCGAACCACGACATGGCTCACTCCTGCGACCGGGTGGGGCAGACTACCACGAGCGCCCGCGGACCAGCTTGCCCAGCGCGGCGCACTCGGCGGTCGCCGCGCGGACGAGGTGGTCCATCTGGATGGTGGTCTGGTCGCCGGCCGCCAGGAAGGCCGCCCGCAGCACGGCGTTCTTGATGCCGCCGCCCGAGATCTCGAACAGCTCCGCCAGCTCACCCCAGTCCACGTCGTCGCCGAGCATGGCCCCCTCGGGCATCATCGACCGCCACAGGGCCTCGCGCATGTCGGCGTCCGGCTCGGGGAACTTCACGGTGAAGCGCATGCGGCGCCGGAAGGCCTCATCCAGGCTCGACTCCAGGTTGGTGGTCAGGATGACCATCCCCTGGTGGGTCTCGATGCGCTGCAGCAGGTAGTTCACCTCGAGGTTGGCGTAGCGGTCGTTGGACGACTTGACCTCGGTGCGCTTGGAGAAGAGCGAGTCGGCCTCGTCGAAGAGGATGATGACGTGGCCGGCCCGCGCGCCCTCGAAGATGCGCGCCAGGTTCTTCTCGGTCTCGCCGACGTAGCGATCGAAGATCTGCGAGAGGTCGACGCGGTAGATCGGCCGGCCGAGCTGCCGCGCGATGATCGACGCGGCCATGGTCTTGCCGGTGCCCGAGGGCCCGGCGAAGAGCACCGAGAGCCCCGATCCGTATGGGTATTTCTTGCCGAAGCCCCAGCGGTCCATCACCAGGCCACGGTGCTGACCCGAGGCCAGGATCTCGCGGAGCTGATCGCGGGGCGCCTCGGGCAGCACCAGGTCGTCCCAGTCGAAGACCGTGGGCACGCGGGTGGCCAGGCCGGCGAAGCCCGCCTCCACCTGGGTGTGGCAGGCGGACAGCATCGTGGCGCGCGACACCGGGTCCTCGCCGAGCGCGCGGGCGCGCAGCGCCGACTCGGGCGCGGCGGTCATCACCGCCTCGGGGGACAGCTCGAAGTCCACGAAGATCTCGCGCAACACCGCCTCGTCCGGCGGGGCGGGCCGTGCCGGAGCCGCCGCCGCCCAGAGCGCGCAGATCTCGCCCGAGTCCAGGCTGCCCACCTCGACCGGGACGAAGCCGCGGGTGACCTCACGCACCTCCGGCGTGGGCGTCGCGTTGATGACGACCACCGGCACCGGGGCCTCCAGCAGGCGCCGGCCCAGGTGCTCGGCGAACCCGGCGCCCTGGTCCTTCCAGGCGCGCGGCATCTCCAGGGCCAGCCAACCGCCGGTGAGGATGGCGTCGCGCATCGTCTGGTCGAGGAGCTGCGCGGACTGCTTGCCGCCGGCCAGCAGCTCGTCGACCTGGGCGAAGACCAGCGGCACGCCAGCGCGCCGGGCCAGCCCGTGGACCAGCGTCCGCGCGCCCGAGCCGGGGAGCAGGTGCAGCACCACCCGGGCGCCGGGCGGACGAAGGGCCGCGTCGAGCTGCTCGCGCGCGGCCGCCGGCACCAGCCGCTCGGGCGGGACGGTCGGCACCCCGTCGAGGATGCGCCATGGCCCCGACGGCGCGAGCGCGTCGCCGGCCAGCCAGGTGAGGATCTCCTCGGGCAGCGCCAGGCCCGGCCAGGGCCCGCGCGAGGTGGTGGCGACGACGATGGACCAGCGGCGCAGCGTGCCCGACGGGGCCAGGGCCCCCCGCAGGCGCGTGCGGTCGGCGGGCCGGGCGGTCAGCACGGTCAGCACGAAGTCCAGGCCCAGCGGCCCGGCGGCGAGGTCCGGCCAGAGGCCCAGGGCCAGTCGGTGCACCACCGGTGAGGTCTGGAGCACCCAGAGCAGCCGGACCACGTCCGCCTCGGCCTCGGAGAGCCCCAGGCGCTGGGCCATGCGGTCGAGCGGTGGAGGGTGCTCGGTGGCCTGGGCCCGCGCGGCCACCACCCGGCGCAGCTCGGGCAGCTCCTCGCCCCAGGGCAGCCCGGGCGAGACAGCGGCGCGCAGCCGGCGCACCAGCTCCTGGATCGCCTGGGGATCGCTGCCCTCGTCGAGCACGCGCGCCGGCTCGGAGATGCCGCCCCCTTGCAGCTCGCGCAGCGCGAAGGCCTCGAGCTGGAGCAGGACCAGCTCCTCCTGGTGCCGCGTCCACTCCGAGATGTCGCGGTAGGGCGGGGGTTGGGGCCCTGGGGCCACGCTCAGCCGCGCAGCGCGGCGGCCACCGCGTCGCCGTAGAGCTCGGCGACCCAGCCGGAGACCTCGCCTCGCCGCGCGGGCGCCGAGTCCAGGGCCTCGCGCAGCGCCGAGATCGCCTCCAGGCTCCCGCCCATGGTGACCAGCGCCGTCGTCGCGATGTCCTCGTTCGGCAGCACGGCCGCCCGCGCGAAGGCGGCCAGCTCGCGGGCCCCGAAGGGCCGTGGGACGCTGCCCAGCGCGCGCGCGATCTCCGCCGCCTGGCCACCGTCCAGCGCCCGCATGAGCCCGGTCGTCGCGTCGATGGGCGTGGGCTCGCCCGGCCCCTCGGCCGGCAGCTTCCGCACCTCGGCGCGCCCCATGGTGCCGATGCGGACCTCCATCGGCTCGCGGGCGCCGCTGGGGAAGGCGACCCGCACGAAGCGCAGCTCCAGCGCACCGTCGCTGGTCTGGCGAAGCTGGGGCGCGTCCTCGGCCAGGGCCAGCATCCCGTCGAAGAGCGCCACGTTGGCCGCGGCCAGCAGGTCGGTCGCCGCCGGTGGCGACTGCAGCCAGCCCCGAGCGCGCGCCAGGTCGGCCAGATCGCGGTCGACTCGGGTGCCGTAGGCGACCCCGGAGGCGTCCAGCAGCGCCGTCCGCACCCCCGTGCCAGGGTAGGCGTCGCGCGCCGCCGCACGCAGGGTGCGCAGATCCAAGGGTCCCGGCGCCTCGGAGGTCTCGACCGTGCTGGCGTCGAAGCCGTCCGCGACGACCGACGCTACCAGGCGCTGGCTGTGCGCCCCGCCGTCCGTGCCCATGCAGCCTCCGAGGTGTCGGGCGCTGCCGGCCGCCAGGAGTCGCGGCCACCTCCCCGACGGCGTCGAGGCTACACGCTCGGCGCGCGATCCGCCATAGGCGCCCGGGCGCGGCGCCAGGCCCCGGCGAACGGGCCCGGGACCGCCACGCCCGAGCGGGGCCGCGGTCCGGTCAGCGCGGGATGACCTCGAGGATCGCGTCGATGACGCGGGCGCGCTCGCCCGGGCTGAGGCTGGAGCCGCTGGGGAGGCAGAGGCCGCGGTCGAAGAGCTCCTCGGCGACGGCGCCGCCGTGCGTGCGGGCGCCGGCGAAGACGGGCTGGAGGTGCATCGGCTTCCAGACGGGGCGGGCCTCGATGTCCAGGCTCGCGAGGTGCTGGCGGATGCGCTCGCGATCGGTGCCCAGGGCGGCCGGATCGATCTGGAGGCAGGTCAGCCAGCAGTTGCTGTCGCCGCGGGGGTCGCGAGGGATGAGGCTGACGCCGGGCAGGCCGCCCAGGGCCTCGGCGTAGGCGTCGTGGTGCGCGCGTCGCGCGGCCACGCGCTCGCCCAGGACGCGGAGCTGGCCGCGCCCGACGGCCGCCAGGAGGTTCGACATCCGGTAGTTGTAGCCGAGCTCGGCGTGCTCGTAGTGGGGGGCGGGTTCGCGGGCCTGGGTGGCGAGGTGGCGGGCTCGGGCGATGTCGGCCGGGTCGTCGCCGAGCAGCGCGCCGCCGCCGCTGGTGGTGATGATCTTGTTCCCGTTGAAGGAGAGCACCGCCATCCGGCCGTAGCTGCCGGCCGGGCGGCCGCGCCAGGAGGCCCCCAACGCCTCGGCGGCGTCCTCGATGAGCGGCACGTCGTAGCGCGCGCAGGCCGGCACCAGCGCGTCGTAGTCGGCGCACTGGCCGAAGAGGTCCACCGCGATGACCGCCTTCGGCAAGCGTCCGCGGTGGGCGGCTTCGCGCAGGGCCTCCTCGACCAGCAGCGGGTCGATGTTCCACGTGGAACGCTCGGAGTCGACGAAGACCGGCTCGGCGCCCAGGTAGCGCACCGGGCTGGCGGAGGCGACGAAGGTCAGCGACGGCACCAGCACCGTGTCGCCCGGCCCGACGCCGAGGATCCCGAGAGCCAGGTGCAGGGCGCCCGTGCCGCTCGAGAGCGCCGCGGCGTGCCGGACGCCGGTCTGCGCGGCCAGCTCGGCCTCGAAGGCGTCGACGTGGGGCCCCAGCGGGGCGACCCAGTTCGAGTCGAAGGCGTCGAGCAGCAGCTCGCGCTCGTCGGGGCCCATGTGCGGGGGAGACAGGTAGATGCGACTCATCGGGGGAGCCCCCAGGCGGCGGTCACAGGGAACGAACCACGTCCAGCATGGCCCGGGCGATGCGGGGCCAGGTCATCTGATGCTCCAGGAAGCGCTCGCGGGCGGCGCTGGCGAGCCGCGCGGCCTGCGCCGGCGCGTCGAGCAGGGAGGCGACCTGGGCGGCGAAGGCGTGGCCGTCGTCCGCCGGCGCGTAGAGGGCGGCCTCGCCCAGGGCCTCGCGGGCGCAGAGCCGATCGGCGGCCACGATGGGACGCCCCAGGGCCATCGCCTCGTAGTAGGGGATGCCGAAGGACTCGAGGCGGCTCGGCACCACCACGGCGGCCGCGCCGCGCACCATCGCCATCGCCTCCACCGCCGGCACCGCGCCCTCGAACTCGAAGCGATCCAGGACCCCCAGGCGCTCGGCGCGGGCCACCAGCCCGGGCACGGCGTCCTGACGCACGGTGAGGCGGCAGCGCAGCTCCGGGTGCCGCGGCCGCAACGCCTCCATCATCGGCGCCAGCACCTCGTGGTTCTTGTGCGGGCCGGCGCTGGAGACGTAGCTCAGCCACGGCCGGCGCCCGCTCTCGGCGTCGTCGGGCAGCGGCGGATCCAGGGCCTCGTGCTGCACGGTGCTGGGCACGACGAAGAGGCGGTGCAGCGGGTAGCCCCAACGCGCCGCGAAGGCCTGGCGCATGTGCTCGCTCTGGACGATGACCCGGTCGGTGGTGCGCAGGCCCACCTCGAGCCAGGCCGCCATGGCGCGCATCTTCAGGCGGAAGCGCCGCGGCAGAGGGAAGTCCAGGGCGGCGGGCGCGTAGGCCAGGTAGGCCTGCTGCACGAAGAGCACGTGCGGGATGGCGCAGTAGGGGACGCTGGTGTCGCCCAGCGAGAGCAGGGCGTCGGCGCGGAAGCGGGCGAGGCCGCGTCGCAGCGCGGCGGACTCCAGCACCAGCTTGGCGGCCACGCCGGGGCGCGTGGTGCGCACGGTGAGGCGGCCGCCGCCCGCCGTCGGGTCGAAGCCCCACTCGGCGGGCACCCACGCCAGCAGCTCGGGCCCGTCGTCCAGGCCGGCCATCGCCAGCAGCAGGTTCTTGCCCACCACCGCGCTGCCCAGGCCGCGCAGGGTGCCCGCGTGGATGGCCAGGCGCCTCACGAGGCGCGCTCGCGCAGGGCCGCGAGACCCGGACCGAGGCGCTGCAGCTCGCGGTCCAGCACGGCCAGCCCCGCCGACGCCCGCGCGCCGGGGACCTCGACGCTCTCCTCCAGATAGAAGGTCAGGTCCTCCAGCAGGAAGGCCGCCACCGTGGCGCGGCGCCAGCGGATGTCGGCGGCCTCGGGGCCCAGCCCGGCGACGGTACGGCGCCCGGAGACGAACTCGGTGACCCGCCGCGCCAGGCCGCGGGCCGAGCGGCTGCCCAGGCCCAGGACCAGCGCGTCGTAGGCCCGGAGCCGCGTACCGGCGTGCTCCCAGTCGATGAGCAGCACCTCGCCCGGGCCGGCGGTGACGAAGATGTTGCCCGGCTGGAGGTCGCCGTGGCTGAGCGCGACCTCGAGACTGCTCGCCAGGGCGGCGACGTCGGCCAGGGGCGCAGCGAAGGCGGCGGGCAGCGCGGCGTCGGCGCCGTAGCGGGTCGCCACCTCGGCGTGGGCCAGGGCGACGCGGGCCAGCAGCGACTCCAGGTGGGCGCTGGCGTCGACCTCCCGCGCCGAGGGCGCCACGTGCCGGCCCAACGCGTCGAGCGCCCGCTGCACCAGCGGCGCCGCGTCCACCCAGGGCGGCAGCCGCGGCACCACGCAGCCCTGGAGCAGCGGCTCCTCGAACCACGACAGATCGGGCGCCAGCGCGGTGATCGGCGGGAAGGGCCCCTCGGCCGGGCGCCCGCGCATCGCCACCTCGGTCTCCATCACCCGCGCCGGGAAGCCGTCCTTGAGCAGGACCCGGCACACGCCGCGCTCGAAGTCGAAGAGGCGGACCCGGCGGTTTCCGGGCACTACGACCAGGGCGTCGGCCGCGGGCAGCGGCGGGTCCACCGTGAAGCCGGGGCGGCCGAAGAGCCGCAGGCCAGGGCCGCTGGCCAGGGCGGTGCCCAGGGCGAACTGGGCCGGGATGCGACGGCGCACCGGTGTCCAGCGGAAGTCGTCGCGCAGGTGCCGGCGGGCGGCGGCGCAGATCCCCCGCGTGTAGAAGGCCGAGAGCGTCGGCTGCACCAGCCACCGCTGGCCGGATCCGCCCGCGGTGACGGTCACCGGCTGGCCCAGGCGCTCGGAGAAGTCCCGCGCCAGCGTGCGCTGGAGGATCGCGTCCAGGTCCTCGCGGGCGCGCAGCTCGGACAGGCGCATCGCTCAGGCCTCCCCGGGCTCGGCCCGGAGCGGCGCTGGCAGGAGCGCGCGGATGCGCTCGAACACCACCTCGGGCGGGCCGCTGGCGTCGACCACCGTGAAGCGGCCGGTGGCCGCCAGCGCCTCGTAGGCGGCGTGGCGGCGCTCGCGCATCTCGGGCGGGTCGGGGAAGGGCTCGGCCTTCCGGGCGACGCGGGCCTGGACCTCCGCGCGGTCCAGCATCAGCAGGATGGAGAGGTCGGGCCGCGGGCTCAGCGCTCGGAGCGCGCGGGTGGCCGGCCAGCGCTCGGTGCGCAGGTCGGAGAAGCGCAGCCGCAGGTCGAGCAGGCCGTCGTCCACGTAGCGATCGCAGATCACCGCCCGGCCGGCGAGCGAGCGGGCGCGCACCACGGCGGCGTAGTGGACCAGGCTGTCCAGCAGCGCGAGGGCGGCCCAGCCGCGACGCACGTGAGGCTTGCTGAAGGCGCGCTCGCGGGCGGCGCTGGGGCCCGGCGTGGGCAAGGCGCCGGGGCGCAGGCGGCGCAGGGTGGCCCGGGCCAGGTCCAGGGCCGGCGAGTAGCCGGGGCGGTGCCAGAGGACCTCGGGGCGGGCGCCGTGCGCGCGCA
Organism: Deltaproteobacteria bacterium; assembly: GCA_020632695.1. GTDB lineage: Bacteria > Myxococcota_A > UBA9042 > PHBI01 > JACKFB01 > JACKFB01. The sequence continues at coordinate 305,657 of JACKFB010000002.1, forward strand.
GCCAGGACTCGAGCCGCGCGATCTGCGTGCTCTTGCCCGCGCCGTCCACGCCGGATACCGCGATGATCACGGGGCCTCGGGGTCGCGGGACGAACGGCGCAGGCCGAGGATTCGCGCGGAGTTGAGGCCCAGGATGAAGGCGTAGCTGGGCAGCAGCGCCCAGGCCGGCGCGTGGCGGCGCAGGAGCTCCCACCACACCCGGGCCGCGTCGCCGTGCCGTTGCTCGCGCAGGTAGCGGCGCAGCTTCTTCGAGCGGGCGCGCAGCCCGCCGCTGCCGGGCGCCATGCCCGAGGTCGACGTCGAGAGCAGCACGCGCGCCGCCGGCACCACCCGGATCCCGACGCCGGCGCGGCGCAGGCGCATCGAGAAGTCCACGTCGGCGCCGTAGTGCGGGAAGGTGCCCTCGTCGAAGAGGCCGTGCTGCCGGAACACGCGGGCCGGCACGAGCACGGCGCGGCCGTGGGCCTCGTCGGTGGCGTAGGGCGCCTCGGGCAGCGCGTCGGCGGGCGTGCCGGCCGGGTACAGGTAGCGGCTGGCCAGCACCGGCAGGCCGGGCACCAGCGGCCCGAAGCGCGAGCCGGCCCACCACACGCGCGAGGGGCGGTCCAGGTCCAGCACCAGCGAGGCCATCACGCAGCCCGGCTCGCGCTCGGCCGCCTCGACCAGGGCCTCCACGGCGCCGGGGAGCACGACCACGTCGGGGTTGAGCAGCAGCACGTCGTCGCAGCCGGCGAGCAGGCAGGCCTCGATGGCCCGGTTGGTGCCGCCGGTCCACCACTGGTTGCCGTCGCCGGCCACCCGGATCACCTCGGGGAACTCGCGCGCCAGCAGCTCGGCGGTGCCGTCGGTAGAGCCGTCGTCCAGCACGCAGGCGACGCTCCACTGGCCAGCCCCCGCGCGCAGGCAGCGCTCGAGCACGTCACGGCCGTTGTGCACCGCGATGGCCGCCCCGACCTTCCGCCCTCGAATCCGGCCCTCCGCTCGGGCGCTGGTCGCACGCGTCACGCTCACCCCGTCCTGTGGCTCGCCGCTCCGCTCCCCGGAATACCGCACCCGGGCGGGGCTCGGGAAGAATGCGACGAAACCATGATCTTTCTTGGCCCGTCGTGGCAACCAAGCCAAGCTGAAGCCGCGTCGACGTACCGTCAGGTCGGCACGCTGCCCCGCGCGGGGGGCTTCGATCGCCAGGGGTGCGGATGGGTAGTCAGAAGGAGGTCCGGGCGGCTGCGGAGGCCCGCGGAGGTGCCGACGCGTGGGCGGCGCTCGACGAGCCTGCGGCCGAGGGCCCGACGGTGCTGGGGCAGCTCGGCTCCATCCTGCAGATCATCCTGCGCCACAAGCTGCTGATCCTCGGCGTGACGGCCGTGGGGGTGGCGGCCGGCTGGTTCTGGGTGGAGCGCCAGGTGCCGATCTACCGCGCCACCTCGAAGGTGATGATCGACCTGCGGGCGCCGAAGATCCTGTCGAACGTCAACGAGGTCGTCGAGCTGGGCACGCCGCGCTTCTACGGCACCGACCACCTCTACTTCGAGAGCCAGTACCAGATCATCCGCGGGCGCGACGTGGCGGAGAAGGTGCTGGACAAGCTGCAGCTCTGGCAGAGCGAGCATCTGCTGGGCCTGGACGCGGCGTCCAACGACATGAGCGGCGAGGAGAAGCGCCAGGCGCTGGCCGAGGCGAACCTGGCCGAGGTGCTCTCGGAGCGCATCGAGGTGGCGCCGGTCAAGAACTCGATGATGGTGGCCATCCACTTCGAGGACCCCGACCCCAAGTTCGCCATCGAGGTCGTGAACGCGGTGGCCGAGGCCTACAAGGACCAGAACCTGGAGCAGAAGCGCGGCATCGTGGCCGACGCGACCAAGGAGCTGGGCTCGCTGGTGGACGACTGGGAGGCGCGGCGGCAGGGCGCCGAGGACGCCGTGCGCACCTTCGAGCTGGAGCACAACGTCGGGACCATCCCGACGACGAAGAAGGCGATCGACGAGCGGCTGGCGACGCTGGAGCAGCAGCTCACGGCGGCGCGGGTGGAGCGCATCCGGCTCGAGGCGCAGTCGCGCTCGCTGGAGAAGTTCCGCGGCACCAAGGACGTGAACCTGGTGGACGCGGCGCCGCTGCTCGAGGACGCGGTCATCCGCGAGCTGAAGCAGCAGATCGCCGAGCACGAGGCGAAGCTGGCCGGGCTCGAGGGGCGCTACCTGGAGCAGCACCCCGAGGTCATCGGCGAGAAGGCGCACATCGCCGCGCTGCGGCGCTCGGTGCGGGCCGAGATCCACAACGTCGCCAAGAGCGTGCAGCGCGAGCTGCGGCGCGTCACCGACGTCGAGGGCGGGCTGCAGGCCGAGGTCGAGAAGGCGCGCGAGGAGGAGCGGAAGATCGCCGACATCGAGCGCGACTACGCGCGGCTGGTCGAGGTGCAGGGCCGCTTCGCGACCCAGGCCGAGTCGGTGAAGAACCGGCACATCGAGACGATGATGTCGGCCCAGGTCGAGACCAACAACATCCGCGTGCTGGACCGCGCCACCAGCGCCATCCAGGTGCGGCCGCGCAAGGCCATGGCGATGGCCGTCGCGCTCCTGCTGGCGATGGCGCTGGCCTTCGCGCTGGCCTTCGCGCTCGAGTTCGCCGACTCCACCATCAAGGACTGGCACGACCTCTCCGAGCGCCTGGGGCACAAGGTGCTCGGCGTGCTGCCGGTCATCGGCGACGACGAGGCGCCCCCGCGCAAGCCGGGCGCGGCGCCCGACGGGTCGGAGAGCTCGCGGGACTTCTTCATCCACGACAACCCGCGCTCGCAGGTGGCCGAGGCCTTCCGCGCGCTGCGCACGAACCTGCTCTTCATGTCCACCGCCACCCCCATCAAGAGCCTGCTGATCACGTCGGCGGACCCCTCGGAGGGCAAGAGCACCATCGCCATCTCGACGGCGATCTCGATGGCGATGAGCGGCAGCCGCGTGCTGCTGGTCGAGGCCGACATGCGGCGCCCCCGCTTCGCGCTGTCCCTGGGACTGGACAGCACCCGCGGGCTCACCGCGTGCCTGGCCGGCAACGACCCGGTGACCCGCCACACGCAGACCACGGCCATCCCCGGCTTCGAGGTGCTGGTGTGCGGGCCCATCCCGCCGAACCCGGCGGAGCTCTTGCACACCAAGCGCTTCGCCGAGGTGAAGGCCGAGATGGAGGCCGAGTTCGACCTGGTGATCTTCGACTCGCCCCCGGTCAACGCCGTGGCCGACGCGCTGGTGCTGGGCAGCCAGGTGGACGGGTGCCTGGTGGTGGTGCGGGCGGCGCGGACCACCCGCCACGCGCTGCGCCACGCGGTGCGCCAGCTCCGCGGCGTCGACATCTACGTGCTGGGCACGGTGCTCAACCACCGTGAGACCCCGCGCATGCGCTACTACGGCACGCGCTACGGCTACGGCGCCGGCTACGGCTACGGCTACGGCTACGGCTACGCGCAACCCTACGGGGGCAAGCCGGAGGGAGAGGGCAGCTCGTGAGATCGAGCGGCGCGGAGGGCGAGGCGCGCCACCCCTGGCTCGCGCGCCTCGATCCGGCCCACGGCGCCGCGCTGGTGTGCGCGGCCCTGGCGCTGGCGCCGCTGGCCATCGGCGGCGTCCACCTCCCCACCCGCGTCGCGCTGGCCGTGCTGTGCCTCACCGGCCTGCTGCTGACCGTGCTCGGCCAGCACCGCCGCCCCCGCAGCCTGCACCTGGGCCTGGGCGGACTGGCGCTCAGCGCCCTGCTCATCTGGACCTTCCTGCAGTGGGTGCCGCTGCCCGCCTTCCTGGTGGGCCTCATCTCGCCCGACGCGGCCCGCGCGCGCATCGCCGCCGCCGCCGCGCTGGGCGTCGACCCCCCGTCCTGGCACCCGCTGAGCCTCGACGGCCCGCGCACCGCGGCCGCCTTCGTCTCGCTGCTCGCCGTGTGGGCGGGCTACCTCACCGCGGCCAACCAGCGCCGCCAGAGCGAGCGCCGCGAGCTCATCCCGCTGGCGGTCATCGGCGCCGCGCTGGCCGTCGCCGTCGTCTCGCTGGTGCAGACCCTGCTCGGCGCGTCGGCCATCTACGGCGTCTACCAGGCCTCGGTGGACCTCTCCCGCGAGCACTTCCTCACCCCCTTCGTGAACCCGAACCACGCCGCCGGCCTCTTCCTGCTGGGCTCCACCTGCGCCTTCGGCGTGTGGCTCGAGGCCCGCTCCGAGCGCCGGGCCGGCCTGTGGCTGGCCGCCTCCATGGTCCTGGCGCTGGCGGTCGCGGCCACCGGCTCCCGCGCCGCGCTGCTGCTGACGCCGGTCACGCTGGGGATCATCGGCGCCATCGCCGCCCGCCGCTTCACCGAGCCGTCGGAGCGCGCCCGCGTCGTGCGCGTCCTGGTCGGCGGCGCCTGCCTCGCCGTGGTCATCCTGGCCGTCGCCACGCCGCGCGAGTGGCTGCACGAGCTGGCCTTCCTCGGCGACGGCGACACGCTGCGCGACGTGCTGGGCGGCTTCTACCGGCAGTGGTCCATCGGGCTCGACGTGGCGCTGGGGCACCCGATCGCCGGCGTGGGCCACGGCGCCTTCGAGGTGGCCTCCCCCGCGGTGACACCCGCCTGGCGCGACGGCTTCGTCAGCCACGCCCACAACGCGGTCATCGAGGCCGCCGCCGACTGGGGATTTCCGGTGACGGTGCTGGTGGGCGCGGCGCTCTCGGCCGGGCTGGTCCAGGCGCTGCGAGGGCGCAAGACGCACCTGCACCACATCGCCGCCGGCGCCGGCCTGGTCGCCGTCTTCGTCCAGAACCAGGTCGACTTCTCGCTGCTGCTCCCGGGGGTGGCGCTGCCCGCCGCCGCCCTCTTCGGCTGGGTGAGCGCCCCCGCGACCTCGCGCGGCGAGCGCAGCCGCCGCCGCATCCTGGGCGCCCGGGTGCGCCTGCCGCTCACGGCCCTGGCCACCGCCGCCGCGGCCCTGGCCCTGACCTCGTATCACGCCGCGCGCCAGTCGCCGCAGGCCCTGGAGGCCTCCGCCCGCGCCGCGCTGGAGGACGCCAAGCCGGGCCGCGTCGACCTGGAGGGCATGCTGATCGAGCACCCCGACGACTTCCTCCTCTGGAGCCTCGGCGCCGCCCTGGCCCACGCCAGCGACGACGGCGAGACCTCCCTGCGCCTGGCCGACCGGGCCGTGGCCCTGGCCCCGAACGAACCCAGCGCGCTGCGGCGGCGCGCCGAGGTGGCCATCCTGCTCGGCCGCGACGCCGACGCCCTGCCCTTCCTCGACCACCTGGCCACCCTGGGCCCGGCGCAGCGCCGCGAGGCGACCCGCGTCGTGCTCGGCCACCGCGAGCGCAAGGACCTGCTCGAGGGCTTCCTGCTGCTGCACGAGGACAACGTCATCAGCGTCTGCGCCCAGCTCACCCAGGACGGCCACGCCGACACGGCCATCGCCCTGGCCCAGTGGGCGCGCCGACGCTACCCCGAGGCGGCCGAGCTGCGCGCCCAGCTCGCCTCGCTCCTGCTCAACTACCAGCCGGAGGACACCCGCGCCCTCGACGACCTCTCGGTCGAGCTGCTCGCCAAGGGCGCCGAGGCCGAGGATCCCGAGCTGGCGACCCGCTTCAAGCGCGACGGCTACCTGCTGCAGGGCTTCCTGCTGGTGCGCACCGATCGGCTGGACGAGGCATGGCACATGTTCGAGGAGTCCGCCCTGCTGATTCCCCACGACGCGGTGCGGCCGCGCCTCGAGCAGGGCGAGATCCTGGTGCGCCGCGGCGACGCCGAGGGGCTGGAGAGGCTTCTGGCGCGCGTCGAGCCGCAGCTCGACGGGGCGGCCTTCAACCGCGCCAGCTTCCAGCGCCTCAAGAGCCACCTGGCCGAGCTCGAGGGCGACGACCGGCAGGCGATCCGCGAGCTCCAGCGCGCGCTGCTCTTCGCCCCGTCGAACAAGGCGATCCGCGCCCGGCTGGCCCGGCTCTACGAGAAGGTCGGCGACTCCCAGGCGGCCATGGCGACCCTGCAGGGCCCGGCCCCGAAGACGAAGCTGTGATGGCGCCCCGCCCCCGCCTGCCCCTGGCGCGGATCGCGGCCCTGGTCGTCGCGGCCAGCGCCGCCCTGTTCTGGGGAGTGCCTGCGGCCCAGCCCGCCTCGCTCGCCGCCAGCGGCGAGGACGCCTGGGTGTGGCGCAGCATGACGCTTTGGGCCGACGGCTGCCGCGCGCGCATCCGCCCCCGCACCGACGGCCGGTCGGACGTGCTGCGCCTGGACTTCCAGACCCGCGGGCCCATCCGAGGCGATGGCCCCTTCCGCATCCGCTCGCTCAGCGCCAGCCTCTACGCCGGCCTCGAGGATGCCCAGGCCGAGCAGGGCGCCATCGAGCACTTCGACCCGTGGAACCGCACCGAGCGTCGCGCCCGCCTCATGGTGGTCGAGCGGGGCCCCGCGCGCGGCCTGGATCTGGAGCTGGACACCCGCCCCGAGCTCTTCGTGGCCTGCCAGAGCGAGGACCCCTTCGCCTCGCAGGCGCCGGGCATCGCGGCGATGCGCTGGCACGGCATGACGCCGACCGAGCCGGCGCAAGAATGCGAAATCCGCTGCTTGGATCCAGGCGCCCTGGGGGATTGATGTCGGCGGCCGGGGCGGCGGCTACGGACGCCGCTGAGGGCAGCGCTTCCTCGGGTCAGGCCTGCGACGGGCTGGAGCCCGACTCGGCCTGCCCTCGGTCGCGCCGCCCTCAGCGGCGCCCTCGCTCGCCGCCTCGGCCACCGACCCGGGGGCGGACTGGCGCGGGTCGGAGCCGGAGGGGCGAGGCGGCGGCGAGGCGGGGCTGGGGGGCGGGGCGGCGGCGACTCGGGGGCTGGAGGGCGTCCTGCTCGGGGGGGTTCAGGGGGGCGGTAGGGGTTCCAGGGTGACCTCGGTGCCCGCGAGGGTGGCGCGGTGGGTCGGGGTCTGGTGGGGGGCGATGACGTCGATGGTGCGGGACTCGGCGTGGAGGAGGTTGAAGAGGACGCCCCTCGGGTTGACCGAGCGGTAGACCGAGTAGGGGGGGCGTTCGCCGGGCTCTGGGGGCCGGCGCAGCTCGACCAGGGCGTCGTCGGGCAGGGCGCGGAGGGCGGGCAGGTAGAGGCGGGCCTGGGCGATGGATTCCTGGCCGGTCTTGCGGAGGACGACCAGCTTGCCGCTCCAGCCGATGACGTGGGAGGCCAGCAGGCCGGTGGCGACCAGCAGCACCATGGCGCGGCGGGCGCCGAGGGCCGGGGCGAGCCGTCGGTCCAGCGCGCAGGCGAAGGCCAGGGCGAGGAAGAAGCTCGATGGCGTCAGGTAGTTCTCGCTGACGTGGCGCATCAGCACCATGGGCAGGAACGCCGCCGGGATGGCCAGGAGCAGGGCGATGGGCGCGAGGCCGAGGGGCGGCGAGGCCCCGGTGCGCCAGCGAGCTGTGGGCAGGAGGAAGAGCGCCATCGCCAGGGTGAGCAGCGCGCCCAGCGCCAGCGGCAGCACGGCGTGCTCGTGGGCGGCGTCCCAGAGGGTGAGCGTGGAGACCGGTGAGAGCAGGGCGCCGCCCAGCATGGCCAGGCTCTTGGGCCACACCAGCGGCGAGGCGAGGCCGTAGGGCGTGTTGGGGAGGTCGGTGGCGCCGCCGGCGGTCTGGCGGATGGCGGCGAAGGCCAGGACCGCCAGGACCATGGGCGCCAGGGTCAGCGCGGCGCGGCGCAGCGGGCGCTCGACGCCGGGGCGGAGCAGCGTGGTGCCCAGCACCAGGACGCCGGTGCCGGCCAGGGTGGCCAGGGCCGTCTCCTTGGAGGCGAGGGCGACGAAGGTGAGCAGCGCCACCGCCAGCGAGCGCAGCGGACCCGGGCGCCCGCGCCCCAGGAGCGGCGCCAGCGCCAGCACCGCCGCCCAGCGACACAGCGCGTCGCCCCACATGGGCCCGATGGAGTCCCACTGGTACTGAACGCCGATCACCGCCTGGTGGAAGGTCAGGAGCAGGCCGGCCAGCGCCGTCGCCAGCCAGGAGGCGCCGAGCCAGCGTAGGAGCCGGAAGAGCGCCAGGAGGCTCAGGGCCAGGGCCATGGCGTTGAGCGCGCGCAGCGGCCACACGCCCCAGCCCGCCGGGTCCAACCAGAGCGCCAGGCCGGAGCCCAGCACGAAGATCGGCGACCAGTGGGACTCGTAGGGCTGGAAGGCACGGGAGAACAGCGAGCCGTCGCGCACCCAGCCGCCGATGAAGTCGATGCTGTACCAGTCGTCGGCCACCGGCGGGCTGGAGTCGATGGCGGCGAGGGCGACCAGGGCGAGGAGCGGGGCGAGGAGCCAGGGCCAGGGGCGGCGGGGCTCGGCGACGGTCATCGGGCGGCCTTGTGGCCGCGGATCACCCAGTTCACGAAGAGCTGGGGCCACAGGCTGCCCAGGCGGTCGCCCAGGCGCAGCAGCGGCTCGACCGGGCGGTAGAAGAGCGGCACCAGGTTGAAGCCTCGGTAGAGGTCGACGACCACGCCGGCGTCCTCGAGGGTGCGGCGCGCGGTGGCGGCCCAGAGGAAGTTCTCGCGGCCGCAGTAGGGGCGGAGCTTGAGGACCGTGGCGCCGCGCACCACCGGCTGCCAGAGGCGGCCGGGCGAGGTCACGACGACCAGGCCGCCCGGGCGGGCGACGCGGGCGATCTCGCGCAGGGCCTTGCGGGGATCGGGGGTGTGCTCGATGACCTCGGTGGAGAAGACCACGTCGAAGCTGCCGTCGGCGAAGGGCATCTCCAGGATGGAGCCGACGACGCGGGTGGTGTCGCAGCGCTTGCGCACCTGCTCGAGGACGGTCTCGCCCACGTCCATCGAGGTGACCAGGGCGCCGCGGCGGTGGGCCTGCTCGGAGAAGTGGCCGCCGCCACTGCCCGCGTCGAGGAAGGTCCGGCCCTCGAGCGGGACCCCCTGGAACACCTCGCCGAAGAGCAGGCGCAGGCGGCGCTCGGTCTCCCAGGGGTTGGTCACGTCGTCCCAGTCGCGCTCGGCGACCATGCGGTCGTAGAAGAGGTCGCGCTCGTCGTCGGTGGGGATGGCCATGGTCAGGCGGACTCCGGTCCGGGGTCGGGGTGCTCGGGGGCGAGCGGCGGCAGGTGCTGGTCGGCGACCAGGTAGAGCGGGCGGGCCTTCACCTCGTCGAGGACCTGGCCGAGGTACTCGCCGACGACGCCCAGGGTGAGGAGCTGGATGCCGGAGAGGAAGCTGACGAGGACGGCCAGCGAGGTCCAGCCGGGGAGCGCCACCTGGAAGACCACCGCCTGGGCGATGGCATAGAGCCCGTAGATGAAGGCGAGCGCGCTGACCACCAGGCCGGCCCAGGTGGCGAAGCGCAGCGGCGTGCGCGAGAAGGACAGCAGCGCCGACAGCGCGAAGGCCAGCATGCGGAAGAGCCCGTACTTGGACTCCCCGGCGGTGCGATCGGCCTGGGAGTAGGCGACGCTGGCCTGGCGGAAGCCGACCCAGCCGTAGATGCCGCGCAGGAAGCGGCCTTGCTCGCGCAGGCGGCGGACGGCGTCGACGACGCGGCGGTCCAGCAGGCGGAAGTCGGGCGAGTCGGCCAGCACCGGCACCTTGGAGAGGGTGTTGAGCAGCCGGTAGAAGGCGCGCGAGGACAGGCGCTTGAGCAGGCCCAGGCGGTGCGTGTCGGCGCGGACGCCGCTGACCAGCTCGGCGCCGCCCTCCCAGGCGGCGAGGAAGTCGGGCAGGGCCGAGGGCGGGTGCTGGAGGTCAGCGTCCATGGTGATGACGGCGTCGGCGTCGGAGGCGTCGAGGCCGGCGGTCAGCGCGGCCTGGTGGCCGAAGTTCCGCGAGAACGACAGCCAGCCGACGCGCGGGTCACGGGCCGCCAGCGCGCGGCACACCTCGCGGGTGCCGTCGCGGCTGCCGTCGTCGACGAAGAGCACGCGGAAGCGATAGGGCAGCCGGTCCAGCACCGGCGCCAGCGCGGCGTGGAAGGCCTCCAGGCAGGCCTCCTCGTTGAAGGCGGGGACGACGATGTCGACGCGCCTCACCTGGCGCCCCCGGCGCGTCCGGCCGCCGCGCCCTGCCCCGCCTGACTCTCGACCCACCGCCTCACGGCATCGCCCCCTCGCCCGCGCGCGCCCGACCACGTCCCGCCGCACCGCCGCGCCATTATGCCCGCGAGCGTCACCCCGTCATCGTTTTCACCGCCGCCCCGGCGTTGGTGGGCCGCGACGCGCGAGCTGATCACGCGCGCGCCGCGCTGTGCCCTTTGCCACAGGCCTCCAGGGCCCCACAGGCAGCGCTCCGCACCGCGCGGGCAGGAGAAACGCCTCTCCCACACCGGTCCTGCTTGTGGTCACCGCCTCCCGTGCTATGAACCGCCCCCGTGAGAGGACGTTCCCACATGCGGACCGAGGCCGGCGCCAGCGACGTGTTTTCAGGTGCTTGCGCGCCGAGGGCGCATGCTCCCAGCATGAAACCGAGGCGCGGACGTGCCTGAGAACTCATGAGCCAGCCGGGCGACGGGAGCAGGGCGGGACACCCTCGTAGCGAGGCAGCCCCAGCGATCGAAGCCGTGGGCCTGTCGCGCGGCTTCGGCTCGCGGTGGGGGCTCTCCGGCGTCAACCTGCGGCTGCACGCCGGCCGCTCGCTGCTCATCGCCGGCCACAACGGCGCCGGCAAGACCACCCTGTTGCGCCTGCTCGCCACGACGCTGCGCCCCACCGCCGGCTCGGTACACCTGGGCGGCATCGACTCGGGCAAGGACCCGCTCGGCGCCCGCCGCCAGGTCGCCATGCTCGGCCACCGCACGGGCCTCTACCCGGAGCTCACCGCGCTCGAGAACCTCACCGTCGCCGCCCGCCTCATGGGCCTCGAGGACCACGAGCGCCGCGCCCTCGAGCTGCTGGACCGCGTCGGACTCGCCGGCCGCGCCCGCGACCCGGTGCGCGAGTTCTCCGCCGGGATGAAGAAGCGCTGCGCCCTGGCCCGCGTCCTGCTCCAGGACCCGGCCGTGGTGCTGCTCGACGAGCCCTACGGCCAGCTCGATCCCAGCGGCTTCGATCTCATCGACCGCTTCCTCCGCGACTGCGCCGCCCAGGGCCGCGCGCTCATCGTCGCCACCCACCTCGTCGAGCGCGCCGCCGCCCTGCTCGACACCGGCCTGGTCCTCGCCAGCGGACGCCCCGTCTGGGTCGGCCCCGCCCGCGAGCTCCCGCCGGCCCTGACCGCGGCCCTCGCCCTATGAGCGTGCTCTCCCAGACCGCCGGCGTCCTCCGCAAGGATCTCCTGCTCGACTGGCGCAGCCGCGGCCGCGCGCTCTCCGTCTTCGCGTTCGCGGTCACCACCCTGCTGCTCTTCTCCTTCGCCAGCGGCGCCGACGTCGCCGACCCGGGCCCCATGGTGGGCGCGTGGCTGTGGCTGGCGCTGCTCTTCGCCTCGGTGCTCGCCCTCGCCGAGTCCTTCCGCGTCGAGACCGAGGACGGCGGCCTCGAGCAGCTCCGGCTCCTGCCGGTGGACCCCCGCGCGCTCTTCTTCGGCAAGGCCATCGCCAACGCCCTGCTGCTCCTGGCCCTGGGCCTGCTCATCTTCCCGCTCTGCCTGGGGCTCTTCCGCGCCCACGTCGAGGGCTCCTGGCCCGCCCTGGTCGGCACCGTCGCGCTCGGCGCCGCCGGCCTGGCCGGCCCCGGCACCGTCTACGCAGCCATGACCGCCCAGGCCCGCGGCAAGGACGTCATGCTGCCGCTGCTGCTCTTCCCGCTGGTGGTCCCGGTGCTCGTCGCCGCCGTCAAGGCGACCACCCTGTGCCTCGGCCGCGACGCCATGAACCAGCTCCCCTCGTGGCTCGGACTTCTGGCCATCTTCGACGTGGTGTATTGGTCGCTCTGCCCGGTCCTCTTCGGCCGCGTCTTGGAGGAATAGCCCATGCTGCCCCGCTTCGTCCGCGCCCACGGCCTGGGCATCCTCGGCCTGGGCCTGCTCGTGACCGGCTCGATCCTCGGCCTGGTCTACGCGCCGGCCGAGCGCTACATGGGTGAGGTGGGCCGGATCCTCTACATCCACGTGCCCACCGCCTGGAACGCGCTCCTGGTGCTCACCTTCGCCTTCGCCTTCGCGGTGGCCTCGCTGACCACGCGCAAGCCGCGCTACGACGACCTCCTGGTCGGGGCCATCGAGGTGGGCATCGTGCTGAGCGCCATGCTGCTCATCCAGGGCTCCATCTGGGCCCGCCCGACCTGGGGCGTCTACTGGACCTGGGATCCGCGCCTCACCACCTCGGCCGTCATGCTGGTCTCCTTCGTCGGCGTGCTGGGCCTGCGCTCGGCGGTCGACGACGCCGGGCGCCGCGCGAGCTGGACCGCCGTCGCCACCATCATCGCCTGGGCCGACGTGCCCATCGTCTACTTCTCGATCAAGTGGTGGCGCACGCTGCACCAGAACTTCTCGTCGCCCCAGACCGTGGCGTCGACCATGGTGCTGCCGCTTCGCATCAACGCCTTTGCGTTGCTCTTGCTCAGCCTGTGGCTGATACTCCGCCGCGCACGGCTCTCGGCCCACCAGCGCGCTCGCGCAGGCATGGACACACCACCGCCGGAGCCGTCGACCTTGGTCGCCGGCGACGCCTGATCGGCGAGGAGATCGAATGGACGGAGTGATCCAGGGTGGTTGGGGCTACGTTGCCGCCGCCTGGGGCATAAGTCTGAGCCTCTTCGTGCTCTACAGCGTGCGGCTCGAGTGGCGCCTGCGCCAGACCCGCGAGGAGCAACGCTAGATGCAGCCCCGCCTCTTCATCGTCATCGCCGTGCTCATCGCCGCCGGCGGGCTGGCCTGGCTGGCCTTCGGCAACCTGGGCGAGAACCTCGTCTACTACTGGTCGCCCACCGAGCTGGTCGAGGCCGGCCCCAAGGGCGTGGGCGCCAGCGTGCGCCTCGGAGGCCAGGTCAAGGAGGGCTCGGTGCGCTGGGACACCTCGCGCACGGACCTGCACTTCGTGGTGACCGACAACGGCCACGACGTCCAGGTGCACGCCACCGCCGTCCCGCCGGCCATGTTCCGCGAGGGCATCGGCGTCGTGGTGGAGGGCAAGCTGACCGAGGCCGGCGTGTTCGAGAGCGACCGCCTCATGGTCAAGCACGGCAACGAGTACCAGCCGCCCAAGGAGGGTGAGAAGCCCGACATGGAGGCCATGAGCCGCACGCTCGCCCCCAGCGAGTCGCCCTGATGGCCGAGCTCGGACGCCTGCTCATCCTCGCCGCCCTCGCCCTCGCCTCGGCCGGCGCGCTCGTCGGCTTCAGCGCTGGCCGCTCGGGCTCGGCGCGCGGCCTGCGCATCACCCGCGGCCTGGCCCTGGCCTTCGCCGCGTGCCTGGTCGGCGCCACCGGGGTGATGGAGTACGCGCTCATCACCCACGACTTCTCCGTCGAGTACGTCGCCCACGTCGGCTCGCTGGCGACGCCGCTGCACATCACCATCGTCAGCCTGTGGTCGTCGCTGGACGGCTCGATCCTCTTCTGGGGCTTCATCCTGGCGGTCTACACCACTGGCTTCGTCCTCGCGACCCGCGGCCGCCACGAGGACATGCAGCCCTACACCCTGGCCACCATCATGGCGGTCGGGACCTTCTTCACCTTCCTCATCGCCGGTCCGGCCAACCCCTTCGGCGACACGCCCGCGCCCATCCCCACCGACGGCCCCGGCCCCAACGCGCTGCTGCAGAACCACGCGCTGATGATCATCCACCCGCCCATGCTCTACATGGGCTACGTGGGCATGACCATCCCCTTCGCCATGGGGGTCGCCGCCCTGCTCAAGGGGCGCAGCGGCGCCGGCTGGACGCGCCCGCTCCGCCGCTGGATGCTGATCCCGTGGGGCTTCTTGACCTGCGGCATCATCCTGGGCGGCTGGTGGGCCTACGAGGTCCTGGGCTGGGGCGGCTACTGGGCCTGGGATCCGGTCGAGAACGCCTCGCTGCTGCCCTGGCTCACCGCCACGGCCTTCCTCCACGCCGCCATGCTGCAGGAGCGCCGCGGCCTGCTCGCCGGCTGGACGCTGGTGCTGCTGCTGGTGACCTTCCAGCTCACCATCCTGGGCACCTTCATGACCCGCTCCGGCGTGTTCAACTCGGTGCACAGCTTCACCCAGAGCCCCATCGGCCCCACCTTCCTGGTCTTCCTGGCCATGGTGCTCATCGCGTCGGTGGTGCTGGTGGCCGCCAACGTCCATCGCCTGGCCCCAGGCCGGCCCATCGAGTCGCCGGCCAGCCGCGAGGCCGCCTTCATCGTCAACAACCTGCTCTTCGCCGCCTTCACCTTCACCGTGCTGGTCGGCACCACCTTCCCCCTCATCGCCGAGGCCGCCCGCGGCGTGAAGGTCAGCGTGGGCGAGCCCTTCTTCGACCAGTTCGCCGTGCCGCTGGGACTGGCCATCGTGTTCCTGATGGGTGTGGGCCCCGCCATGCCCTGGGGGCGCGCCACCGGCGCCGAGGTGGCGCGCCGCATGGGGCCGCCGCTGCTGGGCGGGCTGGTCCTGGCCGCCCTGGGCGTGGCGCTGGGCGTCCGCGACGTGCTGCCGGCGCTCACCCTCCTGGTGGCCGGGTTCGCCGTGTCGGTGACCCTGCGCGACGTCTGGGATCCGGTGCGCGCCCGCATGACCGCCAAGGGCGAGTCCCTCGGCCGCGCCTTCGCCTCGGCGCTGCGCCGCGGCCGCCGGCGCTTCGGCGGCCAGGTCGTCCACATCGGCGTCGCCATCGCGGTCGTGGCCATCGCCCTCTCGCAGAGCTACCAGATCATCGGCGAGGGCGTCATCGACAAGGGCGCCACCCTGACCGTCTCGGACTACACGCTGCAGTTCGTCGACGCGCGCTCGGTCACCGAGCCGCACCGCGAGCGCACCATCGCCACCATCGCCGTCAGCAAGGGCGGCCGCGACCTGGGCACGATGGAGCCGGCGCTCAACAACTACGCGACCGAGATGAACGCCATCGGCTCCCCCGCGGTGCGCACCAGCCCGGTCGAGGACCTCTACCTCTCGGTGATGAGCATCGACCCGCGCGGCCAGTCCATCGGCCTGCGCGTCTTCATCAACCCGGCCGTCGCCTGGCTGTGGATCGCCATGGGCGTGATGGTGTTCGGCTGCCTCATCGCGGTGTGGCCCACCCGCCGCTCCGAGGCCAGCGGGGCGGTGGCGTGAGCGCGGCGCCCGAGGGCGGGAGGGCCGGGCGCGGCTTCTCCTACAAGGCGCTGATCATCGGCCTGGTCGTGACCCTGCCGCTGCTGGCCCTGCTCTACATGGGTCTGTCGATGGACCCGCACCGCATGGACGCGCCGCTGGTCGGCAAGCCGGCGCCGCCCTTCGAGCTGCACCGGCTCTCCGATGGCCAGCTCGTCTCCCTGGAGAGCCTGCGCGGCAAGCCGGTCATCCTGAACTTCTGGGCCACCTGGTGCATGCCGTGTCGCCAGGAGCACCCCTTCATGGTGAGCGCCGCCAAGAAGCTGGGCGACAAGATCCAGTTCGTGGGCATCGTCTACCAGGACAAGAACGAGATGGTGAACGCCTGGCTCGACGCCTACGGCGGACGCGGCTACCCGACCCTCATCGACGCCGGGACCAAGACCGCCATCGCCTACGGGGTCTACGGCGTGCCCGAGACCTACTTCATCGACAGCCAGGGCGTCATCCGCGACAAGGTGGTCGGTCCGGTGCGCCCCGACGAGCTCTTCGAGCTGGCCGGGAGGCTCCAGTGAGCCGCGCGGTGAGGCTCGGGCTCGCCCTGGCGCTCTCGCTGGCGGGCGGCGCGGCGTGGGCGCAGTCCAAGCGCGGCGAGGACGTCGCGCCCGAGCAGGCGCTGGTCCTGGGGCCCGACGTGGCGCAGACCGTGGGCGCGCCGCTGGGCCCGCCGGTGGGCCCCGACCGGCTCGAGGAGGAGACCCACGCCCTGGCCTCGCGCATCCGCTGTCCGGTGTGCCAGGGCCACTCCATCGCCGACTCGCCCTCGGAGACCGCGCGCGACATGAAGTCGCTGGTGCGGGCCATGGTCGCCGCCGGCTACGTGGAGGACCAGGTCTTCGTCTACTTCGAGGCGCGCTACGGCGAGTTCATCCGCCTGCTGCCGCGGGCGGAGGGCTTCAACCTGCTGGTGTGGGTGATCCCCTTGGCGGCGCTGCTGCTGGGCATCATCGTCGTGGTGGTGTTCCTGGGCCGGCGCCGCCCCTCGGCGGTGGCCACCGCGGTCCCCAGCGAGGCGGCCGCCGCCCGCAGCAGGGCGCGTGAGGCCGGGCCCGCCGAGGGGAGCGATCTGGACCCTTGGCTCGAAGCGGTGCGCCGCGAGGTCGCCGAAGAGGACCAACGACAGGACGGGTGATTGGCGTGGGTGACATCGACTGGACCTCGGCCCTGGTGGTGCTGGGCGGCGGGCTGGCGTTGGGTGGAGGGCTCGTCGCGCTCTCGCGGAAGGGCGGCAAGACCCGCGCGACCGCCGACGTGGGCCGGGAGGCGCGCCTCGAGGACCTGCGGCGACGGCGTGAGGTGCTGGTCGAGCAGCTCCGGGACCTGGAGGACACGGGCAGCGCTGGAGAGGCCGTGGCCGACGCCGAGCGGGCGCGCCTGGAGCGTGAGGCGGCGACGGTGCTGCGCGAGCTCGCCCGGCTGGAGTCCGACGAGGGCGCCGCGCCGGTGGCGCCTCCGCCCGTGCAGACGGGCGGCATGTCCCCGCAGCTCCGCGGCGCGCTCCAGGGCGGGCTGGTGGTCGGCTTCATCGCCCTGCTCTTCTTCGTGCTGCAGAACCAGACCCGGCCGCGCCAGGAGGGGATGGGCATCACCGGCAACGACCCGCGACCGATGAGCGGCGCCATGGCTCGCGGCGGCGCCGGCGGCGGCGGCGGCATGCCCGCAGACCACCCGGCGCCGGCCGGCCAGGAGACCGAGCGCCTCGCGGCCGCCCGCGCCGCGGCCGAGGCGAACCCGCAGGATCTCGACGCCAAGGTCGAGCTGGCCTTCGCCCTGGCCGAGGCCGAGCAGTGGATGGAGGCCTACAAGCTCTCCGACGAGATCCTGAAGATCGAGCCGGGCCAGCCCGACGCGTTGATGGTGCAGTCCAGCATCCGCCTGGTCATGGGCCAGCTCGACCGCGCCATCGAGCTGGCCGACCAGGTGCTCCAGGCCCACCCGAAGCACGCCAAGGCCCTGGCCTACCGCGGCATGCTGGCCTTCAGGGCCGGTGACCGCGAGGCGTCCATCGCCTTCCTCGAGCGGGCCCGCGAGGTGGTGGGGCCCGACGAGACGCTGGACACGATGCTGAAGGAGGTGCGCGAGCGGCCGCTTCCCACCGAGGCAGGGGCCGACGGCGGCGAGATGCCCCCCGGGCACCCCCAGGTGCCGGGAGCGGCCCCGGGTGAGGCGATGGCCGGCGCGATGCCACCCGGACATCCGCCCATGGCCGGCGCAGCGGCCGGCGGCGCGATGCCCGGCGGCGCGATGCCCCCCGGCCACCCGCCCATGGGCGCCGCCAGCGCCGCCCCGGCAGACGACGCAGGCGGAGACGTCGCCATCGCCGGCACGGTGCGCCTGGCCGACGGCGTCTCGGCCCCTGCCGGAGCCACCCTCTTCGTCATCGCCCGAAACCCCGGCGTCCAGCGCGGCCCGCCAGCGGCCACCCGCCGCTACTCCGCCGCCAGCCTCCCGCTCTCGTTCGCCCTGGGCCAGGGCAACGTCATGCTGGGCGGCCCCTTCCCCGACGAGGTCACCCTGTCCGCCCGCCTCGACGTGGACGGCAACGCGATGACCCACTCCCCCCAGGATCTCGAAGCCACCGCCGGCACCGTGAAGAAGGGGACGAGCGGGATCGAGCTGGTGCTGCGCCCGAAGCCGTAGGCGCTGCGCGCTCAGCCGAAGACGTGGGCGAGGTCCAGCCGCAGCCCGGGAAGCTCCGCCGGCTCGACGGCGTTCGGTGCCTGCTCCGTGCCGAGATGCACGTAGGTGTCGTCTTCCAGGCGGTACCGCTCCAGACGATCCAGATCGGGGTCGGCGATCCAGTACATGCGCACGCCGAATCGGGCGTAGAGGGTCGACTTCGTCAGCACGTCGCGCCGCCGGGTCGAAGGCGAGAGCACCTCCACCACGAGGTCGGGCGGCCCCTCGATGCACTTCTCGCCGATGATGGAGAGCCGTTCGCGGGCGATCCACAAGACGTCCGGCTGCACGACGGTCCCGGTGTCCAGGACGACGTCGATGGGAGCGATCAGCGTCTCGCCCCCTGCGCGCCCATCGAGCTGCGACACCAGCGCCCTGTAGAGACGTCCAACGATCCTCTGGTGTCGGGGAACTGCGGCAGGGGTCGTGACGATCTCACCGTCCAAGAGCTCATAGCGCCGTCCGTCATCGGGCAGCTCCAGGTAGTCCTGGACGGTCAGCCGGAGCCGCCCGGGCGGGATCGAGGCAGGCAGAGATGATGACATGCGACCTCCACAACCAGGATAGCACCCCCCAGCCGCGCCGCGACCCATCCGGCCCCGCCGAGCGCGGTGGCCGCGGCGGCGCCAGAGCCGGTCACGGCCCCGGACTCGGAGGCGGACTTGGTCACGGCCACGGACTCGGCCACGGACTCGGACTCGGTCTCGGTCTCGGCCCCGGGCTCGGGCTCGGGTTCGGCCCCGGTCTCGGTCTCGGTCTCGGTCTCGGTCTCGGTCTCGGTCTCGGTCTCGGCCTCGGTCTCGGTGCCGGTCTCGGTCACGGCCCCGGTCTCGGTCACGGCCCCGGTCTCGGTCTCGGTCTCGGGCTCGGTGCCGGTCTCGGCCTCGGCCCCGGTCTCGGTCTCGGACTCGGACTCGGACTCGGTCTCGGTCTCGGGCTCGGCCCCGGTCTCGGCCTCGGCCCCGGCCTCGGTCTCGGACTCGGCCCCGGTCTCGGTCACGGCCCCGGCCTCGGTCCCGGATCCCCGGTTCAGCCTCGTTCGTCGACGGGCCCACCGCCGCTGAACTCGGCTCGCAGGTCCGGTGGCAGGGCGTGGTCCAGGTCGAATACCACTCGCATGGGCCCGTCGCCGGTGGCCGAGCGCACGCGAGCCCGGCCGAGATACACGGCGGCGGCGTGTGACCGCGGTTGCACGAAGAGATGGAGCGCGAGGCCTCGGGCGGCGTGTTGGACCACCTTCAGACCCGCCGCGTTGGCGGTGGACATCTTGTTCTGGCTGGTCCAGGCGAACGCGCGATCGCCCAGGAACTCGTTGTCGTACTGGTGCTCGGCCTTGGCGTTGGACGTGTCCAGCTTGGTGATGATGACGCCGTCGCTCCCGAACCAGAGCATCCCGGTGTTGTGCTTCGCCGGGTCGTACTGGACGCCGAAGTGCCGGATGATCTCGGGCCGCTCGTAGCGCGCGAAGCGGTTGAGATCGGCGGGGCTCCGCAGCACGCCGCCGTGACGCTGCTGGTGGTCCCCGTTGACGGTGTAGAGCAAGCGGCCCTGGACCTCGGCGAGGAGCTGGTCGCCGAGCGCGGCGCGGATCTCCGGCCTGAGGCGGTCGGCCCGCAGCGAATCGCCGAGCTTGTTCCGCACCGTCTGCCAGGTCTTGGAGCCATCGAGCGCCGAGCGCTCGGGCTTCCACTGAGGCCAGCGCTCGAAGAACGCGTCGTATCCAGCCTCGGGCTCGTCGGGTCGCGCCGCCAGGCCCCAGACGAGCGCGTAGGGCGACACCCGCTGCGCCTGCCAGTTGGCCTCGACGCGCCGCAGGAACTCGAACACCGGGTGCTCGCTCGGCAGCGCGCGCGCCCAGGGCGGCGTATCATCGTGCGACCGCTGACATGCGCTCCACGACTTGTAGGTCTGTCGGAAGACGCTGAGTTCCGGCAGGTCGGCGCGACCCCAGAGATCCACGGGCAGAGGCGCGCGACCGAGCTCGTCGCGCAGCTCCTCGTAGGCCTTGTTGCAGGCCTCCCGCTTGCTCGTGTAGCGCGCGATCTTCGCCAGGATTTCGCGGGTCCGGCGCTCGAGCACGACCTCGCAGGCCCGCGGGGGCGTGATGACCACGCCGTCGGCCACCTCGGTGCGCCGGCCGCCACCCGACACCGCGTGCAGTGCCTTGATGGTGAGCCACGCGGAACGGTGATGACCGACGAAGTCGAGCACCGTCAGGACCTCCGTACCGGGGAAGAGGCGCAGCCCGCGGCCGAGCTGTTGGAGGAACAAGGTCGCGCTCTCCGTCGGGCGCAGGAACATCACCGAGTTGACGACCGGGATGTCGACGCCCTCGTTGAGGATGTCGGAGACGAACACCCACTCCAGCGGGTCCGCGGGGTCGGCCAGCCGGTGGTAGACGGCCTCGCGCTCGCGCACGGGCTGGTCCCCGAGCACGCTGACCGCGGTCTGCCCGCGCCGGTTGAACGATTCGGCCATGAAGCGCGCGTGCTTCTTGCCGGCACAGAACCCGATGGTCGCGCGTTTAACGCCGTCGAAGCCCCGCTCGATGGCACTCTGGAGCACATGGGCCGCGCGGGCCTCCACGGAGAGCGCGTCTTCGACCTCGTCGAGGCGCCGCCACGGGATGCGGAGGAAGTCCACGCTCTCGTCGGCGATGCCGAAGTAGTGGAAGGGCAAGAGCCAACCGCGCTCGATGGCCTCGGGCAGCCGCACCTCGTACGCGACGTTGAAGTCGCACCACTCGAGCACGTCGTGCCCGTCCTGGCGCTCGGGTGTGGCAGTGATGCCGAGCAGGAACGCGCGCTCGCGGAGCGACCGGAGCACCTCGTAGCTGGGCGCCTCGACATGGTGGAACTCGTCGATGACCAGGTATTCGAAGGGCCGCGCCATCAGGTCCGGCCGACGGCTGAGGCTGGCGATGGTGGCGAACACGATGTCCGCCTGCCCTTCGTCGAAGCCGCCACCGACGACACCGAGCGAGTGGCTGCCCAAGACCCTGCGGAAGGTGCGGCGGGCCTGGAGCAGGTGCTCGAGTCGGTGCGAGACGTAGAGCGCGGTCTTCGCGCCGCTCTGGAGGACGTCGAAGGCCGCGAGGTAGGTCTTGCCAACACCGGTGGCGGCGATGACCGCCGCTCGGCGCAGGCCCCCGGAGCGCGAGGCGGCAAGGTTGGCGAGGGCTTCGAGCTGCGCGCGGTTGGGGTGGGGCACCTCGGCGTGTGGCTCGGTGATCCCGACGAAGGGCGGAGCAGCGGCTCGCGCGCGCAGCATGTACTCGGCTCGGTACCGGTGGATCAGCTGGTCGCTGATGGGGTGGACGTCGGGTCGGGTCCACAGCCCGTCGAACTGGCGACGGGCGGCTTCGGTCGCGTGGCGGTCGGCGCGCACCAGGTTCCACTCGAGGTTGGTCGCCAGCCCGCCCTTCGAGAGGTTCGACGAACCGGCCCAGCACTGGGCGCCGGCAGCGTTCTCGAAGCGCCAGAACTTGGCGTGGAAACCGGTCGGGCCGCACTGGACGCGGGTCTCGACGCCGTCCAGACCGCGCAAGGCGTCCAGCGCCTCGGGCTGGGTCACGGCCTGATACGTGGAGGTCAGGATGCGCACCTGACCCCCGCGTCGCACGACCTCACGCAGCGGCTCGATGAGCAAACCGACGCCGCTGCAGCGCGAAAACGACACCGCGATACGCACGTCGTCCGCGGTGGCCAGCCCGTCACGGACCACGTCCAGCATCTGGATCTCGCCGGGGAGGTTCAGGACCGAGTCGTGGTGCTCCATGCGACGGCCAGGCTACCAGGCGCCGCGCGGCGTGTCCGGTCGCGAACGCCGTCCAGAGAGCCCCGGACGCTGGAGCCTCCAGCTACGCCGAGCGGGCGCCGGTCGAGGCCGCACGCATCCAGGGCCGGCACCGCGCGAGCACCCGCTCCAGCGCGTCCACCCGCTGAACCTCGCTGAGCCCGAACGCCGCGATCAGACGAGCCACCAGGTCGTCCAGATCGCCTTCGTCGGGGATGGAGTCCTCGGGAAGCCCGACCATCGCCATCTCAACGATGGTGTCTACGTCCATGCTCATCGCGACCTCCTCGCCAGACCGGGCGACCTCAGTGTGCACCCTGTGGGGCAGGCCGCCAGAGTCGGGGGGAGGACAGGGACGGGGACGGGGACGGGGACGGCTCCGAGACCGAGGCCGAGACCGAGGCCGAGACCGAGGCCGAGACCGACTCCGAGGCCGAGGCCGAGACCGAGGCCGGGGCCGACTCCGAGGCCGAGACCGACTCCGAGACCGAGACCGAGGCCGAAACCGAGACCGAGGCCGAAACCGAGACCGAGACCGAGGCCGAGACCGAGGCCGAGGCCGAGACCGAGGCCGAGACCGAGGCCGAGACCGAGGCCGAGACCGAGACCGAGACCGACTCCGAGGCCGAGACCGGCGCCGAGGCCGAGACCGGCGCCGAGACCGAGACCGGCGCCGAGACCGAGACCGGCGCCGAGACCGGCGCCGTCACCGACCCCCGACTCCGACGCCGTGGCTCGGTCAGATGGCCTTGCCGCCTCGCTCGTGGGTGCGGATTCGGATGACCTCTTCCAGGTGGGTGACGAAGATCTTGCCGTCGCCCAGCGAGTTGTCCTCCTCTCGGGCGGCTTCGCAGATGGCGTCGATGCAGGGCTCGACGAACTCGTCGTTGCAGGCGATGTCGAGGCGCACCTTGGGGTTGAGGTCGGGGACGACCACCATGCCGCGGTAGAGCTGGGGGTCGGAGGCCTGGCGGCCGTGGCCGGAGACGCGGCTGACGGTGAGGCGGGTGATCTCGGCGCGGATGAGGGCCTCGCGGACCTTGTCCAGCTTGGCCGGCTCGATGATGGCGGTGACCATCTTCATCGGTGGCTCCTGGGGATCGGGCGGTTCAGTTGGGGTTGAGCAGACCGTAGCCGTGTTCGCCGTGGAGGCTGTGGTCGAGGCCGGCCATCTCCTCGGGCTCGCTGACGCGCAGGCCGATGGTGCGGTCCACCAGCACGACCAGCACCAGGGTCACCACGCCCGCATAGCCCACGCTGACCAGCACGCCCTCGGCCTGGACGAGGAGCTGGTGGCCCAGCGACCACGAGGCGTCCTGACCGGCGACCCAGGAGGGCCGCAGGAAGAAGGTGAGCAGGATGGCGCCGACGATGCCGCCCACGCCGTGGATGCCGAAGGCGTCGAGGCTGTCGTCGTAGCCCAGGCGGTTCTTGAGCAGGATGGCGCCGTAGCAGAAGATCGCCGCCGCCACGCCCAGGATCATGGCGCCGGGGATCTGGACCACGCCCGCGGCCGGCGTGATGGCCACGAGGCCGGCGAGGATGCCCGACACGATGCCCAGGCTGGTCGCCTTGCCGTGGTGCAGCGCCTCGATGACGATCCAGGCCAGCGCTCCGGCGGCGGCGGCGGCCTGGGTGACGGCCAGGGCGCGCGCGGTGTCCAGGCCGCTGGAGACGGCCGAGCCCGCGTTGAAGCCGAACCAGCCCACCCAGAGCAGGCCGGCGCCGATGAGGGTCATCACCAGGTTCGAGGGGTGCATGGCGATCTTGGGGTAGCCGCGGCGGGCGCCCAGATAGAGCGCGCAGACCAGGCCGCTGGTGCCCGCCGAGATGTGGACCACCGTCCCGCCGGCGAAGTCGATGGCGCCCTTGTCGAAGAGGAAGCCGCCCTCGGCCCAGACCCAGTGGCAGAGCGGGTTGTAGACCAGGATGCCCCACAGCGCGATCAGCACGAGGTAGCCGCGGAAGCGCACGCGCTCGGCGAAGGCGCCCGCCAGGATCGCCGGGGTGATGATGGCGAACTTCCCCTGGAACATCGCGAACACGTACTCGGGGACGTGGGTGGGCATGATCGAGTCGTCGATGCCCAGCAGCATGACGAAGTCGGGGTTCCAGCCGGTCCAGCCGCCGAGCGCGTTGGGCCCGAAGGCCATCGCGTAGCCGCACACGACCCAGAGCACCCCCATGACCGCCATGGCGCCGAAGCTGTGCATCATGGTCCCGAGGACGTTCTTGGTGCGGACCAGGCCGCCGTAGAACATCGCCAGGCCCGGCACCATCAGCAGCACCAGGGCGGTCGAGACCAGCATCCAGGCGGTGGTGCCCGTGTCGGTGGTGGGCATGTCGCCCTGGGCCGAGGCCAGAGGGGATAGCGAGACGAGCGCGGCGAAGAGCGCCGCCCCCGCGAGACGAGGCGCGCGAACACCCATCGAGGCATCCTCCGTGCGAGTTGCGGTGAGGTCGCGGCGCATGGGGCTGACGGGCACCCTGAACCACGATCGCCCCGAGCGTAGGCGCCGAGTGTTTCGAGATTGTTTCGCGCTCGACGGTGCGCGCCGGGAATGACCGGCGGGCAGGCCCGCTTTACGCCGGCGCGGGCGAGTAGGAGAGTAGCTGCGCGCCGGGGGCGACGTGGCGAGGTGCCCGCCCGGCGCACCACACACCGAGACGGAGGAAGGCGAGATGCGAGCCGCGGTCATCAAGGAGTTCAACGCGCCCTGGGCGCTGCAGGACATGCCCGATCCCACGCCGGGCCCGGGCGAGGTGCTGATCCGCATCGAGGCGTCGGGGATGTGCGGGACGGACGTGCACGTCCACCACGGCTATCTGCCGTGCAAGCCGCCGCTGGTGGCGGGCCACGAGCCGGTGGGGCGCATCGAGGAGCTGGGCGCCGGCGTGCGCGGGCTGCGCGTGGGCGATCGCGTGGGCGTGTCCTGGGTCCAGAAGGGCTGCGGGCGCTGCCGGGCGTGCCAGACCGGGCGCGAGCTCTACTGCCCCGAGCAGCAGTCGTGGATGCAGAGCGGCGGCGGGAACGCCGAGCTGATGGTCGCCGGCGCCGACGGCTGCACGCTGGTGCCCGAGGGGCTGGACCCCGCCCTGGCGGCGCCGCTCTTCTGCGCGGGATTCACGGTGATGAGCGGCTACCGCAACGCGGAGCCGCGGCCGGGCGATCGGGTCGCCGTCCTGGGCATCGGCGGCCTGGGCCACCTGGCGGTGCAGATCGCCCACGCCATGGGCCACGAGGTGCTGGCGGTGACCGGCTCGCCGGGCAAGGCCGACGAGATCCGGGCGCTGGGCGCCGACGAGGTGGTCATCGCCGGCGACGACCCGGGCAAGGCCTTGCTGGAGGCCGGCGGGGTGAACGTCATCCTGTCGACGACCAACTCGGCGCGCCAGGTGGGGCAGGCCTTCGAGGGGCTGTTGCCCGAGGGGCGGCTGGTGAACATGGGCGTGGTCGACGGGCCCATCCAGATCGCCGCGTTCTCGCTGATGATGGGCCAGCGGAAGCTGGTCGGCAGCACCCAGAACCGGCGCGCCGACATGGTGGAGATCCTGGAGCTGGCGGCGGCGGGCAAGGTGGTGCCGCAGATCGAGCGCTACCCGCTGTCCGAGGTCAACGCGGTGCGCGAGCGCCTCGTCGAGGGCAAGGTGCGCTTCCGGGCGGTCATGACGCCGAACTGAGGCGGGCGCAGCGTCAGGGCGGAGGCGTGGCCGACGCGGCGGCGCCCCCGCCAGCCGCTATCCGGCGGTGGCCAGGGCGAGCTGCCCGCAGGCCGCCGCCACCTCTCGCCCCCGGGGCAGGCGCAGACGCACCCGCACGCCCAGGGCGTCGAGGCGGCGGCGGGCCTCGACGAACTCGCCTGAGGTCGGCGCGCGGAAGGAGGCGCCGCCGAAGGGGTTCCACGGGATGAGGTTCACGATGGCCGGCAGGCCGCTGGCGAAGGCCGCGATGGCGGCCAGCTCGTCGGGGGTGTCGGTGAGGCCGGGGATGACGACGACCTCGAGCATGATGAAGGCGCGGCCGCGGCGCGGGTAGCGGTCGAGGGCCGCGCGCAGCGAGGCGACGTCGTGGCGGGCCGCCGTCGGGATGAGGCGCTCGCGGGTCGGTTGGCGGGCGGAGTGCAGGCTCAGCGCGAGCTGCACCTGGCCGCCGAAGTCGCGGCCGAGCTGGTCGATGCGCGCCGGGAGGCCGACGGTGGAGACCGTGACGCTGTCGCGGGCCAGGGCCACGCCGTTCATGTCGGTGAGCACGGCGATGGCGTCGCGGGTGGCCGCGTAGTGGTGGAGCGGCTCGCCCATGCCCATGAAGACGACGCGGGTGATGCGCCGGCCGGCGGCGGCGGCGATGGGGCGGGCCAGGTGGAGCTGGCGCACGATCTCACCGGGCGACAGGCCGCGTACCAGCCCCATGGTGGCCGTGGCGCAGAAGGTGCAGCCCATGGCGCAGCCGACCTGGCTGGACAGACACAGGGTCGCGCGCTTCGTGCCGCCGGGGATGATGACCGCCTCGACTCGGGCGCCGTCGGCCAGCGCGATGACCAGCTTGGTGGTGCCGTCCTCGGTGGGCAGGACCTGGGCCAGCCGGAGCTCGGGGCTCGTGGTGCTGTCGCGGATGGCCCGGGCGTGGCGTGGGCCCAGGTCGCGGATGGCCTCGAGCGCGATGCCCTGCCGGTGCAGCCCGCGGGCCACGCGCGCCGCGTGGTGGGCGCCGACGCCCACGCGGTCGAGGTGCTCGGCGAGCTGCGCGCGCGTCGCGCCATAGAGGTCCAGCGGTTCCATCGCCGCGGTCATCGCCCGCCGGGGAGCTGGCGTCAACGGAGAGATGCGCCACCACGCCGACGGGGGCGGGCCCCAGGGTCGAGAGTTCGGGTACTCCATCGCGTCCGTACAGGGGGGATGTAGCCCCTGCGTCTAGGACACGATTGGCGCGCTTCCAGTCCACCAGCACGTCGGGGCAAGTTCTTCGTCCGCCCTCCACCCGTGGGACCGCCACGCATGCCCCGTCGTGGTTGGGCCCAGCCCCGCTGGGCGTTCGCGTGAGGCTCGAGCACTCAGCCAACCAATCGCCGCAGACCATCGCGCAGCTTCCGAAAGCTCGGCGATGCGTTCCGCTCGATGTCCATCCTAGGTCCTATCGCGTCGGCCCACTCGTGCTTGACCTGGCCGGGCAGCGGCCATCCCGTCCGCCTGAGCTGGGCCGCTCCGCCCGGCCGGACGGCATCGGCTAGCAACTCCCAAGTCCCGCACGGGACATCCTGCTGGTACTTGGCCAGGACGCTCTTCTTGGCTCGGGGGTAGGCAGCCAGGATCGCTTCCATATCTCCGAGATACCAAGCTTCCACCTCCTCGATGGCCAAGCGGAACAGCGTTTGCGGCGGCTGGGATGTGCAGGCCTCCAACATCGCGTTCAACTCTTGCAGGAACGCGGCACAGGGCCGCGCGTCGCTGTCGACGACGACCACCACAGCGTCGATGCCGGGCGTTTTCCCATACCCTTGTAGTAGTTGTGGCAGACGGTCCAGAAGGATGCGCTTGGCTGCGTCCGCGCCCGGCTTCAGCCCCGGTGGGAGCCGCCCGATGCCCTTGTACGCCTTGATGCGCCAAGTGTGCGGCTGCCCTGGCGGCCCGAGGATCTGCGGCACGACATGCTCGAGCAAGCTCGCGCCCGAGCTGTCTTCCACGAGGAACTCGAGATGCACGCTCACCCCGCGTCGAGGTAGTCGCTGTACCACAGCGAGCCCAGCGGCAGCCCCTCCGCCACCAGGTTCTTCACGATCTCGAGGTCCGACGCGCGCTGCACGGTCGAGTATCCATCTTCACCTTTCGCCAGGATCCAGACCTCTTCGGGCGCCAGTGCATCGACGAAGTAGGGCTGATGTGTCGTCACGAAGAGCTGGGGCGCGCTCTTCTTCCCCGTCGCGTGCGTCCGGAACTCACGCGCCAACGTCCCGAGGAGCTTGTGGTACAAGCCGTTCTCGGGTTCCTCGATGCAGATGAAGGGCGGCGGCTCCGGGTCCTCGAGTAGCAGAAGGTACGCGAAGACCTTGAGGGTACCGTCCGACATCTGCTGGGCGAAGAAGGGGTCTTGAAACGCTCCGTCGTTGAATTGCAGGAGCACGCGCTTGTCCTGCGTGACCTGTGTGTTGATGCTCGACACGCCCGGAATCTTGCTGGCGATGCGGTGCAAGATGGCTTGGAATCGGTCTCCGTGCTCGCGCTCCATGAACTGCACTACGTTGGCCAAGTTGTCGCCGTGGCTGTTCAAGTGCTTCTGCGGTCCGGCCGACGGAAGCCCGCGCGCTGCATCCGGGTAGAAGTAGGAGAGGTACCAGCCCTTCAGGAAGTCACGGAAACGCTTGATGCGCGGGTGCTCCTTCAGAGTGCCTAGCGTCGCGATTCCCAGCTGCCTCAGGTCCGTCAGCTCGACCAAATGGTGGGCTGTATCTTCCTCCGCGGTCTCCGCCTCCAGGGCTTCCTCTCCCGACCACACGCGCCCCACGCCGTGATTCAGCCGGAGAAAGGGATGAGGCCGCCCGTGCTTCTGACCTTTGCGACGCTGCTTGAGGACCTCCGACTCCACGATGGGGCGCCCGCTCTCATCGAGCGTGATAGCCAACTCGTAGGTGATCGGTCGCTCACCCTGGCCCTCGCGGTAGTAGATCTCGAAGTGGATCGCTTCGTCGCAGCCGAGCGAGCGCAGCCTCTCGAACCCACCGCGCTGCTTCATGTCGCACGCAGTCTCCACATCGAAAGAGAGGCAGTCCGCAACGAATCCGAAAGCGTCGAAGAGCGTGCTCTTGCCTGCGCCGTTCTTTCCGATGACCACCGTAAACGGCGTCAATGGCGCGGCGCTCGAGCCGGTCGACAGCTTCCCCAACATCACGTCGCGTAGCGCACGGTAGTTGCGGACTCGGACTCCCTCAATCAGTGCCATCTGCTGCCTCCGGGGCACGCGTTCGTCCTACCGCTCTCTCCCGCCGCGCGCGCCGAATCATATCACCTCGTCTGCGGTCGCTCGACCACTCTGCTCGCGCTCCGACGCTGGATTCCAAGGTGTCGTCACCCTCTACCGGCGAACTTCGGAGCCATGCTGTTCTGCAAGACCTGGCGACGAGGGGGAGGTATGACAATCGAGCCGGAGCGGCACCGGTCATCGCCCGCCGGAGGCCTGGCGGCAACCTATGGCTCGCCGCCCGGCTCACCCCAGCTCGTCGGCGTAGAGGCTGAGGCAGTAGAGCGCGAACATCACGACGCTGTACTGGCGCTCGCCGCGGGCGAGCTGCTCGAGGCGGTGGGTGACCCCGGGCTGGATGGCGCCGTAGTCGTGGGCGGCGATGGCGGCGAGGATCTGACGCTGCACGTCGGGCGGATAGACGATCTGCGCGTAGTTCACCGCGCGGCTGTGGTCCTTCTGGAAGTACGCGACGTCTTCGGGGAGGCCGAGGACGCGGTGGCTCATGTCCTTCTGGATGCGCTTGTCCTGGGCCCACGCGGTGGGCAGCGAGGCGGCGAAGTCCATCAGGCCCACGCCGCTGAAGGGGAAGCAGAGGCTGAGATCGGCCTGCCCCAAGGCGTAGAGCGGCATGGTGAAGTTCGAGGACTCCGAATACCAGGCGTTGGCCATCGTGGCGGTGGCGGCGCGCCAGTCGGGGCCGCTCAGCCCGGGCGCCTGGTCGCGGAAGAAGCCCTGGACCACCGCCTCCGGGGTGTCCCAGCCGCGCTGCTGCTGGCTGAACCGGTAGATGGCCCGCGGCGCGCCGGGAAAGCCCCTGCCGCCCACCTTCATGCCGGCGTACCAGTACTCGGGGCGGCCCACCGCGTGCAGCAGCTCCAGCGCGGTCTCGGCCATCGCCGCCGGCATGGACTCGCGCTGGCCCAGGGCGCGGCCGACCTTGCGCAGCGCGTGGGGGACCAGCCGCGGCCCCCGCGCCAGCCGCCGCCCGGCGCCGCGGTAGAGCCAGCGCTTGAGGTCGCGGCGGGGGTCGGCCGCGTCGGAGAAGCCCTGGTCCAGCAGGCACATCTCCCCGTTGTAGACGGTGCTCCCGGCCGGCAGCAGGGCGGCGAGCCTTTGCCCCATCAGCCGGTAGGTCGGGAAGGTGTCGTAGCTGCCACAGACGTGCCAGCGGATCGACTCGCGCACGTGCTCGAGCCAGTCGCCGGCGGCGTCGGTGGGGCGCACCAGCTCGAGGTGGAAGCCGAAGCGCGCCCGGAGCGCCTCGACCAGGGCCTGCTCCTGGTCCTGGTGGCCCTCGATGCGCATGTGGACGGCCTGGACCTCGGGGGTGCCGAGATGCGCCAGGGCCCCCACGACGCAGGCGCTGTCGCTGCCGCCCGACAGCATCACGCCGGCCGTGCCGCCCTCGAGGTGGTCGGAGACGTTGTCGAGGAAGAGCTCGCCGTAGCGGCGCACGGCGGCGTCGTAGTCGCCGGGGACCTCGGTCTGCTCGATGCGCCAGAAGGTGCGCGAGGCGCGGAGATCGGGCTCGGTCAGAAGCTCCGCCGGGTCCAGGCGCAGGTAGCGCCCGGGCAGCAGCGGGTGGATTCCCCGGTAGATGGGGAAGGGCGCCACCGGGCTCGAGTAGGCCAGGAAGAGGTCACGGCCCACCGGGTCGAACTCGGTGGAGACGGTGCCCAGGAAGGGCTCGACGCCGGTGGCCACGTAGAGCGCGCCGTCGCGCCAGCCGGCGTACAGGTGGTAGCAGGCGGTGCGGTCGCGGCCCAGCAGCAGCTCGCGGCGGGTGGGGTCCCAGAGCAGGAAGCTGCCCTGGGTCTCGCGCGACGGGACGAAGGCGGCCGGGTCGCGCTCGCAGGCTGCGAGGAGGGCTGTGGCGCGGGCCCGGGGACGCGAGCTGGCGATGACGCAGGCGACGAGGCCCGAGTCGCCGGTGACCCGCGCGCTGACGCTGGTCTCGCGGGCGGCCAGGGTGAAGCTCGGGACCGTCCCGGCGCGCAGCACGGCGGCGAAGCCGTGGGGCAGGCGCTCGGCGCGGTCGAGGAAGGCCTGGTCGGTGGGGTGGGTGGGCTGCGCGGGCATGGGGGCCTCGGAGGGGGTCAGCGCGACTTGGGGGTGCGGAGGGAGCGCCAGAGCTTCCCGGGCAGCTCGGCGTCCAGGTGGCGGCGGGCCAGGCTCCGGCGCTCGCGCCAGGCGTAGCGGCCGAGCGACGTGAGCTCCTTGGCGCGCCAGGCGGCGTCGAAGAGCAAAGGCGCCCGCTCGGGGGCGCCGAGGACGGCCGCGCGCACCAGGCTGGCGGCGGCGGGGCCCAGGAACTGGACGCGGTTGTGGGTCATGGCCTGGGTGGTCGGGCGCACCTCCAGGCTCAGGGTGCCGGCCGCGGGCTCGCGGGTGACGGTGAAGACGGCGGCCAGGCGGTCGATGCCCGGCTCGGCGTAGTGGACGCGGCCGGCGTGGCGGAGCGGCGCGAAGTGCAGGTTGCCCATCCCGCAGATCCGCACCGAGGCGGCGTCGGCGCGGGCGGGCTGCAGGATGTGGGCGTGGGTGCCGGCGACGATGTCGAAGGCGGCGCCGAGCCGCGCCATGGGCTCGGCCAGCCACGAGGGCAGCAGCGGGATCCCCTGGATGCCCCAGTGCAGCAGGCAGATGGTCAGGTCGGCGCCCTGGGCGCGCAGCCGGTGGGCGGTGGCTACGGCCTCGTCCACGTCCAGCGCCGCCGCGCCGGCGCGGGGGCCGCGGGCGATGCAGCGCTCGGGCTGGGAAAACGAGCGCGGGTCGAGCCGGCCGATGACGCCCAGGGTGAGGCCATCGTGGACCACCAGCCGCGGGGCGCGCGCCTCGGACTCGCTCAGCCCGCAGCCGACATGGGCCACGCCGGCGGCGTCCAGCGCGGCGCAGGTCGCCGACAGGCCGTCGGCGCCCAGATCGGTGATGTGGTTGTTGGCCAGGGTGACCAGGCCCACCCCGGCGGCGCGCAGCCAGCCGGCCGCCTCGGTGGGGCCGCGGACGACCAGGCGCTCGGGCGGCGCCTCCGGGCCGCCGAGGACGCACTCCAGGTTGGCGATGCCCAGGCCCGTGCACAGCCAGGCGGCGACGTCGGGCGCGATCCAGTCGCCGCGCGAGGCCTCGGTGAAGGCGACGTCGCCCATGAGGTGGAGGCGCGTCATCGCTGCAGCAGCTCGCGCCGGAGCGCCCGCGGGTCGACGACGCCCAGCGCCAGGCCACAGCCGAGGACCAGCGCGCCGGCCAGCACGGCGATGGCGAGGCCGGCCAGCACTCCCGCGGGCGCGAGCCAGGCAGCACCCAGGCCGATGGCGACGGCCGCCAGGGCGTGGGCCAGCATGGCCGCGCGCGGCAGCTCGAAGCGCACCACGTCGGGGCGGATCAGCCACGCGACGGCGAAGGCGCAGAGGTAGCTGAGGCCGGTGGCGATGGCCGCGCCGGACATGCCGAGCGGCGGGATGAGCAGGGTGTTCAGGCCGAGGTTGAGCAGCATCGCGATGACCCAGGTGAGGCTCACCGACCAGGGGCGGCGCGCCAGGTCGAAGAGGCGGGTGAAGATCTGGAAGAAACCGTAGACGAAGCCGCCCGCCGCTATCCAGAGGGCGACCGAGCGCACCTCGCCGAAGACGTAGCGGGGGCCGGCGACCATCTCGGTGATGGCGCCGGCGCCGACGAAGACGCCGACCAGGGCGCCCGAGCCGACCAGCCAGTAGGCGCGCAGCGTCTGGGAGAAGGCGCGGTCGACTCGCTCGCGCTCGCCGGCGTCGTGCCAGCGGGAGACGGCCGAGAGGAAGATGTTGGAGACGGCGCTGAAGAGCACGGGGATGAGCGAGGCGAAGGTGTAGACCAGCGAGTAGTGGGCGACGGACTCCAGGCCCTCGAAGTGCTTGAGGAAGAAGCGGTCGCTCGACGCGCACACCCACAGCGCGAGCTGGACGGGGAGCAGCGGCAGGCAGAAGGCCAGCAGCTCGCGCAGCGGGGCGAGGTCCAGGCGCGGGGCCAGCAGCTCGGCCCGGGTGAGCCAGGCCAGGCCGGCGGTGGTCAGCGCCATGACGGCGACGCTGACGCCGATGGCGGCCTCGAGGGTGGGCCAGAGGAAGAGCACTCCCAGCGCGGCGATGCTGGCGACGCGGTAGGCGGTGGTGACGGCGTAGGCCAGGGCGGCGCGCTGGACGATGACCAGCGAGTTCTGGAGCTGGACCTGGATGAGGGTGAGGAGCGACCAGAGCCAGACGGCCACCCAGAGCCAGAGATCGGGGCGGTCGAAGGCGGCCAGGCTCAGGCGCTGGCCGAAGGGCAGCACGCAGGCGAGCGCGGCGGTGGCGATGAGGGTCTGGGCGGTGATGATGGTGGCCATCATGCGCCGGCGCGCCGGCGGCTCCAGCGCCGAGCCGAAGCGCAAGAAGCCGTGGCCCAGGTTGAAGCTGAGCGCGGTCACGGCCAGGCCGGCGACGGCGCGGTACTGGGCGTAGACGCCGTAGGTCTCGACCGCCAGCAGGCGGGTGAGGAGCGCTGCGGAGAGCAGGCCCTGCAACAGCGTGACGAAGGTGGCGCCATAGGCCGAGAGCAGCGCCCACAGGCGGTTCACGGGCCTCCGACCAGAGGCCAGCGCAGCGGGGTGCCGCGCGCGATGTCCCGGGCGGCGCGGCGGCCCAGCACCTGCGGGAGATCCCGCGGCGGCAGGCCGTGGCCGGGGCGGATGACCCGCGTGTTCTCGCGGGTGAAGGGCTCGCCGGCGGCGATGTCGGCCACGGCGAAGATCGAGCGGCGGAACACGACGTTGCCCGACTCGGCCAGGCCGGCGCCGTAGCGCACGCGCCCGATGGCGGCCTCGGCCTGGCGCACGGCCTCGACCAGCGCCTTCATCTCGGCGGGCTCCATGCTGAACGCCGAGTCGGGCCCGCCGTCGGCGCGGCGCGCGATGAAGTGCTTCTCGATGACGTGGGCACCCAGCGCCACCGCGGTCAGGGCCACGGTGTGTCCCATGCTGTGGTCGCTGAGCCCGCTGACCACGTCGAAGGTCTCGGCGATGTTGGGGATGGTGGCCAGGTCGAAGTCGGCCGGGTCGGCCGGGTAGCTCGACACGCAGCGCAGCACGGCCAGGTCCCGGGTGCCGTGGGCGCGGAAGGTGTGGATGGCCTCGGCGATCTCGCTCAGGTTGGACATGCCGGTGGACATGATCACCGGCCGGCCGGTCTCGGCGATGGCGGTGATGAGCTCCAGGTCGAGGATCTCGAAAGACGCCAGCTTGTAGACCGGCGGATCGAACTGCTCGAGGAAGCGCACCGCCGAGGCGTCGAAGGGCGTCGAGAAGCAGCGCAGCCCGCAGCGGCGCGCCTCGTCGAAGAGCGCCTCGTGCCACTCCCAGGGCGTGTGGGCCTCCTGGTAGAGGTCGTAGAGCGTGCGCCCGTGCCAGAGGCCGCCCTCGATGCGGAAGTGGGGCCCGTCGCAGTCGATGGTCAGGGTGTCGGCGGTGTAGGTCTGCAGCTTGATGGCGTCGACGCCGGTCTCGGCCGCCAGCCGCACGATCTCCAGGGCACGGTCGAGGTCGCCGGCGTGGTTGGCCGACAGCTCGGCGACGATGTACGCCGGGTGCCCCGGCCCCACCATGCGCCCGCCGATGGCGAAGGCGCGCCCATCGCTCCTCGCGGTCTTCGCCGTCATGACA
Source organism: Deltaproteobacteria bacterium (assembly GCA_020632695.1). Lineage (GTDB taxonomy): Bacteria > Myxococcota_A > UBA9042 > PHBI01 > JACKFB01 > JACKFB01. Next base: position 339,927 of record JACKFB010000002.1, read on the forward strand.
CCGTCCTCTGGGTGACGCCGTCGTTGATGCGCTGCCACTCGGGGTGCGCCCGCAGCAGCTCCACCACCTCGCGCCAGCCCATGTCGTCGCGCCCGAACGACGCGTACACGCGGCGGATGAACTCCAGGTCGGCCGGGGTGTCGACGGTCCAGCGCATCCACGACAGGTCGTCGGTGTGCTTGAGGCCGCGCAGCCGGAAGGCCCCCGGCGTGCGGTAGATGTAGGGGGTGACGTGCTCGCGCCACTCCGGGCGCGCGTCCTCGCGCCAGGCCCGCTCGAGCGCCGGCGCGCGGATGGCCTCGACGTCCAGCCCCAGCGGGAAGCTGCGGAAGGGGATCGAGAGGGCGACGTAGTCCAGCTCGTCGTCCATCTCCAAGGCCTCGACGGTCTGGTCGACGAGCTCGGGGTCGATGAGCGGACAGTCGGCGCACACCCGCACGACCACATCGGCCTCGTGGGCGACCGCGCAGCGATGGAAGCGGTCGAGCACGTCGGCCTCGTCGCCCCGGAAGACGGCGATGCCCCGCTCGGCGCAGTGCTCGGCGACCGCGTCGTCAGCGGGCTGGTCGGTGGTGGCCACCACGACCTCGTCGACCCGCTGCGCCCGGCGCAGGCGCTCGACCACCCGCGCCAGCATCGAGCGGCCCTCGATGTCCGCCAGCACCTTGCGCGGCAGCCGCGACGAGCCGGCGCGCGCCTGGACGATGGCGACCCGCTTCATCGGGGGCCTCCCAGCAGCTCGCCCGCGGCGCGGCGCACCCGCGCGATGACGGCGTCGACGTCGGCGTCGCTCATGCGCGGGTAGATCGGCAGCGACACGGCGCCGGCGTAGAAGGCCTCGGCGTGCGGGAAGTCGCCCGGGCCCCAGCCCAGGCGGCGATAGTAGGGCTGCAGGTGCACCGGGATGTAGTGGACCTGCACCCCCAGCGAAAGCTCGCGCAGGCGCTCGAAGAAGGCCCGGCGCAGCGCCGGCGCGACGCGCACCACGAAGAGGTGCCAGCCCGACTCCACGCCCGGGCGCACGGTGGGCAGCGTGAGGCCGGCGACGTCGGCCAGGGCGTCGAGGTAGCGGGCGGCGATGGCGCGGCGCCGCCCGATGAGCGCGTCCAGCCGCGAGAGCTGGCTCGCGCCGAGCGCCGCCTGCACGTCGGAGAGGCGGTGGTTGAAGCCCAGCTCCTGCATCTCGTAGTACCAGGGGCCCTCGTCGCGCTCCATCCGGTCGCGGTCGCGCACGATGCCGTGGGTGCGGAAGTCGCGCGCGCGCTGGGCCAGCGTCGGATCCGAGGTCACGACCGCCCCGCCCTCGGCGGTGGTCACCGGCTTGACCGGGTGGAAGCTCAGCGTCGACAGGTCGGCCAGGGTGCCCACCGGCCGGCCGTCCAGCGTCGCGCCCAGCGAGTGCGACGCGTCGGCCACCAGCGCGACGCCAGCGTCGGCGCAGATCGCGCCGAGCGCCGCGTAGTCGGCCGGGTGCCCGGCGTAGTCGACCGCGCAGACGCAGCGCGTGCGGGGGCCGATGGCCTCGGCGACGCGCGCCGGGTCGATGAGGCCCGTCTCCGGCTCCACGTCGACGAAGCGCACGTCGCAGCCCAGGTAGAGCGCCGCGTTCGAGGTCGCCGCGAAGGTCAGCGGCGTGGTCACCAGCTCGTCGCCCGGCCCCATCCCCAGCGCGAAGTACGCCGTGTGCAGCGCGGCCGTCCCGGTCCCCACCGCCACCGCGTGACCGGCGCCTGTGGCCCGGCAGAGCCCCGCCTCGAAGCGGTCCACCGCCGGCCCGGTCGTCAGCCAGGGCGAGCGCAGCGCCTCGACCACCGCGGCCACGTCGGCCTCGTCGACCCACTGGCTGCCGTAGGGGATGAAGTCCTCGCTCACGTAGCGCCTGCCGCGCGCTCGAAGGGCGCCACCAGCGCGCGGATCTCCTCGACCGACAGCCAGCGCGTGTTGCGCTCCGAGCTGTAGACGAAGCCCTCGGGCACCGGCGCGCCGCCCTCGTAGCCCTTGGCCCGCGGGTGCCACCAGGGCAGCGTCGGCGCGATGACGTAGAAGTCGTCGTACTCCAGCGTCTGCCGCGCGTCGTCGACCGAGATCATCATCTCGTGCAGCTTCTCGCCCGGCCGGATCCCCACGTCGTCCAGCGCGCAGTCCGGCCCGATGGCCCGCGCCAGATCCACCACCTTGGCGCTGGGGATCTTCGGCACGAAGAGCTCGCCGCCGCCCATGCGCTCGAGGCAGCCCAGCACGAAGTCCACGCCCTGCTCGAGGGTGATCCAGAAGCGGGTCATCTCCATGTGGGTGATCGGCAGCCGGCCGGTCTCCCGCTGCTTCATGAAGAAGGGGATGACGCTGCCGCGGCTGCCGACGACGTTGCCGTAGCGCACCACCGAGAAGATGGTCGAGCGGCCGCCGGCGTACGAGTTGCCGGCGACGAAGAGCTTGTCGCTGCAGAGCTTGGTCGCTCCGTAGAGGTTGACCGGGTTGCAGGCCTTGTCGGTGGACAGCGCGACGACCCGCTCGATGCCGCGATCGATGGCGACGTCGATGATGTTCTGCGCGCCCAGGACGTTGGTCTTCACGGCCTCGAAGGGGTTGTACTCGCAGGCCGGCACCTGCTTGAGCGCCGCGGCGTGCACCACCACGTCGACGCCGTCGAAGGCCTGCCGCAGCCGGTCCTTGTCGCGCACGTCGCCCAGGAAGAAGCGCAGGCGTCGGCGATCCTCCTCGCTGAAGCGCGGGTCGGACTGCATCTCGAACTGCTTGAGCTCATCGCGGCTGAACACGATGACGCGGCGCGGCCGGTGCCGATCGAGCAGGCGCCGGACGAAGGCCTTGCCGAAGGAGCCCGTGCCCCCGGTGACCAGGATGGACTTTCCGTCGAAGATGTCGGTCATGCCGCCCCGTGTGCCGGAGACCGCGCCCCAGCCTTGGTGTCCCTTTTGGCGCGCGGCCTCCGCCTCGTCAACTCGACCGCCCCGATTGGGCTTCGTTGCCGCTCGGAGCCGTGGCGATCGCCCGGCGGGCTCGCGGACCGGGCGGTGCCTCGATTAGACTCCCGGCGCACGCCCCCGCGGAGGCCCCGATGAGCATCGCCGCCGACTCCCCCTTCTCGCTGCGCGGCCACGCCGTGGGCCTCACCGGCGCCGGGGGCTGGCTCGGCCAGGCCATGGCGCTGGCCCTGGCCGAGGCGGGCGCCTCCGTCCTGGCGCTGGGGCGCACCGAGAGCTCCCTGGTCGAGGTCGCCGCCGAGGCACGCGCCCACGGCGCCCCGGGCGTCATCACGCCCATGGTGGCCGACGTGGACGACGACGAGGCCACCGAGCGCGCGCTCGTGGCGCTCGAGGAGCTGGCCGGCAGCCACGGCACCCTGGGCTGGGTCGCCAACGCCTACTCCGGCCGCGCCGAGAAGCTGCTGGCGCTGAGCCGCGCTGGCGTCGAGTCCACCCTGCGCACGGGCCTGGCCTCGCCGATGCTCCAGGTCGACCGCGCCGCCCGCCACATGGTCTCCCGCGGCGGCGGCGCCATCGTCCACGTCGCCTCCATGTACGGGCTGGTCTCACCCCAACCCGACGCCTACCGGGATCACCCGAGCTTCCACAACCCGCCGGCCTACGGCGCCGCCAAGGCCGCCCTGGTCCAGCACACGCGCTACGCCGCCGTCCACCTCGGCCCCCACGGCGTGCGCGTCAACTGCATCTCGCCCGGTCCCTTCCCCAGCCCCGGCGTCCAGGCCGAGTCGAGCTTCGTCGACCAGCTCGCCGACCGCGTCCCGCTGGGCCGCATCGGCCGCCCGCCCGAGGTCGCCCACGCCGTGGTCTTCCTGCTGTCCGGCGCCGCCAGCTTCATCACCGGGCACAACCTGGTCATCGACGGCGGCTGGACGGCCGCGTGAGCGCGCGCCGACTCGCCCTGGGCGCGGCCCAGTGGGGCCTCGACTACGGCATCGCCAACCGCACCGGGCGCCCCGACGACGCCGTGGTGGCCGAGATCCTCCGCATCGCGCGCGACGCCGGCGTCGACACCATCGACACGGCCGCCGCCTACGGGGACAGCGAGGCGGTCATCGGCCGGCTGGTCGGCGCCGACCCCTACTGGAAGGTGGTCACCAAGCTGCGACCCGATCTCTTCGCGCCCGACCGCGACGCCTCCGCGACCGCCCGGGCGGCTCGCGAGAGCCTGGACGCCAGCCTGCGGGCCCTTCAGCGCGACACCCTGGACGCGGTGCTCCTCCACCGCTGGACCGATGACCAGGCCTCGCGCACGGCCGCCCTCGACGCGCTCGAAGCGGCCGGGTCGGCCGGGCGCGTCGGCAGGCTCGGCGTCTCGGTGCTCACCGCTGCCGAGCACGCCCGCGCCCTGGCCGAGCCGCGCATCGCGCTGGTCCAGTGCCCGGCCCACCTGCTGGACGCCCGCTTCGTGGCGCCCGGCGGCCCCGCCCCGAGCGCCGGCGCGGCGATCCACACCCGCAGCGCGTTCTTCCAGGGGGTCGCCTTCCTCGATCCGAGCGCGCTGCCGCCCCATCTCGAGCCGGCGCGCCCGCCGCTGGCCGCGCTGCGCGCCCTCGCCCGCGCCCTCGACGTGGCCCCCGCCGCCCTCTGGCTGGCCTGGGCCCTGCACCTGCCCACCGAGCGCGTCATCGTCGGCTGCGAACGCGCCGAGCAGCTCGCGGCCAACCTCGAGGCCCTCAGCCACGCCGCGGCCGTCCTGGACGCCGTCCGCGACTTCGCCGCCACCCGCCCCGACCTGCCCGACGCCGTGCTGGACCCCTGGCGCTGGCCGCCGCGAGCCCCCGAAGCCCCGCCGCCCCCTCAGACCCCGTAGAAGGCCCGGTACCACTGGACGAAGCGGGCGATGCCCGCGGACAGCGGCGTGTCGGGCCGGTAGCCCACGGCGTCCTCCAGGGCCCGACAGTCGGCGTGGGTGATGAGCCCGTCGCCGCGGTGCATCGGCTGCAGGTCCAGCTTCGGCTCCACGCCCAGCGCCTCCGCCAGGCAGTCGATCATGTCCAGCACCTTCACCGGCTTGCCGTTGCCGATGTTGTAGAGGCGGTAGGGCCCGTCGCTGGACGCCGGATCGGGCTCCTCGCGGCGGAAGTCGGGGTTGGGGCGCGCCGGCTGGTCCAGCGTGCGCAGCACCCCCTCGACCACGTCGTCGATGTAGGTGAAGTCGCGCCAGATCTCACCGTGGTTGAAGACCGGGATGGCCTCGCCGCGCAGCATGGCCTCGGTGAAGAGGAAGAGGGCCATGTCCGGCCGGCCCCACGGCCCGTACACGGTGAAGAAGCGCAGCCCGGTCACCGGCATGGCGTGCAGGTGGCTGTAGGCGTGGGCCATCAGCTCGTTGGCCTTCTTGGTGGCCGCGTACAGGCTCAGCGGGTGCGAGACCGGGTCGTCGGTGGTGAAGGGGAGGCGCGCGCTCTGGCCGTAGACCGAGCTGGACGACGCGAAGACCAGGTGCTCGACCCGCGCCCGGCGGCTGGCCTCCAGCAGGTTGATGAAGCCGACGAGGTTGGCATCCACGTAGTCGAAGGGGTGGTCGATGGAGTGCCGCACGCCGGCCTGGGCGGCCAGATGCACGACCCTGCGGGGCGCCCGCTCGGCGAGCAGGCCGAGGAAGGCGTCGCGGTCGGCGATGTCCAGACGGTGGAACTCCAGGCCCGGGTGCTCGGCGACCAGGGACAGGCGCGCCTCCTTGAGGGCCGGGTCGTAGTAGGGGTCGAAGTTGTCGACGCCCAGCACCGTCTCGCCCCGCTCCAGCAGCGCGCGGGTGACGTGGTAGCCGATGAAGCCTGCGGCGCCGGTCACCAGCACCGGGCCGCGGTCGGACGACTCGGTCATCACAGGCTCCACGCGGTGATGCCCGCCGGGATGCGCGCGCGGTCGATGGCCGAGCACACGTCGATGAACACGCCGCCCGGGTTGAGGCGGCCGAAGAGCTCCTCGGCGTCCATCTCACGGTAGGCCCGGTGCGGCACCGCCAGCAGCAGCGCGTCCAGCTCGGTCAGCTCCGAGAGCGGCCCCAGGGTCACGCCGTACTCGTGCATGGCCAGCTCGGGGTCGCCCAGCGGGTCGTGGAAGCGCGGCGTGACGCCGAAGGTGGCCAGCTCCTCCATGATGCGCGCGACGCCGGTGTTGCGCAGGTCGGGCACGTCCTCCTTGAACGTGAAGCCCAGCACGCCCACCCGCGCCTGCGGCACCTGGAAGCCGCTGGCGATGAGCAGCTTCACCAGCTTCTGCGCGACGAAGGCCCCCATGCCGTCGTTGATCCGGCGCCCGGCCAGGATGACGTCGGGGTGGTAGCCGGTCGATTCGGCCTTCGCGGTCAGGTAGTAGGGGTCGACGCCGATGCAGTGGCCGCCCACCAGGCCGGGCCGGAAGCCCAGGAAGTTCCACTTCGTGCGCGCCGCCGCCAGCACGTCCCGGGTCGAGATCCCCAGGCGGTCGAAGATCATGGAGACCTCGTTCATCAGCGCGATGTTGAGATCGCGCTGGACGTTCTCCAGCACCTTCGCCGACTCGGCCACCCGGATGTCCGGCGCGCGGAACACGCCGGCCTCGACGATGGTCTCGTACAGGCGGGCCACCCGCTCGAGGGTCGCCGGGTCGTTGGCGCCGACCACCTTCACCACGCGCGCCAGCGTGTGCTCGCGGTCGCCCGGGTTGATGCGCTCGGGCGAGTACGCCAGCGTGAAGTCCTCGCCGCGGCGCAGCCCCGAGGACGCCTCGAGGATGGGCCCGCAGATCTCCTCGGTGACGCCGGGATACACCGTGGACTCGTAGACGACGACCGCGCCGGGGCTCAGCAGGCGGCCCACGGTCCGGGACGCCGCCTCCAGGGCCGCCAGGTCGGGGTCCCGGTCCTGATCGAGCGGCGTGGGCACCGTGACGATGAAGATCGTGGTGCCGCGCAGTGACTCGGGATCGGCGCTCATCACCAGGCGCGTCGCGCGCAGGTCCTCGGCCTCGACCTCGTGGGTGGCGTCGACGCCCTCGCGGAGCTGCTCCACGCGGCGCTTGTCGATGTCGAAACCCCTGACATCCGGGAGCACGCGCGCGAAGGCCACCGCCAGCGGCAGCCCGACGTATCCCAGACCGATGATGCCAACGCTCTCGTTCATGGAGCCTCCGTGGGCGCCTGCGCCCTGCGCGGCCGGGCGCGCGCTCTTGCTCCCCGGCGCGGCGCGTTCCATGCTGCTCTGCGCGCCCGGCAGCCGCCGACCGTCATGGCACGGGTAGCGGCGGCTTTCAACCGGCATGGCGGGCCGCCAGGGGACCCATGGGCGCGACGCGCCGCCTCACCGAGCTGCTGCGACACCAGGAGCCCCAGCCCGTCTGGGAGGCGCTGCGCGAGCTCGTCGCCGGGCGCGGCCGGGGCGAGGGCGTGTCGGACGCCGCCCTGCTGAACGCCGCGTCGCGGGGTCACGTCCTGGCGCTGGTGACCAGCCTGCGCCCGGACCTGGCCGCCGGGGCCGCTCGCGAGCTGGCCGCCGAGAGCTTCGTGCAGCTCCACATCACCCGCGCCCAGGAGCAGCTCGCCGCCCTGCTCGAGCGCCTGGAGCTGACGCGCCGCCCGGTGCTGCTCAAGGGCAACGCGACCGCCCACCTCATCTACGACACCCCGGCGCTGCGGGCGACGCTGGACATCGACCTCCTGGTGGCCGAGCGCGACTTCGCCCTGGTGCTCGCCGCGCTCCGCGAGGGTGGGTGGCAGGACTCGGCGCCGCTGCTCTTCTCCGCGGTCAACGCGGGCGACGCCTACGAGCACCCGGTGGCCAGGGACTTCGGCCCGGTGCGGGTGGGCTGCGATCTGCACCGGCGCCTGACGCGGGGCATCCGCTTCCGCGTCGACCACGCCGGCATCCTGGCCCGCGCCGTGGAGCTTCCCGGCGTGCCGCTGCCGCTGTGCCACCCCGAGGACGCGCTGCTGCACACGGCGCTGCATGCCGCCACCTCGCACTTCGCCGTCCCGCTCAAGGCCTGGGTGGACCTGCTGCGCCTCTGCGCCCACCCCAGCGTGAGGATGGCCCGCGTGGGCGCGCGCGCTCGCGACTGGCGCGTCTCGGGCGCGCTGTGGGCGTGCCTGCGGGTCATCTCCCGCTGGTTCGACGCGCCGCTCGACCCGGCGGTGATGCAGGCGCTGCGGCCCGACGAGCCCACCGCCCGCGCGCTCGACTGGCTGCTGGCCGGCCGGGGCGCCACCCCCCTGCGCCACGGTCTGCAGCTGCGCGAGGCCCAGCTCCTCGCCGGCCCCCTGGTCGCCGACGGCCTGATACCGCGCGCCGCCTGGTTCGGCGAGACCCTCCAGCTCTTCATCCGCAGCCGCCTGGCCCGCCGCAGCCGCAGCTTCCCCGATCCCGACTGAACGCGGCCCCCGCGCGGTCCAGCGCGACCGGTCCAGCGCGCTCGGTTCGACCCGATCCGTTCAGCCCGATCCGTTCAGCCCGATCAGTTCAGATCGATCTTCGCGCCCTTGACGGTGATGTTGCTGGCAGCCTTGACATCCATGGTGGAGCCGGCCTTCTGCGCCCACGTCGTCCCCGACTCCAGGCCCACCGTCTTCGAAGCCTTCATCTTGATGTCCTTGGCCTCGATGTTCAGCGTGCCCTTCTTGCAGAGGATGTCGATGTCGCCGTTCTTCGTCTCGAGGATGATCTTCTTGTTCTTCTCGTCGAGGTACAGGTACTCGTCGCCCTTCGAGTCGTAGACGGCGATGCCCTCCTTGCCGTCCTTGTCGTTGAGGACGATGGTGTGGCCGCGCGCGGTCTTGAGGACGATCTTCTCGTCCTTCTGGTCCGCGGCGTCGTCGAAGAGCAGCATGTGCCCGGAGCGCGAGTAGAAGAAGCGCGCGCGGTTGTTGGCGCCCTTGTCCGCCGTGTCCACGCAGGCGTCGCCGATCCCCAGGTCGACCCCCAGCGGGTCGGTGGTGGCCGCCGGCGCCTTGCCTGCCACGGGCGGCAGGTCCTTGCCGTTCCACAGCGATCCGACCACGACCGGGAAGCGGACGTCGCCGTGCTCGAACATCACGAGCACCTCGTCCTCGACCTCCGGCAGCAGGTACATGCCTCGCCCCGGACCCGCCATCGGCGTGCTGATGCGGGCCCAGCTGCTGAAGAAGTCCTCGTCGTCGTTCGACCCGGGATCCGTCGAGCGGATCCACGGGAACTTCACCTTGACGCGGTACTCGCCATCGGGGTGATTGTTGTCCGACACGATGCCGACGACGACGCCGTAGATACGACGGCCTGCGCTTCCTGCCCCGCCCATGACCATGTCGAGCACTCCCCGATCAGTCTGGGACCGAATCCTAGCGCTGCCCACCGAGACACTGCCGAGCCTAGCCGAACTCGCCACCAGCCGCAACGTCGGCAAGGGATCGGATGTTGGCGCTCGGACGGACTTGGACTACAGAGGGCGCTGTCCCGTGTCCGGAGGATGCCCACGATGAGCCGCGCGCGTGTTGCCTTCGCCCTCGCCCTGTCGCTGACCGCCGCCACCCCGGCGCGCGCCGCCGATCCGCTGGCGCCGCTGTTCCGGGCGCTCCAGGGGCTCGAGAGCGGCGAAGACGCCCGCGTGGTGCGCATCGCCTGGTGGGGGGACTCGGCCATCATCGCCGACGGCTACACCGGCGAGGTGCGGGCCCGCCTGCAGCAGCGTTTCGGAGACGGCGGCCCCGGCTTCATCCTGGCGGCGCCGGCCTTCGACGGCTACCTGCGCCGCGGCGTCCCGATGAAGCGCCAGGGCTGGGAGGTCTCGAACGTCCTGATGGGCAACCGCTCCGACGGCCGCTACGGCTACGGCGGCGTGCTCTCGACGAGCTGGGGCGGCGCCACCACGACCTTCTCGGCGGCCGACCAGCCCTTCGAGGCGGTCCAGGTCTTCTACCGCGGCGGACCCAAGGCGGGCGCGCTGCAGCTCTTCGTCGACGGCGACCCGAAGCCGGCCTTCGAGCTGGCCGCCGGCAGCGACGCCGACAACGGCGACGCGGTGTGGTCGCCGGAGCTGGGCTCGGCGCGGCAGGTGAAGCTGCGTGCGGCCGGCGGCGGGCTGGCGCAGGTCTACGGGGTCGCCCTCGAGCGCAAGGGGCCCGGCGTCACCCTGGACGCCATCGGCATCCTGGGTCTGCGGGCGCGGCGCTGGCAGAACGCCGACGAGGAGCACCTGGCCGGGCAGGTGCGCGCGCGGCGCCCCGACCTGCTGGTGCTCAACTTCGGCGGCAACGAGCGCGTCGATCCCGGGCTCTCGGCCGAGGTGCACGCCGGCGAGATCGCCGACACGGTGCGGCGCCTGCGCAAGGGCGCGCCCGACGCGGCGTGCCTCATCGTGGGGCCGATCGTACAGGGGGACTCCGAGGGCAGGCTGGACCCGGCGCTGAAGAAGATCTACGCCGGTCAGCGCAGCGCCGCCGAGCGCGAGGGCTGCGCCTTCCTCGACACCCTGGAGGTCATGGGCGGCGACCAGGCCATGGCCCGCGCGCGCAAGGCGCGGCTCATCGGCGCCGACCTGGCCCACCTGACGCCCAAGGGCCACGCGGCGGTGGGCGCGCTGATGACCGACTGGCTGCTGGCGCGCTACGACGCGTGGCGCTCGGCGACCACCGCGGCGAGCGAGCCGGCCGCGCCCTGAACCCTGGTCAGGCGACCGGCGGCGGAGGCGGCGCGGCCACCACACCCGCGGGCGGGGGCGGCAGGCGGCCCTCGGCGGCGACGTGGCAGGCGACCTGGTGGCCGCCCTCGAGGGTCGTCAGCGGCGGCTCGACCTCGCGGCACACCTTCTCGACGAAGGGGCAGCGGGTGTGGAAGCGGCAGCCGCTCGGCGGGCGCATCGGGCTGGGCACGTCGCCCTCGAGCAGGATGCGCTGGCGCTTGCGCTCGATCCGCGGGTCGGGGATGGGCACGGCCGAGAGCAGCGCGCGCGTGTAGGGGTGCTGCGGGTCCTGGTAGATCGCGTCGCGGTCGGCCAGCTCCACCAGCTTGCCCAGGTACATCACCGCCACCCGGTCGGAGATGTGGCGCACGGCGGCGAGATCGTGGGCGATGAAGAGGTAGGTCAGGTCGAAGCGCGCCTGGAGCTGCTCCATCAGGTTCATGATCTGGGCCTGGATGGACACGTCCAGCGCGCTGATGGGCTCGTCGCACACGATGAAGCGCGGGCTCACCGCCAGGGCGCGGGCGATGCCGATGCGCTGGCGCTGGCCGCCCGAGAACTCGTGCGGGTAGCGGCGCACCATCTGGGGCGAGAGGCCGGTCAGCTCCATCAGCTCGGCGACGCGGTCGAGCGCCTCCTTGCCGCGGGCCAGCCCGTGGACGCGCAGCGGCTCGCCGATGATCTGGCCCACCGTCATGCGCGGGTTCAGCGAGGCGTAGGGGTCCTGGAAGATGATCTGCAGGTCCTTGCGCAGCGGCCGCAGCTCGCGCTCGCCCAGCGCCTGGAGGTCGCGCCCCTCATAGAGGATCTCGCCCGAGCGGCGCCCCACGCCCGGCTCGTAGAGCCGCAGGATGGCCCGGCCGGTGGTCGACTTCCCGCAGCCCGACTCGCCCACCAGCCCCAGCGTCTCGCCGGCGTGGATGTCCAGGGTGACGCCGTCCACCGCGCGCACGACGGCCTTCTCGCGGCGGAAGACGACGCCCTCGTAGATGGGGAAGTGCATGCGCAGGTCGCGCAGGCGCAACAGCGGCGCGGTCTCAGAGGCGGAGGCGCTCACCGGGCCACCTCCAGGTGGCGGCCCGTGGCGACCAGCTCGCGCACCTCGTCGGTGGCGAAGCACGCCACGCGGTGGTCGGGGCTGACCTCGACCTGCGGCGGCATGGTGGTGCGGCACTCGGCGCGCACGAACTCGCAGCGCGGCGCGAAGGGGCAGCCGGGCGGGCGGTTGTTCAGGTCGGGCGGGCGCCCGGGGATCGAGTAGAGGGCGCCGGTGCCGGCCTGGTCCAGGCGCGGCAGCGAGCGCAACAGCCCCAAGGTGTACGGGTGGCTGGGCAAGGCGAAGAGGTCGTCGGCGGTGGCCGACTCCATGACCTTGCCCGAGTACATGACGATGACCCGGTCGCTCATGCCGGCGACGACGCCCAGGTCGTGGGTGATGAGGGTGATGGCCATCTCGAACTGGCGCTGCAGGTCGCCCAGGAGGTCGAGGATCTGCGCCTGGATGGTCACGTCCAGCGCCGTGGTCGGCTCGTCGGCGATGAGCAGCTCGGGCGTGTTGAGCAGCATCATCGCGATCATCACCCGCTGGCGCATGCCGCCGGAGAACTGGTGCGGGTAGTGGTCGTAGCGGCGCTCGGCGTCGGGGATGCCGACCCGCGCAAGCATCTCGATGACCCGCGCCTTGGCCTCGCTGCCGGTGATGCCCTGGTGGATGGCCAGCACCTCGGCGAGCTGCTTGCTGATGCGCAAGAACGGGTTGAGGCTGGACATGGGGTCCTGGAAGATCATCGAGATCTTGTGACCCCGGATCTTCCGCATCGCCTCCGGGCTCAGCTCCAGCAGGTCCTGGCCGTGGAAGAGGATCTTGCCCCGCGGGATGCGCGCCGGCGGGATGGGCAGGAGCCGCATCACGGCCAGGTTGGTCACCGACTTGCCCGAGCCCGACTCGCCCACGATGCCGAGCGTCTCGCCGCGGCGCAGATCGTAGGAGAGCCCGTCGATGGCGGTGAGCCAGCCGTCCTCGGTGCGGAACTGCACCTCCAGGTCGCGCACCGAGAGCACGACCGGCGCCTCTGCCAGGGCGGCGGCGCGGTCGGGTGCGGCGGGCTTGGGGGTGGCGGCGTCGGTCATCGTCAGTGCTTCTGCATCTGCGGGTCCAGGGCGTCGCGGATGCCGTCGCCCAGGAAGTTCATGGCGAAGAGGGTCAGGGCCAGCGCCCCGCCCGGCCACAGGATGAGCCAGGTGTAGTCCTGGAACTTGGTGGCGCCCTCGGTGATCATGTTGCCCCAGGAGGGATCGGGGGGCTGCACGCCGAGGCCCAGGAAGCTCAGGAAGGCCTCGAGCAGGATGACGCCCGGCACCAGCAGCGTCGAGTAGACGATGACCGGCCCCACCGTGTTGCGGATGAGGTGGCGGAAGATGATGGCGATGCGGGAGACGCCGATGGCGCGGGCCGCCTCGATGAACTCGCGGTTCTTGAGGCTGATGACCTGGCCGCGGATGACGCGCGCCATGCTGAGCCACTGGACGGCGCCGAGCGCGATGAAGAGGTTCACCGTCGAGCGGCCGACGACGACGATGAGCAGGATGACGATGAACATGAAGGGCAGGCCGTAGAGCACATCGACGATGCGCATCATGATGTTGTCGACCCGGCCGCCGAAGAAGCCCGCCACGGCACCCCAGGTGACGCCGATGAGCAGCGAGACCATGGTGGCCAGGAGCCCGATGAGCATCGAGATGCGCGCGCCGTAGAAGAGCCGCGTCAGCACGTCGCGGCCCTTGCCGTCGGTGCCGGCGCGGAACACGCGCAAGACCGGCGCCCCCGGGTACTCGGCGCGGGTGAGCCGGAAGTCGTGGTCGGCGTCGTAGTGGCGCATCAGGTGGCGCTTGTCGATGCGCATGTAGCGGGTGCGCTCGGTGACCTCCCAGCCGCTGATGACGTGGTCGCCGTTGACGTCCAGCGCCCGGAAGGCGTCGGGGCCGGCCAGCCCGCGTGAGCGCAGCTCGGCGGGCAGGTCCTGGTCGCTGTGGGGGAACTCCTTCCAGGTGATGAAGCCGTCGGGCTGGTGGCCGCCGGCCGTCGGCTCGGCGTCGCCCGACGCGATGTCGTACTCGTCGAAGAGGAAGTCGAAGTGCCGGGTCAGGCGGCTCAGCTCGTCGAGCTCGGGGCACGCGAGCTGCCCGATGGAGTAGGCGATGAGCGCCTTGACCGGGAGCTCCTGGTCCAGGGTGTCGATGCGCGAGAGCACCTGGGTGTGCAGCGTCGGGGCGTGGATGCGCAGCCAGCCGAGGCCCGGCAGGGCGAGCTGGTTCTGGGGCACCGGCTGGCAGGCGATGACCCCGTCGCCGTCGAGGTCGATGGCGTCGAAGGACGATGCGTCGCCGTCGTAGGTAGGGTGGTCGCTGCTGACGTCGGCCACGCCGGGCGGGTTGAAGGCCAGGCGCGTGTGCTGCTCGTCGAGCGAGAAGTGGGTGACGTAGGCGGAGATGAGCGGCGAGCAGAAGCCGGCGATGGCGGTCAGCACCACGAAGACCAGGCTGATGACCGCGATGCGGTTGCGGCGCAGACGCTTCCAGGCGTCGGCCATCAGGCTGTGGCCCTTGACGGCCTCGGTGGCCGGGCCGGAGGTGGCGGCGGGCTTGGCCATCAGTCGTAGCTCACGCGCGGGTCGAGGACGGTGTAGGCGATGTCGACCAGCAGGTTCATCAGCACCAGCAGGGTCGAGTAGAGGACCACGACGCCGATGACCATCGGGTAGTCGCGGTTGAGCGCCGGCGTGACGAAGTACTCGGCGAGGCCGGGGATGCCGAACACCTTCTCGACGACGATGGAGCCGGTCACGATGCTGGCGATGGCCGGGCCCAGATACGACACCGTCGGCAGGATGGCGCCCTTGAGCGCGTGGCGGGTGACCACGGTGCGCTCGTCGAGGCCCTTGGCGCGGGCGGTGCGGATGTAGTCCGAGCGGATGATCTCGAGCATGCCGCCGCGGGTCAGGCGGGCGAAGGACGCCGTGTAGACGAGGCCCAGCGAGATGACCGGCAGCACCTTGTACTCCCAGCTGTCCCAGCCGCCGAAGGGGAAGATCGGCGCGATGAGCGCGGGCCCGGCGCCGAAGAGCACCAGCAGGAGCGGCCCGCTGACGATGGTCGGCACCGAGATGCCCACCATGGCCGCCGACATCACCGCGTAGTCGCCGGCGGTGTTCTGCTTGAGGCCGGCGTAGAGGCCGGCCGAGCAGCCGAAGACCAGCGCGAAGAGCAGCGCCCACAGGCCCAGCTCGAGCGAGATGGGGAAGCCCAGCAGGAGATCCTCGGAGACGCGGCGCTGGCCGTCCGATGAGATGGTGACCCCGAAGTCCAGCGTGGCGTAGCGCCCGAGCGCGGTCAGGTACTGGGCGAGCAGCGCCTTGGGGACCACCGCCACCCGCTGCCCGGCCGTGACGACGTCGCCGTCGGCCACCGAGACCGTCACCAGCTTGCCGCCGGTCGGCATGCGCACCGGCGTCACCTCGCCGCCCGGACCGCGCACGCTCATCAGCGGCGCGCCCTCCGGGTAGTCGGTGCCGACGCGCAGCCCCTCGACCCCCTCGACCACGCCGGCGGCCGGGCTGGGGACCTCGACGCCCATGCCGAACACCAGCCACTTGTTCGCCTCGACGGCGGGCGGCAGGCGGCGGTCGGCGTCGAACGGGCTCCCCGGCGCGAAGCGCATCAGGAAGAAGCTCACCGTGATGATCACCCACAAGACGATCACCGAGCCGAAGAGCCGCGTGAGGACGAAGCGCAGCATCGATCAGCGCTCCATTCGCAGGTCTTTGATCAAGTGATGGTCCTGGTACTGCGACTGGAAGCCGCGCACGAAGGGCCGCAGCAGGGCCGAGCGCGTGTAGTAGTAGAAGGGCGTGATGGGCGCGTCCTGGTTCAACGCCATCTCGGCCGCGCACATCAGCACGTTGCGCTTGCGGCGGTCGGTCTCGCGCCCGATGCGCACCAGCAGGTCGTCGTAGGCCGGGTTCTTGTACGACGAGTAGTTGTTCTCGCTGTCGGAGTCGAACACCCGCAAGAAGGTGGTCGGGTCAGGGTAGTCGGCGCACCACGAGGTCCGCGCGATCTGGAAGTCCCCCGACGACACCAGCTTCAGCAGCGACTTCCACTCCATGTTGTTCACCGCCACGTCGATGCCCAGGTTCTCCTTCAGGTTGCGCTGGACGAACTCGGCGATGAGGCGGTGGCTCTCGAAGGTGTTGTAGACGATCTCGACCTTGGGCAGGCCGACGCCGCCCGGGTAGCCCGCCTCGGCCAGCAGCTCCTTGGCGCGCTGCGGGTCGAACCCGTCGCCCTTGGGCGAGACGTAGCCCAGCATGTCCTTGAACATGTCGGGCACCAGGTTGGGCGCCGGGACCTGGAAGCCGGCCAGGATGTGCCGGGTCATCCGCTCCTTGTCGATGGCCATGTTCATGGCGCGGCGCACCAGCGGGTCGTCGAAGGGGGGCCGGTCGGTGCGGATGACGTAGTAGTAGGTGCACATCTGCATGTCGATGCGCAGATCCGAGCGGCCATCGGTGATCCAGTCGCGCACCTTGTCGGCGGGCAGCGGCTTGATCCAGTGCGCCTTGCCGCTCTCGTACAGGCGCACGTTCATCGACTCGTCCTCGGTGAAGATGATCTCCGTGCGCGGGATGGCCACGTTGGCGGCGTCCCAGTAGCGCGGGTTCTTCTCCAGGATCATCCGGTCGCGCGGCTTCCACTCCACCGCCTTGTAGGCGCCGTTGACCACGATGTGCTCGGGCCGCACCCACTGCTTGTCGTACTTCTCGACCACATGCCGCGGCACCGGCGCGTAGGCGATGTAGGTCACCAGATCCGGGAAGAAGGGCGTGGGGTTCTCCAGCGTGACCGCGAGCGTCAGCGGGTCCACCACGCGGATGCCCACGCTGTCGGGGTCCTTGTTGCGCCCGGCGTTGAAGGCCTGCGCGCCGTCGATGTACCAGAGCTGCTGGGCGTTCTTGCTGCCGATCTCCGGCGTCAACCCGCGCAGCCACGACCAGCGGAAGTCCTCGGCGGTCAGCGGCGTGCCGTCGCTCCACGTCAGCCCGGGCCGCAGGTGGAAGGTGTAGGTGCGCCCGTCCTCGCTGAGATCGAAGCTGCTGGCCGCGCCCGGCACCGGAGGCGCGTTGCCCGGCGCCGTGTTGAGCAGCGGCTCGAACATCTGGCTGGCGATGGCGGTGCCGGCCGACTCGGAGATGAGGTTGGGGTCCATGAACTCGGCGTTGCCCTCGACCCAGACAAAGGTGCCGTCCGCGGGGACGGGGCCGCGGTCGGGCGCCGGCCCCTTGCCCTGGTAGACCACCCCGTAGCCGGCCGTGCGCCCCGCCGCCGCCACCTCGGTCGCCGCCGGCTCCAGCTTCTCGCACTCGGCCTCGAAGCCGGCGATGTCCTCGGCCGACACGAAGCCCTTGGCGCCGTGCTCGCGCTGGGCGCCCTCCTCCTGCCCCGGCGCGCTCGCCTCCTCGGGCAGGGCCGCCAGCGCCAGCGTCCCGCGCTGGTCCTCGGGCACCTTCACCAGCGGCACCACCGGGCCGGTCGCCGCGTCCCCGCAGCCGCCGCCGAGGCTCGCCGCGAGCGCGACGAGGACCGCGACCCTCAGCCGGGGGTCGGCCCGACGTTCGGCGGGGTGCGCAGCGCTCAGCATGGCCCACGGGACTAGCCGCGCCCGCCGGGGCTGTCAAGCGCACACCCGCGCGCCGGAGCCCCCGGCGCGAACCCCCTCGCGGCTCTTGACCGCCTCCGCCCACGGGCATAGCTTCGTGGACGTGCAGGACGCGGCCGAGCCCCATCTGGAGGGAGATGTCAGCCCGGCCACGACCGGGGGCGTGATTCGCTATCGGATCTGGCCCGCTCGCCGGCATCCCTTCCGCACCGCCATCGCGGCGCTGGTACCCATCGCCGCCACCGCGGGCGCGTGGGTGGCCTTCCACTCGGTGCTGTGGTCGGGCATCGCCTTCCTCGGCGTCACCTCGACGCTGGCGCTCTTCTTCTTCCCGACCGAGGTCACCCTCGACGGGCACAGCCTGCACCTCAGGCAGCTGGGCACGCCCCGGAGCTGGGACCTGCGCTCTTTTCGGCGCATGGAGGTCCAGAAGCAGCCCGTCCCCTGCGTGGAGCTGCGCTCGCGCGGCCGGGTGAGCCCGATGGACGCGGTGCGCGGGGTGCGCCTGCCCCTGCCCGCCGACGCCATCTCGCGGGAGAACGCGCTCATCCACGTGCGCAAGTGGGTGGGGAGGCAGCCGACGGGGCGCTTCGAGATCGACGACGACCACGCCCCCGAGGACAACGTCGCGCCGCGCACGCACGGCTGACGGGCCGTCGGGGAATTCGCCCCCCGCGTAGATCGCTTCGGGCCGCCGCGCGTCGGATGGGGACCATCCGCGCCCGGAGACCGCCATGAGCGACCCGAACCGTACCGACGACACCCCCGCACCCGCCTCCCTCGATCTGCTTGGTGAACTCGCCGCCCAGGCCCGCGCCGAGCGAGAGTCGCTGGACGCCCGGCGCGACCAGCGCGCAGCGCTCGACGCCGAGGCGCGCCGCCGGGAGGAGGCCCGGCGGCGAGAGGCGCTGCAGGCTGAGCTCATCGAGGAGACCCGGCGACGCAACGCCACCCGGCTGATGACCGAGCCGGGCATCCCGGCGCCGGGGGCGGTGGCGGAGGTGGCGGAAGATGCGGCCGCTGGGGAGGCGGGCGCTGGGGAGGCGTTGCCGAGGCGCGGTGGAGGCGGTTGGTTGGCCGCGGCGGCCCTGGGGGCGCTGATGGCGGGCGGGATCGGCGGGGTGTGGTGGTCGGGGCAGGCGCAGGCGGGTGGGATCGCCGTGGATGGGTTGGCGATGCAGGCGGGGCGGGTCGGAGAGACGGTGGTGGCGGCGTCGATGGCGGCGCGGCGGGCCGGGGCTGCGGCCGAGGCCGGGGCCGGGGCAGGGCCAGGGCCGCCGAGGAGCCCGCCGCCGAGCCCGCGGCCGCCGAGGAGCCAGCCGCCGAGGCGCCTGCGGCCGAGGAGCCCGCGGCCGTCGACGTGGCAGGCCTGCTGGCCGAGGCCGAGGCCGGGGCCGAGGCCGAGGCCGAGGCCGGGGCCGAGGCCGGGGCCGAGACCGGGGCCGGGGCCGAGGCCGGGGCCGAGACCGGGGGCGGGGCCGGGGCCGAGACCGGGGGCGGGGCCGGGGGCGGGGCCGGGGACCGGGCGAAGCCACGGGGGCGGCGTGGGGGGCGTGGGGGGCGGCCGCCGCACACCGGGATCACGACCGACTTCGAGCGCATCTACGGCGGGTCGAAGCGGCCGTAGGGTCAGGCGGTGACCGGAGCGCGGCGCAGTGGGAGGGTGAGGCAGCGGGGGCCGCCGCGGCCTCGGACCAGCTCGTGGCCCGGGAGGGCGACGACCACGCGGCGGCCGGGGGTGCGGACGTAGAGGTTGGCGTTGGCGACGAAGCGGTCGACGTCGAGGATCTCGTAGCCGTGGGCGTTCAGCTCGCGCAGGGTGCGCTCGTTTCGGCCGTAGCTGACGATGACGCCCGGGGCCAGGGCGAAGGCGTTGGCGCCGTCGGACCACTGCTCGCGTGCCTGTACGGTGGGGTCGTCGCCGCCGCAGAAGATGGGCTCCAGCTCGACGCCCACCGAGGCCAGGGCGTCCAGGAGGTGGTCGCCGGCGTGTTGGGGGCCGTCGGGCGTGAGCATGTGGATGCGCACGCCGAGCGCCGCCGGGGCGAGGAGCAGCGGCGGATAGATGAGGCACTGGCCGCGGTCGATGCGGGTGAACAGCGTGTCGATGTGCATGGCGGCTCGGCGGCGCGGCATCTCGCAGGCCAGCACGTGGGTGACGCCACGCTCGTGCAGGCGGGCCGCCAGGCGCTCGGCGGCCGCCAGCGTCGTGCGCAGGCCGACGCCGATGAGCACGACCTGGTCGCTCATCACCTGGATGTCGCCCCCCTCGAGGGTGGCGGGCGGGGCGCCGTCGGGGCGGATGGGCCCCTGGTCGGCGATGTCGATGCGCGGCACGTCCCGGAGCAGCGGGTGGTGCCGCACCACCGAGCGCATCAGCATCATGTCGCGGCGGCGGCCGGGCTCGGCTCCGTAGGTGAGCACCAGTGCCCCGCCGACTGCGGCGGCGAGGTCGCGGGCGAAGAGCGCGTTGGGCGCCGGCCAGCGCAGAAGCGGCTCGCCGGTCTCGGGGTGGCGACCGCTGAGCAGCGCCTCGGCCAGCGTCGGCGCGTCGAAGCCGTCCAGGCTGGCGCGAGCCGCGCGGGCCTGCTTCGCGTCCAGCCCGTAGAGGTCGGCCTCCAGCCGCAGCACGCCGGTGAGCGCCTCGTCGCGGGCGACCGGATCGGCCAGCGCGCCCGCCAGGAGCTGCCGGAAGTCGAGCTGGCCGCGGTCGCCCGTCACCGCGCGGAGCACGCGCACCAGCCCGGAGTGCTCGGCCTGCAGGGCGCCGGTCAGCACCAGGTCGTCGAAGAGCAGGTAGTCCGGGTTCACCACCGGCTGGCCGCCCGGGCCGGGGCGGTAGCGCTCCAGGTTCTCGGGCAGCATCTGGTCGAATTCGCGACCGGGGGCGCTGGTCATCACCAGCTCGAGGGGGGCGACCTCGCTCTGGACCTGGACGTCGAGGGTCATGGGCGCTCCGCGCACCCGCTCAGGGCCTGCGTGGAAACTGGTAGGTCGAGGACGCGAGGAGGCGCCTCGCCGGCGACCCCTCGAAATCCGAAGCTGAATCTGGATGCTGCGAGGTTTCGAGGGGATGTCGGTGAGGATGCATCCGATGCGAGATCGGCGTAGCTGTCTTCATGCAGGCCCTCAGTCGCCGAGAAAGGGCCCCAGCGAGAGCGGCAGCGTCATGGGTACGTCGACCGGCGCCCCCTCGACGTGGTGCAGGCGGCGGTACACCTCGGACACGGCGATCACCCGCATCACGTAGCGCCGCGTCTGGTCGTAGGGGATGGTCTCGACGAAGGCGTCGGTCGCCAGATGCGAGCGCTTCTCGAGCCACGACCGCGTCGCCCCGCGCCCCGCGTTGTAGCCGGCCAGCGCCAGCACCGCGTTGCCCTGGAAGTGTCGCAGCAGCTCGCCGAGCAGCCCGGCGCCGATGCTGAGGTTGGTCTCCGGGTCGCGCAGCGCGCGCGTCGAGATGACCTTCCCCAGCAGCTTCTGGGCGATGACCCGCGCCGTCGTCGGCATGAGCTGGGTCAGCCCGATGGCGCCCGAGCGGCTGACGGCCTTCGGGTTGTAGCGGGACTCCACGTGCACCAGCCCGGCCAGCAGCGCGGGGGGGACGCCGTTGTCGTTGGCGAGCTTCTCGATGAGCTCGCCGTGCTCGAAGGGGTAGGCCGCCGCGTAGGTCTCGATGTCGTCGGCGTCCACGGTCTCGGCCAGCACACCGCCGCGCCGCAGGACCACCTGGGCGCGCGCGTCGTCGCCCAACGCACGCAGCACCGAGGCCAGCAGCGCGCGGCCGCTGCCGGGGAGCTGGCCGGCGTTGAGCAGCGACTCCAGCTCGGCCGCGGCGGCCTGGGGGTCACCCAGGCGGACGTAGGCGACGGCCAGATCCAGGACGGGCCGGTGCACCACCTTCAGCTCGGCCAGCGGCCGCGGCGGCATCAGGCCGTCCAGGTCGTTGGCCGCGAGGCGGCCGGGGTGCTCGACGAACTGGAACGCGGTGAGCGGCATGTCGGGCCGCGCCAGCAGATCGGCGCGGCGTCGAGCCGCCAGGGTGGCGTACCAGCCCAGCGGGAAGTGCATGGCCAGGTGCGTGTAGAGGCCGACCGCCTCCTCGATGCGGCCCTGGGCCTCGGTGGCCCGCGCCTGCCAGTAGCCGGCGCGCTCGGCCCAGGTCACGCCCGTGCCGTCGCGGTCGCCGCCGTAGCGCTCGACCAGCCGCGCCAGGTTCACCGCCGCCTGGGCGTGGGCGCCGCGCAGCTCATCGCCGAAGCCCAGGCGCCACAGCGCGTCACGCTGCGCCTCGCCGCGGTGCTTCGAGCGCGCCGCCCGCCGGTAGAGCGAAGCCGCGTCGGCCGGAAGCCCGCGCAGCTCGAGCAGCCCGCCCGCCTCCACCAGCGCCTCGGTCGCCAGCACGTGCTCCGGCCACCGCCGCGCGATCTCCTCGTAGACCTCGGCGGCCTCGATGTCCCTATCCAGCCCGCGCAGCCCGCGCGCCAGCCCCAGCAGCGCCCACGGGTGCGCCTTGGTCCCGGCCAGCTTCGGCGTCAGCGCGACGAGCCGCGTCACCGCGTCCTCGCGGGTGTCGGGATCGGCCGCGTCGAGCACGGCCCGGCCCCAGGCGATGAGGCGCCGCTCGGTGCTGCCCTTGGGACGCAGCGCCGCAAGCCGCTTCAGGACCGCGTTGGCGTCGCTGGACCGCGCCCGCAGCACCATCCGCGCCACCTGCTCGCGCAGCGGCTGCTCGATGCCCAGCTCGGCCGCAGCCGCGGTCACCCGCTCGGCCTGGTCGTCGCTGTCCGCCTCCCACCAGAGCGCCCGCAGCACCCGCGCCGCAGCGTCCAGATCGCCGGCCTCCTTCCAGAGCTCCGCGGTCATCCGGGTGAGCTGCAGCTTGGTCCACGAGCTGAGCGGCTGGGTCAGCACTCGCTCGAAGGCGCGGGCGCCGCGGGCCGAGGCCCCGGCGCGCCGGATGAGCGCGGCGGCCTTGCGGCAGGCGGGCAGATGCCGCGTCGTGCCCGGCGTGATGTCCAACAGCAGATCGGCCGCGGCCAGGAACCGGCCGCCGCTCTCGGCCTCGGCCGCCATGACCTCGCGCAGCGGATCGGCCAGGGTCGAGCCCGCGCCGAGGAGCGCGCGCATCTCGGCCTCGGCCGCCTCGACCCGGCCCGTGTCGTGGAGCAGCTCGGCGTGCAGCCAGCGCGCGACCGCGCGGGTGTGCGAGTCCCCGAAGGCCCCCTCGTCCTCGAGCGCGCGCCCCAGCTCCGCGGCCACGGCCCGGGCATCGCCCTCGCCGCGGTGGGCCTGCCAGGCCTGCTCGAGCAGCGGCGCCGCGGTGCTGAGCGGCGTGAGATCGTAGGTGACCGTGGCCGCCGTCGCCTGCGGCTCCACCACCGGCGCAGGCTCAGCGAGCGCGGGGGCCGCCGCCATGAGCAGCAGCCAGGCGGCCAGGTGGGGGAGCGGGAGCCTCATCGTCGCGCGAGGTTAGTGGGGGCCCGGCACAATGACAAGGATGATGGCCAGACCGGCGCGCCGGGGGCGCCGACCGACCGGCGACGCGGCGCGGAGAGCCGCTCGGGGCGCGCGTTCGAGCGCGAGATGGGCGAGACGGGATCGAGCATCGCGGTGGGTCCCTGCCGGGGAGCGTCGGGCCGGCTCAGGCGGGCGTCGCAGCGTCCGCTCGGACGATGACGTTGATCCGGGTCGCCCCGGACTCGGGCAAGGCGAGGCGGTCGCTGCGCCAGGCCCGTGTGGTGACCTCATCGGGCGCTCCAGCACCCATCATGACGACTATCGGTCCGCCGGGCGGGACCAGCCCCTCGGCGAGCCGCGCCCAGTGCTCGGGCGCGAAGGTGGCGCGGCTGAGCGCCCCGGGCCGGGTCTCGCCACCCAGGGCCTCCGCCCTCGCCTGGCGCACCGTCAGCCGCTCCAGCCCGAAGCGCGCCCCGGCCTCTCGCAGCCAGGCCACCTTCTTGCCGATGGGCTCGACCAGGGTCAGCCCCAGCTCGGGTCGCGCCAGGGCCAGCGCCAGCCCCGGAAACCCCGAACCCGCCCCCACGTCCCACCAGTCGGTCGCCAGCGCGCGGACCTCCGGGAGATCGAGCAGGCGCAGCACCGCCAGGCTGTCCAGCACGTGGCGCTCGACCGCCTCGGCCGCGGTGCAGGGCGCGACGAGGTTGATGCGCCGGTTCCAGCGCAGCAGCTCGTCCACCAGCGCGCCCAGGCGCTCGGCCACCCCCGGCCCGAGCGCCACCTCGAGCCGCTCCGCGCCGGCGGCGATCGCAGCGGTGACCGGGTTCAAGCGCGCCTCGTCACGGCGACGGTTCGGCGGGCGCTGGCGCCTCATCGGGGGCCGCCGCGCTCGGGGCCGCGTCCGCTGGCGCTGCCGGCGCCTGCTCGCCGGCGCTCGGCGCCTCGCCCTCCCCGGGCGCCTCCCCGCCCGCCGCCGCGCCGGCCAGCGCCTTCCGCACCTCCAGCGCCTGCCGCTCGGCCGCGTCGAACTGCTCCGAGAGCGCCTTTCGCGCCTCGTCGTCCTCGGCCCGCGCCAGCGCGTCCGCCCGCACCGCCGCGGCCTCCTCGGCGCGCCCCGTCGCCACCAGCACCACCGTCAGCAGCACCGGCGCCAGGCCGTCCGACGGTTCCTCCTTGATGGCCTCGCGCAGCAGCACCTCACCCTCGGGGAAGAAGCCTTGCTCGAGCAGGTGCTGCGCCAGCGCCGAACGCTTCCCCAGCGCCGCCAGCGCCTTGTCACGCGCGGCCTCCTCGCCCTTGTGGGTGCGGATCGCCACCAGGTACCGCAGCACCAGCGCGTCGGGGTCGTCGGGACGCGCGATGAGCGCCGTCGCCAGCGCCTTCTCCGCCGCGGCGAAGTCACCGGCATCCATCTCGAGCTGCGCGAGCAAGAGCGGCGCCTGCGCGTCGCCGGGCACCAGCCGGAGCTGCTCCTGGAGCAGCGCCCGCGCCCGGTCCATGTCGCCCAGCTCCTTGTCGAGCTGCGCGAGCTGCGGCCGCAGGTGCTGGTTTCCGGGCTCCATCTCCAGCGCCCGCTCCAGCGCCTTGGCGGCCTCGGAGAGCCGGCCCTCGTTGGCCAGCATCGCCCCCAGGGCCTCCTGCACCTCGGGCCCGGCGACGCCCGAGTCCGCCGCCTGCTGGAGCTTCTCCACCGCCTCGCTCGCGCGGCCCGAGGAGGCCAGGAACTGCGCCAGCACCAGCCACGCCTGCGCGTCGTCGGGATGCAGCCGCGTCTCCTCCACCAGGAGCTGCTCGGCCTTGGGCAGGTCGTCGGCGATCGCCGCGAGCTGGGCCTCGATGATGCGGACCCCGCGCGCGTTCGGGTCCTGGGCGCGGGCGTCCGCCACGTGCTTCTGGATCTGCTCGATGAGCGTCGGGCGCTGCTCCTCCGGCGTCACCTCGAGGCGCTCGAGCGCGAGCTGCGCCATCAGCACGTAGGCGTCCACCATCGTGGGGTCCGCCTCCACCGCGCGGGTGAGGTACTGGTGGGCCTTGAAGGGCTGGTCGGCGCCCAGCGCCACGGTCGCCAGCACGAACCAGGTGCGACCGTCCGACCGCTTCGCCGCCGCGCTCTCCATGGCGCTCAGCCCCATCTCGCCGAGGCCACCCGCCACCTGGACCCGGCCGGTGGCGAAGGCGATGGCCGCGTCGTCGGGCGCCAGCGCGCGCGCCTGCTGGCTGGCCTTGGCCGCCAGCTCCAGCTCGCCGCTCTCCACCGCCCCCAGCGCCCGCCACGCCAGCTCGTTGGCCAGCACGCCGGCCGGGTCCAGCGGCCGCACCGCGCTCGCGTCCACCGGCTTGCCGTCGGGGGCCAGCCACTCGCCGCCCTCGACCCGCACCAGGTAGCGCCGCCGCGCCAGGTCGGTGGCCGCGCCGGGCCCCGAGTCGTCGACGCCGTAGGTCACCGGGCCCAGGTCACGGGCGGCCAGCATCGCGCGGGCCAGCAGCGCCAGCTCCAGCGTGCCCGAGGTGGGCGCCGCCTTGCCGTCGAGCGCAGGCGCCAGGTCCGCGGCCGAGCGGGGGGCGCCGAAGAAGCCGTCGTCGTCGGGGCGCACAGGGAGCGCGCCGCTCTCGCGGGCGGCCGCGACGGCGCGGACCAGGGCGTCGGGGTCGGCGGAGAGGCGCTGGGCCACGAGCTGGACGGCGCCGGTCGGCTCGTCGGCGCTCGAGCGCAGCTCCTCGGGCACCTGGGTCAAGGGGTCGGTGGCCTCGCGGGCGGCGGCGAGACCGGGCGGGGTGGTCCCCGGCTCGGTCGCCGGCTCGCTGCGCAGGGCGAACCAGGCGGCCACGCCCGCGCCGGCGAGGACGACGACCACGACGGCGGCGATCAGCGGCGTACGCCCGGCGGCCGAGCGGGCGGGCGCGTCATGGTGCTCGACCAGGCCCGAAGCGCGCATGCAGGAGGGGCATCGCTTGGGCTCCGCGGGGTCCAGCGTGAACTCGGTGCTGCAGCTCGAGCACAGGTAGCGGCGTGGTTCAGCCATGGTGTGGTGTCCCCAGGGCGGCTCGGAGGCGGGCCGGGTGGTTGGTGATGATGGCGTCCACGCCGAGCGAGGCCAGCGCGCGGGCGCGGGCCGGGTCGTCGACGGTCCAGACGCGGAAGCGGCGGTCCCGCTCGGGGTCGCCGAAGGCGGCGAGGTGCTCGGCCGTGACCAGGGACTCGGGCGGGTGCAGGTCCACCGGGCCGTCGGAGCCCAGCAGGGTGAGGAAGCGCAGCGCGCCGACGGTCTCGTAGAGGAAGGCGGTGCGCCAGGGCTGGGCGGCCACGAGCGCCGCGCGGACCACGCGGGGATCGAAGCTGGAGAGGACCAGCTCGATGTGGGGATCGCGCGAGAGCGGGGCGAGCAGCGGCGTGCAGGCCTCGATGAGCGGCTCGGGCGCCTGGGTGGGCTTGAGCTCGATGTTGACCACGGCGCGCCGCAGGCCCGTCAGGTAGGGAGCGCACGCGTCGAGCAGCTCGGCCAGGGTCGGCACCGGCTCGCCGCCGACGCGGAGCTGGCGCACCTCGGCGAGGCTGCGGGCCTCGATGGTGCCGTCCACCGCGCACAGGCGCCGGGTGTCGTCGTCGTGGAACACCACCGGGACCCCGTCGCGGGTCAGCCGCACGTCGCACTCGAAGCCGTCGGCGGGCAGCGGCGCCTCGAAGGCGGCGCGCATGGCACGCACGGTGTTCTCCGGGTGGTCGCCGCTGGCGCCGCGGTGGGCGACGACCGCGACCGGCAGGCGGGCGGGCGAGGAGGTCATGGGCGCGGGCTCTCACGAGGTGGGGTCATGGGCATCCGTGGCCTGCCCCGCTGGGGACGCGCCCGCACGCCTCTCAACGGCGGGGAGATTGCGGCATCCGCAGGGCCAGCAGGTCGGTCTGCAGGAGCACGAAGACCACTTGCATCAAGGTCAGGCACTCCTCCTCCGAGCGGCCGTAGCGGTCGAGGGCCTCCCGCAGCGACAGGTGGTCCTCCAGGTACGTGTAGAAGCGCAGCTCCTTGGAGTTGAAGCGCAGGTTGTTGTGGGTGATGTGCGGGTTGTGCTGGAGATGGATCTCCTGGTCGATGTGATCGCCGAAGGTCTCCCGCAAGGTCGGCAGGTCGTATTGGGTGCGAACGCCGACGGTGATGAGCTGAACGGTGTCATGCCCCATCCACACCATGTCGTCGGGCGGATTGTGCCCTTCGAAGAACTGGTACCAGCCGCGGCGCCAACGGAAGATCTCCAGGAACTTCTGGCGGAACTGCAGCTCGAGCACGCGGAACAGGTCGTGCGGCTTCAATGTTCCCAGCCGCACCAGCCCGTCGCCCAGGCGGCCGCCGTGCTCGCGGATCGAGTCCAGGGCCGCGGCCAGCTCGTCCTCGGTGACGGTGCCGCGCTCGAGCATGAAGCCGCCCAGCAGCTCGTGCTTGAGGTTGGAGGTGATGTGCACGGGGACGCCGTTCTGGAAGTAGATCTCCTTGAGCAGGCTGCCCTGGGTGAGCTTGAGCTTGCCGGCCACCCGCGACACCGAGAGGCGATAGAGCAGGCGCGGCGTCATCATGTGGCTGAGCGGGCCTTCGTGGATGGCGGCCTCGGGCTCCTCCTGGAAGAGCTCGGGCTCGAGCTGGCGCACCGCCGGCAGATCGGCCACGGGCACCCAGTCGCGCTCGTCGATGCTGAGCAGCTCGCGCGGGCTCACCGAGCGGTTCTTCAACAGGCTGACCAGGTTCTCGAAGCTGACCGGGCCGAAGATGGAGCCGTCGCGGTGCGCCAGGCGGAAGAGCGCCCGGGTGAGGTGGGCGTGCTCGACCTGCGAGGCGGGCTCGCTTCGGGGCGGCGGCGGCGGGACGTCCGGCTCGGAGTCCAGTCCCGCGGCGGCGGCCCGGTCGTCGTCGGCGCCGTCGGCGTCGTCGGGCAGCGGCGGAGGGGGCGTCGTCGAGTGACTCAGGCCGCTCTGATGGACGGTCGCCTCCACCTCCATCGCCGCCGGGCGCGCGGGCGCCGCTTGTTCCGGCGACTCTCCGCCGGACGCCGCCTCCTCGTCGCCGAAGTCGGGCGCCGGCGTGTGGGCCTCGACGGGCGGCGGCACCTCGCCGCGCAGCACGAGGCTGGTGAAGCGCGCGACGCGGCGATTGGACACCCGGAGACGGTTCTCGAAGAGGTAGTCGAGGATCGCCTCCTGGAAGTCGGTGGCGGTCTCGTAGCGGTCGCGCGGGTCGCGGGCCAGGGCGCGGCGCAGCATCGCCTGGATGCCCTCGGGGATGTAGCTGTGCTTCTTGAGCTTGGCGTCGACCTTGACGTCGCGGATGTTGATCAGCGTCTCGAGGTCGTCCTTGCCCAGGAACAGACGTTTCAGCGTCAGCGTCTCGAAGAGGATGATCCCCAGGGCGAAGATGTCGGAGCGGTGGTCGATCTCGGCGCCGACCACCTGCTCGGGCGACATGTAGCCGAGCTTGCCCTTCATCACGCCGTCATCAGCTCCGCGGGGGCGCTCGCCGCTGGCGCGCTCCAGGTCGGCCCGGGCCACGCCGAAGTCCATGACCTTGACGTCGCCCTGCACGCTGATGAGGACGTTCGACGGCGAGACGTCCCGGTGGATGATCCGGAGCGGGCGGCCCTTGGTGTCGGTGGCCGAGTGCGCGTAGGCGAGGCCCTTGCAGATCTCGCTGACGATGAACATCGCGATCTCGGCCGGGATCCTCCGCCGCTGGCGCGTGCACTCGGTGAGGATCGCCAGCAGGTCGGCGCCGTCGACGTACTCCATCGCGATGTAGTACTGGCCGTCGATCTCGCCCAGCTCGAAGATCTGCACGACGTTGGCGTGCTGCAGCACCGAGCTGACCTTCGCCTCGGCGATGAGCATGAGGATGAAGGCGCGGTTCTGCGCGTAGGCCGGCAGGATCTTCTTCACGACCAGGATCTTCTCGAAGCCGTCGGGCCCCGCGACCCGCGCCTTGTAGATCTCGGCCATGCCGCCGGTGCCGATCTTCTCGAGCAGCTCGTACTTCCCGAAGCGCGTGCTGGACTCGGACATGCGCCGGCTACTTGACGCGGTCGACGGTCTCGACGAGGCGCAGGGCGACCTCACACGCGCGCTCGTCTTCGCTCGAGGCGCGCGTGGCGGTCTCCCGGAGCTGCTTGCACTCGTCCGAGTCGGCGCCGGCGGCAGCGCAGCCCCGCTCGGCGATGGCGTCGCAGGGGGACGAGCAGGCGCCCGCCACACACACGAGGACCAGCGCGGCCGCGCGGAGGAGGTGTCTCATCAGCGTATCCCCAAGGGGCAGAGGGCCACACCGCCCGCCGTCACCCGTCCCGAACCTGTAGGCGGATGTAGCATCCCGGGTCCCGGTGGGCAACACCCCGAGGCCTCGCCGGGTCCGCAGGAAATATGGGCCCATCCGGATCGGCCGCAGCGGCGAGTCGAATCGGTGCGCCGGGCGCCGGGTCGGACCCGAGCGCCGGTCGCGCGGACCGATCGGAGGCAACCGTCGGGGCGGCGGGGTGGGCGAGGCCGGTGGTGCGGCCGGGCTCGCTGAACGCCTCAGACGAGGGCGCCTGCCGGGGCCCGGGTCAGGAGTTCACGTCGGTGATGAGCACCGTGACGTTGTCGACCCCTCCGTGGTCCAGCGCGCGCTCGACCAGGGCCTCCGCGGCCCTGCGCGGGCCCTCGATGGCGGTGAGGATCTCCTCGATCTCGCCGTCCTCGACCAGGTCGGTGAGCCCGTCGCTGCAGAGCAGGTAGCGATCGCCCGGCTTCACCGTGCGGTAGCAGGTGTCGACCACGACCTCCTGCTGCAGGCCCAGGGCGCGGACGATGACGTTCTTGTAGGGGAAGCGCGGCAGGTCCTCGGGCCGGAGCACGTTCATCCGGATGAACTCGTTGGCCAGCGAGTGGTCCTGGGTGAGCTGCTCGAGGCTGCCTCGGCGCTGCCGATAGGCCCGGCTGTCGCCGACGTGGGCGATGTAGACGCGCTTCTTCGAGAACGCGAGCCCGACGATGGTGGTCCCCATGTCGGCGAGCTGCTCGTCCTGCGAGGCGTGCTTGAAGATCTCGGCGTTGCCGTACTCGAAGGCCGTGCGCAGCCGGTACTCGTCGAAGCTGACGACCTCCTGGGCGCCGCCCTCGGCGCGCAGGGCCCGGTACTCGGCGCGCAGGCTCTTCGCCCGCTCCCGGTTCGTGTAGAACTCCTCGATGGACTGCACCGAGACCCGGCTGGCCACCTCGCCGCAGGCGTGCCCGCCCATGCCGTCGGCCACCACGTAGACGCCGTGCTCGGGCAGGACGAGGCTGTCGTCTTCGTTGTGGCCGCGCACCCGCCCCACATCCGAGACTACGAAGGCGTCATAGGTCATGGATTCCCACCGGGCGAACCGAGGATCGGGCCCTTGGCGCGTCCACGGGCGGAGCGCTGCAGCTCGATCTCGCTGAAGAGCGTAGCCGGCGCGATGGTGCTCACTGGGACCATCCCCGACTCCGCGCCGCAGTATCCGTTGAAGACGCCGGGCGTGTCACCCGCCGCCATGATCTTCCCCAGCGCGGTGAGCGGGGTGCCGACGATCTCGACGCCCCTCACCAGCGTCTCGGCGCCGGTGCGCGCGTCGACCTTGTACACCATGCGCGCTCCCCCCTTGAAGGCCTGGTAGCCGTACGACGAGGTGTTGGTCGAGCCGCCGGTGATGTCGCGGATGATGAGGGCGTAGGGCTTGCCCTGCCGCCGCGCCTCGGCGAGGAGCATCTTGCGCAGCCGCGCGTCGCTCACCGTGCGGTCGGAGCGCACGATGAGGTTCCCCATGCGCGAGACGGGGGTCATGGTCCCCTGGGCCCGGCCGTGGCCGTTGCCGCGGTCGAATCCCGAGACGGGCCGCCGGCTCATCAGGAAGCCCTCGAGCACGCCGTCGCGCACCAGGGTGACCTCCTGGGCGCGGACGCCCTCGTCGTCGAAGCGGTAGGCGCCGTTGAGCTGCACGCTCCCCTCGGTGGCTCGCGTCGGGTCGTCGAGCACCGAGAGGAACGAAGGCATGATCTGCTGGCCGAGGTGATCGGCGAAGGTCTGCCCCTCCTCCGCGCTGTCCTGGCGGTGGCCTTCCAGGCGGTGGCCCAGCACCTCGTGGAAGAAGACGCCGGTGGCCGCCGGCTCCAGGATGGCCGGTCCGGTGTAGGGCTCCAGCTCCGGCGCGAGCCGCAGGGCCTCGAGATCGGCGAGCATCTGCGAGACCTGGCGCTCGAGCTCGGCGTCGTCGGGCAGCCTGGACTCGCTGCGCCCGTAGAGATCCACCGACTGGTCGAGGAGCATCCCGTCGTCGGTGCGCACCCACGCCTGCACGTGGATCTCGTAGAGCGGCGCCACGGTGCGCAGACGGATCCCCTCGTTGGTTACGAACCAGCGGGTCTGCACCCGGGCCCGGAAGAGCACCTGGTTGTCGAAGACCGCCGGCGCGGTGGCCACCATGTTGCCCAGGGTCTTCACCGTGCGCCGCCAGCGCTCGGCATCCACCGAGAGCGCCACCGGCGCCTCCGTGTAATGGACCACCTCGGCCCGGGTGTTGCTGGGGCGCTTCTTCTTCTTGTCGGGTGTGAAGACGCGCTGCCCCTTGAGCTTCATGTAGCTCGAGAGCGCCTGCTTGTAGCGCAGGTCCGTCAGCAGCCAGAGGGTGTGACGCAGACCGGCGGCGTCGCCGTCGATGGGCACCGAGGTCGGGGGCTCGTAGTCATCTTCATAGGGCCACTCGGCCATGTCGTCTTCGGAGCTGTCGAAGTCGTAGCCGCCGACGCGCACGTCGACCCACGCGTCGCGGCTGTGCTGGACCCGGTCCTCGTCCACGGCGCCCATGCGTCCGCCGATGGAGTGTCCGACCAGGTCCTCTACGCGGTACGCCGTGTAGTAGGGGGCCTCGTAGCCGGGCAGCGCCAGCGAGGTGGTGGTGCGCTCCAGCTCGGCGGCCATCGCTCCCATGACCGGGTCGATGTCGGCTGGAGCTTCGGCCGGGGGACTCGCGCCGGCCACACCCGCGGCGCCCGCGAGCGCGCACACGGCGAGGAGGGAGCGGGCTCCGAGGACGGTGAGGTGTGCTGCGCCGCTTCGAGTCTGCATCGGCTGGCCTGTAGCCCGCGGTGGGGCCTGTGTCAATTCGGGCCGCCTGCGCAGGCCCCCGGATGGGACTGCCTGATCACGACGAGCCGGGGTGAATGAAGTTCTCGGTACGTTGGCGACGTCAATTCGCGCGCGGAGTGGGCGGTGGATTCATTCAGACTGATTGCGGTTCTGCTTCTACGAGCCGCCGGCCGGGTCGGATGTTTCACGTGAAACACCAAGGCGGTTCTTGACAGGTTCCGAGCGCCCGTAGCATCAAGTGCGTACAGGGCAGAATTGATTCCCGATACCTTGGAGAGGTCGATGACCCGCATCCTGGCCGTAGCCAATCAGAAGGGCGGCGTGGGCAAGACCACGACCGCAGTGAACCTGGCGGCCTCCCTGGCCGTGGCCGAGCGCCGCGTCCTGCTCGTGGACCTGGACCCGCAGGGCAACGCCAGCTCCGCCTTCGGCGTCCAGGCGGGCCCCGAGGCCCCCCACGCCTACCACCTGCTCATCGACGAGGTGCCGCTCGACGCCACCCTGGTCTCTACGGACATCCCCGGACTGCAGCTGGTTCCCACCTGCACCGATCTGGTGGGCGCCGAGGTGGAGCTGGTGGGCGCGGTGGCCCGCGAGATGCGCCTCCGCACGGCGCTGGAGCCCACCCGTGGGCGCTGGGACGACGTCATCATCGACTGCCCCCCATCCCTGGGCCTGCTCACCCTCAACGCCCTGACCGCCTGCGACGCGGTGCTCATCCCGCTGCAGTGCGAGTACTACGCCCTCGAGGGCATGAGCCACCTGCTCTCGACCATCGACCTGGTGCGGGCGCGGCTGAACCGCACGCTCACCATCGAGGGCATCGTCCTGACCATGTACGACCGCCGGAATCGGCTCAGCTACCAGATCGAGAGCGAGGTGACCGGCTACTTCGGGCCCCAGGTGTTCGAGACCCGCATCCCGCGCAACGTCCGCCTGAGCGAGAGCCCCTCCTTCGGCAAGCCGGCCATCCTGTACGACGTGGCGGCCCCGGGCACCACGGCCTACCTGGAGCTGGCCGCCGAGCTGGTGGCCCGCCGACAGGCCGCCCAGCCGACCGCGCAGAGCCCCGCCACCCTCGACAAGGCGGTGTGCTGATGGCCGCCCCCCGACAGTCCCTGGGCCGCGGCCTGGGCGCGCTGCTGGCGCCTCCGCGCTACGCGAACGTCTCCGATGAGTACTTCTTCTGCCCCATCACCGACCTGGCCGCCGACCCGCTGCAGCCGCGGCAGAGCTTCGACCCGACCAGCCTGGACGAGCTGGTCCAGAGCGTCCGCGAGAAGGGCATCCTCCAGCCCCTCATCGTCCGCAAGGTGGAGGCCGGCTACGTCGTCATCGCCGGCGAGCGCCGCCTGCGCGCGGCCACCCTGGCCGGCTTGAGCGAGGTGCCTGTCCTGGTCAAGGACGTCGCCAGCCAGGAGGCCCTCGAGCTGGCGCTCATCGAGAACATCCAGCGCGAGGACCTCAACCCCATCGAGGAGGCGCAGGCCTACCGCCGCCTCTTGGACCGCCCCGGCATGACCCAGGAGACCCTGGCCCACCGCGTCGGCAAGAGCCGCTCGGCCATCGCCAACTCCATGCGCCTGCTGGGCCTGGACTCCGAGCTGCAGGCGCAGGTGCTGGACGGGCGCCTGTCGGCCGGACACGCCCGCGCCCTGCTCGCCATCGAGGACACCGAGCGCCGCACGGCCCTGGCCGAGCGCGCCGTGCGCGAGGGCCTGACCGTCCGCGACCTGGAGCAGGAGGGCAAGAAGGCCCGGCCCCAGCGCGACCGCAAGCCGACGGCCGAGCCCGGCGGCCCGCTCAAGCCCTACTGCGACAGCATCGCCCGGGAGATCTCCGAGGCGCTCGGCGTCCCCGCCTCGGTCTCCACGCGGGGCCGCAAGGGCAAGCTGGTCATCAGCTTCCAGGGCGTCGACGAACTGCGCCGCCTGCGCGACCTGATCGCCGCCGAGTGAGCGGGTAGCGTCCACGCGCTGGCACGG
Source organism: Deltaproteobacteria bacterium (assembly GCA_020632695.1). Classification (GTDB taxonomy): domain Bacteria; phylum Myxococcota_A; class UBA9042; order PHBI01; family JACKFB01; genus JACKFB01. Next base: position 373,843 of record JACKFB010000002.1, read on the forward strand.
CGCGTGGACGCCCGCGGCCCCCCATGCGATCGTCGCCCCGCCTCCGGCCTGGAGCACCGGTCATGAAGGTCGCCCACCGCCGTCTGCTCACGCGACTCGCGGGCGCCGCGCTGGCCCTCATCGCCTCGAACGCGCTCACCGCGCTGCCGATGGCGCTGTACTGCAATCTGCTCTACCTGCAGACCATCGAGGTCGACCTCTCCATCGCGTTTCGCACGGCCGTCACCCCACGCGGGCTGATCGAGTTCGCCCTGGGCTGGCTCCTCCTCTTCATCTCGGCGTTCATGCTCGGCGCCCGCCCGGGGCCCGGTCGCCACCCGCGCCTCGCCCTGGTCGTCCCGCTGCTCTGCCTGCTCCCCGTGGCCCAGATCGGGCTCCAGCTCTTCGACGAGCCCCCGCCGAGCGAGCGGGGCGTCGACTGCACCCAGGAGCCGGCCCGCCTCCACGCGGGCGCCCGATTCAGCGTCGACGCCCGCGGCGCCGAGCCCGGCTACACGGTCGAGGTCAACGCCCTGGGCATGCGCGGCCCCGAGCGCGACCCGAGCCGCCCGGCCATCCTGCTGGTCGGCGACTCCTTCATGCACGGGACGGCGCTGCAGCAGCCCGACACCATCGCGGCCTCCCTCGAGCGTGAGCTCCCGGGCTATCAGGTGCTCAACGCCGGCATCGAGGGCGACAACCTCTCCGGCGCCCTGGAGCGCGCCCGCGCCTGGCTGCCCATCGTCCAGCCGGTCGCCCTGGTCATCGGGCTCTACTCCAACGACGGGACCCACGGCTCGACGACCGCGCTCTGCGAGGTGCCGGCGTGCTGCCGCCGGGAGGTGGCCTGGCACCTCATCGACGGCATCGAGTCACGCGCCGCCCTCGAGGCCGCGCCCGACACCGCCTGGCTGCGCGCCATGATGCAGCGGAGCTGGGACCCCCTGGCGCGCGCGCTGGCTGACCGCGGGATTCCGACCGTGGTGTACGTCTACCGCGGGCCGCCGCCGGGCCTCGATCTGCACTGGTTCCAGCGCGACGACGCCCCGGTGACCGTGCTCCAGGGCACCTGCAGCGAACCGGAGCACTACTTCATCCTGGGCCAGACCCACCCCAACGCGACCGGCACCGCGTGCATGGCCGGCGAGCTGGCGAAAGCCCTGCGGCCCTCGCTCGCCCCGCTGGCCCCGGGGCGCCTCACGCCAGCGCCACCCCCAGGAGGAAGGCCGTGAAGCCCAGCGCACCGGCGCCCAGCCAGCGCCAGCGCTCGCGCCCCTCGCGCCCCAGCCCTCGCCAGGTGGCCGCCACCCAACCGAGAAAGCCCAGCACCGCCAGCAGCCCGAAGGCGCGAGACGGCCGCGTCGGGCGCGCCAGCGTCGCCGCGAACCACGCCTGACGGTCCTCCAGCGTGCCCGGCGCGGCGCGCCCTTGGGTGGACGCCGCCTCGGCCTCCCAACGCGCCAGAAGCGGCGCCAGGGCGCCGTCCACGCGCGCCAGCCAGTCCCCGTCCGGGTGGACGAGGCTGCGCGCCGCGAAGAGACCCCCGCGCAGCGCATTCAAGGTGCGCACCGCCTCGGGCAGCCGCCCCGCGGCGACCTGGCGCTCATGCAGGCTCCATAGCGCCTCGATGGCGTCCTCACGCCACCACGCGAGCGGCAGATACCAGCTCACTGCCTCCCGCAGCGCCATCGTCGCGCCCAGCTCCTCGCCCGCCGCGAGCTGCTCCATCCCCAGACGCCGCGCCTGGCTGCCGCTCACCGCCGTGCGCAGGCCCATCGCGCCCAGCACGCCGAGCGCCACCAGCAGGCCCAGGCGCCAGCGCCCGCCGGACCGCGCGCCCGGCGCCGCCGGCATCAGGTGAAGTCCCGCCGCTCGAAGGCGAAGAGCGCGACCACCAGGAAGAAGAGGGCGTAGGCGCTGGCGTACACGAACGCATGCAGGAGGTAGCTGGGGGCCACCGGCACGCCGAGGAGCACCTGCTGGCTCACGTCGAACACGCTGAGGTCGGGGAACACCGCCACGACGACCTCGCCGAAGGCGCGGGCGACCGGGTTGTCGACGAAGAGCCCCTTGGGCGCCTGGAGCATCTCCTCGATGAGGTAGACCAGCCGCCCGACGATGAAGAGGCCGAAGGTGAAGAGCCCGGTCAGCATCGGGTTCGAGGCGGCCGAGAACATCATCGCCACGGCGGCGATGAGGCCCACCTCCATCACCACCAGCAGCATGCCCTTGGCGTGCTCGAAGGTGACGGTGCCGTCGCGGGTCAGGATGACCAGCGCCCAGATCACGCCGAGCGCGACCACCTGGGCGACCAGGATGGTCAACAGCCCCAGGTACTTGCCCAGGATGAACTCGTAGCGGTGGATGGGCTTCGAGACGATCGTGTAGATCGTCTTCTTCTCGAGCTCCTTGTAGACCAGCAGCGCCCCCATCACGATGGCGGTGGCCACCGCGAAGAGCGCGACCGCGAAGAAGCCGAAGTCCACGACCACTCGGGCGCCCTCGCCGACCACGGCCAGGGCGCTGAGCAGGATCGAGGACAGGATGAAGGCCACCGAGAAGAGGAGCAGGCCCAAGAACGCCCGGTTGCGCACGGCCTCCCGGAAGGTGTTTCGGGCCACCGCGAGCACGCGGCCCGGGTGCAGCGCTTCACTCCGCATGATGGGCCCCCGCTTCACGCACGAAGAGCTCCTCGAGGCTCTCGCGCATCGGCTCGACGTGGGTGATGGTCGCGCCGCCGTCGAGCAGCGCGCGCAGCACCGGGTCCAGCCCGCCCTCCTCGACCACCAGCCGGTGTCCGTGGCCCGCGACCGCCGCGGTGAACCCGTCGCCCTCCAGCCGCGCCAGCAGCTCGGGCGAGGCCCCGGTGGCCACCACCTCGACCAGCCCGGCGTTGCCGGTGAGCAGCTCGCCCAACGAGCCCATGCGCTCGACCCGGCCGTTGATGATGATGGCGACCCGGTCACAGATCGTCTCGATGTCGTGCAGGATGTGCGACGAGAAGAACACCGTCTTTCCCTGCTCCTTCAGCGCCAGGATGATGTCGCGCACCTCCTTGCGCCCCATGGGGTCCAGCCCGCTCATCGGCTCGTCGAGCACGACCAGATCCGGGTCGTTGAGGATGGCCTGGGCGATGCCGATGCGCTGCAGCATGCCCTTGGAGAAGCGCCGCAGCGTGCGGTCGCGGGCGTGGTCGAGCCCGACGATGGTCAGCAGCTCGTCGACCCTGGCGTGCCGCTTCTTCTTGGGCATCTCGTAGAGCTGCCCGTAGAAATCGAGGATCTCGAAGCCGGTCAGGTAGTCGTAGAAGTAGGGGTGCTCGGGGAGGTAGCCGACGCGCCGGCGCACGGCGGGGCGCTCGACCGACTCGCCGAAGATGAGGGCGCGCCCCCCGGTCGGCCGGATGAGCCCCATCGCCATCTTCATGGAGGTGGTCTTGCCGGCGCCGTTGGGGCCCAGGTAGCCGAAGATCTCGCCCTGCTGGACCTCCAGGTCGACGTCCCGCACCGCCTGCACGCGTCGCAGACGCAAACCCAGCTTGAACTCCTTGGAGAGCTTCTCGAACGCGAGCACCGGCACCTTCCGCGGCGCCGGTCCGCTCCCCGCCTCGCTCCCTGCTTCGCTCACCTTCGCCTCCTCGCCTGCGCCAGCGCGCCGGACAACGCCTCGACGACCCGAGCGACGTCCTGCGCCGTCATCGCTCCAGAGAGCGGCAACGTCAACGAAGACCGCGCCATGCGCGCGGCCACCGGGAAATCCTCCATCCGCAGCGCCGCGCGCTGCACGTAGTAGGGCTGCTCGGCCAGCGCGTAGCCGCCCACCGTCGTCTGCACGCCCCGCGCGCCCAGGGCGGCGATGACCGCGTCGCGATCCACGTCCGCGTCCAGCTCCACCACGAAGGACTGGGCCGACAGCGCGCCGGCGCCGTAGCCCGAGGGCACGCGCAGCCCGGCCTGGCCGCGAAGGGCGTCGAGGTAGAGCGCCAGCACGCGTCGGCGATCGTCCACGATCTGCGACAGGCGCCCCATCTGCACCACGCCGACGGCGGCCGCCAGGTCGGAGAGGCGGTAGTTGAAGCCGGCCCGCACGAAGCGCCGCCAGCCCCGGTCCGCGTCGGCGCTGATGCCGTGGTTGCGCAGCTCGCGCAGGGTGGCCGCCATCGCGCCGTCCGCGGTGGCCACCAGGCCGCCCTCGCCCGTGGTGATGGTCTTTCGCGGGTGGAAGGACAGGCACACCGGGTGCGCGCCGCCCGCCCAGCGCGAGCGCCCCTCCGCATCGCGCGTCGCCGTGCCCAGCGCGCAGGCCGCGTCCTCGCAGAGCCACAGCCCCGACCGCGCCGCGAGGCGCTCCAGCGCGTCCATGGGCGCCGGGATCCCGAAGGGGTGCACCGGCATCAGACCCACGGTGCGCGGCCCCACCGCGCTCGCCGCGCTGCGCTCGGTCATCGCGAAGCTGTCGGGGTCGATGTCGGCCAGCACGGCGCGGGCTCCGCACAGCTCCACCGCGTTGCCGGTGGCCGGGAAGCCGAAGGCGGGCACCACCACCTCGTCACCGGGACCCACACCCAGCGCCAGCAGCGCCAGATGCAGCGCCGAGGTGCCGGAGCTGGTGGCCACCGCGTACTCCAGGCCGAGGGCCGCGCCCACCAGCGCCTCGAACTCGGCCACCCGCGGGCCCTGCACCAGGTAGCCCGAGCGCAGCACGGCGGCGACGGCGGCCTCCTCCTCTGGCCCCAGCACGGGGCGATGGAGCGGCAGCGGCGCGTCGACGCCCTGGGCAGCCGGAGCGCTCAATGGCGCCCCCGGTACCAGTAGATCGTCCGCAGCAGGCCCTCCTCGAGGTCGATGCAGGGCTCGTAGCCCAGGACGGTCCGCGCCTTGTCGATGTTGGGGACGCGCAGCTCCACGTCGGGGAAGTTCCAGGGCACGTACTCGAGGCGGCTCGACGACGACGACAGGCGCAGGATCTCGCGCGCGAGCTGATGGATCGTGACCGTCGAGCGCGGGTTTCCGATGTTGAAGGCCTGGCCGACAGCACCCTCGCGCTCCAGGGCCAGCAGGATGCCGTCGACGATGTCGTCGATGTAGCACCACGAGCGGATCTGGGCGCCGTCGTTGTGGATGGACAGGTTCTCGCCGCGCAGCGCGCGGACGATGAAGTGGTGCACGGCCCCCGAGCCGACCTGCCTGGGCCCGTAGATGTTGAAGGGCCGGATGGAGAGCGCCGGCAGGCCGTACTGCTTGTGGTAGTTGAGCGCCAGGTGCTCGGTGGCCAGCTTGGAGACGGCGTAGGTCCAGCGCGCCTCGCCGACCGCGCCCAGCTCGGTGGCGTCGCCCTCGGTCGCGCGAAACGCGTAGCGCCCGAACACCTCGGAGGTCGAGAAGTCGATGAAGCGCTCGACCACGCCCGAGGCGTGTGCCGCCTCCAGCGCGTGGTAGGTGCCCAGCAGGCTCACCTTCATCGTCAGCACGGGGTTCTTCATCACCGTGTCGACGCCGGCGATGGAGGCCATGTGGATGATGTGCTGGCAGCCCTGAGCCGCCTCGGTGAGCGCGGCCGCGTCCAGCACGTCGCCGCGGATGAAGCGCACCCGCGGGTGCTCCTCGAGGCCGGTGCCCGCCATGGCGTTGCGGTGCAGGTTGTCGAAGATGACGACCTCGTTCGCCTCGACCAGCCGCAGCGCCAGCGAGGTGCCGATGAAGCCGGCCCCTCCGGTGATGAGCACGCGCTTGCCTTCGATCATGGGACCTCTACGGGGGGTGCGTCGGGCACGGTGGGAGCCTGGGCGGCGACGACCGCGCTGGGATCGGCCCAGGAGGTCGGGACGCGCAGGTCGTGGTCGGGCCCGAGCAGCGCGAAGAGCGAGAAGGGCACGTAGGGGAACTCGTCCTTCCAGCGCGCCTCCGTCGCCTCCAGGCGCTCGGACGCGGCCTGGGACTCGTAAGCCGTGATGCGCTCGCGCAGGGCGGCCTTCTCGCGCTCGTTGGCCTCCCAGTAGCGCAGGTAGGCGTGGAAGAGCGCCATCTCGACGTCGCTCTCCTGCAGGTAGAGCTCGGTGACGAAGTTCGGGTCCAGCTCGGAGCCCGGCAGGGCCGCTGCCACGGAGAAATAGGGCAGGGCCTTCTCGCGCATGCGGTCGCGCTCGGCAGGCGAGTCCACCTTCCACTCCAGGTAGTAGTTGAACCCGATGTCGAAGTAGAGCTGCCAGGCGTCGGGGAAGCGCTCGATGCCCTGCTCGGCGTAGTGGTTGGAGCGCTCCAGCACGTCGTTCGAGATGAGCTGGCCGTACTTCACGGCCTGGCTGGCCCACTCGTAGACGCGCGGGTTGGACTCGTCGAGCGCCAGCATGGTCTCCACGTAGAGGTCCAGCCACTTGAAGATGCGGTCCGTGAAGAGGTGGCCGATGAAGTAGAGGTTGGCGCGGATGAAGACCATGTCGGCGACGAAGGCGGGGCGGCCCAGCGACAGGGCCTCCAGCGCCAGGGGCGGCGGCAGGTACGAGGTCTCGGCGTCCTCGGCGCGCTCGCTGGCGGCGGCGTCGTAGCGCAGGTCCATGCGGCTGGTGCGGGTGGCCAGCGCCGAGAGCAGCGCCACGGTCAGCAGCAGGAGCAACGTGATGCGTCGCTGCAGCGACGCGGTCCACCAGGTGAGCCACTCGGTCAGCCACCGCACGAAGCGGAGCGGCGAGGCGAGGACGGCGAGGATGGCGCCGAGGATGGCGCCGAGGATCGAGCTGCGGTGAGCCTCGGAGTGTTCAGGAGGCATCGCGGTCGCCGGTGTTGATGTCGTACTTGTCCAGCTTGTAGCGGAGCGAGCGGAAGCTTATCTGCAGGAGGCGGGCGGCCTCGGTGCGGTTGCCGCCGGTGCGCTCGAGCGCCTGCACCAGAAGCCCACGCTCCAGATCCGCCAGAAGCCCCTCGAGGTCCAGGCCCTCGGGCGGCACCGTCAGCTCGGAGGACAGGCCGCGCAGCCGCGTCTCGCCGCGCGTCACCCCGGGCGGCAGGCTCTCGGGCGTCACCGCGCGCGTGGTCTCGAAGGTGACCGCGCGCTCGACGATGTTCTCCAGCTCGCGGACGTTGCCCGGGAAGTCGTAGGCCAGCAGCAGCTCGGTCGCCTCGGGCGTGAAGTCCTCGATGGGGCGGTCCATCTCGGCGGCGAAGCGCTTGAGGAAGTGCCGGGCGATCAGCGCGATGTCCTCGCGCCGCTCGCGCAGGGGCGGGATCTCCAGGCGGATCACGTTGAGGCGGTAGTAGAGGTCCTCGCGGAAGCGCCCCGCGCGGATGGCGTCCTCCAGGTCCTGGTTGGTGGCGGCGATGACGCGCACGTCGACCGCCTCCTCCTGGTTGGAGCCGACCGGGCGGATCTTGCGCTCCTGCAGCACGCGCAGCAGCTTCACCTGCAGGTGCATCGGCAGCTCGCCCACCTCGTCGAGGAAGATGGTGCCCTGGTCGGCCGCGCTGAACATGCCCACCTTGGCGGCATGGGCCCCGGTGAACGAGCCCTTGGTGTGCCCGAAGAGCTCGCTCTCCATGAGGTTCTCGGGGATGGCCCCGCAGTTCACCGCCACCATCGGCGCGTCCTTGCGCCGCGAGCCGTGATGGATCGCGCGGGCCACCAGCTCCTTGCCCGTGCCGCTCTCGCCGGTGATGAGCACGCTGGTGCGCGTGTCGGCGACGCGGCGCACCAGCTCGAAGACCTGCTGCATCCGCGGCGAGCGCCCGATGATGTTGTGGAAGCTGTACTGCCGGTGGACCTGGGCGCGTAGCTGGCGGTTCTCCTCCAGCAGCCGCCGCTGATCGAGGGCCTTCTCGATGACGACCTTGATCTCGTCGACCTTGAAGGGCTTCTGCACGTAGTCGAAGGCGCCCTTCTTCATCGCGTCGATGGCAGTGTCCGTCGTCGCGAAAGCCGTCATCATCAGCACCTGGGTGTCGGGGGCGCGCTCCTTGACCGCCTCCAGCACGCCCAGGCCGTCGACCTGGGGCATCATGAGATCGGTCAGGACCAGATCGAAGCTGGCCCCGCGCTCGAGCTGGTCGATGGCGTCGCGGCCGTTGGAGGCGACGCTTGTCTCATAGCCCTCCTTGCGCAGAAAGATTTCGAGGAACTCGCGCAGGCTGCGCTCGTCGTCGACGATCAGGATACGCGCCGCGTCCGTCACCTCAGTCCTCCCGCATCGGCACATGGCGCGGCAGATCGACGTGGCACACGGTGCCACTTCCCGGCTCGCTCTCCAGCGACACGAAGCCGTCGTGCTCCGTCACGATGCGGTAGACCGTGGCGAGGCCGAGCCCGGTGCCCGCCTCCTTCGTCGTGAAGAAGGGCTCGAACACGCGGTCGCGCACCTCGGCAGGGATCCCTGCGCCGGTGTCGCTGATCGTCATGCGATGAAAGGCTCCTCGGTCGTCGTCTTGCGGGCGGACCGTGACCACGAGGTCGCCGCCGTCGGGCATGGCCTGCACGGCGTTCGTGAGGATGTTCCAGACCACCTGCTTGAGGTAGGTCGGATCGGCAACGACGAGCGCACCCTCGCGCGCCGTGGTCTCGACGCGGATATTCGCCAACTTCTCGTCGTGCTTCAAGACTGCCACCGCGTCATTGACCATCCGGCTGATATCGGTGGGCACGCGCTCGCCGAGCCGCGGGCGCGCGTAGGTCAGGAAGTCCGTGATCCACTGGTTCAGCGCGTCGGCCTCGCGGCTGACGATGGCCATGAGCGCGGCGTTGTCGGTGTCCAGCTCGAGAGTGCGCGCGAGGAGCTGCACGGCCCCGGAGATCGAGGCCAGCGGGTTGCGGATCTCGTGGGCGATCACGGCCGCGAGCTGGCCCAGGGTCGCGAACTGCTCGGCCCGCTTGACCTGCTCCTCCATCTGCCGCACCCGGGTCACGTCGGCGAAGATGAGGATGTGGCCGATGTGGCGGTCGCGCGCGTCCAGCAGCGGCGTGATGGTCCACTTGATGTAGGCCAGCTCCCCGCCGAGCACCTGGCAGGTCAGCTCCTCGGTCTGGCTGAGCAGCTTGTCCTCGTTCTGGAAGATCGCCTTGAGGTCGGTGAAGTAGCGGGTGATGTCGCGGTACAGCACGTTGCGCGCGCTGTAGCCGGTGATCTGCTCGGCGACGCCGTTGAAGAAGGTGATCTGCCGGTTCAGGTTGACCGTGATGAGGCCCGACTGGATCGAGGACACGATGTTCTCGTGGAGCGCGCGCAGGTCCTCGAGGCTGACCCGGTTCTCCTGGATCTCGCGGTCGGCGCGGCGCAGGTGATCGGCCAGGTAGCCCGAGAGGAAGGCCACCATGTAGAAGGCGACCAGGTTCACCAGCACGTTGTAGACGGTGGCGCCGTAGGTGGCCGCCAGCTCGACCTCGTCGGTGGGGGCGACGACGACGCCCTGGTGGAGCAGGCGCGACAGGGCGCTGCCGGCGCCGACCGCGCGCATCTCGAAGAGCCCGAGCACGACGAGCAGCACGGCGCTGATGGTGGCGACGTAGAGGGCGCCGCGGCGGTAGAGGATGCCGGCGGCCAGCACGATCCAGAGCGAGAAGAGGAAGGTGAAGACGCTCGAGGTGCCGCCGGTGAGCACCACGAGGATGGCGGCGAAGAAGGCGTCGCCGGTGAGCTGGATGTAGGCGTGGCGGGTGAGCTGGCGGTGGCTGCTCAGCAGGCGCAGCGAGAAGATGTAGGCGACGCTCAGGAAGCAGACGCCAGCCACCAGCCCGTAGATGACGCGCTCGATGAGGGTGCTGTCGGCGGCGGCGCCGCGCCCGGGCGAGCCCACGAGCAGGGTCGCGGCCAGCAGGCACGAAGCGATGACCACGCGTAGCAGGACCAGCGCCCGCAGCTTCGGACGCAGGTCCCCGGGCGGGGCGTGCAGGAGCGGGTTCTGTGCGATGTCGGGCGAGTCGGGTGCGGGGACGTTCAGGAGAAGGAGTCCGCCATGTTGAAGATCGGCATGTACATCGCGAGCAGCACCACGCCGATGATGCCGCCGAGCACCACCATGATGAGCGGCTCGATGAGCGACGTGATGCCGTCCACCGCCGCGTCCACCTCGTCGTCGTAGAAGTCGGCGATCTTCGACAGCATGATGTCCATGGCGCCCGTGGACTCACCGACCGCGATCATCTGCACGACCATCTTGGGGAAGACGGGCTGCTCCATCAGCGGCGACGCGATGGACTTGCCCTCGGAGATCTTCTCCCGCGTGTACATGACGCCCTTCTCGACCACCTTGTTGCCGGCGGTCTTCGCCACGATCTCGAGGGCGTCGAGGATGGGCACGCCCGAGCTGATGAGGGTGCCCAGGGTGCGGGTGAACTTGGCGACGGCCGCCTTCTTCAGCAGCGTGCCGAAGACGGGGACCTTCAGCATGAAGGCGTCGAAGTAGTACCGCGGCTTGTCGTTCTTCAGGATGATCGTCATCGCGATGAAGAGGACGATGAGGATGCCGACGATGAGCGGCAGGTTGTCCACCGTCGTCTTCGACACGTTCATGACGGTCTGGGTGAGCGGAGGCAGCTCCTTGCCCATCGACTTGAACATCTCGCCGAAGGTGGGGATGACCTTCACCAGCAGGAAGCCGCTGATGCCGAGGGAGACGAAGAGCACCGTCATCGGGTACTTCATCGCCGACTTCACCTTCTGCTTCAGCTTGACCGACTTCTCGATGTAGGCCGCGAGGCGGTTGAGGATGGTGTCGAGGATGCCGCCCATCTCGCCGGCGGAGATGAGGTTCACGAAGAGGTTGTCGAAGATCTTGGGGTGCTTGGCCAGCGAGTCGGCGAAGGTGCCGCCCGACTCGACCGAGCGCTTCACGTCGAGGATGACCTTCTGGAAGAGCGGGTTCGGCTCCTGGCCGCCGAGGATCTCCAGGCACTGCACCAGCGGCAGGCCGGCGTCGATCATCGTGGCGAGCTGTCGGGTGAAGATGACCTTGCTCTTGATCGGCACCTTGGTGATGCCGGGGATGATGATCCCGCCACCGCCGACCTTCTTCTTGATCTTCACCGGCTCGAGGCCCATCGAGCGGAGCTGGTTCTGGACCTCCATCTCGCTCGGCGCGTCGAGGACGCCGCGCTTCATCTCGCCGCTGCGGTCCTTGCCTTCCCACTGATAGAGCGCCATGCCCTTCTCCTCATCGTCGGCCCGAGCTTAGCGCGGGTCCCTCGCTCTTGAAACTCGCCGGCCACTCGACGGAGTGACCGGTCCCGTCACCTGGTCCCCGTCCCCCCTCGGGCTGGCCGCCCGGCTCCGGACCGATCGGACCGCCACTGGTTCACCATGCTGGTCAGCTCGTCCTGGTCGCTCGAGTACTCCAGCCCCTGCTCGAGGCTGATGGCACCCGACTGGATGTGGGTCAGCAGCGACTGGTTGAAGGTCTGATTGCCGAACTTCCCTTGCCCCATCTGCATCTGCGAGTAGATCTGGTGGGTCTTGTCCTCGCGGATCAGGTTGCGGATCGCCGCGTTGGGCAGCATGACCTCCACCGCCAGCACGCGCCCCTTGCCGTCCTGGCGGGGGATCAGCATCTGGCTGATGACGCCCGCCAGCACGAAGCTGACCTGGCTGCGCACCATGTCCTGCTGGCGCGGCGGGAAGAAGTCGAGGATGCGGTGGATGGTCTGCACCGAGCTGTTGGTGTGCAGCGTCGCCAGGGCCAGGTGCCCGGTCTCGGCGATGCGCAGCGTGGACTCCATGGTCTCGAGATCGCGGATCTCACCGATGAGGACGACGTCCGGGTCCTGCCGCAACACGTAGCGAAGCGCCGCGTGGAAGCTGCCCGTGTCGGTGCCGACCTCGCGCTGGTTGACGATCGACTTCTTGTGGGTGTGGATGAACTCGCAGGGGTCCTCGATCGTGATGATGTGGGACCGGTGCGTGGAGTTGATCGCGTCGATCATGCTGGCGAGCGTGGTCGACTTGCCCGAGCCGGTGGGGCCGGTGACCAGGATGAGCCCGTTGGGCCGGTTGATGAGGTCCTCGACCGACTTGGGCATCCCCAGCGCCGAGAGCGGGAGCGTCTCGAAGGGGATCATGCGCAGCGCGCCCGCCACGAACCCCTTCTGGCGGAAGAAGTTGGCGCGGAAGCGGCTGGAGCCCTTCCAGCGGAAGGAGAGGTCGACCTCGTTGGTCTCCTCGAACTGCTTCTTCTGCCGCTCGTTGAGGACGCTGTAGGCGATCTGCTCGATGTCGCGGCCGGTAAGCGGCTCGGTGCGCAGCGGGTAGAGGCTGCCGTTGATCCGGAGCTGGGCGGGCGACTCGGCGGTCAGGTGCAGGTCGCTGGCGCCCTTCTCCACCATCGTCTGCAACAGGCGGTGGATGTCGACGCCAGGGCGCACGGGCGGTGGGCCAGCGGACACGTCAATCTCCTCGCGTGACGCGCATGACCTCGGCGAGGGTGGTCATGCCCTCGACGATCTTCTTCAGGCCCGACATGCGCAGGGTCTGCATCCCGAGTCGCATCGACTCCTTCTTGATCTCCATGGCCGAGTAGCCCTGGAGCACGCACTCCTTGATCTCGTCGCCCACGTGCATGACCTCGTAGAGGGCGACGCGGCCCTTGTAGCCCGTGTCGCTGCAGCGGCGGCAGCCCTTGCCCTGCAACGGGCGCGCGACGGCCAGCATCTCCTCGGTCATGCCGGCCTCGGCCAGCACCTTCTTCTCGATCTCGATGGGCTCGGCGCAGTCGGTGCAGATGCGCCGCGCGAGGCGCTGGGCCACGATGGCGTTGAGCGACGAGGTCACCAGGAAGGGCTCGACGCCCATGTTCAGCAGGCGGTTGATCGTGGACGGCGCGTCGTTGGTGTGCAGCGTCGAGAGCACCAGGTGGCCCGTCAACGCAGCCTTGATCGCGATCTCGGCGGTCTCGAAGTCGCGGATCTCGCCGACCATGATGATGTCCGGGTCCTGGCGCAGGAACGAGCGCAGGGCCGCGGAGAAGTTCAGGCCGATGGCGTCGCGCATCTGGACCTGGTTGATGCCCACCAGGTTGAACTCGACCGGGTCCTCGGCGGTGGAGATGTTCTCCGAGACCTTGTTGAGGTCCTGCAGCGCCGAATACAGCGTCGTCGTCTTGCCCGAACCGGTCGGGCCGGTCACCAGCACCATCCCGAAGGGCTGGTGGATGTCCTTGTGGAAGACCTCGAGCTGCTCGGGCTCGAAGCCCAGCTTGGTCATGTCGAGCTGGAGGTTCGACTTGTCCAGGATTCGGAGGACGACCTTCTCGCCGAAGAGCGTCGGCAGCACGCTGACGCGGAAGTCGACCTCCTTCTGGCCGCCCAGCACCAGCTTGATGCGGCCGTCCTGGGGCAGGCGCCGCTCGGCGATGTCCAGCTCGCTCATGATCTTCAAGCGGCTGGTGAGCGCGTTCTTGAGCCGCAGCGGCGGCTTCATGATCTCGTAGAGCACGCCGTCGATCCGGTACCGGATCCGGAACTCCTTCTCGTAGGGCTCCACGTGGATGTCCGACGCGCCGCGCTTGATGGCGTCGACCAGGATCAGGTTGACCAGCCGGACGACCGGCGCCTCGCCCGCCTCGTCCTCCAGCCCGTCGATGTCCATGTCCTCGCCGTCGATCAGGAAGTCCACCTGACCGTCGTCGAAGCCGCCCAGCATCCCGTCGATGTCGCCGGACTCGTAGTAGCGCTCCAGCACGCTCTTGATCGAGGCCTCGGAGGTGACGACCACCTCGACGTTGAAGCCCGTGAGGAACTTGATGTCGTCCATCGCGTAGATGTTCGACGGGTCGGTCATCGCGACGACCAGCGTGGAACCCTGCCGCTCGATCGGGACGACGTTGTGCTTCTTGACCACCTCGACCGGGACCAGGTCGATGATGTCCTGCGGGATCTCGACCTCCTCGAGGTTGATCGAGGGGACGCCGTACTGGTTGCTCAGGAACTGGACGAGCTGGGTCTCCTGGACGTAGCCCAGCTTGGCCAGCGCGCCGGTGAGCCCCGAGCCGTCACGCCGGGACTGATCGCGCGCGTCGTCGAGCTGCTCGTTGGTGACCACCTGCGCCCGCAGCAGGATGTCGCCGAGGTTGCCGGTCTTGCCTTCGGCGACCGGCCCGAGATCGTCGAAGGCCCCGTTGTCGTCTGCCATGCTCGCTCCGTCGTGCCGCGGGATGAGACGCAGGTCCGCCCTCGGCGCCACACACCCGCGAGCGGATTCTACGCGAGGCGGCCGAGCGGTGTCACGTCACCTCGTGCTTGCAGCGCGGGCACACCAGCCCCTCGGCCCCGCCACGGCGACTGGAGCGCTCGTTGAGGTAGGGACTGTCACAGGCGGGACAGGGTGTCGGTACAGGACGGTCCCACTGCGCGTAGTCGCACTTGGGGTAGGTGGAGCACGAGTAGAAGACCTTGCCGCGCCGCGACGACTTCTCGATGAGGGCGCCGTCCTCGCACTTCGGGCAGGCCACGCCGGTCGGGATGGGCTGGGTGTGCTTGCACTCCGGGTAGCGCGAGCAGCCGATGAAGCGCCCGAAGCGGCCCGACTTGTAGATGAGGTCGCCCTCGCCGCAGCTCGAGCACTTCTCGCCGGTGCGCTGGTCGTCGACGATCTTCAAGCCACCTTCCGGGGTGGTCTCGAACTCGGCGGTGAAGCGGCAGTCGGGGTAGTTGGAGCAGGCCAGGAACGAGCCGTTCTTGCCGAACTTCTTCACCAGCGGCTTGCCGTCCAGCGGGCAGTCCAGCCCGGTGGGCGTCTCCTCGCGCTTGACGTTGCGCATGGTCTGCTTCGCGGTGGCCAGCGTCTCGGAGAAGCCGGTCCAGAACTTGCCGAGCAGGTCCTGCCACTCGACGCGCCCCTCCTCGATCGCGTCGAGATCGTCCTCCATCCGCGCGGTGAAGCCGATGTCGAAGAGGTTGGGGAAGGACTCGACCAGCAGGTCGTTGACGATGGTGCCGAGCTCGGTCGGCTCGAAGCGGTTCTGCTTCTTCTCGGCGTACTTCTTGTCCTGGATGGTCGAGATGATCGCCGCGTAGGTGCTCGGCCGCCCGATGCCCTTGTCCTCGAGCTCCTTGACCAGCGTCGCCTCGGTGAAGCGCGGCGGCGGCTGGGTGAAGTGCTGCAGGGCGTCGAGCTTCTGGAGCTGGAGGACGTCGCCCTCGGCCAGCTTGGGCAGGCGCGAGACCTCCTCGTCGTCGTCGTCGCCCTTGTGCTCCTCGTAGACCCGGGTGAAGCCGTCGAAGGTCTTCACCGAGCCCGAGGCGCGGAACAGGTGGCCGGCGGCGGCCTCGATGTCGACGGTGGTCATCGCGATGATGGCCGGCATCATCTGGCAGGCGACGAAGCGGTTCCAGATGAGGCTGTAGAGCTTGTACTCCTCGGGCTTGAGGAAGGCCTTCACCTGCTGGGGCGACAGCTCCAGCGTGGTCGGGCGGATCGCCTCGTGGGCGTCCTGGGCGCGCCCCTTGTTCTTGTAGACGACGGGCTTCTCGGGCAGGTACTCCGGGCCGTAGTTCGTCCCGATGTACTCGCGCACCCCGGCGAGCGCGTCGTCCGACAGGCGCGTCGAGTCGGTACGCATGTAGGTGATGAGGCCGACCAGCCCGGCGGGGCCCAGCTCCACACCTTCATACAGGCGCTGGGCGATGCCCATGGTGCGCTTGGCGGTGAACCGGAAGGCGCGCGCGGCGTCCTGCTGCAGCCGCGACGTGGTGAAGGGCGAGGCCGGCGACTGCTTGCGGTCGCGCTTGGTCACCGTCTTGACGACGAAGTCCCCGGACTGCACCGCCTCCACGGCGGCCTTGGCGATCTCGGGGGAGGTGCGGTCGGCCTTCTCCTCGCCGACCCGCGACAGGCGCGCCTTGAACTTCGGCGGGTTGGGGCCGAGCAGCTCGGCCTCGACGGTCCAGTACTCCTCGGGTTGGAAGGCCTGGATCTCGCGCTCGCGCTCCACGACGATGCGCACGGCCACCGACTGGACGCGCCCCGCCGACAGCCCGCGCCGCACCTTGTCCCAGAGCAGCGGGCTGACCTGGTAGCCCACCAGCCGGTCCAGGATGCGCCGGGCCTGCTGGCTGTTGAAGCGCTGGATGTCCAGCTCCTGCGGGTGGTCCAGCGCCGCCAGGATCGCCTTCTTGGTGATCTCGTGGAACAGCACGCGCTTGATCCGGTCGGCGGGCACCGAGAGCTCGCTGGCGATGTGGTAGGCGATGGCCTCGCCTTCGCGATCCGGGTCGGGGGCCAGGTAGACCACGTCGGCGGCCTTGGCGGCGCGCCGGATCTCCTGCAGCACCTTGCCCTTGCCGTTGATGGTCTCGTAGGCCGGGACGAAGCCGGCCTCCACGTCCACCCCCATCTTCGACTTGGGGAGGTCCTTGACGTGGCCCACGCTGGCCTTCACGTCGTAGTCATTGCCCAGGTACTTCTTGATGGTCTTCGCCTTCGAGGGGCTCTCGACCACGATGAGTGCCTTGGTGGACATCGGGTTCCTCACATCGCGCCCTGGGGCGCATCGCACAGTCGTTTCGTGAAGGCTCGGCTCGCGCGACTCCGGCAGGGGTCACGGCAGGATGCTGGCGCCGCTCGCGGGGAGCGTGAGCAGCGAGCGGTAGCGCTGCCCGGGCACCTGCTCGACCCGCCCGCCGACCTCCAGTTCGACGAGCGCGGCGACCAACGCATCGGTGGCGAGGCCCGTTTGCACCACGAGGCCGTCCAGGTCAAGTGACGTGACGGAGGCCAGGGCCGCGGCCACGGCGGCCACCGCGGGGTCGTCGTCCTCGGCCACTGCCGACGGACATTGAGCGGGAGCCTCCGGCCAGGGGTCGGGCGCGCGAGCGTGTGTCGCGGGCCAGCGCCCCCGCGCGTCGAGCCCGAGCGCCCGCGCGAGATCACAGAGTCCGGTCATCAGCCCGGCGCCCTGCGCCACCAGGCCGTGGCCACCGGCCGAGAGCCCCAGGCTGACGTCGCCCGGCACGACCAGCACCGGGCGCCCGAGCGCGAAGGCTGCCCGCGCGGTCGACAGGGCCCCGGAGCGCGCGCCGGCCCGGGCGACCACGGTGACGGCCGCCAGGGCGGCGATGACCCGGTTCCGCTCCAGGAAGCGGTGGCGGGCCGGGCGCAGGGTGGGCCAGAAGGCGCTGACGATGGCGCCGCCGCCCTCGACGACCCGCTCGAAGAGGCCGCGATGCTCGGCCGGGTAGGGGTGGTCGTGGCCCGAGCCGAGCACGACCACCGTGCGGCCGCCGGCCGAGAGCGCCGCGTCGTGGGCGGCCGCGTCGCAGCCCTCGGCGCCGCCGCTGATGACCGCGCTGCCGAGCGATACGGCGTCGCGGGCTGCGCGGCGGGCGCAGGCCAGCCCGTAGGGGTCGGCGGCGCGGGCGCCCACGACGGCCACGCCCGGCGCGCCGGGCAGGGCACCCCGCACCAGCAGAAGCGGGCCCACCGCGGGGTCGGGCGGGCACCAGGCCACGAGCTGCCTCTGGCGCAGCGCCTCCGCGGCGGACTCGAGCGCGAGGGGGTCGGCCGACTCGCCCGCCTCGAGCGCGCGAGCGAGCCGGCGGGGATCGGGGTGGCGCGAGAGCAGCGCGGCGAGCTGCTGCGCGCGGTCGGATCGGCGGGTTGGATGCATGGACGGACTCCTCGCGCCCTCGGGACGCAGGCCTGGGAACTCTCGACGCGCGGCCGGCGACGGCCGACCGCCCCGCCCGCTGCCGCGCCCCCCTGCCTCTTCTTATGACCGCGAGAGCGCCGATCGTTTCGCCGGCCCCGGTCGCTTTTTTCGCGAGGCCTGCAACCACGGGCGCGATCGCGTCCAACGCGCGTCGCTTTTCCCGACCGCGCCCGCCCGCGCCCGAAAATGAATGAGTATTCAGTCAGACCCTTGACCGCGTCCCGCAGCACGACTATGGAGAGGTCGGTCCCGCTGGGTCTCCCGGCCGGCTTCCCCCAAGGAGAAAGGCGCATGGCAACCGGCATCCGCAAGGCGGCGGTCCTCGGCGCGGGCGTGATGGGCTCGGGCATCGCTGCCCACCTCGCGTCCTGCGGCATCCGCACCGTACTGCTCGACATCGTCCCCCCCGGCCTCGCTGACGCCGACAAGGACAAGCGCGACAAGCGCAACGCGTTCGCCGACGGCGGCCTGCAGAAGGCCCTCGCCTCCCGGCCGGCGCTCTTCCTGCACAAGTCGGCCGCGGCCATGATCGAGACCGGCAACTTCGACGACGACATGCACCGGATCGCCGACTGCGACTGGGTCATCGAGGTGGTCAAGGAGGACATGGCGGTCAAGCAGCACCTGCTGACCCAGGTGGAGGCGCACTGGAGCCCCGGCACGGTGGTGTCCTCGAACACCTCCGGGCTGTCGATCGAGGGGATGCTCGAGGGGCGCTCGGAGGCCTTCAAGGCCCACTTCCTGGGCACGCACTTCTTCAACCCGGTGCGCTACATGCACCTGCTGGAGATCATCCCGGGCCCCTCCACCGACCCGGCGATCGTCAGCCGCATGGCCGACTTCTGCCGCCGGATCCTGGGCAAGGGCATCGTCTACGCCAAGGACACGCCGAACTTCATCGCCAACCGCATCGGCGTGCACGCGATGATGAGCACCATCCACGCGATGGGCGAGCTGGGCTACTCGATCGAGGAGGTCGACGCCATCGTCGGTACGCCGATGGGGCGCCCCAAGTCGGCGGCCTTCCGCACGGCGGACGTGGTGGGCATCGACACCTTCGTCCACGTGGCCCAGAACTGCTACGACGCGCTGCCCGACGACCCGGCGCGCGACACCTTCATCGTCCCCGACTTCATCAAGGAGATGGTCGCCAAGGGCATCCTGGGCGACAAGTCGCGCGGCGGCTTCTACAAGAAGGTCGGCCGCGACATCCAGACCATCGACACGCAGACCCTCGAGTACCGCGAGAAGGTGGCCGCCGACCTCCCGGCGCTCAAGCCGCTGCGCAAGCTCGAGTCGCCCGCCGAGCGCATCAAGGCGCTGCTGGCCGACGACGGGCGCGCCGGCAAGTTCGCCTGGCACGTGCTGAGCCGCAGCCTGGCCTACACCGCGCAGATCGCCTTCGACATCGCCGACGACATCGTCAACATCGACCGGGCGATGCGCTGGGGCTTCAACTGGGACCTGGGTCCCTTCGAGACCTGGGACGCGCTGGGGGTGCGTGAGATCGCCGACCGGATGAAGGCCGACGGGATCGCGCTGCCGGCGTGGGTCGACCAGGCCGTGGAGGCGGGCGGGTTCTACGCGCGCGCCGAGGGCAGGACCCGCTACTTCGCGCCGGGCAAGGGCCTCAGCGCCGAGCCGGAGATCCCCGGGCGCATCTCGCTGGCGGCGCTCAAGGAGGCCGGCAAGGTCGTCGAGCGCAACCGCGGCGCCAGCCTCATCGATCTGGGCGACGGCATCGCCTGCATCGAGTTCCACACCAAGATGAACACCGTCGACACCGACCTGGGGCAGATGCTGGCCCAGGCCTGCGACGTGGTGGAGCGCGACTTCGACGGCCTGGTCATCGCCAACGAGGCCGAGCACTTCTCGGCCGGCGCCAACCTGCTGATGATCGTGATGAACGCGAACCAGAAGAAGTGGGACGCCATCGAGGAGATCGTCGAGCAGTTCCAGACGACGATCCAGCGCCTGAAGTACCTGTCGAAGCCCGTGGTCTCGGCGCCGCACGGCCTGACGCTGGGCGGCGGCTGCGAGATGGCGATGGCCGCCGACCGGATGGTCGTGGACAAGGAGACCTACATGGGGCTGGTCGAGGTCGGCGTGGGGCTCATCCCCGGCGGCTGCGGCACGCTGAACCTGCTCAAGCGGGTCTTCGAGGGCGTGCCGGCCGACGCCGACCCGCGCGAGTTCGACCGCTTCCCCTTCGTGCGCCGCGCCTTCGAGGCCATCGGCCTGGCCAAGGTGGCCACCGGCGCCGGCGAGGTGATGAGCCTCGGCTTCGGCACCGCGCGCGACGAGATCGCCATGAACCGCGACCTGCGGATCGCCCGCGCGAAGCTGCTGTGCCGCTACATGGCGGACGCCGGCTACGCGCCGCCGCGCCCGGCCGAGAACCTGGTGCTGCCCGGCCGCAGCGGCCAGGCCGCCGTCTCGTTGTCGGTCTACGGCATGATGCTGGGCGGCTTCGCCTCGGAGCACGACAAGCTCATCGCCGACAAGCTGGCGTGGGTGCTCTGCGGCGGCGACACCGACGGCCGCACGCCGGTCGCCGAGGAGCGCATCATCGAGCTCGAGCGCGAGGTGTTCATGAGCCTCGTCGGCGAGCCGAAGTCGCTGGAACGCATGCAGTACATGCTCATGAACAACAAGCCGCTGCGCAACTAGTCATTGCCCCGCACAGGAGTCCAGAATGCGTGAAGCAGTCATCGTCAGCGCGGTGCGTACGCCGGGCGGTCGTGCGAACAAGGGCGCGTACAAGGACGTGCGTCCCGAGGATCTCGGGTCGGCGGCCATCCGGGCGGCGCTGGAGCGCGTGCCCGGCCTGTCCGGCGGCGACATCGAGGACGTGATCATGGGCTGCGCGATGCCCGAGGGCCAGCAGGGCCTCAACGTCGCGCGCGTCATCGCGCTCAACGCCGGCCTGCCGGTCAGCGTGCCGGCGCAGACGGTCAACCGGTTCTGCTCGTCGGGCCTGCAGACCATCGCCAACGCGTCCGAGCGCATCATGGCCGGCTTCGCCGAGGTCATCGTCGCCGGCGGCGTCGAGTCGATGTCCGCGGTGCCCATGAGCGGGCACACGCCGCGCCCGCACCCGCGCACCGTGTTCGAGCAGCCCGCGCTCTACACGCCGATGGGCAGCACGGCCGAGATCGTCGCCACCCGCTACGGGGTGAGCCGCGAGAAGCAGGACGCCTTCGCGCTGTCCAGCCACCAGAAGGCCATCGCGGCCATCGAGGCCGGGCGTTTCGCCGACGAGATCGTGCCCTTCGGGGGCCTGTCGGTGGACGAGGGGCCGCGGCCCGACACCACGCTGGAGGGGCTGGCGAAGCTGCGGGCGGTGTTCTCGACCACCGGCTCGGTCACTGCCGGAAACAGCTCCCAGATGACCGATGGCGCGGCCGCGGTGGTGGTCACGAGCGCCGAGAAGGCCAAGGCCCTGGGCGTCAAGCCGCTGGGTGTGTTCCGCGGCTTCGCGGTGGTCGGCGTCGAGCCGGACGAGATGGGCGTCGGGCCGGCCTACGCCGTGCCCAAGCTGCTCGAGATGACCGGCGTCTCGCTGGGCGACATCGATCTCTTCGAGATCAACGAGGCCTTCGCCAGCCAGGCCGTCTACTGCGTCGAGAAGCTGGGCATCGACCTGGCGAAGGTCAACGTGAACGGCGGAGCCATCGCGCTTGGGCACCCGCTGGGCTGCACCGGCGCCAAGCTGACGGCCACGCTGCTCCACGAGCTGGCGCGGCGCGGCGGGCGCTACGGCATCGTCACCATGTGCATCGGCGGCGGCATGGGCGCGGCCGGCCTCTTCGAGCGCGTCTGATCCTCGCGCCGCTGGCGACGGCGGTAGCGGGCGGGGCGGGGGGCCCGTCATCTCCCCCCACCCCGTCCTCCGCGACTCGCGCCATGACCCTGGTCCGCGGGGCGCGAGTGGCGGTCTGGGCGCGAGCTGCGTGCCGCGTGCTGCCGCCCCACCCGGGCGGCGCCGCGGGCTAGCTCGCGGCGCTGGCGTCGTCCCGGTCGGGCGGCCTGAGCCGGTAGCCGACGCCGCGCACGGTCTCGATCATGGCAGCCGCGTCGCCGAGCTTCCCGCGCACGCGCATCACCATGGCGTCCACCGAGCGCTCGAGCACCTCGGCGTCCTCGGGCCACACCGCGCCCAGGAGCTGCGCCCGCGAGTAGACCCGCCCGGGGCGGCGCGTGAGGGTCGCGAGCAGCGCGAGCTCTCGCGCGGTCAGCCCGGCGTCGGTGCCGTCGACCAGCACGCGGTGCGCGGCGGCGTCGATGGTGATGGCGCCGGCGACCAGGCGCTGGTCGTCGACCGCGGGGGCGTCGGGGTGCACGCGGCGCAGGATGGCGCGGATGCGCAGCACCAGCTCGCGGGGGCTGAAGGGCTTGGTGATGTAGTCCGACGAGCCCAGCTCCAGGCCGACGATGCGGTCGATCTCGTCGGCGCGCGCGGTGAGCATCACCACCGGGATGTGGCGGGTCACCGGGTCGGCCAGCAGCTTCCGGCACACCTCGGTGCCCGGCGCATCGGGCAGCATCAGGTCCAGCAGCACCAGGGCCGGGCGCTCGCTCCGGGCCAGCTCGAGCGCCTCGCGGCCGGTGGCCGCCGACAGGGTCTCGAAGCCCTCCCGCTGGAGCCGGTAGGCGATGGTCGAGACCACGTCGGCCTCGTCGTCCACGATGAGGATGCGTTCGCTCACGCCAGCGAGTGTGCCGTCGGGTTGCGTCAGGTCCTTCGCGGTGCTGTGACGAGTTGGTGAAACACCGATCGATGGGATCAAAAGGACTTCTCCAGTCCGACCGCCAGGCGGCGTCCCCGGGGGCGCTCCTCGGTGAGGACGCCGCCCTGGCGCTGGCGGGCGCTCTGGCCGAGCAGGTTGGAGAGCTTGAGCTTGACCGCGAAGCCGCGGCCGAGCGCCTGGGAGGCGACCAGGTCGAGCTGGTGGATGGGCTGGTCCTCGATGTCGGCCTCGTAGCCCGTGGCCTCGGCGATGGCCGGGCCGACGACGTTGTAGAGCAGCGACGCGCTGGTGCCCGTGTCGGCGTTGTCGTAGCCGAGCTGCACGTTCAGCACATACGGCGACTGACCCTGGAGCGGCCTGGGTCCGGTCTGGGAGACGGTGACCAGGTCCTTGGGGGTCTGGACCCGCGACCAGATGAAGGAGACGTTGGCGGCCACACTGAGGTCGCGGAGCTTGGGGGTGAAGAAGGCGAGCGACTTGCGGAGCTCCAGCTCGATGCCCAGGTTGCGGGCGGAGGGCACGTTGGCGTAGCTCTGCAGGAGCTGGGTGCCGAGGATCACCACCTCCTCGATGGGGTCCTTGAACTGCTTGTAGAAGACCGCCACCGACAGCGACTCGCCGGCGCTGGGGTACCACTCCCAACGCGCGTCCAGGTGGGTGATGAGGGCGCGGGCCAGTTCGGGGTTGCCGCGCACCTCCTTGCCCCCGGTGATGTCGTCGAAGGTCGCCGGCGACAGCTCGCGCAGGTCGGGGCGCGAGACCGTGCGGCTGAAGGCCAGGCGCAGCTGCATGTCGTCGCGGAAGGCCCAGGTGGCCAGCAGCGCCGGGAGCAGGTCCAGGGTCTTCAGGGAGGCGCGGATCCGCTCCTTGGTCGCGCTGAAGCGGACGAAGGTCTCGAGCTGCTGGTCGGAGTGCTCCAGGCGCAGGCCTCCGGTCAGGGTCAGCCGTGGCAGCACCGGGACCTCGGCCATGAGGTATGCGGCGGCGATGACGTGGCTCGCGGTGTAGCTGTCGGTGGCCTGGGTGTTCTCGTTGAGCTGGAACCCGTCGAGGCCGATGTAGGCCGGACTGAAGAGCTCTCCGGGCGGGAGGGCCTTCACCGCCGGATCGGTGGCCAGCGGCCCGCGGGGCGCGAAGTAGAAGCGGCGGCTGTCCACCACGCGCTGCTTGTGGTGGAACGCGGCGCCCGAGCGCAGCCTGGCCTCGCGCTCGCCGCGCATGGGGAGCGCCAGCGTCACGTCGACGCCCAGGTCGTGCACCCGATCGTCCAGGTCGCCGAAGAGGCGCTTGTTGCCGTCGGCGCCGCTCGAGAGCAGCCAGGGGCCCGATGGCTTCTCGAAGTCGTAGCGCACCTGCTTGCGGTCGGGCTCGAGCCGCGTGGCCAGCGCGAAGGCGTAGTGCCAGCCGACCGTCGTGCGGCCCACGGTGTGCTCTCCCGACAGGTTCTCCGAGAGCAGCATCCGCTCGACCCAGCGCAGGCGCGTCACCCGGATGTCCGTGCCCACGTCGTTGTTGAAGCCCTCGTAGGTGCGCACCTCGTTGTCGGTGAGCCGGGTGAGCATCGTGGTGCTGCTGACGTGGTGGGCCTCGCCGAAGTCGAGGCCCGCCGCCAGGATGCCGCCCAGGCTCACGGTCTGGGTGAGATCCTCGACCGCGTAGTCGGCGATGGGCACGAGATCCTTGGGCTTGAGGAAGCGGGCGTGCCAGGGGATGTCCTGCCAGGCGTTGTCGTAGAGCAGGGCCAGCCGGAAGCCGCCCGACACGGACGCGGCCTCGAAACCGGAGCCGAGCTGGGCCGACACGCCGATGTCCGGTGGCACGCGGCGCGGGGTCAACGTCCAGTCGTTGTCGAGGGACTCGCCGAAGGCCTCGAGCTCCTCGGGGCTGTAGCCCAGCTCGGAGAAGCGATCGCCCTCGAGCAGCGCCGACTTCTGGGACGCCGCGCGCACGTCGTCAGGCAGCGCGCGGGTGCCGCCGTCGACGCCGAGCCAGTCGGTGGGGCCACGGGGGCCAGCCCGGCCCTGGGTGAAGGTGGTCCCGCTGAGGAAGCCGGCCGACAGGCCGATGGAGCCCTCGAGGTGGGCAGGCCAGCGCCGGGTGCGCAGGGACACCACGCCGCCGCCGAACTCGCCGGGCATGTCGGGGGTCCAGGTCTTCTGGATGACGATGCTCTCGAGCACATCGGTGGGGAAGAGGTCCAGCGGGACCACCCGGCGCTCGGGGTCGGGGCTGGGGAGCTGGGCGCCGTCGAGCAAGGTCGAGGAGTAGCGCTCGCCGAGGCCGCGGACGTAGACGAACTTGCCGTCGACCAGGGTGACGCCGGTCACGCGGCGCAGCGCGGCGGCGGCGTCGGAGTCGCCCGACCGGGACATCTGCTCGGCGCCCAGGATGTCGGCGACGGCGGCGGACTGGCGGCGCTCCTCGAGCAGCGCGTTGGTGCCGCCCTCGATGCGCGGCGCCGAGACCACGAAGTCGTCCAGGCGCAGGGCGGCCGGCGTCAGGTCGATGGCGAGCTCGGTGTCCTGGCCTTCGACGACGTCGAGCGCCGCCACGGTGCGCGACGAGAATTCGGGGTGGATGACCGTGACGTCCCAGGTGCCGACGGGCACGGCCAGCACGAAGCGGCCGTCGGCGCCGGCCCGGGCCTCGGCGCCGTGACCGCGTACCAGCACGCGGGCGCCGGCGATGGGCTGGCCGCGCTCGGTGTCGGTGACGGTGCCGACGATGCGGCCGCGAGGGCGCTGGTCCAGCTCCGGGGCCCCGCTCTCCGCGGTCGCCACCGGACCCGCCGCCTCGATGGCCACCCGCGGCGACGAGCCGTCGGGGCGCAGCGTCACCAGCAGCTCGGTGACCTGCCCCGCGACCACCGGGACTGCCTCGATGCGCACCTCGGGGAAGCCCGGGCCGCCCACGACCACGGTCAGCTCGCCCGCCGCCGACTCGACTCGGAACGCGCCGTCCGCGTTGGTGGTGACGGCCCCGCCGCCCACCACGGCGACCCGCATGCCCACCAGCGGCGAGCCGCCTGCCTCTGCGAAGACGACACCACGCAGCACGCCGGTCGCCGAATCGGCGCGGGCGGGCGCCGCGTACACGCAGAGGCAGGCGGCCGCCCACGCCGCAGCGAGGACACGGGTCACGGGCAGGTCTCGGGGTCGGCGCGGCAGGCGTCGATGGCCTGGCGGATGGCGGTGGCCTTGCGGAAGAGGTCGGGGTCGCCGATGCCGCGCAGGGCCCGGTCGGCCACGTCGAACTGGCCGGTGCGGAACGCGGCGTAGGCCAGGGCGTACCGCATGGCCTCGTCCTCCATGAGGCCCAGGCGCTCGAGGCGCGGGCCCAGCGCGGCGACCTCCTCGAAGCGCTCGAGGTCGACGAGGATCCCCATGCGCTGCCGCAGCTTGGCGGGCTGATCCTCGATGAGGGCGTTCAGCCGCAGGGCGCGGTGCGGCTCGCCCGCGCGGCGGTAGAGCTCGGCGGCGTCGGCCCGCAGCTCCGGGTGCGAGAAGCTCTGCCGCTCGAGGATGCTGGCGGCCGCGCGCGGCATCCCGGCGCCGACCAGCGTGCGCGCGAGCTGGACGGCAAGGGATGGCTCCTCTGGCCAGACCAGCCGCGCCTGCTCCAGGATGCCCTCGGCGGCGTCGAAGCTTCGGCTCTGGCGCAGCGCCTCGGCGATGGCGACATGGTCGGCGGCGCTGGCGTCGGGGCGGGTCAGCCAGACGCGCCCGAGCTCGGCGGCGGCCTGGAAGAGCCCCATGTCGATCATCAGGAGCACCCGCTGGCGGGTGAGTTCGGGCGTGCCGGGGTGCCGCGCGTCGGCCTGAACCAGCGCGTCGTAGGCGTCGGGGAGCCGGTCGAGGCGCCACAGGGCCTGGGCGCGCAGCAGCTCCAGCCCCGGCGCGGCGCGGCCCGCGTCGCCGGCCGCGTCCAGCGCGTCGACGGTGCCCTGCCAGTCCGAGAGCGCGAAGCGGGCCTGGGCCAGGAGCACCGACACCAGCGGCTCGGCGCCGCCGGTCTGGAGCGCGCGCTCGAAGGCCTGGCTGGCGCGGGCCGCGTCGCCGCTCTGCAGCGCTGCCAGGCCGGTGAGCTGGTGGAAGCGGGGCAGATCCAGCTCGGCGGTGGTGGGATCCACCGCGTCGAGGGTGGCCAGGGCGCGCTCGGGGTGGCCGTCGCGCAGCAGCAGCGCGGCCAGCGCCAGGGGATCGGGCTCGCTGGGATCCGGCGCGGGCGCGTCGGCGCGCGCGGGCAGCGAGATCGCGCAGGCCATCACGAGGGCGAGGGTGCAGACGAGGCGCACCATCAGCTCAGCTCGAAGTGCACGACCTGCTCGGCCCACACCTTGACCGGCCGGCCGCGGTAGAGCGCGGGCTGGTAGCGCCACTGACGCACCGCCTCGGTGGCGGCGTCGTCGAACACGCCGGGCGGGCTCGAGGAGAGCACCTTCACCTTGAGCACCTCGCCGTGCTGCCCGATGAGCAGGCTCAAGGTGACGCGCCCGGTGGTCCCCTCGGCGCGAGCGCGCGGCGGAAAGCGCGGCGGGGTCCGCTCCAGCGGCTTGGGGGCCACGTCCACCGAGGACTCGGTCATCACCAGGTCACGCGCGGCGTCGCCCTCGCCCAGCATCGCCTGGGCCGCGTCGCCCAGATCGGCCTGCCCCAGCGCGGGGATGCCCAGGTCGAGGCCGCCCAGGGCCGCGCCGAGCATGGGCGCCGGCGGGGCCGGGGCCTTCCGCGCCACCTTCTTGGGCGTGACCTTGGGCTTCGGCTTGGGCTCCTCCTTCTTCGGCGGCTTGCGCGGCGCCACGCTCATCTCGGTGGAGGCGAGCGGCGGCGGGCGCACGGCCAGCTCGGGGGGCCGGTTCATCATCAGGACCAGCCCGAAGACGAGCAGCGACCCCGCGACCATCGCCGCGAGCGCCGCAGCGTGGCGGGCGAGCGGACCACCCATCTCAGCCGGCCTCCTCGACGGTGGCGACCCCCACGTCGTCGGCGCCTCCCAGGCGGCACTGGTCCACCACCTCGATGAGGCGCTCGGCCGGCACGTTGCGGTCGGTCACCACCAGCACCGAGCGGGTCGTCGCCTGGCCCAGCAGCTCGCGGATGCGCGACTGCAGCATCCAGGGCTTCACCGGCGCGTCCTCCAGCCAGATGGCGCCGGCGCGGTCCAGGTGCACCCGCAGCGCCTTCGACGAGGCCGACACGGAGCTACGGGCGCTGGGCCGCTCGAGGTCCAGCTTCATGTCCTTCACGAAGGTGGTGGAGACCATGAAGAAGATCAGGAGGATGAAGACCATGTCGATGAGCGGCGAGATGTCGATGTCGCTCGACGGCTCCGGGCGCTTACGCAGTCGCATGGGGAGCCCCCTCGAAGCCGGCGGTGACGACGTCCTTCACCTGCTCGATCTCGTCGAGCAGGCGCTGCTGGCGACGCCCGAGCAGGCGCCCGACCACCAGGCCGGGGACGGCGACGGCCAGGCCCATCTGGGTGGTGAGCAGGGCCTGGGAGATGCCGCCGGCGATGCCTCCGGACTGGGCGAAGAGCGCCATGTCGCCCAGCGCGTCGAAGGTCTCGGTCATGCCGGCCACCGTGCCGAGCAGGCCCAGCAGCGGCGCGACCGTGACGATGGCCTTGGTCAGCATGGCGAAGCGGGCGGCGTCGTCCTCGAGGTCGGCGAGCGCCTCGTCCAGGCGCGGCCGGAGGTTCTGACGCCCGTGGGCCTCGAGGTCCACGGCCCGCGCGACGGCCTGCGCCACCAGGCCGCGCGAACGCCCGAGGGCGCCGCGACGCCCCCGCTCGACCAGCGCGCGCACCGGGCCGCGTCCGCCACGACGCAGGGTGGCGAGCCGATAGCCCAGCCCGTACCAGAGCGCCAGGGTGGCCGCCACCAGCGGCGGCATCACGAAGCCGCCGCGATCGATGTAGCTTCCGAGCTCAACGAGGGCGTCTTGGAACACGATTCCTCCGGCGCGCGGGGCAGGCGCGCGTCGCCCGCGCCGAGGTCGGCGCCGGCAGGCTCGCGGGTGTGGACGATGTTCAGGATCCGCAGCGCCATGCGCTCGAGGCGGCCCAGCAGCCCGTTGGCCTGGCCGGAGAGCAGCGTGCCCAGGAGCAGGGCGGGGATGGCGACCATCAGGCCCAGCTCGGTGGTCACCAGCGCCTCGGAGATGCCGCCCGAGAGCAGCTTGGGGTCGCCGGTGCCGTGCTCGGTGATGATGTCGAAGGTCGAGATCATGCCGGTGACGGTGCCGAGCAGGCCCAGGAGCGGGGCGACCGCCGCGAACACGCCGAGGGCGGCGCCGAAGCGCTCGACGCGCGGCGTCTCGGCCAGCACCGCCTCGGCGACGAGGTCCTCGACGGTCTCGCGGTCGCGGTCGAGGTGGCGCAGGAGCGTGCCCAGGACACGAGGCCCGGCGCCGCGACGCCGCGCGCAGAGCGCCGCCGCCTCGTTGGCGCGATCCTCCCGCACCAGGCGCTCGATCCGGCCGAGGAAGCGGCGCCGCATCCCCAGCGCCACCCAACCCAGGATGAGCAGCCGGAAGAGCACCAGCAGCGCGGCCAGGGCGCCCAGCGCCACGATGACCCAGGCGATGACGCCGCCGCTCTCCACGATGTCGCGGGCGGTCTTCTCGACCGGCGGCTCCATGGCGCGCTCGACGTTGTCGTAGAGCACCAGGGCCAGGGTCTCGGGGCGCTCGCCCTCGATCAGGGCGCGGGCCGTCCGGGCGGACTCCCGAGGCCAGAGCGCGAGGCGCCCGCCGCCCGCCGGAGCGAGGGCCCCAGCGCCGGCGTCGGAGGCGCCGAGGGCGGCGACCTCGCCGATGTGCAGCACCGTGCCCTCCACCTGGGTCCCGTCCTGCAGGAAGAAGGTCCCGGGCTCGCGCCTGAGCGAGCCGGCGCTCTTGATGCGCGCGGCCGCCGCCTCGGCGATGGGGACGATGAGGGCGACCTTGCCGGCGACGTCGTCGGGGATGGCGGGCAGCGTCATCCCCGCCTCGACCAGCGCCGAATGCGCGCGCTCGATGGTGTCGCCCAGCACCTCGGCGTCGTCGCTGGCGCCGCCTTGCTCGCGCGCCAGCTCCTGCTCGAGCAGCTCCAGCCGGTCGGCCTCGGCGCGCGCCTCGAGGATGCGACGCTGCAGGCCCGCCACCGTGCCCTCGGCCTGCCCGATCTCGCGGCGCGAGTCGCGGCGCACCGCCTCCAGGCGCTCGGTCAGCGCGCCCTTGTCCGCCTCCAGGAAGGCGAACTCCTTCTTGTAGGCGCCCAGCAGATCCTCGCTCTGGGCCCGCGCGGCGTTCGGCGCGGCCAGCCCCGCCAGCGCCGCGAGCAGCGTCAGCACGCGTCGCGCCTTCATCGGGCACCTCCCGCCGAGGCCGGCAGGGCCGAAGGCAGCTCGAACCAGCCGCTGCGGATGCGCTTGTCGAAGGCGTCGAAGAGCACGGCCAGCTCGGCGCGCTCCCGCTCGCCACCCAGCACCTCGTTGCGCCAGCCCAGCCCCTCGCGCACGACGCGCCCGAAGCGGCCGTCGGCCAGGCGGAAGTAGAGCATCACCATGCCCACGTGGATGACGTCGGCCAGGGACTCGGTCCCGTCCACCGCCAGCACCTGCCGATCCAGGCCGCTGGTGCGCGCCAGGCGCAGCTCGTCCTCCACCCGCTCCCACAGCCGCGCCAGCACGGCCCCGGGCGTCAGCAGCCCCTCGTCGAGGCGCTCCTGGAGCGTGGTCAGCTCCGCCTCGCGCTCGGCCACGCGGTAGGGCAGCCCGGTGGCCACCGCCTGCCGCACGGTGGTCAGCGCCCGGCCGATCGCCGGGCCCACCGCCTCGCGAGCGGCCTTGGCCTGGGCGACCGCCACGCGCTGCGCCTCGATGCGCTGCTTGACCTGGGTGAGCCGCATGGACTCCCGCTGCAGCTCGAGGTCCAGCTCGGTGCGCTGCGCCTGCAGGCCGCGCAGGCGCATGCGGCGCTCGTCCAGCTCGGTCTGGATCGAGCCGGACAGCGTCTCGACCTCGGCGCGCAGCCGCGCCAGCTCGGCCGCCAGCGAGGTGGCGTCGGCGGCGCGGCTGGTGGGCGCCAGGCCGCACAGGAGCCCGGCCAGCGCGACCATGCGCGCCGTCCGGGCGGAGGTGGGTCGTCGGGGTTTCATCGCGGACCTCCCGAGGTCGAAGTCGAAGGCGGCGCGCGAGGCCAGACGGCGGCCTCGCGCGCCGGGGGCGCTCGCTAGTTGCGCTCGAAGGTGGTCCAGCCCGTCGTCCAGTCGTCGGCCGGGTCCACGCCGCCGACGTAGGTGGTCGCGGTGAACCACGGGTCGCTGACCGCCACGGCGCCGCTGGCCGCCGGGCTGCCCGCCGCGGGGCGGAAGTCGGGCGCGGCCAGGTCCAGGGGCGCCGTCAGGCCCGGGTCCACCGTGCGGTTGCCGGTGTTCAGGGTCATGACGAAGTCCGACACCGACCAGGGATCGGTGATCGGCTGCTTGTCGGCGTCCTCCTCGTCGTCCATGAGGAAGTTGGTCGCGCAGGAGAAGATGGTCCCGCTGATGGTCAGGTCGCCGGAGAGCGCGGTGCCGTTCTTGGCGATCTTGAAGGTCTCGGCGTGGTCGATGTCGAGGCAGGCCTCGTTCCAGCCCATGACGATGGCGTTGGAGATGTTGGCGGCGGTGCCCTCGCGCAGCAGCATGCCGTCGTCGGACTTGCTCGAGTCGGGCGAGCCGATGAGGGTCACGTTGGCCAGCACCGGGTGCGAGCGGGGCAGGGCCTCGTTGTCGTTGGCGTTGTTGTCGGCCTCGATGCCGTTGTCGCCGGCGTCGTCGTACTGCTGCACCACGACGAACTGCGCGCGCCCGCTCCAACCGCCGGTCCAGTCGAGGTTGTCGTCGTCGCCGCCGGTGGCCAGGATGTGCTTGACCGACACGGTGCCGCCGAAGAACTCGATGCCGTCGTCCGCCGCCATGTGCAGGTGGAGGTAGTCGACCTCGGTGCCGCTGCCCACGCCCTGGAACGCGATGGCGTTGAACTCGTTGGTCTCGGTGATCTGGTGGCCGGCGAACTCGACGCGCACGTACTTCAGGGTGCCGCTGTCGTCGAGCGGATCCGCGCCGCCGTAGGTGCCGCTGCCGCCCTCGCCCTGCGCCTCGCAAGGTGCCGTGGCGCAGCCGTTCACCGGCGCGCGGCCGTTGATGATGATGCCGCCCCAGTCACCGCGGGCGCGGCTCCCGACGGCCTTGGACGAGGTGAAGACGATCGGCGCGTCGGCGCGGCCCTCGGCCATGATCTTCGAGCCGCGGCGGATGGTGAGGAAGCCCGTGGTGGCGGCCTCGCCGTAGATCGTCGTGCCCGGATCGATGGTCAGCACGGTCTCGGAGGTGTCGTCTCCGATGAAGACGCCGCCGACGAGGAGCCAATCCTTGTCGGCGGTCATCCGGAAGCTCTGGGTGATGGGGTTGGTGAGCGAGGCCTCGACGCGGCAGGTGCTGCCGGAGCAGCTCACCTGGGAGGGCAGCGTGCTCACGTCCGTGTCGGAGGTGGTGTCGGTCGTACCCGAGCCGCCGTCGTCGCACGCCGCCACGGCGAGTCCCAGCGCCAGCGCGAGGGTGGACAGGGCCGAGAGGTTCCTGAGGGTCATGTGTCGTCTCCAGCATCCGTTGAGGGGAGTTGCTGGAGGCGTGATAGGCCCCCCCCGTGTCACCGTGATGAGCAGACGTGACATCTGGGTGACGCGCGGGCGACGTTGCGATCGCGACGCGGCGCGGACGTGAGCTCAGTAGGCGCCGGTCATCCGGAGATAGGCGCCGCCGCGGCCGGCGTCGGCGTCGCCGTCGCGGAAGAGCTCGCGGGGGAGGTCGCTGAAGTCGTAGCCGACGGCCAGGCGCAGGTGGTCGGCCAGGGTCCAGCCCACCTCGGCGAGGGCGCCGACGCCGGCCTCGGACTGCGCCAGGGCCATGAAGGTGCGGCCCTCGATGGCCACGTCGAGGCCGCGGACGATGTGGAAGGCCAGCCGGCCCAGCACCAGGAGGTCGCGCAGGGTGCGGTCGGGCTCGGGCGGCAGCTCCTCGGGCGTCTCGGTGCGCTCGCGCAGCCAGCGGAAGGCCGTCTTCAGGGTCAGCTCGAGGCGCCAGGGCAGGCGGATGATGGCCGCGAGGCTGGCGACCTCCACCCGCGTGTCGCTGCGGGTGGTGAGCTGGCCGAGGCCCAGGAGGATCTGCGGGATGAGACGCTGGCGCCGCGCGTGGCTGACTCGCGCCACCAGGGTCAGGCCGTGCCAGGACGACGGGCGATCGATGAGCGCCAGCGTGGCCTCGGTGGACTGGCGCTCCATGTCGCGGGTCGTCAGGTTCTGGGTCATCGCGTAGTCCACGGTGAGCAGCGCGCTCAGCCCGTCGGTGAGCCGCAGGTCCAGCGCGTTGCTGATCAGCGCCTGGATGATCTCGCGTCCCGCGCCCTCGTTGGCCTCCGGCGCGCGATCGTGGCGCACCTCGTAGCGCCCGCCCAGGCGCACGCCGTCGATGGCCAGCACCTCAAGCCCCCCCGACGCCACCTCGCGGCTGGTCCGCCCCTCCGGACCTCCCTGGGTCTGGCTGTGCTCGAAGCTGCCGGAGAGCGCGACGCCCGGCGCCAGCTCGACCCGCTTCGAGATCCCGACCAGCGCGCGGTTCTGCCGGGCGCCCACCCCCTCCTCGAGCCGGTACTCGCCGAACGCACGCCCGCCGCCAGCCAGCCGCGACTCCGCCCCCACCACCTGGCTGTGCACCAGCCCCTCGGCGTCCTCGCCCGGGCCCAGCCGCTCCTCCAGGTACATGTGCGTGTCGTCGCTCACCCGTCGCCGCACGCCCACCTCGAGCGCGCTGTCGCCGTCCCACCGCATGGCGCCCTGCACGCCCAGGTCGAGCCCGTCGGCCATCCGGTAGCGCAGCCCCGCCCGCGTGGTCATGCGCCCGTAGCGGCTCTCACCCAGCACCGCGTCGTCACCGCCCACCAGCACCTCCTGGGCCAGCTCGGCGTCCAGGCGTGCCGTCAGGCGGATGCGCGACCCCACCACCGCCCCGCCCGTGTCGTGGGTCACGCCGTCCTCGTCGTCGCGGTGCTGCCCGTAGCCGCCGTCCAGCGACAGCGCCACCCGCCCGAAGTCGTGCTGCCAGCGCCCGGCGTAGAGCACGCGGTCGACGTCCCGCTCCTCGCCCGCCGCCGTGGTCCCGGGAAGCCTCAGCGCGCTCCAGTCGTAGCGCACCGACAGCCGGTCGCGCCGCCCCGGCCGCCACGCCAGCTCGCCACCGTAGCGCTCGGTGCCGCGGTCCTGCTCGCGCCCCACCGCCTGGAAGCCCTCGTCGACGCGCTGGTACCACCCCCGCAGCCGCAGGTCGGTCCGGTCGCCGGTCATCGCCCCGATGTCCGCGTCCAGCCCCGCCCGCCACGCGTAGCCCTCGTCGCCGCTCAGCTCCCCGGCCAGCGTGCCGAAGCGCAGCCCGCCGTCTCCCGACACGCGCGCCCCCATGCTGGTGCCCTCGCTGCGCGCCATCTCCCCGGAGATGCGCGTCCCCGCGACCACGTCCACCGCCGCCTCGGCCCCCCACAGCGTGTAGTCGGGCGCGCCGTCTCGCATCTCGCGCGCCACCCCACCGCCCACCTCCAGGTGGTCGGCGATGCGCTGGCTGGCGTGCGCGCCGAAGGCCCGCTCGCCCGGGTCGTCCGAGTCCTCCGCCTTCCGCGACTCGTAGGTGGCCACCAGCCACACCTCGTGACCGTCCAGCACCTGCCTGCCGGTGAAGGGCTGGAATCGCCCGAAGGTCGAGCGCGCCGCCTCGGTGGCCGACAGCGGCGCCTTCAGCACCACCCGCCCGTCGGTGTAGTCGATGCGGTAGTCGACGTCGCGCACCAGGCTGGTGCGGGCCAGCTCGAGGCGCGTGTCCTGCTCGCGCACCACCACCTCCAGGCGCTCGCTGCCGGGCAGCAGCTCCTGGCGCGACAGGTAGTAGAGGCTGCCGCCGGTCGCCCTCAGCTCGTCGTGCCTGGCCTCCAGATGCCGCGCGTCGTCGCTGGCGAAGCCCTCGATCCGCGTGTCCCAGCCCGGCCTCCAGGCATGCTCGAGGCGGGCCAGCGCCCCGTAGAGCCCGCGGTCGTAGCGCAAGAGCGTCAGCCCCTCGAAGCCCGTGCGGATGTTGCCGATCTGCAGCTTCGAGCGGTCGGCCTCGACCAGCACCCACAGCGGCCCGCGGGCGCGGATGGTCTGGTCGTCGTCCGAGGCGTCGCCGAAGAGCGGGTACTCGCGCGCGGGGTCGATGAGCTGGTCGTAGAAGGACTCGAACTCGGCCCGGCGCGCCGAGTCGACCTGGGCCGACAGGAACACGTGGCGGGCGAGCTTGCCGCCGGGCACCCGCCCGCGGAAGTGCAACACCCCGCGCCCCTCGATGAAGTAGTCGCCCAGGCTGTGCTCGTCGTAGGTGGCGCGCTCGGGCAGGTGCGCGTCCAGCTCGCCCGCGGCGCCGTCGGCCAGCGCCAGCAGGAAGAAGGCGCTCCGGCTCACCGAGACCGGCTCGCGGACGCTGGCGCGGTGGCCGGTCGGGTCGGTGGCGACGACCTCGATGACGTCCTGGCCCTCCGACAGGTCCACCAGCTCGCCGAAGCCGCCGTCGCCGTCGAGGGCGGCAGGCCGGCCGTTGATGGTCAGGGTGTTGCGCGGGTGCGTGCGGCCGGAGACGAAGGCGCGCGGCCAGTCGTAGGGGTCCCGGCTCGCCGGCAGGCGCACCACCAGGTCGCCGGCGGTGACCTCCGAGGGCGACGGCGCCCGCGTGGGGTTGGGGTGTGAGAGGATCAGCGGGTCGCCCAGCGCCTGGCGCAGCGGCCGGCCGCCGAAGCGTCGCAGCGGGTCCTCGGCGGCGGCCTCGACCGGCGTGTCGGGCAGCGCGCCCAGGTCCACCCAGGCCTCCCAGGTGGCGCCGCCGCGCGCGGTGAGCTGCACCAGCAGGTGTCCATCGGCCGGGCGCGCGACGCTGCGCAGGAAGCGGCCACCGGCTCCCAGGGTGGCCTCGAGGCGCTGGACGCGGGCTCGGGGCCGCGGGTCCTCGCGCGGCAGGTCGACGCGCTCCTCGGTCTTCACGGCGTCCAGCACGACCAGCTCGACGCGCCGGTTGAGCGCGCGGTTGCGGTCGCTGATGTTGGGGACCCGCGGCTGATAGGGCCCGAATCCCAGGCCCAGCACCCGCTGGCGCGGCAGGCGCAGCGCCCTGGCCACCGCCTCGCTGGCCACCCACGCGGCCTTGCGGGTGCGCGACAGCTCGCTCACCGCCACCCCCTGATCGTCGGTGTGCACCTCGATGACCAGGCGGCTCTTCGGGTGCCGCGCCAGAAGCGAGCGCAGCGACCGCGCGCCGTCGAGCAGCTTGCGCGTCGGCTTTCCGTCGGCGCCGAAGAGGTCGCCGTCGAGCACCAGCCGGCCCAGCACCCCGGCGTCGCGCGAGCCATAGTGGACGCCGAAGGACACCGGCGCGCTCGAGGCCCGCACGCCGCCGCCGTCGGTCACCACCAGCCGCGCCCGGTAGCGCTCCCCGCGGGTCAGCACGCTGAGGGCCCCGGCCGGCCCGGTCCCGTCCCAGCTCAGCTCCGCCGGCGGCACCCCGGTGCCGCTGAACTCGCGCACGGGGCGCTCGCCCCGCTCCTCGACGCGGGCTACCACCAGGCGCCAGCGCGCCCGCTCGCCGTCGGCGCCACCGCCCAGCCGAAAGCGCAGCGGAGACTCCAGGGGGCCGGCCCACCAGCGGAGATTCGGCGGCGCCTCCAGGGGCTCGCCGCCCTGTCCCAGCAGGGCCAGGCTCGCCTTCGCGTGCGCGAGCGGGCGCCCCTGGACCCAGACCTCGGGCGGGTCCACGCGCCCGGTGACGGTGACCACCGGCAGCGCCTCCGCCGCGCTCGGCGCCACCGCGACGGCACCCTCGTCGCCGGGCCCCACGACCGTCGCCGGGCCCACCGTGCGGAACGCGCAGCGCACCGGGAAGCCCACGCGCACCGGCAGCCCCGGGCTCAGGGTGCGCATCGCGCGCTCGGTCTGCGAGGCGGCGAAGCCCGGGGGCAGGGTGGTGTGGTCGATCTTGACCAGGTGCACGCCCGGCCGGAAGGCCTTCAGGTGAAAGCGCCCGTCGCGGTCGGTGTCCACCTCGTAGCCGTGATCTCCCACCACCCGGACGCCGCCGATGCCGACCTCTCCCGCGCCGCGGCGGCCGTCGCCGTCGTCGTCGCAGTACACGTCGCCCAGCACCAGCGAGCGGTCCAGCTCCGGCGTCGCGTCAGGGTCCTCGGCGCGCGCGACGGGGCCGCTCCAGCCCGCAGCGCAGGCGAGCGCGAGGGCGGCTGCGTGGACGCACCCTTTCAAGCGGCGGGACGATGTGCGCACACCCTCTCGGGGCCAGGAGTGGCTGTGAGAGGGCGTCGAGGTATCCGAACCGAGCATGGCGCCAGCGACGGCGCTTCAGGGGCTCGAGAGGCTCCTGACGCACGCTCCCGGAGCGCGCGGCCGATGCACTCGAGTCACCGACAAGGAGCGAGCCAGCCAGACTGGCGGAGGATACCCAGACGCCCGCAGAAAGCAGCCCGGATGCTAACCCGAGGCCCGGAGGGCGTCCAAAGCCTCGCCAGGAGCTACTGCGGGTTGTAGACCGACAGGTCGGTGACGTGCCCGACGCCGCTCGTGCCGCCGCCGGTCACGCCGCCGCTGAAGAGGACCATCCCCGACTCGGTGGCGATGGCGGCGTGGCCGAAGCGCCCCGCCGGGAGGTTGGGGACCTCCGGGCAGGTGGGGTCGTCGCAGGCGAAGGCCACGGTGATGAAGGGCTTGAGCACCTTCTGTCCCGTGGTGGAGTCGATCTCCTCCTTCAGGAACTGGTGGATGATCTCGAGGGTCTCCTGGGCCGCGCCGCCCGTGCCCGAGCCGCCGGCGATGATGACCTCGTCGGAGCCCGCCAGGGTCGCCGTGTGCCCGCCGCGGGCGTGGGCCAGGTTGAACCCGCCCACGCCGGTCAGGAACGCCGCCTCCGGGGTGGCCGCGTTGACGTCGTATACGTCGATGGCGTTCGAGGCGCCGTTGCGATCGAGGGTCGAGTAGCCACCGACGATGTAGACCTTGCCCTGGCTCGGGACGTAGGTCGCGGTGAGCTGCGTGCGCGGTCCCTTGCTGAGGCTGCCGGGCTGCTCCAGCATCAGGTCGCTCTTGATGTCGTAGACCAGCGCGCTGCCGAGCGGCTGGCTCTCCGACTCGCCGCCGACCACGAGGACCGCCGGCCGGGTCGCGCCCGAGGGGGCGGCGGGGTCGCGGGCCTCGAAGCGCTCGGCCGCGTGGAAGCGGCGGAGCTGACCGTCGGGCAGGGGCCGGGCGCCGGCGGGCGAGCCCTTGAAGGGGTCCCACACCTCGAAGGTGGCGTTGCCGTCGGTGTCGCCACCCACGAAGAGGATGGTCAGGGTCTTGGCGTCGAGCAGCGTGGCCGTGTGCCCCACGCGGGCCTTGGCCATCTGCTGCGCCAGGACCTTCGCGGCGGTGTCGCTTCGAGGCTCGATGACCTCCACCGTGGACGAGGCCTGGCGCGCCCCCTGGTTGGTGACCCAGCCGCCGGCCACCAGCACGCGCCCGTCGCCCAGGGCGGTCCCGGTGTGCCACGCGCGCTGGAAGACCAGCTTGCCGGCGCTGAGCCGGTGCGTGTTGGTGCGGGTGTCGATCACCTCGATGGTGTCGAGCAGCGCGCTGAACCCGTCCTTGGTCCACCACTGCGGGTTCTGGCCGTCGATGATGCCGCCGCCGGCGATGATCACCTCGTCGCTGGCGGTCTCGGTCATCGTGTGGGCGACGCGCCCGGTGGTCAGCGCCTGGGACTGCAGCCCCAGGCTGTCGGTCAGCGGCACGACGGTGTTCACCTGCGCCATGAAGACGGCCAGGTCCTGCACGGGCAGGTCCTCTCGCACGGTGGCCTCGACGCTGCGGCCCCGGCTCAAGAGCTGCACCGGCTCGCCGGCGGCGTTGCTGGACCAACCCTCGACCACCACCTGCCGCGGCTCGCCCGACGGGCTGTACGGGACCGCGCTGACGCTGGCCGAGCCGCCGCCCGGCACGAAGGGCACCAGGTTGGTGATGCCCTGGGCGCCCAGATCGGGGCCCAGCACGCGCATGTAGAGCAACCCGACGCCCACGTAGGGGCTGGGCGCCAGGGGCGAGTCATAGAGCCGTACCCGCAGGCCCTCGGGGCTGGTGCCCGAGTCGCCCGAGTCGCACGCGCCCAGCGCGGCCGCCCCGGTCAGGACCCCCACGCTGAAGAGCCCGGCGAGCAGCGCGCGCGGGGCGCGGCCGCCCTGGTGGAGGTGGATGCGCTTCGAATCGGAAGTGATCGTGTTCATTCGGGTCCTCACCACGTGACCGTCGTGCTGAAGCCCGGCTGGCTGCTCGAGCCGCTGTCGCGCGTCAGGATCACGGCGGCGACGCCCCCCGCGACCGCGGCCCCGGCGAGGCCGACCAGCACCCAACGCCAGGCGCGCTTGCCGGAGCGGCTGCCGCGCGTGGCCACGAGATCGGCGTCGGTGTACTCACCGTAGCCGCCGCCCAGGCCGAGATCCGCAGGCGCCACGGGCTCCGCGCGGACCACCGAGGGCTCGGGCTGCGGCTGGGCAACCACCGGCTGGGGCTGGGGCGCCGGCTGGGGCTCGGCCACCGGCTGCGGCTGCGCGGGCTGCGCGGCGACCAGGTGGTCGTAGATGCGGCTCTGACCCTGGAGCACCCTGGACTTCGGCCAGGTCTCGAGCGCCGCCAGCAGCTTCTCCTCGAGCACCAGCAGGTTGACCTGCATCGAGGCCAGCTCCGAGTCCAGCTTGATCCACTCGAGCTCGGCCACCGCGCCGGCGTCCGCATCGTAGAGGAAGGGCGCGATCTCGTAGCCGCTCGGCCCCTTGCGCACGTAGGTCAGGACGATGGCGTCCAGCCCGTACTCCTTGGAGATGGCGCCGGCGAGCTGGAGGAAGGGCGCGCCCAGGGTGCCCTGGGCCGCGGCCACCGCGAGCCCCTCCGGGGTCTGGGGGAGGCTCTGGGCCACGCCACCCGCTGTCGCCTTGCCGTTGGAGGCCAGCTTGAAGGAGAGCTTCTGGTCGTTGTTGTTGGCGAACCAGGACCTGCCCTCCGGCTCGTAGCCGTCGGCCACCACCCGGACGTAGTGCCTGCCGCGGACGAGCCCCTTCTTCGACCAGGGCGTCGCGCCGACCTTCACCCCGTCCAGGTACACGTCGGCGCCGGGCGGGTTGCTCTGGACGGTCGTGGTGCCCAGGGTCGTCGTGTCGGCCACCTTCCGCAGCCGCTCCAGGGCCGCGGCGGCCGCCGCGGGCACCTTGCGCTTGTCCAGGATGAGCTCGGGCCGCATCACGAGCACCGCCGAGAGCGCGTCCTCGCCGTTGTCGTCGTAGCCGGCCATGAAGTAGGCGAGGCTCACGCCCAGGGCCGCGTCCACCAGCTTGTCGAAGTCGACCAGGTGCGCGAGGCCCTTGTCGTAGAGCGCCAGCGCGTCCTTGAACTTCTCGACGGCGCCGGTGAAGTCGCTCTTGGTGGCGGCCTCCTTGGCCGCCCACAGCGCGGCGTCGGCGGCGACCAGCGTGGGATCGGTCTCGGCGGCCCGCTGCCGGGCCGACTCGTCCGGCTTCTCCAGCGTGTCCGGCGCGAAGAGGGCGAGCTTGCCGTTCATCTCCAGGATGGTGCGCAGATAGTCGCCCACGCGGTTGGTGATGATCGACGACACGTCGTCGGCGCGCTGCATCGGCACCAGCAGCACGCGGGTCTTCTGCGGTTCATCGCTGGCCGCGGGAGCGGCAGCCCACGCCGGACCGACGGCGCATACGGCCGCCGCGACGAAGCCCGCCAGCAGGTAAGCCCGAACGGGGGGCGGGCTCGAGGCTGGTCTGTTCATGCTACGCTTCCGGAGGCGGGGAGGGTATGACATCGCGACCTTCGGCAGCCGTGGTGATCCGGCGCCGAGGCGCTTCCACCCTTTGGTCGCGCAGAGTTAACCTGCACGGAGCCGCGAAGTCAACGCCGTGAGCACGCCCCCCGAGCCGCCCGCGCCCGTCCCGCGGGGCGAGATCATCCGCGCGCTCGTGCTGCTCTACGCCGGGACTGGCGCGCTGGGCGTCGCGGCCATGGCCTGGCCGCCGCTGGCTGCCTGGCTCCAGGCGCTGCTGGCCGCGCTGCTCCTCACGGTGCCGAGCGTGGTCTTGCGCGGCAGCCCCACGCGCATCGACGACCTGGGCACGGATCTCGGGCCCTGGCCCCGCACCCTGGCCTGGTCGGCCCTGGCCATGACCGTCGTGTTCCCGCTCTTCACCCTGGGGCACCAGCTGCTGCAGACGCAGGTGATGGGCGGCACCTCCGCCTGGTCGACCCGCGCGCTGTGGCGCTGGGACGAGGACCTGCGCGATCTGCCGCCCGATCCCTGCGGCGCCGATCGCCGCCGCGTCAGCGTGTGGGCCACCGACGACGAGCTGTGGGTCATCGCCCCTCCGGGCGAGTCGGTCACGCTGCACCTGGAGGGCGAGGCCGGCGCCCCCCCCCCGGCGGCGCGGCTGGCCCGCTGCGACCCGGACGGCGCCGCGCGCGCGTCGGCCCCGGCCAGGCTCGGGCCCGACGGCACCCTGCGCACCCCCCGGGGAGGCGGCCTGCGCGTCTCCCTCAGCGGCCGTGACACGCTCCAGCTCAGGCTCGGCCAGGAGGGCACCCCGGTCCCCGCCGAGCACATCGCCACCGGGGCCTGGCAGCGCACCCCGGACGCCGACGGCCGCGTCGACGCCAGCCGGTCGATCTGGTGGATCCCGATCTTCCTCTGCGTCCACCTGGGCCTGGTCGCCCTGCCCGAGGAGTGGTTCTTCCGCGGCTACCTCCAGACCCGCCTGGACCAACGCCTGGGCACCCCCTGGACCTTGCTGGGCGCCCGGCTGGGATGGGGCTTCGTCCTGGCGTCGCTGGCCTTCGCCGTGCTGCACCCCATCCTCATCCCGGGCGCCTACCGCCTGCTGGTCTTCTTCCCCGGCCTGCTCTTCGGCTGGCTGCGCGCCCGCACCGGCACCATCGGCGCCGCCGTCGTCGTCCACGCCGCGTCCAACCTGCTGCTGGCGATCATCAGCCGGATGGTGCTCTTCCCGGCCTGAGAGGGCCGGCGCCTGACCACGTCGCGAGCACCGGGCTCGGTGCGGATACCTGAACGCCCGGTGAGCTCTGGCACCCAGGTC
The DNA here is from genome assembly GCA_020632695.1 of Deltaproteobacteria bacterium. Lineage (GTDB taxonomy): Bacteria > Myxococcota_A > UBA9042 > PHBI01 > JACKFB01 > JACKFB01. The sequence continues at coordinate 415,416 of JACKFB010000002.1, forward strand.
CCGGGGTCACGGCTCGAGGCGCGCACCCGACGGGTCCACGGCGCTGACCAGGGCCATCGCGGCGTGCCCCGCCGTGGCGAAGGCCTCGACCATCGCGTCCGCCGCACGCCGCGCGCACTCCCGGTCGCCGGCCAGGGCGAACACCGTCGGGCCCGACCCGGAGATCCCGCCGCCCACCGCGCCGGCGCGCAGCAGCGCCTCCATGACGGCGTCGTAGCCGGGGATCAGCGCGCGCCGATAGGGCGTGGCGACGCGGTCATCGAGACAACGCCCGGCCAGCTCGAGGTCCCCCGACGCCAGCGCCGTGACCAGCCCGGCCATGGCCGCCAGGGTGCGCACGACGTCGGCCACCGGGATCGCCGCCGGCATCACCCGACGCGCGTCGGCCGTGCGCACCTCGACGTCCGGCTTCACGCACACCACGTGGAGCCCCGCCGGCAGCGCCAGCCGCACCACCTCGACCGCCTCGCCCGCGCCCGGAAGGCACGCCACCAGCCCGCCCAGCAGCGACGGGGCCACGTTGTCGGGGTGAGGAGACCCGGTCGCCAGGCGCTCGCCCTCGCGGCAGGCGTCCAGCAGCGCCTCCTTGGGCACCTCCGGGCACACCAGGCGCGCCGTCGCCAGCGCCGCCGCCACCGCCGAGGCCGCCGAGCTCCCGAGCCCCGAGCCCAGCGGCAGCCCCTTGTCCAGCCACAGCCTGACGCCGCTGCCGGCCGCTCCGAAGCGCTCGAGCACCGCCTGGGCCGCGACCCCCGCGCAGTTCTCCGCGGCCACGCGCGACAGGCGCCCCTCGTCGCCCTCCACCGCCACCAGCTCCACCCGCCCGTCGGCGGTGAGCTCGGCGCGCACCCGGTCGCGCGGCTCCTCGAGGCAGAGCCCCAGCACGTCGAAGCCCGGACCCACATTGGCCACCGTGGCCGGCGCCGTCGCGATGGCGGTCCGCATCAGCCCGCCCGACACGCGCCGCGCGCGCCGGAGCTCCTCGGCTGGCGGACACGCCCTCTCACTGCATGTCCTCGAGGCGCGGCAGCTCGTTGGGCACCACCAGCAGCGGCCGGCCGCCGGAGCCGCCCTCGATGACCAGGACCTCCTCGCCCCGCGCCAGCGACACGCCCTCCTCGTCGCCGCGCGCCTCGAGCTCGTGGGCCTGCCCCGAGCGCGGATCCACCACCCGCACACGCCCGCGCCGGGTGTCCAGGCTGTCGGACACCACCGTGGCCGAGCACCCCACGTAGTTCGGCCCGCTCAACGAGGCCACCGTCTCACGATGCGCCTCGAGCGCCGCCGCCCGCTTGCGCCGCCGCCAGTACCAGACGGCGCCGGCGATCAGCAGCACCAGCACGATCCATCCCACGTTCAGCCTCCGCCTTGGTCGGCGCCGCCTTCGAAGCGACGGCGCGTGTCGCGCGAGAACGCGACCGTGTCGCGCCCGGGCCGGACGATGCGCCCCGCCCAGGTATAGTGCGACCGCCCGTCAGCGTCCATGTCCAGCGTGACCCGCGCCTCGACCGTGTCGCCCGGCCGCACCGGCGTCTCGGGCAGCGGGAAGGCCATCTGTCCCCAGTGGGTGCGCTGGCCCGGCGCCGTCGAGAGCGTGACGGCGCCGGTGAGCCGGGCGTCGAACCAGCCCACCAGCGCGTGCACGCGCACCGCCCGGGTGCAGGTCAGCGTCGCGTCCAGCGTGAACACGTCGGGCGCCTCCACCAGCGCGAAGTCCGCCACCGTCACCGCCTCGCTCACCATCAGCTCGGGGTCGCAGGCGACCACGTAGGCGGCCTGGGCGGCGAAGTCGCGCGCCGCCGAGAAGTCGAAGCCGCCGATGGGCTCCATCCAGAAGGCCTGCTCGCGCCACAGCGGCAGGGTGGCCAGCCCCAGCGACAGCCGGATGCGCTGCGGCACGGTGCCGCCGCCCGGCGCCAGGTGCCGCGGGAGGTCGCGCAGCACCGGCTGCATCTCGTCGGTGACGAAGAAGTTGCCCATGCACTCGGTGACCACCAGGTCCACCGGGCGCTCCAGCGTGAGCTGGCGCGCGTCGCCCTGGATGAAGGTGATGCGGTCGGCCAGCCCGTTGGTCTCGGCCAGGCGCCGGGCCACCGCGATGACCGCGTGCGGCTCGACGGCCGTGACCTCCGCGCCGGCGCGCGCGGCCCACAGCGCCAGGATCCCGGTGCCGGTGCCCAGGTCCATCACGCGCATGCCCGGCCGGACCCGTTCGGCGATCGCCGCCTCGTAGGCCTCCATGCGCAGGCGGTCGGCCAGCATGAGCCGGTGGTGGTTCAGACCGATGAAATGGCCACGGCTCATGGGAACTCCCGTCTCGCCTGAATTGACACGGCTCGCGAGCGCTGAGTATATCGGCCGGCCGACGCCGCGCCGAGCGCGCGCCGCGTCCCTCGTCGCCGCCCACGATCCCGGAGTGCAGGATGGCCGACCCAGGAGCCCACCCGACCGCCTCGTTCGTCATCCCGGTCTACAACGAGGAGGGGCTGCTCTCCAGCGCCATCAACGACCTCATCGTGAAGCTCTCCGAGCGCCTGCCGAAGCTCGACTACGAGATCGTCATCTCCGAGAACGGCTCGACCGACGACACGCTCGAGATGGCCTACACGCTGGAGCGGAAGTACGAGCAGGTGCGCGCTCTGCACAGCCCCGAGCCGAACTACGGCAAGGCGCTGCGTCGCGGCATCTTCGAGGCGCGCGGGCGCTACGTGTTCTGCGACGAGATCGACATCTGCGACGTGGGCTTCCACGAGCGCGCGCTGGCGATCCTGGAGGCCGACCAGGCCGACATGGTCATCGGCTCCAAGGCGCACCGCGACGCCCAGGACCAGCGCCCGCTCTTCCGGCGCACCGCCACGCTGGTGCTCAACACGATGCTGCGCGTGCTGCTGGACTTCCACGGCACCGACACCCACGGGCTCAAGGCCTTCCAGCGCGAGCGGCTGCTGCCGGTGGTCAGCCGCTGCATCGTCGACAAGGACATCTTCGCCAGCGAGTTCGTCATCCGCGCCGAACGCGACAGCTACCGCCTGATGGAGATCCCGGTCACCATCCACGAGAAGCGCCCGCCCAGCATCAACCTCACCAAGCGCGTGCCGCACGTGCTCAAGTCGATGGCGCGGCTCACCTGGGCCATCCGCTTCCAGGGCCGCAAGCCGTGAGCGAGCAGGCGGGGCAGGCGCTGGCGGCGGTCAACGTCGACATCGACAGCCTCTACCTCTACTACCGGATCCACGGCCTCGATGAGGCCAAGGCCACCAACGCGGTGTGGGAGCGCGGGGTCGTCCGCTTCGCCGAGCTCTTCGGCGAGCTGGGCCTGCGCGCCACCTTCTTCGTGGTCGCCCAGGATCTGGAGCGCTGGCCGGCCGCGCGGCGGATCTGCGGCGAGCTGGCCCGCGCCGGCCACGAGATCGGCAGCCACACCTGGTCGCACCCCTACGACTTCACCCGCAAGGGCCGCACCGCGGTCGAGCTGGAGCTGCGCCGCGCGCGCGAGGCCATCGCCGACGCCACCGGGCAGCGCGCCGTGGGCTTCCGCGCGCCGGGCTACACCATCACCGACCTGGTGCTGGAGGTGCTGGCCGAGCAGGGCTACGCCTATGACAGCTCGCTCTTTCCCTGCCCCCCCTACTACCTTGCCAAGGCGGCGGTGCTGGGCTCGATGCGCCTGCGCGGCAAGCAGAGCCAGTCGATCCTCGACCACCCGCGCGTCATGTGGCAGTCGCGCCTGCCCCATCGCCGGGCGGGCATGCTCGAGCTGCCGGTCACCGTGCTGCCCGGCGTCCGCTTCCCCTTCATCGGCACCAGCCTGCTGATGATGGGCCGCCGCGGCTACGCGCTGGCGCGCCCGCTGATGCGCCGGCTGCCCTTCGTCAACCTCGAGTTCCACGGCATCGACCTCTGCGACCTCGAGACCGACGGCATCGACGCCGCGCTCCTGCAGCAGCCCGACCTGCGCGTGCCGCTGGCGGACAAGCTGGTGCTCTTCCGCCGGGTGCTCACCGATCTCCGCGACGGCTTCCAGGTCGACACCCTGGCGAAGCTCGCGCCGCGCCTTGGCTGAGCGCGCGCGCCTGCGCGGCCTGCTCCTGGTGGGCGGGCAGAGCACGCGCATGGGCGAGCCCAAGCAGCTCCTGCGCCTCGACGGCCTCACCTTCGCCGAGCGCGTCGCCCGGAGCCTCGCCGCCGTGACCGACGACCTGCTGCTGGCCGGCGCCGGTCCGCTGCCTGCGGCCCTCGACGCCCACCGGCGCCTCACCGACGTCCCCGGCGTCCCGGGCCCCCTCGCCGGCCTGCTGGCCGCCCTGCGCCACGACCCCGGCGCCGCCTGGCTGGTGGCCGCCTGCGACCTGCCGCGCTGCAGCCCCGAGGCGCTGCGCTGGCTCCTCGCCCACCGCGCGGCCGCGGCCCCCGCCGTCATCCCCAGCCGAGGCGGCCGCCCCGAGCCGCTGCTGGCGCTCTACGAGCCGGCCATCCTCCCCCACGCCGAGGCCCTGGCGCTCGAGGCCCGCCCGGGCCCCCGCGCCCTCGCCGCCGTCCCGGGCGTGCTGACCCCCGAGGTCCCGCCGGCGCTGGCCGCGGCCTTCACCAACGTCAACACCCCGGGCGAGCTGGCCGCACTCGCCTCCGCCGTTGCCAACCCCGCGCCCCCCGAGTAGACAGCGCCCCGTGCCACGCCCACCCAAAGCCCGAAAGCGCCTGAGCCGCGAGGACCAGCGCGCCCACCGCCAGCGCCAGGCCCGCCTCGACCCCGAGCAGCAGCGCAAGGCCCTGCTGGCCGACGAGACCGGCACCATCATCCGCGACGCGCCCTTGCGCATCGCGCTCTGCTACCCCAACCCCTACCGCACCGCGATGAGCTCGCTGGGCTACCAGGTCATCTACCGGATGATGAACGCCCGGCCCTTCGCCTCGGCCGAGCGCGTCGTGCTGCCCGACGACGTCGCCGAGTTTCGCCGCCGCGGCCTCTGCCCCGCCTCGATCGAGTCGGGCCGCCCCCTGTCCGCCTTCGACATCCTGGCCTTCTCGGTCACCTATGACCTGGACATCACGGGCTTCTTCGAGCTGCTCGACATGGCCGGCGTGCCGCTGATGCGCGCCGACCGCGGCCCGGGCCACCCGCCGGTCATCCTGGGCGGCCCGCTCACCGCCTCGAACGCGCTGCCCTTCGGGCCCTTCATCGATCTGGCGATCATCGGCGACGGCGAGCGCGCGGTCTCGGCGCTGATGGAGGCGCTGTCCGAGGCCACCGACCGCGACGATCTGCTCGACCGCGCCCAGGCGATCGAGGGCGTCTGGATCCCCGAGCGCGACGGCGACCGGGTGCCGGCCACCCAGAAGGTCACCGTCGGCGCCCTGCCGGCCGTGGGCCAGATCGTCACGCCGCACACCGAGCTGTCCAACATGTTCCTGCTGGAGGCCAGCCGCGGCTGCCCCCGCTACTGCAAGTTCTGCCTCGTGCGCGCCCCCGAGAGCCCCATGCGCGAGCCCGAGCTGGACGCGGTGCTGGCGCACGTCCCCGCGCACGCCCCGCGCGTCGGCTTCGTCGGCGCGGCGGTCAGCGAGTGGTCGGGCATCCGCGAGGCGCTGCGGCGGGTGGTGGCCATGGGCAAGGGCGTGGGCGTGTCGAGCCTGCGCGCCGACCGGCTGGACGCCGACTTCGTGGAGCTGCTGGCGCGGGGCGGCTACCGCACGATGACCGTGGCGTCGGACGCGGCGAGCCAGCGCCTGCGCGGCAAGATGGCGAAGGGGATCCGCACGCGACATCTGCTGGACGCCGCCAGCCTCGCCCGGGACGCCGGCATGGTGCGCCTCAAGATGTACGTCATCGTCGGGGTCCCGGACGAGCAGGACGAGGACATCGACGAGCTCATCGCGCTCTGCCACGAGCTGGGCGGCATCCTGCCGCTGGCGCTGGGGGTCTCGCCGCTGGTCCCCAAGCTGCACACCCCGCTCGGCGACGCGCCCTTCGCCGGGATCCCCGAGGTGCAGCGCACCCTGTCGCGCCTGGAGCGCGGGCTGCGCGGGGCGGCGGAGCTGCGCTCGACCTCGGCGAAGTGGGCCTGGGTGGAGTACCGGATGAGCCAGGGCGGGCAGGACGCCGGGCTGGCCGCGCTCCAGGCCTGGCGTGACGGCGCGAGCTTCCGCGACTGGCAGCGGGCGCTGGACGGCGCCGACGAGCGCGCCGGGCTGCGAGCCGCCCGGGAGGCCGATCTGTGGCCGGCCGCCGGGATGAAGTAGCCCTCACAGGGCGTTCCCATGTTCTCCCGCCGCCTGGCTGGCTCAGGTCGCTCCAGGGACTCGCGCGCCTCGGTCTCTTGCGCGCGGCGAGCGCCCTTCCCGCGCGCAAGCCCCTGAAGAGACGTCGCTGGTGCGCCGCCCGGTCCGAACAGGGGAGCACCCTGTCAGCCGAGCAGCTTCAGCAGCACCGAGTCCATCAGACGCAGGCCCTCGTCGGTGAGCCAGGCCCGGGTGCCCTCGAGGCGCAGCCGGCCCGCGCGGGCCTCGGCCTCGGCGCTGGGGAGGAAGCGCTCCGTGTCCGGCGCGAGCTCCACGCCGCGCTCCAGGTCGCGCAGCCCCGTCATCACCCGCTCGAAGGCCAGCGTCTCCGGGTCCAGCCGCTCCACGCTCTCCACCGGATCGCCGGCCAGGGCGCGCTCGATGTAGAGCCGCGGCCGGCGCACGTTCACCCGGCGCTCGGGCGGCGCGAAGCCGTGGGCGCCGGGCCCCAGGCCCAGGTAGGGCCGCATCTCCCAGTAGCCGGCGTTGTGCACGGCGCGGTGCCCCGGCAGCGCGTAGCTGGAGACCTCGTAGTGGACGTAGCCGGCGGCCCGCAGGCGCTCCCGGGCCGAGAAGAGCATGCGGACCTGGGTCTCGTCGCCCGGCAGCCGCACGCGACCGTCGCGCACCTGGCGCGCCAGCATGGTGCGCGGCTCGACCGTCAGCGCGTACGCCGAGATGTGAGGGGGCGCGAAGGCCAGCGCGCGATCCAGCGTGGCCTCCCAGTCGGCGACGCTCTGCCCGGCCAGCCCGAAGATGAGGTCCAGCGACCAGCTCACCAGCCCGGCGCCGGCGATGAGCTCCAAAGCGCGCTCGGCCCGCTCCGCGTCGTGGAGCCGATCGGCGGCCCGCAACAGCCGATCGTCCAGCGCCTGCACGCCCACCGAGACCCGGTTGATCCCCAGCGCGCGCCAGGCCGCCACGCGCTCGGCCGTCACCTCGGCCGGGTTCGCCTCCAAGGTCAGCTCCGCGCCCGGCTCCAGCCCCGGCGAGCGCCGGAACGCCTCGAGGAAGCGCCCCAGCTCGGCAGGCTCCCACAAGCTCGGCGTCCCCCCGCCGATGTACAGCGTCCGCGCCGCACCGCCGAGAGCCCCCCCCCGAAGCACCAGCTCCGCGACGAGCGCCTCGGTGAAAGCCCCCTGCGGCACCCGCCGAGGCGTCGCCACCGCAAAATCGCAATACGCGCAGTGATGCGCGCAGTAAGGAAAGTGAACGTAGACCCCGCCGGCACCCATACCCCCATCCTGCCACGCCCCCACCACCACCGCGACCGCCCCCAAACGCGCCACCGAGACCGAGACCGGGACCGGGACCGAGTCCGAGTCCGGGACCGGGACCGGGACCGAGTCCGAGTCCGAGACCGAGACCGAGACCGAGACCGAGACCGAGACCGAGTCCGAGTCCGAGACCGAGACCGAGTCCGAGTCCGGGACCGAGACCGAGACCGACACCGAGACCGACACCGACACCGACACCGACACCGACACCGACACCGAGACCGACACCGAGACCGAGACCGAGTCCGAGTCCGAGACCGACACCGACACCGAGTCCGAGTCCGAGACCGACACCGACACCGACACCGACACCGACACCGAGACCGAGTCCGAGACCGAGTCCGAGACCGAGTCCGAGACCGAGTCCGAGTCCGAGTCCGAGTCCGAGTCCGAGTCCGAGTCCGAGTCCGAGTCCGAGTCCGAGACCGAGTCCGAGACCGAGTCCCGAGACCGACCCCGCCACCGAGACCGACCCCGCCACCACCCGCGGCCAAAGGCCGCGGCCCGAGATCCCGTCCCGCCGCCACCAGCCCCAACCCCGAGCGACTACGCCCCCGTGTGCGATGGCCGAGGCGGCCAGCGAGGGCGCCGCTGAGGGTGGCGCGACCGAGGGCAGGCCGAGTCGGGCTTCAGCCCGTCGCAGGCCTGACCCGAGGGAGCGACGCCCTCAGCGGCGTCCGTAGCAGCCGCCCCGGCCATCGACGCTGATGCCCCGGCCATCGACCCCTATCTGGTGTAGACCTCGACGGTCTCCGGCACCCCCCCCTCATCGAGGCTGCGATCGAAGGTGGGGCCCTCGACCGCGAAGACGCGCTGGGGGACGCCGCGCTCGTGGTCGACGATGACGAAGGACGGCGGCTGGGCGAAGTCGGAGCCGGCCAGCTTGCCGCCGGCTCCGGCGACGGCGCCGACGCTGACCACCGGCAGGGCGCCGTAGCGGCCCTTGAAGTAGGCGCGGTAGGCGGCGGAGAAGAAGGTGGTCACCCGGGCCCGCAAGAAGAGCTCGTAGAGCCGGAACTTCTTGTCCAGCGAGCCGACGTGCTCGTCGGAGAACTTGTGGATGGGCAGATAGCTGATGACGTAGCGCGCGTCGTAGACCCGGGCCTTGCCCAGCTCGTTGCGCAGCCAGGTCAGGGTCTCCTCGCTGACGCCGTCCTTGTCCGAGGCCGAGAACACCACGAAGAAGGCGCCCTTGTAGGTGAACGAGTAGCGCTCGGGGTAGCGGAGCCCGTCGATCATCTCCAGGTCGGGCGCCGGCAGCCGCGGGGTGCTGGCGCGCTCGGCCGGCGCCAGGCCCTGGGCGACGCGGATCCCGGCCTTCGTCAGCGGCTCGACCAGGCTCTTCTGCACGGCGTCCCAGCCCGCCTCACCCTCGTCGGGCAGGGTCGCGCCTCCCATGTGGATGAGCAGCTCGGGCCGGGCCGGGCCGGTCAACTGGGACAGCGCGGTGGCCACCTCCTCGGGCACCCCGCCGCGGGCGGCCGTGTCGGCGATGAGGGCGAACCGGAAGCTGGTCGAGCCCGGCTCCGGCGCGGGGGGCAGCCCGTCGAGCGTCTCGGTGGCCTCGACGTCCAGGCCTTCGACCACCGGCAGCCGCTCCAGCGGCACCACGCGCGTCGAGGTCCAGTGCCAGTCACCGTCCTCCAGCTCCAGCGTGACCACCTGGTCGGCCTGGCCCCCGTGGAAGGTGTGGCTGACCTGGCAGCCCTTCTCGATGGGCGAGCCGTCGCCGAAGTTCCAGGCGCAGGCGGCGGTGGGGTGCTCCGCAGGCGCCGAGTCCAGGCTGAAGTGCACCGCGGTGGCGCGATAGACCTGCAGCTCCGTCGGCTCGAAGCGCCACACCAGCCCGATGTTGGCGTCGGGATCGGCCTCCGCGGCCACCTGGGCGGCCTCGCGCACGGCCGCCACGGCGGCGGGCTCCTTGGCACCGTCGCCGCTGAGCGGCTCGAGCACCGGGCGCAGCGCCACCGCCTCCAGGTCGGTCCGTGGCGTGGCGGAGGGGCCGTCGTCGGCGCAGGCCGCCAGGCCCAGACCGAACATCAGCGAGAGCGCGAGAGATGGCGCGGACTTCAGCATGGGCGGCAGCCTATGGGCGCCCAGGCGCGGTGGCAAATTCCGGACGGGCCGGGTGCCGACGTCGCCAGCGCGGCGCGTGGCCGGTGACGTCACAGGCGTACGCCGTGGATGATGCGGTCGGTACCGCAGACGCGGATGGGGCCCGCCGGCGCGAAGGCTCGGCGGACCAGCTCCCCGTCGACGGTGTAGGGGCCCTCGAGCTCGAGCACCCGGGTGCCGCTGAGCCGGCGCACGCCCTGGCCGTCGAGGGCGGCCCGCATCAGGCGGGGGATGAGCGCGACGATGCGCGCCGGCTCGGTCTCGGTGACCACGAAGCCGCTCAGGGTGCCGGGCTCGGCGCGCTCGCGCACCGCGACGATGGCGCCGCGCAGGATCGCCATCGGCACCGTCGTCGCCACGACCGCTGCGTAGGGCGCCAGCTCCTCGCCGTCGATGCTCACCGGCGTGGTCGGCGGGTTCAGCAGGTGGCCGAAGCGGCGCCAGGTCTCGGTCTGCAGCAGCATCCCACCGGCCGACGCCCACAAGAACCGGGAGAGGCCGCGGTAGCCCTGGCCGTAGCGCTCGTACATGGTGAGGGCGTTCAGCACCAGCTCGCTGCCGAAGATCACCCCGTGCCGCCGCTCCTGCCCCGGCTCGTCGACGGCCAGCAGCGGGACGGCGCGCGTCGTCAGCGCGCCCAGCGGCAGGTCGCGGGTGCGAGCCAGGAAGCGCTCGACGGTGCGGCGCGGGTGGCCGCGGGTCTCGAAGGTGCGCGCCAGCATGTTCATGCCGCCGCCGTTGAGCAGCAACAGGCGCGGCAGCGGCAGGGGCTGGCCGAGCTTCCGGGCGGCCTCGTCGATGACGCGCAGGGTGGCGTTGACGGCGTGGTGGATGGTGCCGTCGCCGCCGTTGATGGCCAGGACGTTGGCGCCGCGCTGGAAGAGCAGATAGCCGAGCGCCCAGTGCAGGTCGCTGAGCGACGAGGTGCTCACGGCCGCCATGGGGTCGGGGAGCAGCGAGACCAGGCGGTCGTGGCCCACCGTGCGCCAGTTGGTGCGGGCCATGGGGTTCGAGAGCAGGCCCAGGCGCACGGGCGCCTCGGGGCTGGACGTGGCGCTCCAGGCCGCGAGCTCCTCGAGGGTGGCGTCGCGGCGGCGGAAGCCGGGGGTCTGGGAGAGGCGGTGCATCGGGTGGGTCAGTCGATGGCGAAGTGGGTGAAGGCGCGGGCGCTGAGGCGGGTGGGGCGGCCGCCGCGCAGGTAGATGACGGGCTCGGCCCCGGCCGCCTCGGCGCCGCCGAGCTCGACGAAGCCCTCGGCGGCGAAGCGCGAGACGTCCTCGGGCCGCACCAGCGCGACCAGGCCGAAGTCCTCGCCGCCGGCGACGCGGGCGTCGACGGTGGCGCCGGGCAGGGCGGGGTCCTCGGGCAGGGCGTCGAGGTCGATGACCAGCGTGAGGCCGCTGGCGCGGGCGAGGCGAGGCAGATCGGTGGACAGGCCGTCGGAGAGGTCCATGGCCGCGTGGGCGCCGGCCTCGAGGGCGAAGGGTCCGGCGGCCAGGGGCGGGGTGGGGCGCAGGTGCTCGCGCAGGCAGGGCGAGACGTCGTCGAGCGGCTCCAGACGCCACGCGGTGTCCTCGGCGGCGCGCTCGAGCCACTCGGCCAGACCGGCGCCCGCTCGCCCTGGCGTGCCCGCGACCATGACCCGGTCGCCCACCCGGCCGCCGTCGCGCCTCAGGGCGCGCACGCCGGGCAGGCTCCCCCAGGCCGTGATGGCCAGGCTCATCGGCCCCGGGCTCCGGACGATGTCGCCGCCGCACAGCAGGCAGCCGGCCTCCCGAGCCAGCGCGCCCATGCCCTCGGCCATCCCCTCCCAGTAGCGCAGCGGCAGGTCCTCCGGCAGCGCGGCGGCCACCACGAAGCCCTCGGGCCTGGCGCCCATGGCCGCCACGTCCGACAGGTTGACCGCCAGCGCCTTCCAGCCCAGCCACGCCGCCGGGTGGGCCCGCAGGAAGTGCACCCCCTCCATCAGGGCGTCGGTGGTGACGCAGCGCGCGGGACCCGCGGGCAGGAGCGCCGCGTCGTCGCCAGGGCCACACGGGCTCGGGGCGCGCGGGACCCTCACGCTCATGGCCTCGATGAGGGCGGCCTCGCCAGCGTCGCCGGCCGTCATCGCTGCGGCTGGTCGCGCAAGTCGTCGCGGCGCTGCCTCATGGCCTGCTCCTCGGCCTCGGAGAGCCGGGGCCGGATCGTATCCAGGTCCACGGTGAGCAGGCGCGGCGAGCGCACCACGGCGCCCGAGTCCAGCACTGCGATGACGCCCGTGGCGCCCGCGAACTGGCGCGTGCTGCGCAGGGCCGCCAGCAGCGCCTCGCGCGCCTGCTGGTCGCTCCCCTGGACCTTCAGCACCGCCTGGGCGAGCAGGGCCGTGGCGTCGTGGACCTCGGCGTGGAAGGTGGTGGGCTTTCGCCGGTAGCGAGCGAAGAAGGCGCGGGCGAACGCGTCGCTGCGCGCCTCGTCGGGGTCGTGAGCGAACCCGTCGGCGAAGATCGCGTTCTCGGTGAGGTTCTCGCCCCGATCGACGACGGAGACGTGATTCCAGCCGGCCGATCCGAGGAGCTGAACCGCCGGGCGCCGCTTCGTGCCATGGCGCCCGGGGTCGGTGCGCACCACCATGTCCCAGTACTTCAAGAAGGGCACCAGGCGCTTCACCGTCAACGCGTCGTCCGGGATGAAGAGCGCGTCGAAGTCGAAGGTACCCGTCCCGGGCTTGGCGGCGCCGATCAGCTTCTGGATGGGCGCCTTGAAGTCGTTCTGGTCGCCCGGGTAGCCCTCGACCGCCCGCACCTCGCCGCCCAGGCGCACGATCTCGTCCCAGAAGGCCACCATCGAGCGGGTCCCGGTGGGGTTGTCGGGGTAGAGGATGCCGACCCGCTGGATGCCGAGATCGGTGACGGCGTAGCGCGCGATGGCCGCGGCCAGCTCGGCCGTGGACAATCGGATGCGGTGCGAGGTGGGCAACCCCTCCACGGACTCGGGGGCGCTGGTGAGCACGATGTGCGGCACCCGGAAGCGGCCGGCCACCTCGGCCACCGCCCGGCTCTCGACCTCGCCGATGGGGCCCAGCAGCGCGATGACGTGCTTGTCCAGCACCAGGTCCTGGGCCGCCTGGGCCGCCTGGGCCGGGTCGCCCGCGCTGTCGCGTACCACCAGCTTCACCTCCGGGGTCGCGGCCACGGCGAGCTGGATGCCCTCCAGCGCCGCCTCGCCCAGGCGCTGGAACTGCCCGCTCAGCGGCAGGACCACGCCGACGCGCCGGGCCTCGACCTGGTCCTGCGCCGAGAGCTCCGTCAGCAGCGCGTCGGCGTCCGCGGCCGTACCGGCGTCGGCCGCACCGCGCGCCCGCAGCGCCGCCTCCCGGGCGCCCGCCAGATCTCCCGCCGCCGCGCGCGTCTTCGCCAGCAGCAGGTCCACCCAGCCGCGCCAGGGGTCGTCTGGGGCCACCCCCGCGTCGATCTGCCGGGCCTGCTCGGGTTCCACGCGCTCCTCCACCAGCCGCCGCAGCTCGCCGTCGGGCACCCCGTCCTCACGCGCCACCGCACGCCCGGCCCCCGGGTCGCCGGCCAGCACCAGGTCCCGGGCCGCGCCCCGCCCGGCCTCCGCCCGAGCCGCCGGCTCCGCCACCTCGCGCGCGGCCAGCCACGCCCGCGCGGCCTCGGCGTAGCGCGACTCCCCCTCGTAGGCCAGCGCCAGCGTCCGCTGCAGCCGATGCTCGGCGCCCTCGAGTCGCCCCACGTCGCCGCTCTCCGGAAGCCACTGGCGCGCCGCGTCGTAGTCCTCGCGGGCCAGGGCGTCCTCGGCCAGGTCCAGCCTCGCCGCGGTCGCCTCGGACGTCGCCGGGGCCTCGCGCACCAGGCGCGCCAGCACCCGCCGCGCCCGCACCCCGTCACCACGCTCGCGCGCCGCCCGCGCCTCATCCAGCAGCTTGCGGCTGGCCGGGGTGGACGCGACGGGCGACGGCTCCTGCTGCGTGGCCGCCGGCTCGCGGACCTGCGCCCCCGGCTCGCCGCTGGTCATCGTGGTCCCGCAACCGGTCACCAGCAGGGCCAACGCCCCCACCAGCGCCCGGGCCACGCCCCTACGCCCGTCGTCCATCCTGCCTCTCCCCTTCGTCTGGCGCTGACTGCACGGCCGCCTCGAAGCGCGCGGTGCGCGGGAAGGTCTCCGGCCCGCTCTGCCGCGCCAGCGCCTCCAGCGCCGCCGCCTGCTCCGCGCTCAGCCCCGTCGGCCACTCGAGCCGGATCGTGACGAGCTGGTCGCCGCGAGCCCCGCCGGTCGCGGCCACCCCCAGGCCGGACATGCGCAACACGGCGCCGTCGCCGGTGTTCGGAGCCAGCCGAAGCCGCCTCGGCCCCTCCAGGGTCGGGACGTCCAGCCAGCCACCTGCCATCGCGTCGAACACCCGCACCGGCCTCTCCAGCAACACGTCCATGCCCCGCCGCCGCAGCAGCGGGTGCGGCCTCACCGTCAACCGCACGATGCAGTCACCCGGGGGGCCACCGTGCCGACCCGCGCCGCCGGCCCCGCGGATCAACAGCTCGGCGCCGTCCGCTACTCCGGGCGGCACGTCGATGCGCAGAGGCCGGCGCACCTCCACCCGCCCGCGGCCCTCGCAGGCCTCGCAGGCCACGACCACCAGGTGCCCGCGGCCGTCACAGTCCGGGCACGCCTCCACCGCCGAGCGCAGCCCGCGGCGGCGCTGGATCTCCCCGCGCCCGGCGCAGCGCGGGCAGATCTCCGGCAGGTGCTCGAGCGGAAACCCGCGCCCGTCGCAGCGCGCACAGGGATCGGGCCGGGGCAACGAGAGCTCGCGGCGCGTGCCCAGCGCCGCCTCGGCGAACTCGAGGTCCAGGCGATACAGCACGTCCGGGCCGGGCTGGAGGCTCCGCGCCTTCACGCCGAAGAGCTGGTCGACGACGGAACCGAAGAGCTCGGCCAGCGCGGTGCCCTCCTCGACCTTCGGCGCGTCGATGGCCTGCCCTGCGTCATAGCGCTCCCTCCGCTCGGGGTCACCGAGGATTCCGAACGCCTCCACCACCCGCTGGAAGCGCACCGTCGCCAGCGGCGACCCGCCGGGGTGGCGATCGGGATGATAGGACGCGGCGAGCTGCCGATAGGCCCGCCGGATCGTCAGCGCGTCGGCGCCGCGGGGGACGCCGAGCACCGCGTAGTAGTCGGGACGCTCGATGGGCGTGTTCATGGGCGCACCGAGCGGGGCGCGGGCGACGTCTGTGCAGGGCCTCGCGCAGCGAGAGCGCTCGCCGCGCCGGACGCCCCGAGGCGCTCGAGCCCCTGGAGAGCCATGAGCCAGCCGCGCGACGGGAGGAGACGGAAGCGCCGTGTCAAGAGGTGCTCCCATGTGCGGACCGGGACCGGCGCCAACGACCTGCCCTCAGGCGTGTCCGCGCCGAGGGCGCACGCTCCCAGCATGAAAACCGAGGCTCGGGAGCGCCTGAGAGCACATGAGCCAACCGGGCGACGGGAGCAGACGGAAACGCCCTCTCAGCCAACGTCCTTGTACATGACCTCGGCGATCCGGTACGACGACTTCTCGAGCTGCTCCAGCGCCCGCTGGATCGTGTCCAGATCGTCGGACTCGAGGGCCTTCTTGCAGCGCTCGACGTCGCGTCGAATCTGCCGCATCTCCTCGTCGGTCAGGCAGCTCCCCAGCTCGGTGAGGCTGCGCTCGGTCGTGTACATCAGGCCGTTGGCCTTGTTGCGCAGGGCGGCCAGCTCCTTGCGCCGCACGTCCGCCTGCCGGTTGGCCTCGGCCTCCGCCATGATCCGCTCGATCTCGCGCTCGCTGAGACCGGAGGTCGCCCGGATGCGCACCTGGCGCTCGTTGTTGGTGCCCAGGTCGCGCGCCGTCACCGAGAGGATGCCGTTGGCGTCCACCTCGAAGGTCACCTCGATCTTGGGCACGCCGCGGCGCGCCGGCGGGATGCCGAGCAGCTCGAAGCGCGCCAGGCTCTTGTTGTCGCGCGCCATGGGTCGCTCGCCCTGGAGCACGTGGATGTTCACCAGCGGCTGGTAATCCTCGGCCGTCGTGAAGATCTCCGTGCACGAGGTGGGGATGGTGCGGTTGCGCTCGATGAGCTTGGTGAAGATCCCGCCCTGGGTCTCGATGCCCAGCGAGAGCGGGATGACGTCCAGCAGCAGCACGTCCTGCACGTCGCCGCGGATGATGCCGCCCTGGATGGCGGCGCCGATGGCCACGGCCTCGTCCGGGCTCACCCCCTTGTTGGGGCTCTTCCGGAAGAACTCGTACACGCGCTTCTGGACCATCGGCATCTTGGTCATGCCGCCGACCAGGATGACCTCGTCGACCTCTTCGACCGCGTAGCCGGCGTCGTTGAGCGCCTGCTGGCAGTGGTACATGGTCCGCTCGAGCAGGTCCTCGACCAGCGCCTCCAGCTCACGACGGGTGAACGTCATGTGCAGGTGCTTGGGACCGCTCTCGTCGGCGGAGATGAAGGGCAGGTTGATGTCCGTGTCCTCGAGCGTCGACAGCTCGATCTTCGCCTTCTCCGCCGCCTCCTTCAGGCGCTGGAGCGCGATCGGGTCGCGGATGAGGTCGACGCCGTTCTCCTCGCGGAAGGTGTCGGCGATGCGCTCGATGACGCGCAGGTCGACGTCCTCGCCGCCCAGGAAGGTGTCGCCGTGGGTCGACTTCACCTGGAACACGCCGTTGCCGACCTCGAGGATCGAGATGTCGAAGGTGCCGCCGCCGAGATCGTACACCGCGACGCGGCCCTGGGAGTGTCGGTTGAGACCGAAGGCCAGCGCCGCCGCCGTGGGCTCGTTGATGATGCGCAGCACATTGAGGCCGGCGATGCGGCCCGCGTCGCGGGTGGCCTGGCGCTGGCTGTCGTCGAAGTAGGCCGGGACCGTGATGACCGCGTCCTCGACCGGCTCGCCGAGGTAGTCCTCGGCGTAGGACTTCATCTGGGCGAGGATGTACGCCGACAGCTCCGGCGGCGAATACAGCTTCTCGCGGATCTTCACGTGGGCGTCGCCGTTGCCGGCCGCCAGCACCGCGTAGGGGAAGGTGTCGAGGATCTCCTGGACCTCCGACGACTGGAACTTCCGCCCCATCAGGCGCTTGGTGGCGAACACCGTGTTGGCGGGGTTCGTGATGGCCTGGCGCTTGGCGATGTGGCCGACCAGCCGCTCGCCGTCCTCGGTGAAGGCGATGACCGAAGGCGTGGTGCGGCTGCCCTCCGAATTCGGAATGACGACAGGGTTGCCAGCCTCCATGACCACGACGCACGAGTTCGTGGTTCCGAGGTCAATGCCGATGACCTTACCCATGGAAGAAATCCCCTAGACCGGGCCAGACGCCGAGGTCGCGCAAAGTATAGGCAGTGCTTTCGCGACCGCGCAACATGCCGTCCAGCAACCTCCCGCCAGACCTGGGGTCCGGCGCCGCCCGATCGAAGGCAGGACGGCCGCGAAGGCGCCTGGTCACAACAAGGTGTCCGAAACGAAAACGATATCCCCCGACCGAAGCTCGAGGTTGGCAGCCAACCCCTTGCTGATCTTTCCGACCGGTACGGGGATCCTCATTTCACGCCCATCCACCTTCCGTGTCACGACTACATAGTCCGTATTCGCGGTGTCCTTGAAACCACCGGCGAGCGTGATGGCCTCCACGACGGTCATGGCGGAGCCGAAAGCGAAGGTGCCCGGCTTGTTCACCTGCCCGAGCACGAAGATCTTCTTCGACTGGTACTCCTTCACGTACACCGACACGAAGGGATCGCGGATGTACCCGGCCTGCAGGCGCTCCTTGAGCAGCGTCGCCACGTCGCCCGGCGTCATCCCGGCGACGTGGATGTGCCCGACCAGGGGAAAGTCGATGGAGCCGTCCGGCGCGATCTGGTGCGTGCCCGACAGCTCCTTCTCACCGTAGACCCGCGCCTCGAAGACGTCGCCGGGGCCCAGCCCGACCTGCCCGAGCGACTCGGAGATCATGTCGTTGAGGTGCTCGTAGCCGGTCGACGGCGCCGACGGGCGGCACGCGCCGATCGCAGCCAGCACGACGAGCAGCGCGCTCGACACCAGCCGGCCAGCCGGCCCACCCGCCAGCGCCCGCCTCGCGACCTGGGACCCGTCCATGGTCAATAACGCAGGTTGAGCGTCGCGAAGGCCCGGTGCTCGTTGTACCCCTGGAAGATCTGGCCCGAGGGCAGGGTCGTCGCGAAGTCGGTCAGGTTCGAGGAGAAGCGGTAGCCCAGGGTGAGGCCGAAGAGGCGGGTGATGTCGATGTCCACCAGCAGCCCGGCGGCCAGGATCAGGTCCTTGCGGTGCGCGTCGGAGGTGCCGGGCCGGATGGTGGTGTCCGGATCGGCCGGGTTCGCCAGCAGCGCAGGCACCCAGCGGCCGAACCGGCGGTGGTCGATCGAGAAGTCCAGGTGCACCAGGACGCGATCCCGGATGCTCTGCTCGAAGGAGACGAACCCGCGCACGTACGCGTACTGCCCGCCGAAAGCCACCAGGTCGAAGTCCCGGATGGCGCCCACGTGCAGCACCGAGCGGGCGCTGAAGCGGAAGCTCGCCTGCAGCCGGCCGATGAAGTTCGAGAAGTTCTCGGCGCCGGGGTCCAGCAGCGAGTTGCCGTAGCCGGCCTTCACCAGCATGGCGACCCGCTCGCTGATGTAGCCGGAGAGCCCCAGCGCGGCACGCACCGGCTTGCCCGGCACGTAGTTGCCGACCTCCGTGTCGTCCCCCACCGGCCGCGGCGTCGCGTACTCCGACAGGCGCATGGCCGTGTCGAGGAACACGTAGGTCTGGGGATAGAAGCGCCACGAGGCCAGCAGGCTGACCACGTGCTCGTCGGTGTCCAGCAGGTTCAGATCGTCGAAGCGCTCGATCTCCCAGCGGTAGCCGGCGGTGATGTCCAGGGCGCGGCCACCGGGGTGCAGGGACAGGTCGGCGCCGACGCTGTTGCGGTTGCGATCCGCGTTGCTGGAGGTCGCGAT
The DNA here is from genome assembly GCA_020632695.1 of Deltaproteobacteria bacterium. GTDB lineage: Bacteria > Myxococcota_A > UBA9042 > PHBI01 > JACKFB01 > JACKFB01. Next base: position 434,065 of record JACKFB010000002.1, read on the forward strand.
CGCCCGGGTCCAGAGCTGGCGATCGAAGTGCTCGAAGAGCCCGATCGTGAAGGCGCGCTTGGGCAGGATGAGCAGGCTGGCGTCGGCGTCGATGCCCACGCCCAGCTGGTCCTTGACCGCCTGGTTGTCGGAGAAGGGCACCCGCACGTCGGCGTCCACCGACATCTTCATGGCGACGAGGTCGTAGTTCGGGTTGAAGATCGCCAGCCCGGGCCGGATGTCCAGCGCCAGCACGGCCTCTTCCTGGACGTTGGCGTTGCGCGTGTCGACGCGGAAGAAGTTCGACGTGTAGCTGCCCTGCAGGAAGAAGCGGGGTTGCAGCACGAAGTCGCCCAGGCGGATCCCGTAGCGCGGCGCCGTGGACGGCAGCCCGGTGCCGGCCCGGATCGCTCCCGAGTAGGTGGCGCCCAGACCGGCGGGGCTGCTGATGCGCGGATCGGACGGCGGCGCCGGCTGGGCGAGGGCGGTCTGGCCCACCGCGACCACCCCGGCCACCAGCACCCACATCGTCAGGCTCACACGTCGCATCAACTCGCCTCGACTCACGACCCGAACCGCCGCGAGGGCTTTCCCCCCAGCGTCCGCCGACTAGAAGTAGGGGCTCGCGTGGATCGGAGGATCCGGCACGAGATTCGGCGTATCCACGAAGGACGCCGACAGCTCCGGAATCAGCGGGAGATCGCTGTTGAACTCCACCTGGGAGTCGACCTCGGCGCTCTCCACGTCGACATCGATACCGCCGGCCGTCCGAGCCCGGGCGGCCAGCTCGGCCACCTTCGCAGCGGCGATGGCGATCTTGACGTGCTCGTGCTCGGCGCGCTCCCGATCGCCCTCCGCGGCCTTCTGCTGAAGGGTGAGCAGGTTCTGCTCGCTCAGCTTGACCAGGCCCTTCATCGCGGTGATGGCCTCGTTGCGAGCGGTGGTGGCGCCCACGTCGCCCGCGGCGAGCGACTCCTCCAGGAGCTTGAAGGCCGTGGCGAGCTGCTCCTCCATCTGGCGCACCATGCCGCGCGCCGAATCCACCAGCTCGTCCATGCTGAGCTGGGTGAGATCGGCGTCCGCACCCAGCCGCTTCGGCGCCGCACCGGAGAGGAGCGAGACGGCGAGCACGCTGAGCAAGGTCGCAGCACTGATGAATGACTTGCGCATCCGGGTCCCTGCACCGCTCATCAGGCGCCGACGCAGCGTCGGGTCGCCAGAGAGCATCTTAGAAATCCTGTTCCATGACCGTCAACTGCACGCCCTGACGCGACCAGGACGCAGCCGAGGTCGGCCGCAGGCTCTTGGTTGCGTCGCAAGGTGGATTTGATCAACCGACCTGCGACGGCGGTGCGAGGGACGAGGCACGCGCCCTCATCCCCCCTCGACCGGGTCGACGGGCTCAAGAACCGGTCGACAGGACGAACGGGAAGGAGAAGGTGACGGAGCCGCCCTCAGGCGGTGTGAACTTCCACGACCGCACCTTGTCCATGATGCACTGGCCGACCGAAGAGTCGCCCGTGCTGTTCTCGGTGACGCTGATGGAGGTGATGCGCCCGGCCGGTCCGATGGTGAACTGGATCACCACCTTGCCCTTGAGCTTCTCGTTCACCTTCAGCGCCTTCTCGTAGCAGTACTGCACGGCGCCCTTGCGGCGCGCGAACACGCTCTTCACCGCGGTGGGATCGACCTTCCCCACGCCCGTCTTGCCGGTCAACGAGCCACCGCGCACGCTGGCGGAGACCTTCTTCTCGCCGCCGGTCGCGGTGGTCTTGTCGACGGTCTCGACCTTCTTGGTGGCGATGCGCTCGCCGCCGGCCTCGGCCTTCGTGATGCCCTTGTATTCGCCCGTGCCGGCCTTGGCGACCGGCGCCCCGCCGAAGGTGGTCTTCGTCGTCTCGTCGGCGTTCGCGACGCCGCCGTCGGCGTTCTGGAAGGCCTCGTCCAGCTTCGCGTCGGCCAGGCCGGCCTTCAACGTGCTGGGCCCGAGAGACCCGTCCTCACCCTCCGCCCCGAGGACGTGGAGGAAGGTCTTCTTCGTGACGTCCTTCTTGAGCTCGGACTTGGTACGGTTCGAGTCGCGGACCTCGGCGGGCTCCTTCTTCTCACCCTGGTCGACGCGAGGCTTGGGCGTCTCCTTCTTCGGCTCGGGCTCCGGCGCCGGCTCGGCGGTCGGCTCCTCGGCCTCCTGCTCCTTGTCGGCGGGCTCGGCCTCGGTGGGCTCGGGCTCCTCCTTCTCGATCTCCTGCTGTTGGAGCACCTCGGCCTTCAGCACCTCGTAGGAGCGGGTCTTGCGCTCGCCGAACTCGTCCTGCAGGTAGCGGCCTTCCTGGCGCCACCAGATGTCGAGCCCGACCCCGGCCCCGCCCTGGAGGAGGAAGGACAGGATCAGCATGTTGACGAAGGTCCAGTCGATGCGCTGGGCGATGCCGCCGCGAGCGGCCGCCGGCAGCTGCGGCCGAGGCAGCACCGGAGGCGCCTCGACGAACTGGAACAGGATCGTGAACTCGCCGATGACGACCTTGCCGCGCGACCGGGTGTCCAGCCCCACGACGTAGCTGCTGCCGCGCTTCTGCACGTTCGGCGACTTCTGCAGCGCCTTGAGGTCCTGAACCGCGTCGCCCACCGAGACGCGGCCGGACATGCTCTCGTCGAAGTGCAGCTGGTAGTTCTCGCCCTTGGCGTCGAAGAGCGTGAGGCTCTTCGGCAGACCGGCGACGGGCAGGATGAAGGTGTTCTTCGCCGCCACGCCGACGGTCACGGCCTCCCGCTTGCGGATGAGGCGTTCCTCGACGATCCGGCCACCCTGGATGATGCCGACCCGAAGGATCTTCTTCGTGCCTTCCTGAGCCATCAGCCGTCCTTGATCCTGCGCTCGGAACCCGCCGGGTCGCAGCTGGCCCCGTCCGGTTCACCTTGTTTCCCGCCGCCCCCGCGTCGGCCCGATGGTTCAGGCCCGGCTCGGGCGTCCACCGCCACGATGCTACCGGAACCCTTCCTCAGAAACCGTCAACGGGTCAAAAAGAGTGTTTCTTTCGTCGGGAGTGCAGGAAAGCGACGAATTGTCCGAGTCAGCGTCCGCCAGTCTTGACCACGGCGAATCTCAGGTCGCTCAGCCCCGCCATGCCGGCCGTGTGGACGACCTCGGCGATCAGCCGGAACGGGATGTCGCGATCGGAGATGATGGTCGCCACGGCCTTGAACTCGCGGTTGAGCTCCTTGGCCTCTTCCTTCTGCTGCTTCACGAGCGCAGACAGCTTCTTCTCGAGCGGCTCGATCAGGAAGCTCGACTCGGAGCCGTCCTCCTTGAAGGACTTGTCGACCGAGTAGAAGTTGCCTTCCTTGGTGTAGTCGCCTTCCTGGCAGACCTGACCACCCGAAGCGCAGTCGACCTTCACGATCTGCTTGTGGTCGACGATGATGTTGCGCTTGGTGATCGTGATGGGGACCGAGTCCTCGGGGTTGTAGTCCGCCGTCGACTTGGCGAGCGTCAGATAGTCGTCCTGGGTGATCGAGAGCGGGTCGCTCGTGATGTTGATCAGCAGGAAGACCAGGAGGATGGTCATGATGTCCATCAACGAGTTGATGTTGAGGGCACCCTCGATGCTGTCGCTGCGCGCACCCTTGCGGTTCCGCTTCTTGTAGTCGAGCGGGTGCTCGAACTGTCCCGGCAAGGCGTTGCCCGCTTCCAGCTGCGGCCCTTCCTCGTTCGTTGCCATCGATGCCTCGCGCTCTGTGAAACGTCGAAGACCTCGGCGGAAGGTCCGCCCCCCGAGCAGGGGCGGGTCCACCGAGGTCGTTGCGCTACTCTGCTACGACGAAGACCACCGCGGGGAAGAGGTCTACGGCCTCACCCTTGCTGTTGCTCTTCACCTTCGCTTCCGAGTAAGCCTTCAGGTCCTCGTAGGAGTCCTCGACGAGCTGGACGCGGGCCGCGTCGATGGTCCGGGCGATGATGTGCCACGGGATGTCCATCTCGGCGCCGATGTTGATCGTCGACTCGTCCGGGTACTGCTTCTTCTTGGCCATCAGCCGGCTGTAGAGCGCCGGGAAGTCGTACTCCTCGGTGCCGCCGTTGAACGAGCGCTTGAAGATGGGCTTCTCGGGCTCGGTCGTCAGCTCGGCCTGCTGCTTGACCACGAAGCCCTTGCTGGTGACGAGCACCGTCAGGTTCAGGGGCTTCTTCTCATCCTCTTCCTTCGGCTTGGCGTTCGACGGGCCCATGCGGGGCGCCGTGACCGCCTGCACCTTCACCTCGAAGAAGGAGAAGGCGTACAGGAGCATCGGGATGAGGATGACCAGGATCGACATGATCGGCGACAGGTTCAGGTCTTCGACCCGCTCCTTGCCGTGACGTCGTTCCGAGGGCTTGCGTGCCATGCGAGATCTCCAACCACCGCCGGGGGCGGGTGGGTGCGCCCGCTCCGCCATCCCGCCATGGGAGCGCGGAGCGGACTGCCAGACTCATCAACCGCGGTCGGCCGGCTTGTGCCGCGAGATCAGCAGGTTCTCCAGCTTGACGCTGTAGAGGTCGATCTCGTCGATGATCTTCTTGGTCACGCCCGAGAGGACGACGTGCGCAAGCATCGCCGGGATGGCCACGATGAGGCCGAAGGCCGTCGTGTTCATGGCCAGCGAGATGTTGCGGCCCAGCGCCTCCTGGCGCTTGTCGGGCGCGACGTTCGCCAGGTCGGCGAAGGCGCCGATCATGCCGATGATGGTGCCGAGGAGGCCCATCAGCGTGGCGATGTTGGCGATGGCGGCCAGCGCGTTGGTGCGGCGCTGGATGTGCGGGATGACCTCCAGCGTGGCCTCCTCCACCGCGTTCTGGATCTCATCGGCGCCCTTGTTCGCGCGGGTGAGGCCAGCCTTGATGACCCGAGCCAGCGCCGCGGACGGAGCCGCGTTGCAGAGCTTGATGGCCTTGTCGATGCTGTTGGCCATGACCAGCTTCTGGATCTGGGCCATGAACGCGTTCGCGTTGATGTTGTACTTGAAGAACAACATCACGAAGCGCTCGATCATGATGCCCAAACCGACGATGGACGTGGCCAGGATGATGTACATCCAGATGCCACCCTCGCTCATGGCCTTAGCAATGGCGTCCATGGACTGACTACCTCCCGCAGTTCTGGGCACGGCTACCGGTACGAGCCGCCCGACGTATGGTTGAGATTCTCGGCACTGGCGGGCCCCATTCGGAACCCTGGATGCCCCAATTCCCGGGGCCATGAAGGCTTAGCCGGCATCGCTCTCGCCGTCAAGCCCACTCGACGCTGCACTGGACGAAACCGGGCGCCGTTCCGGGTCCCCGAGAGCGGGGAGTGGCGCGGCTGACTCGGCGGTGGTGACCTTACCGCAGTTCGCAGCGCGCGCCAGGAAATCGAGGTCAGAAGGGGTTCTGCTTCGCCGTCTCGACGATGCGGGAGACGAAGCTGCGGTCGAGCTGCAGGCTCTGGTAGCGGACCTGGCTGCGGCCGAGCACGTAGAATACCTGCGGCTTCGGGATCTTGCCCTCGATGATGATGCCCTCGAGCTCGATCACGCGGGGCCCCTTCGTCGGCTCGGCGGCGGCCGCCGGACCGGCCAGGCCGGCCAGCATCAGCAGGCCGCAGGCGCTCGCCGAGATCCTCCGCCAGGTGGTGTGCCGTCGCATCATGCCCGCTCCTCGCACGCCGGTCAGAACGTGCCTTCCTGGGGCTCGCCGGAGCCCTCGTCGCCCGAGCCTTCCTCGCCCGAGCCGCCTTCGTCGCCGGAGCCCTCATCGCCGGCTCCTTCGTCTGGAACGGTCTCGGGTGCCGGTTGCTTGAGCTCCTCCTGCTTGCGCTGCTGCTCCTGCTCGATCAGCAGCTTCGCCTCGGCCACGTACTTGTCCACCTCGGCCGCGTCGTCGCTGGTGGGCGGCCGGCCCAGCTTGTACTTGTTGAAGGCCTCGACCGCGTCGCGGAGCTGCGCCTCCCGCTCGCGGCCCGGCAGCGGGTTCTCGAGGTAGAGCACGCCCAGGTCGAACCATGCATCGGCCAGCTTCGGGTCCAACTCGAGGGCCTTGTTCCAACTGCGCTCCGCCTCTTCGAAGTTCTTCTCGCCCCGGTAGGCGCTGCCCAGGTCCAGCCACGCCAGCGCGTAGGCCGGCGCGAGCTGCACCGCCTTGGAGAGGACATCGCGGGCAGCGTCAAAGTTCCGCACGTGCAGGTAGGTCCACCCGAGATTCAGGAGCAGCTCGACGTTCTGGCTGTCGACGTCGGCGGCCTTCTCGAACCAGGCGCGGGCCTCCACGAGCTGGTTGCGCATCAGGGCGATGCGGCCTCGCAGCATGTACGACTCGGCGTCCTTCTCGATCTCCATCGCGCGGCTGAGGATGGCCTCGCCGGCGGCGTCGTTTCCGGTGGCGAGGTAGGCGCGCGCGAGCAGCTTCATCGCGGTGACCGAGGTCTCGGAGCGCTTGAGGGTCGCGCGGGCCTCGTCCATGGCGTCGGTGGGGCGCCCGGCGGCCAGCCAGGCCTCGGCCAGGGCGATGCGGAGGCCGAGGGAGTCGGGGTACTTCTGCAGCGTCGGCTCGATCTTGCCGGGCGCCTCACGGCCGCGGCCCAGCGCCTGGAGCACGCGCACCTGGAGCAGGCGGGCGGGGCTGTAGGCCGGGTCGGCGCTCACGGCCTGCTCGAGGGCCGCCAGCGCGTCGGGGAGCTGCCCCTGGCGCACGCGGATCCGGGCGATCACGGTGTATCCGGGCGCCTTGCCGCCCGCCGAGCCGGTGGCCGCCGTGGCCTTGGCCTCGGCGCCGCTGAGCTGTCCCTGGTCGACGAGCTGGCCCGCGTCCCAGGCCTGGCGCTCGCCGGGGCTCATGCCGGGTGGGGGCTCGTCCCGGCGCGGCGCCGGAGCGGGTGCCTCCGCCGGAGCGGGGGCCTCCGCCGGAGCGGGGGTCGGTGCCGGAGCCGGAGCGTCGGTCGCGGCGGGAGCGTCGGCCGGGCCGTCGGTCTGGGCGCGCGCGGCGGGCCCGAGGACCACGAGGCCCAGCGCGAAGGCGGTGAGAGCGCTCCACCTCATCAGCGCACCTCCGGGACGCGCGTGTCGAGGGAGTAGAGCGGCTCGAAGTCCGTCTGGATCTTCTCTTCCTTGAAGAGCGGATACTCGGCGGGCTTGTACTTGTTGATGGCCTCGAGCGCCTTCCTGGACCACTCATTGGTCACCTTGAGGCGGCGGGACTGCTCGATGGCCTTCTCGTAGCGCTGGATGGCGACGTTCTCGTACTTGAGGCCCAGGTCCTCGATCTGGGTCACGTAGACCTCGTACTCCTCCTCGCTCAGACCCTCGGGCTCCGGCGCGGCATAGAGGGTGTCGGCGAACTCCTTGTAGAGGTCGGCCAGGCGGTCGGCGACGGCGATGGTCCAGTCCAGCGAGCCGTAGTCGAGCACCTGCGTGTACTGGCGCTCGAGCTCGGCCATCATGTCGTTCTTGCGCTTGATGATGGCGCCCGCCCGCTTCTGGTTGGGCGTGTTGAGCTTGAGCGACTTGTAGTCGTTGAAGGTCTGCTCGACGAGCTGGAAGGCCGCCTTGGCCGCCGCCTCGGCCGCCGGCGTCCCGGGCTGCTGGCCGCGGGCGACGTACTCGCGGACGATGTCCTGCCACATGCGCGTGGCCAGCGAGACCTTCCTGCGGGCGTAGGCCATGTCGGCGAGCCGGCCCATGGACTCCAGCACGAGGCGGTCGAGCCCGGGGGTGGACCGGTGGCGGTCGACGAAGCGTTCGAGCACGCGCTGCTCCTCGGCCTCGTCGCCGACCTTCCGCCACAGCTCGGCCGCCCGGTAGAGCGTGCCGGGGGACTCCTCCCGATCGCGGTAGAGGTCGGCGTACTTCTCGAAGGTGCGCGCCGCCGTCTTCGCGTCGCCCGACTGCTCCTGCAGGATCGCCGCCTGGTACAGCGCGTAGCGCCGGTTCTCCGACTCGGGGTAGCGATCGTAGAGCGTCAGGAAGGCGTTGATGGCACGGTCGAAGTTGAAGAAGAGCTTGTTGGTCTCTCCCAGCTCGAAGAGCGACTCCTCGGCGAACTCGCTCTTCGCGTACTGCGGGTCGGTGACCAGCTTCTCGAAGATCTCGGCAGCCGAGTCGTAGTAGCGCTCCTTCTTGAACGCGTTCGCGGCGTTGAAGTAGGCCTTGTCGGCGAAGGCCGCGGTGGGGTTCTGGTCGGCCAGCCGCTTGAACTCGCGCGCCGCCTCCAGGTACTTCCCTGCCTCGTAGAGCGCCTCGGCCCGCTTGAAGAGCGACCCCAGCTTGAAGACCTTGATCTCCTTGCGGATATCGGCCTGCTGCTCGGCGTTGCCCAGGTTCAGCCGGTCGGCCACGTTGGCCCACTTCTCCAGGTTGCTCCAGTCGTTCTCGTCCCGGTAGCTGTTGATGATGTTCGCCGCGGCGTAGGCGGCGACCTCCTCGCGCGGGTAGCACGAGATCACCTGGGCGAAGCGGTCGCGCGCGTCCTGGTAGTTCTTGAAGCGGTAGAGGATCTCGGCCGCCTGGTACGAGACCTCCGCCTGGAGCTGGCGGCTGCCGTCCTGCTTGAAGTCCTGATCGACGTAGAAGTCGACGGCGGTGATCCAGTCGCGGACGGCCTCGGGGATCGGCTCGGGGTTCGCGGGCTTGTACTCGCTCGAGGCCCCCTCGGGCTCGGCTGGTGGCGTCCAGCTGCTCCCCGGGACCGCCTTGGCCGGCACGCGGCCCGCGGCCGCAGCCTCGGCCAGCATCCGCTCGTACGCCTTGACGGTGGAGATCGCCGCGGCGTCCCGATACTTCGTGTTGTCCTCGTCCAGCGCGATCTTCCGGTAGATCGGCGCCGCCCGCGCGTACTCGTCGGAGTACCAGTAGGTCTCGGCCAGGAAGAAGGTCATCTCGTAGGAGGCCGGCTCGTTGGGGTACTTGGCCAGGTACTCCTCGTAGGCCACCGACGCCTTGCGGTACTGCTCCCTGGCCTCGACGAGCAGCGCCGGGTTCGACTCCAGGCCCGCCTGGACCTTGAGCTCCTGCGCGCGCTGGTGGTGCCAGAGCGCGCGGTTGCGCATGGCGTCTTCCATGGCCCGGCTCACGCGCACCTGCGCCTTCGGGTTGTTCTGGTTGGCCTGCCACCAGGCGCTCTTCGGGCCGAAGAGGTCGGCCAGCCGACGGCGCTCCTCGGCGGCCTTGTCGATCTCGCGGAGGTCGTCGTAGATCTGGATGATCTCCATCTGGAGGCTCGGCGCCTCGACCGCCAGCGGGTCCAGGGCCAGCAGGCGGCGGTACACCTCGATGGCCTGCGCCCACTTCACGCGGTCGGCGAGCGACTTCAGCGTCTCCGCGTACTTCTTGATGATGTCGCGCTCGTAGGGCTCCTTGCCTGACACGTAGCTGAGCGCGCGGGCCACGCCGGCGTTCTCGTCGGGCAGCCCGTCGTTGTCCCAGTCGTCCTCGGCCAGGCTGCCCGCCAGGTAGTCGATGGCCTCCTCGCGCAGCGCGCTGGCCGTGCCGCCCGACGAGGCGTGCGCGTCGTACCAGGCGATGAGGTCCTTGAAGCGCCGGATGGCCTTGTCGTAGTCGTAGAGCTGGAAGTAGGTCCAGCCCAGCTTGTAGAGCGCCTTGTCGTAGAAGCGGTTGTCCGTGTACTCCATCGCGTGGAGATAGGCCGTCGCCGCCTCCTGGAACTCGCCGTAGTCGAAGTGCATCTCGCCGATGCGCAGCCACGCCTCGGCCGCGTACTCGCTCTTGGGGAAGCGCTCGGCCAGCGTGCGCCACGCCTCACGCGACGGGGTGTCGTCGCCCTGCTCGGCCAGCACGTAGCCCAGCAGGTAGTAGACGGCGTCGGCGTAGCGATACGAGGAACCGAACCGGGACAGCAGCGTGCGGTACATGCGCACGGTGTCCTTGAACTCGCGCTCGGGCGCCACCGGCTCGGCCGGCAACTTGCCCCGCTCGTAGAGCTTGCGGTCCTGGTAGTACTGGGTCTCGGCGTCGGCGAAGCGCGTCCCGCTGCGCTCGAAGTAGAGCTCGGCCAGGCGGAACATGGCGTCCGGCGTGTAGTCGGCGTTGTTCGGGTAGCGCTCGATGAAGCGCTCGAAGCGCGCGATGGCGTCCTCGCGGCGCTGGCGCTCGGTCACGTCCAGCTCGCGGGTCTTCTTGCCGTAGGAGCGCCGCACGAAGTCCTTCTGCTTGGCGATGGCCGCCTCGATGACCGCGTAGCTCTCGACCTGGTAGTCGCGGGCAGAGCGCGCGAAGCGGTCGGCCGCCTCGGCGAAGGCGCGCCGGTCGGCCTCGGCGGCGAGATCCTCGGCGCTGGTCGTCGTCCCGGCGGCCTTGGCTCCCTTGGCGGGGCGGTTCCAGTTCACCGCGCGCTCACACCGCGGAATCTCGGGGTCGTCGAGGGTGCCGGGGGCGGCCGACATGGGGGCCGGCTGCTCCCGCGCGGGCGGCTCCGCGGTATCCGGGGCGGGCGCGGGCTCGGTGGCGGGATCGGCGCCGGGATCGGGCGCGGTGGCGGGATCGGCGCCGGGAGCGGGCGCGGGCGCGGGCTCGGTGGCGGGGTCGGGTGCGGGCTCGGTGGCGGGATCGGTGGCGGGATCGGGCGCGGGCGCGGCCTCCGCCGGCGGCGCGTCACCGCCCCCCGTCTGCGCCCACACGCGCTGGCTCAGCGGCGTGGCCATGACGAGACCCAGCAGGGCCGCTCGGACGAGACGCGGGCTCAAGGCTGCTCCTCCCGCTCGGGCGGAGCGGGCTCGGCGGCCGGGCTCTCCTCATCCGGGACCCCCGGCTTCTCGGCCTCGGGCTCGGGCTCCGGCGGCGGGGGCGGCTCGGCCGGCGCTGCCTCCTCGGTCTCCTCGGGCGCTTCGGTGGCCGGCGCCTTCTTCTCACCCTCACCGGGCGCCGTGATCTTCTCCAGCGTCATCTCCTTGAGGGTGCGATCCAGCTTGGCGAGCTTCTCGGCGCTCTCCTGGCTCAGCTTCTGGATCTCGTCGGTCATCTCACGCTTGCGCTGCCACGCGACGTCGATGAGACCGACCTCGGCCTTCAGCACCACCTCCTTCATCCGATTCTGGGCGTCGGCGAAGAGCTGCTGGCCGACGTCGTGGGCCAGCTCCCGCCCGCGCATCTCGTACTGGGTCGCGTCGACGCCGTAATCGTCCAGCTCGCCCGACGCCAGCCGGATCTGGGCGGCCAGCTCGCCGGTCCGGGCGCTGACATTGCGGTCGATGGCGGCGATGACCTGGTCGAGCTTGCTGACGCCGGCCCAGATGCGCTCGCGCAGGTTGCCCAGCTCCTCGAAGGTCGGCTGCTGCCCGGCCACGCGCGCCGCCTGGCTGCGCTCCAGGAAGAGCCCCTCCTTCTTGTGGGCCGTGATGAGGGCGGCGCGGAGGTCCACCTCGCTCTGGGTGGCCGCGTCCCCGGTGCCGACCCGCTCCGCCTCGACGTCCAGCTCGCGCTGCAGGGCGCTGAGCTCGCCGTACATCTGCTCCAGCTCGGCCTTCTCCGTGTCCAGGGCCCCGCGGAGCTCGCGCTCGCGCTCCGGCGAGAAGCGGCCCTGATCCTCCTTGAACTGCTTGTCGTTGACGTAGCGCTCGAAGGCCAGGAGCTGCTCGCGCACCTCCTTGAGGCGCTGGCCGACCAGGAAGGCCTGGCGCTTGAGGTCGACGAAGCGCTGGTCGACCCGCTCCTCGCGCTCCTGGTACTGGCCGAAGGTCATCGGGAGCTTGCTGAAGCGGCTCTCCAGGGTGCGCCGCCACTGGACCAGGGGCTCCAGCTCGGCCTGCTCGTCGGCGCCGAGGTGCCCGGCGAGCTGCTGCTCCTGGTAGTCCAGGATGGCCGAGGAGAGCGCCACCAGCTGGTTGCCCAGCACGATCGACTGGGTCCAGCCCGCCTTCAGCCCAGGGAAGAGCTCGACCCGGCCGCGCGAGCCGATGATGCGCTCGAGGTCCTGCGCCAGCTCGCGGATCCAGTCGATGTCGGCGCGCTCCGAGCCCAGCTCATCGAAGAGCGCCGTGATGCGCTTCATGTCGCCGGCGGTCTCGAGCCAGGCGGCGGTGCGGGCCGTGAGCGGCGCGTTCACGTCGGCGCGGCTCGAGTGGCGGTCGAGCAGCCACTCGAAGTAGCGCGTGACGTTCTGCGAGTCCTGGGTGAACTGGGCCAGCTCGTTCCGGATGGGAGCGAAGCGGCCGATGATCGTCTCGAAGCTCTCCACCGCGGAGTCGTAGTCGTCGAGGTAGATGTTGAGCTGGCCGCGCAGCGAGTGCGCCTCGACGTCCAGCTCGGGGTCGGTGACCGTCAGCAGCAGCGCGTCGAGGGTGCTCAGCGCCTTGTCGTACTGCTCGCCCTTGATGTAGGCCCAGGCCATCTCGTAGAGCGCCGTGTCGTAGCTGGGGCTGTAGCGCTCGACGCGCTGATAGCTGGTGACGGCGGCGATGAGGTCGCCCGCCTCCATCTCCAGCCGGCCCAGGGCCATGAAGGCCAGATCGCGCACCCGGCCGTTGGCGCCGTCGTCGCTCAGGGCCACGAGCTCGCGGAACTCTCCGCTGGCCTGGCCGTAGTTGTGCTCGGCGGTGTGCACGACGGCGAGGTAGTAGCGGGCCCGCGGGCCCAGCTCCGGGTCCTGGGCGATGCCCTGCAGCACCTCGCCCGCGCGGTTGAAGTCCCCCAGGTGGACCAGCGCCTTGCCCAGCGCGTAGCGCGTCCGCGGGCTGCCGCCGCCGAACATGGTCGAGACCAGCTTCCGCAGCGCCGCGTCGTCGCCCTTGTCCAGCACCATCTCGATGAGGTGCAGGCGCGCCTCGTCGGCGACCGTGGCGTCGGTCCCGTTGGCGGCCATGGTCAGGTAGCGCTCGGCCGCGCGGGGGTTGCTCAGCTCCCGCAAGGCGCGCCCCAGCATCAGCAGCCCGCTCGGATACTCGGGCATGACGCGGAACTTGGGGTTCTCGACGAGATCGATGAGGAGGATCGCCGCCCCCTCCCAGTTCTGCGTGTCGAAGAGGACCTGCGCCTCGATGAAGCGCGTCTCCACCGGGTGGGTGCGCATCACCGCGATGGGGTTCTGGTGTTCCCGCACCAGGCGCTCGACCGCGCGCTCGATGTTGGACAGCCGCAGGTCGAACGAGCCCACCGAGGCGCTCGCGGGGCGCCCCCCGCTCGAGAGCACCGCCACCGCCACCACCGAGAGGCCGAACCGCGTGGATGGCCCGAGACGCACGCTACTCGCTCCCTTCCGTGGAGCCCTCTTCCTCGGGTTCGCTCGCGCTGTCCTTGGTGTAGCTCTTCTGCGAGACCTTGAACTTGATCGACGGACGCGTCGTCAGGTCGTAGGTGATGTCGCCCTTGAGGTACCCGATGCTCTGCAGCGTCGTGACCTTCCCCTTCGTCGCGTAGAAGGTGTAGTTGGCGCGCAGTCGGAACAGGTAGTCCTTCATGTAGCTGAACACGGCGGAGTCGCCGCGGTAGACCATCTCGACGGTCAGGTTGTGGTTGCCCGGCGCGACGTTGCCGCTGAAGATCTCGACCGGGTCGCGCCCGCTGAGCAGGCCGGTGGCGTTGTCGAGCAGCTTCAGGTCCTCGCCGTCGAGGCGGTAGTACACCTGCTCCGGCTTGAAGCTCGCGCCCATCTCGTTCTGGTGCACGACGACCAGCTTCGCCTCGGCGATGACGTCGTTGAGGATGCGCTCCTTGAGCAGCAGCAGGCGCGTCTTGGTGCGGAAGATCTTCTCCTTGAGGTTGACGACCTTCTCTTCCAGCTCGCGCACCTTGAGATCGTACTGCTCGTCCGCCGTCGGCGGGGGCACCACGCGCACGTCGGGGTCGGCCCCCGTCGCCGGGGCACCCGCCGGGGCCGGCGTGGCCGCTGGGGCCGGGCTGTCGGCCGGCGGCCCTTGGGCCCATGCGATCCCGCCGGTGAGGGCGAGCACGATGCCGAGGCCCAGAACCCTCGGCCCACTCCCACCGATTCGAGTCATCTTCACCATCCTCGCATTCGTCCCGGGAGGCGAGGTGGCTGATTCCTCACGTCCCCTGGAGCCGTCCCGGTCGGGCGGCGGATGGGCAGCACGACCATCCTTGGTAGTCTGCCCAGGCTTCTGGGGTTCGTCAACCTGAGCCCCCCAATGGGCCCGGCCCGGAACCCGTTGGAAACAATCGCCTTCACACTCCGCGACCGGCGCGCGGGGTTCAGACGGGGCTCCACGGCTCCGGTGGCGTCTGCTCGGCTTGGGGCGGGCCTCCGAGCAGTCCGACGACGCAGCGCAGCACTTCGAGCACGCCGTCGCCGGCCAGCCCGCTGGCGGACATCACGGTGACGCCGCGCTCGGCGAAGGCCTCCGACCACAGCTCGATCTCGTAGGGATCGTCGAGGAGGTCGATCTTGTTGAGGACCACCACCTGCGGCCGCGACGCCAGCTCGGCCGAGTGGGCCGCCAGCTCATGCTGCACCGTGTCGTAGGCCTCGACCGGGTCGGGTGCGTCGGGCGACAGGCTCACCAGGTGCACCAGGGCGCGGGTGCGCTCGAGGTGCTTGAGGAAGCGGTCGCCCAGGCCGTGGCCCTCGTGGGCCCCCTCGACCAGGCCGGGGATGTCGGCCACGACGAGCTCGCGGCCATCGATCCGCGCCACGCCCAGGTTGGGCACCAGCGTCGTGAAGGGGTAGGCGCCGACCTTGGCCTGGCTGCGGCTGACCGCACGGATGAAGGTCGACTTCCCGGCGTTGGGGAGCCCGACCAGGCCGATGTCGGCGACCAGCTTGAGGCTGAGATTGAGGCTGCGCTCGTCGCCGGCCTCGCCCGGCTGGGCGTGGCGCGGGGCCTGCCGCGTCGACGAGGCGAAGAAGGTGTTGCCGCGGCCGCCGCGCCCGCCGGTGGCCACGACGACGCGCTGGCCCGCCTCGGTGAGGTCGGCCAGCACCTCGCCGGTGGTGGCGTCGGTGACCACGGTGCCTACGGGGACCGGGATCTCGAGGCTCTGCCCGTCGTGCCCGGTCTTCTGGGCGCCGGCGCCGTCCGCGCCGTCCTCGGCGTGGTAGTGGCGCCGGTAGCGGTGGTCCATCAGGGTGGCGCTGCGCTCGTCGGCGACCAGCGTCACGTCGCCGCCGCGTCCGCCGTCACCCCCGTCGGGCCCGCCCATGGGGACCTTGGATTCGCGGCGGAAGTGCACGGAGCCCGCGCCGCCATGTCCGGCGACGACCTCGATGACTGCTTCGTCGACGAATCGCATGGTCGTGGTGTCGCGCCTGTGGCGTGCTCCCGCGGGGGGAGCGCCGCCGGGGCGACCGAACGCCTCAGGCGCTCAGCGGGACGACGTCGATGCGCTTCTTGTCGCGTCCGTAGCGCCGGAACGCGACCGTGCCCTCGACCAGCGAGAAGATCGTGTAGTCGCGGCCCATGCCGACGTTCTTGCCCGGGTGGAACTTGGTGCCCACCTGGCGGACGATGATGTTGCCGGGGACGACCAGCTCGCCGCCGAACTTCTTCACGCCGCGGAACTTCGGCTTGGAGTCGCGCCCGTTGCGCGAGCTGCCCTGACCTTTCTTGTGTGCCATGGCTTGCCCTCCTCGGGCGAAAAGACGCTATCCGAGCGCGATGGCTTCGATCCGCACGCGGGTGAAGGACTGGCGGTGGCCAATCTTGCGCTTGGAGCTCTTGCGGCGGCGGAAGTTGAAGATGATGACCTTCCGGTCACGACCCTGCTCGACGATGGTGCCAGACACCTTGGCGCCCGCGACCTGCGGGGCACCGATGTGCGTGGTGTCGCCAGAGTCCACCAGGAGCACGTCGTCGAAGGTGAGCGTCTCCCCGGGATCGCCGGCGAGCTTCTCGATCTTGACCACGTCACCCTGCTCGACCCGGTACTGCTTTCCACCGGTCCGAATCACTGCGTACATGGAGGCATCCTCCTCGAAGGGCGCGAAAGGTAGAGAAGGCCCCGAAGGGTGTCAAGCGCGAAGTCGCGCGCGGCGGCCGGCCTCGGCCAGCGGCGGCAGGGACCGGGCGTAGGGGGCGCGGGCGATGCCCTGCTCGGTGATGATGGCGCTGACCAGCTCGGCGGGGGTGACGTCGAAGCTGGGGTTGTAGACCGGGACGTCGGTGGGCGCGATCGGGTGGCCCATGGCCGTGCGCACCTCGTCGGCGGCGCGCTCCTCGATCGGGATGGCGCGGCCGTCCTCGAGCGTGAGGTCCAAGGTCGAGGTGGGCGCCGCGACGTAGAAGGGGATCCCGTGGCGGTGGCAGAGCACGGCGACCTGGTAGGTCCCGATCTTGTTGGCGACGTCGCCGTTGAGGACGGTGCGGTCGGTGCCGACGATCGCGAGATCGATACCGCCGCTGGCGATGAGGTGGCCGGCCGCGTTGTCGGCCAGCAGCGTCACCGGGATCTCGTCGCGCATGAGCTCCCAGGCGGTCAGGCGGCTGCCCTGCAGGAAGGGGCGGGTCTCGTCGGCGTAGACGTGGACGCGCTTGCCCTCGCGCACCGCCGAGCGGATGACGCCCAGGGCCGTGCCCCAGCCGGCGGTCGCCAGCGCGCCCGCGTTGCAGTGCGTCAGGATGCGGGCGCCGTCGGGCACCAGGGCCGCGCCGTGGTCCCCCATGGCCTGGTTGGCCAGGAAATCCTCGTCGAAGATCGCCTGGGCCTCGCGGTCGAGCAGGTCGCGCAGCGCGCCGGGCGTGCCCTGGTGGGCCTCGGCGGCGGCGCGCATGCGGTCGATGGCCCAGAACAGGTTGACCGCCGTGGGTCGCGTGCGGGCCATGCGGGCGTAGAGGCCGGCCAGCCCCTCGGCCAGCTCCGCGTCAGCGAGCTGGCTGGCGCCGAGCGCGATGCCCATGGCGGCCGCCACGCCGATGGCCGGGGCGCCGCGCACCACCATCGTCTCGATGGCCCGCGCGGTGTCCTCGGCGCTGGCGCAGACGTGGTGGACCTCCTGATGGGGCAGCAGGGTCTGGTCGATCATGACGACGCGGCCCTGGGCGTCTCGCCACAGGGGATGGATCGATGGCTGGGCTTGGGGCTTCATCGGCGCTCCTCGAGCTGGCTGCGGACGAGCTGGTTGACGCGCTGCGGGTTGGCCTTGCCGCGGCTCTGTTTCATGACCTGGCCCACGAAGAAGCCCAGGAGCTGCGCCTTGCCGGCGTGGAACCCCGCCACCTCGTCGGGGTGGGCGTCGAGCGCGGCGGCCACCATCGCGCGCAGGGTGTCCTCGTCGGTGATCTGGGCGCCGTGGGCGGCCAGCCAGTCGGCGGGGGCGACGGACGAGCTGAACATCTCGGCGAAGCAGGCCTTGGCCATCTTGCTCGACAGGCGCTCGTCGCGCAGCAGCACCAGGAGCTCGGCCAGGCGCTCGGCCGGCACCGGCGAGGCCTCGATGTCGAGCCCGTCCTTGTTGAGCAGGCCCAGGAGCTCGCCCTGGATCCAGTTCGCCGCCAGCTTGGGGTCGCCCACCGCCTGGGCCACGGCCTCGAAGTAGTCGGCGCGCGCCGCGCTCTGGGTGAGCACGTCGGCGTCGTAGGCGCTGAGCCCCAGCGCGTCCACGAAGCGCTGCGTGCGCGCCCGGGGCAGCTCGGGGAGCGTGGCCCGCACCCGCTCGATCCAGGCCTCGTCCACCTCCAGCACCATCAGGTCGGGGTCGGGGAAGTACCGGTAGTCGTGCGCCATCTCCTTGGTGCGCATCGGCCGGGTGACCCCCGCGGCCTCGTCCCACAGGCGCGTCTCCTGCACCAGGTGACCGCCCGCCTCCAGCACGTCCACCTGGCGGGCGATCTCGTGCTCCAGGCCGCGGCCGACGAAGCGGAAGCTGTTGATGTTCTTCAGCTCCACCTTGGTGCCCAGGCGCGGGTCGCCGACCCGCCGCACCGACACGTTGGCGTCGCAGCGGAAGTTGCCCTGCTCCATGTTCCCGTCGGAGACGCCCAGCGCCGTCACGATGCGGTGCATCGCCTTCATGTACGCCATGGCGTCGGCCGGCGAGCGCAGGTCGGGCTCGCTCACCGTCTCGACCAGCGGCACGCCCGCCCGGTTGTAGTCGACGAGGCTGCGGTTGCGCAGGGCGTCGTGCACCGTCTTCCCGGCGTCCTCTTCCAGGTGGATGCGGGTGAGCCGGAAGCGCCGCTCCTCGCCGTCGACCTCGGTGACGATGGCGCCGCCGGTGCAGAGCGGCTCGTCGTACTGGCTTATCTGATAGCCCTTGGGGAGGTCGGGGTAGAAGTAGTGCTTGCGGGAGAAGCGGCTGCGCGGCGCGATGGTGCAGCCCAGGGCCAGGCCGAGGCGGATGGCCAGCTCCACCACCTCGCGGTTGAGCACCGGCAGCACGCCGGGCATCCCCAGCGTCACCGGGTCCACCAGGGTGTTGGGCTCGGCCCCGTCGCGGGAGGCCTCGGTGGCGCAGAAGATCTTGGTGCGGGTGGCGAGCTGGACGTGGATCTCCAGCCCGATGACCGCCTCCCAGCCGGCGGCGCTCACGGGTGCACCTCGGGGGGGCGACGGGCCGCGTGCCCGGTGGCGCGCTCGAAGGCGTGGGCGGCGCCGAGCAGGGTCGCCTCGCCGAGCGGCGGCCCGATGAGCTGCAGCCCGACCGGCATCCCGCTGGAGTCGACACCGCAGGGCACCGAGAGGCACGGCAGCCCCGCCAGGTTGGCGGGCACGGTGTAGATGTCGGTGAGGTACATGGCCAGCGGGTCGCCGCTGCGCTCGCCGATGCGCCAGGGGCCGACCGGCGAGGTGGGGCCGCAAATCACGTCGCAGCGCTCGAAGGCCTGGGCGAAGTCGCGCCGGACCAGGGTGCGCACCTTCTGGGCGCGCAGGTAGTAGGCGTCGTAGTAGCCGCTCGACAGGGCGAAGGTGCCCAGGATGATGCGGCGCTTGACCTCGGGGCCGAAGCCCTCGGCGCGGGTGCGCGAGTAGAGGGTGTCGATGTCGCCGGTGGGCTCGGCGGTGCGGTGGCCGTAGCGCACGCCGTCGTAGCGGGCGAGGTTCGAGGAGGCCTCGGCCGTGGCGATGAGGTAGTAGGCGGCGATGGCGTAGCGGGTGTGGGGCAGCGACACGGGCACCAGCACCGCGCCCTCGCCACGCAGGGTGTCCTCGGCGGCGCGCACGGCGAGCTCGACCGCCGGGTCGAGGCCCTCCTGGAAGTACTCGGCGGGGACCCCGACGCGCAGGCCATCCACCGGCCGGTCCAGGACCGCCTGGTAGTCGGGCACCGGGTCGGGCAGCGAGGTGGCGTCGCGCGGATCGTGGCCGGCGATGACCTGGAGCAGCAAGGCCAGGTCGCGCACGCTGCGGGCCATGGGGCCGACCTGGTCGAGGCTGGACGCGTAGGCGATGACCCCCTGGCGGCTGACCCGGCCGTAGGTGGGCTTGAGGCCGGCGACGCCGCAGAAGGCGGCGGGCTGGCGGATGGAGCCGCCGGTGTCGGTGCCCAGGGTCAGCGGGCAGGTGCCCGAGGCCAGCGCCACCGCCGAGCCGCCCGAGGAGCCGCCGGGCACGCGCTCGAGGTCCCAGGGGTTGCGGACCGGGCCGCGCAGCGAGCGCTCCGACGAGGAGCCCATCGCGAACTCGTCCATGGCGAGCTTGCCCAGCACGATGGCGTCCGCGGCCCGCAGCCGCTCGACCACGGTGGCGTCGTAGGGCGGCACGAAGCCCTCGAGGATGCGCGACGAGGCCGTCGTCTCCATGCCGCGAGTACAGATCATGTCCTTGACGCCGACGGGCAGGCCGGCCAGCGGGCCCAGCGGCTGGCCGAGCTCGCGCCGGCGGTCGATGCGGGCGGCCGTCTCCAAGGCCGAGGCCTCGTCGGTGCGCAGCCAGGCGCCCAGGTGGCCGTCGACCGCGCGGATGCGCGCCAGCGCTGCCTCGGTCAGCGCCAGGGCGCTGGTGGCTCCCGACGCGAGGGCGGCGAGGAGCTCGGTGGCGGAGGCCTCAGGTCCCACGGGCGTTCACACCACCCGCGGCACGACGAAGGCGGTGCCGTCGTGATCGGGCGCGTTGGCGAAGGCCTCGTCGCGCGACAGCGGCGGCGCGGCGACGTCCTCGCGCCAGGCGGCGCGCAGCGGGACCGGGTGGCTGGTGGGCTCCACCCCGTCGAGATCCAGCTCGTCGAGCTGGGCGACGTACTCGAGGATGCGGTCGAGGGCGCCCTCCAGCTCCCGGGTCTCGGCCGCGTCGAGCGAGAGGCGGGCCAGGGTGGCCACCTGGCGGATGTCGATGCGCAGTTCGGAAGGGGCGGCGTCCATGGGGGGTACTCCGGCGTGGCCTCTGGGACGGCGAGCGCCTATCACACGGGCGCGCCCTTGGCCACGAACGCCTCCAGTGTGCCCCGGATGCGCGCCAGGGCCTCCGGAGAGTCCGCCTCGGCGCGCAACACGATGACCGGCTGGGTGTTGGAGGCGCGGATCAGGCCCCAGCCGTCGCCGAAGTCCACCCGGGCGCCGTCGATGTCCACCACCGGGTGCCGCGCGCCGAACCAGGCCGCGGCGGCCTCGACCAGCGCGAACTTGGTGTCGTCGGACGCGTCCAGCCGGATCTCCGGGGTCACGTGGGTGCGCGGGACGTCGTCCAGCAGCGCGGACAGCGGGCGATCGGCGGCGGCGAGGATCTCGAGCAGGCGGGCGGTGGTGTAGACGGCGTCGTCGAAGCCCATCCAGCGGTGGCGGAAGAAGATGTGGCCGCTCATCTCGCCGCCGAGCTCGGCCTGCTCGTCCTTCATGCGGCGCTTGATGATGCTGTGTCCCACCGGCGCCATGATCGCGCGGCCCCCGTGGGCCTCGATGTCGTCGAAGAGCGTGGCCGAGCACTTCACCTCGCTGACGATGGCGGCGCCCGGGCAGGCGCGCAGGATCGCGCGCGACAGCAGGATCATCAGCCGGTCGCCCCAGAGGATCTCGCCGCGATCGTCGATGACGCCGATGCGGTCGGCGTCGCCGTCGTAGGCCACGCCGCAGTCGGCGCCCTCGGAGCGGACGCGGGCGATGAGCTCCTCGAGGTTCTCCTCGACGGTGGGGTCGGGGTGGTGGTTGGGGAAGCGGCCGTCCATCTCGATGTACATGGGGACCACCTCGACGCCCAGTCGCTCGAGCAG
This sequence comes from Deltaproteobacteria bacterium, assembly GCA_020632695.1. Taxonomy (GTDB): domain Bacteria; phylum Myxococcota_A; class UBA9042; order PHBI01; family JACKFB01; genus JACKFB01. Next base: position 455,093 of record JACKFB010000002.1, read on the forward strand.
CGCGACGGCGACGGGGCCGCCCGTACCGTTGCCGCCGTCGACCACCACCTTGAGGCGGCGGCCGCCCAGGGCGATGTCGGAGCTGACCCGCTCGAGGTAGGCGTCGAGGACCGGCGCCTGCCGCACCGAGCCCTCGCCGCTGACGAAGTCCCGGGCCTCGATGAGGCGGCGCAGGTGCTGCACCTGGTCGCCGTGCAGGCTGTCCTTGCCGTGCATCATCTTGAAGCCGTTGTCCTCCGCGGGGTTGTGGCTGCCGGTGATCTGCACGCCGCCGTCGGTGTCGTGGTGGAACACCGCAAAGTAGAGCAGCGGCGACGAGACGACGCCGACGTCCAGCACCTCCAGGCCGGTGCTGAGCAGGCCCGAGAGGAACGCGGCGTGCAGGCGCGGGCCGTGGGTGCGGCAGTCGCGGCCGAGGCAGACGACGCGGCCGCCGTCCCTGCGGACCATGGTGCCGTAGGCGCGGCCCAGGTCGCGGGCGAAGGGGTCGGTGAGGTCGGTGTCCGCCACGCCGCGGACGTCGTAGGCGCGGAAGATCCGAGGGTTCAGAGCCATGGGTCACCTTGGCCGGATTGGAGCGCCGTGACGATGTCGCGCACGCGCTGGGAGGCCTCGCGCGGACAGACCAGGGTGGCGTCCGCGGTGTGGACGACGACCAGGTCCCGGACGCCCACCGTGGCGACCAGGCCGTCGCCGTCCGCAAGGAGGACGTTGCCGCCGCCGTCGATCTCGATCACCCGGCCGCGGGAGAAGGACTCGGCGCCCTCGGGGCGGAAGTCCCACAGGGTGCGCCAGGAGCCGACGTCGGACCAGCCGAAGTCGCCGGGGATGACCGCGGCGCGGTCGGAGCGCTCCATGACCGCGTAGTCGATGCTGATGGAGCGCAGCGTCGGGTAGACGGCGGCGAGGCGGGCGGCGTCGGGGGGGGCGCCGCCGTCGTAGAGCGCGTCGAGGCCTCGGGCCAGCTCGGGCTCGTAGCGGGCCAGCTCGGAGAGCGCCAGGGTGGCGGGCAGGAAGAACATGCCGGCGTTCCACAGGTAGCCGCCGCTGGCCAGCCACTCGAGGGCCGTGTCGAGGTCGGGCTTCTCGTGGAAGGCGGCGACCTCGCGGAGCTCCGGGGCCTCGGGGCAGGCGGCCGAGGCGCCGGCGCGGATGTAGCCGTAGCCGGTCTCCGGGCGGGTCGGCGGGATGCCCAGGGTCACGATGCGGTCGGCGGCGCAGGCGCTGATGGCCTGGGTGACGATCTCGCGGTAGCGCGGCACGTCGGCGATGAACTGGTCGGCGGGCAGGACGGCCAGGAGCCCCGCGGGATCGCGGCGCTGCACCTCGAGGGCGGCCCAGCCGATGGCCGGGGCCGTGTTGCGGCCGGTGGGCTCCTCGAGGACGTTGGCCGGCGGGAGCTCGGGCAGGGCCTGGCGGACGGCGTCGCCGAGCAGGGCGCTGGTCACGACGAGCTGGCGCTCGGCAGGCACGAGGGGGGCGAGGCGCTCGAAGGTGGCGCGCAGCATGGAGCCGTGCCCGAAGAGGTCGAGGAGCTGCTTGGGGCGGCGGGCGCGGGAGAGCGGCCAGAAGCGGCTGCCGACGCCTCCGGCCATGATGACGGCGAAGGTGCGGTCGAGCGAGGACACGAGCGCCTCCCGTTCAGCGGAAGAAGGTCCAGGCGAAGGCCGAGGCGGACAGCGCGAAGCAGTACCACGCGAAGTGGTGGAGCTGTCCTTTCTGGAGCAATCGGAGCAGCCAGCGCAAGGCGAGGGTGCCGGAGGCCGCGGCGACGAGGCCGCCGACGAGGAAGATCGAGAGGCCCTGGCCGGGGGGGGCGCCGTGGCGCAGCGCCAGGACCAGCGCGCCGAGGATGGCGGGGATGGCCATGAGGAAGGAGAAGGCGGCGGCCGAGCGGCGGTCGAGGCCGACCAGGAGGCCGGCGGTGATGGTGGTGCCGCTGCGGGAGACGCCGCGGAGGATGGCGATGCCCTGCAGCGTGCCGATGATGAGGGCGTCGCGCAGGGTGAGATCGGCCAGGGTGCGCAGCGGGCGATCGGAGGCGGCGGCGCGGCGCTCGAGGACGCCCATGCCGAGCAGGATGCAGCCGGTCAGCGCCAGGCAGGCGGCGACGGCGCGGATGTCGAGGGCCAGGCGCTCCATGACGTCGCCGAAGAGGACGGCGACGACGCCGGTGGGCACGGTGGCGGCGCCCACCAGGAGCACCAGGCGGGCGTCGGCGTCGGCGAGGAGGCGGCGGGGCTCGCGCAGGGCAGCGGCGCTGGCGCGGGCCATGCGGCCCAGCTCGGCGCGGTAGACGATGACCACGGGGACCAGGGTCCCGACGTGGAGCACGATGTCGAGCAGGGTCTGCTCGGTCTCGATGCCGAACCAGGCCTCGAGCAGGCGCAGGTGCCCGCTCGACGAGACCGGGAGGAACTCGGTCACGCCTTGGAGCAGGGCCAGCGCGATGACGAGGGCGAGGGTCATGGCTACTCGGCGGCGCCGGGAAGCCCCATGAGCTCACGCACCTCGGTCAGCGTCTGGCGGGCGATGGCGCGCGCCCGGCGGCCGCCCTCGTGCAGGATCTCCCAGACCTGGTCGGGCCGAGCGCGCAGCTCCTCGGCGCGCTCGCGCATCGGTCCCAGCCGCGCCTCCATGGAGTCGGCCAGCAGCTGCTTGCACTGGAAGCAGCCGATCCCCGCGGTGCGGCAGTCGCGGTCGACCTGGGCGATGGTCTCCTCGCTGGAGAAGAAGCCGTGCCAGGAGAAGACGTTGCAGACTTCGGGGCGGCCGGGATCCTTGAGCCGCAGGCGCTGCGGGTCGGTGAAGGCGTCCTTGAGCTTGGCCCAGCGCTCGTCGGGCGACTCGAGCAGCCCCAGGTAGTTGTTCATGCTCTTGGACATCTTCGACTGGCCGTCGGTGCCGAGCACCCGGCGGGCCGGCGTCAGCAGCGCCTTCGGCTCGGGGAAGAAGCCCTCGTCGAAGCGGCGGTTCCAGCGGCGCCCGACCTCGCGCGCCAGCTCGAGGTGCTGGAGCTGGTCCTCGCCCACCGGCACGAAGCCGGCCTTGTAGAGCAGGATGTCCGCGGCCTGGAGCACCGGGTAGGTGAAGAGGCCGACGTTGACGTTGTGCTGATGCTGCTCGGACTTGTCCTTGAACTGGGTCATCCGCCCCAGCTCGCCGTACATGGTGACCGTGCTGAAGATCCAGGCCAGCTCGGTGTGCTCGGGCACCATCGACTGCACGAAGAGCACCGAGCGCTCCGGGTCGATGCCGGCGGCCAGCAGGGCGATGCCGACCTCCAGCATCGCCTCGCGGAAGGCCTCCGGTTCGTAGACCACCGTCGTGGCGTGGTGGTCCACGATGCTGAAGATGCACTCGTAGTCCTGCTGCAGCGCCACCCAGTTCTGGATGGCCCCGAGCCAGTTGCCGATGTGCACGATGCCGGTGGGCTGGATGCCCGAGAAGAGGCGGCGGTTGTCTGCAGGTGTGTCTGTCATCGCACGATGTGGAATTCGGACCGCCGGTTGCGCGCGCGCCCGGCCTCGGTCTCGTTGGTGTCGATCGGACGCTCCTCGCCCCAGCCCAGCGCCGTGACGCGCGACGGGTCGATGCCCCGCCCGATGAGCCAGGTGCGCACCGCGTCGGCGCGCGCCTGCGAGAGCTTCCGGTTGTAGCGGTCGGAGCCGCGAGAGTCGGTGTGCCCCTCGACGCGCACCATGAGGGTCGGGCGCTTCTGCAGCACGTCCAGCACCTCCTCGAGGATGTAGTTGCTGTCCGGCATGATGCGGGCCTTGCCGGTGGCGAAGTGGATCTGCTGCTTCAGCTCGATCTGCGAGTCGGTGACCACGATGGACTTGTAGATGTCGGGGCAGCCGTCCTCGTCCTGGTCGCCGTCCATGTCCTCGGCTTCGTTCGGGCACTTGTCGCTGACGTCGGGGATCCCGTCGCCGTCGTTGTCCGGGTCGGGGCAGCCGTCGACGTCGTCGAAGCCGTCGCGGTCCTCGGGCTGCAGCGGGCACTTGTCGACCGTGTCGGGCACGCCGTCCAGGTCGTTGTCCGGGTCGGGGCAGCCGTCCTCGTCCTGGAAGCCGTCCTTGTCCTCGGCCTGGTCGGGACACTTGTCCTGGTCGTCGGCGATGCCGTCGCCGTCGCGGTCGTGCTCGGGGCAGCCGTCGTCGTCGTGGTCGCCGTCGAAGTCCTCGGGTTCGTTGGGGCACTGGTCGATGCTGTCGCGGATGCCGTCCAGGTCGCTGTCCGCCTCGCAGGTCTCCCCGCGCGAGCGCTCCCAGGCCTGCCGCGCCCGCTTCTTGGCCAGACGCAGGTGCCGCCACGCGCGGGTGGTCTGGCCCTGCTCGGACTCGTAGACCGCGAACTCCAGGTTGGCGCGCGCCTCGGCCAGCTCGCGCGGCGCACACAGCCGGGCCGCCTCGTCGAAGGTGGCGGTGAAGGCGGTCAGCTCGACGTGCTTCTCGCGCACCTGCTCCTTGCCGATGCACCCGCCAGCCAGCGCGCTCAGCGCCACCGCCGTCACCAGCCGGACGAGCCTGGTGGAGCCCACGGTCACTTCGAGCCGCCGGGCGGCGTGCTCGAGTCCCGCAGCTTCAACCGCTGCTGCAGGAGCTGCTGCCGGCGCTCCTCCTGAGCCGCCTGGTCGGCGGCCTTCGCAGCCAGCTCCTTGGCCTCCCTGGCGAAGCGCTCGGCGCCGTCGAACTCCGAGTAGCCCTCGCAGCGCTTGGCCTTGTCGACGTAGCTCGCCGCCAGCCAGTACTCGTAAGGCGCCAGCCGATGGGCCCGGACGCGGCGGGCGTCGTCCAGCGCCGTGGAGGCGGCGCTCACCGCCTCGGTGGCCCACACCGGACCGCAGGCCCCGAGCAGCGACGAGGCCAGGAGCGCGCCCCCGAGCAGCCCGGCCATCAAGACCACCCGCGTCGCGCGCGGGGCGTGGCGTCGAGAGGCCGGAGGGCCAGGGAGCGTTCGGAACAAGGTGGGCACCGCGGGGGCCTCGTCGGCACGGTCGGTGAGCATCGGTACACCGCGCGGAAGCAGACTGTCAACGCGCGCGTTGACGCTCGCGCCGCGCCGCTCCTATAGTCCGCGGCCCTGCCGCCCCCGCTCGGAGCAGATGACAGCGTGAGCCACTCCTCCATGTCGCGCCGGTCCCTCCTGCTGGCCCTCGTCTTCGCGGCGTGGTTCGTCGGCGACCTCTGGACGAAGCACTGGGCGGACCGCTCCCTGGCCGCGGGCGACCACCCGGTGCCCTTCGAGGTCACCGACGCGGACGCCGGGCGCACGGTGGGCGAGGTGGCGGTCGAGCGCTTCGGCCTGGAGGCCGGCGATCCCGCGCTGCAGAGCATCACCCGGCTCGAGCCGGCCATCACGCTGACGCCCGACAGCCGCCTCTACGTGCAGGAGGGCCCCCTCGCCGACGTGCGCGGCTTCTACGTCTTCTGGCGAGGCCTGGACAGCCCGCCGCGGCGCATGGTGCTCGGCGACCGCGCCCGCATCACCCGCTGGCTGCGCATGGCGAAGCCGGAGATGGACCCCGCGGCGCTGCGCGCGGCCGTCGAGGCCGAGGTCAGCGGCATCACCGTGGACGACTGGCTGTCGGAGTCGCTGCGCCGGCTCAGCGACGCGCGCCTCGCCGACACCGCCGCGCGCGGCCTCAACCCCATCACCCCGTCGACGGCCGGCCGCGTCGACCCCGCCGCGCCCGCGGTGCCCGGCACCACCTACCTGCTCACCGACCGCCAGATCGACGTGGCGGGCGACTGGTTCAAGCTGGTCTACGCCGAAAACCCCGGCGCCGCCTTCGGCTTCCTCAAGGGGCTGCCAGCCGGCGCCCGCGACCTGGTCTTCCTGCTGCTCACCCTCATCGTGGGAGCGGTGATCATCGTGGTGCTGGTGCGCATGGCGCCCGAGCATCGCCTGGTCCCCATCGCCCTGACCGGCATCCTGGGCGGCGCCGCCGGCAACTTCGTCGACCGCATCCGCTACGGCTACGTCATCGACTTCATCGACATGGACCTGGGCTTCATGCACTGGCCCACCTACAACGTCGCCGACATCGCCATCTCCGTGGGCGTGGTCCTGCTCCTGCTCGACATGCTCTTCAACAAGAAGAGCCCCCTGGTCTGACCCGCCGACGGTCACGGCGCCGGTGCCGGCGCCGGTGCCGGTGTCGGTGACGCACTCGGCCTCGGTCTCGGCCACGGCCTCGGTCTCGGTCTCGGACTCGGCGACGGTCTCGGACTCGGTGACGGTCTCGGACTCGGTGACGGTCTCGGACTCGGTGACGGTCTCGGACTCGGACTCGGTCTCGGTCTCGGCGACGGTCTCGGACTCGGTCTCGGTCTCGGTCTCGGCCTCGGTCTCGGCCTCGGTCTCGGTCTCGGCCTCGGTCTCGGCCCCGGTTTCGGCGACGGTCTCGGCGACGGTCTCGGCCTCGGTGACGGTCTCGGCCTCGGACTCGGCCTCGGCCCCGGTCTCGGTCTCGGCCACGGCCTCGGTCTCGGTCTCGGTCTCGGACTCGGCCTCGGTCTCGGTCTCGGCCTCGGTCTCGGCCTCGGTCTCGGTCTCGGCCTCGGCCCCGGCCTCGGCCCCGGCCCCGGTCTCGGTCTCGGCCCCGGCCCCGGTCTCGGTCTCGGCCTCGGCCACCGCCACCGCCTCGGCCACCGCCACCGCCACCGCCAAAAAAAAGGCCGCTCCCCTTTCGGAGAGCGGCCTCGGCGCTCGCGCCCGTTCGGCGGCTAGCGGCCGGCGAACCCGGCGAGGGCGGCGACGGTGTCGATGGGGAAGGACAGCGTCGTCCGCAGCCCGTCGCCCACGCCGTTCATGGTCACCGTGAAGGCCTCGCCCTTGGGCAGTGCCTCGATGGCGTCCTTCATGCGCGCCACGTCGGGGATGGCGGTCAGGGCCTTCATCAGCACGTCCAGCCGGAAGGCGCCGGCCATGGCGTTGCCGCGCGCGGCGGCGGTCAGCACGGGCTCGCCGCCGGGGCGCTTGCCCGCGGCCAGGTCCATGGCCTGCTGGATGCCGTGGGGCCCGAAGGCCATGCTGAGCGAGTCGCCCTTGAAGCCGAAGGCCAGCTCGAGGTGGCGGCCGACGATGCCGTCCACGATCGCGAAGGTGTCGGGGTCCTTCTCGCGCAGGCCGAGCTTCTCCAGGTCGGCGTCGACGGTCAGCGCGTCCACCTGGACCTCGCCGCGCACCTCACTGACCAGCTCGAGCTTGACGCCCATCCCCTCGGCCAGGCCGCCCAGCAGCCGGATGAGGCCCGGCAGGTCCTTGACGTCGGCGGCACCGGGGAACTCCTTGCCCTCCTTCTTCATGGACTCCAGCGCGTAGGACCACGCCTTGGCGAAGACCATGTCCAGCAGATCGCCATAGGCGCTGCGTAGCGTGGTGGCGTCGGTCACCTTCGACAGGGAGGTCAGCGCCAGCGGGAAGGCGCCGTCGACGGCGATCGAGAGCATGTTCTCGCCGGTGAGCTGGGTCGCCATGCGGTCGAAGATCGTGTCGATCTTGGCCACCTCTTCGGGGGTGAGCTTCAGCAGCCCGGCGTAGGTGTCCAGCGCCAGCTTCTGCAGCTCGCGCATGCTCTTGATCTCGCGCATGTCCATGTTGTAGACGTAGCCGAGCCAGGCGTCGGGCGCGACGGCGTCCGCCAGGGTGCCGGTCTTGCCGGCGATGAGGCGCGCGAAGCCGGCCAGGCCGCTCTCCGGCTTCGAGTCGACGCCCAGGCCGAGGCGGATGGCGCCGTCCTGCTCGTAGAGCTCGAACTGCGCGGCGGTGGTGCCCTCGACCACCTCGAAGAGCAGGTCGGTGTAGCGCTTCATCACGCGCGAGGCGTCGGGCATGCCCGGCTCCTGCGCCGCCTGGCTGGTGAGCTGCTCGGCGGCGACGCGGGCCTGCTGGATCTCGGTGGCGAAGGCGGTGTTGACCGTGTTCATGTTCACGCGGGTGGTGAACAGCCGCTCGGGCTTCCAGCCGGCCAGGGCGCCGGAGATGAAGTCGCGACGCTCGGCGAAGACGCCGGGATGATCGGAGAGCACGGCGCGCTTCTCGACGAAGTCCAGGTACCAGGTCTGCCCCTGGGCCTGGAAGGACGCGGCGTGACCCTCGATGTCCTTCTTGGCGTCGGGCGCCAGCGAGGCGAGGACCTTGTCCTTGTCGGTCATGGGCAGGAGGATCGCCTGCCCCTTCCCGTCATGGGTCTTGGGGTCCACGTTCATGAAGGTGAAGGGCTCGCCCTGGTCCAGCCAGGTGATGTCGGTGAAGCCGAAGAGCGACTTCATGCCCTCCATGGCCAGCGAGGCCAGGTCCGGCGGCACCTGCCCGGGGGCGATCTTGTTGGCGACCGAGGAGACGGTCGTCAGCACCTCGGTGAGCGAGGGCGTCCCGGCGGCCATCAGCACGCCGTCGGGCAGCGCCAGGCTCGGCGCCGCAGCGACGGGCGCGGGCTCCGTGGGGACGGCGGCGGGCTCGGCGGGCTTGCCTGCCTCGGCGGGCTTCGCTGCCTCCGCGGTGGTGCCAGCCTCCGCTGCCGGCTTCGCTCCCTCGGCCACGGGCGCAGGCGCCTCGGGCTCATCCTTCTTGCATCCGGGCGCGGCGGCCAGAGCGCACAGCGCCAGGCTCAAGGCGGCGACCCGCGCGGGTCGGCTCAGCAGCTTCATGGGCAGGTTCCTCCTCGGAAACACGGAAAGCGCCCGATGGCGCGGGCGTACTGCGTGGATATGGACGGACAGGGCGTGTCCACTAGACCAGCCCGCGGTCGCTGTCAACGCGCGATGCAGTCAGAGATTCCGAGGATTTTGCTCCCGCGATCAGAAGCGGCTGCCCACCCCCAGGGTCAGTCCCACCGGAAAGTTCAGTCTGCCCACCAGGGCGTCGGACGCCACATACGCGGTGAAGCCGACCCGCCCCATCAGGTACCAGGTGTCGCCCAGGCCCACGCGCAACCCGGTGTCGAAGGCCAGGCCCAGCCACGCGGCCGGGGAGTCCTGTCGGAAGTACCCCTTGCAGCGCGGGTGCTCCGAGCCGAAGTGCTTGCAGTCGGGGTCGGTGCTCATCTCGATGTCGGTGAAGGTGACGCCGACCTCCACGCCCGCCTGGATGAAGGCGCGGACCCGGCGGCTGCCGCCGGTGAGCCCGGCGCCGGCCGCCAGGCGGGACGTCACGAAGCTGTCGAGCAGGTCCCGGTTGCCGTCCGGCGCGCTGACCATCTGCGTGAAGTCGACGAAGACGTGGAGCGCGGACCGCGACTGCCAGCTCACCGCCAGGCCCATGCCGGGGCTGTGGAAGAGGCTGCGGGTGCTCGAGTGCCGCAGGAAGAGCGTGTGGGTGTAGCCCAGATCCACCGACCACCGCGGCTGGATCCAGCGGCGCACCAGCGGCCGGTCGTCGGCCTCCACCGCGCAGGCGTGCCAGGCCGAGAGCTCGCGCTCCAGAAGGTCCTCGGCCTCCGGCCCGTCGCCGTCCTCGCTCAGGGGCACCCGCGCGTCGAGCACGACGATGCGCGAGCGGGTGTCGAAGATCGAGACCACCAGCACCGGCTCCGACACGCTGCCGTCGATGAGCGCCATCACCCACACGTCGAGCTTCGCGTCGGCGGCCAGCCGACTCAGCTGCTCGGCGGGGAAGCGGAGGCGCGCCTTGTCGGAGAGGCGGGTCAGGTCCACCAGCGCGCCGGCCATCGCCTGCTCGACCACCTCGGGATAGTAGCCCTTGTCCACGTAGCGGCCCGGATCCAGCAGCCACATCTGCCGGAATGCCATGTGCGCGGCGTTGCGGTCGCCGCGCTCGAGGTACGCCAGGCCCAGGTACATCTGTACCTCCGCCACCTCGCGCGCCTCGGCGATGTCGCCCTGGGCCTCCGCGTAGAGCTCGGCCGCCCGCTGGAGCTGGACGATGGCCTCCTCGGTCGCCAGCGCGCGGTAGCGCTCCACGCCCAACGTGTAGCGCTCGCGCGCCAGGGCCGTGGCCTCCCGGTGGCGCGTGCGCTCGAGCGTGCGCTTGAGCGCGTCGGTCGACGGCGTCAGCCGCACCATGTCCAGGCCGGCCAGCGCGCGCTCGATGCGGCGCTGCCACAGCCCCGACGCCTCGCGGAGCCGCGCCGCGCCCGCGTGCTCCTGGAAGATGTCGTCGGGCGTGCGCACATAGGAGCGCACCGGCAGCATCCCCACCCGCAGCGGCTTCCACCCGCCCTCGGGCAGCGCCTCGGCGGCCCGCGCCGGCCCGGCAGCGCCCAGCGCGACGAGCAACGCCAGGGCCGTCAGGGACCCGCAGCACACCCGGGCGCTCACGGCGAGGCCGGCGGGCAGAGCTTGTCCTCGTCGCGCACGAACTCGTCGTCGCGCTCGAGCTGGACCTCGGCGCTCCCCGGCCCGCCGTCGGCCCGCGTCACCGTCCCCTCGAGCAGGCGCCGGGTCCCCTCCTCCCGCAAGGTCAGGCTCCAGTCGAGCTGCAGGTCGTCGCACTTGGTGGCGAAGTCCACCGTGCGCGCGTCCAGGTCGACGCGCTTGTTCTCGATGAAGGCGCACGGGCACTCGGCGACGTACTCCGAGCCGCCCTGCACGATCTTGAAGTAGGCCACGCCGGCGATCTCCCGGCCGTAGTGGCCGATGGCCAGCTCGGGCGCGCCCGCGAAGGGACCGCTCGCGGCCGGCAGGGTCGAGCGCCACAGGCCGGCGAACATCGAGTTCACCTGGTCGCAGGACAGCGACGGCCACACGGCCAGCGAGGCGGCGACCAGCGCGAGCGCCGCGCGCACCAGACCGGGCTTCCGGCCGGTCACCGGCGCGGAAGGGGTCCGCGGAGCGCCCCGGTGGGCACGCGATCCCGGCGGCGAGCGGCGCAGCACGGGCAGGAGGACCTCGAGGTCGATGGGGACGTCATCCGGGCTCCACAGGGTGGTCGCGGGTTAGCATGCGCAGCGCCGGCTTGACAATCCGCGAGGCCGGTCGCGAAGCTAGCGCCTTCCCGCGGCCACTCCGCCCGGGACGCGACCGCACGGCCCGCTCGTCAGGGCGGGGGTCGCGAGGGGTGCAGAGGACCGCGCGGCTTGGTCGACGATATCCCGGCAATTGCTCTGCTCGGCCCCGAACGCGAGCCCGTCTCGCCCGAGGCCCTCGCCATGGCCGCGGGGCTCGGGCGCGCGCTGGCGGCTTCGGGCTGCGGCGTGATCGTGAGCGGCGGCGGGCCGGTGGCCAGCGCAGCCGGCCGCGCGGCGCTGGAGAACGGTGGCCGGGTGATGGCCATGGTGGACGCTGACGGCCCGGTGCCGGAGCTGGGCGCCGAGGCGCGCGTCGTCATCCACCCCACGGTGTTCCGCCGCCTCGAGGGGGTGCTGGAGCACGCCGACGCCCTGATCGCGCTGCCGGGCGGCCTCACGTCCCTGGCGGCGTTGCTCCAGGTCTGGGCGTACGGCGACACGGTGGACGGCCCCTACCGCCCGATGGTGCTCGTCGGCGAGGCGTGGCCCGCCATCGTGAAGGCCCTGGCCGACGCCGCGGCCCTCGATCGCCGCACCCGCGCCATGGTGACCTTCGCCACCACCGCCGACGAGGCCGTCGAGACCCTGCGCTACTACGTGTCGGCCCGAAGCTGAATCGATCGAGGCACCGCCAGCGGCGGCTGCGGACGCCTCGGACGGCAGCGCGCCCTCGCGTCAGGCCTGCGACGGGCTGAAGCCCGACTCGGCCTGCGCTCGGTTGCGCCACCGTCCGAGGCGCCCTCGCTCGCCGCTGACGGCGCCTCGGACGGGGCGGCAGCGCGCCCTCGCGTCAGGCCTGCGACGGGCTGAAGCCCGACTCGGCCTGCGCTCGGTTGCGCCACCGTCCGAGGCGCCCTCGCTCGCCGCTGACGGCGCCTCGGAAGGGGCGGCAGCGCGCCCTCGCGTCAGGCCTGCGACGGGCTGAAGCCCGACTCGGCCTGCGCTCGGTTGCGCCACCGTCCGAGGCGCCCTCGCTCGCCGCTGACGGCGCCTCGGACGGGGCGGGGTTGCGGGGGGCGGGATTGTGGTGGTGGGGGCGGCCAGGCAGTCGGGGGGGTCACTGGCCCTTGGTCTTGGTGGGCCGCCGGTCGGCCTTGGCGCCCGCCTTGGGCTCGCTGGCCTTGCGCGCGGTGGGCTTCTTGTCCTTGTCGTCGTCCTTCTTGTTCGGCGGCGGCTTCTGCTTCACGCCGGCGCCCACCAGATAGACCCAGGCGCCCAGCTCGTTTCGCAAGAACCAGAGGCGCTTGCGCAGCGACCCCTCCACGTCGGCCAGCAGCGCCAGCAGCCGGATCAGCATCTGGGCCGCCACGTCCGAGCCGAACTGTCCCTGCTCGGCGGCGTTCTTCTGCGCCTTGATCGACTCGATCCTGTCGCGATCGCGGGCGAGCTGGCGCAGCCACTCCTCGATGACGCCGGGCTCCTCGACCTGGCTCGCCTCCCGCTCGACGGTGGTCCAGTAGGAGGAGATCCCCTGGGTGTCGACGAACTCGTCGCGCCCCGACCGGAGCTGGTCCAGGAACGCCTCGCGGGCCCGATCCAGGTCGGCGTTCATCATCGCGGGGCCCTCCAGCGCGCGTGGGAGGGTGCCGATGTCCCGACACAGCGAGGTCTCTCGAGCTCGCCGGGCGCAACGCGACGGACTGGGTGCCCGGGAGGCCTGAACGCCCGGTGGCTCGCCCGGCTTCGGTCCGTCCTCCGAGTCATGCGCGATTGGTCGCTCCCACGCATTCGGAGAGCTGCCTGCGCCGACCCTGACGAGGTCACGGACACCGACCCGACGGTCGCCATCCTTGGTTCGAGCATTCCTACGGTGCACATGGCCGCGAGTTGAACGCACTCGGCGCGACAGACTCTGTTCCGACCGGGACATCGACACTTCCTGCTTGCGCAGGAGCCCCGACCCTACCCCCACCGACCCGACCCGCACAACCCCCAGGCCCCCGACCGCCGTCCAGCCTCGAACCCGGGGGCGTGGCTGCTACTCGACCGCGGTGTTCGTGCAGTGGCCCTCGCCGTCGATGTGTCCCACGGTCGAGCTCTGGTAGGCCATGTAGGCCCAGAGGTCGGTGATGGGTTGGTTCCCCGTCTGGTAGTTCTCCTCGGCGAGGATGTTCGTTGCGGCGAGCTCGGCGGCGGTGATCTCGCCGTTGGCGTCGCCGGCGTCGTCGGCGGAGGCGACCAGGTCGAATCGCACCGACGGCGTCTCGCTGACGAGCGAGTCGTAGAGGAGATGGTCGGCGTGAATCGTGATCTGGCTCACGCCAGGGCTCGTCGCGCTGACCACTCCCATCGCCTCGCAGCCGTCGTACCGGGTGTGGGTCTGGAACCCCAGCCGAAAGGACTTGGTCACGCCGGCCTTCACCGCCGTGCCGGCCACGAGCAGGGCATAGCCGCCCGCGCGGAGCTCGGCGAGCTGGGCCGGCGTCGCGTTGCCAGCCACCGTCGCTGCGGTCGCCGGAGCGACGCGATAGGCGACCTCGTCGTAGGTGCCGATCGGGACTTCGGCTTGGAGGACGCGTTGGCCTTCGCCGCTGGATGCGGCCGTCAGGTCGAAGGCGCGGCTGGTCGCGTCCTCGACGACCGGGGTCGCCGCGCCACGCCGTACCTCGACGTCACTGATCACCACCAGGAACTCATCGAAGGAGATGGACCAGCCGTCGGCGAAGACGCTCTCGGGGATCCCCTCCTCGATGTACTCCTCGCCGTAGATGCGCACCTCGTAGGTGCCCACGGCGTCGGCGTCGGCGTCGGCGCAGCCGGCCAGCGCGAGCGCGGCGCAGGGCAGCGCGAAGGTGCACATGAGACCAAGGGCTCTGAAGGTCATCGTCGTCTCCCAAGTTCGGGCTCACAGGCCGGGACAGGCGAGCGCGGTGGCGTCGCGAGGATCAGGGCGTGGTGGAGGCGAGGAAGTAGAAGTCGTGCGTCTCCAGCGTGCGCCGGAAGATATTGTGGCTGGCGGTCCCGGGCGTCATGACCACGCCGCTGGGGCCGTCGGCCTCGAGGGACGCGAAGTCGAGGCCATCGAAGAGGGTCCCCGGCGCGTAAGGATCCTGTGTCAGGAGCTGGAAACCGAAGGTGACCGGGGTGCCGGCGCGGACCACCTGCTCGGCGGGCGCCCCCACCACGCGGGTGCCGTCGTCGATGTCGATGACCAGCGTGAAGGCACGGTCGACGCCGTCCTTGGAGGCGTGACCCGAGAGCACCGCGCTGTGGCCCGCGAGGGGGTCGTTCGCGCCGAGGCCATCGCTGGCGCCGGCGGTGCGGAAGTAGAAGTTGAGCCCGTGGTAGTCGCCCTCGAGGAGCGTCGCGGTCCCGAGCGCGGCCCGCGCGCCGCCCGCGGTCCAGGTGACGATGCGGTCGCCCGGCAGCTCGCCGGTGACCTCACCCCCCGCGTAGTGGCCCGGGTGGGCATGGGCGGTCGCCACCAGCAGCTCCCGGGCCCGGTCCCAGAGGCTCGCGTGCGCCTCGCCCTCGATGGTCAGCTCGAAGTCGCGAAGGGCGAAGCGCGCCGTATCCAGCGTCACCAGGTAGCCCAGATCCGTCGTCACCGGGGTGAGACCGTCCGAGTCGGCCACGACAGCTGCGTTGGTGCTGGTGGACTCCGTGGTCGCGTCGCAGCCGCTCAGCAGCGCGACCGCGGAACACAGCACGGCCCCAGCGATAGGGCGACGAGCCATCGTGACCTCCCGCGCGCGGGTCACAGGGTGATCGCCAGGGTGAGGCGCGCAGTCCGCGGAGCCCCGGCGAAATCGTGGATGGAGGGTATCTGGCTGCGCGGCGGGCCCGCGTCCCAGTCCGACGCGAAGTTGAACTCGCCCTCCGCATAGCGGCGCCCTGTGAGGTTGTCAATCTGCAGCGCCAGGTCGAGCGGCCCCGTGCGGTAGCCGATCTGGACGTCCAGCAGCGCGTAGCCGCCAGCCGTCGCCCCGTACGCCAACGGACGCGAGCCGATGGCGACGAGGCGGGCGCCGGCGCGCAGCCCGGACGCGTGGTGCACGGCAGCGGCGAGCGATGCCGTCCAGCGCGGAGAGCCCGGGACGGCGTGCCCGGACC
The DNA here is from genome assembly GCA_020632695.1 of Deltaproteobacteria bacterium. Classification (GTDB taxonomy): domain Bacteria; phylum Myxococcota_A; class UBA9042; order PHBI01; family JACKFB01; genus JACKFB01. Next base: position 470,121 of record JACKFB010000002.1, read on the forward strand.
CGGTGAAGCGCGCGTCCGTGAGGGTCAGGTCGGCGCGCAGGTCCAGCCACTCCACCGGGGTCACGTGGGCCCAGGCTTCGGCGCCCAGGCGGCGGGTGGCGGTCAGCTCGAGGTTGAGCCCGCTGACGTGGTCGAAGACCGACTCGTGCGCGATGAACGTTCCGAAGGCGGCCAGACCCAGCTCCACCGTGGTCGTCGGCGTATAGCGCAGGCCGGCCTCCACCGAGTCACTGGTCGTGACGGCGGAGCGCCCGCCTGTGAAGCCGCTGTGGTCCTCGTCGGCGCCCGACCCGACGCGGACGGTGGCGCGCGCCTCGGGGGAGCGCAGCCCGCGCCCATAGGCGCAGAAGAGCTCCCAGGCGCCCGCGGGTCGCCAGCCGACCGAGAGCCGCGGCGAGACGGCGCCGAGCGTCGCGCGATGGCGGGCGGCGTCCAGCAGTCGATCGTGGACGCCGAAGTGGAAGGCGTCGACGCGCGCTCCCGTCTGCACGCGCCAGCGCGGGCTCGGCCGCCACAGGAGACCGGCGAAGGCGGCCAGGCCGGTCTGGACGAACTCGGCGTCGCGGACCTCCTGGAAGGACCGGTGGTCGGCGTCGACCCGGGTCTCGCGCTGGTCCACGCGGTCGATCTGGCCGTCGAGGCCCACCTCGAGCGCGAGGCGCTCGGTCAGCCCGATGCGCGCTCGAAGGCGCGCGCCGCCAGTCCAGGCCGTCTGCGCCTGGCGCTTCCGGTCGCCTTCGATCGGGAAGGCGAGGTAGCCGGTGAAGTCGTCGAGCAGCTCCAAGCGCCGATAGCCCCCGAAGATCAGGGTGTCGAGCGAGGCGCGGCCTCGGCGGATTCGGTGGCGAGCCGATATCAGCACGCGGTCGCTCGCGCCGCCCGTGTCGTCCCGGTAGCTGTCGTAGAAGCCGATGCGCCCCGACGCGACGTCCTCGCGACGGACCGCCGCCGGGAGCCCGAACTCAGCGATCGCGCCAGCGACCAGCAGGTCGAGGCTTCCGGCGTGCGCGTCGTCGAAAGCGCGGACGCCGGCTGTCGCGCCGGCTCGGCGCATGTGGCGTCCCGAGCCGAAGCCGTCGTCGCGCACGGCCTCCGCCGCGACGAAGGTGCTCTCAGCGGCTCCGCGGGGCGCGACGAGCAGCAGCCCCCGCTGCCGGTAGGTCGTGCCACCGGTGAGCGCCAGCGTGGTCCCGCGCCGTGCTTCGGGAACGCCGAGCTCGAAGGAGAAGGTGCCCGCGGTGGCGAAGTTGCCCTGGTCGAGCCGGAAGGGCCCCTTGGCCACGTCGAGCCCGCGCACGGTCTCGGGGATGATGAAGCCCAGGTCCAGATAGCCCTGACCGTGGACGTTCGAAGGTTCGTTGATCGGCACGCCCGCGACGAGGACCTCGACGTCCTGGCCATGCACGGCGTCGAAGCCCCGCAAGAAGATCTGGATCCCCTTGCCCTCGCTGCCGTGCTGCACCAGGACGACGCCGGCCGCGAGGCGGAGGAAGTCCTCGGCGGTTCGGTGGTTCTGGACGCTCAGCTCCCGCGGCCCGATGTGGCGCGCGCTGGCGGTGCGGTCTGGACCGCCGGTCTGGCGCACCGTGGTGCGGTGCTCGGAGTCAGGATCCGCCGCGGCGCGCTCATGCTCACCGCTCACAGGCGCAGGCTCTGCGACGGGCGCAGGGGCGTCCGAATCGGGCACCGACTGGTCCGGCACGATCGAGAACGTGTAGGTGTAGGTCACCCGCACCGCGACCGCCTCGCCGTCGACCTCCGCAGGGCGGAAATGAAAGCGCATCACGGCTCGCCGGGCGGCGTCGTCGAAACCATATCCCGCCGGCTCGACCACCTGGGCGTCCAGGACGCTCCCGTCGGCGGCGATGTCGACCTGGAGCACCACGCTCCCCTCGCGGCCGGCCGCGAGGGCGCCCGGCGGATACTCGGCGGGCTCGAAGTGATCCAGCTCGGGCAGCCGGGACAGCTCCGGCGCGGCGGTCTCGCCTTCGGGGAGCCCTCCCGCGTCGTGCGCGCGAGCGATCGTGGCGAGGCCGATGAGCAGGGCGAGGGAGAGCGCACAGCCGACCGCGCGGCCGCCGGCGGAGGTACCGACCGCGCGACTACCAGTCATCGCGTGTGGCTACGCGATAGAGCTTCCCGGCCGCCTGACACTCGCGGCGCGCGGCGTCGTCCAGCAGCGCCATGGAGATCTGCTGGCGGGTGGCGGCGGCGCGGTAGGCGGCCCTCAGCACGGCGTTCTTGATCGAGCCGCCCGACAGCTCGTAGCAGTCGCCCAGCAGGTCGTAGTCCAGGTCGTCGCCGAGCGGCGCGCTCTCGGGCAGCAGGTGGCGCCAGATGGTCGCGCGGGTCTCCGCGTCGGGGAAGGGGAAGGCGATCTTGAAGGAGAGGCGCCGCTCCAGCGCCGAGTCCAGCGAGGTCTTGAGGTTGGTGGTCAGCATCACCAGCCCGTCGTAGCGCTCGATGAGCTGCAGCAGGGTGTTGACCTCCATGTTGGCGAAGCGGTCGTTGGCCTGCTTGACCTCGACGCGCTTGGAGAAGAGCGAGTCGGCCTCGTCGAAGAGCAGCACGGCGTGGGCCGAGCGCGCCTCCCCGAACACCCGCGACAGGTTCTTCTCGGTCTCGCCGATGTACTTGGACATCACGTTGGCGACGTTGACCCGGTAGAGGCCGAGGCCCAGCTCGGCCGCGATGATCTCCGCGGCCAGCGTCTTCCCGGTGCCCGGGTCGCCGTCGAAGAGCGCCGAGAGGCCCCGCCCCTTGTTGAACTTCTTCCCGAAGCCCCACTCGCGGAACACGATCTGCTGGGCCGCGACCGCCTCGATGATCTCGCGGATCTGGCCCTTGGTCTCCTCGGGCAGGATCAGGTCGTCCAGGCGCAGGTCGGCGACGTCGCGGTCGGCGTACTGGTTGAGGCGATGGCGGAGCTGGGTCCAGGCGCCCTCCAGCAGATCGGCCTGCCGCACCTCCGCCGGCCCGCTGCCCTCGGCCACCCGCGACGCCGTCGCGCTGGCGGCCAGCAGCACGGCGTTCTTGATGTAGCCGCCGGTGAACTCGAAGCGGCGCGCCAGATAGGGCACGTCCACGTCGGCGGCCAGCGGCAGCGCGGGCGGCAGGTGCACCTGCCAGATGGCCTCCCGCAGGCTCGGCGAGGGGGTCTCGAAATCGACGCGGTAGAGGATCCGCCGGTCCAGCGCCGGATCCAGGGCCTGCGGCGCGTTGGTGGCCAGGATGACCACGCCCTCGAACTGCTCGAGGGCGGCGAGCAGCGCCGAGAGGTGCCCGGTGCCGCGCTGGCTGCCGGCAAAGAGCGCCTCGCACTCGTCGAAGAAGAGGACCGCGTCCTGCAGCCGCGCCTCGCGCAGCAGGTTGTCGAGGTTCGCCTCCCAGGAGCGCTGCTGGTCGGCCAGGCGCGAGGCGTCGACGCTGATGAGGCGTCGGCCGAGGTGGTTGGCGACCGCCCGAGCCGTCAGGGTCTTTCCGGTGCCGGGCGGGCCGGAGAAGAGCATGACGATGCCGCGACCATAGGCCACGGCCGCCTCGAGCCCCCAGTCCCGGAGCGCGGCGCGGTAGCCCTGGTGCTGGCCGATGAGACGCACGATGGCGGCCTTCTCGGCCGGCGGGAGCACCACCTGATCCAGGGTCTCCGTGGGCTCGATGACCCGCGAGAAGGCCCGCAGCGCCGGATCCTCGCCCTCGATGCCCATGAGCAGGGCCACCAGCCGCGCCGGCAGGCGCAGCTCCAGGTTCAGGAAGTCGTCGCCCGAGTCGACGCCACCGCGCCCGACCAGCAGCAGGTTGTGGCGCAGGAGCCGCCCGCCCGGGCCGAAGGCCTCGCGCCGCCCGATGCGATCGCGGAAATCCCCGGCCAGCACGGCCAGCGCCACGTCGACGTCCAGGTGGGCCCGGTAGCCCAGCCCCTTCAGGCGCCCGTAGAGCCCGTTGAAGCTGCCGTCGATGGCCGGCGCCAGCGCCAGCATCAGCACGTCCAGCTCGAAGGGGTCGAGCTGGAACGAGGCCTGCAGACGCAGCGCCGCCGGCGGCTCGGCCGTCGCCTCGAGCCGCGCCGCCAGCCGCGCCCGCGCCTGGGTCTCGGCCGCGGACAGCGCCTCGGGGTCGGGCTCCGAGCCGGTCATCGTCGCGATCGGGTCCCGGGGCACCAGCCCGGCCACCTCACGCTCGGCCAGCACGCGCCGGCAGCGCAGCCGCAAGACCTCCAGCGCGTCGGAGATGTAGTCGACGTCGGCGCTGTAGGGCTCGACCGCCGCAGGGACCGCTCTTGCCATGGCTCGGACGGTATCAGGGCCGCCCCGGGGAATACAGCACGCGCCTTCTCTGTACATACGTTCAGCTCGGCCTCGCGTCGGCCTCCGGGCCGTCGCTGGATCGGGCGGCGGCAGCGGGCTACGCTGCGGTCTCGGCCCCAACGCGCGTTCCAACGGGCGGACGCGCAGCACGCGCTCGAGGTGTACGCCGGTGATGATCGACCCCCGCCGCCATCTGCTGGGCGCCGCCTGCTTCCTGCTGGGTGCGGTGCTGGTGCTCTCGTATGACTTCGAGGACCGCGGGCGGCACCTCGACACGCCCTCGGCGATGGCGAAGACCGACCGCGCCGGGGTCTACGACCTGTCCAAGGCGCGGATGCTGATGCGCGTGGTCGGTCACATCCGCAGCCACTACGTCGACCCCGATCGCGTCGACCCGCGCCAGATGGCCACGGCGGCGCTGCAGGCGGTGCAGACCAAGGTGCCCGAGGTGCGGGTGGTCGTGGACCGCGACGGGCGCGGCCGCCCCAAGCGCCTCGAGGTGTCGGTGGCCGAGGCGACCCGCGAGTTCGCGCTCGATCGGGTGGGCGACCTCTACGAGCTCAACTGGAAGCTCATGGACGTCTTCGACTTCCTCGAGCGGAACCTGCCGGTGACCGCCGATCTGGAGGACATCGAATACACCGCCACCAACGGGCTGCTCTCGACCCTGGACCCGCACAGCGTGCTGATCACGCCGCAAGCGTACCGGGAGATGCAGCTCGGCACCCAGGGCCGCTTCGGCGGCCTGGGCATCGTGGTGTCGGTGCGCGAGGGGCTGCTGACGGTGATGAGCGTGATGGACGGCACGCCGGCGGCGCGGGCGGGGCTGCTCAGCGGCGACCAGATCGCGCGGATCGGCGAGGAGTCGACGATCAACATGGCCCTGGGCGAGGCGGTGAACCGGCTGCGCGGCGAGCCGGGGACGTCGATCGCCGTGTGGATCAAGCGCAAGGGCTGGACCGAGGCGAAGCCCTACACGCTGACGCGCGAGGAGATCCGGCTACGCTCGGTGGTGCACGACGACCTGGGCCAGGGCATCGGGTACGTGAAGATCCGCAACTTCCAGGGCAACACCGCCGACGACCTGGAGGAGGCGCTGACGAAACTCATGGCGGGCGGGCGCAAGCTGAACGGGCTGGTGCTGGATCTGCGCGACAACCCTGGCGGCCTGCTGGACCAGGCGATCCGGGTGAGCGACCGCTTCATCAGCGACGGGACGCTGGTCACCACGGTGCGCGAGCGCGGCAAGGAACGCGAGGAGCGGCACGCCACCCGGGCGGGCACCCTCGACGACGTCCCGATGGTGGTGCTGGTGAACCGCGGCTCGGCGTCGGCGTCGGAGATCGTCGCCGGGGCGCTCAAGCACGACGAGCGGGCGCTGATCATCGGGACCACCAGCTTCGGCAAGGGCTCGGTCCAGGTGGTCTACCAGCTCGACGACGCGGCGCTGAAGCTGACCATCGCGCAGTACCTCACGCCGGGGGACATCTCGATACAGTCGGTGGGGATCGTGCCCGACGTGGAGATCGACGCGCTGAGCGTCGACGCGGGTCACCTCAACCTGCACGCCGATGAGCAGGACCTGCGCGGCGAGGCAGGCCTGGACAGCCACCTGGAGTCGAAGAAGATCACCGACGTGAAGCCCTCGGTGAGGCTGGAGCTGCTGCAGACCGAGGCCGAGGCCGAGGCGCGCGGCGGCGAGGAGGACGACGCGCCGAGCCACGACACGTTGACGATGCTCGCGCGCGACCTGCTGGTGGCGGCGCCGGCGGTGGGGAGGCGGCAGGCGCTGGTGCAGGCCAAGGGTTTCCTGGACGCGCGGCAGGCGGCCGAGGACCAGCGGGTGGTCACGGCGCTGGGGGCGCTCGGGGTCGACTGGCAGCGCGCGACGGGCAAGGGGACGCCGAAGCTGCGGGCCGAGCTGACGCTGGTGCCGCCGGAGGGGCGGCCGGCCGGGGCGCGCATCCGGGCCGGCGACACGGTGACCATCCGCGCCACGGTGCGCAACGAGGGGCGCACGCCCGCATCGCGCATCCACGGGGTGCTGCACTCAGGCATCGGACCCATCGCCGGGCGCGAGCTGGTGTTCGGCCGCATCGAGCCGGGGGCGCAGGCGACCTGGAGCACGGAGATCGCGCTGCCGCGCAGCCTGGCGGCGCAGGGCGACGCGGTGCGGCTGGAGCTCTTCAGCGATGACCGCAGCCTGGGCGAGGACGCTGACGACCAGGCGCGGCTCATGGTCGAGATGGACTCGCAGCCCGAGCCGCGCTTCTCGTACAGCGCGCGGGTGGTGGACGCTCAGGGCTCGGGCGACGGCCTGGTGCAGCGCGGCGAGCGCTTCGACCTGGTGGTCGACGTGACCAACGTGGGCGAGGGCGACGCCGACGACGTGCTGCTGACGGTGAAGAACGAGTCGGGCGAGGCCGTGTTCATCGAGCGCGGGCGCGAGCGGGTGGGCAAGCTGGCGGCGGGCGCGTCGGCGCGGACGCGGTTCCGGCTCTCGGTGAAGCCCACGCTGAAGTCGCAGGACGTGCAGTTGTTGCTACGCATCGTGGATCAGGGCCTGCGCGAGTGGACCGAGGACAGCCTGAGCCTGCCCGTGTTCCCGCAGGAGTTCCCGCCGGGCGTGAAGTCGCGGTGGCTCGGTGAGGTGGCCGCGGGTCCGGTGGCGGCGCACGCCGGCGCGCACCGGGAGACCGACGTGGTCGCCCAGGTGAGCGCGGGCGCGGTCCTGCCGGTGGTGACGGTGGCCGGGGACTGGGCCGGGGTGGCGCTCGAGGCGAACGACGGCGACGAGGCCACAGGGTGGGTGCCGCTGTCGAGCCTGACGCGGCGCGAGGGGGTGGCTGCGCGGTACGCGGGCGTGCAGGTGGTGCCTCGGCACGAGCCGCCGGCGCTGGGGATCCCGAACGCCCACCGGACCCTGGTCACCTCCGACGCCTCGCTGGACCTGGCCGGCACGGCGCGCTTCGCCGGCGAGGGACCCGGGCGGCGCTACGTGTACGTCTATCGCGGCAACGACAAGGTCTTCTTCAAGGCGGGCGGAGGCGCGGAGGGACCGCGGGACGCGATGGACTTCGCCACCTCCATCCCGCTGGAGCCGGGCCGAAACGAGCTGGTCGTGGTGGCGCGGGAGGGCGACGAGGACGTCACCCGGCACAGCTTCGCCGTGTTCCGGACCGGGAAGGCGAAGTGAACTCCGGCCGCGGCGAGCGGGCCCGCGGCGCGCGACGGCGCTTGGGGCTCTGCGGGCTCGCGCTGCTGCTGGCGGTGGCCGCGGGACGCGGGGCGGCGGCGGCCGAGCCCGAGCGGGCGCCGGGCGGAGAGGAGCCGGCCGCGGGCGGGGTGGACCCCGGGCCACGGGCGATGGAGCGGGGGGTGCGCTTCGCGCGGGCGGGTGGCTGGTCGAAGGCGCTGATGTGGTTCGAGCGCGCGCTGCCGACGATGGGGGATCGCAGCGACGTCTTCTACAACCTGACCACGGCCAGCGAGGCGCTGGGCGACTGGCGCCGGGTGTTCCTGTACGGCCGGGGCTTCCTGGTGCGGGAGCCGAAGGGGCCGGAGTCCGAGGCCTTCGCGAAGAAGGTGGACGTGGCGCGGCGCAAGCTGGTGGCGGCGGGCCTGGCGCCGGTGCCGGTGCGCTTCGCGGTCGAGCCGGCCGGCGTCGAGCTGCGGGTGGACCACACGCCGCTCGGGCTCACGGGCGGCGAGCCCGTGTCGCTGGTCCCCGGGAAGTACACGGTCGAAGCGAGCGCCGAGGGCTACGAGCCGTGGCGGAGCGCCGTCGAGGTCGGCAAGGAGGCGCGCACCGTCTCGGCCACGATGGTCAGGCGGCGCACCTGGGGGGCGCTGGTGGTGCGGACCACGCCCCCGGACGGGGTGGCCGTGTACGTGGACGACCGGCCGGCGGGGCGCACGCCGCTGACGGCCCCGCTGGCGCTCGAGACCGGGCGCGTGCTGGTGCGCTTCGAGAAGCCCGGCTACGACGACTGGTCGCGCTACGTGGTGATCCGCGACGGGCAGACCGAGACGCTGGAACCGGTGCTGGAGAAGGCGCGGACGCGCTGAGCGGCTGAGGCGGTGTCCCCGCGTCCTGCGCTGTCCCGTCGGCTGGCTGGCTCGTGACCTCGCAGGAGCGCGACCGCCTCGGCGGCTCGTCGCGACCGCCCTCCGCGCTCGGGGCCTCGAGAAGCCGTCGCTGGCGCCGCCGATCGGGCCGGATCTGGCGACACCCTCTGACGCGGCGCCGCCGTCGTGGGAGACCGCGCGCGGCCGTCACTCGTGGGCGCGGATCTCACCCGAGCGCAGCCGCCCGGTGTACTCGTCGAGGGCCCGCCGCACCTTCCCGGAGAGCAGGACCACCCCGAGGATGTTGGGGAAGCCCATGCCCAGGATCATCAGGTCGCTGAAGTCGAGGATGTTGGTCGCCGTGATCTGGGAGCCCAGGAACACGAAGATCAGGAACACGACGCGGTAGGCCATGGTGGAGCCGTCGCCGAAGAGCCAGACCCAGCAGCGCTCGCCGTAGTAGGACCAGGAGATCATCGTCGAGTAGGCGAAGAGGAACACGGCGACCGAGAGCAGGTAGGGGAACCAGGTCAACACGCTGCCGAAGGCCTGGGAGGTGAGGGCGGCGCCGTTGTTGGTGCGGATCAGCTCGGCGTTGACCGGGTCGGCGTAGGCGCCGGTCACCACGATGACCAGCGCGGTCATCGTGCAGACGACCACCGTGTCGATGAAGGGCTCGAGCAGGGCGACGATGCCCTCCTCGACCGGGTACTTCACCTTGGCGGCGGAGTGGGCGATGGCGGCCGAGCCGATGCCTGCCTCGTTGGAGAAGGCCGCGCGTTTGAAGCCGGTGACCAGCACGCCGACGAAGCCGCCGAAGGCCGCGTCGGGCGTGAAGGCCTCGCTGAAGATGAGCGAGATCGCGTGGGGGACGGCGGCCGCGTCGGCGATGAGGATGTAGAGGCAGGCCAGCACGTACACGCCGCACATGAAGGGGACGACCTTGTCGGCGACCGAGGCGATGCGGCGGATGCCCCCGATGATGACGATGCCCACGAGCAGGGTCATGACCAGGCCGTAGATCCAACCGTTGCCCTCGAGGGCCGGGACGACCAGCTTGATCTGCTCCAGGCTCTGCTTGACCTGGAAGGTGTTGCCGCCCCCGAAGGAGCCGCCGATGCACAGGATGGCGAAGGCCACGGCCAGCACCTTGCCCAGCGGCTTCAGCTTCAGCTCCTCGAGCCCCTTCGAGAGGTAGAGCAC
>JACKFB010000020.1 GCA_020632695.1 Deltaproteobacteria bacterium
TCTCGGTCTCGGCGACGGTCTCGGTCTCGGTCTCGGTCTCGGTCTCGGTCTCGGCCCCGGCCTCGGTCTCGGTCTCGGTCTCGGTCTCGGCCTCGGTCTCGGCCCCGGCCTCGGTCTCGGCCCCGGCCCCGGCCCCGGCCTCCGCCTCCGCCCCGGCCTCCGCCTCCGCCCCGGCCTCGCCCTCCGCCCCCGTCTCGCCCTCCGCCCCCGCGTCGCCTCCCACGCGCGGCGTCTCGCACGCCTGCGCCAGCATCAGCGCGGCGGCGCAGGCGAGTGCTCGGAGGGTCGGGGTCTGCACGGTGGTCGGCCGGCCTGCCTGCTGCGGAAGCGGGGGACTCCGCGATGATGCGAGGCGCCGCCCCGTGAGTAAAGGCGCCTCCCGCGGCGCCGCTCGACCCGGGGCTCCGGGGCCCGCTGGTCGGGTCCCGGAGCCGTCGCCTCCTTACTTCAGCATGCTGCCCATCTTCATGAGCGGGTCGAGCTTGCCGTCCTTCTCGACCTCGTCGAGGGCGGCGAGGACCTGCTCGAGGGTCTTCTTCGCCTGCTCCTTGTTCTTCGAGACCTGCTCCATCCCCGAGGCGACGCCGGTCTTCGCGCTGGCGATCATGGGCTTCCACCCCTTGGACATCTCCTCGGGGATCCACTTGCCCTCGACCTTCACGAAGGTGCTCTTCTCGGTCTTCCCGTCGGCGGTGATCTCGACCTCCGCCTTGTCGCCCTCGGTGCTGAGGGTCTTCGCGGTGACGCTGTCCAGCCGCTTCATGCCGCCGGCGTAGTCCTCGCCGCCGAACTTCTTGGCGACCTTGGTGCTGAAGGCCATGAACTTCTCGCCGTGGTCGCTGAGGAACTCGGCGAGCTGCAGCCCCTTCAGCTTGTCGTAGCTGGTGAGCCCGGAGTCCTTCAGGATCCCGTGGAACTCCTTGACCAGCGCCACGACCTCCTTGAAGTCCACCGGCAGCGCCTTCACCATCTCGTTCTGGGCCAGCGCTTCGCCGTGCTTGTCGAGGATGGCCACGGTCTTGTCGATGATCTTCACCACCAGCTCGAAGAGCTCCGGGTCGACCTTCGAGGTGGCGTCGGTGACCAGCACCTGGACGTCGGCCTGGTAGCTGGCCGGGAGCATCGCGTAGACGTTGGCGGGCTTGTTGGCCTTGATGGCCTCGACGCCCTGGGTCACGACCTTGTCGGGTTCGGACGGCGCTTCGGGGGTCTTCTTGCAGCCGCTGGCCGCGAGGGTCAGCAGCAGGGCGCTCAGGCTGAGCAGGCGGACGGACTTCATCGATCGCTCCTGGGGAGACGGGGTGGTGTTGCCCTCGTGGGGAATGGCCCACCCTCGCGCGAGCACCTCGCCTCGCGCAAGGGCACACGCGGGTCATTCGGTAGCCGGCCCCACCGTCAGGGGAAGCAGAACCCGCCGCCGGCGTTGCTGTACATCGCCCCCAGCGTGGTCACCTTCAGCGACGGCCACTCCACCGTGAACACGTCCCAGGTGCGGTTGATGTGGTCCAGGTGCGTGGGGCCCCAGCTCTGGACGAGGGTGCCGTAGCTGAGGAGCTGGACGGTCGCGTTGGAGGCCTGCGGGAAGGAGCCGTCCCAGGTGTCGTCGTAGTAGTGGATGATGAACTTGTAGGTGCCGGGCTTCGGCTCCGAGATGTTGATGTTCTCCGGGCCGAAGCCGTCCACGTCGTCCACGTCCAGGAAGGGATCGTCGAGGATGTCGCCCTTGGTGCCCCAGTCCGGCTGCGGGTTGCCGAAGTAGCAGTCGGTCTGGCAATCCCAGAGCGAGCCGCCCGGCCAGAGCAGGTGCATGTCGACGTCGGTGGCGTCGGTGTCCCAGTTCAGGTTGATGTGCAGCCCGATCTCGGTCAGCGGCGGGGCGACGCCGAGGCCCGAGACGTCGAGCTGGAGCTGGGGCTCCTTGGGGTCGTCGGTGTGCAGCAGGAAGTAGCCCGAGTCCGGGCCGGCCAGCAGCGGAGCGTAGGCGACGTCGAGGACCACCGACTGGCCCGGAGCGATGGCGTGCGGTAGCCCGGGCAGGTTGGTGATCTGGAACTCCGACGAGAGCGGGAAGAAGAGGAAGGAGGAGCGGGTGACCTGGGTCAGCGTGAGCGCCGTGCTGGTCGAGCAGTTCGTCAGCGTGGTCTGCAGGGTGGCGACCTTCCCGCGGGCCACCTGCCCGAAGTTCAGCGCCGAGGGCTGGAGCTGCGCGCAGGGCTGCGGGGTGTCGATGGTGCCCTTGACGTAGCTGCTGAGCGGCACCTCGAGCACGGGACGCTGCGGGTCGTTGGACTCGATGCGCAGGGCGCCGTCGGCCCCGTCGCCCTCGTTGAAGGCGACCCGGACGATGGTCTGCTTCTGCGGCGCCAGGACCTTCGGCAGCGGCGGCAGCAGGGCCAGCGAGAAGTCGGCCGAGCCGACGGTGGACAGCCCCGTGATGTGAAGCGGGGCGTCGCCGGTGTTGTAGAGCGTGAACTGCTTGATGAGGGTCGCCGCCTGGGGAGCGATGTAGGGGAAGGTGGATTGCGTCGGGTCGACGGCCAGCTCGGGCGCGCCGGGATCCGGTGGGCTGACGTCGGGGCTCGGCGCGTCGGCGTCGGCGACGTCGGGCGCCGCGGCGTCCGGCGCGTCCGCTGGCGAGGACGCGTCTGCGCCGTCGGGGCCCGGGAGGTCGCCGGGACCGGGATCGGGCGCGATATCGCCGTCGGGCCCGGCGGCGGCGTCGGGGGTGGCGAAGCTGGCGTCGGCGAGCGCGGAGTCGGGCTCGCCGGTGCCGGTGTCCGCGACGCCCTCTGAGGAGGTGTCGGAGCAGCCCAGCAGGCCCAGCCCGCAAAGCGCGAGCGCAGCCAGGGCGGATGTTGCGAATCTCATGGCCCGATGGTGCGCTCCGCGGTGGGCCGCATCAAGCGGTCTTCCGGCGCGTGCGACACCCCGGGGGGCGGCGCGCGGGTCAGGCGCCCAGGTCGAAGTGCCGCAGGCGGGCGAGATCCCGGGCCAGCTCGGCGCGGAACTCGGGCGCGGCGATGGAGATGAGCGCCTCACCACGCGCTCGCAGCGACTTGCCGTGCAGATCGACGGCGCCGTGCTCGGTCACGACCCAGTGGACGTGGCCGCGCGTGGTCACCACCCCGGAGCCGGGCGCGAGCTCGGCGGTGATCCGCGAGACCGTTCCACCGCTCGCCGTGGCGGGCAGGGCGATGATGGGCAGGCCGCCCTCGGAGAGCGCGGCGCCGCGGATGAAGTCCATCTGGCCGCCGATGCCGGAGAAGATGCGGTGCCCGATCGAGTCGGCGCAGACCTGGCCGGTGAGATCCACCGAGAGCGCGCTGTTGATGGCCACGACGCGCTGGTTCTTGCGGATGAGCGCCGTGTCGTTGGTGCGGTCGCAGGGGTGGAACTCGACCGCCGGGTTGTCGTCGACGAAGTCGAAGAGGCGGCGGCTGCCGGCCACGAAGGAGGTGACGGTGCGGCCGCAGTGCACCCGCTTCAGGGTGTTGTTGACCACGCCCGCCTCCATCAGCTCGATGAGGCCGTCGGAGAACATCTCCGTGTGGACGCCGAGGTCGGTGTGGTCGTGGAGGCCCTCGAGGACCGCGTCCGGGATGCCGCCGATCCCCATCTGGAGGGTGGCGCCGTTGGGGACCAGGGCGGCGACCTGGGCGCCGATGCGGCGGTGCACATCGGAGAGCGCCGGGCGGCGCATCTCGTGGAGCGGGCGGTCGGTGAGGGTGAACGCGGTCACCCGAGAGAGCGGGACGGTGGTGTGCCCGTGGGTGCGCGGCATGCGGGTGTTGATCTCCGCCAGCACGATGGGGGCCGAGCGGGAGGCGGCGAGGGCGGCGTCGACGCTGGGGCCCAGGGTGCAGAGGCCGTGGCGATCGGGCGGCGAGAGCTGGAGCAGCGCGACGTCCAGCGGGATGCGGCGGCTGGTGAAGAGGGCGGGGATGTCGGAGAGGAAGACCGGGATGAAGTCGGCGTGTCCGCGGGCGACCGGCTCGCGCAGGCCGGGGCCGGTGAAGAGGGAGTACGAGGTGATGCGGCCTCGGTGCTCGGGCTCGGCGAGAGGGAAGGGGCCCGAGAGGTGGAGGTGGTAGAGCGCCACCCGCTCGAGGTCGGCGCGGGCGGCCAGGGCCTCGAGCAGGGGCGTGGGCGTCGCGGCGGCGCCGTGGACGAAGATGCGGTGGCCGCTCGCCACGCGGGCGACGACATCAGCGGGTGACCGGGCGCGCGAACGCCAGCCGGGATCCAGAGCCATGAACGGTGCTCCCTGCCGTGGTTGCTGCCGCGACAACTGCCTGGGCGAGCGGTGGCTCGTCAAGGACGGAGCGCCGCGCCGCTGGTCGGACGACGCGTCGCGCCGCTGGTCGGACGACGCGTCGCGCCGGGGGCCGCGCGCGTCGACCCAGCGCGGGGATGCCGGGTCGCGCTGCCCCCGAATCGGCCCGCGCCTCGATCAAGGGGCCGCCGGGGGGACAACCAAGGAGATGTCGCTCGCTGCTCGAAGGAGGGTCGCCCATGCTCCGCCCGCTCACCTGCCTCGTCGCCGCGGGGTTGCTCGCGACCGCCGCCATGGCGCGCGCGGCCGAGCCCTTCGAGGTCAACGTGGCCAACGGGCCCAGCGCCGGCGGCCAGAGCCTCACCGCGCTGGTGGACTCGCTCCTGGCCGGCGACGGCGACTTCGCTTCGGTGGGCGGGCGCAGCTCGTACTCGGCCTCGCTCTCCTATCTCGGGATCGAGGACGCGATCCTCGTCAGCTCGTCGGGCTCCGGGCGATCGGTGACCGTGACCATCCCGTCGACCGGGTACGCCAGGACCTTCACCGGCACCGACGCAGACGACGTGGCGGCCCAGGTGCAGACCTGGCTGACCGAGTCGGGCTCGGCGGAGCTGAGCCGCTTCCAGGCCGCGGTGAACGCCCGCAGCCGGGTGGCGCTGCTCGACGGCAACCCGCGCTCCACCGCGGCGCTCCTGGCGCGCGGCGCGATGCTGCGCTACGGCAGCGACCCCAGCATCGGTGGCGCTGGGCTGTCGCCGCCGTCCGCCGCCGCGCCACCGGGTCCGCGCACCGCGACCTCGCTGGAGGTGGCCGACTGGCGGGCCTTCGCGCTGCGGCTCGACGCCTGGGACCAGCACCTGCGCACCGAAGGGCTCGACGGCCTTCGGGCCAGCGGCGGGACCCTGACCCTGGGGGGCCACTTCAGCGACCGCGTCGGCCTCTCGGTCGCCTTCACCGGGCAGCTCCGCCACGCCGCAGGCGCCCGCTTCTACGACGTGGGCGGTGAGCTGGCCGTCCCGCTGGTCCCCGTGGCCCACCCGGCGGGGAGTCCCTGGCGCTGGACCCTCACGCCCTTCCTGCAGGCGGGCTTCGGCCTGTCCATCGACGCCGCCGCGGGCGGTCTGCTGGTGGGGGGCGGCGTGGTCCAGCGCCTCGGCCTGCGCGTGCGCAGCGTCGAGCTGGGCTACGCCACCGAGCTTGCCTTCTACGGCGGCGTGCCGCTGACCCAGGTGCGCGGCTACGACTTCGACACGCGCGTCCGGCGCCTGGTGGTCGCCCACTCCGTCGGCGCCGCCTGGCGCGTCCACCGCGCGGTGGTGCTCGACGCGGGCGTGGGCACGACGCGCCTGGCCGTGGACGACGCAGCGGTCCCCCGGTGGTTCACTCCCACGGTGGGCCTGGGCTTCCGAGCCGGCGAGCGGCTCCGCGCCCGGGTGGCCTGGCAGGCGGACCTGGCGCCGGGCTACACCTCCCACGGCGTCGCGCTCGAGCTGAACCTGCTGGCCGGCCCCGAGGGCTGACCCGGGCACGGCGCCGGGATCGCGAGCGCCGGGCGCCCGCGATCCCGGCGCCCGACACCCGCGTCCGGCGTGCCGCTCAGCGGACCACGCGCTCCTTGAGGCCCTTCGCCGGCCGGAACACCGGGTAGGTGCGCGCCCCGATGGTGATCTCCGCGCCGGTGGCCGGGTTGCGGCCCTTGCGGGCGCTGCGGCTCTTGGTGGCGAAGGTGCCGAAGCCGGCGAGCTGGACCTTCTCACCGGCGTCGAGCGCGGTGGCGATGATGCCGTGGCCGGAGCGGCTGTCGAAGATCGCGTTGACGAGCTCCAGGGCCTTCGCCTTGGAGATGTCGGACTTCTTGGCGAGCTTGTCGGCGAGCTCTTTCTTGGTCATGGGACGTCCTCGGGGCGATGGAAGGGGCAGGGCCTCGGCGAAGCGGGCCGGGCGCCTCGACCGCTGTGAGCGGCGACGAGCTCGTCGCTGCGGTGCGGTCGCGCCACCTCGGTCCGCGGCTGCGGGGACCCGGTGCGGTGCCTTCGGTTTCAACTTCTCGCGTCGTCGGCGGGCACCCGCCCGCCGCAGCGTGGATAGGCGAGGCCGGATCGGAGGACAAGTCCCGCGTTGCAATTCGAACGATGACTTTGTGACGCGGAGGCCAACGCGCGCCAGCGCTCGGCGCATGGGTGCGACGCGGTGCGCGCGGGCGGGACCAGGCCGAGATCCGCGGCCGCCAGCAGGCGCTGCGCACCGGATCGCTTCGTGTTATGAGATCCCCCATGAGCACCCGCGCCCTCCGCGTCGTCGCCAGCTACGAGGTCGAGCGGCTGGTCCGCAGCCCGCACGGGGCGGCCGTGCTGCTGCTCTTCGTGACGCTCTACGGCTGGGCGGCCTGGTCGCTGCGACGGATCGCGGAGACCTTCCCGGTGGCCAACCTCGGCCAGGACAGCGAGTTCGCCGCGGCGGTCTCGCGCTTCGTCGCCCAGGCCGCCGGCCTGAAGGACGACGCGCTCTCGGGCCTGCTGCGCGACCACCCGCCGCTGCTGGTCGCCATCTTCGCGCTCTCCGTCATGCTGACGCCGCTTCTGGCCATCCTGCTCTCGAGCGACCAGACCGCCACCGACATCCGCACGCGGCACCTGCGCTTCCTGCTCTTGCGCACCGATCGCCTCTCGCTCTATCTCGGCCGCTTCGCCGGCAGCCTGGCGGCCTTCGCCATCGCCCAGGCGGTGGCGGTCGCCGCCGTGGTCATCGCCATCTCGCCTGCCCGGGTCGGCGGCACCGAGGGCTTCCTCTATCTGTTCCGCGGCTACGTCACGGTGCTCCTCCTGGCGGCGCCTTGCGTGGCGCTGATGGCTGCCCTCGACGCCCTGTCGGCCCAGGCCACCCGCGCCCTGATGCTGGCGCTGCTCCTCTGGGTGGCGCTGGCCATCGCGGTGGCCGCGGCCGGCCCCGACTTCCAGTTCCTCGACTACGGCTTCCCGACCGCCGGCAAGTACCGGGTCCTCGCCGACCGCGCGTCGGACATGGCTCCGACCCTGGCCTTCCAGGCGATCTACGCCGCCGCGGCCCTGGCGCTGGGCTTCGTGCGCTTCCGCCGGCGGGACCTGTGAGCGCCGACGAGCCCATCGTCGAGCTGAGCGGAGTGGTCAAGCGCTTCGGCTCCCTGGAGGCCCTCGGCGGGGTGGACCTGACGCTGCGCCCCGGTCGCATCCTTGGCCTGGTCGGACCCAACGGCGCCGGCAAGACCACCCTCTTCTCGGTGCTGTGCGGCTTCTTGCGCCCCGACGCCGGCACGGTGCGGCTGGCCGGGCGCCCGGTGGACACCGCGCACCCGCCGCCACCGGGGACCGTGGGCCTGCTGCCCCAGGACGCCACCTTCCGAGCCCACATGCCGGTGGGCCGCCAGCTCACCCACTACGCCGAGCTGGCCGGCATGTCGCGGGCCGCGGCCGAGGCCGACGCGCGCGCGGCGATGGAGCGGGTCGGGCTGGCCGCCTCGTGGTCGAGCCGGCCCCGGGCGCTGTCGCACGGCATGGCCAAGCGGGTCGCCATCGCCCAGGCGATCCTCGGCGATCCGCGCCTCGTCATCCTGGACGAGCCCACCGCCGGCCTCGATCCCCACGCCGCCCGGGAGCTGAAGACGGTGCTGCGCGTGCTGCGCGAGGGGCGGACGATCATCGTCTCCAGCCACAACCTCGGCGAGATCGAGGACCTCTGCCACGAGGTGGCGATCCTGCATCGCGGGCGCATCGTCCGGCACGACTCGGTGGTCGAGCTGGTGGGCGCGGCGGCCGAGATCGGGCTGCGGCTCGCCTTGCCGCCCGACCAGGCACAGATCCAGTCCATACGGCGGCTGGAGCTGGTGACCGACGTGCGCTGGGACCCGTCGGCGGAGCGGCTGCGCGTGCACTTCGATCCCACGCGCCAGCGCCCCGACGAGGCCTGCCGCGATCTGGTGGCCCACCTGGTGGAGGCCCGGATCCCCTTCGTCGAGCTGCAGCTCGGCAAGAGCCTGGAGGAGCGCTTCATCGAGGAGACCGGCCCCGCCGCCTGACCCTCGAGCGCGCGTCCAGCGTCGCGGCGGGGCAGGTGTGGGGCAGGGGTCGGATCGGCCCGGGCGTTGACGCCGTCTTCGCCGACGCGCGACCATCCTCGCTGTTCCCCTCTCCCTCGCCAGCCTGCGTGCCCACGAGCCACTGATGACCCGCGCACGTATCCGAATCCTGTTGGCACTCGGCGGACTCTGCGGCGCGCTGGTCGCGATCTCGGGCGCGCACGCGGCCGACTGGCCGCAGTGGCTCGGCCCCGAGCGCAACGGGGTCTCCACCGAGACGGGCCTGCGTCGCGGCTTCCCCACCGAGGGCCCCCCGCGGCTGTGGAAGCGTCCGCTGGGCGCGGGCTTCTCCGGCATCGCCGTGGTGGGTTCGCGGCTGTTCACCATGACCGCCGACGCGGACCACGAGCTGGTGGTCGCCATGGACGCGGAGACCGGGCGCGAGCTGTGGCGCAGCCCGGTGGGCGACCGCTTCGGCGACCGGATGGGGGGCGACGGCCCGCGCTCGACGCCCACGGTCGACGGTGATCGGGTCATCGCGCTCGGGGCCGAGGGGCTGCTGGTGGCGCTGGAGCTGGCCTCCGGGCGTCGCCTCTGGGCGGTGGACCTGCCGCGGCAGCTCTCGGGGAGCGCGCCCACGTGGGGTTACTCCGCCTCGCCGCTGGTGCATCGAGGGCGCGTCTTCGTCGACGCGGGCGGCAGCGGCGCGCGTGGGCTCGCCGCCTTCGACCGCGCCGACGGACGCGTGCTCTGGTCGGCGGAGGAGGACCGCGCCGGCTACTCGTCGCCCGTGCTCATGCGTCCCATGGGCATCGAGCAGATCGTGTTCTTCACCGGCCGGCGGGTGGTGGCCGTGTCGCCCGACGCGGGTGTGGCGTTCTGGCAGGTCCCGTGGAAGACCGCCCACGACGTGAACGCGGCCACGCCGCAGCTCGTCGGCGAGGATCGCCTGTTCGTGTCCTCGGGCTACGGCACCGGCGCGGCGATGCTGAAGGTGGTGCGGGAGGGCGACCGCCTGGCGGCACGGCAGCTCTGGAAGAGCCCGTCGATGCGCAACAAGATGACGACCTCGGTGGTGCAGGGCGGCTACATCTACGGGTTCAGCGAGTCGACGCTGACCTGCATCGACGCCAACGACGGCGAGGTGGTGTGGGACAAGGACGGCTACGGCCGGGGCACCCTCCTGCTGGCCGACGGGCGCCTGTGGGCGCTGAGCGAGGAGTGCGAGCTGGTGGTGGCCGACGCCACGCCCGAGGCCTACCGGGAGCTGGGGCGCTGGCGCCTGCTGGGCGAGCGCTGCTGGACCATGCCGTCGCTCTCGGGGGGGCGGCTCTTCGCCCGCGACGAGCAGCACATCGCCAGCTTCGATCTGCGACCGGCGACGGCGCCGGCGCCGCGGGTGGCGCCGTGAACGGGCGCTGGCTGGTGGCGCACGACGGCACGGCGCTGTCCGAGCCGGTGCTCGCGGAGGCGGCCGCGCGCGCTGGAGCCCACGGGGTGGGCCTGCGGGTGGTGCACGCCCTGGCCCGCAACCGGCTGCGGGAGGATCTGGACTGGTCCGACGGCCCCTCGGCGCCGCTCACCTTCGACGACTACGTGGCCGACGCCCGCCATGAGGCCGAGGCCAGCCTCGCGGCGGCGCGGGCCCAGGTGCTGGTCCACCACCCCGGCCTGGACGTCGAGACCCTGGTGGTACCCGGCGAACCCGCCGAGGCCATCCTCTCGGCCGGCGCGCCGCCCGAGATCCTGCGCATCGTCATGGGCACCCACGCCCGCCGGGGTCTCCGCCACTGGATGCTCGGGTCGGTCGCCGAGGCGGTCATCGCCCGCGCGCCAGTGCCGGTGCTGATCGTGCCGCCGCACGGCGCAGGTGTCCGGAATCATGGGGAGTAGCGCGATAGTGGGCCCGAGGGTTCCCCGTCGCGGGGCGATTGGTTAAGGTGGCGCGACTCGAGGCCCTGCGGAGGGCCCGCCGCTCCAACGCCGGACGCCGGCGGCCCTCGGAGGCCCCCGGCGAGGGAGACAGCCAGCACGTGCTCAGCCGAACCCTGAAGCACGCATGTCGACTGTTGGCCGGCCTCGCGCTGGTGATGGCGACGGTCCCTCAGCTCGCCGCCGGTGACTTCGGGTTCCCGACGCGGCGCGCGCTCGGCCTCTCCGGTCTCCTCGACGCGCCGCCGACGCCCCTGGTGGTGACCGACGCCGGGTCGAGGCGCGGCCACCGCGACGTGCAGATCCAGGTGCCCTTCTACAGCCAGCTCGAGGGAGGCCACGGCTTCCGCGCCGGGCCGCGCGCCTGCTTCCGCGCCGCCGTGGCCATGGCCGCCGACGCCCGTGGGCTCTACGGCGAGGGCGAGGGCGCGGCGGTGCTCGGCCCCGGCTCGCGCATCCAGGTCGGCCTGGCCGAGGATCGCTCCGGTCGCCTGGTGGACATCGACCGCGAGGAGGCGGCCATCGCCATCCGGTACATCGACGCCGAGCTGGACGCCGGCCGTCCGGTCGTCGTGGGCGCCAGCTACAAGGAGGCCCGGTACAACGTCGACGGCCTCACCGATCACTTCGTCGTCATCGACGGCCGCGTCACCGTGGGCGGGCAGCTCCGCTACACCCTCCTCGACCCGGCCACCCGCGACCCCGAGCGCGCCAGGGCCTGGTTCATCGTCGGCCCCGAAGGCCGCCTCATCCGCGAAGGAAACACCGCCGGCCGCGACGTCGCGTCGCGGAGGTTGGAGGTGTCGATGGTCCGCCGCTCCAGGGAATAGGGGTCGATGGCCGGGGCGGCGGCTACGGACGCCGCTGAGGGCAGCGCTTCCTCGCGTCAGGCCTGCGACGGGCTGAAGCCCGACTCGGCCTGCGCTCGGGCGCGCCACCCTCAGCGACGCCCTCGCTCGCCGCCTCGGCCATCGCACACGGGGGCGGGGTCGGGTAGCGTTCGGCTCGGCCTTGGCCTGCGGCCGGGCCTCGGTTTTCGGGGCGGGCTCGGGCTCGGGCTCGGGCTCGGAGACGGCCTCGGCGTCGGTTCCGGTCTCGGGGACGGGCTCGGGCTCGGGCTCGGGCTCGGAGACGGCCTCGGCGTCGGTTCCGGTCTCGGGGACGGGCTCGGGCTCGGCCTCGGTCTCGGTCTCGGTCTCGGCCTCGGTCCCGGCCTCGGTCTCGGTCTCGGAGACGGTCTCGGAGACGGCCTCGGTCTCGGGGACGGTCCCGGCCTCGGTCTCGGTCTCGGAGACGGCCTCGGTCTCGGTCTCGGTCTCGGCCTCGGCCTCGGGCCTCGGTCCTCGGTTCCGGCTCCTCGGGCGGAGCCGGAACCGTTGCCGTTGCTAGAAGTTGGTGGCTGCGGAGGCTCCTGCGGAGCCGGCGCCGCCGCTGTTGCCGAGGGAGGCGCCTCCGGGGCCTCCGGCGCCGCCGTCGCCGCCCATGACGAACTGGTTCTGGGCGGAGTAGGGCGCCAGGGGCTGGGTGCCGCCGGCGAGGTTGACGTAGATGCCATAGCTGGCGCCGCCGCAGCCGCCGCCGCCGCCGCCGCCGTGGCCGCCCTCGCCGCCGTTTCCGCCGGGGGCGCCGCCGAAGGCGCAGAAGGTGGCGCCGTTGCCCTCGCCCGAGGCGCCGCCGGGCGCTCCTGAGCCGGGCACGCCGCCGGCGCCGCCCGGGCCGCCGGCGCCGCCGGTGCCGCCGGTGCCGCGCCGGATCGTGTTGTCGCTGAGCTGCGGGATGCTGCTCGCCGTCGCCGTGTAGGTGACGAAGATCCGAAGCTGCCGCCGCCGGGCTGGCCGCCGGAGCCGCCCGTGCCCGCGCAGCCGCCGGAGCCGCCGCCGCCGCCGGAGCCGCCGATGTCATCGCCGCCGGTCTCGTTGGCCGCCGTGCACTGCTGCCCGGTGACCTCCACGCCGCCGCCGGAGCCGCCGCCGCCGCCGCCGCTGCCGTGCGCCGCGGCCGCGCCGCTGGTGCCGGCCAGCCCGACCCAGTGACCGGCCTGATCGGTCCCGGCGCCCTCACCGCAGCCCTGTCCGCTGGCGCCCCACGCTCCGGCCGTACCCGGCTGGCCGAGGCCCGCGCTCATCGCGTGGTTGTTGGGGGGCACGCTGCAGGTGCCGCAGGTGGAGTTCGACGCGATCTGGAGGTCCCAGCCGGCGGTGCCGCCTGCGCCGCCCGCGGGCCCCTTGCCGACGGCGCCCGTCTCGTCCGGCGGGGGCTCGACGCCGCGCTCCGGACACACCGAGATGCCGCCGACGCCGCCGGAGAGGTCGGAGCCATCGGCGCACTGGAGCGAGCCGCCTGCGCCTCCCTGGATCGTGTCGCTGCTCTCGCACACGCGCTGCTTGCCGTTGAACTTGTTGACGTCATAGGCGGCCGTGCCCGGCTTGCCGGGGACGCCGTCGGCGCCGTCGATGCCGGGCATGCCCTGGGTCCCCGCGCCTCCAGCGCCGCCGAACACGCGGCACCGCCTCACCGAGAGCGTCGAGCCGCTGTCGCGCACGTAGATGCCGTAGCTGTTGGCGCCCGGTACGTTGGCCGCGTTGGCGCCGAACACCGTGAAGCCCGAGAACACCGTCGGGTCGCCGCCGCCGTTGCCCAGCCCGATGGCGTTCACCGCGCCGGGCCGCTCGGGCGTGGGGTCCTGGCCGATGATCGCCGTCTCGTAGGTGATGACGTTCTGTTGGCGGAAGCTCGAGGCGTATCCGCCGAACACCCCGACGCCCTCGCGCAGCAGCACGCTCTCCGAGTAGACGCCGGTCGCCACGTAGACGTCGCGCTTGCCCGTGTCGAAGGCCCGCGCGATGCCGGCCTCCACCGTGAGCATGGGCGCGTCGATGGTGCCCGGGTTGTCGTCGCCGCCGTCCTTGGCCACGAAGATGGCCGCGTCCAGCTCGCCGTCGATGCCGTCACAGTCGGAGTCGATGCCGTCCCCGGCGAGGTCGGGGCCGTCGGCCGGCTGGCACTCGCAGCCGTCGCCCGGCAGCCCGTTGACGTCGAACCAGCCCGGGTTGCACTCGTACGCGCAGGAGGGGACCGCCCCGGTGATGTCGCACGCAGGGGCGGCGTTCGGCGCGGCCAGCGCCAGACACGAGATCTTGCAGTCGCCGCAGTGCTCGACGTCGGAGTAGGCCCCGCCCGGCTCCTTGAAGCCTTCGTCCACGGACCCGTCGCAGTCGTTGTCGAAGCCGTCGCACTCCTCGTCGGGGAGCATGCAGCCGCCCCAGCCCGCCTCCGTGCACGGCTCGAAGCCCTGGCAGGTGTAGGCCGGCTGGCTCGGGTCCGAGGGGACGTAGGTCTCCGAGCAGGCTCGCTGGAGGTTGGTGTTGGACCCGTCGCAGGTGCAGGTGTTGCTGGCGGGCACGCACTGCTTGCTGGTCGCGCCCACGTCGACGCAGTCGTAGCTGAAGGGGCAGTCGGCCACGGTGTCGCAGGCCTGGCCGCAGAACTTGCCGTCCGAGAGCTGCACGCACGCTGCGTCGCCCTCGCCCGGGCAGTTGTCGTCGGTCACGCAGGGCTGGCAGACGTTCGAGAAGTTCTGCAGGCACTGGAAGGGGTTGGCCTTCACGTAGCCGGGCGCGCAGGTGTCGACCAGGCACTGGGGCTTGCCGCCGAGCTGGCCGCAGGTGGTGGTCAGCGCGTTGGGGAACCCGTTGGCGCAGCTCGCGTTGCAGGTGCCGCAGTGCTCGGGGCCGACGTAGACGTCGCCGGTCTTGAAGTCCTCGTCGATCTTGCCGTCGCAGTCGTTGTCCAGGAAGTCGCAGGTCTCGGCCTCGGGCGAGGCGCCCTGGCAGATCCAGCCGTCCGGGCCCTGGCAGACGCGCACGCCGGCACAGCTCCCCACGCCCTCGATGGTGATGCTGCACAGCTCACCCTTCGGCAGCGCCTCGTCGATGAGCCCATCGCAGTCGTTGTCCTTGCCGTCGCAGTCCTCGACCGCCGGCACCGGGGCGGTGCAGCCGTTCCAGCCGATGTCCGGGTCGCAGACCTCGATGCCGAAGCAGGTGCCGATCTCGTTGGTGCTGAGGCAGCTCCGCTGTCCGCCCGCGGTCTGCTCGGTGCAGGCGCAGCTCCCCGACGCGGGCTGGCACCAGGTGCCGGCGTGCTCCGAGCTGGGGTCCTCCAGGCAGTTGAAGCCGTCGGGGCAGCCGGTGGCCTCGGTGCAGGCGAAGCCGCACTGACCCTCGCCCTCGACCGTGAGGCACACCCCGCCGTTGCACTGGAAGTCCTCGGTACAGGGCGTGCACAGCTTCAAGAGCCGCGGGACGCACAAGAACGCGATGTCGGCGCCCTCGGTGACCGCCGACTTGCAGTCGAAGCCGGCCGGGCAGGTCTCCGAGCAGGCCTTGGTGCAGATGTAGCCGTTGGCGCCCTCGACGCACCACCCGGACAGGCAGTCCACGTTGCCGGTGCAGGGCCAGCCGAAGCCCCCGGGCTCCGGCGGCGACGCGTCACCCGTGGGGACGTCCGTCACCGCGTCGGTCGACACGTCGGGGAGGACCACCGCGTCCGGCAGGACGTCGCCGGCATCGCCCGCATCCGAGCCGGTGCCGCTGTCCCCGCACGCGCCTGCTCCGAGCACCATCACAAAAGACAAACACGCCACCCGGCGCAGCCAGCCCGCGACCATGAGGCACCTCCCGCAATTCGTGTGCACCCCCACTCGATGGAGGTAGCACGGTTCGACAGTGGCTTCAATTTGCAGGGGCCAGGGGACCCCCGCGCGACACGCTTCCACGCTGACTTCGGCCGGTCGCTGAGCTAGTCTGAGCGCTTCGACTCGAGGGAGCACGCTCATGACGGTTCGACTCCTCGCGCACCTGGGCTGCGCGCTCGCCCTGACGGCGCTCGCGGCCTGCGCCTCGGACGGCGGCGACGTCGACGCGACGGGACCCGACGCCGCCTCTCCCGACAGCGCGGACGGCGCCGACGCGCCGGCACCCGACGTCGCCTCCCCGGACGGCGCGGGCGATGCCGACGCGACGCCCGCCTCCTGCCGCTCCGGTCACCGGCCCGTCGTGTTCGCCCACGGGCTGCTCGCGGCCGGCGACACCTGGGCGCCGCATATCCAGCGCTTCATCGAGAACGGCTACTGCCCCGACGAGCTCTACCGCCTCGACTGGAACACCCTCGACTTCGACACGGACACCGCCGCCGCGCAGCTCGACGCGCTCATCGCCCACGCGCTCGACGTCACGGGCGCCTCGCAGGTCGAGCTGGTGGGCCACTCGGCCGGCGGCGGCCTCGGCTATACCTTCACCAGCGCTCCCGAGCGCGCGGCCCTGATCGCCCACTACGCCCACTTCGCCAGCAACGTCCAGGACGGCCCCGCCGGCGCCGACGGGCAGATCCCGACGCTCAACGTCTGGTCGGAGGCCGACGCCATCATCAAGGACAAGGGCGACATCCCGGGGGCGACCAACCTGACGCTGGCCGACGCCGACCACTACGAGGTCGCCACCCGGCCGGAGTCCTTCGCCGCGCTGTACGCGTTCTTCAACGACGGCGAGGCGCCGCAGACCACCGAGATCACCCCGCTCGAGCCGATCTTCGTCTCGGGCAAGGTGCTGGCCCTGGGGGAGAACCTGCCGGCCGCCAGCGCCACCGTCCGGGTCTACGAGCTGGACGCCGCCACCGGCGCGCGGGTCGGCGACGCCGTCGCGGAGGTGAGCGTCGACGCCGACGGGGCCTACGGGCCCATCGAGGTGCGCTCGGGGCGCCCCCACGAGTTCCTGGTCAGCGGCGTCACCGTGGGCGGGCAGCCGCTCCACTACTACCGGGAGCCCTTCATCCGCACGAACCCCGCCGTCTACCTGCGCACCCTGCCGGGCCCCGACTCGCTGGCCGGCGCGCTCCTGGACAGCATCCCCTTCAGCGACCCCGACCAGAGCATCATCGTGGTCTTCACGGCCAGCCAGGCGACCATCGCCGGCCGCGACACCTTGACCGTGGACGGGACGGCGCTCTCGACCGAGGCGCTGGCCTCGCCGGCGCGCACCGCCATCGCCTGGTTCCTCTACGACGCCGACGGGGACGGCCAGAGCGGCGGCACCGCCGTCCCGCAGTTCGCGAGCTTCCCCTTCCTGAACGCGGTCGACACCTGGTTTGAGCCGGGCGGACCGCCGGTGGCCATCACCTTCGACGGGCGCACCCTGGTGGTGCCCGCCCTGCGCGCCGGCCTGGACGGCCCCGTGATCGCCACCTTCGACTGAGCGCGGCGTCGGAGCGGCCCGGGGGCTGGCGCATTTGACCGACCGCCCGAACCGCACGACCCTTGCTGCCATGCGCAAGGTGACCCGCACCATCGTCGACGAGCCCAAGCGCGCTCGGGCCTCCGGTCCCGCCGACGGCCACGCGCTGCGC
Source organism: Deltaproteobacteria bacterium (assembly GCA_020632695.1). Lineage (GTDB taxonomy): Bacteria > Myxococcota_A > UBA9042 > PHBI01 > JACKFB01 > JACKFB01. Next base: position 16,659 of record JACKFB010000020.1, read on the forward strand.
ATCGTGGACTCCCCCGACCCGGACGTCGTGGACCGGCTCTTCGCCGTGGCCGGCTACCGGAGCTTCGGCCGCGCGGGCGGCGACGCGGACCTCCAGGTCGGCGACCCGAGGGTGAGCGGTCGCCACATGCGCCTGCACGCCGCGGCCGGCGGGAGCTTCGCCTTCGAGGACTCGGGCAGCCGCAACGGCACCTTCCTCAACGGCGACCAGCGCAGCGCCGGCCCGCTCCAGCCCGGCGACGTGCTGCGCGCGGGCGCCACGTCGATGGTGGTGACCACCGTGAGCTCGCTGCCCGAGTGCGAGGACGAGCGCCGGGACCTCATCGGGTCCGCGCCTGCCTTCCGGCGCGCCTGCGCCCGCATCTGGGAGACCGCCCACGCCAACCTCACGGTGCTGCTGCTGGGCGAGACCGGCGCCGGCAAGGAGGTGCTGGCTCGGCTGGTCCACCACGCCAGCGGCCGCCGCGGGCCCTACGTGCCGGTGAACTGCACCGCCATCCCCGAGTCCCTGGCCGACGCCGCCTTCTTCGGGCACGAGAAGGGCGCGTACACCGGGGCCACGCAGAGCCGAAACGGCTACTTCCGGGAGGCCGAGGGCGGCACGCTCTTCCTCGACGAGGTGGGGGATCTGCCGCCGGCGCTGCAGCCCAGGCTGCTCCGCGCGCTCGAGCAGCGCGAGATAGCGCCGGTGGGCGCGACCCGGGCGGTGCCCGTGGACGTGCGGATCGTCGCCGCCACCAACGCCGATCTCGAGGCCGCGGTCGTCGACGGCCGCTTCCGCGCGGACCTCTACGCGCGGCTCCGGGAGTGGACGGTGGACATCCCGCCGCTACGCGAGCGGCGCGAGGACATCATGCGCCTGGCGCGCCACTTCCTGGGCGCGCCGGCGGACCACCCGGGGCCGCTCTTCGAACCCGAGGTCGTCGAGGCCTGCCTGCTCTACGCCTGGCCCTTCAACGTGCGCGAGCTGCGGCAGGTGATGCGCGGGCTGGCGGCCATCCGCAGCGGTCCCCCCTACCGCCTCGCCCAGCTCCCCGCGTTCCTGCGCGCGTGGCGTCAGCGTGGCGCGCTGCTGACGCCCTTGCCCCGCTCGCGGGCGGGGGCCGAGGTGCCGTCGGAGGGGCGCAGGCGCGGCCGGGTGACGCGGGAGGAGCTGCTGGCCGCCATGGAGGCCCACGGTCAGAACGTCAGCGCCGTGGCGCGGCACTTCGGGCGCGATCGCAAGCAGATCTACCGCTGGCTGGAACGCTACGGCGTGGAGCGCGCCCCCGACTCGGCGGAGCCGACCGCGTAGACGCCGAGCTCGAGGGTGGGCGCGTCGGGGTACATGGCGAAGGTGCCGGCGCTGCGGTTGGGGATGGTGAGCCGGGAGAGCGGCTCGAGCGCGTGCCGCTCGCGGAAGCGCGCGCACACCGGCAACAGCCCGGGTCCAGGCGGCGCGGGCGCGCCGGGGGGGCGCTCGTCCATGTAGCAGCGCGTGCCCAGGATGGCGACCGCGGGGCCGGGACAGCGGTCCCGGATGCGGTCCAGCTCGTCGAGCCCAGTGACGGGGTGGCCATCGAAGAGGTAGCGCGGGAACTGTCGGGGGGTCTTGCGGGGAGGGGGCGGGTCCTCCGAGGAGACGGTGGCGACGCAGGCGCCCGGGTGGGCGCGGGTCCAGGCCTGGGCGGTGCGGATGAGGCCCTCCTCGGCGTCGGCGTTGCCGGTGGCGAGCACGGCCGGCGCCCCGATGGCCGCACCGAGCGCCACCGCGGCGGCCACCAGCGCGTTGACGACCGGCCAGCCGCGCAGGCGGGCGGCGCCGATGGCGAGGGCGGGCAGCAGCAGGGCGAGGGCGGGCAGATGCACGCGGGGGATGCTGATGACGGGGAGATCGACGGCGGTGACGGCGAACCACGCGACGGCGGCGAGGAGGAGCAGGAGCGCCGAGAGCGCGCGCCGGCGGGGCGCGGTGGCGGCGGCGAGCAGCCAGAGCAGCGCGGCGGAGGGGAGCCAGGGACCCTCGAGGAGGATGTTGTGGTCGAGCAGCACCCCGGGCAGGCGCTCCAGGGTGGCGGAAGGGGCGGCGATGCCGGCCTCGGCGACCTGGCGCGCGGTGCTGCGGAGGAGCCAGGCGGCGTGCGGGGCGAGCGCCAGGGCGAGGGCGGGCGCGGCGAGGGCCGCCGGGAGGCGCCAGCCACCTGGTCGCGGCGCGGCGACCAGCACGGCGGCGATGAAGAGCGGGAGCGTCGGAAGCAGCTCCGGGCGACAGGTGGCGGCCCAGGCGAGGAGCGGCAAGGCCAGGACCGGGCCGCCAGCTCGCGAAGGGCGGCCGGGCCGGGCGAGGGCGGCCAGGGCGGTGACGATGAGGAAGGTGGTGCCGGTCTGGATGCCCTCGGAGGAGTGGTCGCGCCAGAACACGGGCAGGGCGGCGAAGAGGAGCGCGGCGACGGCGGTCCCCAGGCGCGAGCCGCCGGTGAGGCGCCAGGTGAGCGCCGTCAGCGGGAGGAGGGTGAGGGCGCCCAGCGCGCGGTTGGCGAGCTGGAGGTGACGGTGGTCGACGCCGAGCAGGTCCAGGACCGGGCCGTAGAGCCAGACGGCGCCCGAGCCGTAGCGGGGCAGAGGCAGCAGCGAGGCCAGGCGGGCGGTCAGATCGTAGCCGGTGTACTCCATCACCAGCCGGCCCGGCACCAGCGCGTGCGAGGCGAGGGTGACCAGCAGGGCGACGGCCAGCGCCGCCGCCAGCCGCCGGTCCTCGCGGGCGGCGCGCAGCAGCAGGGTCAGCGCCATCGCCAGCGTCAGCAGGAGCGAGGGCAGGGCGCTCGCGGCCAGCGCGCGCCCCAGCAGGCGCTCGGCGCGGTCGCCGGGCGCGGTCGCCGCGGTCGCCGAGGGGAGGTCGGGCGGGCGGCCCCGCAGCTCGAGGTCGCTGGTGGCCGCCAGCTCACGCAGTCGCCGGGTGGCCGCGTCGACCAGCGGGCCCGGGTGGTCGCTGCTGGCGGCGACCCGCGGCGGCCCGCCCGGTGAGGAGGGTGTCATGAGGGTGAAGCTGGTGGGGGTGCCGGCGCAGGTGGCGAAGATCAGCCACCCCTCGGGGACCCACAGGGCCGGGTCGGCTTCGCACGGGCCGCCGGCCAGCGGAGCCAGGAGCGCCTCGGGCAATGGCGGCGGCTCGGCCGGCGGGGGCGGGTCGGCCGGCCTGGTGCAGAAGGCGAGGGTGCCGAGGAGCACCCCGGCCAGGGCCACGCGCAGGGCCGGGCCGCGCGGCGACTCCGTGGCCGCGGCGGCGAGCCAGAGCAGGCCAGCCAGCGCCAGCCACAGGGGCAGCGGGGGCAGCGCCTCCCCGGCGGGGTGGGCGAGCCGGGCGGGAACGGTCCCCTTTGGCGGCGACGCGGGCGGCTCACCGCTGGCGGCGCGCCAGGCGGCCAGGGCGTCGGCGTCGGGCCGGGCCATGCGGGTGGCGACGTCGGCGAAGGCCAGTGCGCGGGTCGGCTCGCCCCGGCGCAGGGCCTCGAAGGCGGCGGCCGCCCACAGCTTCGGCGATCCGCGCACCGAGCGCAGGCGGGTCTCGATGGCGCCCAGGGCGACCGAGGGCTCGGGATCCTCGAGGCCCAGCTCCTCGATGGCGCGGTCCTCGGCGGCCAGGCTGGCGTCGCCGGCTGTCGGCGAGGTCGGCGCCGCGTGGGGGGCGTCGACACGCAGGGCGAGGCTGCGGGCGCGCGCCGCCAGCACGCGCGCCGCCTCGCCAGGGTCGGCCCGGTAAGCGACATGCGCGGGGGCCTCCGCCACCTCGCGCCACCGCAGCGCCGGTCGCACCTCCGCCAGCGCGTCCAGGAGGCGTCTGCCGGCGGCCGCGTCCAAGGCCCCGTCGATCACCACCCGCCCGTGGGGGCTCCAGTCGGGACCCGGGGGGCCCGCGTGGAGCAGCCGCACCGAGAGCGCGGGGGTGTCGCCGAAGCGCAGCTCCACCCGGTCGGCGCCGAGGACGACCTCGGGCTCGGGCCGCCCCAGGGCCCTCGCCGCCGCGCTCCCCAGGCGCTCGGCGGTGTGGGCCGAGCCCGGCTCCAGCACCCACCGCCCGGCCGGAGCCGGCGGCGAAGTCGGCGTGGGCTCCGCGGCGGCCGGTCCAGCGCCCACCAGCGACGCCGCCGCGACGCAGCACAGCGCCAGCGCCCCGGCGACGGCGGGCCGCCTCACGCCGTCAGCCGCCGGAAGCGCTGCGCCGGCGACCTCGCCAGGCCCACCCGAGCAGCGCGAGGACGACCACGCCGCCGGCCACGCCGACGCCCCAGACCCAGCCCTCGTTCGCGTCCTGGTGGCGCAGGCGCGGGTGCTCCCACTCGCCCTCGCACTCGGCCCGCCCGTCGGCGATGCACTCGCGCAGCAGCGCCTGCAGCCGGCGGATGCGCGCCTCCTTCCCCGGGTTGCTCAGGGGGTCTCCCTGGCTCATCGCGGCGTAGCGGTCGAGGTTGTCGCGGGCGGCGACCCGGTCGGTGTCGCGCTCGATCTCGGCCAGGCAGTAGTAGATGTCCGGGTCGGGATCCGCCCGCTGCGCCACCCGGCGCAGCCGCGCCAGGGCGGCGTCGCGGTTGCCCATGTTGAAGTCGTTCATCGCCATGTAGACGTGCAGGCGATCCTCCACGTCCAGGGCGTCCTCCACCTGCTCCAGCAGCGCCTGGGAGCCGGCGAAGTCGTTCTCGTAGTGGCGGATCACCGCCAGCAGGAACCGGGCGACGTCGTCGTCGGGTGCCGTCGCGACGCGCCGCTGCAGCTCGGCCCGGTAGGCGTCGCGGTTGGGCACGTCGCGCACCATCGCGCCCAGCAGCGGCCGCAGCGCCCCCGGCTTGCCGAGGCGGGCGCGCCCCGAGCGCTCCAGGAGCGGCACCGCCTTGGCCAGCTCATCGCCGCTCTGGAAGGCCGCCGCCGCCGCGGCCGCCATGTCGGCGTCGTCGGGAAAACGCTCGAGGGCCTGCTCGGCCAGCGCCACCGCCTGGTCCGGAGCGCGGGCGGCGACGAGGGCCTGGATCTCCAGCTCCCAGGCGAAGCGGCAATCGGGGTCCAGGGTGCGCAGGCGCCGCGCCGCCTCGGCTGCGCGGTCCGGGCGCCCCAGCTCGTGCAGGGTGTCCACGACGCCGGTGAAGCGGCAGGCGGTCTCCGCGGTGGCGAGCGCGACGGGATCTCCCGGGGTGTCGGCGCCCTCGCGGATGAGCGCGGCGGTGGCCTGCTCCGCGGGGCCCGGATCCTCGACCGCGGCCAGCGCGGACCTGGCCGCCGCCACGTCGCCGAGCTGACGCCACAGAAGCGCGATGTCCATCCGCGCCACGCGGGCCGCGTCTTCCGGCAGGGCGCGCAGGCGCCGCTCGGCCTCGGCGACGTCCCCGATGCGCATCGCGTGGCGCGCGGCCGAGAGCTCCTCGCGCACCGCCTCGGTCGCGGCGTCGTCCGCCGGGGTCGCCGGCTGGGGCGGCGGGGGCGGCGCGTCCACCGGCGCCGGCGCCCAGGGGATGGGCTGAGGCGCCGCGGCCAGGCGCTCCATCAGGGCGGCCACCTCCGCCTCGGGCGCGGGCCCCGGCTCAGCCAGCAGCGCCACGCCCGCGGCTCGGGGCGCTCCCTCGGGGGCGTCGTCGGCGCGCACCAGGGTCACCAGCAGGGTCGGCGCCTCCTCGCTGCCCAGGCGCACCAGCACCCGGTCGCGGGCGATGGTCGCGTTCAGCGGCTGGCCGGACAGCGCCTCGTCGGTGCGCAGCGCCGCGCGGACGGCCCGCTCCGCGCTGGGCTCCAGCACCCAGCCGGGCCCGGGCGGTGCGTCGGCGGCGCGTGCCGTGCCGGCGGCCGCCAGCCCGGGAAGCAGGGCCACCAGCAGCGCCGCGGCCAGGACGGGTACGCTGCGCTCCAGAGCGCGTCCCCAGGCCCGGACCGAGCGGGGCGCCAGCGACGCCGCTGCAGGGCCTCGCGCCGAGACGGCGCTCGCCGCGCGCGAGAGCCCGAGGCGCCCGGGTGCCTCGGAGGACACGCGCCAGCCACGCGATGACGGGAAGTGGGGAGAGGCTGTCACGCCGCGAAAACTAGCAGGTCGCCGGGCTGGCGACCACAACCGCCGCGCCGGCCGTGGCCACCCGCAATGAGCCCGGACGAGCCGTCGTGGGCGGCCGCGCCGCTCGAGGCGGCCCAGCCCCGTCTCCGCTGGCCACGTCAGGGGATGATCTCCTCGTAGAAGCCCTGGATGTAGCGGTCGACGACCCCGTCGAGCACCTCGGGCGGGACGGCCCCGTAGCGCAGGATCTCCTCGTGGAAGCGGGGCAGGTCGAAGCGCACGCACAGCTCCGACTCGGCCTGACGGCGCAGCCGCTCGAAGTGCATGCGGCCGATGGTGTAGCTGAGCGCCTGCGCGGGCCACGCGATGTAGCGGTCCACCTCGGCGCCGGCCTCGTGGGGGGTCAACGTCGTGTTGTCCACCAGGAAGCGGGTCGCCTGGTCGCGGGTCCAGCCGCGGGCGTGGATGCCCACGTCGACGACGAGCCGGGCGGCGCGCCAGGCCTGGTAGCCGAGGGCGCCGAAGCGGGACGCGGGCGACGAATAGAGCGCCAGCTCGCCGGCCAGACGTTCGGCGTAGAGCGCCCAGCCCTCGGTGAAGGCCGTGTGTCGCATGTGACGTTGAAAGGCCGGCAGGTCCGCGGCGGCGGCCACCGAGATCTGGAGGTGGTGGCCCGGCACCGCCTCGTGAAAGGCCAGGGCCTCTTGATGATAGAGCGGCCGCTCCTCGAGGTGGGACGTGTTCACGTAGTAGACGGCCGGCCGGCTGTGGTCGTCGGGAGCGCCGTAGTAGTAGGCAGCGGGCGCCTCGTCGGCGCGGAAGGGTTCGATCGCGCGCACCTCGACGGGCACCCGGGGCAGCCGCCGGAAGGCCAGCGGGAGCTTCGACTCGGCGCGGGCCACCGCCTGCCGCGCGAAGGCGAGCAGCTCGTCCTCGCTGCGGGCGTAGCTGGTAGGGTCGGCCTCCAGTCGGGCGCGGTAGGCCGCGATGGGGTCGCCCTCGAAGGCTGGAGCTGGCGCCGGTGCCTCGGCAGCCGCCGGCTCCTCCTCCGCCTTCGAGCCCCGCCCGGTGGCCTCGCCCTTGCGCTTCCGCCTGCTGGCCTTCTTGGGCTTTCGGGCCCTCCTGGCCTTCTTCTTCGCCTTCTTGGCTTTCGGGGGCGGCGGAGGCGGCGAGAGCTCCGCCAGGGCGATGGCCCGCATCTCGGCGTGGATGCTGGACAGCTCGGCCATGCCCAGCTCGTGGATGGCGTCCGGGGCGAGGGTGGTGCCGGTGTGGTCGCGGATCAGCGCGGCGTAGCACGCGGCTCCGTCGGGCAGGCCGTCGACGCCGATGCTGCTGCGGGCGCGGGGGAGGTAGAGTGTGCGGATGAAGTCGCGGTAGGCGCGGAGCGCCGGGAGCACCTGGGTCGTCACCGCCTGGGCGACCTGGGCGCGCGCCGCCTCGGCCTTGGCGTTGTGCCAGCCTACGGGCAGGCGCAGCAGCACCAGGAAGGGCGAGCCGGCGGCCGGCGCGTCCACCAGCCGGTCGAGCTGCGCCAGCACGCGCTCCACGATGACGCGCGGGGCCTGGTACCCCTGCGCCAGCCCGCGCTCGAGCTGGGCGCGGTGCGCGGCGAGGTACCCCGGGATGGCGGCGTAGCGCTTCAGCAGCGTGCCCAGGTCGGCGTCGCTGCGGACGGTGTGATAGCCGGGGATCTGCGGGAGCCACACCTGGGGGCCGGTGAGCTGGTCGACGTCCCACAGCCAGGGGCTGCAGACCTCGCTCTGCAGCTCGCGCTCGAGGGTGCTCACCAGCGCGTCCCGGGTGACCCGGGCCGACGCGTCCAGCGCCTCCACGTCGAGCGCGCGGGCGGCGTCCAAGAGCCGCCGCACCTGGGCGTGGAACGCCTCGCGGGACGCGTCCGAGAGGTCGGGGAGCAGCGCGTCGAAGCGCCGGTCGCCCAGCGAGGTCGCCCAGGTCGGCGAGCGGCGCATCGAGGCCTCCCACCAGGCGTCGGCCAGGGCCGCCAACCCCTCGGCGGGTGGCGCCTCCGCGTCGGGCAGCTCGATCCGGCCCTTGCTGCCGGCGCCGCCTGTCCCGGCGCAGCCCGCCCAGAGCAGCGCGGCAGCGAGGATGAGCGACACGGCGCGCGACTTCATGGCTCTCCGCGGGAGGGGCTCCGAGCCGCAATACTGGGAGGCGAGCGCCGGGTTGACAAGGGCGGCCTCGGGGCGGCCGCGGACGATTTCGCTGCAGCCCGAGGCGGACCCTGCCGATGGAAGCGGGATGGACCGAGCCGGCGCACAGCGGGGGCGCGCCGCGTGCGCACGAGCGGCGGCAGGACGGCGGGGGCCCACACGGCTCTCGTTTCCGGGTTGCGCACGGAGATCCTGTCCATGGGCCGGGCCGGGCATGTATCATGCCGGGACGGTCGTGGCGCCCCCGCGCGACCGAGCAGCGGGCCGCATCGGTGAGCGGCCTTGGAGGGACACGACGCGATGGTGAACCACGGATCGCCCGAGGGCGCCGGCATGGTCTCGCTGTCAGACGCTCCGGCGCGCGGAGCCGTCACGGCGCCCCGGTTGCCGGTGATGGTCATCGATCGTGACCCGTCGGACGCCCGCTATCTGGCCTCCGCGCTGGACCCGGCCCGGGTCGAGGTGCTGCACATCGACAGCGCCCGCAACGCCCTGCGCGCCGCCGAGCAGATGCCTCCGGCGATCATCGTGCTCGCCGCGGACACCCCCAACGGCCTCGCCACCTGCAATCGCCTCAAGCAGCACCCGTCGCTGGGGCACGTCCCCGTCGTGCTGGTGTCGGCCGAGTGGGACGAGCGCATGCTGGCGCTGCATCGCTCCCAGGCGACCCGCGCCGACCACTACCTCGACAAGCCGCTGGGAGCCACGGCGCTCGATCTGCCGGTCTTCCGCCAGTTCGCGCGCTCGGGCGCGCGGGCCGAGGCCGAGCGGAGCCTCCCGCCGCCGCTGCCCGGCGGCGACCGGCCTTCGAGTCGGCCCATCTCCGCGCGCGAGCCGGCGCTCGATGGCCCGCCTCCGCGACGCTTCGAGGCCGCCGGCCCGCCGCTTGGACCTCCGCCCTGGGAGGTGGCCGGGCGCGCCGGCCCCCCGCCGCTGCCCCCGCCGTCCGGCTCGGAGGCCGCGGGCGGCGGACGCGCTGAGCGGTCGGAGACGCAGCCGCGGCCGGTGGACGAGGTCGAGCATCTGCGCGCGTCGCGGGAGGCGCTGAGGCAGCGCCTCATCGAGCAGGAGCGACAGCTCCAGGAGGCGCGCGCGCGGCTGGAGCGGGCGGCCGCCGGCGAGTCCGAGCTGCAGGGCCTGCGCGCCGAGCTGACGCGGCAGGCGACGCAGCTCGAGGCGGCGCGTCGCGAGAGCGCGGCGGCGAAGACCCTGGGTGCGCAGCTCTTCGAGCGCGCGCGGAGCGCAGAGCGGGCCCTGAACGACCGGGCGGCCTCGCCCGGCGGCGCCGCAGGGCAGGACACCGAGGCGCTGGTCGAGACCCTGGAGGAGCTGCGGGGCGACGTGGTCACCGCGCTCGCCGAGCGCGACGCCGCGCGCCAGGAGCTGGATGCGCTCGGCGCGGAGCGGAGCTCGGCCAGCGACGCGCTGGCCGAAGCGGAGACGGGTCGGGACGAGGCCGCGGCGCGGGGGGCGGCGCTCGAGCGGGCGCGCGCCGAGGCCAAAGCGCGTGCGGCGGAGCTCGCCGCGGCGCGCGAGGCGGCCGAGACGCGGGCAAGCGAGGCCACCGCGGCGCGTGAGGCGGCCGAGACGCGGGCAGCCGAGGCCACGGCGGCGCGTGAGGCGGCCGAAGCGCGGGCAGCCGAGGCCATCACCGCGCGCGACGCGGCGCTGGAGGCGGCGGCCGAGGCCGAGCGCGAGATGAAGGCGGTGCGGCAGGCCGTCGATACGCGCGTCGGCGTGGTCGAGGCCGAGCGCGACGAGGCGCGGGCGCAGCTCGGCGCCCTGGCCGAGCTCGAGGAGGCCGCGCGGGTCGCGCGCGCCGAGAGCGAGATGGCCACCTCCCAGGTGAACGCGGCGCTGGCGCACTCGGCGGCGGTGCAGAGCGAGCTCGCGCGGGAGCGGGAGGCGGTGTTCCGGTTGGAGTCCGCCCTCGCCGAGGCGGAGACGCGCGCCGAGGCGGACGCGGCGCGGCTGAAGGCTCTGGAGGAGCGGGCCGCGAAGGCTGCTCGCGCGCTGAGCGAGGCGGACGCCCAGCGCAGCGCCCTGATCGAGGAGCGGGACGGGCTGGCGGCGCGCGTGGTCACCCTGGAGCAGCGCGAGGCGCAGGCCGAGGCCCAGCGGGGGGCGGCCGCGGCCGAGCGGGCCGCGTTGGAGCGCCGGCTCGAAGACGCGCGGGCCGACCTGGCGAAGGTGCGGGGCGAGCGGGACGCGATCGGGCAGGAGGCGGACGAGCTGCGGGCCACGATCGAGGCGACGCGGGCCACCATCGAGGGCCTGGAGCGCGATCGCGCGGCGCAGCGGGAGCGCGCAGCGGAGCTGGAGCGCCGCGCCGAGACCCTGGTCCAGGAGCGCGACGGCCTGCGGCGCGAGGTGGCCGACGCCAACGCGAGCCTGGCCTGCGCCCAGGGCGAGGTCGAGGCGGCCAGCGACGCGTTGAACGGGCTGCGTGACCAGCTCGCCGCGTTGCGCTCGGAGGTGTCCGCGAGCAGCGCGTCCCTGGCCACGGCGGAGTCGGCGCGGGAGGCCGCGCTGCGGGAGCTGCACACCACCGCGGAGCGGCTGCGGGCGGCGGAGGCCACGGCGGGCGAGCTGGAGCGCGTGCGGCAGGCCCTGGGCGCGGCCGAGGCGAGCCGCGACGCGGCCGTGGCGCAAGCGAAGACGCTGCGGGAGGCGCTGGCGTCGCGGGAGGCCGAGCTGGCGGCGGCGCTGCAGGCCGAGGAGGCCGCCGACCGCCCCAGCGAGGCGGAGCTGGCCGAGCTGCGGAGCCGGGCCGAGGCGGCCGATGGGCTGCGCGACCGGCTGAGCCGGCGGGAGACCGACCTGGAGGCGGCGCGGCTGGCGCTCTACTCCACCGAGTCCTTGCTGCGCGAGGCGACCCAGGTGGGGTCACCCGCGGCGCTGGAGGCCGAGCTGGCCGCGCTCCGGCAGGAGCTGGCCGATGCGCAGCGGGCGTGGAACGAGGCGGTGGCGCGCGCCGAGCGGCTCGAGGGCGAGCTGGCGGCGGTCCACGCGCCCCGGCAGGCGGCGGGGTCGGAGAGCCCGGTGGTCGGTGCGCTGCGGTCGGAGCTGGCCGAGGCGCGGTCGGCGCTCGAGGAGCTGCGAGCTTCCGAGGCCGCGGCCGCCGAGCTGCACGCCGAGGAGCTGGAGGCGCTGCGCGCGGAGCTGGATCGTCACCGGGCGTCCCTGGACGCCTACGAGGACGACCAGGACGCCACGGTGATGGCCGGGCCGGCGATCATCATGCCGGCCGCGGCCCGGGCGGGCGAGGCCTTCGACCCCGACGGCCTGGCCGAGGACCTGGATCTGGCCTTCACCCGCCTGCAGGCCCTGCGCGCCGAGGTCGAGCGCGAGGGCAAGCGGGACACCAGCGACGGCGCGATCACCGCGCCGGCCGTGCTCGCTGCGGCGCCGGCGCTGGAGGCCCTGGCCGAGCGGCTCCGCGGCCTGGTGCAGACCATCGAGGGGCAGCGGCACGAGCTGGCCACCGACCAGGCGCGCTGGGCGACGGCGCGGGCCAAGCTGGTGGGGCGACTCAAGCGCCTGCAGGCCAACCCGTACGCCCGACGCGAGCTGCCGGAGATCGAGCAGTTCATCCGTGAGCTGGACGGCTTCCTGGACACCGCCGACGGCATCGTCCAGCGGGGACCCTCCTTCCTGCTGCAGCAGCGCGCCGTGTTGGAGCGCGTCATCCAGGACACCGGGCCGCGCGACGTGCACTGACCGCCGCGAGGCGGTGATGAGCGCGATCAGCCCAGCTCGGCGCCGGGCGACGCGACCAGGTGCCGGGTGTGCCGTCCCGCGCGCAGGGTGTCCGGGTCACCGACGATGACCAGGTGCACGCGCGCGCGGCTGACGGCGACGTTCAGCAGGTTGGGGCGCTCGTCGATCCAGCGGAGCGCCTCGACGCTGCGCGCTACCATCGAGAGCAGGACCACGTCGCGCTCGCCGCCCTGCAGGCGGTGGATGGTGCCCAGCAGGATGGCCTCCGGCTCACCGGCGGCGTGCAGGCCGCCGAGGGTGGCGCCGCCCACCGGGAGGCCGCGGCGCTGCAGGAGGCGCCGGAGCAGGTGATACTGCGCCTGGTAGGGCGTGATGATGCCGATCTCCCCGGGCGGCACCCCGTCGTCGACCAGCCGCCACGCCAGCTCGACGACCCGGGCGGCCTCGTCGGGGTTCTGCTGGCTGCGACCCCACGGGCGCTGGGCGCCGTGGCTGGGGACCAGGATGGTGGGGGCCACCAGCAGGTCGCACATGGCGCCCAGGGAGCGACGCGGCGTGCGCACCTCGAGATCGTAGCCGACCAGCCGGCTCGAGATGCCGATGATCTCGGGCTGGCAGCGGAAGTGGGCGCGCAGCGGGACGCAGGCGCCGGCGGCCCGCTCGGCCAGGGTCTGCACCGACGCGGTGTGCGGGGGGGCCATCCGGAAGGGGGCGGTGCGCGGGTCGCGGCTGTCGAGGTCGGCGCGCTCGAGCAGCCGCTGGTCCTCGGAGGCGGTCAGCGAGGCGATGGGCTCGAGCTGGTGGATGTCGCCGATGACCAGGGCGCGCCGGGCGCGGTAGAGCGCGGTCGCGACGAAGGGGGCGTGGCACTGGCCGGCCTCGTCGACCACGAGCTGCTCGATGACGTCGGGCTGGAGCGGAAAGCCCGAGGCGATGGAGAGCAGGGTGGTGCCCAGCACCGGGAAGAGGGCGCAGGTGAGATCGCGCCACTCGGGGTCCTCGAGCCAGTGGGGTTGCCACATCGGCATGTCGCGGGGGCGGCGATCGAGGCGGAGCAGCGTCAGGATGGCGTCGCGGCGGGTGCGGGCCCAGGCGTCGCGGACGCCGACGGCCGCGGCGAAGAGCGCGTGGCGGAGCCCCGGCGCGTCGGGATCGGCGGGGGCCAGCTCGTCCACCCGGGTGAGCGCCGCGTCGAAGGCGGCCTGGGCCTCGTCGAGCTCGGAGTGCGCCAGCGACTCGTCGGCGGCCGCGAGCTGGCCCTCGACCCGCGCCAGGGCCAGCGCGGTGCGGGCGGCGCTGACCTGCCGGTTGCCCAGCCGCAGCCCCACCGGCACGCCGCCGCACGCCTCCATCGGCCGCAGCGCGTGGTCGACCGCCTGGTTGTTGGTGCTGGTCACCACCAGCAGGCCCGCCGGGGTCTGCCGGCGGTCGTAGACCCCGCGCACCACGCAGTCGACGAGGTGCTCGGCGGCCAGGCTGACGATCAGCTCGGTCTTGCCGGTGCCCGGCGGGCCCTCGACCGCAACCAGCGACGTCCCGCGGGCGAGCGCCACCGCGTCGGCCTGGGCCTCGGTCAGCGGCCGGGCGAAGCGCAGCGCTCGCCCCGGGACGCGCGTAGCGGACGGCGCCGCCCCGCTCAGCGCGCGGTCCAGGCATTCGGGGAAGCGGGGCCGCTCCTCGTCCTCGGCGGCCAGGCGGCTCAGCTCGTCCTGAAGCCGCGCCGTCGGCACGCTGGCGCCACCCTCGAACACGGCGACCCGCGGGAGGATCGACGTGTCGCCGCGCCCGCGCAGCGCCCGGTGCAGCTCGCCGGCCAGCCCGTCCAGGAGCTGGGCCGCGCCGAGCCCGTCGGGGACCTCGCCCACGTGCTCGATGGTGCCGGTCCGCAGCACGGTCACCACGGCGAGCAGCATCTCCTCGGCGCTGAGCCCCGGGCGCTCGCCCAGCCACAGGGCCAGCTCCGACGCCGCGTGCGGCTCGATGCCGGCGGCGCGCTGCAGCGTGGTCTGGTTGAGCACGTAGGGGGCGACCAGCGCCGAGTCGGCGTCCAGGGAGAGCTCCAGGGCGACCGGCGGCGGGTCGCCGTGGCCGAGATGGTCGAAGTCCTCGGCACGCCACGGACGGCCCTCGGCGTCGATCCAGGTCGGGATCACCTGCAGCTCGAGCAGTGGCATGAGCTGCGCCTCGCGCCGGTCCACCCGCTGCACCACCGGGAAGCCGATGAAGACGTCGGGCTCGGCCTCGAGCCAGGGCGCGCCGCCGCGTCGCAGGCGCATCCGGCGCACCGCCCGGGCCAGCCAGCGCTCGAAGAAGCCGGTGTGGGCCGCGGTGAGCGGCTCGACGATGAGGTGCTGGCGCCGCCGCACCAGGAGCTGGGCCAGCGCGTCGCCACCGGTGTCCAGGGGCAGCTCGAAGTGGGCGAAGTCGCTGGCCGGCCACGCCAGGTTCGGCTCGAAGGGACCGGCGGCCATCGCGTCCGGGTGGGCGCTGAACCCGACGGTGGCCGAGGCCTCGTGGCGCAGCACCTCCAGCCAGTAGCGCAGCACCTTCCGCTGGTCGTTCGGGTCGTCCATCGGACGATGCTCTAGCACAACCGGGGCCCGCGCACGTTCCGCATGGGGCGGCCACGTGCTATCCCGTCGGGGCCGCCTCCCTGGCACCGGGGTGGCAGGAGGTCTCATGCGGGTTCTGCTGGTAGGCGCCGGAGCGGTAGGGCAGGTGTACGGCGAGACGCTGGCGCGGGGTGGCGCCGAGGTGGGCTTCCTGGTGAAGCCGGCCCACGCGGGCGAGGCTCAGGACGGCTACGCGCTGCACGCGCTGCGGACCTGGCGGCGCCCGCGCAGCTCGGTCTTCGTCCCCGACGCGGTGTTCACCCAGCTCGGGGAGGCGGCTCAGGAGCGCTGGGACCAGCTCTGGCTCTGCGTCTCCTCCACGGCGCTGCGCAAGCCGGGCTTCGAGGACATCCTGGCGCGCATCGACGCCGATCTGCTGGTGGCGTTGCAGCCCGGCCTCGAGGACCGCCACTGGCTGCTCGAGCGCTGGCCGGCCGACCGCCTGGTGCGGGGCGTCATCCCCCTCATCGCCTACCAGTCGCCCCTCCCCGGTCGCGACGACCAGCCCGCCGGCATCGCCTGGTGGCTGCCGCCCTTCGCCAAGGTCCCCTTCGACGGTCCGGAGGCCGCCGTGGCCCGCGTCGTCGCTCCCCTGTGCGCCGGCGGCTGGCCTGCCCGCCACGTGACGCACGCCCCCGAAGGCGCGGCCAGCATCTCGGCGATCCTGATGCCCCACCTGGTCGCGCTGGAGTCCGCCGGCTGGTCCTTCGACGCGCTGCGCCGCGGCGACGGCCTCGACGCCGCCTCCGCCGCCTCCCGCGAGGCCCTCGCCATCGTCGCCCACGGTCTGGGGCTCCCCACCCCCGCCTTCGCGCGCCGGCTCAGCCCGGGCCGCATCCGCGCCCTGATGGCCGTCGCCCCGAAGCTGATGCCCCTGCCGCTCGAGCCCTACCTGGCCTGGCACTTCACCAAGGTCGGCGACCAGACCCGGCAGCACATGGAACACTACATCGAGCGTGGTCAGGCGGCCGGTCTGTCGACCGCCGCGCTCGAGTCGCTCTACGCGCGCCTGGACCGACCGTCCAAGAAGCGCGAGCGCGCTACTTCGCCCGGTACGTGATGCGGCCGCGCTCGAGGTCGTAGGGCGACAGCTCCACGGTGACGCGATCCCCCGGCAGGATGCGGATGTAGTACTTCCGCATCTTGCCCGACACGTGCGCCAGGACCTTGTGGCCGTTGTCCAACTCGACGCGGAACATCGCGTTCTTGAGCGGCTCGACCACGGTGCCCTCGACGACGATTCCTTCTTCCTTGTTGCTCACGAAGCCTCCGATGCGATGAGCCGTCCCCGGGACACAAGACGGCTGCCGGTCACCGGGACGGCGCCTGCCTTACCCGTAGCCCCCTCCCATGTCAATGAGGACGCGGCGGCGGCGGCCCCGCGGGCGCGCACCTCGCGGCGCATCCGGCGGCCTCGGAGGGTGTTGTCGGAATCGACGCGCTCGCGTCCCGACGAGGACATGAGGCAGCCGCGCGACGGGAGAATCCGGGGACGCCGTCTCAGGACAGGCCGAGCCAGCCCAGCACGTCCACGCGGAACCAGTCGAGCAGGCTCTCGCCCAGGGCAGCCAGGGTGGCCAGCCGGATGACGCGGCCGAGCAGCGCCACCGGCATCACGTGGGACCAGCGGATGCCGAAGCCGCCGGCGAGCCCGGCGACGATGAGCGGCGGCGGGATGCCGATGATGGCGCTGAAGAGCATCACGGTGAGGTAGCCGCCCTCCAGGTGGCGCTGATAGCGGGTGCGGGTGCGCTCGATGTTGTCGTGCAGCCAGCGCCACCGCGCCGCCAGCGCCTCGCCGCCGAAGTAGAGGCCGGTGTAGGTCGCGATCTGCCCCGAGCCGATGAGCAGCCCCACCAGCAGCGGGTGCCAGCCCCGGTCGCCGTAGACCACCGACGACACCTCGGGGTTCAGCACCCACACGATCGAGCCGACCAGGCCGATGCCGAACATGGCGAGGATGTCGATCACGCGGCGCGGATCATCTCGCCGATGCGGTCCAAGCCGCTCTCGACCTGCTGCAGGTCCGGGCCGAAGCTCAGGCGCACGAAGCGGGTCATCCGCGAGGGGATGTGGCTGCGGCGCTGGCCTGGGTTGACGTCGAAGAAGGCGCCGGGCACGCAGATCACCTGCTGCTCGAGGGCGGCGCGGAAGAACGCCATGCCGTCGCGCAGGCTGGGGGGCAGCGCGTCGAGGGCGGCGAATACGTAGAAGGCGCCCTGCGGCTCGGCCGGGGTGCTGAGGCCCATCTCGGACAGGCGCGAGAGCATCACGCGTCGCTTCGTCGCGAAGGCGGCCTGGATGGCGCGGGCCTCGCGGTCGGCGACCTCCTGGGTGAGCAGCGGCAGGGCGGCGCACTGGATGGGGTGGGGGGCGCCGCCGTCGAGGAAGGAGCCGGCGGAGGCGACGCGCTCGATGACCGAGCGGGGGCCGACCGTCCAGGACAGACGCCAGCCGGGGTAGCGCCAGTTCTTGGTCAGGCCGTCCACCACCACGACCGGGTCCCGGTTGACGTCCTCGACGTAGCGGCAGGCGCTCAGCGAGGGGCCGTCCTGGGCCGCCGCGTCGCCGTAGAGATAGTGGGCGTAGAACTCGTCGAGGATGAGCCAGCAGCCCAGCTCGCGGCAGATCTCGACCCAGGAGGCGAGCGCGCCGCCGCGGATCGCCTGGCCGGTGGGGTTGCAGGGGTTGGAGAGCAGCAGGGCGGAGAGGCCCTTGCCGAGGATCTCCTCGCGGAGGCGGCCGGGGCTGAGCGCGAAGCCCTCGCTGCGGTGCAGCGCGATGGGGATGGGGACGAAGGCCTTGAAGATCTCGAGCAGCTCCTCGTAGGCGGTGTAGTCGGGGAGCAGGTGGCCCAGGTGGACCGGGCCCAGCGCGGCGGCCAGGCGGGTGAGCCCGGTGCGCCCACCGGCGGAGATGGCGACGTTCTCGGCGGTGTACTGGGACGGCATGCCGCGGCGGTAGCGGGCGTTGTAGAGCGCGGCGACGGCCTCGCGCAGCTCGGTCGTGCCCACCACGGGGCCGTACTCGTGCATCGCCGTGTCGAGCTCGATGCGCTCGACCCGCGGCGCGGCGTCGGGCAGCGCGCCGGTCTCGGGCGCCCCCTGGCCCAGGTTGGCCCAGCCCGGGTGGCCGTAGTGGAAGCCCCGGGCCATCGCCTCGTGCATGACGTAGATGACGCCTGTGCGAGGGACCGGGCGAAAGACCTCGAAGGGGTCGTGGCTTGTAGAGTCGTCCATGAGGGTCGCATACTGGGCGCCACGGCCGGTGTCAACGACGCCCGGTGCGCGCGAGCGCTGGCCTCGGGTGCGCTTGGGGTGCCGGAGGCGCCGCGCGGCGCGGCGGGGAGCGGATGGACGAGGCGGAGTCATGGCTCGCGTAGGTGGACGGGCGCGCGGAGCCGGCCCCCTGGCGCGCGCCTCGCGCAGGCTGCGGGCGCTGGGGCGGGGCGCGGAGAACGCCTGGGAGATCCTGGCCCGTGGGCGCCTGGGCGCGCCCTACCGCGCCCCCTTCGAGGTGGAGCTGCTCGAGGGCGTGCTCTCGCTCAGGCACTACGTGGGCCCGCCCACCGAGCAGCCGGCGGGCGACGCGTTGCTGCTGGTGCCGCCCCTGATGGTGACCGCCGACGTGTACGACATCTCGCCGGAGCTGTCGGCGGTGGCCAGTCTGGCGGCCCAGGGCGTCGACGTGTGGGTGGTGGACTTCGGCGCCCCCGAGCACAGCGAGGGCGGCATGGATCGCACGCTGGACGACCACGTCCTGGCCGTGGACCGCGCCATCACCGAGGTGGCGGCCCGCACCGGGGGAGGCGTGCACGTCGCCGGCTACTCCCAGGGCGGCATGTTCGCCTACCAGGCCGCCGCGCTGCGCCACGGCCGCGACATCGCCTCGGTCATCACCCTGGGCAGCCCGGTGGACATGCGGCGCAACCTGCCCTTCCGCCTGGACGACACGCTGGCCGAGCGCTTCTTCTCGGCTCTGGGGCTGGGGCTCGCCGGCGCCCTCGAGCGCATCGAGGGGCTGCCGGGCACCATCACCAGCACGGGCTTCAAGCTGCTCAGCCCGCGACAGGAGCTCAAGCACCTCTTCGGGACCCTCGGCGTCCTGCACGACCGGGAGGCGCTGGAGCGCATCGAGCCGCGCCGGCGCTTCCTCGGCGGCGAGGGCTTCATCGGCTGGCCGGGGCCCGCCTTCCGCGACTTCGTGGGGCAGTTCATCGTCCAGAACCGCATGCGCTCGGGCGGCTTCGTCATCGACGGGCGCACGGTGTCGCTCGCGGATCTCCGCTGCCCCATCCTCTACTTCGTCGGCACCCGCGACGACATGGCGCGTCCGGGGGCGGTCCGCGCCATCGAGCGTGCGGCGCCCCACGCCGAGACGCACTCGGTGGCGGTCGAGGCGGGCCACTTCGGCCTGGTGGTCGGCTCGCGCGCGCTCACCCTGACCTGGCCGACGGTGGCCCAGTGGATCCGCTGGCGCGCCGACCGGGGGCCGATGCCGCTGGCCATCGCCGAGGGCGCGGGGCCGGGGGGCGAGCCGCCCGAGGTCGCGCCGGACGGCCCCGATTCTCCCGCGCTGGACCTGCTGCTGCGCGCAGGCGAGGCGGTGTGGCGCGGGCTGGGCGAGGCGTCCCTGGCGGCCTCCGGGCTGGCCTCGGCCGCGCGCTGGCAGCTCCCCCGCGTCATCCGCCTGCTGGGGCTGGCCGACCACTCCCGGGTCAGCATCGCGCGGCTGCTGAGCGAGCAGGCGCGGGCCATCCCCGACGAGACCTTCTTCCTGTGGGAGGGGCGCGCCTACACCTACGAGCAGGCCGACCGGCGGGTCAACCAGCTCGCTCGCGTGCTGTGGGACCTGGGCATCGGCCGTGGCCGCCACGTCGCCGTCTTCATGGGCAACCACCCCGACTACCTGACCGCCGTCGCGGCGCTCAACCGCCTGGGCGCCGTCGCCGTGCTGCTGAACGCCGACGCCCGCGGCGCGTCGCTGGCCCACGCCATGGTGGCCGGCTCGGTGGACGTCCTGCTCTGCGACGCCGAGCACGGCGAGGCGGCGCTGGAGGCCGCCGGGGCGCGCCCGGTGTGGGTGCTGGGCGCCGCCCAGGCCCAGCGCGCCGTCCCGAGCGGCGCCACCGACCTGGACCCGCAGATGGTGCACAGCTCGGGCGAGCCGCCCGACGGTCTCGACGTCGACGCCGGCATCGCCCGCGATCTGGCGCTGCTGCTCTTCACCTCGGGGACCACGGGGCTGCCCAAGGCCGCGCGCATCACGAACATGCGGCAGGTGGCGGCGGCGCTGTGGGCGGCCAGCCTCTGCGAGCTGACGCCCCGCAACACGGTGTACTGCGCGCTGCCGCTGCACCACGCCACCGGCATCCTGGTCGCCTGCGGCGCCGCGCTGGTGGGTGGCTCGCGCCTGGCCCTGGCGCCGCGGTTCTCCGCCAGCGGCTTCTGGGACGACGTGCGCCGCTACGGCGTGGACGTCGTGGTGTACGTGGGCGAGCTGTGCCGCTACCTGGTCAGCGCCCCCGGCCGCCCCGACGAGGCCGACCACCCCGTGCGCCTCTTCGTCGGCAACGGCATGCGCGCCGAGGTCTGGGAGCACCTGCTGGCGCGCTTCGGTCCGGTGCGGGTGATGGAGTTCTACGGCTCCACCGAGGGCAACGTGGTGCTGGCCAACGTCAGCGGCCAGAAGATCGGCTCGGTCGGTCAGCCGCTCACCGGCGCCGGCGAGGTGGCCGTGCTGCGCTGGGACCTGGACGCCGAGGCCCCCGCCCGCGACGCCGAGGGGCGGGCCGTCCGCGCGGCGCCCGGGGAGGCCGGCCTGCTGGTGTCGCGCATCGACTCCGAGCACCCGCTGGCCCGCTTCGAGGGCTACGTGGACCCCGACACCACCGCGCGGCGCGTGATGCGCGACCTCTTCGAGCCCGGCGACGCCTGGTTCGACACGGGCGACCTCATGCGCCGCGACGCCGACGGCGACTTCTGGTTCGTCGATCGGCTGGGGGAGACCTTCCGCTGGAAGGGCGAGAACGTCTCGAGCGCGCAGGTCGCGGCCGTGGTCGCCGAGGCCAGCTTCGTCTCGATGGCGACCGTCTACGGTGTCGCCTTGACCGGGCGCGAGGGGCGGGCCGGCATGGCGGCGGTGGAGCTGCTCCCGGGAGCCAGCTTCGACGGCGAGGCGCTCTACCGGCTGGTGGCCAAGAACCTCACCCCGGCCGCCCGGCCGCGCTTCGTGCGGGTGGTGCCGAAGCTGGAGACCACCGCGTCGCTCAAGGTGGACAAGAGCACGCTGCGCGCCGAGGGCGCCGACCCGGGCCGCGTGGGCGATCCGCTCTACCACCTCGACGAGCCGTCCGAGACCTACGCGCCGCTGACGATGAACGGCTGGGCGCAGCTCGTCGCCCGCCCGGCGACCCGGCTCTGAGCGGACCGATCGCTTCAGGGGTTCAGGGCCCGCGAGGCCAGCCCGTGCTGCAGCCCGCGGGTGGAGAAGCGCAGCTCGGGCACGCCCAGGGCCTCCATGAGCACGTCGAGCAGGGTCGCGCCGCTCGGCAGCAGCTCTGCGCGGCCGGCCATGACCTCGGGCGCCAGGGCGCTCACCTCGGCCGGGCTCAGGGTGACCAGGTGGCGGGCGAGGCGGCGCACGGTGGCTGCGTCGATGATCGCGCCCTCGAGCCGCTGGGGATCCAACCGATCCAGCCCGCGTGAGAGCGCCACCAGGCAGGCCACGGTGCCGGCGACGCCGACCACGGGGGAGGGCAGGGGGACCGGCACGGACGCCCCGTCGATGGCGGCGCGGGCGTCGCGCCGGAGTCGGGCGACGTCCTCGGGGGCGGGCGGGAGCCTGGGCCAGTGGCGGTCGCGCAGGCGCACGCTGCCGATGTCGACGCTGACGCGGAGCGAGAGCGCGCCGGGGCGGCCGCTGACCAGCTCGGTGGAGCCGCCGCCGATGTCGATGACCGTCACCCGCCCGGCCGCGCCGTCGCTGAGCACCCCCTCGAGGGTCAGCGTCGCCTCCTCCTCGCCGGACACCACCTGCGCCGTGACGCCGTGCCGTGCGACGAGCGCCAGCAGCTCACCCTGGTTGCTGGCGTCACGCGACGCGCTGGTCAGCCCGGCGAGCCGCGGACCCGCCCCCAACGCGTCAGCGACCTCCACCAGCTCGCCCAGGACGGCGTCCAGGCGCGCCATCGCCGCGGCGCTCACCGGGCCACCCGCCACCAGCCCCTCGCCGAGGCGCGTGAAGCGCAGCGCCTCCGCCACCGGGACCACGCGACCGTCGCGGGCCTCGGCGACCAGGAAGTTGGTCGTGTGAGTCCCGATGTCGAAGCATGCCACCCGCTCGCGCCCACCCATCGCCCGGCCTCCGGCTCGGGGCCCGCGCCGCGCCGGGCCCACCCCGATGTACCCGGCCCGCCCGTCGCCGCGCAACGCCCGCGTTCGCGCTGGAACCCGAGCCGCGCGCGCGGTAAGAGGGCGCCTGCGCCCCGGTCCCGCCCACACGCTCCGAGATTCGCGCCATGTATGCCCTCGCGCGCCCCCTGCTCTTCCGCCTCGACGCCGAGAAGGCCCACGAGCTCGTCTTCGCTTCGGTCGCCGGCCTGGGCCCGGTCGCGCGCCTGGGGATGCGGCTCACCCTGCCCATGCCCGATCCGCGGCTGGCCGTGACGGTCGCCGGGCTGCGCTGGCCGACGCCGGTCGGGCTGGCGGCGGGGCTCGACAAGGACGGGCGCCTGGTCCGCTTCTGGCCCGAGCTGGGCTTCGGCGCGGTCGAGCTGGGCACGGTCACCGCCCTGGCCCAACCGGGAAACCCGCGCCCGCGCCTGTTCCGCGTGCCTGACGCGGGCGCGCTCATCAACCGCATGGGCTTCAACAACGCCGGCTCCCAGGCGCTGGCCACGCGCCTGCGCGCGCTCCGCGACGCGGGCGCGTGGCCCGAGGTGCCCATCGGGGTGAACCTGGGCAAGTCCAAGGTGACGGAGCTGGACGACGCGGTGCAGGACTACGCCACCAGCGCCCAGCGCCTGGCCGAGCTGGCCGACTACCTGGTGGTCAACGTCAGCTCGCCCAATACGCCGGGGCTGCGCACCCTGCAGGACGCCGACCGCCTCGCCGCCATCGTGCGCGCGGTGGTGGGCGCGGCTTCGGGGCGTCCGGTCTTCGTGAAGCTGGCGCCGGACCTCGGGGAGCCGGCGCTGGACGACGCGGTGGCGGTCTCGGCGGCCGAGGGCGCCGCGGGGTTCATCGCCACCAACACCACCATCGACCACCAGGGGCTCGCCGAGGTGGGCGCGGGCGGCCTGTCGGGGCGTCCGCTCTTCTCGCGCGCGCTCGAGGTGGTGCGCCACGTGGCCGCGCGCACCGATCTGCCGGTCATCGGCGTCGGCGGCGTCCACGGCGCCGACCAGGTCCTGGAGATGCTGGCGGCAGGCGCGGCGGCCGTGCAGATCTACACGGCGCTCATCTACGAGGGCCCGACGCTGGTGGGCCGCATCCTCGGCGAGCTGTCCCGCGCGCTCGACGAATCGGGCGCGCCGGATCTCCCCACCCTGGTCGCCTCCTCCCGATGAGCGCCGCCCGCCGATTCGAGGGGACCGTCGTCGAGGTCCACGGCATGCGGGCCACGGTGCTGCGCCACGACGACGGGACCCGGGTGCGCTGCCGCCCCCTGCGCGACCGCACCCAGCTCGCCGTGGGCGACCGGGTCGAGGTGACCGACGACCGCCACGGCCTCGAGATCACCGCGCTGGCGCCGCGCGAGCGCTGCCTCTGGCGCCCGGTCGAGCGAGGCCGCCTGCTGATGGCGGCCCACGTGGACCGGCTCGTCGTGGTCTGCGCGGTCGAGCCGCCGCCGCGCCCGGGCCTCCTCGATCGCTTCATCATCGCCGCCGACGCCGAGGACATCGACGTCGTGCTGGTGCTCAACAAGGTGGACCTGCCCGAGGTCGACGCCGCCCGCGAGCTGCTCGGGCCCTACCGCGCGATGGACTACCCCGTCCTGGAGACCTCGGCCCACGCCGGCGGCGGCGTCGAGGCGCTGCGCGAGCTGGCCCGGGAGGGCCTCACCGTGCTGGCCGGCCACTCCGGCGTGGGCAAGTCCTCGCTGCTCAACGCGCTGGTCCCCGGCTCCGCGCTGGCCGTCGGCGAGGTGAACGCCACCACCGGCCGCGGCCGCCACACCACCTCGGTGACCACCTGCCAGTCGCTGGGCGCCGCCTGGCCCGAGGGCGGGCTGCTGGTGGACACGCCGGGCGTCCGCGCCTTCGGCCTCTACGGCTTCGAGCTGACCCGCATCGCCCACGGCTTCCGCGACCTGCGCCCCCACGTCGGCGCCTGCCGGTTCCGCGACTGCCTTCACGAGGGCGAGCCGGGCTGCGGCGTGGCCGACGCCGTGGCCCGGGGAGCGGTCGCCGCCGAGCGCCACGAGAGCTACCTGCGCATCCTCGGCTCGGTGCGGCGCGGCGAGGGCTGAGCCGGCGGCCGCCGCTCGGGCGGGGCGACGCGAGGTTTGACGGCGGCACCCACCGTCCCGATACTTCCGCGCGTGAAGTCCCTCCGCCTCCTCCCGGCCGCCACGACCGCCTTCGCGCTGCTGCTGCCGGCCATGACGGCCCGGCCCGCGACGCCGCCCGCACCCCTCCCCGAGCCGACGCCGGTGCTCGCGCCCGACGGGCCCATCCCCGCCGAAGCCCTGGGGGTGCCGACGCCCGTCACCGACCCCAGCGGCCGAGCGCTGTACCACTTCTACGACAGCCTGCGGGCCAGCGCCCGCGGTGAGCACAAGACCCGCATCGTGGTCTACGGCGCCAGCCACGTGGCCGGCGACTTCTTCACCCGGGTGGTGCGGCACCGGCTGCAGGGGCTCTTCGGTGACGCGGGCATCGGCTTCGTCGTCCCGGCGCGCCCGTGGCGCGACTACAACCAGCGCGACGCGAACCTCTCCTACTCCAATCGCGGCTGGGAGCAGTCCTACGTGAGCTCGCGCTGGGGCCGCGAGGACGGCCTCTACGGGCTGGCCGGCTGCTCGTTCCGCAGCAGCGACAAGCGCGCCTGGTGCAAGGTCTCCACCGCGCGCTCCAGCCCCTTCGGCGGCGCCTCCGACGAGATCGAGGTCTGGTACTGGAAGCAACCCCACGGCGGTGACTTCGACGTCGTCATCGACGGGGCGCGGAAGAAGCGGGTGAAGACCCGCGCCCGCGAGGCCAGCCCCGGCTACGCGACCTTCGAGCTGACCGACGGACCCCACGAGGTCGAGATCCGCCCGCGGGGCAACGGCGAGGTGCTCCTCTTCGGCGTGGCGCTCGACCGCAGCCGCCCCGGCGTCGTGATGGACACGATGGGCATCAACGGCGCCCGCGCCTCGGCGCAGCTCCAGTGGGACCCGCGGCTCTTCGCCGAGCACCTCACCCGCCGCGACCCCGACCTGGTGGTCCTGGCCTACGGGACCAACGCCATCGGCGACGACGACGACCCGATCGAGTCCTACGAGAAGCGGCTGGACCTGGTCGTCAACCGGGTGCGCTCGCTGCTGCCCCAGACGAGCTGCCTCATCGTGGGGCCCAGCGACCGGCCCATCAAGGTGGACAACGTCGGCCCCGATCGGGAGGAGTTCCTCTCGTTCCTCCCGCGCTCCCGGCAGGAGGCGGTCATCGCGGTGCAGCAGCGCGTCGCCCACCGCTACGGGTGCGGCCACTGGGACATGGCCGCCGCCATGGGGGGCACGCTCTCCATGGTCGAGTGGGTGGCGTCCGAGCCGCGCCTCGGGGCCCGCGACTACGTCCACCTGACCCGCGCCGGATACGAGCGCCTGGCCGACCTGTTCTGGGACGCCCTCATGGCCGGCTACGACGGGGGCGCGCGCCTGGAGTAGCCCGCCGAAGCCCGCGGAGCGGCCCCCGCAGAGGAGCAGCTTGACCCGCGGGCGGTCTCACCCTAAAGACACGCCCTCCGCCGTCGGCGCCCTCGACGCCTCCCGGGAGCACCCATGCTCTTCAACAGCCTCGAGTACGCGATCTTCTTGATCGCGGTCCTCGTGGTGTACTGGGCCCTGGCCCGTACACGGGCGCTGCGGATCGCATTCCTGCTCGTCGCCAGCTACGTCTTCTACGCCGCGTCGAACCCCTGGTTCATCTCGCTGCTGGCGGCCTCGACGGTCACCGACTACTTCGCCGCCCTCGGCATGGACCGCGCGCGCGCTCGCGAGCGGCCGGGCGCGCGCAAGGCCTGGCTGATCCTGAGCCTGGTGCTCAACCTCGGCCTGCTGGCCGTGTTCAAGTACTCGAACTTCTTCTACGAGTCGGTGGTCGACCTCGCCAACCTCTTCGGGGCCGGCTGGACCTTCGAGCGTCTGGACATCCTGCTGCCCGCCGGCATCAGCTTCTACACCTTCCAGACGATGAGCTACTCCATCGACGTCTACCGCGGGAAGCTCGAGCCCGAGCGCAGCTTCCTGCGATTCGCCTTCTTCGTCGGCTACTTCCCGCAGCTCGTCGCCGGCCCCATCGTCCGCGCCATCGACTTCCTGCCGCAGATCCCGAAGCCCCCCTTCGTGTCGCGGCTCCAGGCCGGGCGCGCCTTCTGGCTCATCGGCATCGGCCTGTTCAAGAAGGTGGTCATCGCCGACTACCTGGCGGTGAACCTGGTCGACCGCGTCTTCGATGCTCCAGAGCGCTTCAGCTCCGTCGAGATCCTGCTCGGGCTCTACGCCTACACGATGCAGGTCTACATGGACTTCTCCGCGTACTCGGACATCGCCATCGGCTCGGCGCTGCTGATGGGCTTCCACCTGCCCGACAACTTCGACCGCCCCTACGCCGCCACCAGCATCGCCGACTTCTGGCGTCGGTGGCACATGACGCTCGGCTCGTGGCTGCGCGACTACCTCTACTACCCCCTGGGCGGCTCCCGCCGCGGCGACGGGCGCGCCTACCTCAACCTCTACATCACCTTCCTGCTCATCGGCCTCTGGCACGGCGCCCGCTGGACCTTCGTGGCCTACGGCTTCCTCCACGCGACGGCCATGTGCATCAACCGCTACTTCCGCGTCCACGTGGGCGGCCGCGACAAGACGCCGCACTGGGGCTGGGCCTGGCTGTGGCGGGTCGCCCTGACGCTGCACTTCGTGGTGTTCGCGCGCATCCTCTTCCGGTCCCAGTCCTTCGGCCAGGCCGCCGACGTCGCGAGCGCCCTGGTCTCCGGGGGCACCCACGTGACCGCCATGACGCCGCTGCTGTGGGGGATGCTCCTGGGCTCCTTCGTGGTTCATTGGCTGCCGCGGCGCTATGTCGATGGCATCGGGCGCACCTACGAGCGCCTGCCCATCGTGCTGCAGGGCGCCCTGCTGGCGGCGGCCATCCTGATGATGATGCAGGTGGCCAGCGCCGACGTCGTCCCCTTCATCTACTTCCAGTTCTGAGCGCGAGATGGCCACCTTCCACGAGATCGAGACCCCCGACCAGGCCGAGCCCTGGGACGGCCGCGGCCTGCCTCCGGGCGCGCGCCGGACCTTCGTCGGGCTCATCGGCGTGCTCGCGGTGGCCTCCGTCCCCTACCTGGTGCCCGGCCTGGAGGACTACCGGGCGTGGGTGCCCGGCGAGCCGCTGCCCTTCAGCCGGCAGTTCCGCACCGACGTGGCGATGCGCTTTCACGGCGCGGTCGCCGAGGGGGCGTCGGACGACGGGCTGGTCGCCAGCGAGAAGGCGGCGCTGGAGGCGACGGCCGGGCTGGACGACGACGAGGCGCCCGCGGCGCCGTCGCTGCTGGTGGTGAATGGGGCGGAGGCCGGGGCGGAGGCCGGGGCCGGGGCCGAGACCGGGGCCGAGGCCGGGGCCGGGGCCGGGGCCGGGGCCGAGACCGGGGCCGGGGCCGAGACCGGGGCCGGGGCCGGGGCCGGGGCCGAGGCCGAGACCGAGGCCGGGGCCGAGACCGGGGCCGGGGCCGAGACCGGGGCCGGGGCTGGTGTGGCTGGGGAGGCGGCTGCGGTGGTCGATACGGCCGTGCTGGCGGTGCAGTCGCGGCCTCCGGGGGCGACGGTGTATCGGGGGGAGGGGGATGAGGCGGAGGTGCTCTGCGTGACGCCCTGCGACGACATCACCGTGGCGGCGGGGGAGGCTTCCGAGGTGCTGGTGCTGCGGCTGGACGGGCACCTGGACGCGACGTTGACCGCGCGGCTGGACGCGGGCTCGGTGTTCCGGGCTACCACCGTGCTCGACCCGGAGCCGCCGGCCAGCAGCGGTCGGTCGCGTCGCGCCCCGCGGGCCGCGGCGCCGCCGGCCGAGCCGAGCTCGGCGCTCCCGAAGGGCGCCGCGTCGTCCACCAGCGCGCCGGAACCGGCGGCCGCGACCGGCGGGAACACGACGGTCGCTCCCGCGCCCTCGCCGGCGACCGCGGAGCCCGCGCCGGCCGCCAAGCCCCGCCCGAAGCTGCCGCGCCTGCGCGAGGGAAGCCAGGCGCCGCCTGCGCGAAAGCTCCCCGGGTTGCGTACGGACGACGCGGAGTAGACAATCCCGCCCGCCCGCCACGGAGCCTTCGATGCCGCGATCTCGTCTCGACCCTCTCTCCCACCGCTCCTCCACGCTCCCGCCCGGCCGGGGCTGACCGGCGTGGCCAAGAGCGACAAGCGCCTCTCCACCGTCGCCGCCACGCCCCCCGTGGCCTACGCGTGCGATCTGGACTATCTGCAGGACGAGCTCCGCTGGATCGAGGCGCGGGCGGCCCGCCTCGCCACCGTGCGTCGCCTCGAGCTCCTCGACGCCGCCGAGGGGGAGGTCCCCGGCCGCCCCTGGCCCGGCGACGACGACGGGGGCATGTCACCGCGCGTGCTCAAGCGCCGCCTGCGCGAGCTGACCCGCGAGGAGGCCCGCCTCCGCGACGAGATCGACGCCCGCCGCGCCTGCCGCGACGCCGACGCCGAGCCGCTGGCCCTGGATCGCCTCACCGCGCTCTACGAGCTCGATCCCTTCGAACGCGCCGTCCTGCTGCTGGCGTCGGCCCCCTGCTTCTCGCGCCGCTTCGACGAGCTCTACGGCGAGCTGGACGCCGACGGCGTCGGCAACGGCCTCACCGTCGAGGTGGTCTTCAACTTCCTCGAGGTCTCCTTCGCCGAGCGCATCCGCCGCCGCACGGCCTTCGCGCCCGCCTCGCGGCTGGCCTCCAACGATCTGGTGGCGGTCTCGATGGGCGGGCGCTACATGGCCCCCAAGGACCTGCTCACCGCCGACGTGGACATCTCGGCGCGCACCTTCAGCCTGCTGCTGGGCGAGGAGGCCCTCAGCGACGACTTCCTGGAGTTCTCCTCGGTGGAGGAGCCGCGGGTCGCCCTCGAGCAGGTCGTGCTCAACGACGAGGACAAGCGCCGCATCCTCTCTGTGGTCGAGCGCCACGACGCCTACCTGGTCAGCCGCAAGGCCTGGGGCTTCGACGACGTCATCGGCTACGGGCGCGGCGTCCTCATGCTCTTCCACGGCCCGCCCGGCACCGGCAAGACCATGACGGCCCACGCGATCGCCCACCACGTGGGCAAGCGCATCCTCAACGTCGATCTGCCCGCCTTCGTCGGCCACATCGAGGCCGACCGCTACCTGCCGGCGCTCTTTCGCGAGGCCCGGCTGCAGAACGCCATCCTCTTCTTCGACGAGTGCGAGGTGCTCTTCGGGCAGCGTCAGGCCGGCAACCTCTTGATGACCATGCTGCTGGGCGAGATCGAGCGCTTCGAGGGCATCGCCGTCCTGGCCACCAACCTCCCCGAGGCGATGGACGAGGCCCTGGACCGCCGCATCCTCATCAAGGTCCGCTTCCCGCAGCCCGACCGCCAGGCCCGCCTCGAGATCTGGCGCAAGCACCTGCCCGACACGGCTCCCCTGGCGCCGGACATCGACCTGGAGGCCCTGGCCGACCGCTTCGAGATGACCGGCGGCTACATCAAGAACGCCGTCCTGGTCGCCGTCGCCGAGGCGGTGCACGGCGGCGGAGACACCCCCCAGATCACCATGGCCCACCTGGAGGCCGCCGCGCGCCAGCAGCTCGACCGACCCCTGGACGACGACGGCTCCATGGTGCGGCCCAAGGTGCGCCTGGAGGACGTCGTGCTCCCGGCGCCGCTGCGGGTGAAGGTCGACGAGCTCATCGACGCAGCCCGCAGCCTGCGCACCGTGCTGCACCGCTGGGGCATCGGCCGCCACCTGACCTACGGCAAGGGCGTGTCGGCGCTCTTCTTTGGCGAGCCGGGTACGGGAAAGACGCTGTGCGCCGAGGCCATCGCCTGCGAGCTGACCCGCCCGCTGCTGGTCGCGGCCATCCCCACCCTGGTCTCCAAATACGTCGGCGAGACCGAGAAGAACCTGCAGTGGCTCTTCACCCAGGCGCGGGCCCACGGCGCCGTGCTCTTCCTCGACGAGGCCGACTCGCTGCTCATGCAGCGCGGCGAGGGGCGGGCGTCGCGCCACGACGACTCGGCGGTCAACACCTTCCTCAAGCTGGTCGAGCGCCACGACGGCGTCGTGCTGATGGCCACCAACCTCCCCGACAAGCTCGACCCGGCGCTGACCCGGCGCCTGACCTACCGCCTCGAGTTTCCCTTCCCCGACCCCACGCTGCGCGCCGGGATCTGGCGCCGCCTCTTGCCGGTGGATCTCCCCACCGAGGGCGAGCTGGACGTCGACCGCCTCGGCCGCGGCTGGCGCCTGGCCGGCGGGCACATCAAGAACGCCGTGTTCAAGGCGGCCTTCCGCGCCGCCAGCGCCGGCGGGCTGGTGTCCCAGGCCCTGCTGGAGGAGGCGGCCCGCGAGGAGCTCGAGTCGGCCCAGGCCGGCAAGAAGCCCCCCATCGGCTTCGGCACTCCGGGCTCGGGCACGTGACGGCGAGGGCCCGACTCGCCACCGCCCTCGTGCTCGGGTGGGCCGCCTGCGCCGCCCCCGAGCGCCGCCCGGCCGAGCCTGTCGAGCCGGCGGCCTGCGCCCCGCCCACCGGCGCCCTGGCCGAGCGCATCCGCACCATCGTCGCCGCGCCCACCGTCCGCGCCAGGCTCCGCCCGGCCGCCGGTCAGGACCCGCGCCGCCTGGCGGGCGCCGTCGCCGCGCGCCTCGCCCAGGCGGGCGGTGACGTGCTCGAGAGCGAGGTGGCGTCGGGCGAGCTCCGGATGCGCCTGCGGCTGCGCGAGTCCACGCCCGACGCCTTCCGCGCGCTGCTCGCCCCCGGCGAGTTCGGCATCCATCCGGTCGATGACGCCGCGGTGCGGGCGATGGCCGAGCGCATCCGCACCCGGCTGGTCCTGGCCCCCGAGCTCCGGCTCGAGCGCTGGGACGACGGCCCGGCCGAGGTGGTCGGCGAGGACCGCGAGGCCCTCGACCGCTTCATCGCCGACCTCCCGCGGCCCGAGGGGAGCCGCTGGGTGCTCATGGACACCGCCGCGCTCGGCGGACCGTCGACCTGGCGCGCCATGCTGGTCGGCCCCGCCCGCTTCTCGGGTGAGGACCTCGACCGGTGCGCGGTGGGCGTCGAGAGCGGCCCCGGGACCCCGCCCCAGCTCGTCCTGGCCTTGGGCGCCCAGGCCGCGCCCGGCTTCACCGCCTGGACCGGCGACCGGGTCGGGCAGCGCATCGCCTTCGTCGTGGACGGCGCGGTCATCGCGGCGCCCCAGGTGCAGGAGGCGGTCCCCGGCCGGCGCCTGGTGTTCTCCGGCACGGCGCCCGGCGCCGTCGAGACCGTGGCGGTGCTGCTACGCGGCGGGCCCCTGGACGCGCGCCCCGAGCTGGTCGACTTCCTCGTGGACATGACCCGGGCGGCCCCGACGCGGTGAGCCCGGTCAAAGCCGAGCGGGGCGCCAGCGAGCCAGCCGTGCGACGGGACGCTCTGGGGCCGACCGCTCAGGCGGCGATGAAGTCGGCGACGTCGGTCCAGAGCGACTCGAAGCCCTGCCGCGTGAAGCGGGAGCCCGAGGGCAGCCAGTCCACGTGCGGCGGGTCGTGGGAGGGGCCCCGGAAGTGGCCGATGACGTCCAGGTGGTCCGCCCAGGCGGCGTGGATGACCTCGCCCCAGGGCTGCGAGCGGGTCGGCACGATCCCGTCGTTGGCGGTGGGCGGCGGCAGCTCGCCGAAGAGCCGCGCCAGCAGCGCGCCCGTCTCGGGGCCGTCGGCGCCGCGCGGCAGCGGCTCGCCCGGCTCGAATCCGGCGCGCCGCTCCAGCCAGCGATACACGGCGTGGAGCACCTGCCCGGGCGCGTCCAGCCCCAGCTCCGCCGCGTCCCAGAGCCCCGGGCGCCGGCCCCGCGTCACCACCGACGCGCGCCGGATGTCGGGGCGGTCGCGCAGCATCGAACGCAGCAGCTCGGTCCCCTCGGGCGTGAGCTGGCGGATGAGTGAGCGGTCGCGCCCCACGTCGTCGAAGAACGCGGCCAGGGCGGCGCGCCGCTCCGAGCTGAAGTCGTCGAGCAGCTCGGCCTCGATCTGGTCGAAGAGCCCCTCGGCCACGCCCGCGGCGCTGTCGAGGCGGTTGAGCACGCGCACGAAGCCCTGCATGGCGGCGAAGGACATGCGCCGGTTGCGCACCAGATCCACCGTGGCGAGGCTGAGCAGCCGCAGCACCTTGTCACCGGCGAAGCCGACGAAGGACGCCGCCAGCGGGGCGCCGAAGTGCGGCGTGGCGATGGTGACGATGCTGCGCACCCGCGACGCCAGCGCCTGGACCTCGGCAGGAGCGCCGATGTCCGCGTCGGGCGTGGTGAACAGGCGCGCGTCGAGACCGCCGGTGGAGTGTCCGATCAGGTGGATGGGGCCACCGCCCGCGTCGCACTCGGCGATGATCTCGCCCAGCCGCCGCGCGCGCTCGATGATCGAGGCGGTCGGCCGCGTGGGCACGTCGTGGACGATGACCTCCAGCCCGCGCTGGACGAAGAGCGGCCCGAGGAACTCGCGGACGTGCGTGAAGTAGCGCAGCGTCCCCAGGTTGGCGAAGCCGAAGAAGCCCGGGATCAGGTAGACTTGGTGCGGGGTCGTGCTCATCGGTGGTCACCCTCTGGCGCTTCGGCAGCCCGGCTCACCGCGAGCCCCGCTGATCTCGTCAGGGTGAGTAGTAGAGTTCGACGGCGGCGCCCTCGGGGCGCTGGATCGCGGCGACCCACTCGGGGCCGCTGACGCCGAGCGCTCGCTCGAAGCGGTCCAGGGTCTCGCCCGTGGCGCCGGGAGCCATCGAGGCCAGCGCGCGCGCAGCCCGCGCCGACGGCTCGGTCAGCAGCAGCCCCGCGCCGGCGAGGCCGTGGGCGCCGAGGCCGACCACGAGCACGCGGCTCTGGTCGTCGGAGTCGGCGAGCGCGCGCGCCATCGCCGGATGGAACCAGGGGGCTCCCACCATCTTGAAGGCGTGCTGGGCCAGATCCAGGTCCTGGGCCCGGTCCCGCCCCGGGATGGGCAGGAAGAGCTCGGTGACCTCCTCGCCCGGCGTCACCGTGCGGCGGATCTGCGCTACGGTCTGCGCGGAGCTGCGCCGGGCCCACTCGACGAGCTGCGCGGTCACGGCGTGCTGGGCGGCGTAGGCCTTGGCCTTGGGGAAGGGGGACGGGGAGGGGAAGAACCAGCCGCCGTCGAGCCCCTCGTGGGTCAGCTCCACCCAGGAGCCGGTGGCCACCGGCGCCAGGTGCTCGCCGGCGTTGGCCATGCCCTCCAGCTCTTCGCCGCTCGCGCCGGCTTCCAGCAGGAACTCGCCGATGGTGGGCACGAAGAGCTCGGCCGGCCCCGCCGCGTACCAGGTGAGGCGACGGCCGTCCGCCGACAGCCGCACGGTCCAGGTGGTCGGGTCGGCGTCGCCCGGCTCCTCGGGCTCCGGCTGCACCTCCAACCAGCCGACCAGGATCTCGGCGTCCTCCTCGCGCGCCAGCGGCAGGGCGCGCAGTCCGGCGACCATCCGGCCGCGAGCTCCAGAGGGGTCAGCGCTCATCGGGGCCTCCGGGATCGTGCTCCCACGCCGCACGCGCGGGGTTCGGCTCGACCTGTCGCTCATGCTACCCTCCGGCCCGATGAAGTGGCCAGCCCTCGGCGGGCCACCCGGTCGGCGGGGGGGCGCGATGCCAGGCGCGATGACAGTGGATCTCGGGCGCAGGACGGGCCTGCTCGCTGTCACGAGCGCGGTCATCATCGCCAGCTGTGGAGGCGGCGGCAGCGGGTCGGGCGCCGACGCCCTCTCCGGTCGCGACGCCCGCCGCGACACCGGCGGCGGCATCATCATCATCGGCGCCGACGTGACCCCGGACGCCGTCGAGGACGCGGCCACGCCGGACGCCTTCTCCTGCGTCCCCAACCAGCGGACCTGCGTCACGCCGACGAGCTGGGCCATCTGCACCAAGACCGGCACCGGCCACGGGCTGGAGTCCGATTGCGCCGGTCAGGCGCTCTGCGAGCCGCAGAGCGGCCTGTGCAAGCTGCCCTTCTGCGTGCCCGAGAGCCGAAAGTGCGCCGGCATCTCGACCTTCCAGGTCTGCAACGCCTCGGGGACCGACTTCGACGAAGAGCTCCGCCACTGCGCGGACGGCCAGGTCTGTGTCGACGGCCAGTGCCGCGCCTGCTTCCCCGGCAGGCTCTCCTGCGCCGACGACACCACCCCGGCGATCTGCGCCGAGGACGGCGAGACCTTCGTCCCGCAGTCGCCGTGTCCGTCGGGACAGGCGTGCTACGAGTTCAACGGCGAGTGTCGCCCGCCGGTCTGCGTGCCGGGCGCGCCGAGCTGCGCCAGCCTCACCAGCTACCATCACTGCCTGCCCAGCGGGACGGGCTACGACTCGCTGGTGCAGGGGTGCTTCGACGGCAGCCTGTGCAAGGACAGCCAGTGCGTGCTGGCGAGCTGCGTGCCGCTGGTCATGCTGCTGGTGGACCGCTCGGGCAGCATGGTGCCTCACTGGCCGGCGGTGCGCGCCAGCGTGAAGAGCGTCATCGCCCAGAACCCCCAGGCCGCCTTCGGCATCATGGCCTTCCCGGCGGACGGGGGCTGCGGGGCGCCGAACTACCCGAGCCTGCCGCTGAACTACCAGGACGAGGAGACCATCGACGCCTGGTTCGACGCGACGATGCCCAACGGCGCTACGCCGCTCGCGTACTCGATGCGCGGCACCGCGCTGGTGGCCGAGTCGATCTGGGGCGCCTCCGGGGGGGCGCTGGTGGTGCTCTCCGACGGCGAGGACACCTGCGTGCCGGGCGGCGGGCCGACGCAGGACGACGCCGTCACCCTCATCTCGAGCTGGGCCCGGGTCCTCTTCGAGCAGCACGGGGTGCGCAGCTACGCGATCGGCTACAAGTTCGAAGGTGACACCTCGCAGCTCGACGCCATCGCGGCCAACGGCGGCACCGAGACGACCAGCTACCTGTCCGCGGGCAGCGAGGCCGAGCTGGCCAACGCCTTCAAGACGGTGATCGCCGACTACAAGTGGTGCCTGCCGCCGAAGAACTGAGCTGCGCCCGCGGGTGCCGAGGCCTGCCGTGCGCCCAGGGGTGCACGCTCCGGACCGGACATCGCGGTGTCCCAGGCACCCGTGATACAAGGCGCCCCGTGAGAGCACTCGTCCCCTCCTTGCGCCATCGCCGCTCCGCCGGCGTCCTGCGCGCGGCCCTCGTCGCGGCCTCGGTCGCGCAGATCCTCCCCGCCACGGCCGCGCCCCAGCCCCGCTCCGAGTCGGCCGGCTACGATCGGGCCATCCTCGGCTTCAACGACGGCGCCCCCTTCCGCCTGCAGGGTGCCGCCGCCGTCGCCGTGCTCGGGGACCCCTCCGCCGTCGTGTTCCGCTTCGCGCGCAACGACTGGATGTCCAAGGACACCGAGGGCACCTTCGTTCCGGCCCGCGACCTCACGGCGCGCTTCCCCCAGCGCTCGCCCGCCGACCTCATCGACGTCTTCCGCGTCGACCTGGACGCCGACCGCGTGCCCGAGCTCATCCTCGTCCCGCGGGCCGACCTGCTCAACGACTCCCGCCGCTACGCCCCGACCATCCTCGGTCTCTCGCCCAAGGGCTCCGGCTACTCGCCGCTGTGGTCGGCCCAGCAGCTCCCGGGCGAGCGGTACCGCGTCGTCGACGTCCGCGACATCAACGGCGACGCCCGCCCCGAGATCCTGCTGGCCGGAGAGGCCGGAACCAGCGGCTACTACCAGTTCCACGAGCTCGTGGCCCGCGCGCCCGACGGCTTCCGCACCCTGCCGGTCAAGCACGTGGACTCACTGCACTACGTCGACCTCGACCGCGACGGGCGCGTCGAGCTGGTCGTGCGCGAGCGCGTCGGTCGCCGCGGCCCCGCCTACCAGTGGACCTACGTCGATCACCTGCGCCAGTGGGACGGCCGCACCTTCGTCGACGCCGACGCCCGCTACCCCCGCTACCACGACGAGGAGACCCTCCCCACGCTGGTCGGCGACCTCATCGATCACTACGAGGCGAAGACGCCCATCCTCGACGAGAAGATCGACGCCATCCGCTCGGTGCGCGCCACGGTGCTCGAGCGCACGCCGCGCCCGGCCGACCTCGATCGCCGCCTGGTCAGCGCCCAGGCCCTCCTCCAGAAGGAGCAGATCCTGCCGGCGCGGAAGGCCCTGCTCGAGATCCAGCGCTCGTACCCCTATGAGACCCAGGCCCTGGTCGGCCTCGCCCAGGTGCACGCGGCGCTCGAGGAGTGGGCGCCGGCCCTGGACGCCGCGATCCGGGCGCTCACGGTCAGCCCGCGCGATCGCTACGCCTGGTGGTGGGCCGGCGTCGCCTTCTCCCAACTGGAGGAGCGCTCGTCGGCGGTCGCCAGCTTCACCAACCTGGTCCGCCTCACCGGTCCGCGCGAGGAGGGGCTCGCCTTCCTGCGCGCACGCCGCGGCGAGCCGGGCATGGAGGACAGCCTCCAGCGCGCCATCGATCAGACCCTGAGCGCCCTCGGGGCCCTGCCCACCCCCTGACCGGGCCTCCCTTCCGACCGGGCGCCTCGAGTCCCTCTCAGGTCCCCGGCGGCCGCCTGCTGCCGATGCCCTGGGGCGGCGTGGCGGCGGCCTTCGGGTGCCACACCTTCAGCTCGAAGGCCGCGTTCGGCGCCATCGGGGGCCGGGGCGGCGCCTCCGGAGGCGCCGGCCGGCCCATCTGCACGGTCTCGAAATGCGTGTTCGGCGGCGGCAGCTCCCCGCGCTCCGGCGGCTCCGCCTTGAAGCGCTGGATGACGCGCAGGTCCGTCGCCACCGCGTCGCGCACCGAGCGCGGGTCGAGCTCGCCGGGACGAAACCCCTCGCGCTGCTCCTTGTCTCCCTTCGCCATCGGACACCTCCCCGCCAGCCGGACGCCCGCGCCTGCAACGATTGACAACCCGCGGATCTGACCCGAGTATACCGCGCACCGGCGGCGCGGGGCGACTCTCCGCAGGCCACACGCTGGCACTCGAAGGACCAAGCATGCGACTGAGGCTCCTCGGCCTGACCCTCCTCTTCATCGCCCTCGGCGCTCCGGCCGGCTGTGCGTTCAAGGCGTCCGACGAAGAGTGCAACGCAGCCTGCGCCAATGTGTCGAAGGTGAGCCAGGGCCACGTCGACAAGCAGATCGAAGAGACGGAGGGTCTCGCCCAGTCGGGCGAGGGCGGCAAGGAGATGGCGCGCAGCATGGCCAGCGCCATGATCGACGCGATCAAGGACGAGTGCATGAAGCAGTGCGCCGAGAAGGGCACGCGCAAGCAGGCCGGGTGCCTGGCCGCCGCGCAGTCGGTCGACGACCTCTACAAGTGCAAGTAGGGGCGCGGCGCGCCGCGCTCCAGGGCGGGCCCCAGGCTTGCGCCGCCCCGCCCGAAACGGGACAACAGTCGTAGACGTCGGGCCGGCGACAGGGCCGCCGTGACACGGAGAGTGACCATGCGCGTCCGGGTAGTCCTCACGATGCTCGCCACCCTGGGCCTCCTCTCCGCCGGGTGCGAGAAGCAACCGGCTGCGCCTGCCGCGCCCGCGAAGCCCGAGGCGCCCGCCGCGGCGCCGGCCACCGTCACCGAGAAGGTCGCCGAGCCTGCGGCCGAGCCCGCCGCGGAGCCTGCGGCCGAACCCGCCGCCGAGCCGGCCAACCCGCCCGCGGCGGTCGTCGAAGCGCAGCCGGGCGGCGACGCCCCGCCGGCCGAAGGTGGCGAGGCCGAGCCCGAGGGCGCCGCTACCGACGCCGCGCCCGCCAAGGGTGAGCTGAGCGCCGAGCAGTGCGCCAGCCTCTGCGAGCACGCCAACACGCTGACCATGGCCGCCATCCCCGAGGACGCCAGCGCCGAGGCGAAGGCCGCCATCCAGAAGGCGCTCCAGGACGCATGCCCCAAGGACTGCCTGGCGCGGGGCACCAAGGACATGGCCGAGTGCGTGCTCGGCGCGAAGACCGCCTGGGATCTCGGGGGCTGCGAGACGGCCCGGCCGCGCACGGCTCCGGCCCCCTGACCGGCCGGCGGGCGCGCCCGCACGAGCTTCCCGGGCTCTTTTTTGACCCGGCTGTGCTGCACCCCCACGATCCGCCTCGTCTGCGCCCACGGAGCGGTCGATGGAACATGGCGAGGTACAGAGTGCGACGGAGCACCTCGCGCTTCCGCTCTTCGCGCTGCCCGAGTACACGCTCTTCCCGCACACGCTGGTCCCCTTCCACGTGTTCGAGCCGCGCTACGTCTCGATGATCGACCACTGCCTGGCCGACCGTCGTCTGCTGGTGGTCGCGGGCCTCGAGCCGGGTTGGGAGCGCTGGCGTGACGGCGAGGCGCCCACCTTCACCATCGGGGGGTTGGGCCGCATCGTGTCCGACCGGCGTCTGGGCGACACCCGCACCAACATCTTCGTGCACTGCATAGCCAGGGTGCGGATCGTCCGCGAATACCAACGCGAGCCCTTCCGCGTGGTGGACGCGCGCGAACTGCACGACGACCGGGCCATCGACCGCCCCGAGACCGTGCGCGCCGCCGCCGACCGCGTGCTGGGGCTGGTCGCCAGCCTGGCGCGAGAGCTGGGCTCCGAGGGCGCCGCGCTGGGCAAGGTGCTCTCCTCGAGCGACGATCCGGTCGTGCTCTCGCATCGGCTGGCCTCGGTGGTGGTCGACGATCCGGCGGAGCGACAGCAGCTGTTGGAGACCACGCGCCCGGTGCTGCGCTGCGAGCGCCTCGCCGAGCACGTCGTGCGCCACCTCATCGAGCGCGTCCCGGCACCCCGCGAGGGGGCGGGGTGGATCAACTGAACCCTCACGCTTAGACTCGAGCGGCGGCGCCCGCCGGTGCTGCCCGACCCAACGAAATCGTGGATCCCTTTCCGAGCTGGTGCGTCAGACGCCCCTGTCGGAAGGCGGCACGCCGGGGTGACGGTGCCCGTGGAGCAGGAGCTTTCTGACGAGCAACTGATGAAACGCTATCTGGCGGGTCATCCGAGTGCCTTTCAGGAGCTGATGGCGCGCCATGGGCAGAAGATCTTCAACTACGTGCTCCGGCAGATGCGGGACCCGTCGGTGGCCGAGGACCTCACGCAGGAGGTCTTCCTCCGCGTGGTCCATCGCGCCCAGACCTTCCGCGAGGAGGCGCGCTTCACGACCTGGCTCTTCAGCATCGCGCGCAACCTCTGCGTCGACACGGCCCGCAAGGCGAAGCACCGGCGCACCGTGGCCCTGGACGCGCCCCTCGACCGCTCGGGCGACGGCGGCGCCACCATGCTGGACCGCGTCGCCGACGGCGGGCCCGGACCGGACCGGCGCACGCGCGACAAGCGCTTCCGCGAATGCCTCGACTCGGCCATGGCGCGGCTGCCCGACGAGCAGCGCGAGGTCTTCCTCATGCGCGAGGTCGAGGGCCTCAAGTTTCGCGAGATCGCAGAGGTGGTCGGGATCCCGGAGAACACCGTCAAGAGCCGAATGCGCTACGCCCTGGAGTCGTTGCGCGTGTCGCTGGCAGCCTTCCGCGAGGAGCCGTGATGGAGCGCGAGCCGTCGAGTCGATCACCGCGCGCCGGCCGGGCCCTCTGGTCCGAGCAACGGCGGGGAGTATGATCGCCCAGTGACCATGAACCGCCAGGAGATGGAGGAGCGCCTCGTCGACTTCCTCTACGACGAGCTGGAGCCCGCCGAGCGCGAGCGCTTCGAGGCGTCGCTGAGCGAGCACCCCGAGCTGCAGGCCGAGGTGGCCTCGCATCTGGCGACCCGCTCGATGCTGGCGTCGTCGGGGGCGCTGGCCGAGGTGCAGATGCCGCCGGGGCTGCTCGACGGCGTGATGCGGGAGGCCCGCGCGGTGGCCTCCTCGCCTGAGGAGCCCACCACCGAGGGTTGGCTCGCCCGCTTGTTGTCGCTGCTGATGCAGCCGGCGATGGCGGCGGTGCTCCTGGTGATGCTGGTGGCTGGCACCAGCATCTTCCTGGCTCGACGCGGCGGACAGTCCGCCGAGGTGATGCCCTCGGTGGCGGCCCTCGAAGAGCCCGAGGCCCCGCCGACGCCGACCGGCGCGGAGCCGCCGGAGCTCGCCGAGGCGGCGGCAGGGGAGGCGTTCCCGGCCGAGGTCGAGGCGCCGGAGGGCCAGGCGGACGAGCCGGTGCTGGCGGAGGGCGCCGCCATCGATGAGACCGCGGCGGCGAACGACGAGCTGCGCGCGGTCGCCGATGGTGCGGTCGCGCGCCTGCAGCCGCTCGACGATTCGGCGTCCGGCGGCGACGTCCCCGCGGCGCGGCCGGCGACGAAGAGCCAGGTGGCGTCGGCCGAGTCGCGGCCGCGTCCCAGCAGCAAGCCGGCCGAGCCGCGCCGGCTCGCGGCGAAGACCAAGGCGCTGTCGAAGGACTCGGCGCTGGCCCAGGCGGAGCGCGCCGACAAGGAGCGCGCGCTGGAGGAGGCGTCCTACGCCGCGCGGCAGCAGGCCAAGGGCTACGTGGCTCGCGGGGGCGAGGCGGCCGTGCCGCCGGCGAAGCCCTCCGCTACGCCGCAGAGCGCGTCGGCGGGGGCGTCGCGGGACGAGCGCGAGTCCGCGGAGGAGGCCTCCGCCGCCGAGGCCCCGCGCGACCCCATGCAGGTGATCCGTGAAGAGGCGGCGGCGATCGCCAGGCCGGCGGATCGCGGCGCCTACCTGCTCTCGAAGGTCGACCGCTTCGCCGCCCAGGGGCGCGAAGACCTGGTGGATCAGACGCTGGCGCTGCTGGAGAAGGTCGACGGCTGGGAGCAGGTGGCGCGCAGCCGGCGCTCTGCCGCCGTGGCGCGGCGGGCGCGGGGAGCCGGCGCCGGGCCACCGCTGGCGCCGAGCGACGCCGACTCGAAGCAGGAGCGCAAGGCCGCGGAGCCCATGCCGCTGCCTGCGTCGAAGAAGTCGTCGGGGTCCAAGGCCACCCGCTCCGAGTGAGCGTCGGGCGGGCGGTCGGGCTCAGACGCCGTGGACCTCGGTGCCCCAGATGACCTTGTGGATCTGGAGGTTGAGCCGCGCCGGCACGCGATCCTCGCGCATCCACGCGACCAGCTCCGCCGGGTCCAGGCCCGGATGGATGGGCGAGAAGAGCACCGCCTGAACGCGCTCGGCCAGGCCGTGCTCGGCGACGAAGTGCCGCGCCCAGTCGTAGTCCGCGCGGTCGCAGAGCACGAACTTCACCTCGTCGTGCGGGCGGAGCAGCGCCAGGTTCGGATAGTGGAAGTGGCTCTTCAGGAAGCGGCGGGAGGTGGCGAAGTCGGGCGGGCTCTCCGGCCGCCGGAGCGCGCCGGGGGTCTTCACGTCGACGATGCGTACCACTCCCTCGGGCACCCGGCCCAGGGGGATGACGCCGTTGGTCTCCAGCAGCACGCGGTAGCCCAGGCCTAGCAGCCGCTCCATCAGCTCGGGCAGGTCGGGCTGCAGCATCGGCTCGCCGCCGGTCAGGCAGCACAGCCGCACGCCCGTCTGCTCCAACCACGCGACGACCTCGTCCTGCGAGGCGTCGGCTCCCTCGTAGAACGCGTACTCGGTGTCGCAATATCCGCAGCGGATGTTGCACGCCGTGAAGCGCACGAAGGCGCAGAGGCGGCCCGCGTCGAGACCTTCCCCTTGCACGCTCAGGAACTTCTCGTTGACGCGCATGGCCGCTCACTTACTTGACCCGATGCGGGCGAGCAAGGATGAAGTAGGCCTCGATGGAGGTTGGAGTGTCCATGCGTTCGCGCCCCCCGGTGGCCCTCACGGCCGCGCTGGTACTGACCGCGGCGCTGCTGGGCGCGCCGGCCAGGGTGGGGGCGAGGACTCAGGGCGACGGCAGCTTCGACCCGCCGCCGGCGGCGGGCGAGGTGGAGCCCGGGCGCCCCGACGACGCCCTGGAGCCCGGCGGCAGGCAGGAGGACGTGGAGCCTCGCCCGGGCATCGACCAGGGGGACAGCGACCCCGAGGTGGTCCCGCTGGGCGAGGAGGGGTCGGACATCATACCGCGGCAGGACGCCCTGCCGCCGGAGGGGCGCGCCGACCGCCCCAGCCTGCCACGGGTCGGCGTGGACGTGCTCTATCCGGGAGCCGGCGTGGTGGGGCAGGGCACGGCGATGATCTCGCTCAACGAGGCGGGCGAGGATCTCTACCTCTTCCTCAACATGCGCGCGGTCTTCGTCGGTCGGAACTGGGCCTTCGGCCCGCGCCTGCCGCTGCGCCTGCGTCTGGTCGACCACGCGCCCCGCACCGCGTCGGTCATCCGCAAGGAGGACTGGGACGAGATCAGCGACTTCGCCCGGCTGCTCGCCTTCTTCCAGGTCGGGCACCCCGGCGAGCCCTACTTCCTGCGCTTCGGCGAGCTCCCTGGCGTCACCATCGGCCACGGCACGATGGTCAACCGCTACTTCAACACCATCGACATCGACCACTACCAGGGCGGCATCTACGCCTACGTCGACCCCGGCATCATCGGCGCCGAGCTGCTCCTCGACAACGTCTTCGACCCCGACATCTTCGCCGTGCGCGCCTTCCTCCGGCCGATGAACCCTCTGCGCGGGCTGCCCTACGCGCTCAGGAAGCTGAAGATCGCCGTCACCGCCGGCGGCGACTTCCAGGCCCCCACCGAGGTCGCCCACGACGCCGACGGCGGCATCCTCACCGACGACGACTTCCACCCGCGCATCCTCAGCACCTCGGCCATGCCGTTTTTCGGCCTGGATCTCGAACTGCCGTTGGTCAGCAGGCCCCACGCCGACTTCGTGCCCTACGTCGACCTCAACAGCATCGACGTCCAGGGCGCCGGCGTGCACATCGGCGCCTACCTGACCTTCCGCTTCGACGCGTTGAAGGAGTGGCGCCTGCGCCTGGAGTATCGCTACTCGGGCAGCCACTACGAGCCCGACTACATCAACCCCTTCTACGAGATCCAGCGCGTGAGCTACCGCCGCGACGGGCGCACCAAGCTCGCCTGGCTGCGCGACGGCGGTCCCGGGGTCGGGCGCAGCGGTTTCTACGGCGAGACCGAGTTCCGCTGGTCGGGGATGATGAACTACACCCTGGTGTTCGCGAACGACCAGGGGCCGGACAACACCGACCTCATGATGAAGCTGGAGCTGCCGCACCTCGGTCCCATCCGACTTGGCCTCTTCTTCGCGCGTCTCGACTTCGACGGCATCCGCGACTTCTTCGGCGCCAACGATACGGTGTTCGCCGCCAGCATCCGCTATAACTTCCTCGACCGGTTCTACGTCCGGTTCCGGCTGGTGAACGATTGGTGGTTGGAACACACCGAGAGCGGCAGCTCGCAGTACCGCACCAAGACGGACTTCGACTTCGGGTTCGGGCTGATCATCCGCCT
The DNA here is from genome assembly GCA_020632695.1 of Deltaproteobacteria bacterium. GTDB lineage: Bacteria > Myxococcota_A > UBA9042 > PHBI01 > JACKFB01 > JACKFB01. The sequence continues at coordinate 59,885 of JACKFB010000020.1, forward strand.
GTGAGCCGCTGGCTCCTCGCGCTCCTGCTGGCGCTCGCGTCCGGCGCCTGCGGCGGCGCGTCCACCGAGGCGTCCCTCGGCGCGGGCGAGGGCGAGAGCTGTGCGCCCCAGCTCCCCTGCGCCGGCGACCTGCTCTGCGTGGACGGGCTGTGCCGGGTGCGCGCGCCCGGCCCCGACGCCAGGGCGACGCCGGACTCCCCGCCGCCTCTCCCCGACGGCCTCTGGGATGATCTCCCCGACGTCGCGGCGCCGGACCAGGACGTCGACGAGCCCCTCGACGCCGCCGACGCCGATGCGGCGGAGACCATCGGCCCTCCCGAGGACGCCGTCGACGCCGAGGTGGACGACACCGACGCGGGCCCCACCGGCGACGCCATCGTGCTGGTCTTCAGCGAGGACGAGGCCGGCATGAACCCGGCCGACACCAGCCTCACCCTGGACGACGGTCAGGGCTGGGTCACCGAGCTGACGGTGCCCTTCTCCGGGCAGATCGTCGGCATGCAGGCCCTGCTGGTCAACGCGTTCGGCCCGGACTCCTGCGCGCGCTTCTGGCCGGCGGTGTGGCTGCCCCAGCCCGACGGCGCCTTCGCCGACACCCCCACCTGGCAGTCCCCCCAGTCCATCGCCCTGGTCGGCGGCCCCAAGCCCATCGTGTTCTTCCTGGCCGAGAGCGTGCCGTCCTCCGCGGGACGCATCCGCATCGGGCTCATTCGCGAGGGGATCTGCGAGATCGGGGCCCCCACCATGCCGGTGCTGCGCAGCGACGACTCCGGCGACCTCTCGCGCACCTGGCTCTGGGTGCCCGACGCCGCGGGCAGCCCGTGGATCGACGGCGAGGACCTGGGGATCGAGGGCCGGTGGGGCCTGGCCGTGCTCATCGAGGTGGTGCTCTGAGCGGGGACGGCGCCTGACCCCGTGGCCAGCGCCGGACCGCGTCAGCTCCGCTTCTTGCCGCGCGTCAGCAGGCGCGAGAGCAGGCCCGGTCCGGTCTGACGGGACTTGGCCTGCTTGCCCGAGCGCATCCGGATCAGCCGCATCTCGCGCTGGGCGTCCACGTGGTTGGCGTCGATGTAGAGCACCCGCTCCAGCTCGTCCTGGCAGCGCTCCATGTCGCCGGCGGTCTTGTAGTAGAGCGCCATGTAGTAGTGGACCTGGGCGTTGTCCTCGTCGATGGCCAGCGCGCGCTCCCAGGCCTTGCGCGCCTCCTCGAGCCGCTCGCTGGCCGGACGCTCGTCGACGTTCTGGAAGATCGCCCAGCCCAGGCTGGTCCAGTACTTCGCGCTGCCCGGTACCCCCACCACGGCCTGCTTGAGCAGCCGCTCGGCCTCACCGTAGGAGCGCTTGGTGAGCAGCACGCTGCCCTTGTGGAACGCGATCTTCCCGGCCTCCTCGTTGTTGCGAGACTTGGGCGCCGAGCGCTCGCCCAGCCCGCCGGGGATGACCGGTCGCAGGTCGCCGCGGAGGTAGCGCGCGCGGTCCTGCACGTTCGACAGCACGTCCTTCGCTTCGGTCGCGAACTGGAAGATGGCCCGCGCCACGTCACGCAGATCCTCGAGCCCATGGCGCGACATGGTGTCGGGGTGGATGCGCTTGGCGAGCTGGAAATAGGCCTGCTGCACCAGGGGCGCGGGCGTCTCGCGGCTGAGCCCCAGCACGGCGAAGTAGTCGCCGTCGCGCACGGCCTCGAGGCGCTCCTCGATCAGCTTGCGGACCTCATCCACCTCGGGCGTCGCCATCCAGCCTCCGCAACGGTTACGTCCTGCCAACATAGCAGTCGCGCGCGCCCGCGGCCAGTCCCGTAAGCTGAGGGGCTGAGGCGTCTCCGACGCCGCGCGGCCAGCCGCCCCGCGAGGCCGCCGGCGCGCTGCTTTCGTCGACCCGGGCGCCCGTGGTATCGAGCCTCTCATGAACGCACGGCGTCGCGGGGGCAGTTCGGGGCTCGGGCGCGCGGCGCTCGGCGGCCTGTTGTGGTGGGTGGCGTCGGCGCTGACGGGCGCGTGCGAGACGCCCCAGTCGGGCTCCTCCTCCACGGTGCTCCCGGAGCTGCGCGTCGAGTCGGCCGCGCCGAAGCCCGTCCTGCCGGGCACGCGGCTGCGCGTCCGCGGCGCCGGGTTCGTGGGGCCCGAGGTCGCCAGCTTCCGCGTCCGCCTCGAGGGCACGCGGGGCGGGGTGCCGGTGCGCGTCGACCTGGAGCCGCTGGTCTTCGCCCCCGACGAGATGGTGCTGCCGGTGGATGCCAGCGTGGCGGCGGCGCTGGTCCGGGATGGCGAGCACTTCACCGGCGAGCTGGTCCTCGAGCGCACGCCGCGCCTGGCCGGTCCGGTGGACACCGTGCGCCTGGCGCTGGACTTCGACACCCGCACCACCCTCGAGCCACGGCTCGACGGCGCGGCGCCGCTGGAGCTGCGCCCCGGCTCCGCGCTCACCCTCAGCGGCGACGGCTTCCTGCACCCCGCCGAGGGCCTGTCCCTGGTCGCCTTCGACGGCGCCTTCACCACCGACGCCCCGGCGGTCGTCACCGAGATCCACGGCCTGCAGGTGCCCGCGGCGCCGCCCGATGCGCTCCGCCGCGACGCGCTGGAGCTCACCATGACCCCGGACATCTTCGGCGTGCGTCCGGGTACCTTCGTCGGCAGCCTCACGGTGCACAACGTCGCCAACACGCAGCCCGAGCCCCAGGTCTCGGCGCCGCTGAGCCCCGGGCCGCTGTCGCTGCGCCGTCCGGTCATCGACGCGCTCACGCCGCTGAGCGCCTCGCGCGGCCAGCGGGTCGAGGTCCAGGGCGACGGCCTGCTGCCGCCGGACGGGCTGCTCCAGGCCGGCACGCTCCTGGTCCTGGAGGGCCGCTTCACCCCCCGGCGCGGCGCCGCGCTCGACCTGACCGGCGTCAACGCCCTGGCGCTCTTCCCCGACGAGCACCCGGACAACCGCTCGGCCGCCTTCGTGCTGCGGGTGAGCACCGACACCGAGGGGCACCTCACCGGCCTGGGCCAGCAGGCGGGCGTGTTCGAGGGCGTGCTGACGCCGCTGGTCTTCTCGGGCAGCGACACGGTGCTCGGCGAGGGCATCGAGCTGACCTTCACCGTCGGCGCGCCTCGCCAGTGGGTGTGGCTGAACTTCCTTCCCACCTTCGACGACGCCCTGGCGCTCTTCGGGCTCGAGGCCGAGCGCGACGCGGTCATCGCCCGCATCCTCGCCGTCACCGCCCGGGACTACGCCGGCGTCAACGTGGCCTTCGCGACCACGCCGCCCGAGCAGTTCGACGAGTACGCCATCGTCGAGATCGGCGCCGAGGACCCCAACGGCACGCACCTCTTCGGCCTGGACAACACCGCCGGCAAGGACGTGGGCAACCGACGCTTCGACGACGTGATCGGAGGCTTCAACGCCGACACGCGCGCCCGCGGGTTCGCGGCCTTCGGCGGCATCTTCCCGGCCGAGATGCTCTCGTTCTCGCCGCGGCTTGGCGACAGCCCGCTGACGTCGGCGCGCTTCGACGACATCTTCGGCGAGCTGGCGCCTCCGCTGGGCGGCGTCGCGGCGGGGCCCGGCGAGGCCCAGGCGGGCGGCGACCGCGGCCAGGTCATCGCCGAGGCGGTGCGGGTGCTCGGCAACCTCATCGGCAGCACCATCAGCCACGAGGTGGGCCACAGCCTGGGCCTGGCGGCCGTCGACGGCCTCTTCCACAACGCCGGCGACAACCCCGGCTGGCTGATGGACGCCGGCATCTTCCGCCCCTTCGAGGAGCGGGCCGAGCTCGACGGCCAGGGCCCGTCCTTCTTCTCGCCGAACAACCGTGACTACCTCGAACAGATCCTGCCGGAGTCGCCGTGAGCTGGAAGCAACGCCGCGCGGGCCTACTGGGCCTCGCGCTCGCCCTGGGCGCGCTCTGCACCGCGTGCCGCCCGACGCCGCCCGCGCCGATGGAGGTGCGCCCCAGCCCCGCCGCGCCTGCCCCCGTCGACGCGCCGCCGGTGCCCGCCCCGGCCGCGCCCGACGTCACCCCCGCGCCCGCCGCCCAGGCCCAGGCCGACGCCGCGCCGCGCCCCTTCGAGACGCCGCGGGTGCTCTTCCACGTCCCCGGCGGCGACCTGCCGGTCATCGTCGAGGTCGCGGACACCCCCGACACGCTCGAGCGCGGGCTGATGTTCCGCGAGAGCCTGCCCGACGGCACCGGCATGATCTTCGTGTTCCCCAACCGCCGCGACCGCTCCTTCTGGATGAAGAACACCTTGATCCCGCTCGACATGATCTACCTGGACGGGGACGCGGGCGCCTCCGAAGCGACCGTCGTGGGCGTCGTGGCCGACGCCGAGCCACAGACCCTGACCTCACGCCGCTGCGGCCGGCTCAGCCGCTGGGTCGTCGAGGTCCCCGGCGGCTACGCGGCGCAGCACGGCATCGCGCCGGGCGTCCGGGCCACCTTCGTCGACATGCCCTGACGGGGCGGGAAAAATTGACGACCCCGGGGGCCCCTTCGACACTCGCCGCGGTGCCGTCACGACGGCGCCTGGCGTTCGGGAGGCTTGGATGGAGTCGCACCAGATCCTGCTGTCGGGGCGGAGCTTTCGCATCCGTTCGGAGGCGCAGCGCTCGCACCTCGAGACGGTGGCGCGCTACGTGGACGCGCGCATCGAGAGCCTGGGCGACGGCAACCATCAGAACCCCTCCCAGGGCACCGTGCTGATGACCGCCTTCTCCATCGCCGACGAGCTGTTCCAGCTGCGACGTGAGCACGAGGCCCTGCGCGAGCAGATCCGGGCCCAGTCACGGGCCCTGTTGGAGCGCATCGCGCCGCCGGCGTGACCGGCGAGAAGAGCGCGCTGCGTGCCTTCATGCGCCGCGCCCGGGGCGACCTGGACTCGGCGGCCCGCCGACGGGCGCACGAGGCCATCGGCCGTGAGATCCTGAGGGTCGCGACCGAACGCGGCGCCCGGGTGGTGGCGCTCTACGCGGCCACCGACGGCGAGGCGGACCCGGCGACGGCGGCCGACGCGCTGCTGGACGCCGGCTGCCGCCTGGTGTGGCCTCGGGTCGAAGGGCCCGGCGCCCTGGCCTTCCACGAGGCAGACCCGCGCGCGCTGGCCCCCGGTTTCCGTGGGATCCCCGAGCCGCCCGCCGGCGCGCCCGCCGTGCCGTGGGAGGCCGTCGACCTGGCCTTCGTCCCCGGGCTGGCCTTCACCGCGGACGGCGAGCGTCTGGGGCAGGGCGGCGGCTTCTACGACCGGCTGCTGGCCCGCGCGCCGCGCCCCTTCACCCTCGGCGTCGCCTACTGGTTGCAGCTGGTGGACACGCTGCCGGCCGAGCTGCACGACCGGGCCGTGGACGGGGTGCTGACCGAGCGCGGCGTCGTCCAGTCGTAGCCGCCCGTAAGCCGCTGCGGTACTCCACGGCATGCAGGAGGTCTCCGGGCACGTGGGCAACTGCGCGGCCGGCGCCGGCGGGTCGCCGCGGGGGCGAGGGCCCTGCGGGCTCCGGTCGCCGGGAGGAGAGCGCGTGGCGTCCCGGTTCTCGATGGACGGGCCGACCGCCGGCCGTGATAATGCCGCTCCCCTCGTGCACGGAGCAGGTGCCCCGATGGCCTTCGCCAGCGTCGACGATCAGCTCGAGCTCCTCCTCCGCGGCGTGGTCGACTTCCACGTGGAGGCCGAGCTGCGCCAGAAGCTCGAGCGCAGCCGCCAGACCGACACCCCGCTGCGCGTCAAGGCGGGCTTCGACCCGACGGCGCCCGACCTGCACCTGGGCCACACGGTGCTGCTCACCAAGATGCGGCACTTCCAGGACCTGGGACACCAGGTGGTCTTCCTCATCGGAGACTTCACCGGCCTCATCGGGGACCCCACCGGCCGCAGCGCCACCCGCAAGGCGCTGACGCCTGCGCAGATCGCCGCCAACGCCGAGACCTACAAGACGCAGGTCTTCAAGATCCTCGACCCCGAGCGCACCGAGGTGGCCTTCAACAGCACCTGGATGAACACACTCGGCGCCCAGGGCATGATCGAGCTCGCCGCGCGCTACAACGTCGCGCGCATGCTCGAGCGCGACGACTTCAAGAAGCGCTTCCACTCAGGCCAGTCCATCAGCGTGCACGAGTTCCTCTACCCGCTGGTGCAGGGCTACGACTCGGTGGCGCTGCGTGCCGACGTGGAGCTGGGCGGCACCGACCAGCTCTTCAACCTCCTGGTCGGCCGCCACATGATGAAGGAGTACGGGCTCGAGCCGCAGTGCATCCTGACCACGCCGCTGCTCGAGGGCCTGGACGGCCGGCTCGAGGACGGGGTGCTGGTCGGCCAGAAGATGTCGAAGTCACTGGACAACTACGTGGGCATCGATGAGCCCGCCCTGGAGATCTTCGGCAAGCTGATGTCGGTCTCCGACGACCTGATGTGGCGCTACTACCAGCTCCTGTCGACCCTGGCGCCGGCCCGGCTGGCGGCGCTGGAGAAGGACGTACGGAGCGGCGACGCGCACCCGCGGGACGCCAAGATCGGCTTCGCCACCGAGATCGTCGCCCGCTATCACGGGGACTCGGCCGCCGCCGGGGCGTCGGCCGAGTGGCAGCGCATCTACAGCCAGGGCGAGCTGCCGGCCGACATGCCGGAGCTCTCGATCGCCGCGGACGCCGAAGGTGCGCCGCTGCTGAACGTGCTGCGGGAGGCGGGGCTGGTGGCCTCGGGCGGCGAGGCCCGGCGCATGCTCGCCCAAGGCGCCGTCTCGGTGGACGGCGAGCGGATCGAGGACCTGGAGCACCGGCTCGCCGCGGGGGGCGACTACGTGGTCAAGGTCGGCAAGCGGCGCTACGCCCGTATCCGCGTGGCTTGAACGCGCGTCGGGCCGGCCTCCGGTTCCCGGCTCCGGGGGCCTCCTCCTTGCGAAGCGCCGCGAAATCCATAGGCTGTGCAGCGCCCGGAAGCCCGATCTGCGCGCTCGACCCGGCAAATGAGGTGGCGGCGTGTTCGATTTCGACGTCGAGGAGATGATCCAGCAACAGCTCGTGACCCGCGGCATCTCCGATCAGCGCGTCATCCAGGCCTTCCGCGCGGTGCCTCGCAAGACCTTCGTGCCGGCCTACCTGCACAACCGCACCTATGGGGACGAGCGCCTGCCGATCGGGCTGGGGCAGACCATCTCGCCGCCCTACGTGGTGGCGCGGATGCTCGAGGATCTGGCCATCGACGAGGACTCGCGCGTCCTCGAGGTGGGCACCGGCTCGGGCTACCAGACGGCGCTGCTCGCCAGCCTGGCGCGCTCGGTCTACACGATCGAGCTGCTGCCGGAGCTCTCGGCGCGGGCCCGGCGCGTGCTGCTGGAGGATCTGGAGATCACCAACGTGGAGTTCCGGGTGGGCGACGGGTTCCAAGGCTGGAGCGACGCCGCGCCCTTCGACGCCATCGTGGTCAACGCCGCCGCCGACGAGGTCCCTTGGCCCCTGCAGGGGCAGCTGCGGCCGGGCGCGCGGCTGGTGATGCCGCTCGGCGAGCGCGACCACGTGCTCACCGTGATGGTCCAGCGCGGGAGTGTGGGGGAGCCCGAGGTCCTGCGCACCGAGGAGCTGGCCCTGGGCTTCGGCGAGCTGCAGGGCGAAGCGCGCGACTGACGGACGCAGCGAGAAGAGCTGCCGGCCCGCCTCGACCGCCGCGGCGGATACTCGGGCGTTGACGCTGGCGGGTCTCGCCTCCATTGTCGGAGCGGCCAGCGGCGCCGGTGATCGCTGGCGCCGGGACCACGAGAGGAGAGCCTGTGAGCAGGCGATGCGTCGCCCTGGTGCTAGCGCTGTGGCTGATGCCGGTCGTGGCAGCGCGGGGTGCCGAGCCACCGACCCAGCCGGCGCCCGCGACGCAGCCCGCCGAGCCCGCGCAGCCCGCCCAGCCCGACCAGGCTCCTGAGCCCGCCGAGCCCTCGCAGCCCGCCGAGCCCGGCGGCCAGCCGGTCATCGTGCCCCCGCGGGCGCTGGGCGAGGCGCGCGCCGACTATCCGCCGGAGGCGCTGGAGGCGGGCGTCGAGGCCGACGTGGTGCTTCAGCTCGACGTGCTGGCCGACGGCACGGTCGGCGAGGTCAGCGTCAAGGAGCCGGCGGGCCAGGGCTTCGACGAGGCGGCGGTCGCGGCGGTGAAGACCCTGCGCTTCGAGCCGGCCACGGTGGACGGCGTCCCGACCCCGGTGCGCATCACCTACACCTACCGGTTCCGCATCGAGCAGCGGGTCACGCCGCCCGAACCCGAGCCGGAGCCGGCGCGGGTGCTCATCGCCAGGGGCGACGTCCGCGAGCGCGGCACCCGCAAGCGCCTGGCCGGCGTGGCCGTCGTGCTCGACGAGACCGGCGAGTCCTTCCTGACCGATGAGCGCGGCCGCTTCGAGATCTACGGGCCGGGCCCCGGGCGCTACACCCTCGAGGTTCCGCTGGACGCCTACGAGCCCTACCGCGAGACCTTCGAGGTCGCCGAGGGCGGTGTGGCCGACGTGGAGATGCGCCTCACCCGCGACGTCTACTCGGACTTCCGCACCGTCGTGAAGCGGCCGCGCATCGAGAAGGAGGTCGCCAAGCGCAGCCTCTCGGGCGCCGAGATCCAGAAGATCCCCGGCACCAGCGGGGACTCGGTCAAGGTGGTCCAGCTCCTGCCCGGCGTGGCGCGCGGCGCCTTCGGGACCGGCGACCCGATCATCCGCGGCAGCTCGCCCGAGGACAGCCTCACCTTCCTGAGCGGCATGCGGCTGCCGACGCTCTTCCACTTCGGCGGCGTGTACTCGGTGTTCAACACCGACCTCATCGACACGGTGGACTACTGGCCGGGTGGCTTCTCGGCGCGCTACGGCCAGGCGACGGGCGGCATCATCAACGTGACGCTGCGCCCGCTGCGCACCGACCGCTGGCACGGCAGCCTGGAGACCAACGTCTTCCACGCGGGGGTCCTGGTCGAGGGCCCCGTCGGCGACCGCACGGCCGTGGCGCTGGCGGCGCGGCGCTCCTACATCGACGCGCTGCTGCCCGCGGTGCTCTCCAGCGACACCCTCGACCTCACGGTGGCGCCTCGCTACTACGACTACCAGGCGCGGGTGACCCACCGCATCTCCGCCAAGAGCGACCTCTGGCTGATGGCCTACGGCTCCGACGACGAGCTGGTCTTCATCCTCAAGGAGCCGGCGGGACCCAGCGGCATCTTCGGCGGCAAGCTGCGCAGCAAGAGCTTCTTCCACCTGCTCAACGGCGAGTGGCGCCGCGAGCTGACGCCCAAGAGCGAGCTGCGCCTCTCGTTCAGCGGCGGCTACCAGCGCTTCCTCGTCGACGCGGGCGCCGGCTTCGCGCTGGACGTGCGGCTGGTGCCCGTCAACATGCGGCTCGAGACCGAGTGGCAGATCAGCAAGGACTTCATCCTCAACGCGGGCTTCGACGGCACCGTCGCCCCCTACGACATCAGCTATCACGGCGACCAGATCCCCAAGGAGGGCGACTCCACGCAGGTCTTCGACCCGTCGGACTTCGTGCGCGTGGACGTCACCGGCACCCTGCGCAGCATCGGCCCCTACCTGGAGGGGACCCTGCGGCTGGCGGACAAGCTGACGCTGGTGCCCGGCATCCGCCTCGACGCCATCAGCACCGGGAAGTCGAGCGTCACCACCGTGGACCCGCGCCTGTCGGTCCGCTGGCAGGTAGCGGAGAAGACGGTGCTCAAGGCCTTCGGGGGCCTCTATCACCGGCCCCCGGACTTCGACGAGTGGGACGCGACGCTGGGCAACTCGAAGCTGGGCGCGGAGCGGGCCACGCAGATCGCGGTGGGCGTCGAGCAGAAGCTCAGCTCGCTCATCACCGCCGACCTGCAGGTGTTCGCCAAGTTCATGGACAATCTGGTCGTCTCGCGCGACCCGGTGGACGACGGCGTGAACTACAGCAACGAAGGGGTAGGGCGGGTCTACGGGCTCGAGGTGCTGCTGCGCCACGATCCCGGCCGGCGCTTCTTCGGCTGGGTCAGCTACACCCTGATGCGGGCGCGCCGCAAGGACGGCTCCGGGCCCGACTACGAGTGGCGCCCCTTCGACTTCGACCAGACCCACATCCTCAACCTGGTCGGCGTGTACCGGCTCGGCCGCGGCTGGGAGGCCGGCGTGCGCTTCCGCTACACCACCGGGAACCCGCAGACGCCCATCATCGGCTCGGTGTTCGACTCCGACACCGACACCTACTTCCCGATCCCGGGCGTCACCAACAGCGACCGGCAGGGGGCCTTCCACCAGCTCGACGTGCGCATCGACAAGAAGTGGGTCTTCGACAGCTGGATGCTGAACCTCTATCTGGAGGTCCAGAACGTCTACAACCGCGCCAACCCGGAGGGGCTCAACTACTCCTTCGACTACGCGGAGAAGCAGACCCTCAAGGGCCTGCCGATCATCCCCAACTTCGGCATCAAGGCCGAGTTCTGAGCGGCCGTCTCCTTGCGCCTGGCGGCGCCCGCTGAGCCCCGGCTCGCGCCCGCATCGTTGACTCGACGCGCGCCGGACCTATCATCCCTGAGCTGCGTCGGCCTGCGAGGCCGCCGCCCTACACCGTGGAAGGCATACCGATGATCACGATGAGTCCCGCTGCCGCTGAGAAGATCCGCACCATGGCCGACCAGCACGGCGTGTCCGAGCAGGGCGTGCGCGTGATGGTGGTCGGTGGGGGCTGTTCCGGTCTGACCTACGACATGGACTTCGAGTCCGAAGCCAAGGACGGCGACCAGGTGTTCGAGAGCGACGGGGTGAAGGTCTACATCGACCCGATGAGCTTCGCCTACCTGGCCGGCACCAACATCGACTACGTCGAGACCTTCAGCTTCTCCGGGTTCCACTTCAACAACCCCAACGCGCAGAAGAGCTGCGGGTGCGGTAGCTCGTTCACCGTCTGAGTGAGGGTGTACCGATATGCTCCCGGCGCCTGGCTGGCTCACGCGTCTCCAGGCGCTTCCACGTCTTGGTTCCATGCAGGGAGCATGCGCCCTCGGCGCATGAGCACCTGAAGACACGTCGCTGGCGCCGGGCTCGGTCCGCATATGGGAACACCCTCTGACCTGTTGGCCGGCGAATCGTCGGAGCCGGCCTGGCCGGCCGCGCTGGCCGACCTGCCCGAGCTGCGGGTCTCCGGCGCGGGGCGCAGGGTGCTGCGGCTGCCGGAGCTGGACAACGTCCCGCTGACCCCGGCCGTCGTCGAGCTCATCGACCACCCGCACTTCCAGCGGCTGCGGCGCGTGCGCCAGCTCGGGCCCACCCTGTTGGTGTATCCGGGGGCCACCCACACGCGCTTCGAGCACAGCGTGGGCGCCTACGGCGTGGCGGTGCGCTACATGCGCTCGCTGCTCCAGCACGCCCACGTGCGCGCCGCGCTGGACGCGGTCGACGTGCGCACGGTGCTGGCCGCGGCGCTGCTGCACGACGTGGGGCACTACCCCTTCGCCCACACCCTCGAGGCGCTGCACCATCAGGGGATGGACGCGCCGCGCCACGAGCTGCTGGCCCGCGACATCGTCTTCGGCACGGCGCCAGGGCTGCCGGCGCTGCGCACCTCGCTGGCACACGTGCTGGAACGCTCGCTGCGGGTGGACCCCGAGCGCGTGCTGGGTCTGATCACCCGGCCTCGGGACGCCCTGGGCTCGCCGGTGGACCGGCTGCTGCAGTCGGTGATCTCGAGCGCGCTGGACGCCGACAAGATGGACTACCTCTGGCGCGACTCGGTGCACCTTGGCGTGCCTTACGGGCGCAACTACGACCGCGAGCGCCTTCTCAACGCCCTGACCACCACGGCCGACGGCGACGCCATCGCCGTGACGGGCAAGGGCGTCATCTCGGCGGAGATCTTCCTCTTCTGCCGCTACACCATGTACTCGGAGGTCTACTGGCACCACACGGTGCGCAGCCTCTCCGCCATGCTCGAGCGCGCCTGGGCAGACCTGGCCGCGCGTGAGGCGCTGGACGCCCAGGAGATGACCAGCCGCCTGCTGGGCGTGGGCGACGACGAGTTGCTGCGCACCCTGGCCGCCGAGGCCCCGCCGCGGAGCGTGGCGGCGCTGGTGCTGGGGGCGATGAGCTTCGACCGGCGCCGGCCCTACAAGCGCGTCGTCACCTGGTCTCGCGCCTACAACGAGCCCGACAAGCTCGCCGCCTACGAGCGCCTCTACGCCATGAGCGCCGAGGAGCACGGGCGCCTGGTCGCCCGCCTGCGCAAGCTGCTGGCACGCGGCAGCCGCGCGCTCCCGGACGGCACCCTCATCCTGGATGTCCCACCCCGCGACAAGGACCGCCAGCCCGACGTCGCCGTCCATCGCGCCCGCGCCCACGGCGGCGAGGGCGAGTACACCAGCCTCCGGGAGTCCTCGCGCATCGTCCGGGCCATCGGCGACGACTTCCTGGACGTCGTGAAGAAGATCCGCCTCTTCGTGCACCCCGACCACGCCGCGCCGCTCGCCGCCGACCCGCCCGGCACCGAGCGCATCGTCATGGAGGCCGTGCTCACCGCCTGACGGTGCGAGCGCCGCCCCGCGCCCGACCCGCCTTGCCTGCCGCGGCCGCGTGCGCGACCATCCGGGCACCCATGCCCCACGCCAAGCTCCGCCTCTACCGGGACCCGGTCCACGACACCATCGCGTTCGCCCCCGACACCGCGGAGGGGAGCCTGCTGATGGCGTTGCTGGACGCCCGCGAGGTGCAGCGCCTGCGCCGCATCCGCCAGCTCGCGCTCAGCTCGCTGGTCTATCACGGCGCCGAGCACTCGCGCTTCTCGCACTCCATCGGCGTGGCCTGGCTGGCCCGCCGCATGCTGGACGCCGTGGGGCGGGGCGCGGCGGTCGACCCCGGCGAGCGGCTGGTCACCCTGGCCGCGGCGCTCCTGCACGACGTCGGCCACGGCCCCTTCTCGCACGCCCTCGAGACCCTGGGCGGCGGCCACCACGAGGACCGCACCCGGGCGTTGATCCTCGACCCCGCCGCCGAGATCCACGGCGTGCTCCGTGACCTCGATCCCGGCCTGCCCCAGCGCGTGGCGGGGCGCCTGGGCGGCACCGACTCCGCGGCGCCCTGGCTGCGGGAGATCGTCTCGAGCCAGCTCGACGCCGACCGCCTGGACTACATCCTGCGCGACGGCCACATGACCGGCGTGCAGATCGGGCGCTACGACCTGGAGCGCATCCTGGCGATGCTCGACGTGGCCGACGACGGCCACCTGGCCTTCCATCGCGGCGGGCAGGCGGCGGTCGAGGGCTACCTGCTGGCGCGCTTCCACATGTACCAGCAGGTCTACCTGCACAAGACCTCGCGCAGCGCCGAGCGCATGCTGGTGGCCGCCCTGGCGCGGGCGAGCGCGCTGCACCGGGACGGCGGGCCGCCGCAGCCCTGGCCGGCGGGGCCGCTCGGCGAGCTGCTGGCCGGTGAGGAGATCCCGCCGACCCGCTTCGCCCAGCTCGACGACGTCGACGTGTGGGCCGCCCTCAAGGGCTTCGCCGACGCCTCGGATCGCGTGCTGTCGCAGCTCTGCACCGGGCTCCTGCACCGTCGGCTCTGGAAGACGCTGGTGTTGCCCGGGGGCGACGACGGCCGCGCCGACGAGCTGGTCGCGGCGGCGCGCTCCATCGCGCGAGTGAAGGGCTACGACCCCGACCACCACATCCTGGTGGACGAGTCGCGCGACTCTCCCTACCGGCCCTACACGGGGGTCGAGGGCAGCCGAAAGGCCATCCGCCTCATCGATCGCGATGGCCGCCCGAGCTTCCTCGAGGATCGCTCCAGCCTGGTCCAGATGCTGGGCGGCGTGCGCCACCGGCAGCGCCTGCTCTGCTACCACCCCGACCTGCGCGGCCCCCTCGCGCGCCTGTTCGAGCCCCGCGCCGAAGGGAGAAGCCGTTGAAGAACCGCCTGCTCATCGCCATCATCGTCGCCATCGTCCTGGCCTTCGCCTCCGTCTTCGTCTTCGAAGGCCAGATGGCCAGCGTCTTCTGGGTGGGCGAGTTCTTCCTGCGCTCCTTGAAGATGATCATCGTGCCGCTGGTGATGTTCTCGATGGTCAGCGGCATCACCGCCCTGGGTGACGTGCGCAACCTCGGGCGCATCGGCGTCCGCACCCTGGCCTTCTTCGGGCTCACCACCCTGGCCGCCGTCGCCCTCGGCACGGTGCTGGTGGCGGTGCTGCAGCCGGGCGCCGGCCTCGACGTCATCGCCGGTGCGGTCCCCGAGCGCGTGGCCTCCAAGGAGTCCATCGGGTTCGCCGACATCATCCTGGGCTTCGTCTCCAACAACATCATCGAGTCGATGGCCGAGATGCAGCTGTTGCCGCTCATCGTGTTCAGCCTGGTGCTGGGCGGCGTGCTCACGACGATGGGCGAGCGGGGCCGCCCCATGGCTGCGTTCTGCGAGTCGGGCAACGAGGCGATGATGAAGATCGTCCACCTGGTGATGCTGCTGGCGCCGGTCGGCATCTTCGGGCTGGTCGCCGGTCGCTTCGGCAAGGCCGTGGCCGAGGGCGGCATGGACGCCTTCTGGGCGCAGCTCTCGGCGGTCGGCTACTACATGTTCGTGGTCCTGCTGGGCCTCGGCATCCACGGCTTCATCGTGCTGCCCCTGGTGCTGTGGGCGACGACGCGCCGAAACCCGCTCTCGTACATGCGCGGCATGCTCCCGGCCCTGCTGACGGCGTTCTCGACGGCGTCGTCCTCGGCCACGCTGCCGGTCACCCTGGAGAGCGTCGAGGAGGAGAACGGCGTCGACTCGCGGGTGGCCAACTTCGTGATCCCGCTGGGCGCGACGGTCAACATGAACGGCACGGCGCTCTACGAGGCGGTCGCGGTCATCTTCATCGCCCAGGCGCTGGGCATCGACCTCTCCTTCGGGCAGATGCTGCTGGTGGTCATCACCGCGGCGCTCTCGGCCATCGGCGCCGCCGGCATCCCCGAGGCGGGCCTGGTCACCATGGTGATCGTGCTGCGCGCCGTGGATCTTCCCCTGGCCGGCGTCGAGATGATCCTCGCCGTGGACTGGCTGCTGGACCGCTTCCGGACCTCGATCAACGTGTGGGGCGACGCGGTGGGTGCGGCCGTGGTGGCCGAGGCAGGCGGCGGCGCGAAGCTGGCCCCGGCGCACGAGCACGCCTGAGCCGCCCGGCCGCCCTCACCAGGGCGCGTCCCGGAAGAAGGCCATCATGGCCTCCACGTCCAGCGGAGGGGTCAGCGCCGGCGCCTCCTCGGGCGGCGGGGCCAGCAGGCGGGTCCGCCCCTGTTCGGCGAGCAGGCCGGCGAGATCGAACTTGGCCTCGGCCAGCGCGAAGGCGTCGCGCAGGGACACGCCGCCCAAGCGCCCGAGGATCGCGTAGATGTCGACGCGATCGAGCTCGTAGCGCCGCTCGACCAGCGCGTAGCACTTGTTCGCCAGCAGATCGATCAGCGAGTCCAGGTAGAGCGGCCCGACCGCCGGGCGCGCCGCCAGGGGCGCGAAGGGGAGCTGCCGGTACTCGACCTTGGCCTGGGTCTGGTCCTCCCAGGTGATCATGAAGGTGGTGCGCTCGCGCGGGAGCAGCCACTGCAGCGCGGCCAGGCCGGGCAGCGCCTTCATGAACTCGATGAGGCGGCGCGTGGGCACCGGGTCCGGGCCGAAGAAGTCCAGGTCGTCGGAGGGGCGGTGGCCGAGCCAGCCGGCCGACAGCGCGGCGCCCCCGGACAGGTAGAAGCGGCGGCGGAAGGGGGTCTGGACGAAGGCGCGCAGGAAGCGCCGCTGGGGCGGGCTGAGCCGGGGGGTGACGAGCAGGTCGTCGGCGTCGGGCGGCGGGCTCTCAGCCTTCATCGGCGTCGACCATGCGGCGGAGCTGCCAGAGGTGGTCGACCGGCGAGTGCCCGGCGCCGAGCGGCGCGGCCGTGCGCATCGCCCCGGTCAGGTACTGCTTCGCGGCGAGCAGCGCGTCGCGCAGCTCCAGCCCCAGCGCCAGGTTGGCGGCGATGGCGGCGGCGAAGGTGCAGCCGGTGCCGTGGTCGCAGCGGGTGTCGATGCGCGGCGCGTCCAGCCAGAAGTGGCGCCCGTCGGGCAGGCGCACCAGGTCGGCGGCGCGGGGGCTCCAGTCGCGGTGGCCGCCCTTGAGCACGACGGTGGTGTGGGGGCCGCACAGCGCGGCGAGGGCGGCGACGCAGTCCTCGGGGTCCGCCACCTCGTCGGCTCCCAGCAGGGCGGCGGCCTCGGGCAGGTTGGGCGTGAGCACGGTCGCCAGCGGCAGCAGCAGGCGGCGCATGGCGTCGATGGCGTCGGGGTCCAGCAGCCGGTCGCCGCCGGTGGAGACCATCACCGGGTCGACCACCAGGGGCAGCGGCCGCTCGAGGCCGGCCCAGTAGGACGCCACGGCGCGGACGATGGCCGCCGTCGCGAGCATGCCGGTCTTGGCGGCGCGGATGGGGAGGTCGGCGAGCACGGCGTCGAGCTGCGCGACCACCAAGGACGCGTCCAGGGCCTGGGCGTGGGTGACCGTCAGGGTGTTCTGCGCGGTGATGGCGGTGACGGCCGTGCAGCCGAGCAGGCCGTGGGCGGCGAAGGTGCGGAGATCGGCCTGGATGCCGGCGCCACCGCCCGAGTCGGACCCGGCGATGGTCAGGGCGCAGAGCGGGCGCGTGACGGGCTCGGGGAGCTGCATGCGGCGGTGATAGCAGAAAGGGCAGGGCGGGCGCGACCGGCGCGCGCACCTGGCCGCGTCATCGCGCGGCGCGCTCGCGGCGGCGCATGGCCAGCGCCTCGCGCGCGACGTGGCGGATGCGCCGGAGGTTGTCGACCTTGCTGTGGCCGTGCAGCCGCGGCTGGGCCTCGATCTCGACCATGGCGTGGCGGGCGCCGCTGCGCAGCGCGCGGATGGGGAACTCCAGGTTCACGAAGAAGCTGTCCGAATGGAGCGGGCCCACGCGCTCGAGCAGGTCGCGGCGGAAGAGCATCGTCCCGGTCGTGTCGCCGCGCTGGCCGATGAGCAGCCGCACCAGGAGCTGGAAGCCCTTGGACATCACCGCGCGCTTGAGGCCGTCGTCGCGCTGGCGGTAGACCGAGAGCACGATGTCGGCCTCGGGCACGTGCGGGAAGAAGCGCAGGAAGACGCGCGGGTCCACCTGGCAGTCGGCGGGGAGCTGGGTCACCCAGTCGCAGCGCGCCGCGGCGTAGCCGTTGCGGATCGCCACCCCCATGCCCCGGTTCGTCGGGTGGTGCACGACGTCGACGTGCTCCGGATGACGTGCGGCCCAGGCGTCGGCCACCTCGCCGGTGCGGTCGCGGGACCCGTCGTCCACGACGACGATCTGCCAGTCGCGCATGTGCTCGCTCAAGAAGGCCACCGTCCGCTCCATCTGGACGGGCAGGTTCTCCTCCTCGTCGAAGGCCATGATCACGATGCTGAGGCTGTCGATCATCTCGGCTCCCACGGGGTCGGCGACGAGCCTCGCCCAATTTGGTAGGTTTTCCCAGCGTCCCCCACGGAGGCCCGGTTCGCGATGCATCCCGACGACTTCATGACCGCCGCCGGCGGTCCCGCCACGTCCCGCGGCATTCAGATCCGATGGCTGGGCACCGCAGGTTTCGAGCTGCGCGCCGAGGGCACCACCCTGCTCATCGACCCCTACCTGACGCGCGTGGGCCTCGGCGCCTACCTGCGCGGGCCCATCCGCCCCGACACCGAGCGCCTGGCCCGCGAGCTGCCCCGCGCCGACGCCATCGTCGTCGGCCACAGCCACTTCGACCACGTGATGGACGTCCCCGACATCGCGCTACGCACCGGCGCCCGGGTCATCGGTTCGCGCTCCACCGCCAACCTGATGGCCGCCGCCGGGCTCCCACCGGAGCAGATCGTCACCTGCGAGGGCGGCGAGGTGTTCGACGTCGGCCCCTTCAAGGTGACGCTGACGCCCAGCGAGCACAGCCGCTTCGCCCTGGGCGGGCGCGTCCCCTACGCCGGTGACATCCCCTGCTCCTGTGAGCTGCCGCTGCGTGGCTCCGGCTACAAGTGCGGGCAGGTCTTCGCCATCGCCGTCGAGCTCGACGACCTCTGCGTCTACCACATGGGCTCGGCCAACCTCATCGACGACGCCATCGTCCACAAGGGCGTCGACGTCTTCCTCATGGGCATCTCCGGCCGCCACGCCACCGAGCGCTACATCCCGCGCGTGCTGCGCCGCCTCGAGCCGCGCCTGGTCCTGCCCATGCACTACGACAACTTCTTCCGCGCCGCCGAGCGCCCCATGACGCTGTTGCCGCTCACCCGCTTCGGCCGCTTCGTCGACGACGTCACCGGCTTCGACCGCGACATCGGCATCCGCACCCTGGCCATCGGCGGTTCCCTGGCGCTCTGACGCCCGCTCGGCCCCTCCCGGAGGTAGCTCCATGCGCATCGCGCCCGCCCTGACCGCGTCCTGCCTGCTCCTGGCCCTCGCCGCGCCCGCGTCCGCCCAGATCGTGAACGTGCAGCCCCTGGTGACCCGCGCCGACACCGAGGGCTTCCAGGGCGAGCTCACCGGCTCCCTGACGCTGCAGACCGGCAACACCGAGCTCTTCCTCGTCAACGGCGGCCTGCTCGCCCTCTACGGCCACGGCATCCATCGCCTCATCTCCAGCTCGGCCGCCTCGGTCGGCTACCGCGGCGGCATCAACGGCGAGAGCCGCTTCATGCAGCGCCTCTTCACCCACCTGCGCTGGCAGGTGCGCATGCCTCGCCTGGTCACCTGGGAGACCTACGCCCAGGTCGCCCAGGATCGCTTTCGCCGCCTGTCCCTGCGCGTGCTCGGCGGCACGGGCCCGCGCTTCGACCTCATCGAGGGGCCCGCGGTCTCGCTCGCGCTGGGCATCTCCTACATGCTCGAGCACGAGCGCCTCAGCCAGACCGAGCTCTCCGGCGGCGGCGTCGAGCCGGCCCGCGAGGAGACCAACCACCGCGCCTCGCTCTACCTCAGCGCGCGCTTCATCATCGATCCGATCTTCTCGCTCATCCACACCAGCTACTTCCAGCCGCTGCTCACCGATCCCTTCGGCGACTTCCGCTTCTCGAGCGAGACCGGGCTGGCCATCGGCATCACCAAGACCGTCTCGCTGGCGGTGACCTTCTCGGTGGCCTACGACTCCGACCCGCCGGTGGAGGTCCGGAAGACCGACACGACCACCGACGTCAAGCTGGCCGTGGCCTTCTGAGCCCCGCGCCGGACAAAGGCGACCTGGGAGGTCCACTTTTGCCGTGTGCCCACCCCGGCCTCGGGGTATGATCGCCGCCGGTTCTGGCTGATGGAGCGCTGCGCATGACTGGAGAAGCGATCGAGACCCTGATCCGGGAGCGCTTCCCGGACGCCCAGGTGACCCTGGAGGACCTGACCGGCGGCGGCGACCACTGGTCGGCCACCGTCGTGTCGGAGGCCTTCGTGGGCAAGACCCGGGTGGAGCAGCACCAGATGGTCTACGCGGCGCTCGGCGCTGCGATGGCGGGGCCCATCCACGCGCTGCAGCTCCGCACCTCGGCCCCGCCCGCTTGAACCCCTGCCGGCGCGTGCTGCCAGCGCGCGCGGCCACCCCATACCCCCTCGAGGAGGCGCCATGAGTCGCGACGTGAAGAAGGAGATCGACGACCTCGTCAAGCAGCACCGGATCGTGCTGTTCATGAAGGGCTCGAAGATGATGCCGCAGTGCGGGTTCTCCGCGCGGGCCGTGCAGATCCTGGGCAGCTACGGCCAGCCCTTCGAGACGGTCAACGTGCTGGCGGACCCCGAGGTGCGTCAGGGCGTGAAGGACTACTCGAACTGGCCGACCGTTCCGCAGTGCTACGTCGACGGCAAGTTCCTCGGCGGCAGCGACATTCTCTACGAGATGCACCAGTCCGGCGAGCTGGAGCCGCTGATCGCGCCCAAGAACTGAGAGCCCGTCTGGCGGGCGTCCGGCGCCCGCCGAGGCGGCGCCGGTCGCGCCGCAGGCCCTACAGGGTCTTGTAGCGGTAGTAGTGGTCGAGGACGGCGCGCACGTAGCCCTCGGTCGTCTCGAAGGGGATGCCGCCGCCCTTGGCCGCCACGTTGCCCGAGCCGGCGTGGTAGGCCGAGAGCACGCGGACCATGTCGCCGCCGTAGCGGTTGGCCAGCCCGCGCAGGAAGCGGGCGCCGCCCATGATGTTCTGCCGCGGGTCGAAGGGGTCGTTGACCCCCATGGCGCGCGCGGTGCGCGGCATGAGCTGCATCAGCCCCTGGGCGCCGGCGCTGCTGACGGCCTGGAAGCGGAAGGCCGACTCCACGCGCATCACGGCGCGGATGAACTCGACCGGGATCTTGTAGGTCTCGGCCGCCTCCTCGACGTAGGCGGCGTACAGCGCCATGCGCTTGTCGAGGCTGCCCGGCTCCTCGACCGGGCGAGGGGCGCCCGCGGCGCCGGGCGGCGCGAACTCACGCTTGGAGGTCGCCGGTGCGCGCGACGAGGCGCCGCCGCGATCGGTGGGCTCGGGGTCGTCGGTGCGCATGGCGATGCGGCACTTCTCGCCGTCCTGCTTGTAGTTGCGGAACCAGACGCGGCCGTCGCGATCCTTGCAGGCGTAGAGGTGCGCCAGAGCGGGCGCCGACAGCGTCGCCGTGGCGACCAGGGCGAACACGGCGGGGGCGAGCAGGGAGCGGGCGTGCTTCACGGGGACCTCTGCGCGAGAGAGCGCCGCCGATGATAGGCGGAGCGGGGAGCGCTGCCCACAAATGGGATCGACGGCTGGCGGCTCGCGCCCGGGGCGACTACGCTGTCGCCGATGAGGCACCACTTCGACACGCTGGTCATGGGCAGCGGCATCGCCGGGCTGAGCTACGCGCTCGAGATGGCGGATCGCGGCACCGTCGCCGTCGTCACCAAGCGCGGCACCGACGACACGAACACCGCCTGGGCGCAGGGGGGCATCGCGGCGGTGCTGGACAGCGAGGACTCCTTCGAGGCCCACACGCGCGACACGGTCACCGCGGGCGACGGCCTCAACGACGAGGCGATCGTGCGGATCTGCGCCCAGGAGGCGCCGGAGCGCATCGCCCGCCTGGTGGAGCTGGGCGTCGCCTTCACCCGCAGCCAGGGGGAGCTGGCGCTGACCCGCGAGGGGGGGCACTCGGCGCGGCGCATCGTCCACGCCAAGGACATGACCGGCGCCGCCGTGCAGGAGGCCCTGAGCCGCGCCGTGGCGGCGCACCCGAACATCCGCGTGTTCGAGAACCACATGGCCATCGACCTGATCACGCGCCACGTCCAGCGCGGCGCCGCCGACGATCGCTGCATGGGCGCCTACGTGCTCGACCGCGACACCAACGCCGTCGACACCTTCCTCGCCCGCGTCGTGATGCTGGCCACGGGCGGCGCCGGCAAGGTCTACCTCTACACGACCAACCCCGACGTCGCGACGGGAGACGGCATCGCCATGGCGTGGCGCGCAGGCGTGTCCATCGCCAACATGGAGTTCTTCCAGTTCCACCCGACCACCCTGTACCACCCGCGGGCCAAGACCTTCCTCATCACCGAGGCCTGCCGCGGCGAGGGCGGGGTGCTGCGTCGGCTGGACGGCGACGCCTTCATGACCCGCTACCACCCGCTGGCCGACCTGGCCCCGCGCGACGTGGTGGCCCGCGCCATCGACAACGAGCTCAAGCGCTCCGGCGACCTCCACGTCGTGCTCGACATGACGCACCTGGACGCGGCCTTCCTCGACGACCGCTTCCCGGGCGTCTCCCAGACCCTGCTGGGGCTGGGCATCGACATGCGCACCCAGCCCATCCCGGTGGTCCCGGCTGCCCACTACTGCTGCGGCGGCGTCAGCTCGGACGCCGAGGGGCGCACCACGCTGCCCGGGCTGCTGGTGGCCGGCGAGACGGCACACACGGGGCTGCACGGCGCCAACCGGCTCGCCTCCAACTCGCTGCTGGAGGGGATGGTGTTCGCCCACCGCGCGGCCACGGTGTCCGCGGACATCCAGACCCAGGCGGGCGATCCGCGCGGCTGGGACGTCCCGGACTGGAACGCCGGGCTGGCCACCAACCCCGATGAGAAGGTGATGGTGGCCCACGCCTGGGACGAGACGCGGCGCCTGATGTGGAACTACGTCGGCATCGTGCGGTCGAACCGCCGGCTGGAGCGCGCCCGCCGTCGCCTGGACGCCCTGCGCCAGGAGATCGGCCACGACTATTGGAAGTACATCGTGACCGCGGACATGGTGGAGCTGCGCAACATCATCACGGTCGCCATGCTCATCGTCGAGTGCGCGCTGCAGCGGCAGGAGAGCCGCGGGCTGCACTACAACCTCGACTTCCCGGAGCGGGACGACGCCGACGGCGCGCGCGACACGGTGATGCGGCGCGGGCGCTTCTCCTGACGGGAGGCCGGCGCCGGCGCTCAGCGCGTCAGGGCTGAGCGGTCGCTGAAGAGGTAGTCGCTGTCGGCCTGCAGCGTGTGACAGCCGACACAGGCCGTGGAGTCCTTGCCCAGGAGCTGTCGGGTGGTCGGGTCGAAGGCCTGGAAGCTCCAGCCGCCCGCCTCGCCGGTGCCGGTGCGCCGCATGACCCCGACGAACTCCAGCGGGCCCTTGGCGCCGCCGTCGTAGCGGTATTGCTCCTTGACCAGCACCGTGCCCGGGCCCAGGTCACCCTGCGGGTTCGCGAAGATCTCGCGCGCCACGCCCTCGTCCTCGCGGACGATGGTCTGGTCGTTGACCTGGTGCCACTGGCGGTAGTCGTTGGGGAAGTCGGGATCGCCCGTGGGCCCCGACTCGCCCTTGGGCTCCGCGTGCCCGCAGGCGACCAGCGCGATCGCGGCCAGACCGATGATTCCGAGGATCTTCATGGTCGCTCCGTCACGGTTTCGATTCTGCTGTCCGGGTCGGCGTCCGAAACAGCGTCCGCCGGTAGAAGCGCAGCTCCTCCAGCGACTCGTGCACGTCGTCCAGCGCCCGGTGCGACTCGCCCTTCGCCGGCGGCTCCACGCCGTACCAGCGCGCGGCCAGCTCCTTGATCGACGAGATGTCGATGACCCGGTAGTGCAGGTGCTGCTCGAAGCGCGGCATGTAGCGCCGCAGGAAGCGCCGATCCTGGCCGATCGAGTTGCCGCACAGCGGCGAGCGACCCGGCTCGGTCCACGCCGACACGAAGGCCAGCGTCATCTCCTCGGCCTGCTCCAGGCTCACCCGCGAGCTGCGCACGGCCTCGGTCAACCCGCTCTGCCCGTGCTGGCGCGTGTTCCACTCGTCCATCGCGTCGAGCACCTCGTCGGGCTGGTGGATCACCAGGTTGGGCCCCTCGGCCACGACGTTGAGCTCGTTGTCGGTGATGACGCTCGCGATCTCCAGGGGCACGCAGGTCTCCGGGTCGAGCCCGGTCATCTCCATGTCCAACCACACCAGGTGTTCCGGGCTGCGTGCCACCTCGTCTCCCCGCGATCCATCGCGTGCCGTCTCGGCCCAGAGCATCGTCCCGCGGCCGCCCGCGGTCAACTGCGCCGCGCCGTTGACCCTCCGGCGCGCCCGGCGGTAGACAAGGCCACTGCCCCCGGCGCTCGAGGTCCCGATGTCCTTCGTCCACCTGCACACGCACACCCAGTACAGCATGCTGGACTCGACCCTGCGCGTGGGCGATCTGGTGGCGCGGGCCGTCGCCGACGGGGCCCCGGCGGTCGCGATGACCGACCACGACAACCTCTTCGGCGCGGTCGAGTTCTTCAAGGCGGCGAAGGCCGCGAAGATCAAGGGCATCATCGGCGCCGAGGTCTCCCTGGTACCGGTGGACCGTACCGACGTCGAGGTGCGGCGGACCGGCACCATCGTCCTGCTGTGCAAGGACGCGACCGGCTACCGCAACCTCTGCTATCTGCTCAGCCGCGCCTACATGGACGCGCCGCCGCGCATCGGCAGGCCGCGCGTCGATCGGCCGCTGCTGGCCGCGCACGCCGGCGGGCTCATCGCGCTCTCGGGCAGCCTCTCGGGCGAGATCCCCCAGGCGCTGCTTCGCGGCGACGGCGACGAGGCCCGGCGGCTGGCGCGCCACTATGCCGGCCTCTTCCCCGGCGCGTTCTACCTGGAGGTCATCAAGAACGGGATCAAGGAGCAGGAGCGCGTCAACGCCGAGATCCAGCAGCTCTCCGAGGAGCTGGGGCTGCCGCTCTGCGCCACGGCGGACGCCCACTACGGCAGCGCCGACGACGCCGGGGCCCACGAGGTGCTCATGTGCATCCAGATGGGCAAGATGCTCCCCACCCTCGACACCACGGCGCGCATCACCGACCAGCTCCACCTGGCGCCTGCCAGCGAGATGCTCGAGCGCTTCGCCGACCAGCCCGAGGCCATCGCCAGCACGCTGACCATCGCCGACGCCTGCGAGTTCGAGCTGGAGCTGGGCAAGACCTACCTGCCCACCTTCAAGGTGCCCGAGTCCTACGACAGCGAGAGCTACCTCGAGCACGTCGCCACCGAGGGCCTGAAGCGGCGCTACGCCGAGGCCCGCGCGCTGGGCCTGTCGCCCGACGAGGCCGTCTACGACGAGCGGCTGGCGACCGAGCTGCGCATCATCAACCAGATGGGCTTCCCCGGTTACTTCCTCATCGTCTGGGACTTCATCGACTACGCGAAGCGAAGCGGCATCCCGGTGGGTCCGGGGCGCGGCTCGGGCGCCGGCTCGCTGGTGGCGTGGGCGCTGCGCATCACCGACATCGACCCCATCCGCTACGGGCTGCTCTTCGAGCGCTTCCTGAACCCCGAGCGCGTGTCGATGCCCGACTTCGACATCGACTTCTGCATGAACAAGCGCGACCGCGTCATCAAGTACGTGGCCGAGAAGTACGGCGAGGACCAGGTCGGGCAGATCATCACCTACGGCACCATGAAGGCGAAGGCGGTGGTGCGCGACGTGGCCCGCGTGCTGGGCCTGACCTTCGGCGAGGCCGACCGCGCCGCCAAGCTCATCCCCGACGACCTGGGGATGACGCTGGAGAAGGCCTTCCAGGTCGAGCCGCGCCTGAAGGCGCTGTGCGAGGAGGACCCGCGCTACGCCCGGCTCTTCGACGCCGCGCGGAAGCTCGAGGGCCTCAACCGCCAGCCGGGGATGCACGCCGCGGGCATCGTCATCGGCGACAAGCCGCTCTGGGAGTACGTGCCGCTCTACGCGGTGCCCGGCGAGGACGGCGCGGTGGTGCGCATCACCCAGTACGCCAAGAACGAGGTGGAGGAGGCGGGCCTCGTCAAGTTCGACTTCCTGGGCCTGAAGACCCTGACCGTGGTCGACCACGCCGTGCGCATCATCAACGAGGTCAAGGCGCGGCGCGGCGAGGAGCCGCTGGACATCGCGGCGATCCCGCTGGAGGACGCCAAGGTCTTCGAGCTGATCACCCAGGGCGACACCACCGGCGTGTTCCAGCTCGAGTCGTCGGGCTTCAAGGAGCTGCTGCGCAAGCTGAAGCCCGACTGCCTCGAGGACATCATCGCCGCGGTGGCGCTCTATCGCCCGGGGCCGCTCCAGTCGGGCATGGTCGACGGGTTCATCCGGCGAAAGCACGGCCAGGAGCCAGTGGAGTACCCCCACCCGCGCCTGGAGGGCACCCTCGAGGAGACCTACGGCGTGATGGTCTACCAGGAGCAGGTCATGCAGGCCGCCAGCGTGCTGGCAGGCTTCAGCCTGGGACAGGCCGACATCCTCCGCCGGGCCATGGGCAAGAAGAAGCCGTCGGAGATGGCCAAGCAGCGCGAGGTGTTCAAGGCGGGCTGCGTCGAGCGCGGGGTGCCGGGCGAGCAGGCGGACGCCATCTTCGACACCATCGACAAGTTCGCCGGCTACGGCTTCAACAAGAGCCACTCGGCCGCCTACGGCCTCATCAGCTACCAGACGGCGTGGCTCAAGGCGCACCACCCCGTCGAGTTCATGGCGGCGCTGCTGACCTGCGACGGCGACAACACCGACAAGGTGGTGCGCCTCATCGCCGAGGCCCGCTCGATGGGGCTGACGGTGCTGCCGCCGTCGATCAACGCCAGCGAGCACGACTTCACCGTGGCGGACGAGGCGATCCGCTTCGGCCTGGGCGCGGTGAAGGGCGTGGGCGGCGGCGCGGTGGAGTCGATCCTGGCGGCCCGGGAGGAGGGCGGGGCCTTCGCGTCGCTCTTCGACTTCTGCGACCGCGTCGACACCAAGCGCGTGAACCGGCGCGTCATCGAGGCGCTGGTGAAGTGCGGCGCCTTCGACGACTTCGGGCTCCCGCGCATGGGGCTCTTCGAGGCGATCGACAAGGCCATCGAGCGCGGCCAGTCCCTGCAGCGCGACCGCGAGAGCGGCCAGTTCAACCTCTTCGGCGAGCTGGTGGCCGCCTCACCGGCGC
>JACKFB010000021.1 GCA_020632695.1 Deltaproteobacteria bacterium
GCGATGCCCTTGTAGATCTCGAGCGTCGGAGCGAGCCGCTCCTCGGCCGGCCCCGCGAAGTCCGCACCGCGAAGGCGCGCCGCCTCCAGCGTCTTGCGCGCATCCGCGACGATATCAGCCCGGTCCGAACGCGATCGGATGACTTCTCCCATGGTGATGCTCCTGGAAAAGTAAGGGAGAGAGAGAATTGAGATGGGAAGGTGGCGAGCATCGCACCGCCCCACGGGCGGCGCAAGGCGTGCAGGCACGAAATACGGCCGCGCCTCCTGGCGGGGCTCCGCTCGGGCGGCGGTGATCGGCGCGTCCCAGGCGGCCTGGCGCGCGGCGTGTTCGCCGACGACGGGATCCTTCCGCGGAAAGCGATGGACACCTGCCCGCTCCCATCCCCAACATCTTGTGGTTCATGAGGCTCGGTGGAAGTGGCGGGTCGGGCGCCACCATGCCAACGTCACCGACTCCGACACCCAGACCGCGGCGGCGTGCGGCGGCTGGCCAACGCGACGGGGTCTGGGCGAGACTCCGGGCCGATGCACCGCTTGACGCTCACCGTCGTGTTCATCGCCACCCTGGCCCTGGCCAGCACGGGGCTGCTCTACCTGCAGGCGCGGCAGGCGACGGTGACGGCGCTGGCGGCGCGCGGGCAGGACAAGGCGCAGGCCTTCGTGGCGGCCAGCCGCACCACCCAGGGCGATGACGGCGTGCTCGCGCGCATCGCCGCCGACCTGGTGAAGGGGCCGGTGGTGGCGGCGGGGCTCTTCGACGCCGAGGGCCACGCGGTCTCCGAGCTGCCCTGGCCGGCGTCGGGCGACGACGGCCACGATCCTTCGCGCTGGGCGCCTCGGGCGCTGAGCCGGGGCGCTCCGGTGACCGGCGGCGGCGGCGGGCTGCCCGGCGTCGGGGAGGTGACCCTGTGGGTGCCGTTTTCGGTGGAGCGCGGCGCGGCCAGCGGGCCGACCGGGCCCGGCCTGCCCGGAGCCACGCCCACGCCGGGCGGGCGCCTGTCGGTCCGGCGGGTGCTGGCGCTGGCCCTGGTGCCGGGCGACGAGGACCGATTCGTCACCCGGACGCTGGCCCACGCGGTGCTGATCACCGCGCTGCTGGTGCTGCTGGTCGGCCTGACCCGGCGGCAGGTGCGGCTCATCGCCGAGCAGCAGGCCCGGGAGCGCGAGCGCAGCGCCGAGCGCCGCTTCACGACGCTGGGCCGCATGAGCGCCGTGCTGGCGCACGAGATCCGCAACCCGCTGGGCGCCATCAAGGGCTTCGCGCAGTACACCGCGCGGCGCTTCCCCGAGGGCGACGCGGCCCGGGGCGACATGGACACCATCGTCGAGGAGTCCTCGCGCCTCGAGGCGCTGGTGGCGTCGCTGCTGCTCTACGCGAGGCCGACTCGGCCCGAGCTGCGGGAGACCGCGCTGCAGACCGTCGCCGAGCGCGCCGTGCGCCTGGCCGGGCACCTGGCCGAGGACGCGGGCGTGGCGACCGCCGTGGTAGCGCCCGGGGGCCCGGTGCAGGCGCCGGTGGACGCGGAGCAGCTCACCCAGGCCTTGCTGAACCTCGTCACCAACGCCATCGAGGCCATCTCTGGTCAGGAGCGGGGCCAGGAGACCGGCGGCGGGCACGTCACCGTGAGCGTGACCGCCGATGGCGGCGCGGCGGTGATCGAGGTGAGCGACGACGGGCCGGGCATCCCGCTGGAGCTGCAGGGCGAGCTCTTCGAGCCCTACGTCACGCACAACAAGACCCACGGCACCGGCCTGGGGCTGGCGGTGGCGGCGCGGGTGGCGGAGGCGCACGGCGGGAGCCTCACGGTCGACAGCCGGCCGGGCGAGGGCGCCCGCTTCGTGCTGCGCTTGCCGCTGTCGGCCGGTGGCGATATCGACGGGCGGTCGGGGGCGGCGCGCGGCGCCTCGCGGAGGCGGGCGACCACCGGCGCGACCACGGAGGGCGGGCGATGAAGGGGACCAGGCCGGATGGGGGCGACGACGCGCGCGGCCGGGTGCTGGTGGTGGACGATCAGCCGTCCTTCCGGCGGCTCCTGGCGCGGGTGATGTCCGACGACGGCTTCGCGGTGGACGAGGCGCGCGACGGGCGGGAGGCGCTGGACAACGCGCGCGGCGGCGGCTACGACCTGGTGCTCAGCGACGTCAGCATGCCGGGCATCGACGGGATGGGGCTGCTCGAGGCGCTGGCGCGCGAGGCACCGGAGACGGTCGTGGTGCTGATCACCGCCTATGGCAGCCTGCCCGACGCGGTGGAGGCCATGCGGCTCGGCGCCTTCGACTACCTGGCCAAGCCGCTGGACGACCCCGAGGACCTGCGCCTGCTGGCGGCGCGGGCGATGGCGGAGCGGCGGCGGCGCCAGGGCAGCCCCGAGGGGCCGGTGCAGGCGGGCAGCCTCATCTACGAGCACCCGTCGATGGCGGCCGTGGCGGAGGCGGCCGTGCGGGTGGCGGCCACCGACGCCACCGTGTTGATCACCGGCGAGAGCGGCACGGGCAAGGAGCTGGTCGCGCGGCTTCTGCACGAGCGCTCGCCCCGGGCCAGCGGCGCGTTCGTCGCGGTGAACTGCGCCGCGCTGGCCGACGGGCTCCTGGACAGCGAGCTCTTCGGCCACGAGCGCGGGGCCTTCACCGGCGCCGACCGGCAGCGGGCCGGGCGTTTCGAGGCGGCGCACGGCGGGACGCTCTTCCTCGACGAGATCGGCGAGACCCCGCCGGCGCTCCAGAGCAAGCTCTTGCGCGTGCTGCAGGAGCGGCGCTTCGAGCGGGTGGGCGGCAACCGCAGCGTGGACGTGGACGTGCGCATCGTCACGGCGACCCACCGGGACCTGGCGGCCGAGGTGCGCGCCGGGCGCTTTCGCGAGGATCTGTACTACCGGCTGGCCGTCGTGCCGCTGACGCTGCCGCCGCTGCGCGAGCGCGGGCGCGACGTGGTGGTGCTGGCGCGGCACTTCGCGGCGGCGCTCGCGCGCAAGCACCACCGCGCGGCGCCGCGCCTGGCCGCCGACGCCGAAGACGCGCTGCTGGGCCACGACTGGCCGGGCAACGCGCGCGAGCTGCAGAACACCATCGAGCGGGCCGTGATCCTCTCGCGGGGCGAGGTGCTGACCCGCGCCGATCTGTGGCTGCCCGGCGATCCGGCGCGCGGGGTCAGCGGCGGCGGCGAGTCGCTGCCGCTGAACCTGAAGGCGCTCGAGCGCGACGCCATCCAGCGGGCGCTGGACCAGACCGAGGGCAACCGCCGGGCGGCGGCGGACCTCCTGGGGATCGGCCTGCGCACGCTGCACTACAAGCTCAACGAGTACGACCTGCGCTGAGGGCGCCGCGGCGCGGGCGAGCGGGCGTGCAATTTCCGCACTGCGGCGCCCACGGCGATGCTGCGGAATCTGCGCTGTGACGCCTCCCCGGCCGGGGCGTCCGGGGTCCGTCCGTGTGATTCCAGCGAGTTGCGGCACGCCCCGCCGCTGGCACGCCCCTTGCGATGCACTCGCGGCGTCCCTCGACATCGACGTCGACCCGGGCGAACCGGAACGGAGCGCGGCATGTACGAGCATCTGGCACTGAGCGACAACGGCTTCCTCTTCGACACGCGCTCGGGGGCGACCTACTCCCTGAGCCGCACGGGGACCTTCCTGCTGCGCGAGCTGATGCGCGGCACCCACCCCTCCGATCTGGCCGCGCGGCTCACCGACGCCTTCGAGGTGGACCTGCCCGCCGCCGCCCGCGACTGCGAGCAGTTCCTCTTCCGGGTCAAGGACCTGGCGCTGCTCGACGAGGCGAGCGACGACGATGACGACGATCCGGGCAGCCCGCGCGCCGCCGAGCCCTTCGGGGGTGTGCGATGAGCGGGCGCGACGACTCGCGACGCGCCGACGGCCGGCCGCTCACCGTCGCCGTGACCGGCCTCAACGCCACCGACAACCCGGGGCCGGGCGTGCCCGTCATCCGCGCCATACGCGCCGCCTGCCCCGACTGCCGCATCGTCGGGCTGGCCTACGACGCGCTGGATCCCGGCAACTACATGGACGGCATCGCCGACGACGTGTGGCTGATGCCCTACCCCAGCCAGGGCGCCGGTGTGCTGGAGGAGCGCCTGCGCGCCATCCACGCCACGACACCGCTCGACGCGGTGATCCCGACCCTGGACTCGGAGCTGCCGACCTACCTCAAGCTGGTGGATCGCCTGCGCGACCTGGGCATCGGGACCTTCCTGCCGACGGCCGACATGCTGAGGCTGCGCGGCAAGGACCGCCTCGACGCGCTGCGCACCGAGCTCGGGGTCAGCACCCCGCGCGGTGTGGCGCTCACCGACCCCGCGGCCATCGGCAAGCTCGACGAGGAGCTGGACTTCCCGGTGATGGTGAAGGGCCAGTTCTACGACGCGGCCATCGCCTACTCGCCCATGGACGTGCACGCCCACTTCGAGCGCTTCCGGGCCAAGTGGGGGGTGCCGGTGATCGTGCAGGAGTTCGTCGCCGGCGAGGAGTACGACGTGGTCGCGCTGGGTGACGGCGAGGGGGGGCTGGTCGGGTCGGTGGCGATGCGGAAGATGCAGCTCACCGACAAGGGCAAGGCCTGGGGCGGCGTGACCGTGGCCGACCGCAAGCTGGACGCCTTCGTGCGCGACACCATGGCGAAGCTCCGCTGGCGCGGCCCCTGCGAGCTCGAGGTGATGAAGGCCAGCGACGGCAGCGGGCTCTACCTCATCGAGATCAACCCGCGCTTCCCGGCGTGGGTGTACCTGAGCGTCGGCGCCGGGCGGAACCTGCCCTGGGCGGCCGTCCAGCTCGCCCTGGGCGAGCACGTGGCGCCGATGCCGCCGGCGCCCGCGGGGGTGATGTTCCTCCGGCACAGCTTCGACCAGATCTGCAGCCTGGCGGACTACTCCGCCCTGACCACCCTGGGCGAGCTGCACCACGCGGCCGCCTCCAGCCCAGCCACCGCCGAGGAGGTCGCACGATGAGCCGCCAGCCCTACGACAAGCCCACGATCCTCAAGCACGCCACCGGCCTCGCCAACAAGTTCGGCCGCGGCCCCAGCCGCAAGAGCCTCGAGCGCATCGACGGCGTGAAGGTCACCGAGCTGATCGAGCGCTTCGGGAGCCCGCTCTTCGTCTTCAGCGAGCACCGCCTGCGCCAGAAGTACCGCGAGGCCTACCGGGCCTTCTCGCTGCGCTATCCGAAGGTCCAGTTCTCCTGGTCCTACAAGACCAACTACCTCGACGCCGTCTGCCGGATCTTCCACCAGGAGGGCGCCTGGGCCGAGGTGGTCAGCGAGATCGAGTACGAGATGGCGCGGCGCCTGGGCATCCCCGGCGAGCACATCCTCTTCAACGGGCCCTACAAGCCGGAGCCCGCCCTTCGCACGGCCATCGCCGAGGGCTCCAAGCTGCACCTCGACCACTACGAGGAGCTCTACACCGTCGAGCGGCTGGCGCGGGAGGCGGGCCGCGTGGTGCCGGTGTCCATCCGCATCAACATGGACACGGGCATCCACCCGCGCTGGGACCGCTTCGGCTTCAACCTCGACAACGGCGAGGCCCTGGACGCGATCCGGCGCCTGCACGCGGGCGGTCACCTGGTGCTCGAGGGCATCCACAGCCACATCGGGACCTTCGTGCTGGACCCGGAGGCCTACGGGCGCGCGGCGGCCAAGATGGCCGAGCTGGCGCTGACCGTGCGCCGCGAGACCGGCATGGTGGTGAAGTACCTGGACGTGGGCGGCGGCTTCGCGTCGCGCTCGACGCTCCACTCCCAGTACGCGCCGGGCGCCGACGGTTCGCCGCCCATCGACGACTACGCCGAGGCCATCACCAGCGCGCTGCTGGGCGCCGGCTTCCCGCAGAACGAGATGCCGACGCTCATGCTGGAGACCGGCCGCGCGCTCATCGACGACGCCGGGTTCATGGTGACCCGCGTCGTCGGCAACAAGCGCCTGGCCAACGGCACCCGCGCGCTCATCGTCGATGCCGGGGTCAACGTGCTCTTCACCAGCTTCTGGTATCGCCACGACGTGCTGCCGGTGCTCGACCGCGGCGGCATGCTCGAGGAGACCGTCATCTATGGGCCGCTCTGCATGAACATCGACGTGGTGCGCCCCTCGGTGCTGCTGCCGCCGCTCGAGGCCGGCGACGCCCTGGTGATCCGGCCCGTCGGCGCCTACAACCTGACCCAGTCGATGCAGTTCATCCGGCTGCGGCCGGCGGCGATCCTCATCGGCGAGAACCAGGAGGTGGACGTGGTGCGGCGCGCCGAGGTGCTCGACGACCTCAAGGGCCCGGAGCTCCTCCCCGCGCGGCTGGCGCCCTGAGATGAGCGTGGCCACGACCCAGCTCCGGGCCACGGACGCCCGCGCCACGGTCCTGCCGGCGCCGGTACGCCACGCGGCGGCCGGCGTGCGGGCGGGCCTCCGCGCCTACGCGCTGGTGCTCTTCAGCCAGAACCCGTGGGCGGGCCTGCTCTTCGTGGCGGCGACGATGGTGGTGCCGAGCCACGGCATGGCCGGGCTGCTGGGCCTGGTGATGACCACCGGCTGGGCGCGCCTGCTCGGACGTCCCGAGCGCACCATCCGCTCGGGCTTCTACGGCTTCAATGGGCTCCTGGTCGGGCTGGCGCTCGGCCTCTACTTCCGCATGGGCCTGCCCTTCGTCGGTCTGATGGGGGTGCTGACCCTGCTGACGGTCATCGTGTCGAGCGCGCTCTCGAACCTCACCGAGCGCTACGTCGGGGTGCCGGTGCTGAGCCTGCCCTTCGTGCTGGTCACCTGGGCCGCGATCCTCGCCACCCGCCGCTTCGCCGGCGTCGAGGTGGCGCTGGACCCGGTGCTGGCCAGCGACTGGGGCTCGGGCCACCTCCCGGTCATGGCCGAGCTGCTGCTTCGCTCGCTGGGCGCCTGCTTCTTCCAGCTCTCGGTGCTGAGCGGCGCCCTGGTGATGGCGGGGCTCCTGGTCGCCTCCCGGTGGGCGGCGATCCTGGCCGCCGTGGGCTTCGTCTCGGGCTACGCGGTGTACCAGGGCCTCGGCGGGCCGACCGGCGACCTCACGGCCCACTTCGTCGGCTTCAACTTCATCCTCAGCAGCATCGCCGTCGGCGGCGTCTTCCTGCTGCTCTCGCCGGGCAGCCTGGCCATGGCCGTAGCCGCGGGCGCCGTCACCGCGGTGCTGAGCGCCGCCCTGCTGGCCTTCCTCGAGCCCTTCGGCCTGCCGGTGCTGGCCATGCCCTTCATCCTGACCACCCAGCTCGTCGTGTTCGCCCTGATGACCCGCGCCACCGCCGGCGGGCTGCGCCTGGTCGCGGGCACCCCCGGCACGCCCGAGCAGAACCTGCGCCGCACCGTCTACCGCGACCGCCGCTACCCCGACCCGGCCCTGCCCGCCATGCACCTGCCGGTGATGGGCGAGTGGCTGGTCACCCAGGGCCCCGACGGACCCCACACCCACCAGGGGCTCTGGGCCCACGCCTGGGACTTCGAGGTCGCCGACGACGAGGGGCGCCGCCACCGCGGCACCGGCGAGGCGCTGGAGGACTGGCTGGCCTGGCGCGCGCCGGTGGTGGCGCCGGCCGACGGCCGCGTCATCCGCGTCATCAACCACCTGGAGGACACCCCGGTCGGCGAGGTCGACGTCGCCAACAACTGGGGGAACCTGGTGATCCTCTGGCACCACGGCGACGTGTTCAGCGCCATGTGTCACCTGGCCAAGGGCAGCGCCACGGTGCGCGAGGGCGACACGGTGGTGCGCGGGCAGGTCCTGGCGCGGGTCGGGGCCTCGGGCCGCTCGCCCGTGCCGCACCTGCACTTCCAGGTGCAAGGCTCCGGCGACATCGGGGCGCCCACCCGGCGCGCCGCGCTGCTGCACTACGTGGCCACGCCGGCCGACGCGGCCCGCAGCGGAGGCGTCGACGTCGAGGGCCGCGCCTACATGACCCACGGCGTCCCCGACGAGGGCTGCCGCGTGCAGGCCGTGCGCCCCGACGAGGGCCTCCGCCAGGCGGCCAGCCTCCCGCCCGGGCGCACGCTGCGCTGGCTCATCCGCGAGGGCGAGCAGCTCCGCGAGGAGACCTGGCTCAGCGAGATCGACGCCCTGGGCGGGCGCCGCCTGGTCAGCGACGACGGCCGCGCCGAGGCGCCGCTCTACGCCGACGACAGCTACCTGACCGTCCTCGACTACAGCGGCCCGCCCGACCGGCTGCTGGGGCTCTTCTCGCTGGCCGCGGCGCGGGTGCCCTTCCTGGACGACCCCACCGTGCCCTGGACCGACGCGCCCTCGGCGATGGCCTTCGCGTCGCCGCTGGCCCGGATGGGCCGCGAGCTGGTGCTGCCCTTCATGCTGGCCGGCGCCGTGCCCACCCGCAGCCACCTGAGCTGGGACGGCCTGCGGTTGCACGTGCGCACCGAGCTGGACCTCGAGGCCGCCGGACAGGCCGGTCGGGGGCTGCCCGCGCGGCTGGACCTCACCTTCGAGACGGGGCGGGGCCCGGTGGCCTTGCGGGCCTGGCGCGCCGGTCACCTGGTCGTCGACGCGGAGGTGATGCCGTGAGGGCCCTACGCGACCGCATGGCGCGCTGGCGCTCGGCGCGGCTCGGGCTCGCCGCGCTGCTGGCGGTGGCGGCGCTCTCGACCCGCCCTCCCCTGGCGCGGGCCGCGGCGAGCTACGGCGACGCCATGGCGCTGGCCTGGTCCTCGCTGCAGCGAGGCGAGGCCGAGGCCGCCGCCCGAGCCTACGCCGAGGCCGCCGCGCTGGTCCCCGAGTCCGAGGACGCCTGGCTGGGGCTGCAGCTCGCGCGCTTGACCCAGCGTGACTGGAGCGCCGCGCTGGCGGCCGGCGAGCGGGCCCTGGCGCTGAACCCGCAGAGCCGCTGGGCCCAGGCCCGCCAGGGGTACGCCCACGCGATGCGCGGCGAGCCGCAGCTCGCCCTGCCCCACTACGAGCGCGCGGTGGCCCTGGCGCCCGACGACGCCGAGCTGCGGCTGGGTCTCGGGCTGTCGCTGGTCGGGGTCGGCCGCGTCGAGGAGGGCCGCGAGAGCTGCCGGCGAGCCGCCGACACGCTGGGCGCGGACTCGCCGCTGGTCGCCGAGTGCCTGGGCGCGACCCGAGGCGACGCGCTGACCTTCCGCGCGGCCGCCACGGCCAGCTACGGCGGCTACCAGGACCCGTGGGAGGTGCGGGACATCCGCGCGCTCACCCTGAGCGCCGGCCTCGCCTGGGGATGGGGCGCCGGGGTGTGGGCGGGCGCCACCCTGTCCGAGTCCACCCTGCAGTACGGGCTGGGCGACTACCGGCAGGCCAACGGGGTCCTGGGCCTCTGGGTGGACCGCCAGGGCTGGCGGGCCCACCTGGACGCCAGCTACCTCGGCGCCACCGACGAGCGGGTCGACGGCGCCTGGTTCGCCGACGGCGGCCTGGGCTACGGGACCGACGCCGCGCGGGCCGACCTGGCGCTGGTCCTGGGGGCCTGGCCGGACTTCCAGACCCTGCAGCCGCGAGCCACCCTGAGCTTCGGCCTGGGGGCACGCGCCACCCTGAGCCTGGGCGGCGAGCTGGGCCTCATCCTCGACGATCCCCAGGGCCCCGGGGGCACCGAGCTGCTGGGCTGTGGCCTGCTGGGCCTGGTCTGGCGCCCGGTGGACGCGCTGGTCCTGACGCTGGGCGGCTACGGCGGCCACCGGCGCTACGCGGCCCAGGCCTCGCTGCTGGACATCTGGCCGACGCGCGACCGCTTCGTCGGCGGCTGGCAGCTCGACCTCGCCTGGTGGCCGGTGCGCGCCGCCGGCATCCACGCCGGGTTCACCCACGACATCGGCGACCAGCGCTCCGGCCGCTCCGATCGGTTCCAGCTCTTTCGCGGCCAGGTGACCCTGGAGCTCCGCCTGTGAGCCGCCACCGCCCCCCGACTCCACCCCCGGGCCCGCGCACCGCGCCCGCCCGCTCCCTCGATGACCCCGACCCCAGGAGGCCTCCCATGCGCTCGCTCTCCCGTCCCCGCCCCGCCGTGTCCCTGCTCACCCTGGCCGGCCTCGCGCTCCTCGCGACCTCGGTCGTGGCCACCTGGACGCCCGGCGCCTTCGCCGAGGATCCGGCGAAGGTGCCCGAGCTCTACGAGAGCTCCTTCGCCCACGAGGCCACGGGCGACATCGACCGCGCGCTCAACGACGTGCTCAGCATCCTGCGGGCCACCCCCGACAGCTACGTCGCCAACCTCCGCGCGGGTTGGCTCTACTACAGCAAGGGGCGCTACGAGGACTCGGTGCGCTTCTACGACAAGGCGTCCCAGCTCGCCCCGAAGGCCGTCGAGCCGCACCTGGGACGCATGCTGCCGCTGATGGCCGCCGGGCGCTGGGCCGAGACCGAGCGGGCCGGAAAGCGCGTGCTGACGTCCTCGCCACGCAACTACCTGGCCACCAGCCGCATGGCCTACGCCGCCTTCGTGCAGGGCCGCTACAAGGAAGCCGAGCGCCTCTACGGCGAGGTGCTGGGCGACTACCCCAGCGACACCGAGATGATGCTGGGGCTCGGCTGGACCTACGTGAAGGAGGGCCGCTCGGCCGAGGCGCGCTCGATGTTCGAGGCCGTCCTGCTCATCCGCCGCGACAACGTCAACGCCAAGGCGGGCCTGCAGGCCGTGGGCGGCTGACCGGGCCCCTCCCGACCCTGGACGCGGCCGCCCCGCCCTCGCACGGGGTCGCGGCCACAGCACGACTCGCGCCCGAACCGGGCCGCGCACAGAGAGCACCGATGACACGCAGCACGATGACCTTCGCCTTGTGGGCTCTCCTGGGGGCCTGCGCCGGCGGCACCGACGCGCCGCTCGCCGACGGCAGCGCCTGCCTCTTCGACTCGCAGTGCGCGAGCCGGGTGTGCCTGACCGACGAGGCGGGCTGGCCGGGCGGCTCGTGTTCGCGGGCGTGCGCTGCGAGCTGCGCCGAGGGGCTCGAGTGCGTGGTCCTGGACGACGGCGCCCTGTGCCTGCCCGCCTGCGCGGACGCCTCCGGGTGCCGTGAGGGGTGGGTGTGCGCCGCCTCGGCCGGCGCGTGCCTGCCCGACTGCCGGGAGGGGTGGGACTGCGGCGGCTTCGCCTGCGACGCGGCGACGGGAGCCTGCGCGCTGCCCACCGCGGCCGGCGCGGGCGTGGGAGAGGCGTGCGCGGCGGACCGGGACTGCGCCGCCGGCGTGTGCGTGGGCGTCGAGACCGGCGCCGGGACCTGCGCCGTGCCCTGCGCAGCGGGCGAGTGCGCGGCGGGGCAGACCTGCGCGCGGCTGGGGGAGCACCTGCTCTGCGTCCCGGCCTGCGACGGGGCCAGCTCCTGTCCGGGCGCGCTGGTGTGCAACGCGGCGGCCGAGGCCTGCCTGCCCGACTGCCGCCAGGGCTGGCCCTGCGGCGCCCTGGCCTGCCTGCCCGAGAGCGGGCTGTGCGGCCTGCCCGGCGCCGAAGGGGCCCCCGTGGGCGCACCCTGCGCCGACGGGAACGACTGCGCGTCCGCCGTGTGCGCCGCGGCCACCGACGACGGCGCGCCCACCGGCTGGACCGGGGGCATGTGCGTCGCGCCGTGCATCGAGGGGGCCTGCCCCAGCGCCCAGAGCTGCGCGGTGCTGGGCCAGACGCCGCTCTGCGTCCCGAGCTGCGCCGGCGGCTGCCGCCCCGGCTACGTCTGCGCTCCGGACCGGGACGCCTGCCTGCCCGACTGCCGCCAGGGCTGGCCCTGCGGGGACGGCTTCGCCTGCGGATCCGACGGCCGCTGCGAGCTGGTCACCGTGGACGGCGCGCCGCTGGGGGCTCCCTGCGCGACCGACGCCGACTGCGACAGCGGCGTGTGCTTCGAGGCCCAGGACGCCGAGGGCGCCACCGGCTGGCTCGGCGGCACCTGCGCGGCGCCCTGCGGATCGGTGAGCTGCGAGGGCTCGAGCGGCTGCGTCGTGCTGGACGGCGGCTCCTGGTGCCTGCCCTCCTGCGGGAGCGCTGCGCCCTGCCGCGCCGGCTACGTCTGCAGCGGCGACCTCGAGGTGTGCCTGCCCGACTGCCGCGCCGGCTGGGACTGCGGCGGCGCCTTCACCTGCGGCGACGACGGCCAGTGCCGCATCGAGCTGCCCACCCTGTCACCGCTCGGCGCCCCCTGCGCCTCGCACGCCGAGTGCGGCAGCGGCGTCTGCCTCATCCCCCCGCCCGGCGGCGGCACCTGGGCCCAGGGGATCTGCACCGAACCCTGCGCCAACGGCTGCCCGAGCGGCTACGTCTGCACCCCACTGGGCCCGAGCCAGCTCTGCGTCCCCGCCTGCGCCTCCGGCTGCCCCACCGGCTACGTCTGCGGCCCCCAAGCCCAAGCCTGCCTCCCCAGCTGCCAATCCGGCTGGTCCTGCCCACCAGGAGCCACCTGCGCCACGACAGGCCAATGCCAAGGAGCACCGCCGCCAGGAGCGCCATAGCCGCGGAACCGAGGCCGTGGCAGTGGCCGGGACCGACACCGGGACCGGGACCGGCTCCGAGGCCGAGGCCGGAACCGAGACCGAGGCCGAAGCCGAGACCGCGGCCGAGACCGAGGCCGAGACCGAGACCGAGACCGAGACCGAGACCGAGGCCGAGACCGAGACCGAGGCCGAGACCGAGGCCGAAGGCCGAGCCCCGAGATCCCGACCCGCCGCGCCTGCCCCAACCCCGACCGACGTCACCCCGTCGTCGATGCGTCAGGCGGCCTGCGAGGCCGCCGCTGGCGGTGGCGCGCCCGAGCGCAGGCCGAGTCGGGCTTCGGCCCGTCGCAGGCCTGACGCGAGGGCGCGCTGCCGCCAGCGGTGGCCGCAGCGGTCGCCTGGCGCATCGACATCGATGTTCCATCGCGGTAGAGGGATTCGGCAGCGGTGGCCGCAGCGGTCGCCTGGCGCATCGACATCGATGTTCCGTCGCGGTAGAGGGGGGTCCTGACTGGGAGCGTTTCATGGCCAACCCTATCGCGACCTTCGACACGACCGAGGGCAGCTTCGACGCGGAGATCTTCCGTGACGAGATGCCGATCACCGCCGGCAACTTCATCAAGCTGGCGCAGTCGGGCTTCTACGACGGGCTGCACTTCCACCGTGTCATCAAGGACTTCATGATCCAGTTCGGCTGTCCCCACAGCCGCGATCCGCAGAGCCCGCGCGCCGGGACCGGCGGGCCGCCCTCGGGGAACATCCCCGACGAGCACCCGCCGACGGCGAAGTTCTCGAACGAGCCGGGCACCCTCTCGATGGCGAACACCGGCCGGCCCAACAGCGGCGGCAGCCAGTTCTTCATCAACACGGTGCACAACAGCTACCTGGACTGGTTCTCGCCCGGCGCCTCGAAGCACCCCGTGTTCGGGAAGGTCGTCAAGGGCATGGACGTCGTCGAGAAGATCGGCCGCACCAAGACCGGCTCGGGCGACCGCCCGGCGACGCCGATCCAGGTGCGCAGCATCACGATCTCCGAGCAGTAGCCCGCAGCGGCGCCCCGCTCAGTCGCGGGGCGCCGCCGTGGACGTCGTGCGCCGATCGCCAGCTCCGTCCGCCCGCTCGGCAGGCGCGACCGTCACCACCACGCTCTTCGAGGCCGGCGTGAAGCTGCCCGCGGCGTGGTGGCCCACGGGCACCAGCGGGTTGGCCTCGGGGAAGTAGGTCGCGCAGCATCCGCGAGGGATGTCGTGGGGGACGGCGTGGAAGTCGCTGAGGCGACGCGTCTCGCCGCGCCAGCGGCTGCAGAGATCGACCGGATCCCCGCTGGCCAGGCCGCGATCGCCCAGATCGTCCGGGTGCATCAGCACGACCCGCCGGCTGCCGTGGACGCCGCGGTAGCGATCGTCGTCGGTGTAGACGGTGGTGTTGAACTGGTCGTGGCTGCGGATGGTCATCATCAGCAGCTCGCCCGGCGCCAGCTCGCGGCGGGGCAGCGGGTGGAAGATGAAGCGCGCCTTGCCGTCGGGCGTCGGGAAGACCCGCTCGCGGGCCGGGTTCGGCAGCAGCAGGCCGCCGGGCGCGCGCACGCGGCGGTTCAGGTCCTCGAACCCCGGGATGACGCGGGCGATGAGGTCTCGCACCCGGTCGTAGTCGGCGGCGGTCGCCACGTAGTCGATGGCGGCGCGCTCGCCGAGCGTCCGGGCGGCCAGCGCCGCGATGATGTCCGGCTCGGAGCGCAGCGCCGGGGAGGCGGGCTCGGCGCGGCCCGATGAGAGGTGGACCACGCCCATGGAGTCCTCGACCGAGACGGCGCGGGGCTCCCCGGCGGGTCCGGCGTCCCGCTCGGTGCGGCCGAGGCACGGCAGGATGAGGCCGCGCGCGCCGGTGAACAGGTGCGAGCGGTTCAGCTTCGTGGAGATCTGGACGGTCAGCCCGCAGCGGGACATCGCCTCCGCCGTGTGCGCGGTGTCCGGCGCCGCCGCGACGAAGTTGCCGCCCAGCGCGACGAACACGTCGACGCGCCCGGTGCTCATGGCGGCGATGGCCTCCACGGTGTTGAAGCCGGCCCCGCGCGGCGACGTGATGCCGACGCCGGCGTCCAGACGCGTCAGGAAGGCCTCGCTGGGGCGGTCCCAGATCCCCATCGTCCGGTCGCCCTGCACGTTCGAGTGCCCGCGCACCGGGCACACGCCCGCGCCGGGCCGCCCGATGTTGCCGCGCATCAGGAGCAGGTTGCTCAGCTCCTGGATGTTGGCCACGCCGTTCTCGTGCTGGGTCAAGCCCATGGCCCAGCAGGCGATGGCCGCCTGCGACCCGGCGTAGGCCTCGGCCACGCGCTCGATCTCGGCGCGGGCCACGCCCGACTCCTCGACCAGGGTCTCCCAGTCCAGGGTCGCCACGGCCGCGCGATACCCGGCGAAGCCCGTGGTGCACGCCTGGATGAAGGCCCGGTCCAGCACCCGGCCCGGGCGCTGGTCCTCGAGCTCCAGCAGCGCCTTGGCGAGCCCCTGCAGCAACGCGACGTCGCCGTTGATGCGCACCTGAAGGTGGTCGGTCGCCATCCGCGTCCCCGCACCGAGCAGGCGGAACACCTCCTGCGGGTGCTTGAAGCGCCCCATCCCCGGCTCGCGCAGCGGGTTGATCGACACGATGCGCGCCCCGCGCCGCGCCGCCGCCTGCAGCGTGGTCAGCATCCGTGGGTGGTTGGTGCCCGGGTTCTGGCCGATGATGAAGATCAGGTCGGCGTGCTCGAAGTCCTCGAGGGTGACCGTGCCCTTGCCGACGCCGATGACCTCGTCGAGCCCGACCCCGCTCGACTCGTGGCACATGTTCGAGCAGTCGGGCAGGTTGTTGGTGCCGAGCTGGCGCGCGAAGAGCTGGTAGAGGAACGCTGCCTCGTTCGAGGCGCGGCCCGAGGTGTAGAACACCGCGCGGTCGGGGTGCGCGACCCCGCGCAGCGCCTCGGCGACCAGGTCGATCGCGTCCTCCCAGGACACGGGGACGTAGTGGTCGCTGCCGGCTTCGCGCAGCATCGGCTCGGTGAGGCGTCCGGCGGCGTTGAGCTCGCGGTCGGACCAGCGTCGCAGCTCGCCGATGGGGTGGGCGGCGAAGAAGGCCCGGTCGGCGCGGCGCGATGTCGCCTCGTCCAGGACGCCCTTGGCGCCGTTCTCGCAGAACTCGGCGGCCGAGCGCTCGGCGGGGTCGGGCCAGGCGCAGCCCGGGCAGTCGAAGCCCGCCTCCTGGTTCACGCGCCGCAGCAGCGCGACCCCCTCGCGGGTCCCGGTCTCGCGCCAGACGAAGCGAGCGACGCTGCGGATGGCCCCCAGACCGGCCGCCGCTCCATGGAAGGGCCTCAGCCGGGGCCTGCCGCTCATCCCCCGGTGACGCTCATCGTCTGCATCACGCGGCCGCCCCCCGTCGGCGCGAAGGCGTGGCCGCTGGACTTGTCCCACAGCGCGTCGGCGATCATCCGGGTCAGCGTGTCCTCGTCGGCGCCGGCGCGCAGGGCGTCGCGCAAGGAGAGCTGCCCCGGGTGG
Source organism: Deltaproteobacteria bacterium (assembly GCA_020632695.1). Classification (GTDB taxonomy): domain Bacteria; phylum Myxococcota_A; class UBA9042; order PHBI01; family JACKFB01; genus JACKFB01. The sequence continues at coordinate 15,936 of JACKFB010000021.1, forward strand.
GCGAGGCACTCCTGCAGCGTGCCCACCGCGGTCATCCGCACCCGGTTGCAGGTCGAGCAGAAGCCGTGGCTCACCGCGCTGATGAAGCCGACGCGGGTCGGCGCGCCGCCGCCGCGCGGGGTGAGGTCGCGGTACACCGCCGGCCCCTCGCCCGCGATGCCGGCGCTCGGCCCGTAGCCGACGGGATCCTCGATGGCGAAGGCGTCGCCCAGGCGCTCCAGCATGGCGTCGGTGGCCATGAAGCGCTCGTCGGTCCAGAAGCCGTCGACGCCGATGGGCATGTACTCGATGAAGCGCATGACGGCGCCGCGCGCGGCGGCGAAACGGACCAGCGGGACCAGCTCGTCGTCGTTGAACCCGCGCACGATGACCGCGTTCAGCTTGATGGGGCCGAAGCCCGCGGCGCAGGCCGCGTCGATGCCGTCCAGCACCCGGTCCAACGTGCCGGTGCGGGTGATGCGGGCGAAGCGCGCCGCGTCCAGGGTGTCGATGCTGATGTTGAGGCGCCGGAGGCCCGCCTCGCGCAGCGTGCCCGCCAGGGGCGCCAGGGCGTAGCCGTTGGTGGTCATCGCCAGGTCGTCGACACCGTCGATGGCGGCCAGCGCGCGCACCAGGCGCGGCAGGTCGCGACGCAGCAGCGGCTCGCCGCCGGTCAGGCGGATGCGGTGGATGCCCAGGGCGACGAAGCAGCGCACCAGCACGACCATCTCTTCGTAGGTCAGCACCTCGGCGCGCGGCACGAAGCTGACCCCGTCGGTGGGCATGCAGTAGACGCAGCGGAAGCTGCAGCGGTCGGTGACCGACAGGCGCAGGTAATGGATGGGGCGGCGGTGACCGTCGACCAGCGCGGGCGGGGCCGGCGGGACGCCGGGGGTGCGGCCGAGGCCCAGGCTCGCGAGGGGCACGCGGGTGGGCGCGGGCGCCTGGGGAGACCCGGGGTCGTCAGCGGGAGTACGGGGGGGATCGACCATCCAGCGACCATAGGGCGGCCCGCGACCTCCAGCAAGCTCGCGACCGGGCGAATTGACAGGCTCGGGCGGGCAGGTCGATGATTCGACCCGGCTGGATGGAGCCCGAGACGGCGCAGTCTCGGCACGCTCTGGCGCGGAGGTCGACGGTGATCGAGCAGGTGAAGACGACACTCTTGAAGAAGGCGGGCCAGCTCTTCGGTTCGCCGGCCGCGCTGCGGGTGTTCTCGAATCCGCAGTTCCAGGACGCCGTGAAGCGGGCGCTGAACCTGCAGTCGGACCTGCGCGAGAACTGGGACAAGCAGGCCGAGGGGCTGGCCCGCTCGCTCAACCTGGCCTCGCGCCAGGAGCTGCGGCAGCTGCGCAACTCGCTGCTGACGTTGGAGAACCAGATCGTCAAGCTGGAGTGGGACCTGAAGCGGGAGACCGCGCGCGCCGAGGCCGCGAAGACCCGAGCCGACGCCGCCGAGGCGCGGGCGACGGCGGCCGAGGCGAAGCTGGGGGCTTCGGACAAGGCGGGCGATGGCGCGACCCAGGCCGCCCGGCCGGGCGGACGCGCCGCCGCCGACGCGAAGGCGCAGGCCGCGAAGAAGCCCGAAGAGGCCGCGGCGACGGCGGCCAAGGCGGCCACCCCCGAGCAGGCGGCGGCCAAGGCGGCGAGCTCCAAGCCGACCGCCCCGAAGAAGGCGGGCGCCGCGTCGAAGGCGGCGGCGCCGAAGCAGGCCGCGGCCCCGGCGAAGGCGGCGGCGCCGAAGAAGGCGGCGGCGCCGAAGAAGGCCGGAGCCAAGGCCGATGCCAAGCCAGGCGCCGCGCCGAAGAAGGCGGCACCGAAGAAGGCCGGGGCCAAGGGCGGCGGCGGCGCGACCTGAACCGACGCCGGGGGCTGCCCGAGACGGGGCCCTCGGAGCCCGGTCTCCCGGAGGCAGACCGGCCCTCGGCGGCCCGGCCCGCCGGGGCGCACGGAGCGCTCGGCTCGCGCTCGTAATTTGCCACGGCGGGGGCGCCCCGCGACAATGGACGCGTGCGGCCTGCCCCTGATCGGGGGCGTGCGTACGGTCGCACCGACGCTGACGCGCCGGAGGATCATGCGTCCGGGTCTCCCAGCAATCCTGTGCGTGGTCGCCGCCCTCGCCTGGCCCAACGTGGCGGCGGGCGAGGACCCGGCCTCCTCGACGGGTCCCGACCCGCTCGAGGCTGGCCGGGATGCGTTCCACGAGGGGCGCTTCGGCGTGGCCATCGACGCCCTGCAGCACGTGCTGGTGGGTCCGATCGACGCCACGACGCGCGCCGACGCCCGCCACCTGCTGGGCCGAGCCTTGCTGGCCGCGGGCGAGCCGGCCCGCGCCATCGAGGTGCTCGAGCCCGCCATCCGCGAGGGTGTGGCCCACGGGACCACCACGCTGCTCGACCACCTGAGGTGGTCGCTGGCCCGCGCCTACGACGCCGTCGGCCGCCACGAGGACGCCGCGGTGACCTTCGCCGAGGTGGTGGAGGATCCCGAGGCGCCGATGGCCAGCGAGGCCGCCTATCGACAGGCCGTCTCCCTGGAGCGGGCCGGACGCGCCGATGACGCCCGGTTGGCGTTCGCCCGGCAGATCGAGACCTGGCCCGACGCTCGCGTCGACCACGAGGCGCGGGTGCGACTCGCCGGGCTGGAGGCCGAGGCGGGTCACATCGATCGCGCCGTGCGCTTGTACCGCGAGGTGCTGCGACTCAACCCGCGCAGCCGGGCCGGGGTCGAGGCCGGCCTGGAGCTGGAACGTCTCGCCGACGCCGGGCACGCCGAGGCGCGCCCGGTGGAGGGCACCGGTCAGGAGGACGAGCTGGAGTGGCTGGTCCGCGAGCGCCGCTTCGAGGAGGCGCGCGCGCCGCTCGAGGCGCTGCGCGAGCGGGCGCGGACCATCGGCGACGGGCGGCTCGAGGCGCGGGTGACCGAGCTGCTCGCGCGGCTCTTTCGCGAGACCGGTGACCACGCCGGGGCGCTGACGCTGTACCGCTGGCTCGACGCGCACGGGCATCCGGTGAGCACGCGGCGCTTCGTCGAGCTGCTGGCGGCGCTCGGGCGCCACGAGGAGGCGGAGCGGGAGCTGGCGTCGATCCACCACGGGCGGCGGACGGCGGCCTGGTGGCGCGACGTGGCCGAGCTGCGCGAGGAGCACGGACGCTACCGGGAGGCCCTGGCGGCCTGGCGGCGGGCGACGGGGCGGCGCGTGAGCACCTCCACCCTGGTGCACCTGGCCTGGTGCACCCTCTGGGCCGGGAAGGCCGAGCAGGCGGTGCCGCTCCTGGAGAAGGTCGGCGAGCGCGACCGCGGGCGGCGACTGTGGTCCCGCTACTGGAGCGCGCGAGCCCTGGCGCTGGCCGGCAGGGTGGACGCGGCGTTGGCCCGCTTCGACGCGCTGGTGGCCGCCGAGCCGCTGGACTACTACGGCATCATGGCGGCCAGCCGCGCGGCCGAGCTGCGCGGAGCGGCGCCGGACGTCCCGGTGGCCGTCGCGTCCTCCGACGACGTCGCCCCCGCGGCCCCGGAGTCCACCATCGGCTGGAGCGCCGAGACCCGCGTCCCCGCCTGGGACGCGGCGCCGCGCCCCCTGCCCCGCGCCGAGCGCCTGGCCCGCCTCAGGGCGCTGGCGCGCGGGTTCGGCGAGGCGGCGCCCGAGGCCAGGCGGGCGGAGGAGCTGGCCAGGCTGGGCTTCGACGAGGACGCGCTGACCGAGCTGCGGGTCATCGACACCGACCGCCGCGTCCTGCGCGGCCGCGGCTGGCGCGGGCTGATCTCGAGGGCGCGCTCCGACCTGCTGGACAACCGGCGCGACCCGCGGGCGCGAGGTGGCGCGGCGGCGTACCGGCGGGGACGCCGCGGCGCGTCGCAGGCGCGCGAGTTCGGCCGCGTCGCCAACGACGCCGCATTCGTGCAGGCGCTGCGCCGCGCGCAGACGGCGCTCGGCGACGCCTACGCGTTGCGCCGGAGCGCCATCGAGGCCGGCTCGCTCGGCGACTCGCCGACGGCAGAGACGGCCGACCGGTGGCGCGCCGCCTACCCCATGGCGTGGCCGGAGGCCGTGGCGACCTTCACCTCGGCCTACGGCGTCCCCGGCTACTTCCTCTACGCGATCATGACGGTCGAGAGCACCTTCCACCCGCACGCCGTCAGCGTGTCGGACGCCTACGGGCTGCTCCAGGTCATCCCGCGCACCGGGCGGCGCGTCGCAGCGGAGCTCGGCTTCGGCGAGTTCTCGCCCGAGATCCTGCTCGAGCCGCACGTGGCCATCTACATGGGCAGCCACTACATGGGGCGCCTGCTGCGCAAGTTCCACGGGCAGGAGCTGCTGGCCGCGGCGGCGTACAACGCCGGCCCCCACCGGGTGGCCCTGTGGCTGGACCAGCGGCCCGACGAACCGATGGACGCCTTCCTCGAGGAGATCCCGTTCCGCCAGGCGCGGCACTACGCCCGCCGGGTCCTGGAGTACACGGCGCGCTACCTGCGAGTCTATCACGGGCAGCAGCACGTCTACGTGAGCAACCGCCTCGACCGCCGGTACCTGGCCGAACCGAACTACTAAGAAGGGGGACGCCTCGCGCCCCCCTCCCCGCGGGCAGAGCCCGCAGGGCCCCTCCCCCCGAGGCGGCCCGCCGACGCGGGCCGCGTAGCTGCCCATGCGCCGGAGACAACCTTCATGCCTCGGGAAGCGGCGAAGGCGCATGGGCAACTACTGAGAAGGGGGACGCCTCGCGCCCCCCTCCCCGCGGGCAGAGCCCGCAGGGCCCCTCCCCCCGAGGCGGCCCGCCGACGCGGGCCGCGTAGCTGCCCACGCGCCCGAGACAGCCTTCATGCCTCGGGAAGCGGCGAAGGACTGAGAAGGGGACGCCTCCTCCCCGCGGGCAGGCCCGAGGCCCCGGCGGCCGCGACGCGGCCCACACGCGGAGACAGCCTTCATGCCCGAAGCGGCGAGGCATGGCACACTGAGAAGGGACGCCGCGCCCTCCCCGCGGGCAGACGCAGCCCCGAGGCGGCCCGCCGACGCGGGCCGCGTAGCTGCCCACGCGCCCGAGACAGCCTTCATGCCTCGGGAAGCGGCGAAGGCGCATGGGCAACTACTGACGGATCACCGCGACTCTGACGGATGACCGCGACTCGAGAGCCGATGAGGGACCGTGGCGCCCACCCCCGGGTGCCGGCCTGCGATGCAAGGCGCATTGCGGATCCGCGTGAACGGGTGCTAGTTTCCGACGCTCATCGCGTCCGGTCGCAAGGGGACCGGGCCGCCGCCATCCGGGGTCCGCGGAGTGGGTGAGGCAGCGAAGAGGTCCGGGGCGGGCGCATGAGCGACGGACGGCCGCCCATGGCGCCGGGAGGGGCCGCCACACTGGCGCTGGCCGCAGCGCTCGCGCTCTGCTGGGGGCTCGGAGAGCGTCCAGCGGCCGCGGCGGAGGCCGGCGCCGAAGCCGGAGCCGTGGCCGTGGCCGAGACCGGCGCCGAGACCGAGACCGGCACCGAGACCGAGACCGGCGCCGTGGCCGAGACCGGCACCGAGCCGAGGCCGGGGCCGAGGCCGGACCGAGACCGAGACCGAGACCGGCACCGAGGCCGAGACCGAGACCGGCACCGAGACCGAGACCGGCACCGAGGCCGAGACCGGCACCGAGGCCGAGACCGAGACCGTGGCCGTGGCCGGGACCGAGACCGTGCCCGTGGCCCGAGACCGTGGCCGGAACCAGACCGTGCCCGTGGCCGTGGCCGAAGCTGGCACCGAGACCGTGGCCGGAACCGACGCCGACGCCGCAACCGCCCCCACCGCCCCGAAAGCGCCCCCCATCGATGTAGAGGCGCCGAATGAGGCGAGCGAGGCCGCCGCTGACGGCGGCGCGACCGAGCGCGGGCCGAGTCGGGCCCCAGGCCCGTCGCAGGCCCGACGCGAGGGAGCGACGTCGTCAGCGGCGGCCGCAGCCGACTCAGGCGGTGCCTCGGCCGATTCCCCGTCGCAGGCCCGGCGTGAGGGAGCGCCGTCGTCAGCGGCGGCCGCAGCCGACTCAGGCGGTGCCTCGGCCGTCCACGGCGCCTTGTTGGGGCGGCCGGACTACGCCCTGCTCGACGCGGCCTGGCGGGAGGTGCTCGGGGATCTCGGGCGGGGGGCTTGGAGTGAGGCGGCGGGGCGGCAGTCGCGTGTCATCGAGTTGGGGCGGGATCTGGGGTTGCCCAACCTGCCGCAGCTCTCGGCGGTGCTTCTGCGGGCCGCGGATGACGCCGCGCGCGACGGCGCGGTCGACGGCGCGGAGAGCCTGGCCAGCGCCGCGGTGACGCTGTCGCCGGACCTGGTGGCGCCTCGCGTCGAGAAGACCCGCTACCTCTTCCAGCGCACCCCCTTCGCCCTGGCCACGCAGATCCGCGAGATACGCCGGGCCTTCGAGAACCTGCGCGTCGACCTGCCCGCGCTGCTCGCCTTCGCCGGAAACGCCGTCACCGCGACGAGCTGGGTCATCATCCTGCTGCTGGTGGCCTTCGCCTTCGCCATGGTCCTGCGCTACTTCCGCTTCGCCGCCAGCGACCTGCGCCGCCTGCTCCCTCGCGGCGTGACCCAGGCCCAGACCTCGCTGCTCCTCTTCGTGCTGCTGCTCGCGCCCTTCTTCGCCGGCCTCGGCGTGCTCTGCACCGCCGGCGTCTGGCTCTGCGCGACCGCGCTCTACCAGCGCACCGCCGAGCGCGTCGCCACCGTCATCCTGGTGGTCGGCATGGCCGCGCTGCCCCGCCTCTCCACCGACGTGCTGCGCGCCCTCTCCTTCCCCGCCACCGCCGCGGCCACCATCGATCGCTGCGCCACCGGGCCCTGCACGCTCGAGGAGGAGGCCGAGGTCGTCACCTACGCCAACACCCACCGCCACGCCTTCGAGAGCAACTTCACCGCGGCGCTCACCCTGGCGCGCGACGGCCGCCTCGACGCCACCGAGCGCGCCCGGGCCGAGAGCTACGCGCGCACCGCGCTGGAGCTGACGCCCGGCCCGGAGATCCTGACCCTGCGCGGCAACCTCGCCTACTTCGGCGCGCTCGAGCACTGTGGCGGCGCCCGCATGGGCCTCCCCAAGGCCAGCGCCCAGGTCGAGGCCTCCTTCCGCGACGCCATCGCCTCCTGGGAGCAGGCCCGCGCGCTCGAACCCTCCTACCTGCCGGCCACCTACAACGCCGCCGTGACGCACCTGCAGCTCGGCGACGAAGCCGAGGGGCAGAGCCTGCTCGAGTCCGCCCTGGCCCTGGACCCCAGCGCCGTCGCCACCTGGAACAAGGAGTTCGCCCGCGAGCAGAACCTCCTTCGCTGCCGCGAGACCGAGCTGCCGGCGCGCCACCTGATGCCGCCGCGGCTGCCCACCGACGGGCTGCTGAACGACGTGTTCGCCGAGGACCTGCCCGCAGTCGGCCTGATCGTGCCCTACGCCGAGCTGGTCACCGCCCGCATCGGCGTCCGCGGCGTGCTGGCGGTGGCGATCGCCACCCTGGTCATCTGCCTGCTGATGTGGACCTTGTCCCGTACCATCCGCCCCTCGCGCCCGTGCCGCGAGTGCGACGCCGTGGCCGATCCCCGCACGCGCCTGGACCTCGGCGCCCGGTCGATCTGCGAGCGCTGCCTGCTGACCGACATCCGCCGCAGCTTCGCCGACCCCAAGGAGCAGTGGTTCCGCGACAAGGAGCGCGAGCTCGCCCGCGCCCGCAGCGCCCGCCGAGCGCGCTGGCTGTCCTGGTTCCTGCCGGGCATCGCCCAGCTCCTACGCGGCGCGCCGCTGCGCGGCCTGCTCTTCCTGGGCCTCATGCTGGCCTGCGGCATCGCCGGGCTCGCCCTCAACGTCGTGGTCGACGACCCGGTCAGCCCATCGGGGATCGGCGCAGGCCGCCTGGCCTTCTTCGGAACCATCGCCGCGCTGACCTGGCTGGTCTCCGTCATCGACGCCCACTCGGCGAGGGGCGCCTGATGGCCGAGCCCGCGGACGGCTGGACCCTCGAGGAGGTCCTGGGCGTGATGGACGCCGAGCACCGTACCGGCGTGCTCGAGGCGGTGGGCAAGGATCTGGCGGCGCGCGTCCACCTCCGCAACGGCTACGTCGTGGGCATCGTCCGCGCCGACTCGGGCTCGCGCTGGCGCCTGGGCGACTACCTGACCGAGAGCGGGGCCGTCACCGTCGATCAGATCGTGGCGGCCCGCCGCGAGGCCACCAAGAAGGGCATGGACATCGAGGAAGCGCTGGTCAAGCAGGGGCGCATCTCCGAGGACGGGCTGCGGCGCTTCGCCGACACCTACGTGCTCGACGAGCTGATGCCGCTGTTCCGCGTCGAGGAGCTCGACTTCAAGTTCCTGGAGGAGCGCCCCATCCCGGCTCGCTTCGCCACGCCCTTGCCGGTCTCCTTCGTGCTCCGCGAGGCCGAACGCCAGCGGGGGCATTTCGACGCCTTGCGGCAGCGGGTCGGCCACCCGGCCGCCATCTACAAGCGGGACAGCAGCGTGATGGGTGAGGTGCTCGGCTACGAGGAGCCCGAGCGCGGCGACACCACCCTGGAGCTGTCGGCCAACGCCCGCGCCGTCTACTTCTTCATCAACGGCGAGCGCAGCGTCCAGGCGGTCTCCCACGCCGCGGCGCTCACCCTCTTCGACACCTACGCTGCCATGAACGAGCTGCTCGAGGCCTGGCTCATCACCGTGATCGCGCCGCTGGGCGACACCGGCGGCCAGAGCGCCGCGGTCTCGTACCTGCCGCGCGTGGTGACCGTGCTGACCTGGGGCATCGTGGCCGCGGTGCTCGCGCTGGGCGCCGACTTCGCCTGGCGCCACATCGGGACGATCCACGCCTCGGCCACCACGGCCATCCCGGCTGCCGGCAACCGGGTCCGCGATGCCCGGATGCAGCTCACCCACGACGCGCTCCAGCTCTATCGCTTGCATCATGGCGCCTTCCCGCAGAGGCTCCCCGATCTCGTCGCGGCCGGGTATCTCCCGCCCCGACGCCGCGCGCTGCTCTCCGACCTGCGGTACGCCCCGGTCGAGGACGGCTACACCCTCGAACCCGCACGCCCACCCCGCGCCCCGAGCCCGAACGAGCCTTGAGCGAGTCGACCCAGCCCATCCAGCTCACCTTCGATGACCCCGACGCGTTCCAGCGCCTGTGCGGCGCCAACGACGAGCACCTGCGCATCGCCGGCCGGCGCGCCCGGGTCGAGGTGCAGGCCCGCGGCAACACCCTGACGCTGCGCGGCGAGCCCCACGACGCCGAGCTGGTCGCCGACACCCTCACCCAGCTCTACGAGCTGGTCCGCGACGGCCACCCGGTCTACCCGCCCGACATCCGGCGCAGCGTCGACATCGTGGCGGGCGGCGGCCGGCTGGCCGAGGTCTTCCTCGACACGGTGCTGGTCGCCTCGGGCAAGCGCCGCATCGCCCCCAAGAACCTCGCGCAGAAGCACTACATCGACGCCATCCGCCGCCACGACCTGAGCTTCGGCATCGGACCGGCCGGGACGGGGAAGACCTATTTGGCGATGGCCCTCGCCGTCTCGGGGCTGGTGGCCGGCGACGTCAAGCGCATCGTGCTGACCCGCCCGGCGGTCGAGGCCGGCGAGCGGCTGGGGTTCCTGCCCGGCGACATGGCCGAGAAGGTGAACCCGTACCTGCGGCCGCTCTACGACGCGCTCTACGACATGCTGGACCTGCGCCGCGTCCAGGATCTGATGACCGACGGTGTCATCGAGGTGGCGCCGCTGGCCTTCATGCGCGGCCGCACGCTGAACGACTGCTTCGTCATCCTGGACGAGGCCCAGAACGCCACCCGCGAGCAGATGCGCATGTTCCTGACGCGCCTCGGCTTCGGCGCGCGGGCGGTGGTGACCGGCGACGTGACCCAGACCGATCTGCCCGACCGCGAGCGCAGCGGGCTGGAGCACGCGCGGCGCATCCTCGACGGCGTCGAGGGCATCGCGATGTGCGAGTTCACCGCCGAGGACGTGGTGCGACACCCGCTGGTGGCGCGCATCATCCGCGCCTACGAGCAGGACGACGCGCGCGCGCCCCGACCCATCCCGCTGCGGGTGGGCGGCGAGCTTGTCCCCGAGGGAGGCGTGGATGGCGGAGCCTGAGATGGAGGGCGGCGTGGACGTGCTCTGGGAGCACCGCGGCGCCGAGGACGACGCGCTGGTGGCGCTGATGGAGGCGCGCGGCGCGGCGCTGCTGGACGCGGCGGCGGTGCGCGAGCGGGAGCTGTCGATCGTGCTCACCGACGACGCGACGATCCGCCGCTACAACGCGACCTGGCGCGGCGAGGACAAGGCCACGGACGTCCTGAGCTTCCCCATGGACGAGGGCGAGGGGGCGCCGCCGGGCGGAGGCGGGCCCCTGGGTGACGTGGTGCTCAGCCTGGACACGGCGGCGGCGCAGGCGACCGAGCACGGCCAGAGCCTGGAGGACGAGCTCACCTTCCTGCTGGTGCACGGGTTCTGCCACCTGCTCGGCCACGACCACGCCGAGCCCGACGAGGCCGCGCAGATGCGCGCCGAGGAGGAGCGGCTGCTGGCCCGGGTCGCCCCCGGCGCCGCCCGACCGCCCACGCCCTATTAGAAAGCTATCAGGAAGCTTCACCCCGCATGCTTGATCTCCACCGCCCGTCCCCGCCCGGCGCGAACGAGGAAGAGCTTCATCCACCAGGGTCGGTCGTCGCGACCGATGGGCAACTACTGAGGGCCGAGCACCGAGAGGAGCGCATGCGCGGAACAGCACGGGACTTCGAGCACGCCCTCGACGCGGCGCCGGCCATCGCCCTGGTGGAGGCCGAGCGCATCGATCTGGCGATGCACGCCGCCAGCGCCTGCATCGCCGGCGGTCACCGCCTGCTGGCCGTGTCGGCGCGGGTGCCGGACCACCTCGAGCTGGTGCGCGCGCTGGTGCCGCGGCACGATCTGCTGGTGGGCGTGTGCATGCCCGCGAGTGCCGCGGACGCGGACGCGGCGATGGCCGACGGGGCCTGCTTCGTGCTGGGGGCCGACGTGGACGCTGAGATGGCCGCCGCCGCCAGCGCACGGGGCGCCGTCTGGCTGCCCGGCGTGGTCACACCGGGCGAGCTGCGCGCGGCCCAGGCGGCCGGCGCGACGCACGTGCATCTCTACCCCGCCCTGGCCGGCCCCCAGATGCTGCCACTCTTGCGTCGCGCGGCGCCGGGCCTGGCCTGGGTGATCGGCGGGACCGCGCCGGCCGACACGATGGAGGCCTGGATGAACGCAGGCGCCCGCGCCGTGGTGCTCGACGAGGCCATCGCCTCGGCGGAGCTCCTCGCCGCTGGCGACATGATGGCCGTGCGGGCCCGGGCCGCGGCCACCCACCGCGAGGCCAGCCGGCTCTCGCTCAAGGCGCGAGGTGCCTCGTGAGCGACGAGCGCGGCCTGGGCCTGGTCGTGGTCGGCGACGCCCACCTCACCCTCGGCGCCACCGGGCCGCTCGAGGAGGCCACGAGCTTTCGGCGCACCCTCGGCGGCGACGCGGTGCTCACTGCGATCGTCGCGGCCCGCGCCGGGGTCGAGGTGGCGCTGGTCACCCGGGTCGGCGAGGACCCCTTCTCGGACTGGATGCTCCAGAGCTTCGAGGCCGAGGGGCTGCACCTGGACTACACCCGGCAGGTGGCCGGACCCAGCCCGCTATTGCTGGTCGGTGCCGGTCACGAGGGCCGCCAGAGCGCGCGCTACGTCGGCGGGGCGGCCGCCGCCACGATGGAGCCGGCCGACCTGGCCGACATCCCCTGGGATCTCGTGCGCCTGCTCTTCGTCGCGGGCAGCTTCCAGTCCCTGGGCCCCGAGCAGCGCAGGACCGCGGTGGCCGCCTTCGAGACCGCGCGCGGGGCGGGTGTGCGCACGGTGCACGACCCCACGCTGGTGCCGGGGCTGTGGTCGCGGGACGACCAGGCCCAGGCTCGCGCCGCCTTCGAGTCGCTGCTGCCCCACACCGACCTGCTGATCCTGACGGCGCCCTACGCGTCCGGCCGGCTGCTGGGGCGCCCGCTGGCCGCCGAGGCCGCCGAGGAGGCCCGCCTCCGAGGGGTGGCCGCGGTCGTGGTGCGTCACGCCGACGGTAGCGCGGTGGTCGCTGAGCAGCGGGAGCTGCACCGCCTCGAGGCGCCCGCCGACCGGGCCGGCCTGGGCGATCCGTCGCGACCCGCGATCTTCGACGGGGTGCTCCTGGCCGCGCTGGGGTCGGGCCTCCCGCTGCTGGCCGCGACCGAGCTGGCGCTGGCCGCCGATCGGGCGACGCCACCCGGGCCGCGCGAGCTGGGCTCCCTGCCCGACGCCGCCCGCCTGGCGGGGAACCTGGGCATCGCCAGCACGCCCTCGCGCCGCTGAGCGCCGCCGCGCAGCGCAGTTTCCCGCAAGACTTCAGCGGGTTACATCGCATGGACCCCTAAGGGGTTCCACGCTTGGCATCCGCGCGCGTATCGCGTAATTTTGCGTTGGTTCAGGTGACGGCGTGTCCGTTCCCTCTCAGGCCTGGGCAGGTGATCATCCGAACCGCGCACGGCACTCCCCTTGGCCTGTCTGGGGATGGCTGTGATCGCACTGGCCGATGGTGACCAGCCCCCGGGTACCATCGGCCATACTTTTCATGGCCGACCGACTCCCCCCGCTGGGGTCGGTCGCGCCGATGAAGTGCCCGACCGTGTCGAGGAGCTGATGCGCGCGGAATACCGGATCCTCTGGCACCTCCCCGACGGGACGACGCTGGAGTCTGACGGCTACGCGCCGCTCAACCTGCTGGCCCACGCCGAGATCCTGGGCATCCCGCTGCCCCAGGCCTGCGGCGGGCAGGCGGAGTGCGGGACCTGCCGCGTGCGGGTGCTGCGCGGCGACCTGACGCCCCCGAGCGGCGACGAGCGGGTGCTGGTCGAGGATCACCGCAAGCAGTTCGCGCCCGACGAGCGGCTGTCGTGCCGCGCCAGGCCACGGAGCGACCTGGAGCTGGTGCTGCGCAGGCGGCGGCCGCGGGACCTGCGCGAGGACTGACCGGGTCAGCGGAACAGGTGCGGCCGCAGCGCGTCGAGGTGCGGGCCGCGCTCGTGGTGGTGCGAGGCGGCGATGAGCTCGGCGGGGGCGTCCCCCCAGGCGATGGACAGGCCGGCGACCTCCGCGGCGGCCACGTCGTTGGGCCCATCGCCCACGAAGGCGGTGCGCCCCGTCGCGACGCCGAAGCGGCGGGCCAGCGCGCGCAAGCCCGCGGCCTTGTGCTGGCGGTCGTAGGGGGTGGGCTCGCCGCCGCTGAGCGCGCCGGCGCCGTCGAAGTGGAGCCGGTTGATGTGGACGGCGTCGAAGTCCAGCCCGCCGAGCACGGTGTCGAGCACCAGATCGACGCCGCCGCTCAGGATCGCCACCCGCGCGCCCCCGCGCCGGAGGTCCTCGACCAGGGCGCGGGCCCCCGGCGCGGGCTCCAGGCTGCGCGCGATGGCGACGACATCGTCGCGGCGGGCGCCGGCCGCCCGCAGCATCCGGACGTCGTGGGCGAACCAGTCGGCGTAGGCGATCGCCCCGGAGAGGCCCAGCCCGACCACCCGGGCGCGCTCCGCCGGGTCGGTCCCCAGCCGCTCGTGCAGGGTCTTCCAGATCGGCTCGTGGTGGGCGACCAGCGTCCCGTCCAGGTCGAAGGCGACCAGCTCGTAGCGCGGTTGGGGCATCGGGAGGCTCGACCAGGCGGCGCGACGGTGGAGGGGTGGGCGGCGGCGATGGTACCTTGCCGCCGGTGCATCCCCAACCTCCCGCGATGGACGCCGCGGTCGCCCGGCGAGCGCTGGAGGCGGCCGCTCCGGGGCCGCTGCCGGCCCAGGCGCTGCTCCGCTTCCCCCAGGCCATGGCCGCCACCGCGCGGGCGCTGAAGGGCGCGCTCGAGGCCCGGGGTGTCGAGGCCCGCCTCGAGCTGGTGGGGGCCGACCGCTACTCGGACCCGGACCTGAGGGCGGCCGCCGACGCGTGGGTGCCCGCGCCCGGCGCCGCGGTGCCGCCGCTCGTGCTGCTCGCCGGCGCGCGGCCCTGGAGCGAGCCCTTCGACGGGGACCACCGGGTGGAGATCCAGGCCATGCAGCACCGCGAGGCGCTCAGCGCCAGCGGCCGACGCCTGGTCTTCGTGGAGTGGCCCACCGGCGCGCGCCGCGACGCCGAGGTGGACCTGGACGCAGCCGCGATGGCCGCCATCTTCCAGCGCGCCGTGGGCGCCGATCTGGCGGCCATCCGCGCCTGGAACGCGCGCCTGGCCGCCGCCCTGGACGGGGCGCGGGACGTGCACCTGCGCTGCCCCGCCGGGACCTCGCTGACCCTCTCGGTAGCCGGCCGCCGCTTCATCGCCGAGGACTGCCTGCTCGGCGCGGCCGAGCCGGTGGTCTACCTCCCCGGCGGCGAGATCTACGCGCCCGCCGTGGAGAGCTCGGCGGAGGGGCAGGTGGCCTTCCGCCACTGCGGCGAGCCCCGGGTGGCGCACTTCGCGGCCGGCGCGCTCACCGCGGTGACCGACGCCTCGGGCCGCGCCGACGCGGACCTGGCCTCGGAGCTGGGGCTGGGCGCCGAGCCGCTGTGCGAGCTGGGGTTCGGGACCAACCCCTGGGCCCCCCCCTGGCAGATCGGTACCCTCTACGAGAAGTCGGCCGGCACCGCGCACGTGGCGGTCGGCGGCAACGCCCACTTCGGCGGCCAGCGCCACAGCCCGCGCCACGCCGACCTCATCATCCGCGAGCCCACCGTCACCGTCGACGGCGTGCCGCTCGAGCTTCCGCCCCCGCTCTGGAGAGAGCCCCCCGAGGAGTCCCTGACGTGAGCACCATCTTCGGCAAGATCATCCGGCGCGAGCTGCCGGCCGACATCGTCTACGAGGACGACCGCGCCCTCGCCTTCCGCGACATCAACCCCGCCGCGCCGACCCACGTCCTGGTCATCCCGAAGCGGGAGATCACCAACGTGGGCAGCCTCGACCCCGAGGACGCGGCGCTGGCCGGCCACCTGCTCTGGGTGTGCCAGCAGGTCGCCGCCCAGGAGGGGCTCGAGGACTTCCGGGTGGTCACCAACAGCGGGGCGGGCGCCGGCCAGTCGGTGTTCCACCTGCACTTCCACGTGCTGGGCGGCCGCCGCCTGGCCTGGCCTCCTGGCTGAGCCCGGCCCAGGGCGCTTGCGAGCCGCGGCGAAGGGGACCACGATAGGGTCATGAAGCACCTCACCCCCGGCGTGCAGCACGTCCTGCTCGCGACTGACTTCACCGAGCCCGCCGGGCGCGCCTTCGACGCGGCGGTTCGGGCCGCCAGGCTCTACGGCGCGCGCCTGTCGATCCTCCACGCCAACGAGGAGGAGGCCTTCTTCGCCAACCACGGCTCGCGCGACGTCTCGCACTTCCTCGAGCACATCGCCAACAAGCGCATCGAGCTGCTGGCGGACCTGGAGGCGAACGCCCGCGCGCTGGGCATCGACGCGACCGCGGTCACGCGCCAGGGCCAGGCCAGCGAGGCGATCATCGCGTACGCCGACGAGGTCGACGCCGGCCTCATCGTGCTGGGCGCCGTCGGCGCGCGCGGGGTGCGCCGCCTGCTGACCGGATCGACCGCCAAGCAGGTCACGCGCCGCGCCCACCGCCCGGTGCTGATCGTCCCGTCACAGGCGGTGGTGCGACCCGCGGCGGAGGGCGGCTCCTACGAGCGCCTGCTCTACCCGACCGATCTCAGCGCCGCCAGCCACGATGGACTGCGCGTCGCCGCCGATCTGGTGCAGCGCAGCGACGCGACCTTGACGCTGCTGCACGTCCTGAAGCTGCCGACCTTCATCCCCAGCCTGCCCGGTGAGCCACCGATCGCGCTGCCGGGGGGCACGGTCGAGGGGCTGGAGGCCAAGTTCCGCGGCGAGCTGGACGAGGTGGCCCGGCAGCTCCCGGAGGCCCAGGTGTCCAAGCTGGTCGAGGTCCACGGCGACCCCGCCGAGGGCATCGCCGAGGTCGCGGGGCGCGAGCAGATCGACCTGATCGTCATCCCGCGCCACAGCCACCGCTCGGTGGCCGGCTACTTCTTCGGGCGCACCGCCGAGAACCTCTCGCGCATCGCCCCCTGCCCCGTGCTGGCCTTCTCGCCCAACGAGGGCTGACCCCCGGGAGCGGCAAGCCGGCGCTCAGCGGATCCCGGTCGGCGACAGGTCCTCGGGCTCCTCCTCGCCGCCGCCCGGGAGCTCGTCCAGCGGCGCGTCGCGGTCGCGGAACACCGGCGAGTAGGGCGCCGCGGCCACGAACTCGTCCTCGGACAGGCGGCCGCGGTCCACCATGGCGCGCATGATCCAGCGCAGGTGCGTGCGCCAGCCGTCGGTGACCGACCCGCGCGAGAACTGGTGATGGTAGCGCTTGGGGTTCGGGATGAGGCTGGCCAGGAAGGCCGCGTCCAACGCCGTCAGGTCGGCGGGGTGCTTGCCGAAGTAGTAGCGCGCGGCCTGACGGATGCCGTAGATGCCGGGGCCCCACTCGATGATGTTGAGGTAGAGCGCCATGATCCGGTCCTTGTCCATGGCGTTCTCGAGCTGCCAGGTGATGAAGAGCTCCTGGAGCTTGCGGCTGATGGTCTTCTCGCGGCTGAGGAAGAGGTTCTTGGTGAGCTGCTGGCTGATGGTGCTGGCGCCCCGGTAGAAGCCGCCCTTCTTCAGGTTGGTGACGATGGACTCGCGGATGGCGAAGGGCGAGAAGCCGTTGTGCCGGTAGAAGCTCCCGTCCTCGGTGGTCATCACCGCGCGCACCATGTACGACGAGATGGCGTCGAGGCCCACCCAGTCGGGCGAGCCGGGCCCCACCAGCATGTCGCGCTCGGTGCCGTCGGCGTCCTCGACCCGGTGCAGGAAGGTGCCGCGCACGGCGTCCAGGTTCAGCCGCGAGCCCATGTCGGTCACGCGGAACTGATTGACCTCGGGCCAGGAGTGATAGACCAGCGACTCCATGTCGGCGGTGTCCAACGAGAAGTCGAGCTGCCACCCGACGGTGCCCTCGAGGCGCAGGCCCTCGAGCATGGGCAGCAGGCCGCGGGGGATGGCGTCGGCCACGTCCTGACAGCGGGCGCGCTCCAGGCGCAGGGCCCCGGTCAGCTTGGGCGAGCTGGCGTAGTCGGCGACGTCGCCGCGGATGACCATGCGCACCTTCCGACCGGGCCCCAGCTCGAGCTGGCTCTTGCCCAGCACCGCGGTCTTGCGGGCGGTGTCGAGCTGCGCCTCGAACGCGAAGGTGAGATCGATGCCGGACAGGGGCTCGGTGGCCAGCGCGGGATAGGCGAACGCCGCGCCGCGCACGCCGACGCGCCCCTCGAAGCGGGCGACCTGGCTCGAGGGCGACCACAGCAGCGTCGCGTCCGTGTCGTGCAGGACGGCCTCGGGACCCACCGGCACGCTGGCGGGGAAGATCTGGCGGTAGGGGTGGAGGTTGAGGTGGTCGATGGCCGCGTGGAGCTGCAGGTCGCCAGCGCCGAGCTGCACACGGCCGTCGACGCGGTTCTTCTCGCGGTCGGTGCCCGGCGCCAGGAACGACGCCGAGAACTCGAGGACGTCGCCCTCGCGCTCGGCCTCCAGGTCGAAGTTCTCCAGGCGGCCGGCCACCGAGAAGCCGTCCTCGTAGCGTGAGAGCGCGTCGCGCCAGGCGAGCTGGCCCTCCCGAACGATGAGGTGGCGGAAGGGGAAGCGCCTGGCGGCGGCGATGGCGGCGGTGCTCACCCCCGCGGCCTGGCGCTCCAGCCGACCGAAGCCGCGCACCAGGAAGCCGCGAAAGCCCCGCCCGTCGGGCGCCGTCGTGCCCCCGCGGGCCAGGCGGCTGGCGGCCGTACGGGTCGCCTCCAGGAGCGGCCCCAGGGTGCCGTCGGGGACGCCATCGGCCTCGTTCGCCGCGGGCGCCGACGCGATGAGATCGTCGAAGTTGTGCCCCTCGGGGCGGCGCTCGAAGACCAGCACGGGCCGCTCCACCTCGATGCGCGCCAGGCTCTGCAGGGCCGTGGCCAGGGTCGCCTGGGCGTCGCCGCCCTGGCCGAGCCGCGCCAGCAGGGGCCCGATGGCCTCCGGATCCAGCGCCAGCACGATGCGCCGCGCCGTGACCGCCGGGTCCACCGGCTCGCCGCTGCCCGCGTGCGCCTCGTCGATCGGCACCGAGAGGGCCACCCGCTCGATCGCCAGCCGCTCGCCGTCCCAGCTCAGGCCGCCGACGGCCAGGGCGCGCTGGCCGAGCCACACCCGCGCCGGCCGCTCGAAGCTCACCGAGAGCGGGCCCGGCTCGCCCCGCAAGCGGATCACCGCCGACGCGCTCAGCCCGTGCCCGGGGTCCAGCGAGGTCGTGCTGAAGCGCAGGGTCGCCGTGATGTTGTCGTCTTCCTTGAGCACCGCCGTGTTCCGCGCCTCGAGGGTGCCGCCCTCCAGGCTCACCCGCGCCGGCCAACGGGCCATGCCCGCGCCGCTCAGCCCCAGGTCCAGCGCCACCTGCAGCCCGTCGCCTGCCAGCTCGGGCACGTGATGGTCGACGTAGCGCCCGATGCCGCCGCCCTCGCCGCCCTCCGCCGCCCCGCCGGGCGCCAGCACCCGCCGCAGCTCGGCCAGCGTGCCCCGCAGGTTGTCGCTGCCGTCGGACCGGCGCACCACCGTCACCACCACGTCGTGCACGGCCACCCGCTCGACGCGCACCTTGCGCAGCGCCACCCGGAGGTCGGCCCGCACGTCGACGCTCCCGGCCTGCACCAGCGGCGCCTCGCCCGTCGGCGCCGCGTGGGGCCGCAGGGTCACGTCGCTGAGCCGGAGCTTCAGCTCGCCGTCATAGTGCCACTCCACGGCGCCCACCTGGAGGTCGGCGTCCAGGGTGCGCTCCAGGGACGCCTCCACCCGCGCGCCCAAGCGCTCGAGCATCGCCGGAGCGCCGGCGGCCATACCCGCCAGCAACCCCACCACGAAGAGGAGGAGGCGTGCCGCGACCTTCACCAGCGAGGCTCCGAAGCTGTTGCCGGAAAAGCGTCCTCCGACAGGGCGCGGAGTAGCATGAGGCCCGCAACCACGCAAGAAAGCGGGGCTGGACCGCCCTCGGCCCGGCTGGCTGGACCTGCGCCGCGCCTACTGGTCGGCGAAGGACTTCTTGCCGGCGGTGAGCACGGTCGCGACGATGATGCCGGCCACCACGGCCACGCCGGCGCTGATGAGGAGCGCGGTCTTGGGCGTGGAGAGGAGCTTGACGTCGTAGGCGTCCAGGTCGTTGAGCATCAGCAGCGTGTCGCGATCCGACGCCACGAGCTGGGTGTCGGTCATCTTGAAGTTGAAGGGCGTCACCGGGTAGCGGCGGCCGCCCAGGGAGCGGACCTCCAGCGCCGTGCCGCGATCGACCTGGACCTGCTTGCCCGACTCGGCGGTGACCACCTTCGGCACCTCCTCGGGGCGCTGCAGGCTGGCGAACTCTTCCTGGGACAGCGTGTAGCGGTTGTAGCAACCGGCGGTGCTCGCCGCGAGCAGGCAGACCAGCGCGACGCGTGCGGCGGCGCGGCCGGGGCGGGTGCGGAGGAGCAGGCTGATTCCCATGGAGTCCCTCGGGTTCGTACCGGTCGAGGCGCGCATCCTAGCAGGGCAACGCCAAGCTGTGTCAACTGCGTTCAGTGCGGTGCGGACACGCGGATCCTCAGCGGCTCCCCGTCGACCTCCGACTCGCTGCGCGAGCCGCCCTCCGGCAGGCCCTCGCCGATGGTGAGGTCGCTGCACAGCGTCTCCCGCGCGATGGCCTCGGCGTGGGCGCGCGCCGCGCTGAGCAGACGCTCGCCGCCATCGAGGTGCACGGCGATGCGGGCCGTGTACTCGAGATCGTTCTCCTTGCGCAGCGCCTGGATCCGGCTGGTCACCTCGCGGGCCAGCCCCTCCTGCACCAGCGCCTCGTCCAGCGTGGTGCTCAACACCACCACGCCCACCGCCCCGCCGGCGGCGGCGAAGCCCTCGTGGGCGTCGACGCTCACCTGGATCTGCTCGGCGGTGAGCGCCACGGTCTCGCCGTCCGACAGGCTGACCTCGTAGCGCCCCTCGGTCGCCAGCGCCTGCCGCACCGCGTCGCCCACCGCCCCGTCCAGCGCCGCGCGCACCAGCGGCATCCGCTTGCCGAACACCGGCCCCAGCTCGCGGTAGTTCGGCTTCACCGTGAAGGTGACCCGCTCCTCGGCGTGCTGGGTGAACACCACCTCCTTCACGTTCAGCTCGTCGGCGATCAGCGCCGCGTAGGGCCGCAGCCGCTCGGTGAGCTGCGGATGCCCCAGCACCACCTCCGCCGCCGGCAGCGGCTGCCGCACCTTCAGCTTGTGGGTCGCGCGGATCTGAAGCCCCAGGCTGACCACGTCGCGCACCGCCTGCATCTCCTCGGACAGGCGCTCGTCGATCTGCGCGGCGTCGAGCGCGGGCCAGTCGGTGAGGTGGACGCTCTCCGGGCGCTCGGGGAAGGGGCTGAGCACCAGGTTGCGGTAGATCTCCTCACTGGAGAAGGGCACGAAGGGCGCCGCGATCTGCGACAGGGTGGTCAGCACCTCCCACAGCGTGTGGAAGGCGTCCCACTTGTCCTGCGCGGCGTCGTCGGCCTGGGCCCAGAAGCGGTCGCGGCTGCGGCGCACGTACCAGTTCGACAGCGCGTCGGCGAGGCGCACGATGCGCTGGGCGGCGTCGTAGAGGCGGAACTCGTCCATCGCCGTCGTCACGTCACGCAGGGTGAGCTGCAGCTCCGAGAGCATCCAGCGGTCCAGCAGCGCCCGCTCGGCCGCCGGCCGCTTGGGCGAGGACTTCGGGTCGAAGCCGTCGATGTTCGCGTAGATGACGAAGAACGCGTAGACGTTGCGCAGCTTGACCAGGAACTCCTGCTGGGCCTGGCGTACGGCGTCCGCGCTGTAGCGCGTGTTCGACCACGGCGGGTTGGCCGCGTAGAAGTACCAGCGCATGGCGTCGGCGCCGTCGGTCTCGAGGATCTCGTCGGGGGGCGTGTAGTTGCCCTTGGACTTCGACTCCTTCTTGCCGGTCTTGTCGCAGACGTGCCCCAGCACGATGCAGGTGCGGTACGGGTGGGGCGCCGGCGCGTCCTCGAAGAGCAGCGTCGAGACCATCAGCAGGCTGTAGAACCAGCCGCGGGTCTGGTCGATGGCCTCGCTGATGAAGTCGGCGGGGAATGCTGCGCGGAAGGCCTCCTCGCCCTGGTGCGGCCAGCCCCACTGGGCGAAGGGCATGCAGCCCGAGTCGAACCAGCAGTCGATGACCTCGGGGACGCGGTGCATGGCCGCGCCGCAGGACGCGCAGGGGAAGGTGACCTCATCGACCCAGGGCTTGTGCACCATGAGGTGCTCGGAGAGCGTCGGGTCGGCTGCGCGGGCGGCGTGGAAGGCCGCGAAGGCGTCGGGGTTGCGCGCCTCGATGGCGGCCGCGCTGGCCGGCGCCTCACGGGCGTCGCAGCCCGAGCAGAGCCAGATGTTGAGCGGCGTGCCCCAGTAGCGCTCGCGCGAGAGCGCCCAGTCGACGTTGTTGGCCAGGAAGTCGCCGAAGCGCCCGTCCTTGATGTGGGCGGGGATCCACTGGATCTCCTGGTTCTGCGCCCGCGCGCGGTCGATGACCTCGGTGGTGCGGATGAACCACGCCGGCCGGGCGTACTGGATCAGCGGATCGTCGTCGGCGCGCCAGCAGAAGGGGTAGTCGTGGCGGTAGACCTCCTCCTTGAACAGGAGGTCGCGGTGGCGCAGGTTCCGGATGATGTCGCGGTCGGCCTCCTTGCAGAAGCGGCCGGCGAAGTCGGTGACCCGCGGGTCGAAGGTCCCGTCGGGCAGCACGAGCTGCAGGATGCCGACCCCGGCCTCCTGGCCCACGCGGAAGTCGTCCTCGCCGAAGGCCGGCGCGGTGTGGACGACGCCGGTGCCCGAGTCCGAGGTCACGTACTCGGCCGGGATGACGCGGAAGGGGGTGCCGCCCTCGGGCTGCGCGTAGTCGAAGACGGGCTGATAGGTCATGCCGACCAGCTCGCGCCCCTTCACCTTGCGCAGGACGGTGTACTCGCCCTCGCCCAGGATGGCGTCGGCGCGGGCCTCGGCCAGGATGAAGGTCTCGCTGCCGTGGCGGGCGTAGACGTAGTCGAGGTCGGGCTTGACGGCCAGCGCGCAGTTGGACGGCAGGGTCCAGGGGGTCGTGGTCCAGCCCAGGAAGCTGGTGTCGGGCTCGCCGTCGACGCGGAAACGCACCGTCACCGACGGATCGTCGACGGTGCGGTAGCCGAGGCCCACCTCGCCCGAGCTGAGCGCGGTGCCGCCCTGGGGCCACCACCAGACCACCTTGTGCCCCTGGTAGAGCAGGCCCTTGCGGAAGAGCTCGGAGAGCGCCCACCACACCGACTCGACGTAGCTCTTGTGGAAGGTGACGTAGGCGTCGTCCAGGTCCACCCAGAAGCCGATGCGCTCGGTCAGCTCGCGCCAGACGTCGGTGTAGCGGAACACCGACGCGATGCAGCGGTGGGTGAAGGCCTCGACGCCGTAGGCCTCGATCTCGGCCTTGCCGTGGATGCCCAGCTCCTTCTCGACCTCGACCTCGACCGGCAGGCCGTGGGTGTCCCAGCCGGCCTTCCGCGGGACCCTGTAGCCGCGCATGGTCTTGTAGCGCGGGAAGAGGTCCTTGATGACCCGGGTGAGCACGTGGCCGTTGTGCGGCGTGCCGTTGGCCGTCGGCGGCCCCTCGTAGAACACGAAGGTCTCGCAGCCCTCGCGCAGCGCCAGGGACTTCTCGAAGATCCCCGCCTCGCGCCAGAAGGCCAGCGTCTGCCGCTCGCTCTCGGGGAAGTCGATCTTCTGGGGGACACGCTGGAACATGGGGACCACCTCGGCGCCGGGCCCGCGGGAGCATATCGGCGCGTGGCGTCGCGTCAACGAGGAGCCGCTCGGCGGCGCCCTCTGTTACAACCCGGGCCGCGGGCTGGCCCCGCGGAAGCGGCTTCATGTATCGTGGCCGCGCGCGGGGGCGCAGACAGGTGACCGCTCACCACCACAGAGGCGCGGCCTGCACAGGAGATCACGGATGACCGTGGATTATGGGGCGATGATCCGACTCGACAAGGTCGACCCGGGCTTCGCCATGCCCTTCACCCACCGCGTCATCGACGGCGCCGTGCTCATCGCCAACGACCTGGGCGACCACGCCTTCCTGACTCCCGAGGAGTTCCGGCGCTTCGTCGAGGGGGAGGTGAAGCCCGACGAGCCGCTCTACGCGAAGCTGCGCGACAAGCGCTTCATCGCCCGGGAGATCGACGTGGCGGCCGAGGCCGTGCGCTTCCGACGGCGCAAGGGGTTCCTGGCCTATGGGCCCACCCTGCACGCCATGGTGCTGACCGAGCGGTGCAACCACGGCTGCCAGTACTGCCACTCCTCGGTGGTGGGCATGGGCCGCACCGACACCGACATGTCCATCGAGGTGGCGTCGAAGGCCGTCGACATGGCGCTGTCCACCACCAGCCCCTGGCTCACCATCGAGTTCCAGGGCGGCGAGCCGACGGCCAACTGGGAGACCCTCACCCACATCGTCAAGTACGCCCAGGAGCGGAACCTGGTGGCGCGAAAGGAGCTCTCCTTCGCCCTGGTCACCAACTTCAGCCTGATGACCGACGAGCGGCTGGACTTCCTCATCGAGAACAAGGTGCAGATCTGCTGCAGCCTCGACGGGCCCGAGGACCTCCACAACAAGATCCGCATCTACAAGGGCGGCAACTCCTGGCAGCTCACCACCGACTGGATCCGGCGCGTCAACCAGCGCTACGTGGACATGGGCCTCGACTCGGGCCTCTACCGCGTCGAGGCGCTGCCGACGATCACCCGTGACTCGCTGACCCGATGGAAGGACATCGTGGACACCTACGTCTCGGTGGGCAGCCGGGCGGTGTTCCTGCGCAAGCTCGACCCCTTCGGGTTCGCCGAGGCGACCGCCCGCAAGCTCGGCTACACGATGGAGGAGTTCATCGAGTTCTACATGACCGCGGTGGACTACATCATCGAGCTGAACAAGCAGGGCGTGGAGGTCATGGAGCGGCACGCGGCGATCATGCTCTCGAAGATCCTGCGCGAGTCGGACCCGAACTACCTGGATCTCCGGACGCCGGGCGGCGCCGTCATCGGCCAGGTGGCCTACCACCCCGACGGGCGCGTGTTCTCCAGCGACGAGGGGCGCATGGTCGGCGCCATGCAGGACGACATCTTCGCCGTCGGCCACGTCGACCAGAGCTACCAGGACATCCTCCGGGGCGACACCGTGCGCGCGCTGGTCTTCGCCAGCACCAACGACAGCCAGCCCGGCTGCGTGAGCTGCACCTACAAGGTCTGGTGCGGCCAGCAGCCCGAGTACAACTACAAGACCCAGGGCTCGATCTTCGGGCGGATGGCCGACTCCAACTGGTGCCGCAAGCACAAGTACATCTTCGACTTCCTGATGAAGAAGCTGGAGCGCGCCGACCCGGTGGAGCTGGAGATCTTCGACCGCTGGACCACCAATCGCCGCCAGGACCACTTCGTCCAGGAGGTCGAGCAGGTGGCGCAGCCGGCGGCCTGAGCGCGGGTCGCGGCGGTCAGCGCGCGCCGTAGTTGTGGGCGCTGCGCTCCTCGTTGCGGTCGGTGGCCGGCGGTGGCGTGGGCGAGAGCGCGGCTATCTCGGCGTGCAGCGCGTCGTCCATCGGCAGGTCGGCCGCCGCCAGGGCGGGCTCGAGCTGCTCGAGGTTGCGCGCGCCGATGAGCGGGGCCGTGACCGCCGGGTGGTGGGCGACCCAGGCGATGGCGAGGCTCACCGGGTGGTGGCCGCGCTCGCGAGCCAGCGCGTCGAAGCGCTCGGCGGTCGTATAGTGCTGCGGGTCGCCGTAGCGCGTCTGGTACATGGCGTTGTCGACCAGGCGCCCCGAGGCCGGGCGCGCATGGGTGCCGTACTTCCCGGAGAGCAGCCCCCCACCGAGCGGGCTGTAGGGGAAGACGCCCAGCCCGACGGCCTCCGCCATGGGGAGCAGCTCGACCTCGGCCTGACGCTTCACCAGGTTGTACATCGGCTGGATGCACACGGGCCGCGCCAGGCCCATGCGCTCGGTGAGGCCGACCGCCTGCATGGCCTGCCAGGCCGCGTAGTTGCTGAGCGCCGGGTAGAGCACCTTGCCCGACCGCACCAGGTCGTCCAGGGCCCGCAGGGTCTCCTCGGGCGCGGTGAAGGCGTCGTGCCGGTGCACGTAGAGGAGGTCGACCCGATCGGTGCCCAGGCGGCGCAGGCTGCCCTCCACCGCGCGCACCAGGTGGTAGCGCGAGGCGCCGCGGGCGTTGGGGTCGTCGGCGCTCGGGAAGTAGGCCTTGGTCGCCAGCACCAGCCGGTCGCGGTGCGGGCGGATGAAGCGGCCCAGCAGCTCCTCGGAGCGGCCCCCGCCGTACACGTCGGCGGTGTCGAAGTGGTTGATGCCGGCGTCCAGCGCGCGCTGGAAGATGGCCTCCGAGGTGCGCTCGTCGGCGTCGGTGCCGAAGGCCATCGTGCCCAGCGCCAGCTTGGAGACGCGCATCCCCGTGCGGCCGACGAAGCGGTACTCCATGCTCAGAACTCCTCGGGTTTGCACTTGGGATCGACCTGCAGAAGCTTCTTGAGGGCGGTCTCGAGGCTGGCCAGATCGGTCACGGTCACCGGCACCGTCTGGCCGCCGCCCGCCAACGCGATCCGCGCGTTCTGCGGGAAGACGCCGCCGCCATCCCCGGCCGCCAGGTTGACCACGCTGGTGCGGATGGAGACCTCGGAGCCGTCGGGCCGCGACAGCGCGCCGTGGCCGTCGAGGTCCACGGTGCCCGGCACGTTCTGCACGGTCTGGTTGGGTCCCAGGCAGATGCCCTGCACGCAGCTCGCGCCGCCGCGACAGTCCGCCGTCGTGGCACAGCCCAGCCCGAAGGCCAGCCGCTTGGCCTGCACGGCCGGGTTGAAGAAGTCCGCCTCGCTCTGGAAGTCGCTCTCGCCACCGTCGGTGAAGAGCACGACGAAGTTGTCGCGGCAGTGGCGGAAGGGGTCGCGGCAGGCGCCCTCGACGCAGACGTAGCCGGTGGACTCGCAGTCGCTCGAGACGCCGCAGGGCTTGCCGTCGACCAGGACGAAGCGGCGGAAGTACTCGCCGGCGTAGAAGAGGCTCTTCCCCAGCGGGGTCTGGCCGGCGGCCCGCAGCTCGGGGTTGTCGTGCAGCACGCAGACCTCCTGGCCGTCGACGACGACGCAGGCGTTCAGCCCGCACTGGATGCCGCCCGAGCAGGACGGCGTCCCGGGGGCGGGGACGGGGTCCCGGGTCTCCTGGAAGTCCAGCCAGCGCTGCAGCTCGGCGGCGTTGCTCAGGGAGGCGCGCCGCGGGAAGGGCACGAAGATGGCCTCGCCCAGGTTCTTGCCGAACCAGCTCGCCTTCGAGGTGTCGTGCTCGCCGGCGTCGCCGGTCATCGTGCCCACGTGCTTGTACCAGCCGGTGTGGCAGTTGCCCGCGCCGTAGGTGGTCAGCTCCACCTGGGGGAAGCGCTGCAGCGCGTACTGCACGCCCAGGTCCTTCGACTGCGCGAGCACCTCGGCGAAGGCCCGCTTGGACAGTGAGAAGAGGGTACGCGGCTCGCCGGGCGGCCCGTCGCACACCGGGAAGTCGTCCAGGCAGTTGATGGCGCTGGTCTCGCACTCCGGCGGGAACGACGCGGGGTCGAGCGGCGTGTGCATGGAGCTGGAGGTGTCGAAGACCACCAGCACGTTCTGGCGCACGCGCTGGCACTCCCCCTCGTAGCAGGCCTTGCCCGAGCTGCAGGGCACCTCGCCCACGTAGGCCGTGCCCGCCTCGTTGCAGACGTGGGTGTGGACGGCGCCCTTGCAGCTCTGGACGCCCGGGGTGCAGATCGGCGTCTCGCAGGCGCCGCTGGCGGGGTTGCAGACGTCGAGGGTGGCGCAGGGATCGGGCTGCCAGAAGCCTCCGGAGAGCTGGCCGGGGGCCGTGGCGTTCGGCTTGGGGCAGATCTCGCGCTCGCCGTCGGCGTTGCAGCGCGCCATGTCGAAGACGCAGTCGACGCACACGCGCGCGGTGGCCTCGCAGCGCTGGTCGCCCAGGCAGGCGAGGGAGCCGAAGGCCGGGTCGCAGGCCACCAGGGGGACACCGCCGTCGGCGACGTCGAGGGCGGCGGTGTCGACGTCGGAGCCGGCGTCGGGCGAGACGTCGGGCGAGACGACCAGCGGCGTCTCGCAGGCGGCGAGCAGCAGGAGCGCGCTGGTCAGGAGGAGGCGGGTCGGAGACAAGGCGGGCGTCCGGGGCGGGGGGAGGATGTGGGCGGCGCTGGAGTAGCAGGGTCGGGCCGGCGCGGGCGCACCGATGGCCGATGGGGACCGGGACGCGGACGGCTCGCGAGGGGCGGCGCGCTCGGCGCTCAGGGGAGCCATGGGGCGATGTCGAGGGAGGCGCCGGCGTGCTCCGCGCTGACGCTCCCCTCGAAGCGCACGAAGCCGCGGGCGGCGCGCTCGGGGGGCGTGTGTTCGGAGGCGTCGGAGCCGATGGCGGCGTGCAGCATGTCGGTGTCGACCATCCCGGGGGCGATGGCCACGCTGACGATGCCGCGCTCACCGTAGTCGGCGTGCAGCACCTTGGCGAGGCCCTCGACCGCGTGCTTGGAGGCGCAGTAGGCGCCGTAGTTGGGGAGCGCGAAGCGGCCCAGGCCGCTGGTGAGCCAGAGCACAACGCCGCGACCGCGCGCCAGCATTCCAGGCACGACGGCCCGGACGACGGCGTGCTGCGCGTCCACGTTGATGCGCATGACCTCCGCGAAGGTCTCGGTCGGCGTGTCGAGCAGCGGCTGCATCGGCCCCAGGATACCTGCGCAGAGGATCAGCGTGCCGACGCCGCCGACCCGCTCCCCCGCGTCCGCCAGGCGCTGGCCCAGCGCGGCCTCACGCAGATCGCCGAAGGCAGCCTCGACCGCGGGACACCCGAGCGAGCGCACCTCCGCGGCCACCTCCAGCGCGTCGGCCTCGCGCCGCCCGTGCACCACCAGCGGGCGCCCCGCCTCGGCAAACGCCCGAGCCAGCGCCCGCCCCAACCCGCGGTGGGTCCCCGTGATGAGGACCGCCCTGCCATCCATCTCGCCCATCCCCCGGTCCATAGCACGCCGAGCCCCGCGCACGAAGCCTCCGAACAACCTCGCAGCGAGCGCTACAGCCAGCGCCCACCGCGACCGTATCCCCCCACGATGACCGCCACCCGCATCACATCCCTCCTCTGCGCCCTCACCCTCGCCGCCTGCGTGGACTCCGCAATCACAGGCACCCTCCCGCCCCTCGACGCAGCCACCGACACAACCAGCGACCCCGGCCCGGACACGGACACGGCCCCGGACACGGACACGGCCCCGGACACGGCCCCGGACTCGGACTCGGCCCCGGACTCGGACTCGGACTCGGCCCCGGACTCGGACTCGGCCCCGGACTCGGACTCGGACTCGGTCACGGCCCCGGACTCGGACTCGGACTCGGACTCGGACACCGCGACCGACACCGCGACCGACACCGACACCGCGACCGACACCGCGACCGACACCGCGACCGACACCGCGACCGACACCGACACCGCGACCGACACCGACACCGACCCCGACACCGACACCGACACCGCGACCGACACCGACACCGCGACCTGCACCTCCGCTGCGGACTGCGCCGACGACTCCCCGTGCACCGTGGACTCGTGCGTGGCGGGCACCTGCACCCACGCGTCGGTCCCGGGCTGCTGCGTCGCGCCGCTCGACTGCGACGACGGCAACGACTGCACCAGCGACTCCTGCCTCCTGATCACCACCTTCGGCATCTGCCAGCACGCGCCGCTGGTGGCTCCGGGCTGCTGCTCCCAGCTCGCCGACTGCGCCGCGGTCGCCTGCCAGGAGGTGGTCTGCCAGACCTCGCAGTGTCTCTACTCGGCCACCGACAACCCGGAATGCTGCACCGTCGACGCCGACTGCGACAACGGGAGCCTGTGCACCCAGGACGCGTGCGTGGAGGGCACCTGCTCGCACGTGCCCACTGGCGACCCGTCGTGCTGCAAGACGGTGGCCTGGCTGCTCGAGGACTTCTCCGCCGAGGATCCCCTGATCTACGACGACGGCAGCTCGTCGCGCTGGCAGCGCGTGGAGGGGTTCGCCACCAGCCCGCCCTGGGCGCTCTACTTCGGTGACCCCGACACCAGCAGCTACGACACCGGCCAGCGCACCTTCGGCACCGCCCAGCTACGCACCATCGACGTGCCCTTCGGAAACGCCTGGCCGACCTTGCGCTTTCGCGTGTGGGCCGACATCGAGCACGCACCCGGCCGGGACGACCTCAACGTGCGCCTGCTCGTCGGCAACAGCGCCTTCGAGGTCTGGAACAAGTCCAAGCTCACCCTCGAGCAGTACGGCGTCTGGAACGACGTCGCCGTCTCGCTGCCCCTCGCCGTCCAGGGCCAGGAGGTGCGCGTGCAGTTCAACTTCGACTCCATCGACGCCGAGGACAACGCCGGGCAGGGTGTCTTCATCGACGACGTGGAGCTCGGCAACATCTGCCCCTGACACCCTCAGGTGAGGGCGGCCCACAGCGCCTCGGCGTCCAGCCGCGGTGAGCCCGCCCCGGCGGCCTCGGCGGCGTGGATCCGCTCCACGATGCGGCGATTGAGCGGCGCGTCGACCCCCAGCCGCGACGCCAGGGCCACGATCTCGCCGTTGAGTTGCTCGACCTCGGTGAGGCGCCCGCGTTCGAGGTCCTCCCACATCGAGGAGCGCGCCTCGGGGTCCACCTTCATCTGGGCGCGCGTGACGATGCGCACCAGCCAGGTCGGCAGCCTCAGCACCGTCGGCATCCAGCCGATGGGCACCCCCCTCAGCGCCGCCGGCGCGATCCCCGCCACCTTCAGCACGGCCAGCGCCTCCTCGATGACCGCCGCGACCAGCCGCCGAAAGCCGGGCGCCCGCAGCAGCTCCACCGTGGGCGCCCCCGAGAGCGCGCTCACCGCGTTGTTCAGGTTCAGCATCAGCTTGGTCCACTGCAGCGGCTCGAGCGCCTCGTGCAGCTCGATCTCCAACCCCGCCGCACGCAGCACCCCGGCGAGGCGGCGCGCGCCGGGCCGCGCCTCGAGCTGGATGGGCCCCGACATGCCGCGGAAGAACACGCCCTCGCCCTTCGAGACGACGTTGAAGCCCACCACCCCCGCGACCACCCGCTCCCCCAGCCGCGCCCGCAGGCGCTCGGCGTTGTGCATGCCGTTCTGCAGGCTGACCACGCAGGCGTCCGCCCGCAGGACCCCCGCCAGCTCGCCGGCCACCTCGGCGGTCTGCGCGCACTTCACGCACACCAGCACCGCGTCGCAGTCGCCCAGCGCGGCGGCGTCGGTCTCGAAGCGTACCCGCGCGGCCGGCGCCACGTGCTCGCGGCCCATGTCGACGGCGCGCAGATCGTGGGCGGCTATCTCCTGCCGGATGCGCTCGCGGCCCACCAGCACCACCTCGGCCACGTCCGCGGCGGCGAGGCGCCCGCCCACGTAGCACCCGATCGAGCCGGCGCCCATCACCCCGATGCGCATCCGCCCCGCGCCAGCCGCCGGCGCCTGCCCGCCTCCGCCGGCATCGCCCGCGTCGCTCGGTCGCCGGCTCACCCCCTCAGCCGCCGGCGACCAGGTCGCCCACGTAGACGCGGGCCTCCGACTGCAGCCGCTCGAAGTCGGTGGTGTTCACCATCACCCGCAGCCCGTCCAGCGTGGACTCCATCGGGGTCACGTAGGGCGACTGGAGGCGATAGAAGATCTCGCGCGCGATCGACAGGGCCTTCACCGAGGCCGGGTACTCGGCCAGCTCGCGATGCACCAGCCCGAGCTGCGCCTGGGTGACCGCGATGCCGGGCACGTCGCCGAGCTGCTCCTCGATCTCGAGCGCTCGCGAGTAGGCGTCCAACGCGCTCTCGTACTGGCCCTGCCGCAAGTCCAGGTTGCCCAGCTCGTGGTAGCCGGCGGCCAGACCGGAGAGATCCGACAGCTCCTCCTTGATCGCGAGGCTCTGGGAGAGCAGCTCCCGCGCCTCGGGGAACATCTCCTTGCGCTGATGCAGGCGCGCCTGATGGTGCAGGCTGCGGCACAGCGCGAAGCGGTCGCCGTTGCGCCGCTCGATCTCCGCGGCCCGCTCGTAGAGCAGCAGCGCCTCGCGCAGCTCGTTGCGCTCCTCGAGGATGATGCCGATGCGCCGGTAGCCCGAGGCCAGCCGCAGCTCGTCGCCGGCCTCCTCGTCGTGGCGCATCGCCCGATCGAAGAAGCTGAACGCGCCGTCCAGATCGCCGTGCACGAAGCGCAGCCGCCCGATCATGTTGAGGGTGTCGGAGACGCCCGGGTCGTCGCCGATGTGCTCGTAGACGGCCAGGGCCTGCTCGTACCACTCGAGCGCCACGCTGTGGTCGAAGCGGATCTCGCTGGCCGAGCCCAGCAGCACGTAGCACTCGGCGGTGGCCGGCCCGTTGTGCGAACCCCGGAAGCGCTTGGCGGCGCGAGCCAGCTCCTGGCGCGCGTGCTCGGACTTGCGCTGGTCCAGCAGCAGGCGACAGGCGTCGATGATCGCCGCGCCCTCCTCGTCGCCCGCGGCCAGCGTGCGACCCCAGCGCCGGCCGGCCGGAGGCGCTGCCGCCGCGATGTAGGGCGGGACCTCGTCGCCCGCGTTGAAGGGGGCTCCGGCCCAGGGCGCCAGGCCGTAGGTGTCGCCGGTGATCTCGTAGTCGTTGATCTGGATGTTGCCGAAGATCGACTCCACCCCGCCGCCGGCGCGCTCGATGGCGCTCTGCAGCCCTCGGACGCCGCCGCCCGACGCGGCCACGGCGCCCCCCCGGTTGGCGGGTGACGCCCCGGACACCGCCGGCACGAAGCGCGAGGCGGCGTCCTGGACCGGCCACCCTACGAAGAGGTCGCGGCTGCGCCAGAGCTGCGGCGCCCCCCGGCTGAGGTCCTTGATCTCGTCGATGGTGAGCAGCAGCACCATCAGGTAGGGCGCCATCACGTACTTGCGCCCGGCGACGTTGATCAGCTCGATGAAGCGCTCGAGCACGGCGCCGTCGCGCCCGCGTGGCAGCCCGTAGGCGAGGAAGCAGGGCCCGCGCGCCTCGCTGGCGTGCATGACGTAGCCGAGCAGATCGGGCGGGTCCAGCTCCGACGCGGGCAGCGACTTCCAGGGGAAGGGCGCCGGCGTGCGGATGAGCGTCTCGCGGGCGTGGTCGACCTCGCGAGGGCCGGTGCAGCGCACGGCGATGAAGCCGCGGACGCGCTGGGCATGCGCGGCCGCCAGTGCCTGCACGATCTCCTGGACGACCTCTTCGGGGGTGGGCTCGCTCATGACCGCTCCGATCCTCGTTCCACACACCGTAGCGTAGGCCGCGCGCCGCTGCCATCGCCCGAGCGACCGCGGGCTGGCGGCCCCCGGAGGTCCGCGCTAGCATCGCCGCTCCGGCCGACGCCACGCGTCCGGTTCCATCGGCGCAGCCTGACGCGAGGTCGGTCCCGAGCACCCCCGGGGGACGCCATGCTCGATGTCTATCTGCTCCACGTCGGCTTCGAGATCTCGCTCGCCTATCGCTGCCTCGAAGGCTACGCGCGCCGCGATCCCCGCATCGACGCCGAGGTGCGCTTCTTCCGGCGCGAGCTCCGCATGGAGCAGTTCATGGCCACGGGGCTGCGGGTCAACGACTTCGCCCCCTTCTCGGAGAGCGAGCGCGCCCTGGCCGAGCTGCGCGAGCGCCGCCCCGCCGTGCTGGGGGTGTCGTGCTACATCTGGAACTCCACGGCGATGCTGACCTTCTGCCAGCGCGCCAAGGCGCTGGTGCCCGACCTGCTCGTGGTCGCCGGCGGGCCCGACGTCGGCAACCGCCCCGAGGACGTGCTGCAGCGGTGGCCGGCCGTGGACGTGGTCGTCCAGGGCGAGGCGGAGGAGACCTTCGCCGAGCTGCTGCGCCTGATGCTCGACGGCCGGCGGGACGCCCTGGCGGGCCTGGCCGGCACGACCACCCGAGGCGAGGACGGCGCCCTGGTCCGCGGCCCCTGGCGCCCCCCGCTGGAGAACCTGGACCTCATCCCCTCGCCCTACGACGACGAGCTGGACCGCGAGGACCCGGCGCTGTCGCGCTACGATCGCTCGGTGGTCTACGAGACCCTGCGCGGCTGCGTCTTCGACTGCGCGTTCTGCCTCTACGGCCAGACCCGCCACCGCAAGTTCGACGACCAGCGCGTCATCCGGGATCTCAGCCGCCTGGTCAGCGCCGGCTACGACGTGCAGGTGGTCGACCCCATCTTCGGCCTCAACAAGAAGCGCACCAAGGTGATCCTCGAGGCGCTGGCCGCGCTCGAGGCGCCGGGCGGGCTGCGCATCGAGAGCTACGCCGAGCTGCTGGACCGCGAGACCGCCGAACTCTACAAGCGCGCGAACGTCAAGCAGATCGGCCTGGGGCTCCAGACCATCGAGGAGGAGTCCCTCCAGGAGATGGACCGCCGCTTCAAGCTGGAGCGCTTCCAGGAGAACCTGGCGCACCTCGACGACCTGGAGCTCGAGTACTACGTCGACGTCATCTACGGCCTGCCCAAGTCGGACTACCAGGGCTTCCGCCGCACCATCGACTTCGTGCTGGGCAGCTTCCCCCACGCCGACATCGAGATCTACCGCCTGCTGGCGCTGCCGGGCACCCGCTACCACGCCGAGGCCGACAAGTACGGGCTGGCCTTCTCGCCCGAGCCGCCCTACGAGACCTACGGCTGCGAGACCTTCTCCTACGAAGACATCATGCGCGCCCACCGGGTGGCCCACGTCTACAAGATGCTGCGGGGCGGCCTGCGCCAGGTGTGGCGCCTGTCCGCGGTGTGGAAGCGCCACTACGACGGCAGCGCAGTGGCCTTCCTGGAGGACTTCGCCGACTGGCTCGAGCAGTCGCGCGTCCTGGACTTCCTGTCCACCCACGCCCTGACCGAGACCAGCTTCCTGCTCAACAGCAAGCTCGCCGAGTTCCTCGAGGCCCGAGGCTACGCCCGCGTCGAGGACGAGCCATCATCGGGCGCACCGACACCGCCCGAGCCCGCCGACCGCCGCTCCCAGCCGGGCGTCATCGCGTGAGGCCCTCCCCGGCGCGATGAGCGCCCCCTTCCCCGCGCCATGGAATGGTGCCATCGCCACGATGACTCGCCCAACGCTGCGTCTGCTTTGAACCGGTCTGCGCTTCGAGGGCCTGGACGAGGCCCCCGCTTCGATGGGGTCCACGCGCATCCTCGGAGGGAGACACCCTTCGAGGACACCCTGCCGCGTCTTCGAAGAGAGGGATTTGCCCCCGAGCACGCCCCTCCAGCGTCTTCGGAGCGCATCACCCCCTGCGGGCAACTCGACGACCAGCGGCTCGGGCCGCGAGGCCGGGCGAAGACGCGGCTCCCCCGCCCGGGCGCGCCGCCGTCGCGGGCGGCCACAGCGTCAGCGGTCGTCGGGCGTCGCTTTAGCGATGGCGCGCTCCAAGTCCTCCATCAGACCGTCGAAACCGCGCGTCCGAATCGACTTCCTGAAGCTGGAGCGATAGTTACGCATGACGCTGACATCACCGAGATACACGTCGACGATTCGGGGACCATCACCGCTATCGGCCAGAACCAGCCCCAACTCGTCCGCGCTTCCTTCGGCGTGCTCGAGTCGAGCGCGGACGATCACCGCTGCGCCTCGGGGCGAGGCCTCCCCCACGAGGAGCTGCAGCGGCCCGCACCGCTTCAACCGACCGAGGTAGCGTGCACGCATCAGGCGCTTGAATGCGTGTGAAAACCGGTCTCGCTGTTGGACGCTGAGCCGCTCCCAGTCCGCGCCAAGAGCTCCCCGCGACGCTGCGGCGAGGTCGCTCGTTGGCTCGAGCGCGATCTCCGCAGCCCGCGCCGAGCCCGTTGCGCCCGTGCAAGCCTTCTCGACGCGCCCTGCGATGTCGCGCGCCGCTGCCTTGGCGAGTTCCACGTCGGGCGCCGGCCGCCGGGGGTTGCCCGCCAACACCGGCCCCCCCGCCAGCATCACCCACGCGCACGCCGCGACCGCGCGAGAGCAGGCGTGTCCTACCAAGAACAGCCGGAGTGCGCCCGCGCCAGCCGGTCGAGCAACGGCTCGAAGAGCGGCCGTATGTCCTCCCATCGGTACCACTGGACCTTCCACGTTCGAGCGTCTGGATCCTGGTAGATGTTGGGCTGGAACCGCCCCCGCACCGTATCCTGGAAGAAGCCCTCCACCCAACTCCAGTAGTAATCCGTATAGGTCACGCCGTCCCAGGTCCAAGTCTCCGACTCGACATCCATCGGGTCGAACTCGCTGGCTCGCGCATCAAACGGGTTGGTGAAGAGCTGACCGATGTCCATGTTGGTAGGCGGGCTGAGAAAGGGGAGCGCGACGACCTGAGTAAGCCCATCCCGGAACGCCTTCGTGATGTCCCGATAGCGCTCGAGCACCACCGGCTTGACCTGGCCCCACGCCAGCGGGGCTTGCGCGCTCGTCCCTTGCGCGACCAGCCCCGCGTCGAGCCCGTCGACCAGATCGCTGGCTGCCTTCACGAAGGCGTCTCTCGCCGCCAGGGCTCGCGCGCGACCCCGATCCTGCCGCAACACGAGGAAGTGGTCGTTGAACTCCGCGACTCGCTGCGTCGCCGACCTGGAGGTACCCAGATGTTCGCGCGGTGAGAAGGCCCAGTCGTATGCGCCAAGCAGCAATAGCGCTCCCTTGACCATGCCAGCAACGCCCGAGAGGAGCGCCGCCTCCGCCTCGCCGAGGTCCAGGGTCCCGTCTATATAGATGAGACTGCCTGGAACGCGCAGGCGCACAGGCCCACCGTCGCGTGCCGCCGCCAAGTCCGCGATGATCGCATCGAGCGCCGGGATCAGCCCATCGAGCTTGTCCACGAGCACATCGCCGTTCACGCCGGGCGGAATGGCTTGCATGAAGTCAGGTAGGCTGCCGATGTCGGTCCATGGCATGCCACCGAGCATCGAGTCCATGGCGAGGCCGCAGTCGCTTCCTGTGGCCAACTGCGCGAAGACACCGCCCGCGCCGAGAGCGACCCAGGTCCGCAGGGGCGGTCGGCCTAGGTAGGCGAGCGCGTCCGTGGCCGCCGGGTCTTCTGCGAGCAGCAGGAAGCGCGTCAGGCCCAGCGCCAGCGCAGCCTCGGCAGATCGAGGATCGCTCTGTCGCGCCGCGATCATGTGCGGGAGGGCTGTTTGCGGGCGGCTGGCGCCCAACTCGGCGAGTCCCGCGGTGAGGCTCGCGGCCGCAGTGACGCTGTCGGGCCCCGGCGGAGACACCGAGAAGGTCGTCGTTGAGTCAGAACAGGCGCCAATCAACGCGGCCATGGAGAGAACTACTAGAACCCGCATGTAACCGCTCCGGTTGACACGGTGGCGACAGCGTTGGGGCATACCACGCCCAAGGAGGCTGAACAAGGCAGGCAGGCGCGTCCAAGAGCACAGCGTCAGCTGGTGGCGCAGAGGTTCACGCCGCGGTCTCGACCGTGGGCGGAGCCGGCGGGCGGACCGCCCGCTTGCCGTGCCACACACGGGGCACCTTGCCCCGCCGTGCCGCCGTCGGGCGACAGGAGGCGGAGCTTCGGCCGTGGGGTCCCGAGGCCGCCGGGCTCCTGAGGGCGCGGCCGTCGGCGGCTCCGGGGCGCTCGTCGCCACGCTGGCTCGGATGCTGCATCACCCGTGGGCTCACGAAGCGCACACGAGCCGCCGATCGGCCGCAGGCGCGCCCCAGCCCCTGAGGCGTCGCCGTGGTTGCCGGCCCATCGGGTGGCCCGCGCGGCCAGGCGAGGCTCGAGCAGGAGAAGGGAGCGGTCAGTGGGCGGCAAGGATGGGGCGCAGGAGGCGCCGCGGATCTACAACCTGTTCCCGCTGCTGGCGGGGGATGTCGAGGGCTGGAAGAGCCACCTGCCGCGCATCGCCGAGATGGGCTTCAACTGGGTCTACCTGAACCCGGTGCACGCCTCGGGGATGTCGGGGTCGCTCTACGCGCAGAAGGACCACTACCGGCTCGACCCGCGCTTCCGGGGCGAGCTCGAGGGCAGCGACGACGAGCTGCTGGCGGGGTTCTGCGCGGCCGCGGCCGAGCACGGCCTGTCGGTGATGCTGGACCTGGTCGTCAACCACACGGCCAAGGACAGCCCGCTCGTCGAGGAGCACCCGCGCTGGTACGCCTGGGAGGAAGGCGAGGTCGCCTCGGCGTCGGCGGTGGATCCGGTCGACGGCCACGTCACGGTGTGGGGCGATCTGGCCGAGCTGGACTACGGCGAGCGCCCGGAGCGCGACGCCATCGTCCAGTACTGGCGCGAGCTGGTCCGCCACCAGCTCGGCCTGGGCGTGCGGGGATTTCGCTGCGACGCGGCCTACAAGGTGCCCGGCGTCGTGTGGCGGCAGATCATCGGCGCCGCCCGTGAGGTCCGCCCCGAGGTGCTCTTCGTGGCCGAGACCCTGGGCTGCGCGCCCCAGCAGGTGCGGCAGCTCAGCCCGGCCGGCTTCGACTACCTGTTCAACTCGTCGAAGTGGTGGGACTTCCGCGCCGACTGGCTGCTCGAGCAGTACGACCTCTTCCGCGGCATCGCGCCGTCTCTGAGCTTCCCCGAGAGCCACGACACCGAGCGGCTGCCGGCCGAGCTGGCCGCGCAGGGGGTGACCGACCCGGCGCGGGTCGAGCGGGCCTGCCGTCAGCGGCTGCGCTTCGCCGCCTTCTTCTCGAGCGGCTGGATGATGCCGATGGGCTTCGAGTACGGATTCGAACGCCCGCTGCACGTCGTCCGAACCACCCCCGACCAGTGGGAGCAGCAGCGCGCGGCCAGCCCCTTCGACCTGAGCGCCTGCGTCCGCGAGACCAACGCGCTGAAGGCGTCGCTGCCCATCCTCAACGAGGAGGGGCCGCAGGAGGCGACGTGGCCGAGCGGCGACGACGTGCTGGTGCTGAAGCGCTGGACCTGGGCCGAGGACGCCTGGGCGCGGGTGGTGGTGAACCTGGACCTTGACCGGGCGCGCGAGGTCGACTTCGAAGAGGCGGCTCAGGCGGTCGGGCCTCCGTCGGCGGGTCGCCAGCGGGCGCGACCGTCGCCCCCGACCACCCGAGCGCGGCTGGAGCCCGGCGAGGTGGCGCTCTTCGTGGCTCCGCCAGCGGCTCACGAGGACGCGGCCGGCGCCCCCCCCGCGGCGCGCAAGCGGCCGGCGCGGGCGCGGGTGGCGGTGAAGCTGCCCGCGGGCGTCGTGAGCCGACCGGTGCAGATCCAGAACGTCCAGCCCTCGGTGGACGACGGCCGCTTCCCGGCGAAGCGCTCGGTGGGCGAGGTGCTGGAGGTGCAGTGCGAGATCGTGAAGGACGGCCACGACAAGCTCGCCGCCGTGCTGCTCATCCGCGAGGCGACCAGCGACCAGTGGCACGAGCTGCCGATGACCCTGGTGGAGCCGGGGCTGGATCTGTGGCGCTGCCGCATGCCGCTGCGCGAGAACACGCGCTACTTCTACACGGTCGAGGCCTGGCCGGACGCCCTGGCCACCTGGCGCGACGAGGTGACCAAGAAGCGGGGCGCGGGCCAGGACGTCGCGCTCGAGCTGCGCGAGGGGCTGGAGCTGGTCGAGGCGGCCATCGGGCGCGCGGACGCGGCGGGGAAGAAGCGGCTGCGGGCGATGGTGAAGCGCTTCGAGGCCGGCGACGACGAGGCGCGGCTGGCGCTGCTGATGGGCGACGAGCTGCGGGAGTTGCTCGACGAGCACCCGGACCGCTCCATGGGCGCGCGCTACGATCGGGAGCTGGAGCTGGTGGTGGACCCGGCGCGGGCGCGTTTCGCCGCCTGGTACGAGATGTTTCCCCGCAGCCAGGGCGACGACCCCAAGCGCTCGGCCACCTTCGCCGACTGCGCGCGGCGGCTGCCCGAGGTGCGGCGGATGGGCTTCGACGTCGTGTACTTCGTGCCGATCCACCCCATCGGCCGGAGCCACCGCAAGGGCCCCCACAACACGCTGAACGCCGGGCCCGACGATCCCGGCAGCCCCTACGCCATCGGCTCGGCCGAGGGCGGACACAAGGCTGTGCACCCGGAGCTCGGCACCCTCGACGACTTCCGCGAGTTCGTGAAGGAGGCCCGGCGCTTCGGCATGGAGGTCGCCCTGGACTTCGCCGTGCAGGCCAGCCCCGACCACCCCTGGATCCAGGAGCACCCGGAGTGGTTCCGCTTCCGGCCCGACGGGACGATCAAGTACGCCGAGAACCCGCCGAAGAAATACCAGGACATCGTCAACGTGGACTTCTACGGCAAGGGCCAACACGCCCTGTGGCAGGAGCTGCTGGACACCTTCCTGTTCTGGGTCGACCAGGGCGTGACCATCTTCCGCGTCGACAACCCGCACACCAAGCCGGTGCCCTTCTGGGAGTGGGTGATCCGGCAAGTGCAGACGCAGCATCCGCAGGTGCAGTTCCTGGCCGAGGCCTTCACCCGGCCGCCCATGCTGAAGCTGCTGGCCAAGGTGGGCTTCACCCAGAGCTACACCTACTTCACCTGGCGCAACTTCAAGGGCGAGCTCATCGACTACGGCCGGGAGCTGGCGCAGAGCGACTGCAAGGAGTACCTGCG
This sequence comes from Deltaproteobacteria bacterium, assembly GCA_020632695.1. GTDB lineage: Bacteria > Myxococcota_A > UBA9042 > PHBI01 > JACKFB01 > JACKFB01. The sequence goes on from JACKFB010000021.1 coordinate 55,538, forward strand.
CCCCAACTTCTTCACCTGCACCCCCGACATCCTGCCCCGCTTCCTGCAGACGGGCGGCCGACCGGCCTTCATGATCCGCGAGGTGCTGGCCGCCACGATGAGCCCGGTCTACGGTATCTACAACGGGTTCGAGCTGTGTGAGAACGCCGCGGTGCCGGGCAAGGAGGAGTATCTCGGCTCCGAGAAGTACGACTACAAGGTCTGGGACTGGGATCGCCCCGGCCACATCAAGGACTACATCGCGCGCGTCAATCGGGCTCGCGCGCGCAACCCGGCGCTGCAGTACCTGACCAATCTCCGCTTCCACACCGCCCACCACGACGACGTGATCTTCTATTCGAAGATGACCGAGGCCCGGGACAACATGATCTTCGTGGTGGTGAACCTGAACCCCTTCGAGGCTCGCGGCGTCGACATCGAGTTCCCCCTGTGGGACATGGGCCTGGACGACGCACAGCCCTTCGCGGTCGAGGATCTGCTGAGTGGCCAGCGCCATCTGTGGCGCGGCTCGCGCCAGGGCGTGCACCTCGACCCGGGCCACAACCCCGCGGCCATCTACCGGGTGAGCCCCTGGCAGCAGGTCGAGTACCGCGACCCCTGCTCCTGAAGCGGACCGAGACGAGAGGACAAGCCGTGGCCAGCGATTTCGAGCGTGAGCCCGAGTGGTATCGGGACTCGATCATCTACCAGCTCCATGTGAAGGCATTCTTCGACGCGTCGGACGACGGCGTCGGCGACTTCAAGGGGCTGACCTCCAAGCTGGACTACATCCAGGATCTCGGCGTGTCGGCCATCTGGCTGCTGCCCTTCTACCCGAGCCCGCTGCGCGACGACGGCTACGACGTGGCGGACTACAAGAACGTCCACCCGCCCTACGGCACACTCAAGGACGCGCGGCAGTTCATCCGGGAATGCCACCGCCGAGGCCTGCACGTCATCACCGAGCTGGTCATCAACCACACCTCGGACCAGCACCCCTGGTTCCAGAAGGCGCGCCGCGCCAGCAAGGGCTCGAAGGCGCGCGACTTCTACGTGTGGGCCGACGACGACGAGGGCTACCCCGGCACGCGCATCATCTTCCTGGACACCGAGCAGTCCAACTGGGCCTGGGACCCGGTGGCACACCAGTACTACTGGCACCGGTTCTTCAGCCATCAGCCCGACCTCAACTTCGACAACCCGCGCGTGCGCGCCGAGGTGAAGAAGGCGATGAAGTTCTGGCTGGACGCCGGCGTGGATGGCTTCCGGCTGGACGCCATCCCGTACCTGGTCGAGCGCGAGGGCACCAACAACGAGAACCTGCCCGAGACCCACGGCGTGCTCAAGGAGCTGCGCGCGTGGCTCGACGAGCACTACGACCATCGCCTCTTCCTGGCCGAGGCGAACCAGTGGCCCGAGGACACCCGCCCCTACTTCGGCGACGGCGACGAGTGTCACATGGGCTTCCACTTCCCGCTGATGCCGCGCCTCTACATGGCCCTGGCCCAGGAGGACCGGCACCCGGTCACCGACATCCTGCGGCAGACCCCCGACCTGCCCGAGGGCTGCCAGTGGGCCATCTTCCTGCGCAACCACGACGAGCTGACCCTCGAGATGGTGACCGAGCGCGAGCGCGACTACCTGTGGAACTACTACGCCCACGAAGAGCGCGCGCGCATCAACCTGGGCATCCGGCGCCGGCTGGCGCCGCTTCTGAACAACGACCGCCGCAAGATCGAGCTGCTCAACAGCATCCTGATGTCCATGCCCGGCACGCCCATCGTCTACTACGGCGACGAGATCGGCATGGGCGACAACATCTACCTGGGCGACCGCGACGGGGTGCGCACGCCCATGCAGTGGAGCGCCGACCGCAACGCCGGCTTCTCGCGCGCCGACCCGGCCCGCCTCTATCTGCCGGCGATCATGGACCCGGTCTACGGCTACGAGGCCGTCAACGTCGAGCGGCAGAACCGTGACCCCTCCTCGCTGCTCAACTGGATGCGCCGGCTCATCACGGTGCGCAGGCAGCACCGCGCCTTCGGGCGCGGAGCGCTGCGCTTCCTGTATCCCGGCAACCGCAAGGTCATCGCCTACCTGCGCACCTTCGAGGGCGAGACGCTGCTCTGCGTCGCCAACCTGTCGCGCGCCGCCCAGCCGGCGGAGCTGGACCTGGCCGAGTTCGACGGCCGGGTGCCGGTGGAGCTGCTGGGCCGTTCGGCCTTCCCCCCCATCGGTGAGCTGCCCTACTTCATCACGCTGCCGGCCTACGGCTTCTACTGGTTCGTGCTGGCCGAGGAGGCCGAGGCGCCGAGCTGGCACGAGCGCTACGTCCCGCCGGTGCCCGAGCTGCCCACCCTGGTGGTGCCCGACGGCTGGGAGAGCCTGGCTGGCGGCGACGCCCGGTCGCAGCTCGAGCAGCTCGCGGTCCCGGCCTTCGTCCCGCTCCAGCGCTGGTATGCCGCCAAGGACCGGAAGATCCAGAGCACCGAGCTGGTCGCCCACGCCGCGGTGGCGCCCGAGGGCCGCTCCTGGCTCTTCGCCCGCTTCGACGTGCGCCTCGAGGACGGCGAGGTGCAGCGCTACCAGATCCCGCTGTCGATGGCCTGGGAGACCAGCGACGAGGACCCGCTGGCGCGGCTGCTGCCCGCGACCCTGGCGCGGGTGCGCCGCGGACCGCGCATCGGCGTGCTCTACGACGCGCAGGCCGAAGAGGACTTCGTGCGCGACGTGGCCCGCTCGATGGGCGAACAGCGGCGCGAGGGCGCCGGCGACGGCGAGCTGGTCTTCTCCTCGACCTCGGCCTTCGCCCGGGCGCTGCCCTCCGGCTCGCTGGCGGAGGTCGAGGTGCGCCGCCTGGGCAAGGAGCAGAGCAACACGTCCAGCCTGCTGGGCAGCGCCGGCGTGCTGAAGCTCTTCCGCCGCGTGGAGGCGGGCACCCACCCGGAGATCGAGATCGGCCGCTACCTCACCGAGGTGGCCGAGTACCCCAACGCCCCGTCCCTGCTCGGCGCCCTGGAGCACGTGGCCGCGGACGGCACCGCCTCCGCGCTGGCGGTGCTCCAGGCCTACGTCCCCAACCAGGGCGACGGGTGGTCGTGGACGGTGGACTACGTCAAGCGCCTCCTGGAGGACGTGGAGCACCGCCGGGGCGCCGGCACCGAGTCCGACCGCGCGGCCGAGCGCCGGCACATGCTCTACCTGACCGAGGTGACGACCCTGGGGCGCCGCACAGCCGAGCTGCACCGCGCCTTTGCGCTTCCGAGCGGCGACCCGGCCTTCGAGCCGGAGCCGGTGACCGCCGAGGACCTGCGCACCTGGCGGGCCCAGGTCCTGGACATGGCCGAGACCGCCCGCCGGGCGCTGGCGCAGAGCTCCGAGTCGGGCGAGCACGACCCGGAGGTCGTCGCGCTGCTCGGCGACAGGGAGCGGGTGGCCGCCCGGGTGGACGCGCTTCTGCCCACAGGCGGCGCCGGCCTGATGAAGACGCGGCTGCACGGGGACCTGCACCTGGGCCAGGTCATGAAGGCGCAGGACGACTTCTACATCCTGGACTTCGAGGGAGAGCCCCAGCGCCCGCTGGCCGAGCGCCGGGTCAAGCACTGCGTGCTCCGCGACGTCGCCGGGATGCTGCGCAGCTTCGACTACGCCGCCTGGGCCAGCCTCTTCGCCTCGGCCGCGGTGCGGCCCGACGGCCTCCAGACCCTCATCCCCTGGGCCGAGCAGTGGCGCCGCCCGGCGACGGCCGCCTTCCTCGACGGCTACGTCGGGGCGCTGGAGGGCTGCCCCTCGGTGCCCTCCGACGCAAAGGCCCGCGATGACCTGATCGCGCTCTTCACCTTGGAGAAGGCGCTCTACGAGGTCGCCTACGAGGCGGCCAACCGACCCACCTGGGTGCGCATCCCCCTGGAGGGGATCCGACGCATCCTCGCTCCCTCCCCCTGAGGACGCCCATGACCACCCTCTCGCCCTCGCTCATCGACGACATCACCCACGCCCGGCTGCGCGATCCCTTCGCGGTGCTGGGCATGCACGACGGCGACAAGGGCCTCGTCGTGCGCACCTTCCAGCCCTGGGCCAGCGCGGTGAAGCTGCTCGACGCGCGCACCGCCAAGACCATCGCCACCCTGGAGCGCGTCGACGACGCCGGCGTCTTCGAGGCGGCGATGCCCCGGCGCAAGAAGCGCTTCCGCTACCGCTTCGAGATCACCGACCGGGCCGGCGCGCCGCACCGGGTCGAGGACCCCTACGCGTTCCCGCAGCTCCTGGGCGATCTGGACGTGCACCTGCTCGCCGAGGGGACCGATCTCCGCACCTACGACAAGATGGGCGCGCACCCCCGGACGCTGGACGGCGTCCAGGGCGTCTCCTTCGTCGTCTGGGCGCCCAACGCGCGCAACGTCTCGGTCATCGGCAGCTTCAACGAGTGGGACGGCCGCCGGCACCCGATGCGGCTCCGCCACGAGAGCGGCTGCTGGGAGCTCTTCATCCCCGGTCTCGCGCCGGGCGACCTCTACAAGTATGAGGTGCGCGGGCCCCAGGGCGAGCTGCTGCCGCCCAAGTCCGACCCCTACGCCTTCTACGCCCAGCGCCGGCCCGAGACCGCCTCGGTGGTCTGGGATCTCGGCGAGCGCGCCTGGGGCGACGGCGAGTGGATGGCGACCCGCGAGGCGGCGCAGGCGCGCGACCAGCCCATGGCGATCTACGAGGTCCACCTCGGCTCCTGGAAGCGGCGACCGGAGGACGGCGACCGCTACCTCACCTGGCAGGAGCTGGCCGACGACCTGGTGCCCTACGCGCGGGACATGGGCTTCACCCACCTCGAGCTGATGCCCATCAACGAGCACCCCTTCGACGGCTCCTGGGGCTACCAGCCGACGGGGCTCTACGCGCCGACCTCGCGCTTCGGCACCCCCGAGCAGTTCCGCGACTTCATCGAGCGCGCCCACGCGGCGGGGCTCGGCGTGCTCATCGACTGGGTGCCCGGGCACTTCCCCTCGGACGCCCACGGCCTGGCCAGCTTCGACGGCACCCACCTCTACGAGCACGCCGACCCGCGCCTGGGCGAGCACCAGGACTGGGGCACCCTCATCTACAACTTCGGCCGCTCGGAGGTGCGCAACTTCCTCACCTCCAACGCGCTGTTCTGGGCCGACCGCTACCACGTCGACGGGCTGCGCGTGGACGCGGTGGCCTCGATGCTCTACCTGGACTACTCGCGCACCGAGTGGATCCCCAACGCCCTGGGCGGCCGCGAGAACCTCGAGGCCATCGCGTTCTTGCGCACGCTCAACGAGCAGCTCTACGGGCACTTCCCCGGCACCATCACCGTGGCCGAGGAGAGCACGGCCTGGCCGATGGTCTCGCAGCCCACGTACCTGGGCGGGCTCGGCTTCGGCTACAAGTGGAACATGGGGTGGATGCACGACACCCTGAAGTACATGGCCGAGGACCCGGTCCACCGGCGCTACCACCACGACAAGATGACCTTCGGGCTGATCTACGCCTTCACCGAGAACTTCGTGCTGCCGCTGAGCCACGACGAGGTGGTCCACGGCAAGGGCTCGCTCATCGGCAAGATGCCCGGCGACGCGTGGCAGAAGTTCGCGAACCTGCGCGCGTACTACGGCTTCATGTGGACCCACCCGGGCAAGAAGCTGCTCTTCATGGGCGGTGAGTTCGGGCAGTGGCGCGAGTGGAACCACGACCAGTCGCTGGACTGGCACCTGCTGGACGCGCCCGAGCACCGCGGCTTGCAGACCCTGGTGCGCGACCTCAACCGGCTGTACCGACAGCGCCCCGAGCTGCACGCCCGCGACTGCCAGCCCGAGGGCTTCGAGTGGATCGACGGCGGCGACGCCGAGCACTCGATCTACTCGTACCTGCGCCGCGGCGAGGGCGAGCGGCAGGTGGCCGCCGTGGTGTGCAACTTCACGCCGGTGCCCCGCCACGGCTACCGGCTGGGCCTGCCGTTTTCCGGCCGCTGGCGCGAGGTGCTGAACACCGACGCCGAGGTGTATGGTGGCAGCAACACGGGCAACGGCGGCGCCGTGGAGGCGGCCGACGAGGGCTGGAACGGCCGCCCGGCCTCGGCCATCGTGACGCTGCCGCCGCTGGGCACGCTGGTGCTGGTGCCCGACCAGGGCTGAGCCGCCGGCATGTGCCGCGCCTCCGCGTTGGCAAATCGCGGCGGATCGTGCTCCAAATCCCGGGCGGGGCCGCGGGTGTGCCGGCCCCGGCCCGCACCTCCCACCGAACCTCGAGCGACCCCATGAGCAGCGGAATCCGCGTCTGGCCGGGCGACCCATCGGTCCTGGGCGCGAGCTGGGACGGCAAGGGGGTGGGCTTCGCGCTCTTCTCCGAGCACGCCGAGAGGGTCGAGCTGTGCCTCTTCGATCCGAGCGGCGAGCACGAGACCGCGCGCGTGGCGCTGCCCGAGTACACCGACATGATCTGGCACGGCTACTTCCCCGACCTGCGCGCCGGCCAGCTCTACGGCTACCGCGTCCACGGCCCCTACGAGCCGGAGCGCGGGCACCGCTTCAACCCCCACAAGCTGCTGGTGGACCCCTACGCCAAGGGGCTGGTGGGCCAGGCCAGCGTCGCGCCGGCCAACTTCGGCTACCTGCGCGGCGACCCGCGCGAGGACCTGGCGATGGACACCCGCGACAACGCGCGCTGGATGCCCAAATGCCAGGTCGTGGACACGGCCTTCACCTGGGGCGACGACCGCCCGCCGCGGCACGCCTGGGACGAGACCATCCTCTACGAGCTGCACCTGCGCGGCTTCACCATGCGCTTCCCGGGGCTCCCCGACCCGGTGCGCGGCACCTTCGCCGGGATGTCCGCGCCGAGCGTCATCGAGTACCTGCAGGCGCTCGGCGTCACCGCGGTCGAGCTGATGCCCATCCACGCCTTCGCCGACGAGCCCCACGTGGTCGAGGCGGGGCTCACCAACTACTGGGGCTACAACTCGTACGCCTTCTTCGCGCCGGAGCCGCGCTACTCGGCCCACCACGGCCTGGCCGAGCTGAAGACCCTGGTGCAGCTCCTGCACGACGCCGGCCTCGAGGTGATCCTGGACGTGGTCTACAACCACACCGCCGAAGGCGACCACCTGGGCCCCACGCTGAGCTTCAGGGGCATCGACAACGCCAGCTACTACAAGCTCGCCCCCGACGCGCCGCGCTTCTACGTGGACTACACCGGCTGCGGCAACGCGCTGAACCTGTCGCACCCGATGGTGCTGCGGATGGTGACCGATTCGCTGCGCTACTGGGTCCAGGAGATGCACGTCGACGGCTTCCGCTTCGACCTGGCGACGACGCTGGCGCGCGAGTCGGGGGCCTTCCACCCGCACGCGGGCTTCCTGGACGCGCTGACCCAGGACCCGGTGCTGGCCAGGGTGAAGCTCATCGCCGAGCCGTGGGACGTGGGCGCGGGCGGCTACCAGCTCGGGGCCTTCCCGCCGGGCTGGAGCGAGTGGAACGACCAGTACCGCGACGAGGTGCGCCGCTTCTGGCGCGGCGACGAGGGCGTCGCGGCGGTCTACGCGACGCGGCTGGCCGGCTCGGCGGACATCTTCGACCGCAAGGGGCGGCGGCCCTGGGCGGGGGTCAACTTCGTCACATCTCACGACGGCTTCACGCTGCGCGACCTGGTCACCTACGAGCGCAAGCACAACGAGGCGAACCGCGAGGGCTGCCGGGACGGCACCGACAACAACATCTCCTGGAACTGCGGCGTCGAGGGCCCGAGCGACGAGCCGGCCGTCCGGGAGCTGCGCGCCAGGCAGCAGCGCAACTTCCTGGCGACGCTGATGCTGAGCCAGGGCATACCGATGCTCACCGCCGGCGACGAGCTGGGACGCAGCCAGCGGGGCAACAACAACGCCTACTGCCAGGACGACGAGACGAGCTGGCTCGACTGGAGCGCACCCGACCACGCGCTGCTGGCCTTCGTGCGCCAGCTCGTGCGCCTGCGCCGCGACCACGTGGTGCTGCATCGGCGCCGCTTCTTCCACGGCGAGCGCATCCCCGGCGCCGAAGTGGCCGACATCGTCTGGCTGACGCCCGAGGGCACCGAGAAGACGGCCGCCGACTGGGAGGTCCCCTACGCCCGGTATCTGTGCTGCCTCATCCACGGCGAGGCCGGCGAGCACCACCTGACGGCCCGCGGCGTGCCACAGCCCGACGACAGCTTCCTGCTGATGATGAACGCGGGCGACGAGGCGGTGTCGGCGTCCCTGCCCCCGAGCCCGGGACCTGCGGGGTGGGAGCTGGTCTTCGACACGGCCGCCCCGGAGGACGGCGCGGGCGCGGTCGCCCAGGGCCAGCCCTACGCCGTGGCCCCGCACTCCTTCGTGCTGCTGACCAGCGCGTTGCGCCGCGAGGCGGGCGCCCGCTGAGCTCGGCTGGCGCGCCTCGCTCGTCCCTGGCGCGCAGCCTCGACGGAGACCTCCAGATTTCTCCGTAACCGTTCGCGCCGAGCCGGGTAGTTCCATGCAAGCCCCAATCGGCGTCACCGGATCGGAGCGCGCGTCGCAGGACCGCGTCGCCGGCTCCTCCTCCTGGCGTGCGCCCGCAGGGGTCTCGACTGCCCCATGACCGCGGCGCGTGAGCTGCCGCCCGACCCCCGAGGGAGGAACACTGCCATGAACAAGACCACACCCCTGATCCTGCTGACCGCCGCCGCGCTGGTCTGGGCCTGCGACGACGGCGAATCCAGCCCCCGCAGCCGGAACTTCACCGTGACCATCGCGAACGTCGCGACCGCCAGGCCCTTCGTGAGCGGCGGCGTGTTCAACACGCCCACCGGCGACGCGCAGCCCGGACCGGCCACCCCGGGGAAGAAGTACGAGTTCACCTTCGACGCGGGCCGCAAGCAGAAGCTCTCCTTCGTCACCATGCTCGCCGCCACCAACGATCTCTTCTTCGGCCCCGACGGCGAAGGCATCGCCCTCTACGACGCCAACGGCGACCCGATCACCGCGGACGTGACCGACCAGATCCTCCTGTGGGACGCCGGCACCGAGGTCAACGAGGAGCCCAAGGTGGGCCCCAACACGGTGTCGAAGCAGTCCGGGCCCGACACGGGCGTCGACGAGAACGGCAACGTCGTGACCATCGACGACGCCACCGACGGGGTCAGCTTCGCCTACCCCGCCCCGGACGAGGTGATGAAGGTCACGGTCACCCACATGACCGGCACCGAGTTCAAGGTGAGCATCGAGAACGTCTCCACCGACATGGCGCTGATGACCAGCGAGGGCGACTTCGCGGCCCCGCTCTCGCCCGGCGTGTGGGTGCTGCACAACGGCTCCGACCCGCTCTTCACCGAGGGCATGCCCGACCGCGGCCAGGGCCTGGAGCACATCGCCGAGGACGGCAACCCCACCATGCTGGGTGCGTACGTGGCCGACAACACCGGCATCACCTACCCGGCCTCGCCCGGCGCCTGGGTCGTCCACAGCGCCAGCACGATGCCGCTCTTCACCGACGGCGCCGCCGACTACGGTGACGGCGTGGAGCACATCGCCGAGGACGGCAACCCCACCATGCTGGGCTCCAACCTGACCAGCCTGGCCGGCTACGTCGCCGGGGCCGTCTTCAACATGCCGGTGGGCGCCTCGGGCCCCGGCCCCATCCTGCCCGGCTCCAGCTACAGCTTCAGCTTCGAGGCCACAGACGGCGACGCGCTCTCCTTCGTGACGATGCTGGCTGCCACCAACGACGCCTTCTTCGCGCCCGAGGACGGCGGCATCGCGCTCTTCGACAGCGCCGGAGAGCCCGTCACCGGCGACGTGACCAGCCAGATCGTGCTGTGGGACGCGGGCACCGAGGCCAACGAGCGCCCCGGCGTCGGCCCCAACACGGTCACCAACCAGCTCGCCCCCGACACCGGTGACCCGGGCGAGGGCAAGGTGCAGCCCATCCGCGAGGTGGGTGACGGCTTCACCTACCCGGCGGTGAGCGACGTGCTGAAGGTCACCGTGACGGCGAACTGAGCCCTCCCGGCGCGACGCGGCCCCTGTGCGGCTCCAGTCCAGCCGCGCCGAGGCCGCCCGCGCTGCGACGCACCAGGCGTCTCGGGTTACGCGGCCTGCTTCCGCGTCGAACCGGCGGCCGCTATGATGCCGTCATGCACACATCACGACTCCTGCTCGCAGCGGCGGCCTCGCTCGCCCTGGGCGCGTGCGACGGCACCAGCGTCGCCGAGCCCGAGTGCGTCATCGACGCCGACTGCCCGGGCCACGCAGCCGACAACGCCTGCGCCCTCGGCGCGCGCTGCGAGGCCGAGCGCTGCGTCGCCGTGGCCCCGGTCGACTGCAGCGGCTTCAGCGTGCCGCAGTGCTTCGAGCCGCGCTGCGATCCCACCGACGGGAGCTGCCAGCCGTCGGAGGTGAACTACGGCCCCTGCGACGACGGCGACGCCTGCACCAGCGGGGAGACCTGCCTGCTGGGCGAGTGCCAGGGCGGCGAGCCGGTGAGCTGCGGGGCGTCGGGCGACTGCCGCTCGGCGAGCTGCGACCCGGCCAGCGGGTGCGTGGTGGAGGTGGTACCCAGCGGCGTCGACTGCGACGACGGCGATCCCTGCACCGCCGGCGACCGCTGTGACGGCGCGGGCGCCTGCCGAGCCGGCCCCCGGGACTGCGACGACGGCGATCCATGCACGACCGATGCCTGCGGCGCGGGTGGCTGTGAGCACGCGGCCATCGCCGAGGCGGCCGCCTGCGACGACGGCGATCCCTGCACCGCCAGCGACCTCTGCGGGGCCTCCGGCTGCGCCGGGACGCCACTCGCCGACGGCGCCACCTGCTTCGGCAGCGCGTGCACGACCGGGATGACCTGCACCGCAGGCGCCTGCGGAGGCGGCACGCCGGTGGCCGACGGCACCGAGTGCGAGGAGGACTTCGCGTGTGTCGGCCTCGCCACCTGCCAGGCGGGCGCCTGCGTCGGGCCGGCGACGCCCTGCCCCGACGACGGCAACCCCTGCACCGTGGACGCGTGCACCGCGAACCAGGGCTGCCTGTACCGGCCCGTCGCCGACGGGACGGCCTGCCAGCTCGGCCCCTGCGCCACCGGCGGCACCTGCGACAACGGCCTCTGCCTGTCGCTGACCGTCGCGCCCGACGGCCAAGCCTGCGACAGCGGGTCGGGCTGCGCGGTCGGCGAGACCTGCCTCGGGGGCGCGTGCGGCGCCGGCGACGCCAGCGCCTGCCTCCCCACGGTGGCCGCGCCGCTCCCCGGCGGCTTCCTGGTCACCGACAACGCGGCCGGCCGCATCGCCATGCTCGACGCCCACGGCAACCTGGCGCTGGCCAAAGGCGGCGAACACCCGGGCCCGGCCGGGGTCACCCTGGACCACAAGGGCGGCGACGGCTTCTTCGTCACCTACTCGGGCACAGGCGGCGCGCACACCCACCACAAGATGGGCTGGGACGGCGCGCCCACCGACGGGGACGTCGTGCAGACCGGCCAGTGGCCCCTGACCGGCCCCTGCCTCGACCAGTCATCGTCCACGGGGAGCTGGCTCATCAGCTCCTGCGGGAAGAGCCGCGTCGTGCTGGACTACGCCGGCATGGTGCTGAACGCCTCGACGAACCTCAGCTCCTCGACCCGCGGCGTCGCCCTGGCGTCCTTCAAGGAGTACTGGTCCTTGGACGCCGCCGGCACCCTCAGCCACATCATCGACACCCTCGGCGGAGTCCAGAGCACCTGGACCACCGGCCTCGACGGCGCCCGCGGCCTCGAACGCCACGCCTTCGGCTTCTTCGTCGGCTCACCGACCCGTCATCTCATCGTCCAGCTCGACCGCCTGGGCCGGCGGGTAAGAGCCATCCCGCTCCCGGAAGGCTGGGAGCTGTGGGACTTCGCCTGGCTGCGCCCCGGAACGGCGGCGCCCTGACGGGAGCCGAGTCCGCCCCGCCGCCCTGCCCCCCGGCGCGCGAGTCGGTGTGATCGTAAGTAGATAGGGGTCCAGACGCCCGGCGGCCGTCACGCGCCGGCTTGGACGCTCGTCTTTCGAAGCGAGCGCTGGCACGAGAGCGCCGATCCCGCCCGGGTTCCGATCTTTGGGCACCTCCGGCGGGGCTTTCAGCATCACCTTCAAGCTGACCGCCACCCTCAAGTGGCCGGTCTGAACCAGCCTTCGCTCGACTCGACCAAGCGCATCCCTCATCATCTCTCTTGCCCAGCGGAGCACTCCCATGGCCAGCCGCCTCGAACTGCAGCCCCTCGTCACCGTGGCCGGCGACACCACGTCAGGAGACGTGACCATCATCCAGCCCATCGACCTCTGGGCTTCCATCGGCAACTGGGGCGCCGCCATCTTCACCACGGCGGTCAGTCACGTCTCGGTCATCAGCGGCGACACCGTCGACGTGATGCTGATGACCTGCCCCAACAAGTTTCGGCTATCAGCCCCCGGCCCCCAGCGGCCCCTCGAGCCAGATCGCAGCGTTCTCGCTCAACCTGGTCTCCAACCCCCAATGGTACAAGACCATCATCATGCTTGAGCAGACCTCCACGATCACGAACCCCCACCAACGGCCCCATCGAGGACTGGGTCTTCTGCCGAGCGCTACCATGGGCACGAGCATCCTCCATCCTTCGCCGGTAAACGAGGTCATTGCGAGAATTGTGGACTTCGCGCGGTCTGGCGGTCGCATCGGCCAGCAGGACCCCATGGGAACGCATGAGTCCTACCCGGTAGGGCCCCCAC
>JACKFB010000022.1 GCA_020632695.1 Deltaproteobacteria bacterium
ACCAGCCTGGCGTCCTTCACCGAGGCCGATCTCTCGCCCCGCGCGTTCTTCGAGTCCCGGGTCAGCACCCTGGCCGAGGGTGCCGAGCTCTTCGGCGATGCCGAGGTCATCGACTACCGCGGCGACGGCAAGCTCTTCCACTCCGTTCAGGAGTACAGCTACGGCTGCGAGCGGGTGTGGGGCCCCGGCTGGGCGCTCTGCGGCGACGCGGCCGGCTTCGTCGACGCCATCTTGAGCATCGGCGTCTTCATCGCCTGCAACCACGCGCAGTTCCTCGCCTACGCGCTGCGCAGCGTGCTCGACGGCGACTGCGACGAGGAGCTGGCGCTGGGCTCCTACGCGACGACCGCGCGCGAGAACCTCGAGGCCTTCCGCTCGGTCGCGCACATGCTCTACGCCTTCATCCCGGCGGGGTCGGCCTGGTGGGAGGGCTGCGCCGCTGCGCTGCGACGCAGCAACCTGGTCCCCACCGAGGCGGACGCTGGCGCCTTCGCCGCCTTCTTCACCGGCTTCGCCACCCGCAGCGGCATGTACGACGACGCGCTGGGCTCGTTCGGCGGCGACTTCGTGCTCGAGATGGGCCACCAGCTCTCCGGAGCCGAGCAGCTCTTCGCGCCCTCGGCCTACGCCGAGCACGCCCGGCAGGCGCGCAAGCTGGTCTCCGGAGATCCGCGCCTGCGGGTGCGGGGGAGCGTGCGGGCGGTGCCCTTCGCGCTGCCGCGCAATGGCAGCGGCGCGGTGTTCCCGGTCACCCGCCTCGAGGTCGAGGTCCCCGGCGACGCCGACAGCCGCGTGCCCGGCGTGTCACGGCGCCTCTTCGTGCCGGGCGGGCTGGCCCGGGCGGCGGAGCTGATGGACGGGACGCGCACCCTGCGCGAGGTGGCCGCGGCGCTGGCCGAGGGCGGCGTCGACGCGCCCGCCGAGGACCTGCGGCGCGAGGTGACCAAGCTGGCGTATCGGCTGGCGGGCATGGGCGCCCTGGAGCAGGCGCCGGCGGAGCGCCGCTGACTCGATGAGCGCACTGCAACAAAGGCTGGCCGCGGCGCTGGGCGACGATCGCCTGCTGACCGCCGAGGCGCGAGGCCCTGGCTGGCACACGGACATCAGCCGGCACGAGCTCGGCGAGCCGCTCGCCTGGGTGCGACCGCGCTCGACCGCCGAGGTGGCGCAGGCCGTGACGGTGGCGCGGGAGCTGGGCGTCCCGGTGGTGACCGTGGGACGCCGCACGGCGTACTGGCGGCCGCTGCGCTTTCGGGACGCGCTGGTGCTGGACACCCTGGGGCTCACCGGCCCGCCGCTGGCCGCCGAGCTGGGCGACGGCTGGGCCCTCTTCGGCGCCGGCACTCCGGTGCGCGAGGCCGACGACTGGCTGCGCGCCCGCGGCCATCGCCTGCCGGCGCACCCCGACGCCTTCGGCGACACCCCCCTGGGGGCCCTGGTCGCCGCCGACATGGCCTCGGGCATCGGGATGGCCAACGCCACCGCGGGCGCGATGGTGACCGGCCTGCGCGCGGTCATGGGCACCGGCGAGGTGCTCACCACCGGCGCCTCGTTCCTCTTGGGGGGCGCGCCCTTCCACCGTCCGGGCCTGCCCGACCCGACCGGGCTGCTGCTGGCCGCCGAGGGGGCGCTGGGGGTGGTGACCGAGGTGGCGCTCAGCGTGTGGCCGCTGGAGCCGACGGCGTTGCTGTCGTGGGTGTCGCCCGCGAACAGCGGCCATCGGCCCTTCGAGGCCGCCCTGGCCCTGGCCGGCGAGCTGCGGACGCCGGGCATCTGGGAGACCTTCCGCAGCGCCACGGTCCACGCCGGCGCCGGTGACCAGGGCACCGAGCACGACCTGGTGCTGCGGGCGCCCTTCGGCTCCGCCGAGCTGGAGCGGCGCATCGAGGGCGTGAGCGCCCGCGTCGCGCGGCTCTTCCCGAGGGCCGAGCTGCGCATCGCCCGCGACGTCCCCGGCGACCCCGGCGCGGCGGGCTTCGAGCGCTGGCTGGGGCCGGTCGGCGAGCACGACGCCCTGCGCCGCGTCGGGCACTTCGTCGGCCTGGACGTCATCGTGCCCTGGTCGGGCCTGCCGGCGGCGCTGGGCGCCTCGGACCGCATCCTGGCCGAGGCCGGCGCCCTGCCCCACCACAGCCTGCGGCGCGCGGTCTACCTCAGCCCCACCATCGCCAACCTGGGCCTGCACCTGCTCTTCGACGCCCCGCCCGAGCACCGAGCGGCGGGCACCGAGGAGCTGGCCCGGCGCGGGATGCTGGCGCTGGCCGCGCTGCCCTCGGTCATCCCCTACCGCTGGGGTCGATCGTGGCATGAGGCGCTGGGCCCGCGGCTGGACCCGACCGCCGCGGCCCTGGCCCGCGACCTGCGCGCCCGCTTCGACCCCGACGGCCTGATGCAGCCGGGCGTGTCGATCTTCGGCGGGTGAAGAGCGATCTGCCGTCCGCCTCGAGCCACGGCTCGAGACGGGCGGGCACCTCACACGGGACGACGACCCTCCTGGAGATGTGGTCGTTCCCCCTCTGTCGCGCGCCGACGTGTGAGATGCCGCGTCCGCTCGATTCGAACGTCCGCAGCCTACACCGGCACACGCCGAAGTGGAGCGCCATATCGCGCGGTCGTCTCGCGACTGCGTAACCGCGGGCGGGCCCGGGGGCACACCCGGGGACGGATCCCCCCGGGTTCAGGGCCCCAGCAGCGAGGTCTCGCGCTCGAGATAGTCGCGCGCCACCACCATCATGTGGACCTCGTCGGGGCCGTCGGCGATGCGGGCGGAGCGGGCGAAGCGGTACCAGTCGCCGAACGGCATGTCCCGGCTGAAACCCAGGCTGCCGTGCATCTGGATGGCGTCATCGAGCACCTGGCAGAGCATGCGGGCGTTGTGCAGCTTGCACATGGACGAGAAGGTGCGCGCCTCCGCGTGGCGCCCCTGGGAGAGCAGCCACGCGCAGTGGAAGGTCATGAGGTTTCCGGCGTGGATGGCCATGGCCCCCCGGGCGACCATCTCCTGGACGGCCTGGTGTCGGCCCAGGGGCTTGCCGAAGGAGATGCGGCGGGTCAGGTACCCCTTGCAGAGATCGAGGGCGCGGTCGGCGAGGCCCAGCCAGCGCATGCAGTGGGTGAGCCGCGCGGGCACGAGCCGGGCCTGGGCGAGCTGGAAGCCCTGCCCCACCGAGCCCAGCACCGCGTCGGCGCCGACGCGGACGCCCTCGAAGCGAAGCTCGGCCTCGCGGTGCGCCAGCAGCGGCTCGCTCATCGTCTCGACCTCGCGCAGGTGCTCCACTCCGGGGGCGTCGCGGTCGACGATGAAGAGCGTGGCGCCGTGGCGCGGGTCGTCGCTGGTGCGAGCCATCACGATGAGGAAGGACGCCGCCTCGCCGCCGGTCGAGTACCACTTGTGGCCGTCGATGACCCAGGCGTCGCCGTCGAGGCGGGCGGTGGTGCGCAGGTTGCGCGGATCGGCGCCGGCACCGGGCGCCGGCTCCGTCATGCAGAAGGCGCTGGTGATGTCCCCGGCGCAGAGCGGCCGCAGCCAGCGCTCGCGGATGGGCTCGCTGGCCTGGTGCAGCAGCAGGTCCATGTTGCCCTGGTCGGGGGCGTCGCAGTTGAAGGCCGAGGGGCCCACCAGCGAGCGGCCCATCTCGCGGAAGAGCACGCACATGCCCATCACGCCCAGGTCCAGCCCCCCCAGGTCCCGGGGCAGGTGCGGCGTCCACAGGCCGGCGGCTCGCGCCTTCTGGCGCAGGACCACGAGCGTGTCGCGCCGCCCCTCGCGGTCCTCGGCGATGACGTCGCCCTCGGCGGGCAGCACCTCGTCGTGCATGAAGGCGTGCACGCGCTGTCGCAGGCTCTCGAGCTCGTCGGGGATCGTGAAGTTCATGGGCAGGGCTCGTGTGAGGAGAAGTGCGGTGGAGGCGCAAGGAGGCGCCCCGCTGGCGCCTCCGCGGAATCCGAAGCCGTATCTGGATGCTGCGAGGTTCCGGGGACGCGCCAGCCGGGATGGATCCGCAGCGGATTCAGCGTGGTTCTCTTCATACGCGCCCCTACTCGATGGTCGGAGAGAGGTCGTAGCGCGGGTTCACCACCGCCAGCTTCTCGCGCAGGGTCGCCAGGACGTGGGCCCGCTCGGCGCTCAGGTCGTCCTCGGGCGGCGCCGCGTCGATGCGCGCGCAGAGCGCCGCCTGGGCCTCGGTCACCGCGCGCCGGCGCGCGGGCTCATCGACGAGCTGCGGGTCCACCGCCAGCCCCAGCCCCGCCAGGCGTTCAGCCTCGGCCGCCCAGTCCGCGTGCTCGCCGCGCAGCTCGCGCTCGACGACGCCCAGCACGTGGGTGGCCACCAGCAGCCGGAAGCGCAGCCCGGCGTCGGCCACCGCGGGCACCACGTCGGACTTGAGGAAGCCAGCCACCGCCCGCAGCAGGGCCTCTCGGTCAGGGCGATCCTGCATCAGCCTTCCTCCCGCCAGCCGGCCCAGGTGGGGCCCGTCTCGATGAGGCGCAGCGCCTCCCACTCCATCTCGGCGGCCCGGCGACCGATGGCCACCAGCTCGAAGTCGGGCACCTCGCCGGAGAGGTAGCGCTCGCCCTGCCACGCCGCCGCCGCGGCCCAGCGCGCGTTGCCCAGCACCTCCCACCAGTGCAGCGTCGCCGCGTCGACCCGGCGCCCCGACACGCGCTCGTAGGCTCGGTAGAGCTCGGCCCGGCGCGCGAAGCCGCCCACCGGCCGGTCGAGGCGCCCGAAGCGCCAGTCGCGGACGGTGATCCAGGCGAGGTCGTCCCAGGGGCTCCCCCAGTGGGCGAACTCCCAGTCGAGGATGCCGGCCAGCCCCGAGGGGGCGACCAGGAAGTTGCCCACCCGGAAGTCGCCGTGCACCAGCACCAGCTCGCGCTCGTCGGGGATGTGGCGCTCGAGCCACCGCAGGGCCAGATGCAGCGCCGGGCGCGGCTCGGGCAGGCCGCGCAACATGTCGCGGACGAAGGCCGTCGCGAAGGCGGCCGCGCCCCGCTCGCGGATGGCCTCGAGATCCGGCAGCGGCAGGTCGCCGTCGTGCTGAGGGGTGATGCTGTGGATGCGCGCCAGGTTGGCCGCCAGCCGCCCCGGCAGGTCGGCGCGGGCCTCGGCCAGCGTCGGGTCCGAGGTGACCACGCGCCCGATGGCGGAGCCCTCCAGCCGGGGCATGCACCAGGCGTCGGCCCCGTCGCGCAGGGCGTCGCGCACCAGCCAGCGGGGGGCGGGCGTCTCGACGCCGGCCTGCGCGGCGCGGGCGACCACGGCGAACTCGGCGCGGCGGCCCAGGCTCCCCGGCAGCGAGCTGGGGGAGTCGCCGCGCAGCACCAGCGCCAGGCGCTCGCCGTCGAGCTCCACGTCCAGCGCCACGTTGTCCTGACACGCCCCGCCGATCAGCGGCGCCAGGCGGGTCACGCGCAGCTCGGGGGCGGCTTGTTCGCGCAGGGCCTGCTCGACTCGCAGGGCGAGGGCCTCGGGCGTGGCTGACTCCGGCATGACATCCCCTGGCGCGTCGCTCATGCTCGCACAGGCCGGCAGCATAGCCGACGAGGCCCGGGGGGGCGCAACCGGAGGAGGGAGCCTGATGGCGGTGCGGAGCGAGCGGCAGGGAGCGGTGACGACGGTGACGCTCTCGCGTCCCGAGGTGCGGAACGCCGTGGATCGAGAGGCCGCCGAGGCGCTGGCCGAGGCGTTCCGTGCCTTCGAGGCGGACGAGGCGGCGTCGGTGGCGGTGCTCTGGGGCGAGGGTGGGACCTTCTCTTCGGGGGCCGACCTGAAGGCGGTGGCGACCGGGCGGGCGAACCGGCTGGCCCCCGACGGCGACGGGCCGATGGGACCGACGCGCATGGCCCTGAGCAAGCCGGTCATCGCGGCCATCAGCGGCTACGCCGTCGCGGGCGGGCTGGAGCTGGCGCTGTGGTGCGACCTGCGGGTGGCCGACGAGGGCGCTCGGCTCGGCGTCCTGTGCCGGCGCTGGGGCGTGCCGCTGATCGACGGGGGCACCGTGCGCCTGCCGCGCATCGTGGGCATGGGGCGGGCCCTGGACCTGATCCTGACGGGGCGCCTGGTGGGCGCCGCCGAGGCGCTGGCCATGGGGTTGGTGGATCGCGTCGCGCCGCCCGGGGAGGCGCTCTCGAAGGCCCAGGCGCTGGCGGCCGAGATCGCGGCCTTCCCGCAGGTGTGCATGCGCGCGGACCGGGCCTCGGCGCTGGCGTCCTGGGAGCTCCCGCTGGAAGAGGCGCTGGCGGCGGAGTTCGTCGGCGGGCTCGAGGCCTTGAGGGCCGAAGGGGTCGACGGCGCCAGGCGATTCGCTGCGGGCCGCGGGCGGCACGGGAGCTTCGAGGAGTGAGCCGGGCACCCGACGACGCTTTTCCGGACGAAGCCCGTTGACACGATGCGCAGGAATTCGCATAAACAGGAGGTCGCTTGTCGGCGCGGGTGCAGCCGGCGGCGACAATGGTCAGGCTCGTGCCTCAGCGCACGATCGTCGGACTTTCCGAGTCCGGGTGGACCCCGGCACGTGGTCGCCGCGCCCCCGGACTCGGAACTCATTGCCTCCGCCGAGGCGAAGCAGCGCGCGTCGCCGGCGGACACGCTCCCCAGGGTGGGCATGGCTTGTCGAGGGCCCGGGGCGGCCTGTATCGTCGCCGCAACCGGGGGTGGCACGATGCTGGACGGGCAGGGGCGGACGGGCGCGCGAGCGCGGCTCTTGATGGCGCTTTGGATGGCGACGCTCGTGGGCGCCGCGGCCTGTCAGCGCAAGGACGCCGAGCCGGCGACGGCGGCCCCCGCGCAGGCGGGCGCGGCCCCGGAGAGCGCGGCGGCCGAGGATGAGGCTCCGAGCCCCATGCAGAAGGCGCTCGCGGCCGCGGGGCGCCCCGTGACCCGCGCCGCGACGCAGGTGAGCCCGGAGCAGCTCGCGGTGACGCAGGCCAGAAGCGGCGAGCTGCTCGACGTGACCGGCACGCCGCTCCGGGTGGGGTTGCTCCGCTACGAGTCGCCGGCGGTGGCGGCCAAGGCGCTGCAGCAGGTGGTGCTGTGGATCAACGGCTCGGGGCTGCTGCACAACGGCGAGGCCACCGCCCGCGGCGACACGGTCATCGTGGTCGGCACGATCGCCGACGAGACGCCGACCGACGAGACCCGCGCGCTCTTCGATCGCTACATCGACGCCTTCCTCGAGGCGAAGTGAGAGGCCGACGGGCGGTCGACGCGAGCGCGAGGCGTCCCCCTTCCTAGTAGCCCACGTCCTCGGGGACCTCGTAGTTCACCTCCAGCGGGAAGAGGCGATCGAGGATCGGCGCTCGGCGCGCCGGGTCGGGCTCGTAGAGCCAGAGGTAGCGCAGCAGGTGCGAGGCGACCATCCGGCAGTAGGCCCGCGCCTCGTTGTAGCTGAACTCCTCCACGAGCCGGTCCAGCGGCGCGCCGCGGTTCTCGCGCAGCCAGCGCGCCACGGGCTTCGGGCCGGCGTTGTAGCTGGCGGCGGTCAGCACGAGCTGGCCGTGCCACATCCGATCGTGGCGGGCCATGTAGTGGGTCGAGTAGGCGAAGCCGACCCGCGGGTCGGAGAAGCTCACCGGGTCGAAGCTGAGCCCGCGCTCGGCCGCGACCTTCTCGGCGGTGGGGAAGATCATCTGGAGCGCGCCGACGGCGTCCATCGCCGACACCATCGCCGGGTGGTAGCGGCTCTCCTGGCGCATGATCGAGTAGACGAACTCGGGCTCGATCCCGTCGGCGGCCCCCAGGTGCTCGACCAGGGGCCGGTACGCGCGGGGATAGCCCATGAGCCAGCGCGCGCTCTCTGGCGACTCCAGCTCCCACATCCCGCCCAGCCTCCCGCCGCTGGCGAGGTCCCAGCCGTGCTTGTAGTCCTCGACCGCGTCGGCCATGGCACGGATGAAGGCCACCCGCCGCGCCTTCGGCACCGCGCGCTCGACCCGGTCGCGCAGGGGCCCGTACTCCTCGCGCGCCAGGTCCACCTCCCCCACGGCCACCAGCCGCCCTACCCGCTCGAAGGCGCTCGCGCTGCGTCCGCTCAGGCGCGGCCAGGCCATCACCTCGGTCAGCGCCGGCATCGGGTGCGCCGCCAGCGCCAGCCCACCGCCCTCGGGCCAAGGCAGCGCCGAGGCCCGCGGATCGCGGCCATCCCAGCGGGCCAGGCGCTGCTGCCCCAGGATGTCGTACCAGGTCAGCGGGTAGTCGCTGCGGAGGCGCGCCAGGCGCTCGCGGGCCTCGTCGCGCCGCCCCAGCGCATCCAGCGCCACCGCCTGCCAGTACCAGGCCTTCCCGCGCGTCAGCGCGCCGCCGTAGCGGACCAGCGCGTCGTACTCGGTCAGCACGTCCTCCCAGCGCTGCTCGCGGACGGCGCACCAGGCGATGAAGCCGCGCACGTAGGAGCCGCGGTCCCCGTAGCTCGCGACGTAGCGCCGCAAAGCCGGCACCGCCTCGCCGCAGCGGCGCTCGTCGTAGGGGAGCCAGCCACGGTAGTAGGCGACCGCCTCGCGGTACTTGCCGTGCGGGTAGCGGCGCAGCAGGGTCTGCGCCACCTTCAGGGCGTCCTCGTACTTGTCCTGCTTGACCCAGGTGCGCACGACGCCCAGCAGCGCCTCCTCGGCGTGCGGGCCCGGCGCTGCCGCCACGCGCTCGAGCATGGCGCGGGCCTCCACCGGGTCGTCGCGCAGCTTGCTGAGCCCGATGACGCCGACCAGCCAGCGCGCCTCCGCCCCCAGGCGCGGGTGCTCGACGAGGCGGCGCAGCTCCTCGCGCGCCTCCACGTAGCGGAAGTGGGCCATCAGCACGCGGGCGCGGTCGAAGCGCTCCCGATCGGTGAGGTCGGCGGTCTGCAGGCCCAGGTCGGCCGTCGGCGCGGCGTCGGTGTCGGGATAGCGCACCATGATGCGGCGGGCGTAGCGGCGGGCGGCGCGCGGGTCGGAGCTGCGCAGGCGCTCGGCCAGCAGCCTCGAGGCCTTGGCGGCCAGGTCGCGCGGCCCGCGGGAGGCGACCCGCTCGAGCGCGGCGCGGGCCTGGGCGGGCTTGTCTCGGGCGTCGAGCACCGTGGCGCGGGCCAGGGTGAGCTCGGCCTGCTCGCGCTCGTCGTCGGTCACCCGCAGGGCAGCGTCGATGGCGGCCAGGGCCTCGGGGTCCTCGGGTGTGAGCGCCCGGGCGCGCGCCAGCCAGTACAGGCGGCGATCCTCGAGGGGACCGAAGGGCGCCGGCACCGCCTGGAGCGCTGTGAGCCCCTCCGGGTGGCCCTCCTCGACCAGCAGGCGCCCGCGCACGAGCTGGGCGTCGGCCAGGGCCTGCCCGCTCAGCGACGGGATCAGCGCCGACAGCGCGGCGACCACGGCCTCGGAGCGGCCGGCGCGCAGCCAGTCATGGATCTCGTCCAGCGGCGCCATGGCCCGGGCGGGGAGCGGTGAGACGAAGAGGGCCAGGGCCAGCAGGGGGAGGACGCGCATGGGGGGGATCATCGGCGAGGTGCCCGCCGCGGGCGAGTAATCAGCGCGCGTCCAGTCGGACCTGGTCGAGATCGAGGCGCCCGAAGTCGTGATAGAAGACGCGGAGCTCGACGTCGCGGCGGGTCGCCTCCAGCTCGAAGTCGAGGCTGGGCTCGATGAAGCGGCCGGCCACCGGGGTGAGGTCGGCGGCGGTCAGGTCTCGGGTGGCCAGCGGGGCGCCGCCGCGGGGGACCACGTCCAGGGTGACCAGCTTGCGACCGGGTGGCGGGGTGAGCGTGGTGTCGGCCTGCCAGCGCAGGCGGAAGGTGGCGCGGTAGCGGCCCGGCGGCAGGGTGAGGTAGGGGCCGTAGAAGAGGTGGTCGGGGCCGCGGGCGTCGGCGGTGCCGACCGAGAGCATGGCGCCGTTTCGGGCCTCGGGGTCGCGGACGCGGCGGTCGGGGAAGGCCGTGTCCTCGGTGAGCTCGGCCTCCATCACCGGGGTGGCCAGGAGCTGGCGCAGCTCGCGGGCCCGGTCGCGGGCGTCGGCGGGGCCGGGCTTCGGGGCGCGGGCGAGCACGAGGAGGCCCGACTCGCGATCGGCGGACTCGACGGTGAACTCGCCGCTCTGGACCAGGCGCTCGAGGCGGGCCTGGAGCTGCGCGTAGTCCACCGGCCAGGGGGGGCGCTGCAGGTCGACGACGACGCGCTCGGCGGTGTCGAGGTCGTAGGGGATCATCGCGGTGGGGTGGCGGGACTGGAGGTGGACGGCCAGGTAGCCGGTGGCCGAGACCGGGGCGCCGGGCGGCAGGGCGTCGAGGAGCGCCTCGGCCTGTTCCTGGTGGGGGGTGCGGATGAAGTCGTGGCGGCCGTGGCTGGCCAGCGCGCTGGAGGGGTGCCAGAGCCAGAGCGCCAGGGAGCCGGCGAGGAGGCCCGCGGCGAGCTGGGCTCCGCTGGTGCGGCGGGCGATCAGGTCGAGCAGGCCGGTGGGACGCGGCGGGGTGTCCTGGCGGGCGCGGCGCTGCGCCAGCTCGCGGGCGCCCTCGATGGCGACCAGCGCGGCGAAGGGGATGACGACGGCGCCGTAGTAGAAGGGGAAGACGCGCATGCGGTCGCCGAGCAGCATCTCCATGGCCGGGACCAGCAGCAGGAAGCGCCAGCGGGCGGCGAGCGTGGTGGGGCCCATGACCAGCAGCAGCGCCAGCACCGAGGTGAGGCCGGCGCCGCCGACGATGTCGCTCACCCAGCCGAAGGGGTTGAGCAGCAGCAGGCGCAGGGCCGCGGCCGGGTTGGGGCCGAGGCCGGCGTAGCGGGAGCCGAAGGCGTAGCCGTCCGTGTGTCCGACGGTGGCGAAGTGGCTGGGATCGTAGGGCGCGCGCAGGGCGGGGAGGACGGCGCCGAGGACGAGGGCGCCGATGGCGAGGCCGGCGAAGAGGATGGCGTAGCCCTCGCGGCGGCGGCCCTCGGCGATGAGCAGCACCACGGCGATGACCGAGGTGTAGATGAAGGTGTCCTCCTTGGTGCCCCAGAGCAGGAGCGCCGTGAGCCACATCCAGCCGGTGCGCCGGCGGTGGATGGCCAGGACGAAGCCGATGAGGAGCGGCGGCTCGAGCATGTCGAGGTGGAAGTCGTAGAAGGCGGCCTGCTGGATGTAGGGGCAGAGCGCGTAGGCGAGGAGCATGGCGAGGCCGAGGAGGTGGCTGCGGGTGCGCAGGGCGGCCAGGTCGTAGATGAGCCACGCGCCGGCGGCGATGGTGGCGGCCTGGATGGCGAGCAGGGTCACCGGCGTGCGGACGAGGGCGACCAGGGGCCAGAGCAGGGCGAGGGTGGGCGAGAAGTGCTCGCCGAGGAAGCTCATGCCGAGGGTGGGGCTGTAGAGGAGGCGACCCTGGGGGTTGTCGTAGAGCTCGTAGAAGAGGCCGAGGTCGATGAGGCTGCTCCAGTGGGCGCGGTGGCGCTGGTAGGAGACGGCGAAGAGGAAGGCGCCGCTGGCCACGGCGAGGGCGGCGGCGACGAGGCGGGGCGTGCGGGCCGGCGGCGCAGGGCCGGGGGCCGGGTCGGGCTGGCCGGTGAGGAAGGGGCCCAGCGCCAGGGCGGCGGCCAGGCCGACGAGGGCGGCGGCCAGGATGGCGCGGCCGGGGACGTGGTCGAACCAGAGGGTGGTGGGGAGCAGGGCCAGGGGCGAGAGCTGCCACGCCACGGCGCGGAGGCGGTCGGCCAGCGGTTGGGGTGGGGCGAAGGCCAGTCGGCGGGGGCGGAGGGCGGCGAGGGCCCAGGTGGTCAGCAGCAGCAGGACCAGGGCCGGGGCGAAGCGGCCGTAGATGCCGACGGCGAGGAAGGGGTCGCGCTCGAGGTCGCGGGCGTAGGCGTCGATGCGGCGATCGGGCATCGCCAGGGCGCCCAGGAACACGGCGAGCCCGGAGGCGGACAGCGCGGTGAGCAGCGCGGCCAGGCCGAGGGAGAGCAGCGTCCGGGCACGGGAGCCGGAGGGCTGAGCGGAGGTGGGGGGTGATCGGAGCATGGGAGCCAGGTCGCTTCGCACGGCTGCGCCGGGCTGGCAAGGGGTGCCGGGGCGACGCGGGGCGGTTGGGGGGTGAGCGAGGGCGCGAGGGGGCTACCCGCGCAGCCAGGGGATCAGCAGGGCGTGGAGCGCTTCGGGCTGCTCGAGGTGCAGGAAGTGGCCGGCGTCGGGGATGACGGCCGCGCGGACGCTCGGCTGGGAGGCGGCGGCCGTCTCGAGCAGCGCCGGGTCGAGGCAGCCGTCGCGGGCGCCGGCGATGGCCAGCGCGGGAACGGCGACCGGCGCGCGCAGCAGGCGCCAGTCGGGCGCCGAGCGTGGCGACGCCAGGGCGCGATAGTAGGACAGCACGGCGCCTGCGACGCCCGGCTGGGAGAGCGCGTCGATGATGGAGCGCAGGCGAGGCTCGGGGGCCGAGAAGCCGGGGGACCAGCGGCGCCAGAGCAGGCGCACCAGGGCGCCGTCGCGGGCCAGCAGCGCGCGCTCCGCCAGTCCGGGGACCTGGAAGAGCGCCATGTACCACAGCGGCAGCAGGGCCGTGGGGTGGCGGCGCACCATGCGCGGG
The DNA here is from genome assembly GCA_020632695.1 of Deltaproteobacteria bacterium. Lineage (GTDB taxonomy): Bacteria > Myxococcota_A > UBA9042 > PHBI01 > JACKFB01 > JACKFB01. The sequence continues at coordinate 12,516 of JACKFB010000022.1, forward strand.
AGGTTCGAGAGCGGCGGCACGGCCAGGGCGCAGACGCGCTCGACGCGATGGGGGGCCAGGGCGGCCAGCGCCCAGGCGATGGCGGCGCCCCAGTCGTGGCCGGCCACGTGCGCACGCTCGGCGCCCAGCAGGTCCATCCAGGCCAGCACGTCGCGCGCCAGACGGGAGAGCGAGCAGTCGCCGTCGGGCGGGACCGAGCCCGGCGCGTAGCCGCGGAGGTCGGGGGCGACCACCCGGAAGCCGGCGGCGACCAGGGCCGGCACCTGATGGTCCCAGGTCTGGCGCTGGTCGGGGAAGCCGTGCAGCAGCAGGACCAGCGGCCCCTCGCCGGCCACGGTCGCGCGGGTGGTCAGCCCCTCCCACGCGAGCACGCGGGTGCGCGGGCTGGTCACTCCGCCAGGCCGAGGCCGTAGAAGGCGTTCGCGGTCCCGCAGAGCACCTGCGCCAGGCGCTCCTCGGGGTGGCGACGGGCGACGCGCACGATCTCGCGGTCCCAGGCATAGGGCAGGTTGGGGAAGTCGGTGCCGTACATGACGCGCTCGGGGCGGGCCTCCAGGAAGCGGTCCTGGGAGGCGACGCCGCCGAAGTAGTCGGACATCACCATGGTCGTGTCGAGCCACAGCGAGTCGTAGCGCTCCATGAGCGCGAAGTAGGCGTCGAACTCGTCGCCGCCGAGGTGCGGCACGCACAGGCGCAGGCGCGGCCAGCCACGCAGCACGGCCTCGATGCGCGGCGCGCCGCAGAGCTCCAGGGGGTCGCAGCGGTAGGCGGGGCTGGCCGGCTGGCGGCCGGCGTGCATCACCAGCGGCTGGTCGTGGGCGACGCACGCGTCGTAGATCTCGGTCATGCGCGGGTCGTCCGGGGCGAAGCACTGGACGTGGCAGTGCAGCTTCACGCCGCGCAGCCCGGCCGCGAAGGCGTCGCCGAGGATGGCCGCGGCGCCCGGCTCGCCCGGGAGCACGGTGGCGGTCGCGGTGACCCGTGGCTCCTCGCGCACCAGGGCGGCCATCCAGGCGTTCATCCCGCGGGCGATGCCCGGCTTGTGCGCGTAGTGGAGCGCGACCAGGTGACGTACGCCGCGGTCGAGCAGGAAGCGGATGACCTGGGGAGCGTGCAGGCGGTAGCGCACCGGCCACCCGTAGGCCTCGAACCAGCGCCAGATCGCGTCGAAGAGCGGGTCCGGGAACAGGTGGACGTGGGCATCCACCACCGGCGGCAGCGCGCTCGGGAGCGCGGCGCCCTCGGCATCGTCCAGCGCGGGCAGGCGCCCGGCGTCCAGCCAGCCGGCGGTCGCGGTGGCCGCGTGGTGCAGGCAGGGAGGCGGACCGAGCTCAGGGGGCATCGGTGTCGGGGGCGGGCGCAGCGTCGGAGGCGGTGTCGGTCCCGGCCGCGGTGTCGGTCCCGGTCACGGTGTCGGTGTCGGTCACGGTGTCGGTCACGGTGTCGGTCACGGCCGCGGTGTCGGTCACGGCCGCGGTGTCGGTCACGGCCGCGGTGTCGGTCACGGCCACGGTGTCGGTCACGGCCGCGGTGTCGGTGTCGGTCACGGTGTCGGTCCCGGCCGCGGTGTCGGCCCCGGTCACGGTGTCGGTCACGGCCGCGGTGTCGGTCCCGGTCGCGGTGTCGGTCCCGGCCGCGGTGTCGGTTCCGGACGCGGTGTCGGTCCCGGTCACGGTGTCGGTCCCGGCCACGGTGTCGGTCCCGGCCGCGGTGTCGGCGGCCGTGTCCGGCGTGGCAGAGCCGTCGGAGCGCGGTGGGAGGTCTGCCACCGTGCAGGCGGCGAGGGCCAGGGCACACAGGACCAGCGGCAACACTCGGATCATGGCGCGCTCCCTGGAGGGGTTGGGCGACGTCTGCGGATCACTATCGCCGATCCGCTCTCCCCGCCAGATCTGACCGGCCCGCGCGGACGCGCCCCGCTCCAGAGCCGACGGGCTCGGCCGGATACCGCCCATGGTGTCTACCCGCCGGCGGCCTCGGCTTCGAGCTGGAGCAGGTCGCGGGCCAGGATCGCCAGCATCTCCCGGGCGAGGTCGAAGTGGCCCGCCAGCAGCAGGAGGAAGGCGTCGACGTCCATCTCCAGGCCGTGCACCTCGGTCGCGGCGGTGGCGCTGAAGCTGCGATGGGTGCCGCCCAGGGCGTCGTCGACGCCGAGCGCGAAGCCGGCGCCTATCTCCACGCTGCGGCCCGCATCGGCCTCGCAGTGGACCCGCCCCTCGAGGACCCGCACCCAGGTGGAGGCCGGGTCGCCGCGCTCCCACACCGGCTCGCCGGCGCCCCATCGCACCGGGCGCATCTGCCGGCACGCCTCGATGACCGCGTCCAGGTTGCAGGAGCGGAAGAGCACGCCCCGGTGGATCTCCAGGATGCGCTCGACCAGCGTGTGCGGCCGCGGCAGCGGCCGCCCGGACCGCGCCTCCGAGGCGTGGGCCCGCGTGGCGGGCAGCCCCTTGCGCAGCTCGAGTCGCCGCCGAGCCATCAGGCGCAGTGAGCTGCGCAGCAACGAGAAGTTCGTCTCCAGCGCCCCCAGCATCACCCCGCCGGGCAGCTCCAGCGTGTGCGTGGGAGCCAGGGCCACCACCGACTCGCCCCTCGCCGAGCGCGCGTAGAAGGACAAGAACCCCAAGCCCACGGGGGTCGTGACGTCCTGGACCACGCGGGTCGCGCGCTCGATCGCCAGGCGGCCGGAGGTGGCCACGTAGAGCGTCTCCACCGGACGCCCCGGCTCCAGGATGGACGCCCCGCGGCGGAAGAACCGCGCCCGGCTGTGCTCGGCCAGCAGCGCGTAGCCGTCGTCGTCCAGCCCCTCCACCGCCTCCAGCGACCTGAAGAGCAGCAGCCGGTCCCGCACCCGGGCGAGTGGCGTCTCACCCAGCACGTTCCTGCTCCTCCTCCGGCAGCCTCGACAGCGCCAGCTCGATGTCCGCCCGGTCCTTCCCCGTCGCCAGCAGCTCCTGCAGCCGCGCCCGGAAGCGCGAGAGCCCCAGCTCCCCCACATGATACGCCGTCACGACGCGCACCGTGTCGCTGCTGCTGCTCAGCATCTCCTCGAGGGCCTCCTCGTAGTCCAGGCGCCGCGCCTCGTGGAAGCGCCCCGCGGCGGAGAGCCGCTCCCGGTCCGACGAGTCGTCCACCAGCGCCACGACCGGCTCGCGCAGCTCGCGTGACAGCGCGTTCTCCAGCAGCTCGAGGCTGGCCGCCGTCACCTCGCCGGACTCGCTGCGCAGCCCTCGCAAGAGCGGCAGGAAGCGCTCCCGCCGGTGACGCAGGTCCAGCAGGCGGAAGAGCCGCTCCACCGCATGCGACTGCTTGTCGTCCAGCATGCGCACCATCAGCTCGTGCCCCGGAGTCCGCCGCTCGGGCACCTCCTCCGCGCCCCGCTCGAGGGTCAGCCGGCGGTCCAGGTAGCGGAATGCGCGGCTCAGGTGCGCGGCGATGGCCGCGTCGAGGGTGCTGCGGTTCAGGCGCAGGCTCGGGTGGTGGCGGGTCAGCCCCTCCAGCGCCACGATGATGCGGTAGCGCACCATGCCGCTGGTCTCTCGCGGGAGCTGCTCGAGCAGCATCGCCGAGCCGCGCACCGGGCTCAGCTCGGCGATGGTCGCCGGGAGGCTCCACCGCACCACGTCGTCGAGGTCCGAGCCGCGCATCGCCTGCCCGAGCGCGTCGAGCGCCCGCGCGCCGTAGCGGGCCAGCATCCGCCGGGCCGGCCCCCGCGTCTCATCGCCGCCGAGCGCCGCGATGAGCGCCGGCAGCGACTCGTCGGACGCCACCGCGCCCATGGCTTGCACCGCGGCGACGCGCACCGCGGGCGTCGCTTCCGCCGCCAACGCCTCCAGGGTCTGCTGGAAGCCCGGCGCGCGCCGCCGCTCGATGGCCTCCGCCAGCGCCACCCGCGCCGTGTCCGGCCCCATCTCGAGGATGGCGTCGACGTTGCCCTTGGCCTCCTCGGGGCCCAGGGCGCCCTCGACCAGCAGGTTCACCGCGATGGCCGCTCGCACCTCGGGCGCCGCGTCGGCGTCGAAGCGCTCGATGAGCATCTGCGGGTCGGGAGCCAGCGCCGCCCGCGCGCCCACCGCGGCCGCCCGCACGCGCGGGTCCTGGTGATCGAGCAGGCGATCGATGGCCGGCACGGCCTCGGCGCGCCCGCTCGCCACGAACATCGTCAGCGCGCGCTCCAGCACCGCCCGGGACGGGTGATAGAGGATGAAGGTCGGCACCAGGCGCACGCGATCCTCGCGCTCGAGCACCTCGAGGGCGGCGATGACCTCGTTGTCGTTCTCGCTCCCCAGCGCCTGCACCAGCGTCTCCAGCGAGGCGACGTCCAGCTCGGGGAAGGCCGAGGGCTCGACCTCGCGGCCCCTGAGGCGGCGGCGGAAGAGATCGAGGTAGTGCACGCGCAGCTCGGACACGGACGCCAGCCACAGGCCCGCCATGACGACGATGAGGACGCTGGCGACCATGCGCGGCGAGTCCAGGGCGGTGAGCGCCAGGATCATCAGCGAGGCCAGCGCCTGGCCCACCCGCTGCCCCACCACGTCGATGAAGGCCTTCACCCGGGCGCGGACGCGGGCGTCGAGCGGGACGAAGAGCAGCTCGGTGGCGGTGCGCTGCAGAGAGTAGCGCAGGCTGCCGTCCGCGCCCTTGAGCAGCAGCGCCGCGGGCAGGCCGCCGACGGTGAGCACGGCCAGGCCGCCCAGGCCTACCAGGGCGGGGAGCAGGCTGAGCGCCGCGTGCACGTCGAAGCGGCGGAGCATGAAGCCGACCAGGGCGAGCTGGCTGAGCAGGGAGAGCAGGTTCAGCACCAGGGCGACGACGGCGAAGAAGCGGGCGAGCTCCGGCGCCGGGACCTCGCTGGCGACGATGCTCTTGAACACGAAGTCGAGCACGGTGAGGGTGCCGGCCACCAGGAGCAGCATCAGCAGCAGGCGCCGCGCGTAGCCGTCGTCGGCCACGAGGCGGGCCGCGGCGGCGAGGTTCGGCTGGTCGTCGCCCCCGCTCTCGCCCCCCGGGGGCCCGGGGTTGCGGAACCCGAAGGTGAAGAACGCGGTGATGGCGAAGCCGACCGACGCCGCCAGCAAGAGCGAGGTCGGGGGCCAGCGGCTGGCCAGGGCCGTGGCCACCACCGAGCCGAGGATGGCGCCCACCACGCTGCCGGCGCCGATGAGGCCATAGATGCGCTTGGCCTGGCTGATCGTGAAGACGTCGGCCAGCAGCGTCCAGAAGTGCACCAGCACCAGCGAGGTGACCACGCCGCCCCAGATCGCCACCGCGTAGAGGCCCCAGGTGCCCAGGGAGTCGCGCCACCACCAGAAGCCGAAGGTGACCAGCGCCGCCAGCGCCATCCACCCGCCGAGCACCGCGCGCGGGCGCAGGCCTCGGGCGTAGCGCATCTGCAGCTCGGTGATGGCCAGCGCGACCAGGGCGATGCCCAGGTAGACCCAGGGCAGCCGGGTGGCCGGGATGCTGGCCAGGAAGAGCGCGTCGCGGGCGGTCTCGAGCACCTGGTAGCTGGCCACGAAGCCGAGCAGCATGAGGAACGCGGAGCCGACGTCGCGCCGCTCGCGTCTGCGCACACGCGCCAGGATTCGTGGCAGTTCCATCGCCTCGATCGTCTACCACAGGCGGCCTCGAGCCTGTACCGATGGCGCGGCGCGCGACTTTCTGCTACCTGCGGGGGCATGCACGGCGCGCTCCTGGTCAACCTCGGCACCCCGGACGCCCCCACCACCGGGGCCGTCAGGCGCTATCTGCGCGAGTTCCTCTCGGATCCGCGCGTCATCGACCTGCCGGCCGTCCCGCGGGCGCTGCTGCTCTACGGCGTCATCCTGCCCTTCCGCCCGCAGAAGAGCGCGGCCGCCTACCGGGCCATATGGACCGAGCGCGGCTCGCCGCTGCTCTTCCACACCGAGGATCTGCGCGACGCCGTGGCCGAGCGTCTCGGGCCCACCTGGCGCGTCGCGATGGCCATGCGCTACGGCAACCCGCCGCTCGGTGAGGCCATCGCCTCGCTGCAGCAGGCGGGCGTCGACCGCATCGTCGTGCTGCCGCTCTACCCCCAGTACGCCAGCTCCTCCACCGGCTCCTCGCTCGAGCGCCTCTACGCGCTGGCCGGCGCGCTGCCCGTCACCCCGCCGCTACAGACGGTGCCGGACTTCTACGACCACCCGGGCTTCCTGGACGCCGCCGCCGCCATCGCCCGCCCGCTGCTGGCCGAGTTCCAGCCCGACCACGTGCTGATGTCCTTCCACGGCCTGCCCGAGCGCCAGATCCGCGCCACCGATCTCCGCCCGCCGCACTGCCTGACCGCGCCCGACTGCTGCGCCTCCATCGTCCCGGCCAACCGCAGCTGCTACCGCGCCCAGAGCTACGCCACCGCGCGCCTGCTGGCCCAGCGCCTCGAGCTCGGGCCCGACGCCACCAGCGTGTCGTTCCAGTCACGCCTGGGCCGCACCCCCTGGATCAAGCCCTGGACCGACGAGGTCCTCGTGGCGCTGGCCCGGCGCGGCGTGCGCCGCCTGGCCGTGATGTGCCCGTCCTTCGTCGCCGACTGTCTGGAGACCCTCGAGGAGATCGGCATCCGCGCCGACGCCAGCTTCCGCCAGGCCGGCGGCGAGGCGCTCACGCTCATCCCCTGCGTGAACAGCCACCCCATGTGGGCCTCGGCCGTCGCCGGGATGCTGCGCGAGGCAGTCGGCGAGCAGCTCGCCCTGCCCTCCCCGCCGAGCTGAGGCCGAGCGGGCGCTCCTACGCGAAGGTCTCGCGGACCCGCGCCCGGAGCGCCTCTCGCGCCGTCTCGAGCAGCGGCGGCCCGTGCCCGCTTATCAGGTGGCGGAACTCGAGCTCGCACAGGCGCCTGAAGTCCTCGGCCATGGGCGGGCCGCCCGGCCGCTGCATGAACTTCAGCCCGGGCGGGCCGATCTGCCCGGGCTTGTGGAGCCCCAGGACTCGCGTCGCCAGCTTGCCCAGCAGCGACGCCCAGGCCGTGTCGGCGTGGTTCTGCGCGCAGTCGCAGGTCACCAGCAGGCCCCCCGCCACCGGCAGGTGCAGGGCCGCCTCGGGTCCGCGCGCGTTGCGGAACACGAAGAGGCTGGCGTCGTCCAGCGGCAGCGCGCCGTCCTCGCTGAGCAGCTCGTGCGGTTCCAGGCCGAAGCCGTGGCGCATCTTCGGCAGCGCCCAGAAGCGCGCGCCGTAGCGGTCCACCACGTAGGGATCGTCGCGGTCGTGCGCCATGCCGATGCGCACGACGTGCTGGACCTCGCCCAGCTCGGCCAGCGCGACCTCGCCGGCGTCGTCCAGGCGCATGGCGTTGACCAGCGTCAGGCTTCGCCCCTGCCGCAGGATCGTCATCGTGCGGCCGATGGCCAGCCCCGGCTTCATCGGGAAGCGGCCCCGCACGTAGAAGACGTCGGGCAGCGCCTCCTCGATGTGGCCGTGGGGCAGCGCCGGAGGGAAGCGAGCCACCAAGACGCTCAGTCCTGGCCGTGCCGCAACAACTGCCCGAACTGGATGTCCAGACCCAGCGACAGCGTGTCGAAGTGGGACTCGAAATGCCCGGCGTTGGCCGGCACGCCCTCGGAGCCGCCGCAGTCCGCGGGGCAGGGCCGCAGCGGGCGCTCCTGGTACTGCTTGGCGAAGTCCTCGGAGATGTCACGGTCCTCCTGGAAGACGTGCATGTAGCTCGCCGTCAGCGAGACCCGCCGGCTCACGTCCCAGGTCAGGCCGGCGCCCACGCCGAAGCGCTGGAAGCTCGGGAAGTCCAGGTGCGTGTAGTTGGTCGGGGCCGCCGCGCTCTCCCAGAAGCCGCCGGCGCGCACGGTGAGCCGGTTCGGCACGACGTTCCAGTCGCCGCCCACCCGCACGCTGACCGTGTCCTTCCAGGCCTTGTCGATGACGATCTGGCTCACCGTCTGCCCGGCGATCTCGCCGTCCAGGTCGATGCGGTACTCGTCGATGGAGGACCAGCCCTCCCACACCACGTCGGCCTCGACGTCGAAGACCTCGCGGTCGCCGTCCATCTTCACGTAACGCAGCCCGGCGCGCACGATGGGCGGCAGATCCAGGGTGAGCTTCGCGTGGAGCGCGTCGGTGATGAGGCTCTCCTTGTCCACCCGGACGCCGCCCTCGGGCTCCAGGTGGATGGGGATGACACGCGCCGAGACCCCCAGCTCCAGGTTGGGGATGGGACGCCACCACATGCCGATGATCGCCGTGGGGGCGAAGTGGTCGTGGAGGTCCAGCTCGGTGATGAGCTGGTCGCTCGCCTCATCGGGCACGGGCTTCAGCGCGCTGATGCCGGTCACCGCGGAGGAGTCCACGACCAGCCCGTAGCGCATGCGGTTGAGGTCGGCGACCTGCATCGTCACGCCGACGCCGAACTTCTTGGGCACCTCCCAGGCCACCGCCAGGGAGTAGTAGACCAGGATGAGATCGGTCTTGGTCAGCATGAAGGACTGCGGCCCGTAGTCGGGGTAGTCGTGCTTGCCGACCGCGCTGGGGCCGTAGATCCCGACGGCGACGCTCCAGTCCTCGGCCTTCTTGGAGAAGTCGCCCAGGTCCAGCGAGAGCGCCACGAAGCCGCCCAGGCCGAAGAAGCTCTCGCCGTCCTCGACCTTCTCGAAGGTGGTGCCGGCCTGCGCCCCCCAGCCCTCGCCGAGCGGCGCGCGCTGGAAGCTGGTGCCGTGGAAGACCAGGTTGTGGTGCCACATGACCCGGCTGCCCCTGAGCCGCGCGATGGCGCCGGGGTTGTACTGGAGCGCCGTGAGGTCCTTGACCCCCACGGTGTTGGCGCCGCCGCGTCCCACCGCTCGGGCGCCGTTGTCGGGCACCTCGAAGCCACCCGCGAGCGCCTGGCCGCCCGTCGCCAGCAGCGTCGCGCAGAGCGCCACGAGCACAAGGGAGCGCCCCGGATTCCGGCCGACCGTACCCATCCACCCCTCCGAATGTCGCGAGCCAGCCCGTGCGGTACCACAGGCCGGCGTCCATCGTCTATGCGCCCTTGGCACGGAGACCTCCGGGCCCCTATAGTCTGCGCGCCCTCCCTGTGACCCGGGACCCTCCATGCGCATCTCCCCGTCCTCGTCGATGCTCTGCGGTTGCCTGCTGGCCCTGGCCGCCTGCTCGAACCCCACCGACGACAGCCGCAACATCTTCCCCTTCACCGCGGGCTCGGGTGACGCGGCGCCGGACGTGCAGGAGGAGATCACGGTCGATCCCACCTCCGAGAGCTTCCTGGTCGACTGCATCCGCATCGAGACCCTGGGCAGCGTCGGCCCCGACGGCTTCCAGACCCAGTTCCTCGGCCGCGCGTGGACGGCCGACATCACGGCCCACAAGCTGAACGTGCTCTTCGACGTGGTCGGCCGCAACGTCGGCGACGGGCAGCTCTCGCTGCAGCTCCACTCGGGCGTCGGCACCTCGATCAGCGACATGTGCAACGAGCCCAGCAGCGACTCGCCGGTCGTCGAGGGCAGCTTCGTCGTCGACGGCGGCGACAAGATCCCCTTCGTGGGCGCCGAAGGCGGGCCCCCGACCGAGGAGGATCCCTGCATCGTCGACATGCCCGACTCGTCGGGCCTCGGCGACATCGGCACCGTTCAGCTCGGCCCCGACCAGCGGGTCTTCATCTACGCCGAGGACGACACGGGCGTGCCCTTCAACTGCACCTCCGACCCCACCCCCGACGCGGTGCCGCTGCGCGCGATCCAGTTCACCATGACGCTGTCGCCCGATGGCAAGCGCGCCGCCGGCCGGCTCAACGGCTGCCTCAGCATGGCCGAGGCGACCAAGCTCTGCTCCTGCATCGGCAAGTGCGTGGGCTCGACGGGCCCCGGCGACGTCCAGGCGGACGGGCCGTGCCAGGGCTGTCCGGTCGGCGGCAAGCCGCTGGCCACCCAGCTCGCGGGGGTGCAGCCCACCGCCAACTGCACGGCGATCCTCGGCGAGGAGGCCTTCGATCTCATCGCCAACTTCTCGGCGACCCGCATGCCGAAGAAGCCGGTGACCTGCGAGTAGGGCCTCCCCGACCCCGGCGCGGGGTCACAGGTTCGGCGGCGAGACGGCCCCGTCGACCGGCCGGTCCCGGTCGGCCGTCAGCGGTCCGCGCGACCCCTCTCAGTGGAAGTCCCGGCTGCGCGTGCGCTCGGCGCGCAGCGGCAGGATCGGGCGCCAGAGGTGCTCGGCGATGAGGTGCACCACCCCCTCCTGGGCCTGGACCTTGCCGGTCACCCCCAGGAAGGGCTCGGTCTTCGCCAGCACGCGGTGACGCTCGAAGACCTGCTCCCACACCACCAGGTTCACGAAGCCGGTCTCGTCCTCGAGGGTCATGAAGACGACGCCGCCCGCCGTCCCCGGGCGCTGCCGGCAGATCACCAGCCCCACGTAACGCGTCCGCGCCCCGTCGCGGAGCTGGTTCAGATCGACGGCGGTCGGCAGCCGCTGCTGCGCCAGGTGACCCCGCAGCGGCCCCAGCAGGTGACCCCGCGGGCTGTGGTCGGCCGTCCGGTAGTCCCAGGCGATCACCGAGAGGGCGTCCAGCGGATCCAGCTCGACCTCCGGCTCGGGATCGTCGAGGGGCAAGGGGATCGGCGTCTGCCGCGCCAACCGCGTCACCTTCCACAGCGCCTCGCGCCGGTCCACCCCGAAGGCCGCCAACGCCCCCGCCTCGGCGAGCTGCCCCAGCGCCCGCTCCCCCAGGTCCGCCCGCCGCACCAGATCCTCCAAGCTGCGAAAAGGCCCCTCGCGCCGAGCCGCCTCGATGCGCTCACGCTCACGAGCGCCGAGCCCTTTTACAAAACGCAGCCCCATTCTGACGGCCGAGGCACCGTCAGCGGCCGAGGCACCGTCAGCGTCGGCTACGCACGCCGTGGGCGGCGTCGCTCGGTCGGGTCGCGTGTGCGGCGGGCCTGGAGCCCGCCTCCGTGCGCCCTCCCTCGCTTCTTGCCCACGGCGCGCTCGCTCGCCGCTGCCGGCGCCTCTACATGGGGCTGGTCGTCCCCGGCCCGGCCGGGGCGGGGGCCGGGGCCGGGGACGGGGCCGAGTCCGGGGCCGGGGCCGAGACCGAGGCCGGGGCCGGGGCCGGGGCCGAGACTGGGGCCGAGACTGAGGCGAGGCCGAGACGAGGCGAGACTGGTCAGACTGAGGCCGAGACCGGGGCCGGGACCGAGGCCGAGACCGAGGCCGGGGCCGAGACCGAGGCCGGGGCCGGTGCCGAGACCGAGGCCGAGACCGAGGCCGAGACCGACGCCGCCACCGAGTCTGAGCCCCAGCCCAAGCCTGCAGCCACCCCCGAGTCCGAGCCCCAGCCCCCCATCGATGTAGAGGCGCCGATTGAGGCGAGCGAGGCCGCCGCTGACGGCGACGCGACCGAGCGCGGGCCGAGTCGGGCCCCAGGCCCGTCGCAGGCCCGACGCGAGGGAGCGGCGGCGTCAGCGGCGGCCGCAGCCGACTCAGGCGGTGCCTCGGCCGGTCCGCCGTCGCAGGGCTGACCCGAGGGAGCGGCGTCGTCAGCGGTGGCCGTAGCCGCCTCAGGCGGTGCCTCGGCCAAAGTGCAATCCCATTCGCTGCTTACGATACAGATAGGCCGTACGACCACACCGCGGCGCTGGGCATCGTGGACCAGGGTGGCGGGGGCGTAGAAGCCCATGGGTTGGGCGTTGAGCAGGCCGCAGAGGAACTCGGCGGGGTGGTGGGCTCGGAGGTAGGAGGTGGCGTAGCTGATGAGGGCGAAGCTGGCGGCGTGGCTCTCGGGGAAGCCGTACTCGCCGAAGCCGCGGATCTGTTCGAAGACGCGCTCGGCGAACTCCTCGGGGATGCCCTTGGCCATCATCCGCGACACCAGGCGCACGCGGTGCTTCTCGATGGCGCCCGAGCGACGCCAGGCGGCCATGTCGCGGCGTAGCTGGTCGGCCTCGCCGGCGGTGTAGTCGGCGGCCACCACCGCCAGCTTCATCACCTGCTCCTGGAAGAGCGGCACGCCCAGGGTCTTTCGCAGCACCGGCTCCAGCACCGGGTGGGGGTAGGTCACCGGCTCCTCGCCGCGCCGCCGTCGCAGGAAGGGGTGCACCATGCCACCGGAGATGGGCCCCGGACGCACGATGCTCACCTCGATGACCAGGTCGTAGAAGGTGCGCGGCTGAAGCCGCGGCAGCATCGACATCTGCGCCCGGCTCTCGATCTGGAAGACGCCCACGGTGTCGGCCCTGCAGATCATGTCGTAGGTCGCCGGGTCGTCGGGAGGGATCGACGCCATGTCCAGCGTGACCCCCGAACGCTCGCGCAGCAGGTCGAAGGTGCGGTGGAGCTGGGTCAGGGCGCCCAGGCCCAGGAGATCCACCTTGAAGAGGCCCAACGCCTCCACATCCTCCTTGTCCCACTGGATGACCGTGCGCGCCTCCATCGACGCGTTCTCGATGGGGACGAGATCGTGCACCGGCGCGTGCCCCAGCAGGAAGCCGCCGGGGTGGATCGACAGGTGCCGCGGGAAGTCCAGGATCTCCGGGACCAGGCTGAGCAGGAGCTGGTGGCTGCGCTGCTCGGGGTCCAGGCCCGCCGAGCGCAGGGTCTCGGCGTCGGGCGCGGTCCACCAGCCGCACAGCTTCGACAGCCGATCCAGGCTGGTCTCGGGGATGGCCAGGGCCTTGCCCACCTCGCGCACCGCCGACTTCGCGCGGTAGCGGATGACGTTGGCCACCATGGCCGCGCGGTCGCGACCGTAGGCCTCGTAGACGTGCTGGATCACCTCCTCCCGACGCTCGTGCTCGATGTCCAGGTCGATGTCGGGCGGCTCGGCCCGCTCGCGCGAGATGAAGCGCTCGAAGAGCAGGTTCATCCGCACCGGGTCCACCGCGGTGATGCCCAGGCAGAAGCAGACCGCCGAGTTGGCCGCCGAGCCGCGCCCCTGGCACAGGATGTCCTCGGCCCGGCAGAACTCGACGATGTGGTGCATCGTCAGGAAGTAGCCGGGGTAGTCCAGCTCGTCGATCACCTCCAGCTCGCGCTCGAGCTGCGCCCGCACGTCGGCCGGCACCTCGCCGCCGTATCGCTGGCGCGCCCCCTCGAAGGTCAGCTCGCGCAGCCATCGGGCCGAGGTGGTCCCGTCGGGCAGCGCCTCCGACGGGTAGCGGTACTCGACCTGTCCCAGCTCGAAGCGGCAGCGGCTGGCCACCTCCAGGGTGCGCGCCACCGCGTCGGGGAGGTCCCGAAAGAGCGCCTCGAAGGCCCGCGGCGCGCGCAAGTAGTGCTCGGCGTTGGGGCGGGTGAGGCAGCCCGCCTCGTGGAGGCTGACCCCGTGCCGGATGCAGGTGAGCACGTCCTGCAACGGGCGCCGCGCCAGGGTGTGATAGAGCACCTCGGTGGACGCCACCAGCGGGAGCGAAAGCCGCGCTGCCCGCGCGCGCACCCGCGCCTCGCGCAGGGCGTCGTCCTCTCTCCGGTGGCGCGTCACCATGGCGTAGAGCCGGTCGCCGTAGGCCTCGCGCAGCGCCCAGCCCACCGGCCCCGGATCGGCCTCGGCGGCCAGCAGGCCCTGCTCGCCGCCCCACAACGCGATGAGGCCGTCCGCGTGCTCGCACACCTCCTCCCAGCTCACCCGGCACTGCCCCTTGTCCGAGCGCAGCCTCCCACGCGTGATGAGCCGGCACAGGCTGGCCCAGCCACCGCGGTCCATCGCCAGCAGCACCACCGTGGTGCCGTCGTCGACGCTCAGCTCCGAGCCCAGCACCAGCCGAAGCCCCAGCTCGCGCGCCTTCACGTGCGCCCGCACCACTCCATAGACGCCGTCCCGATCGGTCAGCCCCAGCGCCGGCAGGCCCAACTCCGCCGCCGCCTGCACCAGCTCGTCAGGGTGGCTGGCCCCCTCGAGGAAGGAGTAGTTGCTGCGACACCACAGCGGGACGTAGTTCATGGCGCCGCCCCGGGCAGCGGGAGTCTGGTGCGACGCCCCCTCACAGGGTCAGCGAGAACATGGGCCGGGTCGGATCGCCCCCACCGGCGGATCCGTCGACCGGACGCCGAGACATGCCTGGTGGGGTGTCGCAGGCGGCTGGGCGGCGGAGGCGGCCCTTGGGGCGGTCGAGGCCGGCCGGCTGCTGTTCTCGCTGCCCCTGTCACTCCAGCGTCCCCTGCAGGCGCCAGCGCCGCCGCCGTCGATCGTAGTAGGCCCAGAGCACCTCCCCGCTCTTCGTCTCGATGAAGTGGTAGTCGCGGTGCACCTCCTGGTGCCACCAGCCCCCCGAGATGACGTAGGGTCCCACCATCCGGACCACCGCCCCCTGGCTCAGGGTGCCCGGCAGCCACCCGTCGTTGCGCAGATGCCGCTCGGGCGAGCGCAAGGGCTGCGACCGCCACAGGAGCCGCCGCACCGCCACCGCGTCCCCCTCGAAGCGCGGGCGGGCCGCCCCCAGCCGAGCCAGCGGCTCCCAGCGGAAGCGCGCCTCGGGCAGGTGCCCCTCCCTCAGCCGGGCGCACACCACCACCCGGTCACCCAGCTCCGCCCGCACCCGCGCCAGCGCCCGGTTCGCCGCCGCCAGGTCCCGTCGCGGCTGCCGGGTGAAGAGCCCCGTCTGCTCCCAGGCCGTGCGCGTCCCCTCGGCGGTGACGCGCAGCTCCTCGACGCCCGCCGCCAGCGACAGCGCCGAGAGCTTCAGGTGCACCAGCTCGAGGAGCTGCTCCTCGTCGAGGGTCGGGTCCGCCGGCCGCACCGTCGCCCGACACGCCGGCGCATGATCGAGCACCATCTCCAGGTGCAGCGCCACCAGCGCCTCGGCCCGCTCCTCGAGCTGCCGCAGCAGCCCGGAGAGCATCCCCTTCACCGTGAAGAGCAGCTCCGTCGTCGCCGCCACCGGCGCCAGCAGCTCCCGCGTGGCGCTGACCGGCGCGGTCTCCTCGATCGAGGGCCGCGGCAGCCCCTCCTCCCCCATCACCGCGCGCCGCAGCCGCGCCGCCTCCGCCCCGAAGCGCTCCCGCAGCCCCCGCTCCGGCAGCCTCTGGAGCTGCCCCACCCGGGTGATCCCCAGCCGCGACAGGGCGTCGCGCAGCTCCGGGTCGATGCCCAGCCGTGACAGCGGCACCTGCCAGGCGGCCTCCAGCTCGGCCTCCGGGTCGTCGTGCAGCGTCAGCCCGCCATGCTCCGCCGCCAGCGCCCGGGTCGCGAAGCGCCGGAAACCGATGGCCACCGACGCCTCGAAGCCCAGCGCCCCCATGGCCTCGCCCAGCAGACGCCCCAGCTCGGGCAGGCTGGGGAACACCGCCCCCATCCCGGCCACGTCGAGCCAGAAGGTGCCCGGCGCCCCCTCGTCCTTCTCGATATGCGGGCTGAAGCGCCGTAGCGCTCCGAGCAGCTCGCCCTGCCCTCGCTCCACGTCCAGCGGCGACACCACCCCCGCCCGCAGCCCGCGAGCCAGCGACAGCGCCTCCGCGTAGCGCATCCCGCGCAGGATCCCCTCGCGATGCGCCGCCTCGTTCAGCCACAGCACCCTCCCCAGCGGGGTGTCCGCCTCCACCACCACCGCCGGCACACCGGCCCACTCCGGATGCCGCCGGCGCAAGAGCTGCAAAGGCAACGCCGGCACATGCACGCAAGCGACCCGCCGGGCCTCATCGGACATGGCCATGCAACGGAATCACGACGCCGTCGATGACCGAGGCGGCGGCTGCGGACGCCGTGGGACTGCGTCGCTCGGTCGGGTCGCGTGTGCGGCGGGCCTGAAGCCCGCCTCCGTGCGCCCTCCCTCGCTCCTTGCCCACGACGCCCTCGCTCGCCGCCTCGGCCATCGACACAGTCAGAACCGAGGTCGGGGCCGAGACCGAGGCCGGGACCGAGGCCGGGACCGGGGCCGAGACCGAGGCCGAGACCGACTCCGAGACCGAGACCGAGACCGAGGCCGGGACCGAGGCCGGGGCCGGGACCGAGGCCGGGACTGAGACCGAGGCCGGGACCGGGACCGAGGCCGGGACCGAGGCCGGGACCGAGACTGAGGCCGAGACCGACTCTGAGACTGAGGCCGAGACTGAGGCCGGGACTGACTCTGAGACCGAGACGGAGGCCGAGACTGATCCTGAGGCTGGACTGAGGCCGAGACTGACCTGAGGCCGACTCTGAGGCCGGGACTGAGGCCGAGACCGAGGCCGAGGCCGAGGCCGGGGCCGAGGCCGAGACCGAGGCCGGGACCGAGGCCGGGACCGCCCCCGAAACCGGCACCACCCCCAAACGCCCCCCACCGATGTAGAGGCGCCGAATGAGGCGAGCGAGGCCGCCGCTGAGGGTGGCGCGACCGAGCGCAGGCCGAGTCGGGCTCCAGCCCGTCGCAGGCCTGACGCGAGGGAGCGCTGCCCTCAGCGGTGGCCGTAGCCGCCTCAGGCGGTGCCTCGGCCGAAATACCCACCATGGATATGGGCGCCCGATAATCCCTCTCACACAGGGGGCCGGGTCCGTGGCGCTTGTCCTTGATGGTCTCGAGGCGGAGGGTGACCCGGCCGTGGTCGATGCGGCGTTCGATGACGGCGCGGAGGGAGATCAGGGAGTCGAGGGAGGGCTGGCTGGCGGCCTTCCGGGTCAGGAAGAGCACTCCCATCTGGTGGCCCTGGGCCAGGGCCACCAGACGCGAGAGGGTGCGGGTGGGCAGGCGCAGGCCGTCCTGGGTGGCGCAGCTCGTCAGGTCGATGACCAGCAGCCCGAAGGCCCCCGAGCGGGCCAGGCGATTGGCCGCGGCCAGCGCCTGCATCGGGCCGTCCACCCGCAGGAAGGGCAAGGCCGCCAGATCCACCCCCGCCGCCGCCACGTCCGGCGGGTTCGGGCCGTCACCGCCCACCATGATCCAGGCCACCGGCTCGCTCGCCCGCTGCGCCTCCAGCACCAGGGTCACCGCGATCGTCAGCGCGCCGGCGCCCGACAGCTCACTCAAGCGCCCGGCGATCCTGGAGCGATCGAAGCCGCCGACCCGCTCGTCCGGCGTCTGGACGAGGAGATCGGCCACGAACACATCGCGAAGTCGGTTGACGCTGACCATCGGGCACCACGGGACATTCGTTCAGGCCTCACGATGCACGCAACGCATGTTCAGTGTCAAGATGGCGGCACGCCCGCCCCCCAGCCCCACCACCACCGGGCGCCCCCCAAAATCGGGGAGGCTGTCTTCCCTGGCCATCCGCCCGAAGCTCGTCAGGTCGGGCAAGCCCGCCCGGGGGAAACAACCAAAGGATCCATCATGCTTCAGCGCACGATCGCCATGCTCGGAATGCTGCTCCTCGCTCCGGCCGCCCAGGCGGCGTCCAGACCGGATCTCACCGTCGGCATCAGCGGCCCGGCGAGCGTCGGGGTCTACGTCGACACCACCTACACGGTCAGCGTCAGCAACGTCGGCAACCGGAACGCCGACGCGGTGAGGCTCGAGATCGAGCTGCCCCAGACCCACACCAGCCCCACCATCCAGGTGATGGGGCTGGTGGGCTCCTTCAGCAACGGCTGCAGCCTCGCGGGCACGCGGCTGACCTGCAACCTGGGCACCGTGAAGCGGTCCAAGAGCAAGTCGGTCTCGTTCAGCATCGCGCTGCCGGTGAGCGTGGTGCCGCTGAGCTTCGAGGCGAGCGCGTCCACCACGACCAACGAGCCCAACCGGGGCAACAACGACGACTCGTTCACGCCCGCGGTGAGCTACGTCGCGACGCCCGTGGGCGCCCCCCGCGCCGCCCACAACGAGCACTGCACCGGGCGCGACCTCACCGGCTTCTACGAGTGCGTCGTGAGCCCCGGCTCGACCATGTCCCACGACATCGTGCTGGAGGCCGGCGGCACCGTCACCTCGCCGATCTTCGGCAGCACCTACACGGGGATCTGGAGCCAGCCGACGCCGGACAGCCTGACCTTCACCTACTTCGACAGCGGCACGCCCGTCGCCGAGTTCACGGGCTACGGCGTGGGCGGCGACTGCTACGAGGGCATCACCATCTTCCCGCTCAACCCGACCTGGAACTCGGCCTACGAGGTCTGCCTCCAGTAGGGAACCCGGTGGATCCGAGGTGCTTTCGCGGTGATTCGGCGAGGCTTGGCGAAGCGAAGCCGTTTCCAGCACCCGAGGCAGACCAAGGGGTGTGCCGCAGCGGTCCTGGGACGCCGAGGCGCCCGAAAGCACCCGGAGCCGACGGATCGTCTATCCGCTACACGGGCGGGGATAAGTAGGGGCCGCGGTCCGGGGGAGGATGGACCGCGGCCCCGAAGGCGTTCAGAGACAGGCTTCGGCGCCGGTCTCGTAGCACCCGTCGAAGAGCACGCGCTCGGCCTGCGAAGGGCCCGGCGCGAGGAAGGTGTCGGTGAAGTCGAGCTGCAGGCTCCAGGGGCGCTGCGGCGAGGCGGGCGCGACGCTGAGCTGGCCGCCGTGTTCGGCGATGAGGTCGCCGGCGGCGTCGAAGCGCAGGCTGCCGGTGCCGATGGTGGTGGGCAGGCCGTAGACGCCGTCGCGCAGGTAGCGCCCGTCGACGACCAGCCACCAGGCCCAGGCGTCGGCGTCGACGCGGCGCAGGTAGAGGTCCAGCCCGACGCAGGCGGACGACGGGCCGTAGACGACCATGGGCACGCCCGCCTGGGCGGTGTGCCAGGGAGCGAGCGGGTCGAAGGCGCCGCGGGCCAGCTCGGCGCTGGCGTCCAGGCTCAGCGCGAGGCGGATCTTCGAGGTGGGCTGGGGCTCGGCGCAGGAGGGGCGCTCGAGGCGGTCGCTCAGCGGCGTCGGCGAGCCGGCTGGCGCGGACGTGGGCGCGGCGGCGGCGGGCTCCGCGGGCTCGAGCAGCGAGGCGGCGGCTTCGTCGGAGAGGGTCGCGAAGGCCGGGCCGGGGGCCGGGGCGTCCAGCCATGCCTGGGCGCCCTCGGGGCCGCGGGACTCGAGGCCGGAGCGCTCGACCTGGTCGCCGCCGTCACAGGCCACGGCCGCGGCGAGGCCGACCAGGGACGCGACCGTGAGCAGTGAGCGGGTGGTGATTCGCCAGGACATCGGACTCTCTCGACAGGCGGAAGAGCAGGCCCGGCGGGGGCGCCAGGCGAGCGGTGAGCGGCAGGTACCATGGGGTTTTCGGGTTGTCCGATTTCCTCCCCGATCGCGCCGGGCGATGCCGCGGATCGATCGGCGGAAAAACACGTGTGATCAAAGCCACTTGCAAGCCTGCGCCGCCGCGCCGCCGTCGGGAGCCCTCCGACCGGTCCCCAGCGCCGCCGGCGGATCGCGGAGCCCGGGCGACGGGCCATCTCCCTTGCTACCATTGACCGATCTCGCACGATCCCTCCACGATCGCTGCCTCGATCCTGGCGAGCCCCTGCCCGCCGACCGAGGCCTCGACGGTGGGCCGCAGCCGGGCCACCCTCCCCCCGGGGTCCGCCGCCCCAGGAGCCCCTCATGCCCTCACCGCCTCCCCCCACCGAAGCGGGCGTCCGCCTCGAGCGTGACGGCGAGCTCGCCCGCGTCTGGCTGTGTCGCCCGCCGGGCAACCGCTTCGACATCGCGCTGCTGACCCGGCTCGGCGCCCTGGCCGACTCCCTGAGCGCCGACCCCACGCTGCGGGCGGTCTGGATCGGCGCCGAGGGCCCCGACTTCAGCCACGGGGTCGACCTCCGCGACCCCGAGCTCGCCCGACGCGTCGCCCAGGGCGTGGGCGCCCTCCAGGAGGTCGCCGCGCTCGGTCAGGCGGTCATCGACGCCTTCGCCAACCTGCCGGTCCCCACCATCGTCTCGGCCCGCGGGCGCATCATCGGCGCCGGCGCCTGCCTCTTCGTCGCGGCCGACCTGCGCGTGGCGTCGCCCGACGCGTCGCTGGCCTTCCCCGAGGTCGAGCGCGGCATGACCCTGGGCTTCGGGATCCTGCCCCGCCTCGTCCGCGCCGTGGGACCCGGCCTCGCCGCCCGCATGGCGCTCACCGGCCAGCCGCAGCCCGCCAGCGCGCTCCCCGCCGGCGTGGTCAGCCTCGCCGAGGACCCCGACGCCGAGGCGCTGGAGCTGGCTCGCGCCATGGTCGCGCGCCCTCCCCTGGCGGTGCGCGGCGTCGTCCGGTCGCTGCGAGCGCTGGCGGCGGGCGAGGACCCGTCGGCGGGCGACGCGGCCCAGCTCGCCGAGTCGCTCACCAGCCGAGACTTCGCCGAGGCCGTCTCTGCGTGGCTGTCCGGGCGCGCGGGGCGCTATACCGGCCGCTGACCGGGAGGAGGTCCCCGTGTCCGGTCCCAGCGACGCGCCAGCGATGTCTTTCCAGGCACTTCCGCGCGTCGGCCGCCTGCCGCGGGCGCGCCCACATCGCGCAAGTGGCTGGAATCACTGCACCGTCACCGGGCGCCGACCGAATAGCTCAACAGCCTCCGGGACCGAGCGCTATACTGGTCGCTGACCATGACGCGGTGCCGCGGAGGCCACCGCGCCGTCCCACCGAGACGGAGCCTGGGCAGATGCTGGTCGCCGAGACCCTGACGGGGATGCCCGCCCTGTTCGTGGGGCGGCTCGCGAAGACCCAGGCGCGCATCGAGGCGCTGGAAGGGCGCGA
This sequence comes from Deltaproteobacteria bacterium, assembly GCA_020632695.1. Classification (GTDB taxonomy): domain Bacteria; phylum Myxococcota_A; class UBA9042; order PHBI01; family JACKFB01; genus JACKFB01. Next base: position 33,024 of record JACKFB010000022.1, read on the forward strand.
CCTTCGCCTGGCGCTGGACCAGATCCCCGCGCCGGCCACCGAGGTCCGGGTGGTGCTGCAGACCGAGGAGCGGCCGCTGGGGACCGTGCAGCTCCAGGGGCGCATCACCAGCGCCTGGCGGGTCGAGGGCCTCACCCACGTCACGGTGACCGTCCACCGGCTCTTCGCGCCCACCGACGAGGACTTCCTGGTCACCTTCCTGCACCGCTTCCTCCCGGACGAGCGCGTGCTGGGGCGGCAGTTCCGCGCGACCGCCGCGGGCACGGTGTACGAGCTCCCCGCCCCCGGGAGCGTGGCACCGCTGCCGCCGCACATCCGCGACACCCTCGCCGCCCACCACGGCTACATCGCCCACGACGCCGAGCCGCCGCCTGACGCCCAGGAGGCGCCCGCGCGCGAACCCGAGGGCGACCCCGAGCCCGCCGCCGAGTCCGCGTACGCGCACGCCGAACCCCCGCCGGTGAGCCGCCTGATGCTGGCCGAGACCGTGCCGCTGCGCATCCCCCTGGTCGCGCGGCTCGACGGCATCCCCTTCCGCGGCGTGGCCTACCGCGCCACCGAGGACGGGCTGCGCTGCTTCGTCGTGAGCCTGGGCCGCCCGCCCGGCTTCGGCGCCAGGGTGGCCCTGGACGTGGAGCTGGGGCACGGGCCCGGTGACCCGCAGCGCATCCGGCTGGTCGGCGCGGTGGCGTGGAGCCAGGCGGCGCCGCCGGAGCCGACCCCCACCACCGCCTTCGCGCTGCGCATCGGCCCGGGCACCACCCGCGAGGCGATGACGACCTGGACCGAGGCCGTGCACGAGGCGACGCGAGCGTGGCGCGAGAGCGACCGCAAGACCGACGAGGACCTGAACCCGACGGGGCTGCCGCCGCGCGGGGTGGTCAAGCGCCTCGAGGCCCTGGCGCGGCAGCCCGCGCCGGCGACCTAGAGGGTGTTCCCATACTCTCCCGTCGCCTGGCTGGCTCATGTGTTTCCAGGCACATCCGAGCCTCGGTTTCATGCTCGCGGCATGCGCCCTCGGCTCGGAAGCACCTGAAAACACGTCGCTGGCACCAGGCTCGGTCCGAGCATGGGAACACCCTCTCAGCGTCCCAGCAGCCGCGCGACGAAGGCCTGATACTGCCTGATGTTGTAGGGCTTCTTGATGAAGGGCCGCCCTGACGACACCAGGAAGTCCTGGGCTTGCGGGCTCAGCGTGTCGGCCGTGGTGAACACGATACGCTCGACCATCTCGGGGTGCTCGGCGCTGAGCCAGCGGTAGAGCCCGATGCCGTCCAGCGCGCCGGGCATGCGCAGGTCGGAGATGATCAGGTCGAAGTGCTTGTCGGTCAGGAGACTCAGCGCCGTGTCGGCGCCGTCGGCGGTCTCGATGTCGCCGAACTCCTCCAGGGCCTCGCGGTTGAGCTCCAGCACGAAGGGCTCGTCGTCGATGACCAGGATCTGCGGCACCGCGCCGTCGGTCGCGGGCACCGGCGTGGCGGCGCCGAGGCTGTCGGGCTGGCGCCGCGGCAGGGTCAGGGTGGTCGGCAGCCACACCATCACCGCGCTGCCCTCGTCGTCGTTGGTCACCTCGACCGCGCCGCCCAGGTCCGAGACGATGGCCATGGCCACCGCGTGACTCATGGTCAGCGGATCGAGGCCCGGTCGGATGTCGGCGGCCGCGAGCCCGACCAGCGACGCCGGGAACTGGTGGCCGCTGAGCCGGATCTCGATGCAGCTCTCGGCGCCGGGCACGTCCAGCCCGATGCTGACGCCCAGGGAGCCGCCGCCGCCCACCAGCGCTATCTCGCAGGCGTTGTTGACGAGGTGCGAGATCGCCCGCCGCAGGCGCGCCGGCTCGGCCCAGACCCGCACGGGATCCTCGGGGTAGTCGCGGGTGACCACCACGTTGTTCGCCGGCAGATAGACCTCGCGGCTGGCCAGCGCCTCGTCGATGACCTCCACCAGGTCCACGGTCTTCGGGCTCTCGTCGCCCAGGTGGGCCAGCGAGAGCAGGTTGGCCACCAGCTTCGAACAGACCACCGCCGCCTCGTGCATCTTGGCGATGGGCTGCGCCAGGGCCTCGGGCACCTCGGAGGTGGCCTGGGCGATGTCCGAGTAGCCGACGATGGCCTGCAGCGAGGTGTTGAGGGCGTGGGCCAGCCCGGTGGTCAGGTAGCGGCCGAGCTGCTGCTCGTGCCCGCGCACGAACTCGTAGCCCATGCGCTCGGAGATCGCCGCCTGTACCGTCTTCTCGACGCGCAGATCGCGCACGACGCAGACCGTGCCGACGTAGCCGCCCTCGCCGTCGAAGCGCGGCGACGCCGACACCAGCACGGGAAGCTCGAGGCCGTCCGGCGTCAGCAGCCGCGTCTCGTACTCATCGGAGACGCCGAACGCGCGCAGCGCCTGACGCTCCTCGATGGCGCTGCGCTCGTCGCGTGCGAAGAACTCGCGCGCCGGGCGGCCCGCCGGGGTCTCGCCCAGGCCCAGCAGATCACGCATCGCGGCGTTCATCGCCACGGTGCGATCGTGCTCGTCGACGATCCAGATCCCGTGGTGCGGCAGCTCCAGACAGAAGGTCCCATCGCTGAGATCAGGACGCCGGAGCCCTTCCGCAGAGTCGCTCATCCTCGGTCTACTCCTCGCGCTCGAGCTGGGGGCGGCGCCGATTGTGATCCCTGCGCTGCGCCGGCCCTGCCTGCATGGCGCCGCGGCCCGAATCGGCCATCGTGTGCGCGGGTGTAGCCGCGACGACACGGTATGGTACCCTGCACGCATACGATCTTCCACGTCACCAACGGCGCCCTGTATCCCGCACGGGATGCAAGGCGACGCGCGGGGGATGCTGCAATGCGACACGACGGCGACCCTGCGCCGTCGCCTCGCACACAGGTCATTTGCTGCATGAGCGGGAACTACCGAGAGACTCCAGTCGTCCGACAGCGCTCCTTCCGCATGGCGGTGCGCCTCTCCGGCCCCCAACACCACGTGGACGGGCACACCGTCGACATCAGCTCGGTGGGCTCGTTCGTGGCCTGCGAGCCCTCCTTCCGTATCGGCGAGGAGGTGCGCGTGCAGATCCTGCTCGCCGAGGGCCGCGTGGCCGACCTCACGCTGCGCGCGGTGGTGACCCGGCGGGTGGAGCGGCGCAACGACGACGACCCGGCCGTGGGCCTGGGCCTGACCTGGACCAGCGCGTTGTCCAAGGCCTCGCCGTTGCCGCTGAAGCACTTCCTGCAGCACATCCTCCAGATCGTGGCGCCGCCCATCGAGGCCTCGGGCGATCTCTACTGGTACACCTTCCGGCAGCGGGCCCCCGAGGCGCCGCCCGACTCCCGCAACGTGCGCCCCTCCAGCTCGCTGTCGCGGCTGCGAGAGGCCTTCGGGCGCCCCGTCCGGGTGCCCATCGCGTCGTCGAGCACCGGCGCCACCCCGGACGCCCCACCCGCGCCGCGCCGCCAGGTCGAGCGCAAGGTGCGGGTGGTGACCTCGCGCCACGCCGTGCGACGCGAGCCGGAGAGCACGCGCACCCAGCCGCTGCCCTGGGGCACGGGCGCGCGCCCGGATCTGGCGCGCCCCTCGCCGCCTCCCGGACCGCCGGCGCCCCAGTCGCCGCCACCCCAGCCGCCGGCTCCCAGCCCGCCCCCCGCGGCGCGTCCGTCGGGAGCGACCGCGAATGCTGCACCGCAACATAGTGCCGCCGCGCCGGCGGCCCCTGTCACTCCCCCGGAGGACGAGCGACGCCGCCGCCCCCGGGTGGACGTCTCCACCCCGGTGACCTACTTCCTGGGGCGCGAGTCCCACCTGGGCCGGTCGGTCAACGTCAGCCGCGCCGGGCTCTACGTCGAGACCGACGGCCCGCTGCCCAAGATCGGCGATCGGGTGAACATCCGCCTCCCGGTGCTGCACGCGGGCCGCCACCACGTCGTGATGCTGACCACGCGGATCGTCCGCTACCGGGGCCCGGGCGACCGCCAGACCGTGCGGCCGGGTTTCGCCGCCGACTACCAGGTGGTCGACGAGCTGGGCGTGCCGGGCATCTTCAGCCACTTCCTGCGCACGCGGATGGAGGACGCCGACACTGGCGAGTAGGGGGCGGCCCGCGGCGCCGCGGGCCGCCTCTCAGCCGCCGAGCTTCGTCCCGCGGGCCTCGAGCGCCGCTGTCAGCCGCCGAGCTTCGTCCCGCGGGCCTCGAGCGCCGCTGTCAGCCGCCGAGCTTCGTCCCGCGGGCCTCGAGCGCGGCGATCACCTGCTCGGCCGCCTGCTCCGGCTCCAGATCCGTCGGTGCCCGGACGGCGTCGGCGCCGGCCTCGGCACCGTCGGCGCAGGCCACCCGCAGCACGGTCCGCTCACCCAGGCTCTCGGCCAGCGCGCTCGCGTCCGGGCCCTCGACCGGCGCGATGCACAGCGCTACCAGCCCGGCGTCGACCAGGTGGCGCGCCACCTCGGCGAGGCTCTCTCCCTGGGCGCCGCCGTCGATGACGTGCACCGCGCAGCCGCGGTCGAAGAGCCGCCGCTCCATCGCGTAGGCCAGCCCGGCCGCCGCGTCGCCCTCGCCTCCAGCCAGCCAGACCAGCACGCCCGGGTGCCCGAAGCGCGCGGCCCGCTCCCCGGCGCTCACCCCGCTCTTGGGCAGCTCGGCCAGCCGGGCCTCGGCGGCGCTCTCCCGGCCGTCGGTGCGGCAGATCATGCCGGCGCCGACGGTGTTGTTGGTCATCGAGTCGATGACGATGAAGGCGCCCATCGCCCGGTTGTCGTCGTAGGCGTCGAAGACCAGCGGGCGGCTGACCCGCACGGCGACCCGCCCGATGGCGTTGAGTCCGAGGGTCTCGGCCTCGCTGCGCTCGTCCAGCGTGTCCAGGTCCACGTCGTAGCGGACCTCCTCGAGCCAGCCGGTCAGGTACCGCGCGCCGTGCTTGAGCAGGTACGACTTGCCGGTGTCGAGCGGCGTCGCGCTCATCCACACCACCATCGCGTCGAAGCCGTGGGAGACGCGCGGGGTGTCGTGCGGGTGGGCCAGCACGTCGCCGCGGCTCACGTCGACCTCGTCCTCCAGGCGCAGGACCACCGACTGGGGCGCGAAGGCCTCGCTCAGCTCGCCGTCGTAGGTGTCGATGGCGCGGACGCGGCTGGTGGTGCCCGAGGGCAGCACCACGACCGGGTCGCCCTTCTTCACGACGCCCGAGACGATCTGGGCGGCGAACCCGCGGTAGTCCAGGTGCGGCCGCACCACGTACTGCACGGGGTAGCGGAACACTTCCAGGTTGCGGCTGGCGCGCAGGTCCACCGTCTGGAGGATGTCCAGCATCGAGCCGCCGCCGTACCAGGGCGTCTTCTCCGAGCGGTGCACCACGTTGTCGCCCATGAGCGCGCTGATGGGCAGGAAGCGCACCTCGGCGAAGCTGAGCCGCGACGCGAAGGCCTGGAACTCGTCGCGGATACGCTCGTAGACGTCCTGGTCGAAGTCGACCAGATCCATCTTGTTGACCGCCACGATCAGGTAGGGGATGCCCAGCAACGACGCGATGAAGGCGTGGCGGCGGGACTGCTGCAGCACGCCGAGGCGGGCGTCGATGAGGATGATGGCCAGGTCGGCGGTGGACGCGCCGGTGGCCATGTTCCGCGTGTACTGGATGTGGCCGGGGGTGTCGGCGATGATGAACTTGCGCGTCGACGTGGTGAAGTAGCGGTAGGCCACGTCGATGGTGATGCCCTGCTCGCGCTCGGCGCGCAGGCCGTCGGTGATCCGGGCCAGGTCCAGCCCGCCGCTGGCGCCGCGCTCGGTGGCGTCGGCGAGCTGGTCGTCGTAGACCGCGTCCGTGTCCACCAGCAGGCGGCCGATGAGCGTCGACTTGCCGTCATCGACCGAACCGACGGCGACGAAGCGCAGCAGGTCCTTCTGCTCGTGGCGCTCGAGGAAGGTGTGGATGTCGGTGTCGAGAGTGTCCGCGTGGCTCATCAGAAATAGCCCTCGCGCTTCTTCTTCTCCATCGAGCCGTCCTCGTCCGAGTCGATGAGGCGGCCCTGGCGCTCGGAGTGGCTCGCGGTGAGCATCTCCTCGATGACCTCGGGCAGGGTCGTCGCCGGAGAGCGAATGGCGCCGGTCAGCGGGTAGCAGCCCAGGGTGCGGAAGCGCACCGTCTCGAGGTGGGGCGTCTCGCCGGGCGCGAGCGGCAGGCGGTCGTCGTCCACCATGATGAGCTGGCCCTCGCGCTCGACCACCGGCCGCGGCGCGGCCAGGTAGAGCGGCACGATCGGGATGTTCTCCAGGTGGATGTAGAGCCAGACGTCCAGCTCGGTCCAGTTCGACAGCGGGAACACGCGGATCGACTCGCCCTTGCGGATGCGCCCGTTGTACAGGTTCCAGAGTTCGGGCCGCTGCGCCTTCGGGTCCCACTGGTGGAAGCGGTCGCGGAACGAGTAGACCCGCTCCTTGGCGCGGGACTTCTCCTCGTCGCGGCGCGCCCCGCCGAACGCGGCGTCGAAGCGGTACTTCTCGAGGGCCTGGATGAGGCCGACGGTCTTCATCTCGACGGTGTAGGCGTTGGAGCCGTGCTCCCACGGCGTCATCCCCGCCTCGACGCCGCGCTGGTTCGTATGTACCAGCAGCTCCACGCCGAGCTCGGCGGCGATCCGGTCGCGGAAGCGGATCATCTCCCGGAACTTGAAGGTCGTGTCGATGTGCAGCAGCGGGAAGGGCAGCTTGCCGGGGTGGAAGGCCTTGAGGGCCAGCCGCAGCATCACCGACGAGTCCTTGCCGATCGAGTAGAGCATCACCGGCTTCTCGAACTCGGCCGCGACCTCGCGGATGATGTGGATGCTCTCCGCCTCCAGCGCCCGGAGGTGGGTGAGCCTCTTGTCGATCAGGTCCTTCACCATCGAACGTCTCGCTCCCGCGTGCCCGGCCGGGCCCGACTCCCCTGAGCGAGACGGCCCCCGAGCGTCCGGGGCGTATACCCTCGGAAGGGGGCTCGCGTCACGTCCAGAATGAGCCGCGAGGCCACCCCGCGCCCTCCCCGACCCGTCAGACGCGCTCGATGACCATGGCGGTGGCGACGCCGGCGCCGCCGCAGATGGACACGAGGCCCAGGGTCTTGTCGCGCCGCTCCAGCTCGTCGAGCACGGTGGCCACCAGCATGCCCCCGGTGGCGCCCAGCGGGTGCCCCATGGCGATGGCCCCGCCGTTGACGTTGAAGCGCTCCTCGTCGACGTCGAGCGCGCGGATGTAGTGCAGCATCACCGAGGCGAAGGACTCGTTGACCTCGAAGAGATCGACGTCGCGGGTCTCGGCGCCCGCCAGGCGCAGCGCGCGCTGGCTGGCCTCCACGTTGCCGGTCAGCATGATGACCGGCTCCACCGAGTAGTTGGCGACGGCGCGGATGCGGGCGCGGGCGCGCAAGCCCAGGGCGTGGGCCTTGGCGCGGTTGCCCACCAGCACCAGGGAGGCGCCGTCGGCCAGCGACGGCGAGGTGCCCAGGTGGTGGAGGTGGCGGATCTTCTGCGCCTCGGGGTAGCGGCTCAGGGCCAGATCGTTGGCGCCCTGGGTGCCGATGCGCGTGAAGAGCGCCGGCATGGACGCCAGCTCGGCCAGGGACGCCGTGTCGCGGATCAGCTCGTCGCGGGCGAGCAGCGGGCGGCCCTCCTCGTCGTCGACCGGCACCAGCGAGCGGCGGAAGCGGTTGGTGTCGCGCGCGGCGCGGGCGCGCTGCTGCGAGCGCAGGCCGTAGGCGTCCAGCTCGGCGCGCTCGTACCCCTCGAGGGTGGCGATGAGATCGGCCGAGATGCCCATGTTGATGAAGCCGCTGACCCGCGCCACGTCCGGGTCCGAGAACCAGGCGCCGCCGTCCGAGTACATCGGCACCCGCGACAGCGACTCGACGCCGCCCGCCACCACGAGCCCCGCCATGCCGGTGGAGACCTGGGTGGCCGCCATGCCGACGGCCGAGAGCCCCGACGCGCAGAAGCGGTTGATGGTCACGCCGGAGACGTGGTGATTCCAGCCGGCGTAGAGCGCCGCGATCTTGGCGATGTTGGCGCCCTGCTCGCCGGTGGCGGTCACGCAGCCGAGGATGACGTCGTCCACCTCGGCGCTGGGCAGCGCGTTGCGCCCCTGGGCCGCCCGCATCAGCCCGGCGATGAGCTCGATCGGCTTCACCTTGTGCAGGGATCCGGCGTCCTTGGCCTTGCCCCGCGGGGTGCGGACGGCGTCGAGGATGAAGGCGTCCATCAGCCCTCCCGCCCGACGACGAAGCTGACGGTGGTGGTCGCCGAGCCGCCGATGTTCATCGTCTGGATGCGGCGCGCCCCGGGGATCTGGGCGGCTCCGGCGCGGCCGGTGACCTGGCGCCAGGCGTCCACGAGCATGCGCACGCCGGTGGCGCCGACCGGGTGGCCGCAGCCCAGCAGGCCTCCGCCCGGGTTCAGCGGGAGGCTGCCGCCGGGCGCGAGTCGGCCCTGCTCGATGGCGCGGTGGCTCTGGCCGGGCGCGGTGACGCCCATGTGGTCGATCTGCATGTAGGCACTGATGGTGAAGCAGTCGTGGACTTCCAGGCCGTCCACCTGCTCCACGGAGGCGAGGGAGGCGCGGCGGCGCGCGTCATCAGCGGTCGCGCGCAGATGAGGAAACAGGTACTCGCCCTCGGCGCTTGCCGCAAGCTTATCACCCAGCGCGATGGGTGCGGTGCGGTGACCCCAGCCGAGCACCCGCGCACGCGGGCCTGCGCCAGATGCGCGGCGCCGCTGCCATGCGGTCGCGAAACGCTCCGACGCCAGGATGAGCGCGGCGGCCCCGTCGGTGATCCGACCGCAGTCCTGCTTGCGGAGGCGCCCCTCGACGATGGGGTTGAGGCGATCGTCGTCGCTGAAGGCCTCGGGGTCGAAGCGCCAGTCACGGGCCTGGGCCAGCGGATTGCGCCGGGCGTTGTCCATGGCCTGGCGCGCGAGCGCGTGGAGGTGGGCGTGGTCGAGGCCGTACCGCTCCGCGTAGGCGTCGGCGATGAGGCTGAACTGGTGCGGCCAGACGAAGGCGGCGCCGTCGGGGGGCGGCGACTCGCGCCCGGCCAGGGCCGCGACGCCCAGGTGCTGCGCCGCGACGGCGCCGGGGACGTTGCGCATCTCCTCGACCCCGACCACGCAGGCCACGTCGTAACGCCCGGCCTCCAGCTCGGCCATGGCGGCGAGCACGGCCAGGCTGCCCGAGGCGCAGGCGCCCTCGTGGCGCGCGGCCGGCAGGCCCGCGAAGGCGGGGTGCAGTGACGCGAAGACACCGCCGAGCTGGCCCTGCTGGGAGAAGAGCTCGGCGGTGAAGTTGCCCACGTGCACCGTCTGGACGTCGGCGGGTTCGAGCCCGGCGGCCTCGAGCGCGGCGAAGGTGGCGTCGGCCATCATGTCGCGCAGGCCCAGGCCCTCGCGCGACCAGCAGCGGGCGAAGTCGGTCTGGGCGCCGCCGAGCACGGAGACGGCCGGCGACGGGGCCACGCTCACGCAGTCTCCGCGGGCGCCCAGCAGGCGTGGAAGCCCAGCGGCACGCGCCGCGGCAGCTCGACGGTGCAGAGCGGCGGCGCCTCGAAGTCCTGGCCGTCGAGCACGACCACGGCGCTGGTGTCGTCGCGGGCGTCGGTGACGAAGCTGAGCACGTAGCCGTCGTCCTCGGCCCGGGCGCCCTCGCGCGGCACGAAGACGGCCTCGGAGCCGAAGCGCCCCTCGCCGAAGCGGTGGGTGAGCGAGCGGCCCGTCTCCAGGTCGTACTTCACCAGCCCGTCGAAGCAGAGCGTCGGCGTGTCGGCGACGCTGACCAGCCAGGCGTGGCGCGTGGGGCGGCCGGCGCGGCCCTGGTCGATGGCCGGGAACTCGGTCACCAGGTCGTCGACCGGCGCCTCGGTGGTCTGGCCGGTGCGCAGGTCGAAGCGGTAGCGGTGCAGCCGCGCCTTCAGCCGCAGGTTCGCCATCATGCGGGCCAGCGGGCCGTCGGCCGGGTCGGGGGCGGGCAGCGGCGAGGTGGTGCGGCAGGCCAGCATCTCGATGGCGTCGCCGTCCTCCCAGGCGTTGACCACGTGGTAGATGTAGCAGGGCTCCGCCTCGAACCAGCGGATCTCGCTGCCCGCGGAGTGCCGGGGGAGCACGCCGAAGCGGGCGGGCAGGTCTGGGTGGTAGTCGATGAGCCAGCGCCCGGCCGCCAGGGCATCGGCGCGGTGGAAGACCGGCAGGTCCATCAGCACCGAGTAGCGCTCGGTGAAGGCCATGTCGTGGGGCAGGCGCGGGCCGGGCAGCGCGACCTCGGTCAGGTGGGTGAGGCGGCCGCCTCGTGACACCACGCCGTAGCGCATCCAGGGCGGGCGCGGACCGTAGTCGAAGAAGAGCAGCTCGCCCGTGCCCGGGCACACCTTGGCGTGGGCGGACACCCGGAAGGGCTGGTCGCGCGCCCAGCCGGGCGGCCCCAGGCTCTCCAGGGTGTCCGGGTCCAGGGCGACCGGCACGCCCGAGATGTACCAGAGCGCCAGCATGCGGCCGTCGTGCACCACGAGGTCGGTGTTGGCGGTGTCCTTGTACGGCGCGCCGCGGGGGTTCGTGTGGACGGGCTCCAGCAGGCCGGTCCACAGCGCCCGCCCCGCCTCGGTCTCGGCGCGGAAGTGGTCGCTCTGGACGTAGCGGGCCCGGTAGTCCGCCCGGCCGTCCCGGAAGCTCACTGCGTGCACCATGCCGTCGCCGTCGAACCAGTGGTAGGCGCCGGTGGCCTGGAAGCGGGCGTTGGGGCCGTTTCGCGCGTAGACGCCGCGCAGATCGCGGGGCAGCTCACCGATGACCCGCAGGTCCCGCGCCTCGGCCTCGCCCTGCACCGGGCCGAAGGGCGGGCGCAGGTAGGGGTTCGCCGCCGCCGCGCCGGTGGTCGCCGCGCTCACGCCGCCGCTCCGTAGGTGCGGTCGAGCCAGGCGACGATGTCGTCGGATTCGTACATGGCGATGTCCTCATTTGGATCCACCAGGTAGGGCACCATCATCCGGCCGCCGCGAGCGACCAGCTCGGCGCGCCGCGAGCCCCCCTTCGCCACGTTGTGCACCCGGTAGTCCAGCCCGAGGGCGCAGAGCTTCTCGCGCGCCTTGCGGCAGTAGGGCGAGCCCTCGAAGTTCCACAGCTCCAGGAGCTGCGGCGGCTGCGGGCGGTCGCGGCGGCGCGGGTCCAGGGCGCCGCCCCGGGAGCGCACGAGGCTGGCCACCGCGGAGGTGACGGTGGTCGCCGGCGCGAGCACCTTCGAGAGCGTGGGGCGCCCTTCGCCGTAGGTGCGGTGGAGGTAGTCGATGATGTCCTCGGACTCGTGCAGGGCGCGCCCGGTGTTGGGGTCGACCAGGAAGGGGAAGAGCGCCTTGCCCGACTCGGTCGTGGCGCGGCCGCGGTTTTGGACGGCGCCCTTGGGGCAGGCGCGGGAGATGTAGTCCAGGTCCATCTCGCTGAGCACCTCGCGCACCTTCCGGCAGAAGGGGCAGGACTCGAACTCGTAGAGCTCGAGCGGCTCGGCCGGCTGCACCCGCGCAGGCCAGCGCACGAAGACCCCCCGACCCCCGCGCGCGATCGAGGCCAGCCAGGATTGTGCGTCATCGAGCGAGAGAGCCATCCGCCGCCTCCGTGTTCGCGCGTCGCCGCGATACTGGCGCGATCGGCCTGGCGAGTCCACGGCAGGGCCCTGGTGCGACCGGATTGCAGATCCTGGCGCGGATGACCGATATAGTCTCCGAGATGAGCATCCTGTCGACCATGGCGGTGGCGGGCAGCGGCGCGCGGGCGGCCTCGGTGGCCTTGGGCGCCGTGGCGCACAACGTCGCGAACCTGAACACCGACGGCTTCCAGGCCAGCCGCGCCGTGGCGCGGGAGGTGGCCGGCGGCGGCGTCGAGGCGCGGCTGGCGCCGACGGGGGCACCGACGCCGATGCTGCTGCGCGACGGCGAGCTGGTGGCGGGCAGCAACACGGACCTGGTGACCGAGACGGTCAACAGCGCGGTGGCCACGGCCTGCTACCGGGTCAACCTGCGCATGCTGAGCGAGGCCAGCTCACAGATCGGCACCCTGCTCGACATCATGGGCTGACGGGGTCCGCGAGCGTGGCTACCGGCCGGCCTCGCCCGCACCGGCGACGCGGCTCGGCCCGGGTCGGCGATGACCTCGTGACCGGCGCCGCGGGGATCGAGAGACCGAGAAGTGAGGAGCCGCCAGCCTCTGAGGGGGGACGAGAACGTGGCGGTCCCCACTTCTCGGAGGATCCGGCACGTCTGAACCCCGACCGCCGCCGAGTATTCCCCGCCGCACGTCGCCGCGCCGCCCTCGCTGGCCAGTGGAACCCCCCGAGAGGCTCGGGTAATGTCGCGCCATGACCGACCCTCGCCCATCGCGGCCCGCCGTCCCGCCCATCGTGCTCGCCAGCGCGTTCCTCTTCGACGACACGGAGGCCCTCGCCCGCGCTGCCGGTGCGCGCGACGACCACCTGTACACGCGCTGGTCCAACCCGACCCTGAGCGCCCTCGAGCAGGTCGTCGCCGAGCTGGAGGGCGCCGAGCGCGCGCTGTGCTGCGGCTCGGGGATGGCGGCGATGAGCCTGGCGCTGCTGGCGGCGCTGCCCTCGGGCGGCACGCTGCTCACCCAGCGCGAGCTCTACGGCGGCACCCACGAGCTGGTGGAGAAGCTCCTGCCCGGCTTCGGCTACCGGGTGATCCGGGCCTCGATGGACGAGCTGGTCCAGGCGGCCGCTGCGCTCGAGCCGGGGTCGGCCATCCACCTGGAGATCCCGTCGAACCCGTCGCTGCGCGTCGCCGACCTGCCGGCCATACGCGCCGCGGGGCCGCCCGGGACGCCCATCGTCGTCGATGCCACCTTCGCGACGCCGATCAACCTGCGGCCGCTGGAGCACGGCGCGACGCTGTCGGCGCATTCGGCGACCAAGTACATGGGCGGCCACCACGACCTGCTGGCGGGGGTCGTCTCAGGCTCGGGCGCGCTGATGGAGCGGGTCTGGACGCTGCGGACGCTGCTGGGCCCGGTGCTCGACCCGGCGGCGGCCTATCGCCTGTGGCGCGGGCTGGAGACGCTGGAGCTGCGCGTGGTGCGCCAGTGCGAGACCGCCGAGACCCTGGCGCGGCGCCTGGCGGAGCACCCGGCGGTGGCGCACACCCACCACCCCTGCCTGCCGGGGCACCCGGACCACGCGCTGGCGGCGCGGCTGCTGCGCAGCGGCGGCGCGGTGCTGAGCTTCGAGCTGGCCGGCGGCTACGAGGCCGCCGCCAGGGTGGCCGACCGGCTGCGGGTGTTCGCGCAGGGGCCCAGCCTGGGCGGCGTGCGCTCGCTGGTGTCGTGGCCGGCCGGGGTGTCGCACCGGGCCATGAGCGAAGACGAGCGCCGGGCGGCGGGGGTGTCGGGCGGGCTGCTGCGCCTGGCGGTGGGGATCGAGGCGGTGGAGACGCTGTGGGACGACCTGGAGCAGGGGCTGCGCGCGTGAGCTGGAGAGCGAAACAGACCTTGGTGGCGGCGGTGGCGGTGGCGATCGGGTCGGGCGCGGGGTGCGGGCGCGAGGAGCACGCGGCGCCGTCGGTGCCGACCTCGGGGCGCCAGACGCCGGCGCCGGAGCCGGAGGTGGCCGCGGTCGCGCAGGAGCCCGAGCCTGTGGCAGTGGCCGCCGACGCCAGCGCGGCGCCTCCCGAGGACGCCAGCGCGGCGGGGACCGCGGCGGACGGAGGCGCGGCGGAGGCCGAGGTGGTGTTGCCGGAGCCGGTGCGCCGCTTCGAGCAGGCGCTGAAGGCCATCGAGCAGTGCGAGCGCCTGCCCGACTCGATCCGGCTGGCCGACCAGGGGGCGTGCCTGGCGCCGGTGCGCGCGGCCCGCGACGCGATCCGCTCGCCAGCGCCGGTCGACGGCGAGGTGCCGGCTCCCGAGACGGTCGCGGCCTGGCGCGAGGCGATGGCCGGCGTGCTGCTGCGGGCGCTGGACGATCCAAACCCGACGGTGGTGCTCTACGCGCTGATGCAGAACCAGCCGGACTTCGGGCGGGACGCGCAGACCCTGGCGCGCCTGCAGGAGCTGGTGGCGAGCGCCGACCCGGACATCGCCGAGTGGGCCATGACCGTGCGCCTGTGGCAGCGGGACCCCGGCGACGAGGCCGGGAGGCTGTTGGCCGAGAGCGTGCTGGAGTCGCACCGCTTCGACCGGGTGCGGCTGGTGGCGTGCCAGTACCTGGGCGACCCCATGTTCCGCGAGCGGGAGGGGATGTTCGACTTGCTGCGCGAGCGGGTCGACGACGGCAACGACACCGAGCTCATCCGCAACTGCGCGCTGACGCGGATGGGCTACGTGGGCCACGAGGAGGACATCGACGTCATCGCGGCGCACCTGGACACGCCGACGCAGCAGTCTGGGGCCGTGCTGGCGCTACAGCGGGGGCTGGCCAAGGCCAAGGCGCACAAGGCCTATCTGAAGTGGTTCGAACAGCACGCGAACCGTGCGGGCAGCCTGCAGTGGACGGCGGTGGCGAACCTGGCGCCGCCGGCGCCCGGCGTGGCGGACTACCCGGTGGCCGAAGGGACGCGCGTGCTGACGAAGATCCTGCTGGCGAAGGCGCAGCCGGTGCAGGTGCGGACCGCCGCGGTGAAGGCGCTGGAGCGTCTGGGCGCCACGGCGGCGCTGCGCGGCGCGCTGGGGCGGATCGAGCGCGGCGACGCGGGCACCGAGGTGCGCGCGGCGGTGGAGCAAGCGCTCGGAGCGGAGACGAAGACGCCCTGAGCGGGCGAGCCGGCGCTCGGAGGCGCGACGAAGGCGCGCGAGGGCGGATCGAGCGCGGCGACGCGAGTGCCGAGGTGCGCGCGGCGGTGGAGCAAGCGCTCGGAGCGGAGACGACGACGCCCTGAGCGGGCGAGTCGGGGCTCGGAGAGGCGACGACCTCGCCCGAAGCTGAGCCCAGCCAGCCTGCTCGGGCGGCGCGATCGCGCGCGAGGGGGCGGGTGACCGGAGGCGGGTCCTGCCGCGCCGGCTCGGCGAGCCTCGAGACCGGCGAGCCTCCATGACGCGGTGCGTCGTAAGCCCCTGTCCTCAAGGGGCGATGACGCTCCGAGCGGCCCCGCTCGGGTGTCTGCGCGACTGGCTGAACAGCCATTCATCCGTTGACATCGGCACCCCTTCCCTTTAAGTAGTCCCGCATTAGTTGCTGCAGCACTTGCTTCAACACAACCTTGACACCGGAAGCTAGATGATTCCCCACGAAGACCCGTCCTTCGTCGTCCTGAAGTTCGGCGGCACCAGCGTCGCCACCGCCCAACGCTGGAGACGCATCGCCGATGCGCTCTCCGCCGACCTGTCCAACGGTCACCACCCCGTCGTCGTTTGCTCGGCGCTCGCGGGGGTCACCGACGCCCTCGAGGGCGTGGTGCTGGCCGTGGAGACCGGCGCATCGGCCGAAGATCAACTGCGCCAGATCTGGCGCACCCACGAGCGCCTTGCGGACGCCCTCGGCGTCGACGCCGGCGCCGTGCTGGGCGAGGACATGGCCTCGCTCCGCGACCTGGCGGCCAGCGTACCCGCCGATGAGCCCCCGTCGCCGCCGTGGCGCGCGCTGGTGCTGAGCGCCGGTGAGCGCATGTCCACCCGCCTCGGCGCCGCCTGGCTCCAGAGCCGCGGCCTCCCGGTGCAGTGGATCGACGCCCGCACCCTGCTGCAGGCGCAGCCGGAGCTTCCCGCCGACCCCGTCCGCGACTACCTCTCGGCGCACTGCGAGCCGCGCCCCGACCCCGAGGTGCAGGCCCTGCTCTGCCGGAGCGAGGCCAAGGCCACCATCACCCAGGGCTTCGTCGCGCGGAACGCCCAGGGCGAGACCGTGGTCCTCGGCCGAGGCGGCTCGGACACCGCCGCCGCCTGCATCGCCGCCGCGCTCGAGGCCGAGCGCCTGGAGATCTGGACCGACGTCCCCGGCCTCTTCACCGCCGACCCGCGCAAGGTCGCCAACGCCCGGCTCCTGCGGCGGGTCAGCTACGACGTCGCCGCCGTCCTCGGCTCCCTGGGCGCCCGCATCCTGCACCCGCGCTCGCTGGCTCCCGTGTTCTCCCAGCGCATCCCTCTGGCCATCCGCTGGACCGACCGGCCCGACGTGCCCGGCACCCTCATCGGCTGCGGTCCCGACTTCGACGTCCCCGGCATCAAGGCCATCGCGTCGCGCTCGGACCTCTGCCTGGTGCGCATGCGCCGCGACCGGCACTGGCAGCCCATCGGCTTCATGGCCGGCGTGTCCGCGTGCTTCCACGCGCACGGGCTCTCGATGGACCTCATCTCCAGCTCTCCGTCGGAGATCCGCGCCACCATCGACCTGGCGGCGCACCCCGGGGCCCGCGAGGCGCTGCCCGACCTCATCTGCGACCTCGGCCGCATCTGCGAGCCGTCGATCCAGATGGGCGTCGCCTGCGTGAGCATCGCCGGCCAGGACGTCAGCCAGGAGCTGCCGCGGGTCGCCGGCGTGCTGGGCTTGCTGGGCGAGCCGACGCTGCACCTCATCAGCCACGCCGCCGACGACACGCACATCAGCTACGTGGTCGACGACACCGTGGCCCCGCAGCTGCTGGGCGCCGTCCACACGGCCGTGTTCGCGTCGGCGCCGGTGACCGACCAGGTCGGCCAGGAGTGGCGTGAGCTGCAGCGCGGCAGCGCGCCGCCCCCACGCGCCAAAGCCAGCAAGCGCGTCGCGGTGAGCGCCCGGGCGGCCTCGGCGTGAGCGCCGAGCCCTCACCTGCGCCGGTGGGCGAGAGCGAGGCGATCCGGCTACGGCCCCCCACGACGCGCGACGGCCACACCATGTGGACCCTGGTGCGCGACTCGGGGGTGCTGGAGGCGAACTCCTGCTACGCCTACATGCTGCTCTGCACGCACTTCGCCGACACCTGCCTGGTGGCCGAGCGCGACGGTCGCGGCGTCGGCTTCGTCGCCGCGTATCGGCCGCCGACGCACCCCGACGCGGTCTTCGTCTGGCAGGTAGGCGTCAGCGCCGAAGCGCGCGGGCAGGGGTTGGGCAAGCGCCTGCTCCACGCCCTGCTTCGCTCGCCCGGCTGCCGGGACGTGCACTTTCTCGAGGCGACGGTGGGCAGCTCCAACGTCGCTTCACAACGGCTGTTCCGCGCCGTCGCCCGAGAGCTCGGGGTCGACTGCGCGGTGCAACGAGGTTTCAGCGGCGCCGACTTCGGCCCCCTCGCCCACGAGGACGAGGAGCTGTTCCGAATCGGCCCCATCCGGAGGAATCCATGAACACGATCATCGAGCGTCTCGAGTCCGAGGTGCGCAGCTACTGCCGCTCCTTCCCCACCGTCTTCTCCCGCGCCGAGGGCAGCACGCTCTTCGCGCAGGACGGCACGCCCTACCTGGACTTCTTCGCCGGGGCGGGCGCGCTGAACTACGGGCACAACGAACCCCACCTGCGCGAGCGCCTGCTCGAGTACATCAGCGGCTGCGGCGTCGCCCACTCGCTGGACATGGCCACCGAGGCCAAGTGCGCCTTCCTGGCGTCCTTCGAGCGGCGGGTGCTGATCCCGCGCAACCTCGACTACAAGGTGATGTTCCCCGGCCCCACCGGCACCAACGCGGTGGAGGCGGCGCTGAAGCTGGCGCGCAAGGTCACCGGCCGCCGCAACGTCATCGCCTTCACCAACGCCTTCCACGGCATGACCCTGGGGGCCCTGGCCGCCACCGGCAACAGCACCAAGCGGGGCGGCGCCGGCGTCGAGCTGCACGGCGTCACCCGGATGCCCTTCGACGGGTACCTGGGGCCCGACGTGGACACGCTGGACTACGTGGCGGCCACGCTCGAGGACAGCTCGAGCGGCGTGGGCCGCCCGGCGGCCTTCATCGTCGAGACGGTGCAGGGCGAGGGCGGCGTCAACGTGGCCTCGCCCGCGTGGCTGCGTCGCCTGCGCACCCTGGCGCACAAGGTGGGCGCGCTGCTCATCGTCGACGACATCCAGGTGGGCTGCGGCCGCACCGGCCCCTTCTTCAGCTTCGACGGCCTGGGCATCCGCCCCGACATCGTCTGCCTGTCGAAGTCGCTGTCGGGCTACGGCCAGCCCTTCGCCATGACGCTGATGAAGCCCGAGCTGGACGTGTGGACCCCCGGCGAGCACAACGGCACCTTCCGCGGCAACGGCTTCGCGTTCATCACCGCGGCCGCCGCGCTCGAGCGCTACTGGGCGAACGAGACGCTGGCCAACGAGGTGCGCGGCAAGGCCGAGCTGGCGGCGCAGCGCCTCGAGGCCATCGGCAGCCGGTACGGCGCCGAGGCCAGGGGACGCGGGCTCATCCGGGGCCTGGCCTTCGATGACGCGGAGATCGCCAAGGCGGCCTCGCGCGAGGCCTTCGAGCGCCAGCTCATCATCGAGACCTCGGGGGCCAAGGACGAGGTGCTGAAGATGCTCCCGCCGCTGACCATCGCGTCCGAGGAGCTCGAGCGCGGCCTGGACATCATCGAGGCGTCGGTGGCCGCGGCCAAGGACAGCGCCGCGCGAAAGGCGCGGAAGGGTCGCAACGGCCAGAGCGCGCCGGCCATCGCCGCGGAGGGGTGGGCATGATCATCCGCCGACTCGACGAGCTGGGCGCAGACCGACAGGTCGACGCCACCAACTGGACCAGCCGACGCCTGCTGCTGAAGGGCGACGGCATGGGGTTCTCGCTCCACGACACGGTCATCCGCGCCGGCACCACCACCGAGATGCACTACGCCAACCACCTGGAGGCGGTCTACTGCATCGAGGGCAGCGGGACGGTGACCCTGAAGGGCTCGGGGGAGGTGATCCCCATCGAGGCCGGCACGGTCTACGCGCTGGACCAGCATGACGAGCACGTGCTGCGCGCGTCGACCCGCATGCGCATGGTCTGCGTCTTCAACCCGCCGCTGGTGGGGCCCGAGGTCCACGACGCCACGGGCGCCTACCCGCTGCTCGAGAGCTCGGGGGCGAGCTGATGCACGCGACCGATCCCTACTGGTCCCGCGGCGAGCGCTCGGAGCTCGCTCAGCGGCAGGACCCGGTGTGCTGGGGTGACGGCGAGGGCCCGCTGGACGCCGAGCAGCTCGCCTCCTTCGAGGAGCGCGGCTTCATCCTGCAGCGCGGGCTGCTGGCGCCGTCCGAGGTGGACGCGCTGCTCGAAGAGGCGCGGCGCCTGTCCGAGACCTTGGACAGGGGGCGCGAGGACGTCATCCCCGAGCCGGAGAGCGACGCGCTGCGTTCGATCTTCCGCATCCATCGGCACAGCCGCGCCTTCGCGGCGCTGGCCGCCGACCCGCGGCTGGCCGGCGTGGCGCGGCAGATCCTGGGCAGCGAGGTGTACCTCCACCAGACGCGCATCAACTTCAAGCCGGGCTTCGACGGACGCGCCTTCCACTGGCACTCCGACTTCGAGACCTGGCACATGGAGGACGGGATGCCGCGCATCCGCGCGCTCAGCGCCTCGGTGCTGCTGACCCGGAACGCGGCCATCAACGGGCCGCTGATGCTGGTGTCGGGCTCGCACAAGCGCTACGTGCGCTGCGCCGGCGCCACCC
Source organism: Deltaproteobacteria bacterium (assembly GCA_020632695.1). Classification (GTDB taxonomy): domain Bacteria; phylum Myxococcota_A; class UBA9042; order PHBI01; family JACKFB01; genus JACKFB01. The sequence goes on from JACKFB010000022.1 coordinate 52,549, forward strand.
CCGACGACCACTACAAGCAGTCGCTCCGGGAGCAGCGCTACGGGGTGCCCGACAAGGACGCCCTGCGCGAGCTGGCCAGTGGCGGCGAGATCGTTCAGGCGACCGGGCCGCCCGGCACGGTGCTCTTCTTCGACTGCAACCTGATGCACGGCTCGGCAGGCAACCTGTCGCCGATGCCGCGCCACAACGTGTTCCTGGTCTTCAACAGCGTCGAGAACCGGCTGGTCGAGCCCTTCGGCGGCACGCCGCCACGCCCGGACTTCCTGGGCGAGCGCGCGCCGCGGCCGATCACCGTGTCCGTCCCGGGGCGGGCCCCCGCGGATCCGGCGGTCCTGCCCGCCGCCCGCGCCCGGCCCTGATGCTCGAGCATTTCATCCACGCCCTCGTGGCGTTGGTCGCCGTGTCCAGCGTGCTGCCGATCCTCCCGGTGGTCGCGCAGTTCACGGCCGAGATGGACCCCGCCGAGGGGCGCTCCTACAAGCTGCGTGCGCTGATGGCCGGCAACCTGGTCGGCCTGGCCTTCATGGTCCTGGCGCCCCCGCTCTTCGACGCGCTCTCGCTCACGGTCAATGACCTGCGCATCGCGGGCGGGATCGTGCTGCTGGTCTACGCGACGCACGACATCCTCTTCTCGCGCATCCGCGGCAGCCGGCGTCAGGTCGGCGTCGACGCCGAGCACAGCCCCGCCGTAGCCCCGCTCGGCGTGCCCATCCTCATCGGCCCGGCCACCCTGTCCACCCTGCTGGTGCTCAGCGAGGTCCACGGCTTCCTCCCGGTGGCGGTGGCGCTGGGCGTCAACGCCACCCTCAACGCCGGAGGGCTGGTGCTCGCCGATCGGCTGCTCGCCTTCATGGGCGAAGGATCGTCGCGCGCGGTCGGCAAGGTGATGAGCCTGGTGCTGGCCACCCTGGGCGCTGGCATGCTGCGCGCCGGCGTGCTGGGCGGTCTGACCTGATGGTCACCATCTTCACCTTCGCCCTGTGCCTCGTGGCGTTCACGGTCATCGGCCTGCTCTCGGCGCGCCACCGCAGCGCCACCACCGAGGACTACCTCATCGCCGGGCGCTCGGTCGCACCGTGGCTGACGGCGCTCTCCAGCGTCGCCACCAACAACAGCGGCTTCATGTTCATCGGCCTCATCGGTTTCACCTATCGCTTCGGCGTGCAGGCGGTGTGGCTGCAGCTCGGCTGGATCCTCGGCGATCTGGCCGCCTGGCTCTGGGTGCACCAGCGGGTGCGCCGGGTCTCGGGTCACCTCGGCGTGGCCTCGGTCCCGGCCCTGCTCGGCACCCGCGAGGACGGCAGCACCGTGCGCACGACCACGGTGCTGGCCGGCCTGCTGACCTTCCTCTTCCTCGGTGGCTACGCCGCCGCCCAGCTCAAGGCCGGCAGCACCGCGCTCCACGTCCTCTTCGGCTGGGATCTGCGCGCCGGCGCCCTCATCGGCGTCGTCATCGTGGTCATCTACTGCTACTCGGGCGGGCTGCGCGCCTCGATCTGGACCGACGCCGCCCAGTCCATCGTGATGCTGGTCTCGATGGGCATCCTGCTGGGCGTCGCCGCCGCCACCGCCGGCGGGCCCGGGGCTCTCTTCGACGCCCTGCGCGCCCAGGATCCTTCGCTGGTGCACTGGTTCCCCGAGAACCTCGGCCTGGGCTTCGGCCTCTACTTCCTGGGCTTCGTCTTCGGCGGCCTGGGCGCCGTGGGACAGCCCCACATCCTCATCCGCAGCATGGCCATCGAGGCGCCCGAGTCCATCCCCAAGGCCCGCCGCATCTACTTCCTCTGGTTCATCCCCTTCAGCATCGCCGCCGTCGGCGCCGGGCTGTACGCCCGCGTGCTGCTCCCCGAGCTGACGGCCTCGGCCGCCCCGGGCGCCATGGCCCAGGCGGCGGAGCTGGCGCTGCCCAAGCTGGCCGTGCACCTGCTCCCCGACGTGCTCATCGGCCTGCTGTTGGCCGGCATCTTCTCGGCGACCATGTCCACCGCCGACTCCCAGCTCCTGGCGTGCTCGGCCGCGGTCACCCAGGACATCGCGCCGCGGCTCCGCGACTCCTACCTCGCCACCAAGCTGGCCACCCTGGGCGTGGCCGCGCTCGCCCTGGTGATCGCGCTCTACGCCGACGAGGGAGTGTTCTCGCTGGTGCTCATCGCCTGGTCCGCCCTCGGCGCCAGCCTCGGACCCCTGCTGGTCCTGCGCGTGTTCGGCCGCACCCCACCCGCGCCGGTGGCCGCCGCCATGATGGTCTCGGGCGTCGTCACCATCGTGCTCTGGGGCGCCTCGGATCTCGCCGACGACGTGTTCAAGCTGCTGCCCGGGATGGTGGTGCCGCTGCTCGTCTACCTCGTCGCGACCGCGCTCTCCGGGCCGCTCGCGCCCTCGACGTCCGCGTCCGCGTCTACTCAGGCTCCCAGTCGCCCTTGACGTCGCCCTCGGGCGTGAGGATCGGCGCGGCGTCCAGATCCGCTGCCCCCATCAGCTCGGTGATGCGCTCGAGCGCGCCCAGGATCTGATCGCGCTCGGCATCGGAGAGCGCGGTGAAGCGCTCCACAAAGCTGTCCTGCAGCGGCGTCGGCAGCGCCTCGAAGCCCTGCCGTCCCTCGGCCGTCAGCGACAGGCACACCCGCCGCCGGTCCCTCGAGCGCCGCTCCGCCGCGACCAGCCCCGCCCGCACCAGCCGGTCGAGGATCCGCGACACCGTCGCCGCCGAGAGCTGCACCCGGGCCGCGACCATGGCCACCGTCACCTCGGGCTCGTGCGTCCCCAGCTCGCCGATGGCCTTGAGGCACAGGATCTGTGGCACCGTGAGCCCCATCTCCCGCGACAGGTGCTTGGAGTGCGCGGAGATCCGCCGAACGATCCGCCGGATCGCCCGCAGCACCTCATGGGCGACCTCCACGTCGCTGCGCCGCATCGCACCCCGTCCCTGCCCTGGTAGCCGAAACCTACCAGCCGCGCCCCTCCGAGCAAAGCCCCCGCGCCGGACCCGGGCCGGAGGCCCACGCCAGCGGTGGGGCGCTCACATCGTCATCAGGAACACGCCGAAGATGACGCTGCCCACGCCGGAGATCACCTGGATGCGGCGCTGGAGGCCCGGCCAGCGCCGGGCGCCCAGGGTGAAGGGGGCGGCGATGGCGGTGGTCAGGGCCAGCATGCCCACGGTGGTGCCCACGCAGAAGAGCCCCAGCCAGGCCACCGCGGTGGCGGGGGTGGGGAGCACCGGGACCAGCAGCAGCGCCAGCGCGGCCGAGCCGGCCAGCCCGTGTATGGCGCCGACCAGCAGGGCGCGCGGGCCGTGGTGGTGCTGGTGGTCGCCTGCGGGGTGGGCGTGGTGGCGGTGGGGGTGGTCGTGGACCAGCTCGCCGTGGCTGTGCTCGTGGGAGTGGTGGCCCTCGGGCTGGCGGCGGGCCCCCCGCAGGCTCCAGATCCCGAGGCCGACCAGCATCAAGCCGACGCCGGCCTCGGCCAGGGTGGCCAGGTGCGGAGGCACGGCGAGGCCCGAGAAGACGATGAGCAGGCCGGCGACGAACACGACGACGCCGTGGCCCAGCCCCCAGATCAGGCCCACCCGCGCCGCCGCTGCCAGCCGGTGCTCGTGGCTGGCGATGGTGCTGACCGCGATGACGTGGTCGGCGTCGGTGGCGTGCCTGAGTCCCAGCGCGAATCCTACGAGGAGGATGGACAGCATGCTGGTCATGGCAGCGGGTCCTTCGGCATCGACAGATGCGCGGGAGGGATCACCGACGGGCATGTCGAGGATCCGGGTGCCGCCGAAGCCTGTCTCGAGGAGCACCAGTCCGGCCGGCTCCTCCTCCATGGTGCCCACGATCTCGGCGCCAGCGCCAGCGCCGAGATCGCGCATCGACGGGGCCGCCGCCTGCGCGTCCTCGGGCGCCACCACCGCCGCGGTGTCGCAGGGCCCTCCCGATCGCGGCGGCTACCGTTGCAGTGGGACGACCACCTCGACCAGGACGTCGGGCTTCACCTTCAGCGCGCCGAGCATCGCCTTGAAGGGCTTGATGCCGAAGTCGGGCTGGTGGAGCTGGAAGCGCGCGACCAGCTCACCGTCCCGCTCATCCGCCTCGACGACCACCTCCCGCTCCCGCCCGTGCACCTCGAGGCGGCCTCGGATCGCGTAGCCGCCCCGGCGCTCCTCCACCGCGGTCGAGCGGAAGCGCGCCTCGCCGTAGCGCTCGGTCTCCAAGACCTTCGTGCGCGCGTTCTTCGCGATCTCGGCCCGGTCGCCGCCCGACGGTCCGCGTTCCTTCAGCCGCCGCTCGGAGTCCACGGACCCCAGCACCTCGAGCGAGGCGGTGCGCACCACCGCCTCCACCTGCCGGTCCTCACCGACGCGCAAGGTGAACTCGGGGAACGCCAGCTTGACGTCGTGCCCCACGGCCGCCGCCAGCCCCTCGCGCTCGACGTAGACGAAGCACCTCGCCCCGCTGACATCCACGCCGCTCACTCAGGCACGCTCGGGCGCGCAGCCCGGCCTCGCCTCGGTGCGTTCGCGGTCGCGACGGCGCCCACTACTTGCAGCCTTCGAGGGTGGTGTTGGCCAGCGTCGGCTCGTCGACCAGGACGTTGTCGCGCTCGGTGACGTTTTCGGAGGCGCCGATGGTGAGCTGCTCGTAGTTCGAGTTGAACACCAGGTTGTGGTGCACCTCGACATCGCGGATCAGCTCGCCGTTCTCGCTCTGCAGCTCGATGCCGTGGTCGGTGCGGCCGACGACGTTGTACGCGATATCGAGGCCGGCGCCGCCGTCGACGTAGATCCCGTCGGAGGACTCGTCGCCCTCGGGGTAGGTGCAGTTGCCGCGGGTGCAGTAGGGCCAGTAGTTCGACGCGTCCAGCACCACGTTGTCGGCCACCAGCCCGAAGCGGGTCGTCTCGCGCGAGCTCTTCTCGTAGCCGATGATGTCGATGGCGATGTTGTTGACGTCGTGGACGTAGTTGCGGGTGACCTGGAACTGCTCGACCAGCCCGTTGACCACCAGGCACTCGCTGTTGCCCACGTAGAGGTCGTGCAGCTCGTTGCCGTCGATGATGAGGTTGGCGATGCGGTAGCCCTTGGACTGCGCGATGAGGCCGTGGGCGTTGTAGCTGCAGCTCTTGCCGCCGGTGTCGGGCGGCCCGATGTGGTGGATGTGGTTGTCGAGCAGGCGGATGTGCGAGATGTCGGCCGACTCGGGCTCGACGTTGATGCCGATCTCGTCGCTTCGCAGGTCGCCGCGGTCGTGCGAGGCGATCTCCAGGCCGTGGATGGTCACCCAGCTCGCGTCGATGGCGACCACGGCGTCTCGGTCCATGCCGCCCAGAAGCCGCGGCGGGTTGCTGGTGTCCCTGGCGGTGAAGACCACCCAGCGGTCGGTGTCACCGCCCCGGGTGATGACGATGCCGCCCTCGTAGTCACCGGCCTCCACGTAGACGGTGGTGTCCGGATCGACGGTGTCCGCGGCGTGCTGCAGCGTGCGCCAGGGGTTGGCCTCGCTGCCGTCCTGGGCGTCGTCGCCCGCCTGGGCGCTGACGTAGCGGGAGAGCGTCGTCGCTGGCGGCGCTGCGTTGGCGTCGGGGCCCGAGCGCGCCTCGCCCAGGGCCGCCAGGGCGGCGAAGGTCGAGGTGGCGGCGACGGCCGGGTCGATGCGGTCGGCCGGCGGCGCGTAGGCCGGGTTCGCAGGCGCCGGCGTGCGCTCGATCGGGGTGTCACCACCGCCGTCTTCCTCACCTCCACAGGCGAGACCGCTCGCGCCGACGATCAGCGCCAGCACGAGGGCGGCGCGGAGGGGACCTGGCATGGTGCAGCTCCGGGCATGCAGGGATTCCGCAGCATACCCGAGGCGGGGCGAGCGCGCGCGCGTCGGGAACGCGAACCGGGCGCGCGCCCCGACGGACGCGCTCATTTCCCGCGCAGGGCCTCGCGCAGCTCGGCGATCACCTGGGGAGGCGCCAGGATGCGCAGCCGCGTGCCCTCGTCCTCGTGGGTCTCGCTGAGCACCTTCGCCGCCTCGTGGGTCGTGTGCACGAGCTTCTGCTGGCGGTACGGGACGAAGAGCTCGGCCTGCTCCATGTCGCGCTCGAAGAAGGCGACGATCCGCTCCCGCAGCGCGGCGACGTCGGCCGGCTCGCGCGCCGAGATGATGAAGGCGTCCGGGCGCTCCTCCAGCAGCGCCTGCCGGGCGGCGTCGTCCAGCAGGTCGGCCTTGTTGAAGACCAGGAGCGAGGGCGTGTCGCCGGCGCCCAGCTCGCCGAGCACGTCCAGGGTGACCTGGAGCTGCGAGCGCCAGGCCGGGTCCGCGGCGTCGACGATGTGCAGCAGCAGCGCCGCGTCGCGCGCCTCGGCCAGGGTCGAGCGGAAGGACGCCACCAGGTCGTGGGGCAGCTTCTTGATGAAGCCGACGGTGTCCGAGACCAGCAGCCGCGGGCGCGTCTCCGGCTGGAGCACGCGGACGGTGGTGTCCAGCGTGGCGAAGAGCTGGTCCTGGACGTAGACCTCGCTGCCGGTGAGCGCGCGCATCAGCGAGGACTTGCCGGCGTTGGTGTAGCCGACCAGCGCCAGGGTGTCGCGGCGGGCGCGGCGGGTGCGCCGGAGATCCGACTCGCGCTGGACGGAGACCAGCTCGTGGCGCAGCTCGGCGATGCGGTCGCGCACGCGCCGGCGGTCCAGCTCCAGCGCCGACTCCCCCGCGCCCTTGCCGCCGATCCCGCCGCGCTGGCGCTCGGCCCCGGCGCCGGTGGCGCGCAGCCGCGGCGCGAGATACGCCAGCCGCGCGATCTCCACCTGCAGCCGCGCCTCGCGGGTGCGGGCGTGGCGCTGGAAGATGCTCAGGATCACCGAGGTGCGGTCGAGGACCTCGGCGCCGGTCGCGCCCTCCAGGTTGCGGAGCTGCGACGGCGTCAGGTCGTGGTCGAAGAGCACCACCTGGGCGCGCTCCTCGGCGGGCAGCGCCAGCGCCTCCGCCAGCGCCTCCTCCGCGGCCTCGACCTCGGCCTCGGGGCTCTCGTCGCCGCCGTCCGCGCCCTTTCGCTTCGGCGCCCCCGAGGGCACCACCCCGGTGCCGCCGGTGAAGCGCGCCAGCTCGACCAGCTTGCCCTGCCCCAGCACCGCCGGGGCGCGGGTGTCCTGCCGCGCCTGGGTCAGGCGCCCGATGACGTCCAGGCCCAGCGTCTTGGCCAGCCGGGCCAGCTCGTCGAGGGAGGCCTGGAGCTCGGCCTCGGTGGTCCCGGGGAGCTGCACTCCCACCAGCAGCGCGCGCGCCCCGACCGGGGCCGTCCATGGCGATTCGGTACTCATGGCGCCGCGTATAGCCCACTTCCACGCCGCAGGCGACGATGGCGTATTCCTGGCGAGCGCCCGCTACGGTCGCCAGGGCTGCAGCCGCCCCAGGAGCTGGCCCAGCGCGTCGGCGTCCAGGCTCTCGCCGCTCGCCGGCTCGTCGATGGCCAGCATCAGCCCCTGCGCGCCGGCCGCCAGCGCCGCCTCGGCCAGGGCGGGCACGCGCCTGGCCGCCCCCGCGGCCCGCGCCGGCGCCACCAGCACGGGCAGGTGGGTGCGCTCGCGCAGCACCGGGATCGCCGAGAGATCCAGGCTGAGCCCGGTGGCCGTCTCGAAGGTGCGGATGCCCGGGTCGCAGAGCACGAGCTGCTGATTGCCCTGGCCGAGGATCTGCTCGGCCGCGGACAACCACTCGTCGATGGTCGCCGCCGGCCCGCGCTCGAGGATGACCGGCCGGTCGCTGCGCCCCACGGCCTCCAAGAGCGGAAAGGCATCCATCTGCCGCGCCGGGACCAGCAGCATGGTGGCGTGGCGGGCCACGGCCTCCACCTCGGCCGGGTGCACCACCTCGGCCAGCACGGGCAGCCCGGTGGCCCTCCCGGCCTCGGCCAACAGCTCCACGCCGGCCATCCCCAGGCCCTCGGCGCCCGCCGCGCTGCGCGGCGCGAAGGCCCCGCCGGTCAGGAGGTCCGCGCCCAGGTGCCGCAGCGCCCGCGCGCAGGCCATCACCTGCTCGCGCGAGACGATCCGCGGCGGTCCGGCGCAGACGACGGCGCGCGGACCGCCGAAGCGCACGGCGCCCACGGCGACGACGCTGTCCTCGCGGCGGTGGGCGCGGGAGGCCAGGCGGTAGGGCTTCTTCTCGAGCGCGGCGATGAGGCCCGGGGTGGCGCCCGGGGACGACGCCGCGCGGGCGGGCGTCGGCGGACGGGGCGGGCGTGGCTCGGCCGGGCGGTTGTCGCGCACGTTGCGGGCCGGGTAGGACCCCAGCACCTTCAGCAGGCGGGTGTGGGCGGCCAGGGCCTCCATCGCCTCGCGGACGTCGGGGTCGGCCACGTTGCCCTCGAAGTCCACGTAGAAGAGGTACTCCCAGGGGACGTGCGGCCGCGGGCGCGACTCGAGCTTGGTCAGGTTGAGGTGATGCCGGGCCAGCACGCCCAGGCACTCGAGCAGCGCGCCCTCCTGGTGGCCGGTGGCGAAGATGATCGAGGTCTTGCACGGGATGCGCAGGTCGTAGGTGACCGGCTCGCGGGCGACCACCAGGAAGCGCGTGTAGTTCTCACGCTGGTCGGCGATGTGGCGCTTGATGACGTGCAGGCCGTAGAGCCGGGCGGCCTCCTCGCTGGCGATGGCCGCCTGGGTGTCGTCCTGGTCGGCGATGATCTTCTTCACCGACATGGCCGTGTCGGTGAAGGCCTCCACCTGGCAGTGCTGCAGCGTGCCGAGGAAGCGCCCGCACTGCGCCAGGGCGGGGGCCTGGGAGTAGATGCGGCGGATGTGCGAGAGCGGCACGTCGGACAGGGCGATGAGGCAGTGCTCGACCGGCTGGATCTCCTCGCCGATGACGGCGAGGTCCGAGGTGGCCAGCAGGTCGTAGGCCTGGATGATCGAACCGGCGGTGGTATTCTCGATGGGCAGCAGGCCGTAGCGGGCCACGCCGCCGCGCACCGCGTCCAGCAGCTCGGCGAAGGTGGGCAGGCCGCGGAACACGACGTCCTCGGAGCGCGACGAGAAGTAGCGGCGGCACGCCAGGTGCGAGTAGCTGCCCTCGGTGCCCTGGAAGGCCACCGTCTGCACGTCGCCCGCGCCCGACTCGTCGCCGCGGCTCAGCAGCTCCTGCTGGTAGCGCAGCGAGTCGTCGAAGATGTCGCGGAAGAGCCGGGTGACGAACCAGGCGTCCACGCCGGCGTCGCGGGCCAGCGCGACCAGCCTGCCCAGGTGCTCCTCCTCGCGCGCCAGGTCGCGCAGGTGTCCCGTCTTGTCGGCCTTGGCGGTGGCGACCGCGGCGACGACGCGGCGGCGCTCGGCCAGCGCCTCGACGATGCGCCGGTCGACGTCGCCAATCCGCTCGCGGAGCTGCCCGAGTTCGTCCGACATCGCGTCCCTCGCCTGTCCCCGTCAGGCGCCCATCCTAGCGCACGCAGCGGCCATGGCGCCACGCGTCACCGCGCCGGCCACGAGGCCAGCGCCAGCGCGACCCACCCCACGATCAGCAGCACGCCGCCCACCGGGGTGATGGCGCCGAGCCAGGTCCGCCCGGTCAGCACCAGCAGGTACAGGCTGCCGCTGAAGATCACCGTCCCCGCCAGCATGGCACCACCAGCGACACGCCCCGACGTCGTAGCGCCACGCGCCAGCCACAGCCCCACGAACACCAGCGCCACCGCGTGGAAGAGCTGGTAGCGAGCGGCAGTCTCCCAGATCTCGAGCTGCCGGGCCTCGAGCCGAGCGCGCAACGCATGAGCCCCGAAAGCCCCCGCAGCCACACCAAGAGCGCCCAGGATGGCTCCGAGCGCCCCATACCACCGGTCCATACCCGCTCCTCCGTCCCAGCCACCACGCGGGGCATCGCCGACCCCGTCCGAGGATACGACCACGCCCCCCGCCGAGACGCCACCGCCGGGACCGAGGCCGAGGCCGAGGCCGGGACCGGGACCGGGACCGGGACCGGGACCGAGACCGAGACCGGGACCGAGACCGAGACCGAGACCGAGACCGAGACCGAGACCGAGACCGAGACCGAGACCGAGTCCGAGACCGAGACCGAGACCGAGTCCGAGACCGAGTCCGAGACCGAGACCGCGACCGAGTGCGAGCCCGAGCCCGAGCCCGGCGCCAAGCCCGGAGATCTCGACCCGCGCCAACCCCGCCACCGTCGAGGCGCCGTCAGCGGCGAGCGAGGGCGCCGCTGACGGTGGCGCAACCGAGCGCAGGCCGAGTCGGGCTTCAGCCCGTCGCAGGCCTGACGCGAGGGCGCGCTGCCGTCAGCGGCGTCCGTAGCCGCCGCTGACGGTGCCTCGATCGATGCGGCAGGCCTGACGCGAGGTCGCGCTGCCGTCAGCGGCGTCCGTAGCCGCCGCTGGCGGTGCCTCGATCGATCTCTTTCGAGAGGGCGGTGAGCATCCCCTGCCACACGCGCTCGATGCGCGGGGCCTCGTCGGCCCAGTCGGGGTCGAGGGTGTGTCGCAGGGTCAGGGTGCAACCTTCCTCGCTCGGCGTGATGGCGACCGCGACGCGGCTTCGGGCCTCCTCGTCGGCGAAGCACCAGGTGAAGGCCAGGCGCTCGGGCCGGCACAGCTCGAGGTATTCGCCGACGTGCTCGATGACCTCGCGGCCGCGGCGCACGCGGAAGTTGAAGGTGCTGCCCACGCGGGGGTCGATGCGCACCTCCTCGACGGTGTCGGAGGGCGCGGGGAACATCCAGTCGGCGACGGCGGCGGGGTCGAGCCAGGCGTCGTAGACGCGCTCCGCAGGCGCCTCGAAGGGGCGCGAGATCTCCAGGACCGTGTCCCGACCGGCCGCCGGGCGCGGGCCGAAGAGGCGCTCGGCGAGGAGCCGCGGCACCGCCTCCAGCGCGTCGCGGTCCACGGTGACGAAGGTCTGCTGGCCGGAGCGCCGCAGGGTGAGCAGGCCCGCCTCGACCAGGACGTGGATGTGGTGGGACACCGTCGGCTGGGCGACCGGCAGCGCCTCGCCGATCTGCCCGCAGGTCAGCTCCCCGGCGTCGACGACCTCGCGCAGGATCCGGAACCGCCTTCGATCCGCCAGCGCCTTCAAGGCCAGGTTGAGGTAGGCGTCATCCATGGTGCCAGGTGACTATGGGCTCCGCCGCGGCGCGAGATCAAGCGAGGCGCCAGCTCGCCATCTCAAGGAACACCAAGCTTGACCTGCCCCGGCTCGAATACATAGATAGCCGTCTAACTATCCGACGACGGACAGACAGGGCCTCCCCGCCCTCCTCCGCCGGCCACCCGGGAGCGGGATGATCCGAGGCCACCAACCGCGCTCGAGCTGGGGCCGCCGTGCCACGCTGGCGGCCGCGCTGCTGTGCGCCCGCGGCGCCATGGCGGAGCCCCCCGAGGTGCTGGTCCAGACCGCCGAGGCGCCGGCGCCGCCCGGGTCGGACGACCCGATGCTGGCAGGGCCGGAGCCCGCACCCCGCCAGATCGGCTCCTGGGCCGAGGCCCGCGACCTGCTCTTCGCCAACTCCACCGACCTGCGCCTCGCCCGGGCCGAGCTGCACGGCGCCCAGGGCCGCCGCGAGCAGGCCCGCTCGATGCTCCTGCCGCAGATAAGCGCCACGACCGGCCTCGCCGTGGACCTCCGCAACCGGGACTCGGCGCCGGTCGCAGGCGCGGGCAGCCTCACGGCCCGGGGGCGGCCGCCCACCTCTCCGGCGGCCACGGCGTCGCTGCGGGCCGAGCAGCCGCTCTTCGACGCCCCCGCGTGGCACGGGCTGAGCAGCGCCAAGGCCTACGTGGACGCCGCCGAAGCGTCGGTGGACGAGGTGCGGCGGGAGCTCTACCAGCGCCTCACCGGCGCCCTGGTCGCCGTCGTGGCCGCCGAGCGCGCCGCGGCGCTGAACCGCGTGGGGCTCAGGCTGGCGCTGGAGCGGGCCGCCCTGACGCGGCGCACCTATGAGCTGGGCCGGGCCACCCAGCTCGACGCCATCCGGGTCGACCAGGACGTGCCGGTCGCCCGCGCGGCGCTGGTGGTCGGCGACGAGCAGCTCCGCCAGGCGCGCGAAGCCCTCGGGCTGCTGCTCGGCGTGCCCGGGCAGGTGGGCGTGAGCCCCGAGCTGGCGTTGGACGGGCTGGTGGACGAGCTCCGCGCCACCTGCAGCCGCCTCGACGAGGGCGCCGAGCGTGCCGACCTCGAGGCCGCCGAGGCGCGCGTGCGAGCGGCCAGGGAAGCCCGGCGGCAGGCGCGGGCCGGCTACCTCCCGCGGGTCGCGATCTCCACCGAGGCCGTGGCAGCCACCACCGACCCCGGCCCCTTCACCCTGGGCGGCTGGAGCATCGTCGCGCTGCTCTCGGTGCCGATCTGGGAGGGCGGCTTTCGCGGCGGTCTGGTCGAGGAGCGCGCCGCCCTGGTGGACCAGGCGCAACAGCGAGAGGTGGAGTTGCGTCGCACCTTCGACGTCGAGCTGGCCCGCGCCCGCCGCAGCGAGTCGGTCGCCCGCAGCCTGCTGGACGCGACGACGCGCGCTCGGGACCTGGCCGCCGAGACCGACGCCATGACGCGGCGCTCCTTCACCATGGGCCGCGCGACCAGCCTGGAGCTCGTCCAGAGCGCCACGGCGCTGCGCCAGGCCGAACTGAACCTCGCGCTGCGCGAGTACGAGTGGGTGAACGCTCGCCTCGACGCCTGGCTCACGGAGGCCCGATGCCGATGATCCGCCGCCTCTGGCTCCTCGCCGGCCTCCTGCCCCTGCTCGCGCTCGCCTGCGGCGGGGACGAGGCCTCTTCCAAGTCCCAACAGCCGGCGTCCCGCCCGCCCACCGCGGTGGAGCTGCTGACGCTGAAGCCGACCGAGGTGCGCGAGTCGGTGCAGTACCTGGGCTCGCTGGCGTCGCGAGAGAGCGTCGACGTGCGGCCGCAGACGGCGGGCTACGTCCGGGCCATCCACGTCCACCCGGGCGATCACGTGGACGAGGGCGACGCCCTCATCGACATCGACGCGCGACAGGAGACGGCGGCGCTGGCCAGCGCGAAGGCGCGGGTGGCGGCGGCGCGGGCGGAGCTGGCCCAGGCGCGCCGCAACGAGACGCGGGTGCGGGCCCTCGAGCGCGAGGGGCTGGCGCCGGCCGAGGAGCTGGAGCGGGCGCGGGCCGATGTGGCGCTGGCCGAGGCGTCGGCGCGGGAGGCCGAGGCGGCCGTGTCCCAGCGGGAGGTGCTGCTGCAGTACGCGGTGGTGAAGGCGCCGTCGGCCGGCGTCATCGGGGAGGTCGACGTGCGGGTGGGTGACGCCGTCACCCAAGGCCAGACGTTGACCACCCTGACCCAGTCCGACGAGCTGGAGGTGAGCGTGTGGGTGCCTTCGGACCGCGCCAGCACCATCGCGGTCGGCCAGACCCTGGTCGAGATCCTGGGGCCGGAGGGCGCCGTGCTGCTGGAGAGCCGCGTGTTCTACGTAGCCCCCCGGGCCGACCCGCGCACGCAGCTCGTCGAGGTGAAGGCGCGGGTCGACAATACCGCCGGGCTGCGCGAGCAGGAGCTGGTGCCGGTCCGGATCGTCTACTCCAAGAGGATGACCCTGCAGGTGCCGGCGCTGGCGGTGACCCGGCAGAGCGGACAGGCCTACGTCTACGCGGTCGAGGAGGAGGACGGCGGGCTGGTCGCGCACAAGCGGCCGGTGACGCTGGGGCCGCTCCGGCGCGGCGGGTACGAGCTGATCTCCGGGATGGAGAGCGGCGCGCGGATGGCGGTGTCGTCGATCCAGTCGCTGCGGGACGGGGCGGCGGTGGTGGCGGAGGCAGGAGGCGGGGCCGGGGCCGGGGCCGGGGCCGAGACCGGGACCGAGGCCGGGGCCGGGGCCGAGACCGGGAC
>JACKFB010000023.1 GCA_020632695.1 Deltaproteobacteria bacterium
CCGGGGCCGAGACCGGGGCCGAGACCGAGACCGAGACCGGGGCCGAGACCGGGGCCGAGGCCGAGACCGGGGCCGAGACCGGGGCCGAGGCCGAGACCGAGACCGAGACCGGGGCCGAGACCGGGGCCGAGGCCGAGACCGGGGCCGAGACCGGGGCCGAGACCGAGACCGGGGCCGAGACCGGGGCCGAGGCCGAGACCGAGACCGTCGCGGATGGGGCTTCGGATGTCGGGGACGAGGAGGTGGGGCCGACGCTGGTCGATCCTTGCGTGGAGGGGCACGTGCTGCTCGAGGGGGCGGGGTTCCGGGTGGACGGGGCCTCGTGGCATCCGAAGATGGTGGGGTATGCCGTCGAGGTGCGGCGGCCGCTGGAGGGCGGGGCGGAGGAGCTCTTCGTGGCGCCTCACTGGCGGACCTGCGACGACGGGGCCTGCTGCAGCGACACGGCGAGCTGCCTGGCGCGGATGGGGGAGGACCTGGACCGGGCGGTGCTGATGGGCTTCGACGCGGTGCGGCTCTTCGGGCTGGACTTCCGCCACCCGGACGGAGCCTCGCTGCTGGGCTGCGTGCGGCTCGGCTCCGAGGGGCCGCTCAGCGAGTGCGCGGCGCTGGACATGGACGACCCGGGCGAGCGGCACGAGGCGTTGGAGCTGCTGGCCGGCGTGCTGGAGCTGGCGACGGCGCGCCAGCTGCGGGTGATGCTCTCGGTGGGGCGCGCCGACCTGGCGCAGCCTTCGGAGACCAACGCCCACGCCGTGCTGCTGGGAGATCTGGCGGCGCGCTTCGCCGGCGAGCCGACGCTCTTCGCCTTCGAGGTCCTGGAGGAGGTCCCCCAGCCGACGCCGCCGCTTCTGCCGGCGCCCGCCCAGACCCGCGCGGTCATGGCGGGCTGGTACCAGGCCATCCGCGAGGCCGGCGCGCCGCAGCTCGTGACCCTGGGCCTGGGCGACTCCGGCGCCTCGGTGAGCTTCGACGCGGCCTCGCTGCCCGTGGATTTCCTTGCCTTCCACCCCTATCCGCTGGGCGGCTTCGACGCCTCGCGGGAGGCGGCGTACCAGGCGGAGCTGACCTGGATGGCCGCCACCGGGCGCCCCTGGATGGTGACCGCCACCGGCTTCGCCACCGACGCCTGGGGCAGCGAGAGCGAGCAGCTCGCCTTCGCCCAGAAGTCGATGATCGCCGCCCGTGACTGCGGCGCCCTGGGGTACGGCTGGGGGCACCTCCGCGACACCACCGGCGTCCCGGCGGGCGCCACCGGCGCGCTGCGGCCCGACGGGCAGCTCAAGGCGGTCGCCGGCATCTTCAAGGCCATCGACCTCTCGAGCCCCGACGGCGCGTGCCCGGCGCCGCCCGCCAGCCTGAACCCCACCGGCGCCACCGCGTTCCAGGTGAGCGGCCGCCTCATCGACGCCAGCGGGAAGGGCGTGCCGCTGGTGCGCGTCACCGGCTGGACCTGCCCGGTCTTCGCCGAGCGCTTCCACACCTTCAGCGGCCCCGACGGCAAGTTCACCCTGCGCTCGCCGACGGGGCTGGTGCAGGTGGCCATCTCCACCAGCGGCAAGGTGCCGAAGACCGACGTGCTGCCCCAGTGCCTGTCGAAGAACCTGGGCGACACCTTCATCACCTCGGCGTCTGGCAGCCCCGGCACGGCGGCCCCCCAATGCCCGTGAGCGGCGCGCGCATCGCCGTGGTCGCGCTGGTCCTCGCCGCCTGCCGCTCGGAGCCCGCGCCGCCGCCCCAGCGACCCGCCGCGCCGCGCCCCGCGTCCTTCATCGACGCCGCCCACGGCGTACGCCTCGATCCGCCCGACGCCACCTGGCGCTTCCTCGACTCCCTCGCGGCCGCGGCGGCCGATCCCCGGGCCGTCGCCGGCCTCACCGACGGGCGCGCCTGCGTGGGTCTCATCCGGTCCGAGGCACCTCCCGAGGCCGGCCTCGAGGCCACCGCCCGCGCCCGGGTGCAGAGCCTGGGCTTCGACGCCCCGCACCTGTCCTGGATGGAGCCGGTCTACTATCTGGGCGGCACGGCCATGCGCTTCGAGGTGAGCGGCCAGCGCGAGGGGGTGCCGGTGTCCATGCGGGTGACCCTCGCGCTGGCGCCGCCCGACGACCCCAAGCGTCGCCTCTACGAGGTGCGCGCCGAGTCGGGCTCCACCGACCACGTGGCCGCCCGCCGCTGCTTCGACGCGGTCACCGGCGCCTTCGACGTGGTGCCGATCCCCGAGCCCGCGCCCGAGGCCGAGCCGGAGCCCGCGCCCGCGCCCTGAGCCGGTCAGGCCCGGTCGAGGATGTCGATGACGTCCGGCACCGACGCCGCCTCGTCCATGGCCAGGAGCTGCGCCAGCACCTCGCCCAGCCCCGGCGGCTCCAGCGTGATGCGGCCGAAGGCGGCGGCCCAGTGGTCGCGCACGCCGATGAGCAGCGCGCGCGCCTCGGGTCCGCGGGGCGCCAGCACCTGCGCGAAGTCCCAGGCGTCATCGCGGGCGCGCGACATGCTGAACTCGGCCACCACGTCGTCCGCGGTGCCGGCCGCGCGCTCCAGCAGGCCGATGAGCGGCCAGATCGCGGTGAGCTGCCCCTTCACCTCACCGGTGAGCTCGGCCAGCACCGTGTTGATGCGCAGGAAGTCCCCGCGCAGGCCGGCCAGCGCCGGGCCGGGGGCCACCTCGGCCGCGGCGATGCCGAGGTCCAGGTTGATGTGGGCGTTCATCCCCAGCAGCAGGTGCTGCAGCACGACGCGCTGCGGGCTCCGGGCGGCCTCGAAGGCCAGCGCCCAGCTCCGCGTCACCGGGCGTCCGGCGGCCCAGGCGTCGAAGGCGTCCAGGTAGCGGTTGGCGAACACGACGTCCAGGCGCTCCATGCGCGGGCCGTCGTCGAAGCGCCCGCCCGCGATGCCGTCGCGCACGGCCACGGTGACGCGCTTGTAGAGCGCCGGGAAGTAGCCGAGGCGGCTCCGCGCGGCGCGGCACTCGCCGATGATGGAGCCGAGGCGCTCGATGACCTCGTCGATGCGGGTGGGCCGTGGCATGGGGGGCCTCCGAGGGTGGGCGTCGACTCTCGTCTACACCATCGCGCGGTCGGTGGCACCGGGCGCCTGGGACACGCTGGCGTGTCCGGGTGGCCACGTCCGGGGTGGGGGTGGTGCGGGTGACGGCGATGTTGTGGCAATGATTACGGGTGGATGGCGGGTTGGCACGGCGCTGGCAATTTGGCTGCTCACGCCAGGCGTCGCGATGGACGCGCCGCCATTGCCGAGCAGGAGCAGCCCATGTCGCCGACCCATCCCGTCCTCCGTGTCCTGTACCGCGTCGCGCGCGCCGTGGTGTTGACCTTCCTGGCCGTTCCCGGAGGCGGGCTGGCGCTGGTGGCGTATAGCTGCGGCGGGGTGGGCGATGCGGAGATCGCGCCGGCGGGCGGAGCGGTGGTGGCGAAGGCGGTGCCGGTGGCGGGGGGCGCGGGGCCGGGGCCTAGCCGGGGCCGGGCCAGGGGCCGAGGCGGGGCCGGGGCCGGGGCCGGGGCCGGGGCCGGGGCCGGGGCCGAGGCCGGGGCCGGGGCCGAGACCGGGGCTGAGACTGGGGCCGAGGCCGGGCCAGGGAGGGCCGGGGCCAGGGGGCCGAGACCGGGGCCGAGGCCGAGACCGGGGCGGGGCCGGGGCCGAGACCGAGACCGGGGCCGAGACCGGGGCCGAGCCGAGACCGGGGCCGGGGCCGGGGCCGGGGCCGAGACCGAGACCGAGACCGGACCGAGGCCAGGGGGCCGGGGCCGAGACCGGGGCCGTCGCTGCGGGTGCGCCGGTGGTGCTGGCGGCGGTGCTGACTCGGGCTGTGGAGGAGCGGGAGCCGGTGGGGGCGGTGGCGGTGTTCGGGGCGGGGGGCGATCAGGTGTGGGCCTGGTATCGCCTGGAGAACCTCGGGCCGGGGACGACGGTGGAGGTGAGCTGGCTTCGGGAGGGCGAGGTGCGGGGGGTGGCGACGCTCGAGGTCGGGACCGGGCCGCGGTGGCGGACCTGGGCGCGGCGGCGGCTCTCGGCGGCGGATGCGGGGGCTTGGACGGTGGAGCTGCGGGCGCGGGATGGGGCTCTGCTGGACCGGCAGCGCTTCGATGTGAGCGCGCCCGGGGCTGAGCCGAGGGTGCCGGGGCGGCCGGGCTGCTAGGGCAGGCAGTCGGGGAAGGCGCCGCCGTTGGTGCAGCGGCCGGGGCTGTACTTGGCGCCTTCGGAGCCGGGCGCTTCGGAGTGCTTGACGAAGGGGCCGCTGCCCTCGGGCGAGCGCACCCAGGACTGGCCGCTCAGGGGCGTGTAGGTGTGCTGGTCGAGCACCACCTCGTCGGTGCCGATGAGCAGCAGCTCGTCACCGTCGTTGTTCAGCGAGAGCGAGCTGTCGGAGACGAGGGTCAGCACGCCGGGCTGGCTGATGTCGGTGGTGCCTCCGCCGAAGATCAGCACGGCCTCTCCGGGCGGCAGGCAGTAGGCCTCGAAGGTGTGCTTGTCGCAGCCGAGGCACTGGGTGTTGAAGTAGCGGACGCCCTCGAGCTCCAGCGGCCCCGAGCTGGCGTTGTAGAGCTCGAGCCACTCGTCCTGGGTGCCGGCGTAGCTGCCGTCGCCGTTGAAGTCGGTGCCGGCCGGGTCGGCCATGATCTCGCCGAAGACCAGGTCGCCGGGGCCGATCTGGCCGCAGCAGGCGCTGGCCACGCACTTGCCCTCGCAGGCGATGGTCCCCGACGGGCAGACGGCGCCGCACTTCTGGCCGTCGCAGGTGGTGGTCCCGCCCTGCACGGTCGGGCACGGCGAGCAGCCCTGGCCGCAGGTCGCGACCGCCGTGTCGGACACGCAGGCCTTCCCGCACAGGTGGTGGCCCGGATCGCAGACCATCGTGCACGCGCCGGCGTCGCACACCGCCTTGCCGGCGCCGGTGGGGCTCTGGCACTTCTGGCAGCCCTCCCCGCACGCCGCGGCGTCGTCGTCGGCCCGGCAGGTGCCCGAGCAGTCGTGGTACCCGGCGTCGCAGGCGATGTCCTGGCAGGACCCCTCGACGCAGGCGGCCAGCCCCACCGACGGGTGCGGGCAGCCGGTCATCAGCGCCACCAGCCCCTGGAGCGCCGCGCGCAGGCTGGCCTCGTCGGACGCCGCGGCGAAGGTGCCGCCGCCGGCCTGGGCCACCGCCTTCAGCAGCTCCTCGTCGTAGCCGCTGCCCAGGCCCACCGAGTGCACCGTCACGCCGCGGCTGCGCAGCCCCGCGACCGCCTCGAAGACCAGCGCCTCGTCGTCGCAGGTCTCGCTGCCGTCGGTCATCAGCACCACGTGCTCGCCCTGGGTGGGGTCGCCCAGCACGGCCGCCAGCCCGCTGAGCGCGCCGCCGATGGGCGTCGATGACGCCGCCGACGGGTCCACCAGCGCCTGGGCCACCGCCTGGGCGTTGTCGAGCTGCAGCGGCACCACGGCACCGGGAGCGCAGGCCGACTCGCCCGGGAAGGCCCGCAGGCCGAGCTTCACGTGGGCCTGGAAGGTCTCGGCGAACTCGACGATGGTCGCGCGGGTGAAGTCCCACACGGGCCCCTCCATGCTGGAGGATCGGTCCGCCAGCAGCAGCAGCTCGGGCACCCGGCAGCCGCCGGCGCAGACGCCACCTGCGCACTGGTTGCCGAGCTGGCACGAGATGAAGAGGCTCTGCCTGGTGCAGCCGGTCTGCGGGTCCAGCCCGCACACCTTGTAGCCGTTGGTCCCGCTGCAGCTCGACGACCACAGCGGCTCGCACTCGGCCGCGCCGCAGTCGGCCACGCACGCGCCGCCGACGCAGGTCTCGCCGCCCTCGCAGCCGCCGCAGGTGAGGGTCTCCCCGCAACCGTCGTCGGCGCTCCCGCACTGCACGCCCAGCCCGTCGCAGGTCTTCGGCTCGCAGGCGGGCGCGTCGCAGCGGTTCGGCGTCTTCAGCCCGCACAGCTCCGGCGCCTGGCAGCCGCCGCACTCGAGCACGGCGCTGCACCCGTCCGACACCGGGCCGCACTCGGCGCCCAGCGCCTCGCAGGTCGTCGGCTGACAAGCCTCCTCACCGCACTGGTTCGGCACCCCGTCGCCGCCGCAGCTCAGCCCGGCGGTGCAGCTCCCGCACTGCAACACCTTCCCGCACCCGTCGCCGATCGCCCCGCAGGCCGCGCCGGCTCCCTCGCAGTCCACCGGGACGCAGGCCGGCTCGCCGCACACGTTGGCCACGCCGCCGCCGCCGCACACCTCGGGGGCCGTGCAGCCGCCGCAGTCCAGGATGGTCCCGCAGCCGTCGGAGACCGGCCCGCACTCAGCCCCCGCCGGCTTGCAGCTCAGCGGCACGCAGGCCCCTTCGCCGCACCGGTTCGCGTTGCCCTGGGCGCCGCAGGTCTTGCCCGCCTCGCACCCGCCGCAGGAGAGCACCCCACCGCAGCCGTCGGGCACGTCGCCGCACTCGGCCCCGGCGGCCGCGCAGTCCCGCGGCACGCAGACGCCATCGGGCCCGATCTCCGCCCCGTCCTGCGTCAGGTCGTCGGCCAGGTCCAATCCCGCCCCGTCCGCGTCCCCGGGGCGACGTCGCCGCCGGCCCTGTCAGCCACCAGATCGGGGTTCGAGCTGCCGTCGAAGCCCACGAAGACCCCGCTTCCGCTCCCAGGAGACGCGCAAGCGCCCACCCACGCCCACGCGCAGCACAGCGAGACCAGGACGCGGCGAGCCGCAGAGTCGGCGAACATGACGGGCCTCCCTGACGAAGGCAGAGGGTGGGACCCCCGGATTCCTAGCACAAGCACCCCCACCCCCACATCCGCCTCAGGCGGTGCCTCGGACGCCAATATCGCTGAATCCCGCCATTGTACGCGCCCATGTCTGCCCCCAGCGCCATGCTCTGGTCGGTCCTGGCGCTGTGTCAGGGGATGCCGGCCCTCGACGTCGACGATCCCGGCGCCTGCCTGGATCGCGACGCCGTCGCGCGTGAGGTGGTGCTGCGGTTGCCGGTGACCTGGGCCGGGCCCGAGGCGCGCCCGCTGAGCGTGGGGCTGGTGGTCGCCCCCTCGCAGCTCGTGCTGACGCTGGTCGCCGAGCAGCCGCGCGAGGAGCTCCTGACACGGACGATCACCGTGAACCCGGGCGACTGCGCCGAGCTGCCGACCCTGATCGCGGTCATCGTCGCCCGCCGGCTCGAGGCGCTGCCGGCACAGTCCTGGGTGCGCGCGCCGCCGGCATCGCCACCGCTGGCCCGGCCGCCGCCCCCGACCCGCGCCGCCGCGCTCTCGGGCGGGCTGGGTGGGGTCTCGAGCGCCGCCAGCTCGCCGCTCGCCTGGCCCTGGATGCGCTGATGGGCCCGGCGGGCGGCTTCGCGCTGGCCAGCGGGGACCGCCGGCACGGTCGCTCGCCCCGAGCCGCTGGGCCCGGGCGCGGTGCGCTTCAGCACGTGGACCGCCAGCGTGGGGGTGGCCCGGCCGCTGCCCGCGGGGCCCGCCACCTTCATCCCGGCCCTGCTGCTGAGCGGGGGCCTGGTGGTCGCCGCCGGGCGCGAGCTGGCCGACGACCGCCGGGGCATCGCGCCGACCCTGCGCCTGGGTCTGCTCGCGGCGCTGCACACGCCCGAAGGGGTGCGCGTGGAGCTCGGCCTGCTCTGGGGCCTCGTCCGCGCCCGGGCGCGCGACGACGCCAGCGCGACCGCCAGGCCCGAGCCGCTCTTGCGCGCCACGCTGGGCCTGGGATTCGTGCTCGGCCGAAAAAAACCGTGAAGGAATCGCCGCCAGCCGGGAATACACAGGTACGGGGCCCGGCACCGCGCCACCACCGCGCCGCCCCCGCCTCGAACGGACCAGCCAAGGAGAACCGCCCATGTCCCCCCGTCTGCCCCTGCTGCTCGCCCTGAGCGCCGCGACGACCGCCGCCCTGCTGAGCGCGCCCTCGCCCGCCCGCGCCTGCGGCGGCTTCTTCTGCTCGATCCAGACCCCGGTGGACCAGGTCGCCGAGCGCATCCTCTTCACCGTCGAGGGCGAGCACGTCGAGGCCCACATCCAGATCCAGTACGCCGGCCCCTCGGAGGACTTCTCCTGGGTGCTGCCGCTTCCCTCGCAGCCGGAGATCGGCGTGGGCACCGACCTGCTCTTCACCGCGCTCCGCAACCAGACCGACCCGCAGTTCCGGGTCGCCTGGGACAACCAGCCCGGCTGCAACTACCAGAGCAACTGCGGCTGCTGGCTCGCCGACGCCGACGGCATCCCCGAGGCCTCGCCCGCCGGCGAGGGGCCGGTGACCGTCATCGCCGAGGGCGACGTGGGCCCCTACGCCTACAAGGTCGTCGAGTCCGGCGACGGCCCGGCGCTCTTCAAGTGGCTCAACGACAACGGCTACGACCAGCCCCAGCAGGCCCAGGCGCTCATCGAGCACTACGCCGGCAAGGGCATGGTCTTCCTGGCCATCAAGCTGCTCAAGGACAAGGACGCCGGCGACATCCAGCCCGTCGTGCTGTCCTGGGACGGCGAGATCGGTGCCTGCATCCCGCTGCGGCTGACCTCGATCGCCGCGGCCGCCAACATGCCGATCTTCTCCTGGGTGCTGGCCAAGAGCCGCGCCGTGCCGCTCAACTTCTTCCACGTCGTGCTCAACGCCAAGGCCTTCGACTGGCTCAACTGCGGGACCGAGGAAAACGGCTTCGGCTGCGGCTTCTTCGGCCAGCAGCAGCAGTGCCAGACCGCCTACATGGACCTCGTCACGGGCGCCGCCAACACGGCCAACGGCCACGGCTTCGTCACCGAGTATGCCGGCTCCACGGCCATCATGGAGCAGATGCTCTATCGCGACGGCCAGTACGACCTGGAGAAGCTGGCGTCGCAGAAGACCGCGCCGGCCTTCCTGCAGGAGATGCTGAACCAGGGCTTCCCGCGCAACGGCCAGGTGCAGAACCTCATCCGCGACCACATCCCGATGCCCGACGCCAGCGTGCTGCCCGAGGACTGCCGCGGCGAGTCCAGCTTCTACGCCACCTGGAACATCGAGCACTGCATCCAGTACATGCCCGAGGGCTGGACCTTCGACGCCGAGGGTTTCGCCGCCGACCTCGAGACCACCCTGATCGCGCCGCTCCAGCACGCCCAGGCGCTCTTCTCCAAGTTCCCGTACATGACGCGGCTCTTCACGACGATCTCGCCCGAGGAGATGACCAAGGACCCGATCTTCTCGTTCAACCCCGACCTGCCGGACGTCGCCAACATCCACACGGTGCAGGCGAGCGCGTCCTGCGACGCCGACAAGCCGTGGATCGCCACCTCGGTGGCGCTGACCTTCGAGGACGGCACCACCCAGACCTTCGACGGTCCCTTCGAGTCCTGCCAGCCCGTGCCCTCGACGCCCACGGGCCTGCCGCCGGCGGTCGAGATCCAGGTGCTCGGCGAGAGCGGCCCGCCGACCGTGGTCGCCGCGTCGGACGTGGCCCGCGTGGACCGCAGCCTCGACGACCGCGGCGCCAGCCCGGGAGCGCCGAACCGGCCGCCCGTCGAGGGGCGCAACGTCGACCCCATCCCCAACACCGGCACCTTCGGGCTGCCGCGCGCCCAGGGCCCGACGCCGGGCACCTCGGCGGTGAGCGGTGGCGGCTGCGGCGCGGCCGAGGGCGCGCTGCCGGCGTGGGCGGCGGTGCTGGCCCTGGCGTTCGCGGCCTTGTGGCGCCGGCGTGAACGGGCCTGATGCCCGACGTCGTCTCCGCGGCCGGCCCCGAGGCGGGTCCTGGCTCCGTGGCGGACGTGGGCGCGCTCTTCGACGAGCACGCGCCGTTCCTGCTGCGGGTCACGACCCGGCTGCTCGGCGGGACCGACCAGGTCGAGGACCTCGTGCAGGAGGTCTTCCTGACGGCCCACCGGAGACGACACGAACTGTCGAGCCACCCCGAACCCCGGGCGTGGCTCTACGGTGTGGCGGTGAACCTCGTGAGGCATCACCGTCGCTCGTTTGCGCGGCGCAGGGCCCTGGTCCAGGCGGCGGCTCGGGAAGTCCCCGAGACCTCGCCAGGCCCCCTGGACCAGGCCCAGCGCCGCCAACACGCCGAGCTCATCCGGTCCTGCGTCGCCGAGCTGCCGCTCGAGCAGCGGAGGCCTTCGTGCTCTATGAGCTGGAGTGCCTGGAGGGGCGCGTGATCGCCGAGCTGCTCGGCGTCCCGGAGAACACGGTGTGGAGCCGACTGCACCTGGCGCGCAAGAAGTTCCGCGCGCTGTGGGCGAGGAGAGCGCGATGAGCGGGCCCGAGCGAGAGCCCAGGCGGCTGAGAGACGAGCGCGAGTACCTGCTGGCGGCGGGCCTGCGCTTCGAGGACGAGGCGGCCGAGCTGCCCCAGTGGGACCTCGAGGCCATGAAGGCGCGCGTCGAGGCGGCGGCGGCGGCGGGAGACGGCGGCGGCGCGCCGGCAGGCGGCGCGGCCGAGCGCGGCGGGTGGCTGGGCGGCAAGGTGCTGGCCGGGCTGGGCGCGGCGGTGGTGATCGCCGGGCTGGCGAGCTGGGGGGTGACGCGGGGCGGCGGCGCGGAGGCGGAGGCGGAGGCGGGGCCGAGGCGGGGGAGGCCGAGGCGGGGGCCGAGGCGGGGGGGCCGAGGCCGGGACCGAGACTGGGACCGAGGCCGGGACCGAGACCGAGGCCGAGACCGAGGCCGAGGCCGGACCGAGGCCGGGACCGAGACCGAGACCGAGACCGAGACCGAGACCGAGAGAGGCCGGGGCCGGACCGAGACCGAGGCCGGGACCGAGACCGAGACCGAGACCGTCACCGAGGCCGAGGCCGTCACCGAGACCGAGGCCGGCACCGAGACCGAGACCGAGGCCGGCACCGAGACCGAGACCGTCACCGAGACCGAGGCCGGCACCGAGGCCGTCACCGAGACCGCCACCGCCACCGCCCCCGCCACCGGGTCCCGCGGTGCTTCGAGGTCCAGCTCGCCGACGCCTGCCCCCGGTGACTCCGCTGCCGAGGTGGGGGGTGAGGGCGTGGCGCCGCCGGGGGGGGCCGTGGCTCCCTCCGCGGTGACCGGCGCGTCGACGTTGGCTGCGCAGCTCGCGCTCTATGAGGAGGGGCGGACGGCGCTTCGGGCGGGCGAGCTTGCGGTGGCGGAGGCGGCTTTTCGGCGGTATGCGGCGGAGTTCCCGGATGGGGAGCTGGTGTTGGAGGCGGAGCTGTCGCGGCTGGAGGCTCTGGCGCGGGCGGGGCGGTCGGCGGAGGCTGAGCGGTTGGCGTCGCGGCTTCTGGCCGGCGGGCGGCTCGGCGGGCGGGCCGCGGAGGTGCGGCGGGTGCGGGGCGAGCAGCTCGTGCGGCTGGGGCGCTGCGACGAGGCGCGCGAGGCGCTCTCGGGTCCCGGTGGCCTGGGCGCCGGCGAGCTGGAGGCGGCGCTAGCGCGCTGCGCGGACCCGCGGTGATGGGGCGGTCCCGCTACGGGGCGTGGGGGCTGCTGGCGCTGCTGCCGGGGTGCTTCGTCGACGTCAGCGCTGGCGGACCCCCGCCCGCCCTGCAGGCCCAGGTCAGCGCGGCGACCACGAGGCTCCGACCGGCGACGCCCAGGACCATCGGGCCGCTCCTGGACCCTGACGGGGACGGGCTGCTGCTGGCGCTGGAGATCGCGCTGGGGACCGATCCGGACCTGGCGGACACCGACGGCGACGGGCTCTGCGACGGGGCCATCTCGGTGCCCGGGGTGTGCGTGGCCGGCGAGGATCTCGACGGCGACGGCGTGCGCGGGCCGGGCGAGAGCAGCCCGCTCTTCGCCGACAGCGACTTCGACACGCTGGACGACCTGCTGGAGTCGGGTGGCACCGTGCCGGCGATGGACAGCGACGGCGACGGGCTGCCCGACGCGGTGGACATCGACAGCGACGGCGACGGGATGGTGGACTCGCGCGAAGGCGTCATCGACCTGGACCGGGACGGGCTGGGCGGGTGGCGCG
Source organism: Deltaproteobacteria bacterium (assembly GCA_020632695.1). Taxonomy (GTDB): domain Bacteria; phylum Myxococcota_A; class UBA9042; order PHBI01; family JACKFB01; genus JACKFB01. Next base: position 11,914 of record JACKFB010000023.1, read on the forward strand.
ACCCGGACGACGACGGCGACGGCGTGGATTCGCGGCGCGAGGACGCGGCGCCGGACCGCACCGCGGACGAGGTGAGCGACGGCGCGCGCTTCGGCATCGACGTGGACCACGACGGCATCCGCAACCGGCTGGATCGGGACAGCGACGGCGACGGGCTGCTCGACGCCGAGGAGGGGCTGGTCGACGCCGACGACGACGGCATCCCCGACTACCTGGACCGGGACCTCACCGACGGGCCCGACGGCGACCCCGACGGCGACGGGCTGTCCACGGCGCTGGAGCTGGCGCAGGGCACCAACCCGCTGGAGGCCGACAGCGACGGCGACGGGGTGGAAGACGCGGTGGACGCGGGCGCGCCCGGGCCCGACGGCAGGCCGGAGGCACCGGCGGACACCGACGGCGACGGCGTGCCCGACGCGCTGGACCCCGACTCCGCGGACGGGCCCGACGCCGACGCCGACGGCGACGGGCTGCCCAACGGCTTCGAGGCCGAGGCGGGCTTCCAGGCCTACCTCAGCGACACCGACGGCGACGGGCTGGAAGACGGCGACGAGATCGGGCCGGACATCGCCCACCCGCGCGACACCGACGGCGACGGCATCCCCGACGTCCTGGACACCGACGACGACGGCGACGGCGTGCCCACCGCGCTGGAGCGGGCGACCCGCTGCCAGGGCCAGGACGACGCCGACGCCGACGGGCTGCCCGATTGGCTGGACCCGGACAGCGACGGCGACGGCATCCCCGACGGCGTGGACGGCCAGGGAGACGACGACGGCGACGGCGTGCCCAGCCGCTGCGACCTGGACAGCGACGGCGACGGCATCCCCGACCTGACCGAAGGCGGCGGCGACATCGACCACGACGGCCTCCCCGACCACCGCGACCCCGCCCCGCTCGACGGCCCCGACGCCGATTTCGATCAGGACGGCCTGAGCAACCTGGACGAGTGGCTGGTAGGCACCGACCCCACCCGCCCCGACACCGACGGCGACGGCCTCGACGACGGCGTCGAGGTAGGCCCCGTCGTCTGGAACCCCAAGGACAGCGACGGCGACGGCATCATCGACGCCCTCGAGTAGGCGCCGGGCCGGCGGGCGTCGAGCGGTGCCACACGGTGCGCGGGTTCGAGGGGGGACCAAGCTGGGATCTTGCGTGGCGCTCGTTTCGGCGCATTTGAAGGACCAAAGTACAGGTCCGAGTACCGAGCCCGGAGCAGCCGCCATGAAGCCCGTCCGCATGCAGGACGACATCGTCCCCATCGATGAGTTCAAGACCCACGCCTCACGCATCATGCGGAGGCTCCAGGAAGAGCGGCGACCCATCGTGATAACCGAGCGGGGCAAGGCCACCGGCGTGCTCGTGACGCCGGAGGACTTCGACCGCCTCACGGAGCGGGAGCGGTTCGTGACGGCTGTCGAGCAGGGCCTGGCGGAGTCCGAGGCCGGGCTGACCATCTCGAACGAAGAGCTGACCGAGCACTTCGAGCGGCGCTTCCTGGTGGCGCAGGACAAGTGAAGGTCCGCTGGTCCCGCTTGGCGCTTCGGGACCTGGACGCCATCTTCGACTACATCGCCCGCGACGATCCGAGCGCTGCACTTCGTTGGATCGGGCGCCTCCGCGCGCCCAATGCGTCTCCGCCGTCGGCACGCGGCTGCAGCCCTCGAGCGCGGCGACGACGGCTTTGCCGAGACCAGCCAGCTTCACCAGCCGCGCCAGCCAGGGAGCACGAGGGCGCTCGCACTGAGCGTCGTATGCCTGGCTCGTCGTGCACGCCTCGAGGATGAGCGCGTCGAGCCCGCGTGAGCCGAGCTCCGACACCTGCTGCAGGGCCCGCCCGTGGCCAACCCGCAGGGCCGCCGCGAAGGCCTCGGCGGACAACGGAAACTCAGGTGGAGACACGCGCACGGAGAGCTCGGTCGGTCGGGTCGGGGCCGCAAGCGCGGCGCTCGAGGTCGATCGCGACGACGGCGCCGGAACGCGCGCCATCACGACCGCGAGCGTACCCGGGAATCAGCTCTCCTCGCGACCCGGCCCGGGCGCTCGGTCGCGAATGGCTCGGGCGATGTGCGGCTGTGCGGCGGCAGGGCGCGCGGAGGCGGCGAGCAGCCGATCAGGCCCTCGGCGCCCGACCCGCGGCTCCGGCGCTGTGGGGGGAGCCGCGGAGCGGGCGCTCGCGTGCTACAGGCTCGCCCAGCCGCTGGGGCCGATGTCGGCGGTGTAGGTGCCGCCGGCGTAGAAGGCCTCGAGGCGCCACTCCTTGACGTGGCCGGAGCGGTCGATGACGCGGAGGTCCCAGTGGCCGGGGGCGATGCCGCGGAGCGTGAGCTGCTGGCCCACCTGGAGGACGTCGGCACCGAGCTGGTCGGCGCCCCAGGACGAGGAGGCCGAGGGCGAGAGCTGGACGCGGTAGATCGGCTCGCGCGAGCGGTTCTGGACGACGAGCGTCGCGGCGGCCGGGGCCACCGTGTAGATGTTGCGCCGCTCGACGGCGTGGGCGGGCGCGCAGGCGGAGGCAAGGGCGGAGGCGATGAGCGTGAGGACCAGGAGCGTCAGGGCGTGGCGGGGCATGGGAGTCTCCTCGGGATGGGGTGGGTTCGAGCGAGCCACCGCCGCGGCGGCTCATCGGTGCAGCGCCCGAGGCGGCGGATCTGACACGCCCGCCGTCGAAAAAGAGCGGCGCCGAATGTGACGCCCGGCAGGAGCCCCGGCCCTCTGACCGAGGGAGCGCCCTCCGACCGCCACGCTCGGCAGCGTCTCGGTCGTGCGCCGCCCGGCCGGCGGCGAAACCCTGCCGCGGGACCGGCCGTGGGGCCGTCCGGCGGCAAGGTCGGCACGTCAGCGTCCGGTTCTCGCGGCGGCGCGGGCCGAGGGCTTGGCCAGCCGCGGCGAGACGGCGGCGAGCCGACCGGCCGGGCATGCCGGCGGCGGAGCGCGTCGGGGCCAGCGGGGGTGGACCTCGCGCAGGAGCTCGCCGAAGCGATTGCGCAGCGCCAGCGGGGCTTCAGGCCGCGTGGTGGCGCGCGGACGGAGATTGCCGCCACACCGGGAGGTGCGGCGCCGATGGGTCAGCGCGAGGTCTCTGGGAGGAGGCCGCGATCCGTGGCCATGCGGTGGAGGCGCTGCTTCAGGCGCTTGTAGCGTTGGGTCAGCGTGTTGACCCGCTTCTTCAGCTCATCGCCCTCGAGCTCGGCGCCGTCGGGGTCGAACACGCGCACCACGTCGACCCACTCCAGGCGATGGTCGGCGCGCAGCTCGATGAGGTGCTGGTCGTCCTGGCCGAGCTCGTCTCGCAGCGCCAGCAGGCCGCGCTTCACGTCGGTGCGCTGCCAGATGATGATGCTCGACTGCACCGCGGCGGCGAGGTGTTGCTGGTCCACCTGGGACAGGGGAGAGAGGCGCCGCACGTCCCTGCCCGCGTCGCGGAAGCGGCGGTGCATGCGGTGCTTGGCGATGGTGAAGATCCAGCCGCGGAAGGAGCGGGAGCGGTCGAAGCGTCCGGCGCTCTCGTGGGCGGCGAGCCAGGTGTCGCTGAGGATGTCGTTGACGTCGTGGGGCGCGAGGCCGCGGCGCGCGATGTAGTCGGCGAGCGCCGGTCCCCACGCCCTGGCGGCGTGTTGGATGGCCGGCCAGGGGTCGCCCGGCTGGGACAGGAGGCGCCGGATCTCGGCTTCGGTCTCGTCGTGGCTTGCCGGCTCTTCGCTACCCATCCAGATCCTCCTTCGAGATCGAGTGGTGACTGACTACTCATACCTCTCGGTCGACGATCTGACAGCGGCCGGAGGGAGAATCTGCGCGACCGCCGTCGTCGCGGCGACGAGCGCGTCCGCGTCGCTGTCGGCGTCATCGACGCTCAGCGGTACTGCGCCCACGACGATATAGCGAAGCGCCGAGGTCAGGACCGGACCGATCGCGACGCGGCGCCCGATGTGGAGCGACCCCTCGAGCACGTCCTCACCGGACACGGCGCGGCGACCGCGGCCGGGGAGCGGTTCGTAGCGCCAGGCGCGGCGCGCGGTGGTACGCGCGGGGCCCAGCGTGAGCAGCGTGCCGTTCCAGGTGAAGCTCAGGACGGGGCCCCGCGCCTCGGCCCGCGACAGCGCGAAGGTCAAGCGCGCGCCCGGACCCTCCAGCGCGTCGACGAGCCGGGCGAGGTTGGTGAGGTAGGCCTCGGACAGCATGTCCGCCAACAGACCCCGCGGGGTCCCGGCCAGCTCGAGGCGGCCGCGGAGCTGAGGCATGCGGGAGGTGAACACGGCGGGGAGACGGGCGCGCTCGAGCGGCTCGAGCTGGCGGAAGAAGGGCAGGTCGCGCCGGAACTGGAGCGCCTCTTCGAGGTTGGCGGGGATGCTGGAGAGCCTGCGGGTCTCGCGGAAGCGACGGGCGCGTTCCGCGAGCGCCCGCTCCAAGCGGGACGGATCGGCTCGACCGGCATCACTGGCGGAGACCGGCGACGACGTGCGGCGTGCGGTTCCAAAGGTGGGATGGCGCATGGACGTGCTCCGGCAGGCTGGGAAGATTCGGGCTCGCGCGGCTGTGGTCGACGGTGTGGGCGCGGGCGGGCGATGTCCCCGTCCGCGCCCGCCGTCGGTCGACCCGGTCCTGGGCGGCTCAGCAGAAGGGCGCGTCCCAGTAGCAGGCGAGGAAGTCCTGGCAGGTCGGCTCGGCGAGGCAGTCGCGGATCTCGTACTCCCAGTCCACCTGCTCGGAGTGGAGCAGCTCGTCGGTGCACTCGCGGTAGGACTCGGTGCACTCGCTCACCGACCACCCCTGGAGGGCGTTGCAGGTGTCGGCGCGCTCGCAGAACTCCCGGTAGACGTCGCTCGGCGGGGCGGGGGCCGCGATCTCGGGAGCGCCATTGGCGTCGGGATACTGGATGAAGTCAGGGCCGCTGGCGTTCGGGTCGGGGCCGACGCTGTCGTCGCAGGCGACGGCCGCGAGCGTGAGCGCGCAGACCAGCGCGCCGAGCAGGCATCGGACGACGACGCGGCCGGCGGGCGCACCGCGGCGGACGAGGGACTGGGGACGGCGGAGGGCGGAAGCGGGGAGGCATCGGGTGCTCATGGCAGACTCCGGGATCGCAGGTGGTGAGCGGGGTGGTCGGGCTCGCACCAGCGGTGCAGGCCGAACCGTCTCGGTGAGGCAGCGCACAGCCCGGGACTTCTGACAGACGCCTCGTCACTTTTTTCCGGCGGCGCGGGCTGTATTCGAGGAGACGCGCGCGCGTGCCCGGCCGCGCAGGGTCGACGCTACGCGCTGTCTCCGAGCCGGACTCTCACGCCCGCGGCTTGGCGAGCCGGGCGACGCCGCTGTGAAAAAGCGCCCGAGCCGCTGTCAGATCCGCCGAGGTGCCGCGCCTCCTGATGGGACGGGGAAGCGACTCCTCGACCCCACGACCCCACCTGAGCCGCCAGCAGCTCAGCTCACAAAGGAGACCCTCATGGCGCGTCGTACCTTCTGCTCCATCGTATTCGTGGCGATGCTCTGCCTCACCTGGGCCGGCTCCGCGTCTGCCACCACCCGTTCGTCGCACCAGACGGCCTACGGTCACCTCGTGGCCCTCGGCCTCATGGGCTACCAGGACCTCACCGGGGGCGACGATGGCTACCTCCCGCGGGGACGTTCGGTGCTCCGCTCCGTGTACCTGGCGGAGGGAGAGGTCTACGGCGTGGTCGCCGGGGGCTGCGATGACGCCCACGATGTGGACGTCGAGGTCTTCACGCCCAGCGGAAGGCGGCTGGCGAGCGACGTGACCCACGACCGCGCGGCCGCCGTGAAGATCGTCGCGCCCGTCTCGGGGCTCTACACGGTCCGGGTCACGATGTTCGCCAGCACCCCGGACGGCGCGCACTGGAGCCTGCTCGTGGTGCGTTGATCCTCAGCGCGGCCCCGCCCGCGCCGCTGCCGACGAAGGCCCTGGTCGACCACGACCGGGGCCTTCGCGCTTGGAGGACACGGACCGGGGGGGCGCGGTCGCCAACCCGTGACGCCGCCACCAGCCGCCACTTCAAGCGAGCGGCCGGCGCCGGTCAGCCGCCGAGCAGCGCGATGGCTCGGTCGAAGAGCGGGGGCGGACTGGAGGAGGCGGATCAGGGGGCGGGTGTGCTCGTTCATCGGGGGTTGCGTCAGGCCACGCCCTGGCGGTGGCGGGCGGTGTCGGCTCGGCGCCGGGCCCAGGGCGACGGGTCGGTGCCGACCTGGCCGTAGTTCAGGAAGGCCACCAGGGTGACGCCGCCCAGGATGTTCCCCAGGATGGCCGGGACGACGAAGCCGCCGATCATCGCGCCCCAGGTCGCGCCGCCGGTGGCCGCGAAGTAGAAGGCCTCGACCGCCCCGGCGATGGAGTGGCGGAAGCCCAGGGCGGCGATGGGCGCCGTCGTCAGCCAGACCAGGACGATCTGGGCGCCGGTCGCCCGGGTCGAGGCCACCAGCCAGGCCATCAGCGCGATGAGCCAGCCGGCGAAGACGGCCAGGTAGCACACCTCGGCGAAGCCGCCGCTGGTGGCGCGCCCGGCCACAGCGTAGAGCGCGGCCTGGACGCCGGGCTCCACCACGGGTGTCCAGGCCAGCAGCAGCCCGAAGACCAAAGCGCCCGCCAGGTTGCAGCTCAGCACGACCGCCCACAGCCGCAGCACGCGCCACAGGGTCTTGGGGCGCCGGTCGTTGAGCAGCGGGATGATCGGCTCGAGCGTGTTCTCGGTGAAGAGCTGGTTTCGGGCCAGCACGACGAAGATGAAGCCGAGGGGATAGCCCACGGCGTTGGCCGCCGTCTCGTAGTTCGCCGGCACCAGGGTGGTGAGGAAGGCGCCGGTGAGGAAGCTGAAGCCGATGGTCAGCCCGGCGGCGATGCCCGACCAGGCCAGCTCGGGCACCGGGCGGCGCAGCTCCTCCTCGGCGGCCACCCGGACGTTCTCGTGGATCTCCGCCGCCGACAGCCGGGTCCCCGCGGCAGGCCCCGCCTCCACCGGAGGGGCGGACCGATTCGGCTCATCGCGCGGAGGGCTCACCATGGCTCGGTCCTCGACGTGGGGGAGTGGGGCGGGCGGCTAATTCGCTTGTTGCCGGGGCCAGTGGCGCAGCGCGCGGCACCGCCGGGCGAAGTCCTGCGCGGCGTCCTCGCCGTCCAGCGCCACGTAGCCCTCGTCGCGGGCGTCCTCGCCGAAGCCCGCCGCCTCGAGCAGCGCCCCGGCGGCCGCGGTGAAGGCGATGAACTTGAAGTGGTTGTGCGCGTCGGTGACGAACTCGCGCGCCGCCGGCATCTTCGCCAGCCTGGCGGCCCCCTCCTCGGAGGCGACCACCGCCACGGCGTCGAAGAGCACCGACGGTCCGCCGCCGATCCGCTCGGCGACCTCCCACCGCTCGCCCGCGCTGTCGGTGACGCCGCCGCGGGTCGGTCCGACCAGGGCCAGCATCGAGCCCTCGGCCTCCACCGCGTCCTTCAGCGCCTGCAGCGTCTCATGGTCGGCGCCCTCGGCCACCAGCACGCCCACCTTGCGCCCCTCGAAGCGCTCGGGCCCGTTCTCGACGATGCTCAGCGCCGGCGACGGGCTCAGGTCGTCCCGCGGCTCGGCCGCCGGCGGCAGCCGCTCGGGCACCCGCTCCAGGCCCAGCCCCTCCGCCACCCGCGCGGCCAGCTCCTCGTCGATGTTCACCACGCTGGCCACCACCCGCTCGCGGATGGCCTCGGTCTCGACCTTGGACAGCTCGAAGGTCAGCGCGTCGGCGATGTGGGTCTGCTCGACCGGGGTCTGGCTGCGGTAGAACTGGCGCGCCTGGCTGTAGTGGTCGGCGAAGGACTCGGGGCGCAGGCGGCGCTTGTCGCCCGACTTGAACTCGGTGAAGGACCGGAAGCCCCGCTCGGCGTCCTCCCGCGGCCCGCCGCGCTCGCCGCCCCACGAGTTCGGCTCGTAGTTGGCCCGCCCGGTCGGGTTCGTCATGGCCATGTGGCCGTCCTGCTGGAAGTGCGCGAAGGGGCAGCGCGGCGCGTTCACCGGCAGGTTCGTGAAGTTGGGCGATCCCAGGCGCTTGAGCTGCGTGTCCAGGTACGAGAAGTTCCGCCCCTGCAGCAGCGGGTCGTTGGTGAAGTCGATGCCGCGCACCACGTTCTGGGTGCAGAAGGCGACCTGCTCGGTCTCGGCGAAGAAGTTGTCGACGGTCTGGTCCAGCACCATGCGGCCGATGGGGCGCACGGGGATCTGCTCCTCCGGGATGAGCTTGGTGGCGTCGAGCACATCGAACTCGAAGCGGTCGGCGAACTCGTCGTCGAAGAGCTGCACGCCCAGCTCCCACTCGGGCGGGTTGCCCGACGCGATGGCGTTCCACATGTCGCGCCGGTGGAAGTCGGGGTCGGCGCCGTTGATCTTCACCGCCTCGTCCCAGACCACCGACTGCATGCCCAGCTTGGGCTTCCAGTGGAACTTCACGAAGGTGGAGCGCCGGTCGGCGTTGACGAAGCGGAAGGTGTGGACGCCGAAGCCCTCCATGAAGCGGAACCCGCGCGGGATGGCCCGGTCCGACATGATCCACATGACCATGTGCATGGACTCGGGCATCAGCGAGATGAAGTCCCAGAAGTTGTCGTGGGCGGTCTGGGCCTGCGGCCAGCCGCGGTCGGGCTCGGGCTTGGCGGCGTGGATGAGGTCGGGGAACTTCATCGCGTCCTGGATGAAGAAGACCGGGATGTTGTTGCCGACGAGATCCCAGTTCCCCTCCTTCGTATAGAACTTCACCGCGAAGCCGCGGACGTCGCGCGCCAGGTCGGCCGAGCCCTTGTTGCCGGCGACGGTCGAGAAGCGCACGAACACGTCGGTCTTCTCGCCGGCGCGCTGGAAGATGTCGGCGCAGGTGATGTCCGACAGCGACTCGTAGGTCTCGAAGGTGCCGCGCACGCCGAAGCCGCGGGCGTGCACGACGCGCTCGGGGATGCGCTCGTGGTCGAAGTGGAAGATCTTCTCGCGCATCACGAAGTCTTCGAGGAGCTGCGGCCCGCGCTCGCCCGCCGTGAGCGTGTTCTGATCGTCGGCGATGGGGACGCCCGCGCGCGTCGTCATCGGCTCGGCGCCGTCGCCGCTGAGCTGGCGCGTCTCGCCGCCGTGGCCGCGGTGGGTCTGCTGGTCGCCGTAGGTGACGGCCTCGAGCGCGTCGGGGTCCTGGGCGTTGCCCTTGGCGGGCTTGGCGGGGCGGGCTGACTTTCCGGCGGGCTCCGATGGCTTCATGGGGGTCTCCTGGGGGGTCGGTGGCCCGTGGGCGCGGGCCGGTGAGCGAGGGGGCCGCAGCGCTCCCCGGGGGGAGCCGGGCGGGCGTGGGCTCGGTGTCTCGCTGCAAACGAGGTGCCACGGAGCGCGCCGCGCCGAGGCGAGGCGCAGGCTCGGGGAGGCGGCGCGGTGACGCGGGGCGCGGCGCCCTGCGCGGGGCTCGATGCCCCGGGTCGGCCAGGCGGTGGGGCGGCGCGGGCGGGTCGCCGGTGGCCGCTCGGCGCGCCCCCGCCGCGTGGCACGGGATCTGCTGCTTGCCGGGCGGTGATGGCCCTCGAGACCTACCGCCGAAAGCGCGACTTCGCCCGCACCGCCGAGCCGGCGCCCGAGGCCACCCCCGGCGAAGGGGCGGGCCCTCGCCAGTTCGTCGTCCACGCCCACGACGCCACCCGGATGCACTGGGACCTGCGTCTGGAGCTGGGCGGCGTGCTGGTCTCCTGGGCCGTGCCCAAGGGGCCGAGCCTGGACCCCGATGAGCGGCACCTGGCCGTGCAGACCGAGGACCACCCGCGCGGCTACGCCAGCTTCGAGGGGGTCATCCCCGCCGGGGAGTACGGCGGCGGGCCGACGCTGGTGTGGGACCGGGGCGCGTGGCTGCCCGACGGCGACGACCCGGCGGGCGACCTGGAGGCGGGCAAGCTGGAGTTCCGCCTCTTCGGCCACAAGCTGCGCGGCGGCTTCCGGCTGGTGCGCACGGGAAAGGAGGGCAAGCAGGTGCGCTGGCTGCTGATGAAGCGCCACGACGCCCACGCGGAGGCCGGCGGGGCCCCCATCGTCGAGACCCGCCCGGAGAGCGTGCTGAGCGGGCGCGACCTGGCCGCGGTGCTGGCCGCCGGCGTGGAGGCGGGCGGCTGGCCGCGGCAGCCGCTGGGCGAGCCGGGCGCCATCCCCGGAGCTACCGCCGGCGAGCTGCCCGACGCGGTCCCCGAGCCGCAGCTCGCGACGCTCAGCGACGCGCCGCCTTCGGGGCCGGAGTGGCTGGCCGAGGTGAAGTTCGACGGCTACCGGCTGCTGGCGCGCAAGGACGGCCAGGCGGTGCGGCTGACCACCCGGCACGGCCACGACTGGACCGAGCGCTTCGGCGCCCTCGCCCTGGCGCTGGCGGCGCTTCCGGCCGAGCGGCTCCTGCTGGACGGCGAGCTGGTGGTCATGGACGGCCGCGGGCGCTCCGACTTCGGGGCGCTTCAGCGGGCGCTGGGCGCGGCCGAGCCGGCGGTGGAGTACGCCGTGTTCGACCTGCTGCACCAGGACGGTCACGACCTGCGGGCCTCGCCGCTGAGGTGGCGCAAGGAGGCGCTGAGCTTCCTGCTGGCGGGCGCCTCGGCGCCGCTCCGCTACAGCGAACACCTCCAGGGCCAGGCCGCGCGGCGCATGTTCGACGCCGCCTGCGAGCTGGGCCTCGAGGGCGTGGTGTTCAAGCGGGCCGACGCGCGCTACCGCAGCGGCCGCGGCCGCGGCTGGTTGAAGGTGAAGTGCCGCCCGCGCCAGGAGCTGATCGTCGTGGGCTTCACCCCACCCTCGGGGCGGCGGCGGCACCTGGGCTCGCTGCTGCTGGCGGTGCGCGAGCCCGAGGGGGGAGGCCTGCGCTACGCCGGCAAGGTGGGGTCCGGGTTCTCACGGGACGCGCTGGCGTCGCTGCGGCGCCGGCTGGAGCCTCTGATCGTCGACGCGGCGCCGGTGGACGCGCCGGCGGCGGTGGGCGAGGCGACCTGGGTGCGCCCCGAGCTGGTGGCCGAGGTCGCCTTCGCCGGCTGGACCGAGTCGGGGGTGCTGCGCCAGGCGTCCTTCCAAGGGCTGCGCGAGGACAAGCCGGCCACGGAGGTGGTGCGCGAGCGTCCGACCGCCCCGCCGGGCCGCGGCCGCGCCCCCCACACGGCCGGCGTGCGCCTCAGCCACCCCGAGCGGGTGGTCTTCCCCGAGGCGGGCCTGACCAAGCGCGACCTGGCGGCCTACGTCGAGCGCCTCGGCGAGCGGGTGCTGCCCGGCCTCCGCCACCGCCCGCTGATGCTGGTGCGCTGCCCGGACGCGATCGGCGCCGACTGCTTCGTGCAGAAGGCCGCGGGCCCGGCGGCCCCGGACGCCATCGCCAGGGTCGACGTGGGCGACGAGCGGCCCCACATGATGGTGGAGGATCTGGCCTCGGTGTTCGGCCTGGTGCAGCTCGGCGCGGTCGAGTGGCACGTGTGGGGCTCTCGCCAGGGCGATCTCGAGCACCCGGACCTCTTCGTGCTGGACCTGGACCCCGGCCCCGAGGTCGCCTGGCCCTGGGTGGCCGCCACGGCCCTGGTGATGCGCGAACAGCTCGAGACGCTCGGCCTCACGCCTTTCGTGCGGGCCACCGGCGGCAAGGGCCTGCACGTGGTGGTCCCCATCGCGCCGACCCTGGGCTGGGACGTGGTCAAGGGCTTCACCCACGACATCGCCCGGCTCTTTCGCCGCCGTGACCCGCGGCGCTACACCGACAAGCTGGCCAAGGCGGGCCGCGAGGCGAAGATCCTCATCGACTACCTGCGAAACGGCCGCGGCGCGACGGCGGTGGCCCTGTGGTCGCCGCGTCGCCACCCGGGAGCGCCGGTGGCCTTCCCGCTGCGCTGGGAGTCGCTGGAGACCACCACCGAAGCCCCGCCGCGCCTCACCGTGGCCGACGTGCTGCGCGACGGCCCGCCCGAGGACGATCCCTGGGCCGGCTTCGACGACGCCCGCGCCGAGCTGAGCCCGGAAGCCCGCGAGCGCATCGCCGAGGCCCTCCACTGAGCCCTGGGCGAGCGCCCGCCACGCCGCGTCAGTTCCGCTTGCGGATCGCGGACACCAGCTCCGACTTGCTCATCTGGCTCCGGCCCTCGATGTCCAGCTCCTTCGCGCGGTTGTAGAGCTCGTCCTTGGTGCGGTCCTCCAGCGAGCGGTTGGGGTTGCCGGTGGCCCGGCTCTGGTCGGACTTCGTCCGCCCCTCCTCCTTGCGCTGCTTGTTGACGGTGCGAGCGGCGATCTCCTCGGCGCGGTCCTTGGACCGACCCTTGTCCCGCTCGGACTTCTTGACGTGCTCGTACTGCTTCTCGTCCTTGTCACTCCATGCGTCAGGCATCGTCCGTCCTCCTCGTGGTTGCTTGCCTTCGCGGTCCCGGACGCCCAGCCGGCGCCTGAGGACCTCCATGATGTCGATGACGCTCCCCCCGCCCTCGTCGTCGTCCGAGGGCTCGGGGGCGCGCACGACATCGACGGCCTCGTCGGCCTTGTCCCGCACCAGCGCCGCCATGGCCTCGGCGTCGCGGTCGCGCAGCTCGTCGGGGTCGAGCTCGGAGGCGGCCTGCGCCTCCAGGGCCGCCTTCATCGCGTCGCGCCGCTTCGCCGGCGCCTTGCCGGGCGAGGCCAGCCCGACGGCCTCGGCGCTGCGCAGCTCGTCGGGCGTCCGCAGCGTCTCCGCGCGCAGGATCCCACGCGCCGCGGTGATGGCCACCGAGTAGCCCACCCCGCGCATCACCAGGTGGGCCAGCCCCACCCGCCCCGTCTCGGCCATCACCCGGGCCAGCAGCCGGTAAGGCTTGGACACCTCGCCCGCCGGCAGCAGGAAGTAGGCGCGGTTGCGCGCGAAGGCGTCCAGCGCGCCCTCGGGCACGAAGTGCTGCAGGTCGATCTCGCGGCTGCGTTCGGGGGCGACCGCGTCCAGCTCCTCGTCGCTCACCGTGATGAAGCCGCCGTCCTCGCGCGGGTGGCCCCGGACGATGTCGTCGGACTCGAGCACCTCGCCGTCGGCGCTGCACACGTAGCGGCGCCGCAGCGGCTGACCTTCGGGGGAGAGCATGCGCAGCGGGGTCCCGGAGCCGCGGTGGCCGGCGAAGAGCTCCACCGGCACGCTCACCAGCCCGAAGGTGATGGTGCCCGACCAGAAGGGCCGCGGCTCGTGAGCGCGCTCGGGGTCGCGCTCGCGCTCGGCTGCCTTCTTGTGCTTGCGGGCCATCGCTCAGCCCCCCGCCGCGCGCTTCAGGCTGGCGCCCAGCGCCTCGGCCAGGCGCTCGTCCTCGGTGGCCTCGCGCTCCCGGCGCTCGGGCACCTCGATGGTCTCGCCCCTGGCCTTCCGCTCGAGCAGCGCGCGGACCCGCTCGCGGTAGTCGTCGTGCAGCATGTCGGGGTCGAAGGGCTCCGCCAGCGCCTCGACGAGCTGCCGCGCCAGCCCCCGCTCCTTGTCGCTGGGCTCGCGGCCCTTGGGCGCCTCCAGCGCCTCGATGGGCACGATCTCCTCGGCGTTCCGGAGCCGCACCAGCGCCAGGCGCCCGTCGCGCACCGTCAGCGCGCCCTGATAGCGCTTTCGCCGCATCGTCCAGCGCACCACGGCCAGCTTCGCCACGCCCTCCAGCGCCGCGGCCAGCGCCGCGTAGCCCTCGTCGTCGCCGTCGGGCCCCAGCCAGTAGGGGCGGTCGTACCAGGCGTCGTCCACCGCCTCGGGCGGCACCACGCGCAGGATCTCGACCTCGCGCGACGGCTCGGGGTCCAGCGCCGCCAGCTCGCCCTCGTCCAGCAGCACGAAGCGGTCGTCGCCCAGGGCCACCCCGCGGGCGACGTCCTCGCGCTCCACCGGCTCCTCGCTGTGCGGGTCCACGAGCTGCTGGCTCACCGGCGCCCCGTCCTCGGCGTGCAGCAGCCGGAAGTGCACGGCGCGGTCCTCCAGCGCCGCATACATCTTCACCGGCACGCGGTCGTCGCCGACCACCAGCACGCCCTTCCACATGGCCCGCGCGCCCATCACCCGTCCTCCGGCGCCGCCCGGCACGCGGCACATCGCCACGGCCCCGGGGCAGGCTCCCCCACGCGCACGTCCACCACGCAGAGCGGGCACGCCGGGCCGTCGCAGTCGACGCAGCGCACCTCCAGCTCGTAGACGTAGGTCTGCAGGCAGTGGGGGCACCGCTCCGCCGCCTCGCGCGGGTCGGGGGAGGTCGTGGGTCGTGGGTGTGCTGCCATGGCGCTCCGAGAAGACGCCTGGCCACCCCGGGCCGGCGCCCCGGCCCCCAGCGATGCAAACGCGATGCCGGGGCCGAGCCGCCGCTGCGCCGCCGTGGTCTCGAGCGTCGACACGCGGACCGCGGGGCGGTAGCCTCCCAGGCATGAGTCACGCGCTCGACTCGCCGCGCCGCCCGACCTACGCCGACATCGAGGCGCTGCCGCCGCATGTGGTCGGTGAGATACTCGGTGGTGAGCTGGTGGTCAGCCCCCGTCCCGCCGTGCCCCACGCCACGGCCATGTCGCAGCTCGGCGCAGCCCTGATACCTCCCTTCGATCGCGGCCTCGGCGGCCCCGGTGGCTGGCGCATCCTGGACGAGCCCGAGCTGAGCCTGGGCGTCGACCCGGACTACGACCCGGTGGTGCCCGACCTGGCCGGCTGGCGCATCTCGGTGATGCCCGAGGCGTTGCAGACCGCCCAGGTGCACCTGGTGCCGCAGTGGGTGTGCGAGGTGGTCTCGCCCCGCAGCCAGCGCACCGACCGGGTCCTCAAGCTGCCCTTCTACGCCCGCGCGGGCGTGGGGCACGTGTGGCTCATCGACCCGCTCAGCGAGACCCTCGAGGTCTACGCGCTGCACGACGCCGAGTGGCGCCTGCGCGGCAGCTACGGCGGCGACGCCACCGTGCGCGCCGAGCCCTTCGACGCCGTCCCCCTCGAGCTGACCTGGCTCTGGGGCCGCCGCCCCGCGGCCGATGCCGGCGCTGAGGCCGACCCCGCGGTCGACCGCTAGAGGCAGCCCTCGGCCCGGGCCTGTCCTGGCCGGGTCCGCGCATTCGATCTTTCCGCGGAAAGATCCGCGCGTTGCTCGGTGGCATCCGGCCGTCTTCGCGGACGACCCCCTGCGCCGCCTCCAGCGCGCCCCAGCAGCGCGCCATCGACGGCGGGTCGAGCATCCGCGCCAGCGCCTGAAAACGGCCGAGGGCCTCTTGCGCATGGGCGGCCGGTGGGCTGTCATGGTGAGTGGTGCCCTCTCGGGTCCTCACTCCCCGCCGCGAAAGGAACAATGATGGCGACTCCCAGCTCCACCGAGATCCTGTCCACGGCGGCGACGGGCGGCCCTGCCGCAACGTGCTGAATCCCCACGACGCCATCACCGAGAACATGACGCTGCGGGCGCTGGTCGACACGCACGCGGCGCGCGGGGGATGATTGGGTGGCGTCTCGGCCCGAGCAAGCGACGCATGGTCTGGCCTGAGCGAGGCTGAGGGGAGGTGGCTGGAGTGAAACCGCAGCATCCCGAGTACGAGGCTGCAGTGAAAGCCAAGCGTCAGTTCCCGACGTTGGACCGTCTCGTCACCGATGCGAAGCTCCACAAACACCTCTGGCGCGACAGCGACCCGCAAGAGCCGCTGGCGCTGACGTTGGGAAACGCGCTCGTGCGGGGCGTCTGCGTGGTTGGTTGGCTCGAACTGCAACTCGCGACCCTCGTACCTCTCGTCCACGCTGGCGCGACCAGCGCGCTGGCCTCTCGTCTGCTCAACGGCAGAGACGGGTTTGTCCACACGCGCTCGGAACTGGGATTGGCGATGACTCTCGCCCGCGACGGGTGGCAGGTGGAGTTGGATGTGCCGCTCCCGGCACCAGACGGGAGGGGTGCCCGTGCGAAGGACGTGGACCTCCGGGTCACGCGCGACGGACGCACACGCTACGTCGATGTCCTGAATCTCCAGCACCAGAATCCATCGAGTTCCCCCAATGGGTTCGGGATACACATGGCGACGTCGGACCGAATACGCCTGCTCGCAGGAAAGGTACGTGAGAAGGCCCCCAAGAAATTCGACGACGCGTGGAGTACGGCTTGGGATGGGTCCGCCTGGATAGCCGTCGACTTTGCGAAGCATGGGCCGGCGTATCTGTCAGGATTCCTGGATGATGGATGCGGCAGGTCTGGTTGGCGTGACGGGGTCGCTGCGTCCGTTCTTGCGAGCAGTTCGAGGCTTGCTGGAGTGCTGATCTACAGTTTTGGCGCGAACGACCAAGTGTACTCAGACCCGATCCAGTCGACGGCGTGGGACGCACGTCCGTAATGCGGCCTGCGGCGCGCTGGCGTGGGCGTGCTCGGGGAAGCCCGAAGTCACCTGATGCCCGCTGTCCTCATCTAGTGCCGCCCGGGAGCGCGGGGATCCTTCCGCGGAAAGATCCCCGCGCTCAGGGAGCGGTGGCCGGGGTGCGGTGCGCCGGACGCCCTACGGCGCCGGGGTCGGCGGCACCTGTACCGGCACCTTGTCCTTCTCCATGATCTCGAACTCCACACGGCGGTTCATCTGGTGGTCCGCTTCGGTGTTGCCCTTGCGCAGGAGCTTGCTCTCGCCGTAGCCCTTGGCCCGCAGGCGCGCGCGGTCGACTCCCCTGCTGACCAGGTACTCGACCACCGACTCCACGCGCCGCTGCGACAGGTCCTGGTTGTAGGCGCGGGTGCCGCGCTTGTCGGTGTGGCCCTGCACCTCGACCAGGCGGATCTCGGGGTGCTGGGTCATCACGTCCGCCACCTGGTCCAGGATGGCGTGGCTCTCGGGCCGGATGGTCGCCTTGTCGTAGTCGAAGAAGACCCGCTCCATGATCTCGATGTGGGTGTCGGTCATCTTGACCTTCACCTCGTCGGGGCAGCCGTCGGTGTCGAGCACGCCGTTGACGGTCTCGGGCTCGTTGGGGCACTGGTCGTCGGCGTCGAGGATGCCGTCGCCGTCGTTGTCCGGGTCGGGGCAGCCGTCCTCGTCCTCGAAGCCGTCCTTGTCCTCGGGCTCCATCGGGCAGCGGTCGTCGACATCGAGGATGCCGTCGCCGTCGTTGTCCGTGTCCGGGCACCCGTCGCTGTCCTGGTACTGGTCGATGTCCTCGGGGTCCATCGGGCAGCGGTCGTCCACGTCGAGGATGCCGTCCTTGTCGTTGTCGGGGTCGGGGCAGCCGTCCTCGTCCTCGAAGCCGTCCTTGTCCTCGGGGACCGTCGGGCAGGCGTCCAGCCGGTCGACGATGCCGTCGCCGTCGGTGTCGAGGTCGGGGTTGGGCACCTTGGCGTAGCTGAGCCCGCCGAACACCCGCCAGTCGGGCGCGCCGTAGCCGGCCACCAGCCCGGTGCCAGCGCCGGCCTCCAGGTGCCAGGCGTCGCCCAGGGTGAACTTGGGGCCGCCGACCAGCTCCACCGGCGTGTTGTCGCGGTCGCCGAACTGGGCGAGGTTGGTGCGGCCGAACACCTCGGCGCCCAGCGCGAAGTTTCGCGTGAAGGCGTACTGGACGCCGGCGCCGAAGGTGAGGTCGTGGCCGAGCTCGAGGTTCAGCGAGCCCTCCTTGGCGGTGCGCAGCGCGACGCCGACGTTGAGGGCGACCAGCAGCCCGCCGGCGCCGATGGTGGCCAGCAGGCGCGGCTCGACGCGCACCCCGGAGTCGCCGGTGAGCGCGCTCTGGCGCCCGCTGGGAAAGGACGTCGTCAGGCTGGCGCCCAGGCCGAAGCCGTCGCCCTGCGAGTCGCGCCCGAGGAAGCGGAACTTGAGCCGCAAGAGCAGGTCGCCGACGGAGACGTCCTCGACGTTCGCGAAGACGCTGGTGTCGCCGTGGGCGACCAGCGTGATGGGCAGGATGAGGCTGGCCTCCAGCACGTCGGCGATGCCCATGCCCAGGGCGAGCTGGGCGTAGAGCTGGTCGTCGACCACGTTCAGGCGCACCGGCTGCCCGCCGACGATGGCGTCCAGGCCCAGCGGGTCGTCGGCGTAGTGGAGCCAGATGCCGGCGATGGGGGTCCAGGCCTCGACCACCTCGGTGCCGTCGACCAGGAAGATGCGGTCGTAGCCCGGGGCGAGCTGGAAGTGCTGGATGTTGAAGCCGGCGCTCTGCGCTCGCGCCGCGTTGGGGCTGCCCAGGAGCGCCCCCGCCACGAGCAGCGCGCCCAGCGTCGTGGCGCCGACGCCGCGTCCACGCCGGGTGCCGCGGCGTTTGCGGCCCCACAGCGCCCAGGCCAGCAGCGCCAGGATGGCCGCCACCGCGCCCAGCGGCAGCGCGCCGCCGCCTGAGCAGTCCTCGGTCACGCCGCCGCCGACGAAGCCCACGTCCACGCGCTCGTCGGGGTTCAGCGGGTCGGTGCCGGCCGCCACCTCGTCGCCGTCGTTCACCCCGTCGCCGTCGGTGTCCGGCACCAGCGGGTCGGTGCCGGCCTTGGCCTCGTCCTCGTCGCTGAGCCCGTCGCCGTCGTCGTCGTCGTCGACGCAGTCGGGCAGCGTGTCGGCGTCGGTGTCGGTGCAGTCGACGTTGCACATCACGGTGCTCTCGTCGCAGTCGGCGCCGGTGCAGCCGCTGCCCTCGCCGTAGCCGTCGCCGTCGGGGTCGATGCAGTCCTCGGCGCAGTCGGCGGTCTGGTCGCCGTCGGTGTCGCTGCAGTCGGTGGTGCACAGCGCCGAGCCGTCGTCGCAGTCGGTGCCGGTGCAGCCGGTGCCCTCGCCGAAGCCGTCGCCGTCGGCGTCGAGGCAGTCGTCGGCGCAGTCGGGGGTCGAGTCCCCGTCGGTGTCGCTGCAGTCGGTGGTGCAGCTTGCCAGCGTGTCGTCGCAGTCGGCGCCCATGCAGTCGATGCCGACGCCGAAGCCGTCACCGTCCAGGTCCACGCAGACCACCACCGGCTCGGCGCAGTCGGCGATGCTGTTCGAGTTGGCGTCGGTGCAGTCGATGGTGCAGGCGGCCACCGCGTCGTCGCAGTCGGCGCCGGTGCAGCCGCTACCCTCGCCGAAGCCGTCGCCGTCCACGTCGAGGCAGTCGTCGGCGCAGTCGGGGATCAGGTCCAGGTCCGCGTCGGTGCAGTCCAGCGTGCAGGCGTCCCGCGTGTCGTCGCAGTCGATGCCGCTGCAGGCGATGCCCGTTCCGAAGCCGTCGCCGTCGGCGTCCAGGCACGGATCGGCGCAGTCCGGGAGCTGGTCGCCGTCGGTGTCGACGCAGCTCACGTTGCAGCTCACCCGCGTGTCGTCGCAGTCGGTGCCGAGGCAGTTGTCGCCGGTGCCGAACCCGTCGCCGTCCGCGTCGTCGCAGCCGACGGCGCAGTCGGGCACCTGGTTTTCGTCGGCGTCGCTGCAGTCGGTGTTGCAGAGCGCCGACGCCTCGGTGCAGTCGGGGCCGGTGCAGCCCGCGCCCTCGCCGAAGCCGTCCTTGTCCGGGTCCACGCAGTCGTCGGCGCAGTCGGGCAGCCCGTCGAAGTCGCTGTCGGTGCAGTCGGTGGCGCACGCGCCGGTCGTGTCGTCGCAGTCGGGCCCCTGGCAGCCGAGGCCCAGGCCGAAGCCGTCCTCGTCGACGTCGATGCAGGGGTCGTCGCAGTCGGGCACTTCGTCGGCGTCCAGGTCCTCGCAGACCAGGCTGCAGCTCACGCGGGTGTCGTCGCAGTCGGGGCCGAGGCAGGTGTCGCCGGTGCCGAAGCCGTCGCCGTCCGCGTCGTCGCAGCCGTCGGCGCAGTCGGGGACCAGGTCCTCGTCGGCGTCGCTGCAGTCGGTGTTGCAGAGCGCCGAGGCCTCCGAGCAGTCGGGGCCCAGGCAGCCGGGGCCCTCGCCGAAGCCGTCCAGGTCCAGGTCCAGGCACTCGTCGGCGCAGTCGGGGATGTCGTCCAGGTCCACGTCCACGCAGACGGTGGTGCAGGCGCCGCTGCTGTCGTCGCAGTCCAGGCCCTCGCAGCCGACGCCGAACCCGTACCCGTCGCCGTCGGCGTCCAGGCAGAAGTCCGCGCAGTCCGGGACGCTGTCCGAGTCGTTGTCGGCGCAGTTCACGTTGCAGGAGACCAGCGAGTCGTCACAGTCGGGGCCGAGGCAGGTGTCGCCGGCCCCGAAGCCGTCGCCGTCCAGGTCGGCGCAGCCGTCGGCGCAGTCGGGCACCAGGTCCTCGTCGGCGTCGGCGCAGTCGGTGTTGCAGAGCGCCGAGGCCTCCGAGCAGTCGGCGCCCAGGCAGCCCGCGCCCTCGCCGAAGCCGTCGCGATCGATGTCGACGCAGTCGTCGTTGCAGTCGGGCACGCCGTCGAAGTCCACGTCCTCGCAGACGGTGGTGCAGGTGCCGGCCGAGTCGTCGCAGTCCAGCCCCTCGCAGCCGAAGCCGGTGCCGAAGCCGTCGCCGTCAGCGTCCAGGCAGGGGTCGGCGCAGTCGGGGACCTCGTCGCCGTCCAGGTCCTCGCAGATGAGCCCGCAGCTCACGAGGGTGTCGTCGCAGTCGGGCCCGAAGCAGGTGGCGCCCGTGCCGAAGCCGTCGCCGTCCATGTCCTCGCAGCCATCGGCGCAGTCGGGGATCTGGTCCTCGTCGGTGTCGGTGCAGTCGGTCGTGCACAGCGCCGAACCCTCGAGGCAGTCCGGCCCGTCGCACCCCTCGCCGGCGCCGAAGCCGTCGCCGTCGAGGTCCACGCAGGCGTCGGCGCAGTCGGGGAGCTGGTCCAGGTCGCTGTCTCCGCAGTCCGAGGTGCAGGTCGGCAGCTCGTCGTCGCAGTCCAGGCCCTCGCAGCCGAGACCCACCCCGAAGCCGTCGCCGTCGGCGTCCAGGCAGGGGTCGGCGCAGTCCGGGACCTGGTCCTCGTCGAGGTCCAGGCAGAGCAGGTTGCAGGTCACGCGCTCCTCGTCGCAGTCGGTGCCCAGGCAGCCCTCGCCCACGCCGAAGCCGTCCTTGTCCGGGTCGAGGCAGCCGTCGTCGCAGTCGGGCACGCCGTCGGCGTCGGAGTCGGCGCACTCGGTGGTGCAGCCGGCCGCGCCCTCCGCGCAGTCGGGGCCCTCGCAGCCCTCGCCCTCGCCGAAGCCGTCGCCGTCGGGGTCCAGGCAGTCGTCGGCGCAGTCGGGGAGCTCGTCGTCGTCGCTGTCGGCGCAGTCGGTCTGGCAGGTCTCCAGCGTGTCGTCGCAGTCCAGGCCCTCGCAGCCGAGCCCCACGCCGAAGCCGTCGCCGTCGGCGTCCAGGCAGGCGTCCGCGCAGTCGGGCACCTCGTCGCCGTCGCTGTCGGCGCAGCTCACGTTGCACACGAGGAGCGCGTCGTCGCAGTCGGGCCCGAGGCAGGCCTCGCCCTCGCCGAAGCCGTCGCCGTCGGCGTCGACGCAGCCGTCGAGGCAGTCGGGTCCTCCCTGCTCGTCGGCGTCGGTGCAGTCGGTGGTGCACAGGGCCGACAGCTCCGAGCAGTCGGGGCCCGCGCAGTCCGGGCCCTCGCCAAAGCCGTCCCGGTCGGGATCGACGCAGGGGTCGTCGCAGTCGGCGACGCCGTCCAGGTCGCTGTCGGTGCAGTCGACGGTGCACGTGTCCACCGTGTCGTCGCAGTCGACCGACTCGCACCCGAAGCCGAGGCCGAAGCCGTCGCCGTCCGCGTCGAGGCAGTCGTCCAGGCAGTCGGCCACCCCGTCGTCGTCGAAGTCGTCGCAGCTCAGGTTGCAGGCGGCCTCCCCGTCGTCGCAGTCGGGCCCGAGGCAGCCGGCGCCCGTGCCGAAGCCGTCGCCGTCGGCGTCGGCGCAGTTCTCCGCGCAGTCGGGGAAGAGGTTGGCGTTGCCGTCGCTGCAGTCGTCGGTGCACAGCGCCGTCAGGTCGCTGCAGTCGGGGCCCTCGCAGCCGGGGCCCGCGCCGAAGCCGTCGCCGTCGAGGTCGGTGCAGTCGTCGGCGCAGTCGGGGGTGCCGTCCAGGTCCAGATCCGTGCAGAGCAGCCCGCAGGTCGGCGCGTCGTCGTCGCAGTCGGGCGCGATGCAGCCGAGGCCCACGCCGAACTCGTCACCGTCCAGGTCGATGCAGGGGTCGGCGCAGTCGGGGATGGTGTCCTCGTCGGCGTCCTCGCAGCTCGCCGCGCAGGTCGCCCGGGTGTCGTCGCAGTCGGGGCCGAGGCAGCTCTCGCCCTCGCCGAAGCCGTCGCCGTCCTCGTCGACGCAGCCCTGGCGGCAGTCGGGCACCAGGTCCAGGTCCACGTCGAGGCAGAGCGTGGTGCACAGCGGCGAGGTGTCGTCGCAGTCGAGGCCCGCGCAGCCGGGGCCGATGCCGAAGCCGTCGCCGTCCAGGTCCACGCACGCGTCGGCGCACTCGGGCACGCCGTCCAGGTCGGCGTCGACGCAGAGCACGGTGCACGCGCCCAGGTCGTCGTTGCAGTCGGGGCCGTCGCACCCGAGGCCCGTGCCGAAGCCGTCGTCGTCGACGTCGATGCAGTCGTCGCCCGCCGAGCAGTCGAAGACGCCGTCCAGGTCGGTGTCCTGGCAGACGGTCGTGCAGAGCGGGTCGCCCTCGTCGCAGTCGGGTCCCAGGCAGAAGCGCCCGGTGCCGAAGCCGTCGTTGTCGCCGTCGACGCAGGGGTCCTCGCAGTCGGGCAGCGAGTCCTCGTCGGCGTCGGTGCAGTCCACGGTGCAGGCGGCCGTCGTGTCGTCGCAGTCGGGGTCGCAGCCGCTGCCCTCGCCGAAGCCGTCGCCGTCGGCGTCGATGCAGTCGTCGGCGCAGTCGGGCACGCTGTCCAGGTCGGCGTCGCTGCAGTCGTCGGTGCAGGCCGAGCTCGCGTCGTCGCAGTCGCCGTCGCACCCGGTGATGCCGTCGCCGTCGGCGTCGATGCACACGGCCACGGCGGTGGCCGAGGCGGGCGCGAAGTCGCTGCCGACGCCCGCGGACTGGCCCGAACCCAGGAACGCGAAGGCCGAGAACGCGCTGGGGCCCTCGCCGAGGGTGGCGCCCAGCAGCGAGAAGTCCTCGATGATGAACTCCAGGTCGGGCGCCAGCGACGAGGGGCTGGCCAGCAGCGAGGTGGTGACGAAGGGCACGGGCAGCAGCGAGAAGGCCGAGCCGGGGGTGGAGGGGTCACCGGTGAAGCGGTAGGTGTCGAAGGCGCTGGTGTCGCGGCCCTCGGGGACGCCGGTGATGAAGTCGAAGCTGCCGTCCTGGTCCAGGTCCAGCACCAGGGCGAAGGTCTCCGTGCCTCCCAGGTCGGGCAGATCCTGACCGCCCAGCGCCGCCAGGGCCGCCGAGGTGTTGCCGGGGTCGCCGTCGTTGTCGACGTCGCCGGCGATGACGAAGGTGTCGACGCCCACGTAGAGCACGTCGGAGGCCAGGTCGTAGAAGAAGGCGACGCGGTCGATGTCCAGGCCGCTGGGGGCGGGGATGTCGCCGGCCACGCCCACGTCCTGGCCGCCGGAGTCGTCGATGAAGACGACGCCCGCCTCGGTGAAGTCGGCGGCGACGTCGCCGGTGAAGATCGGGGCGGCGAGGGCGGGTGAGGCGGCGAGGAGGAGGAGGAGGGAGGCGGCGGTGCAGAGTGGCGCTCGGCTCATTCGGCTCATGGGGAGGTCTCCGTGTGGTCGATGGCCATGGGTGCACGAGGGCCGACGAGGGCCCGGCGGCTGCGCGATGTGTGGCGTGAGGGATGGAGCGAGGGCGGGCGGTCGGTGGACGGGGTCGGGACGGGGTTCGGGGGCCGCGCGTCGCTCGCCGCGATGATGGGGGGGTGCAGGGGGACCGGTGCACGGCGCGTGCCACGGGAGGCCGTGCGGGCCGTGGGCGCCCGATGAGCCCGTGGTGGCGCGGGTTCGCCGGGGTCGGGCCCGCGCGCGAGGGCTGGGGGCGGCGGCGCTTCGAGGCAGGGCGCCCCAAGCGGGGAATCAGGCCCCGAGCGATCCGCTCAGCCGGCCGGCGTCTCCACGCCGGTGGGGACGACGCGCCGCCTGCGGGCCGTGCGCCGGGGGGCGGCGTCGAGCGGGACCGTGGTGGCGCCGCCGCCGTCGATGTCCTTGAGCAGGCGGGCCATGCGCATGAGGTTCCACGCCATGAAGGTCGTGTTGCGCTGCGCGTGGTCGCCGGGCAGGTCGTCGCTGGCGCCGTCGGTGAAGGGTGACGCGCCGCCGCGCTCGCTGACCCAGCCGGCGTCGGCCTGGGGCGGGATGACGTAGCCCAGGTGCTGGAGCGCGTAGAGGATGTTCATGGCGCAGAGCTTGGCGCCGTCGTCGTGGCCCGAGATGACGCAGCCGGCGGTGCGCCCCTGGTAGGCGCGGGCGCCGGCGCTGCTGACGGCCTCGGAGCTGCCGTGCATGCGCTCGATGATGCGCGTGCAGATCGACGACTTGTCGCCCAGCCACGCCGGGGTGCCCAGCACGAGGATGTCGGCTTCGACGATGCGCGCGTGCAGCGCGGGCCAGGGGTCGGTGGCGCAGCCGTGCAGGGTCATGTCCAGGTGGACGCCCGGCGGGATGTCGAGATCGGCCGCGCGCACGCAGGTCGCGTCGACGCCGTTGTCGGTCATGACGCGGATGACGAGGTCCATCAGCCGGCGCGTCTGCGACTCGGTGGGCGAGCGCTCGAGGCAGCAGTTGATGAAGAGGGCCTTGAGGTCGTGATTGTCCACCGGGAGTCTCCTGGGCAGTTCAGGTCGAGAGCCACGCGCCGAGACCCAGGAGCAGCGCGGCGATCACGGCGCCGGCCAGGAATATCTGGCCCATCTTCATCAGTCGGGTGCCGCGGACCCGTCGCGTGCCGCTCGGGGTGGACCGCGTCCACACGAGGGCGAGGACGAGGACGACGGCGCCTGCCAGCACGAAGATCCAGCTCATGATCGCTCCGCGTTCGAGGGCGGGTGCGGCGACTGTGCCTGCAATTGCTGTGCCTGCGGTCGAGCCAGGAGCGTGTAGCGGATGGATGATTCGTCGGCTCCGGGCGCTGTCGGGCGCCTGGGCGACCCAGGGGTTCTGGAGACGGCCTCGCCTCGCCAGGCCGCGCCGAATCACCTCGTAAGCACCTCGGATCCACCTGAATCCCCTGTCCCCTACGCGCTCCCAGGCAGCACGCGGCCCGTGCCTTGACCTCGGCCCCACCGCAGCGCGACGCTCAAGATCTCGTCCACACCACCCGATACCGGGACAGCGATCCAGGAAGCATCGGAGCGCGCCCCCACCGCGCCAGCAGGAACCCAAGTGGAACGCCTCATCCATCTGATCTACGCCAGCAGCGCCCAGCCGGACTTCTCGCCCGCCGAGGTGACCGATGTGTTGAAGCGGTCGCGCGGCAACAACGCCGCGCTCGACGTCACCGGCATGCTGCTCTACGCCGACGGCAGCTTCTTCCAGGTGCTCGAGGGGCCGGAGGAGGTCGTCGACGCGCTCTTCGAGAAGATCTGCGAGGACCCGCGCCACGGGAAGCTCGTGAAGATCATCCGCGAGCCCATCGCGACCCGCGCCTTCGCCGACTGGAGCATGGGCTACTCCAAGATGACGCGTGGCGAGCTGGGCGAGGTCCCGGGCCTCAACGACTTCTTCAGCAGGGGCTCCTGCCTCGAGGCGCTGGACCCCGGTCGGGCCAAGCGGCTGCTCGAGGCCTTCGCCAGCGGTCGCTGGCGCAATCGGATCCGCTCCGGGGCCGCCAGCGTGGCCCATGGGTGAGCCCGCGCCGGTGACCCTCGACGAGGAGGACCACCCCGTGTCGGGCGGGGTGCCCGGCTACGCCTACGCGTTCCAGCCCATCGTCGACGTGCACCGCCGGCGCATCTACTCGTACGAGGCCTTGATCCGCGGGCCCCAGGGCGAACCGGCCTGGTCGGTGCTCGGCCGCGTCGCGCCCGAGGCCGCCAGCGCCTTCGACCACCAGACCCGCGTCGCCGCCATCACCGCGGCGGGACGCCTCGGCATCGACTGCCACCTCAACGTGAACTGCCTGCCGAGCAGCCTCGAGGATCCCGCCGCCGCGCTGGCCGCGACCCTGACGGCTGCCCGGCGCGCCCGGCTCCCGCTCTCCCGCCTCATCATCGAGGTCACCGAGAACGAGATGATCGCCGACCGCGAGCGCTTCGCCCACACCATCGGCGAGTTCCGCCGCGCCGGCGTGAAGATCGCCATCGACGACTTCGGCGCCGGCTACTCCGGGTTGAACCTGCTGGCCGAGTTCCAGCCCGATCTCATCAAGCTGGACATGGCGCTGGTGCGGGGGATCGAGTCCCACGGGCCGCGGCAGGCCATCGTGCGCGCCATCGTCTCGGCGTGCGAGGACCTGGGGATGGAGATCATCGCCGAGGGGGTGGAGACCCTCGACGAGCTGAGCTGGTGCGAGGACGCGGGGGTCAGCCTCTTCCAGGGCTATCTGCTCGGCCGCCCCGGCTTCGACTGCCTCCCCGAGGCGGAGCTGCCCGCCCGCCGCTGAGGAGCGCCGGCCGACCGGCGGCCATCGGGGCATCGGGTGACCATCCGGGGCAGGCTGCCCCCGGCGCGCCACGCGGCCACCCGGCCTCCAGGCCGCGGTCGCGAGGGCCGCGCGTCGTGGCGCCACGGGGCTCCTGGCGGATCCACCGGCGGGGTGGCACCGGCCTTGCACCGACCTCCTGGACCAAGGCCGCGGTCCGGCGCTCGCCGGCGCCCGCGGGAAATCCCCCCGAACACCAGGAGACATCATGGCACTTCAAACCGTCACCACCATGGACGACAAGACCATCTCGAAGCTGCAGGACCTGATCGCCGAGAACATCGACAGCTCCAAGGGCCTGGCCGCTGCCGCCGAGCAGATCGAGACCCCCACCACCGCGTCGGTCCTGCGCCGCATCGCCCAGGACCGCAGCATGCAGGCGGTCGAGCTGCAGAAGTTCGTGAAGTTCAACCGCGAGGAGCCCGAGGACGACGGCACCTTCGTCGGCACCCTGCGCCGCAAGTGGATGGCCTTCCGCAGCACCCTCAACGGCGGCGACGAGCGCGTGGTCCTCATCGAGGCCGAGCGCTTCGAGGACCACATCCGCGACCTGTACGAGGACGTCCTGAAGAAGACGGCCGGCTCCCCGGTCAACGACGTCCTCCAGCGCCAGCACGCCGCCGTGAAGAGGCAGCACGATCAGGTGAAGGCCCTCCGCGACGCAGCCGCGTAGCCCCGGTCACCGCGGAGGCGGCTACGGACCTCGCTGGCGGCGTCGCGCCCTCGGGTCAGGCCTGCGACGGGCTGAAGCCCGACTCGGCCTGCCCTCGGTTGCGCCACCACCAGCGAGGCCCTCGCTCGCCTCCTCGGCGACCGGCCATCGAGGCGGGTCGGGAGGCGCGGCGATGCCCCGGGGGTCCGCTTCGGTCTCGGCGCCGGTCCCGGCCCCGGCGTCGGTCTCGGCCCCCGGCCTCGGTGCCGGTCACGGTCTCGGCCTCGGTTCCGGCCTCGGTCTCGGTGCCGGACTCGGTGCCGGTGCCGGTCTCGGTCTCGGTCACGGCCTCGGTGCCGGTCTCGGCCTCGGTCTCGGTGCCGGTCTCGGCCTCGGTCTCGGTGCCGGTCTCGGCCTCGGTCTCGGTGCCGGTCTCGGTGCCGGCCTCGGTCTCGGTCCCGGCCTCGGTCTCGGCCCCGGTCTCGGTGCCGGTCTCGGTCTCGGTCTCGGCGGCGGCCGCGCTGACCGCCGCCGCCGCCGCTTGCTACCGCCGCGGATGCATCATCCGCCACGTCATCGCCTTGACCCGGTCCAGCAGCTCCAGCACCTCCGCTCCGGCTCCCGCGGGCACTGCTCCGGCGCCGACCATCAGCTCCAGCGCCATCGAGGCCTCCCGGGCGCTGCCGTAGGCGATGCGGTAGTGCTGCACCCGGTCGCGTCCGAAGCGCCCCGAGCCCTCGGCCAGGTTAAGCGCCACCGACGCCCCCGCCCGCGTCG
This sequence comes from Deltaproteobacteria bacterium, assembly GCA_020632695.1. Lineage (GTDB taxonomy): Bacteria > Myxococcota_A > UBA9042 > PHBI01 > JACKFB01 > JACKFB01. Next base: position 39,701 of record JACKFB010000023.1, read on the forward strand.
CCTGGTCGCCCAACGCGCGGAACGACGGCGACAACCCCCGCGCCAATCCGAAGAGCCCCACCGCCGCCCGCGCCGCCACCCGCTCCGCATCCATCCCCGACTCGCCAACCATCTCTCGCCTCCAGGGCCGCCAGTTGAGCCCCCACCACCAGCCGCTTCGGCGCTGGGCCGTCAGGGACGGCCGAAGGCCGCCGCGAAGCGGCCGAGGAGCGAAGCGACGCAGGTCCTTGACGGGCCAGCGGCGGAGCGGCAGCAGCCACCTCAACTGGCGGCCCTGGAGCCGGGGCGATGGCCGAGGGGCGGGTCCGGATCAGGGGCCGAGTCCGGGGCCGAGTCCGGGTCCGAGTCCGAGTCCGAGGCCCGTGACCGAGTCCGAGTCCGGGTCCGCGGCCGGTTCCGAGTCCGTGGCCGGTTCCGAGTCCGTGGCCGGTTCCGAGTCCGTGGCCGGTTCCGAGTCCGTGGCCGGTTCCGAGTCCGTGGCCGGTTCCGAGTCCGTGGCCGGTTCCGAGTCCGTGGCCGGTTCCGAGTCCGCGGCCGAGTCGGCGGCGACGGCCGGGCCAGTGCCTACCTCGGTGTCGGTCCAAGCCGCGGCGCCGGTCTCGGCGCCGGTCACGGTCACGGTCTCGGGCTCGGTGGCGGCCCCGGTGCCGGTCTCGGCCCCGGTGTCGGTGGCGGCCCCGGTGTCGGTCTCGGCCTCGGTGCCGGTCTCGGTCTCGGTCTCGGTCTCGGTCCCGGTCTCGGTGCCGGCCTCGGTGCCGGTCTCGGTCTCGGTCTCGGTCTCGGTCTCGGTCTCGGTGCCGGTCTCGGTGCCGGTCTCGGTGCCGGTCTCGGCCTCGGTGCCGGTCTCGGTCTCGGTCTCGGTCTCGGCCTCGGCCTCGGTCTCGGTCTCGGTCTCGGTCTCGGTCTCGGCCTCGGTCTCGGTCACGGCCTCGGTGCCGGCCTCGGCCTCGGTCCCGCCCCCGCCGCCGCCTGCGCCTCCCTCTCCGCATCTCGCGCTTGCTCATCGCGGCGTCGCCGCTCAGGATGTGCGCGAATTCTGGGCTGGCTGGAGGGAGCGTGTCGATGAGCTTGCCGAATCCTGTGGATCCGCCGCGCGTGACGTTGATGGGGCCGGGGCCTTCGCAGACCTCGGAGAGCGTGCTGGCCGCGTTGGCCAGGCCGACCTTGGGGCACCTGGATCCGCGCTTTCTCGCCATCATGGACGAGATCGCGCAGATGCTCCGGCAGGTCTTCGGGACCGACAACCGCACGACGCTGCCGATCTCCGGCACCGGTTCCGCCGGGATGGAGACCTGCGTGATGAACCTGGTCGAGCCCGGCGACGCGGTGCTCGTCGGGGTCAATGGGGTGTTCGGCGGGCGGCTCTGCGAGGTGGCCAGCCGTGCCGGAGGCGAGGTGACGCGCGTCGAGGCGCCTTGGGGGCGGGCGTTTTCGCCCGAGGACTTCGAGCGCGCCGCCGCAGGCCGCCGCTTCAAGGTGCTCTGCGTCGTCCACGCCGAGACCTCCACCGGCGTGCTGCAGGACCTCAGCGGGCTGCGTGAGGTGGCCGACCGCATGGGCGCGCTGCTGCTGGTCGACACGGTCACCTCGCTGGGCGGCGTCCCGGTGGAGCTCGACCGCTTCGGGGTCGACGCGACCTACTCGGGCACCCAGAAGTGCCTCTCCTGCCCGCCGGGCCTGTCGCCGGTGAGCTTCAGCGACCGCGCGGTCGACGTGATCGGCGCCCGCACCTCGCCGGTGCGGAGCTGGTACATGGATATCGGCCAGCTCACCCGCTACTGGGGCGGCGAGCGCGCCTACCACCACACGGCGCCCATCAACATGCTCTACGGCCTGCACGAGGCCCTGCGCCTGTGCCTGGTCGAGGGGCTGCCGGCGCGCTTCGAGCGCCACCGCCTGCACGCGCGGGCCCTGGCCGCCGGCCTGGGCGCCATGGGGCTCGAGCTGCCCGTGCCCGAGGCCATCCGGCTGCCGCCGCTGACCCTGGTCAAGGTGGGCGCCGAGGTGGACGAGGCGGCCGTCCGGCGCCGGCTGCTCACCGAGCACGGCATGGAGATCGGCGGCGGGCTGGGCGACTTCAAGGGCAAGGCGTGGCGCATCGGCCTGATGGGCGCCTCGTCCAGCCGCGGCAACGTCGAGGGCTGCCTCTCGGCGCTGGCGGAGGCCCTGCAGCACCAGGGCGTCGCGAGCCGGGGCGACGGGCTGGCGGCCGCGCGCGAGGTCTACGCGAGCGTGTGAGCCCGCGGCGGCACCTGCGCCGTATAGAGGTGGGCCGTGCCCAGGGTCTCGCGCCGCACGGACCTGACCTCGAGGCCGGCCTCGGCCATCAGCGCAGCGAAGGACTCGGCCGGCGGAAAGGCCGCGATGCTCTGCTGCAGGTAGCGGTACTCGCGGGCCCCCGAGAGCAGGCTGCCCAGCCAGGGGACCACCCGGTGCACGTGGAAGCGGGCCAGCGGCGCCAGCGCCCCGCGGCGGGGCTCGGACAGCTCGAGCACCACCACGCGACCGCCTGGACGGGTCACCCGGGCGAACTCGCGCAGCGCTCGCAGCCGGTCGGGCACGTTGCGGATGCCGAAGGCGATGGCGGTCGCCGCGAACCGACCGTCGGGAAAGGGCAGCGCCTGGGCGTCGCCGGCCACCAGGCTCACCCGGGCGTCCATGCCGCGCCGGGCGATCTTCTCCCGGCCGACGGCCAGCATACCGTAGGAGGGATCCAGGCCGACTACCTCGGCGCCTTCGAAGCGCGCCGCCATGGCCAGCGCCACGTCGGCCGTCCCGGTGGCGACGTCCAGCAGCGCGTCGCCGGGCGCCACCTCGCCCAGCGCATCCAGCAGGTGCCTCCGCCAGCGCCGGTCCAGGCCGAAGCTGAGCAGGCGGTTCATCAGGTCGTAGCGGCGAGCGATGCGGTCGAACATCTCGCCGCCGCCGAGGCGCTCTTCCTGCACCGCCGGATGCGAGGCGCCCATCACAGCGCCCGCAGGACGGCGGTCTCCACCACCGCGCGCAGGGCCTCACGCGCGTCGGACTCAGCCAGGGTGTCCAGCGCGGCCTCGGCGTCGCGCACCAGCGCCCGCGCCCGCGCCCGCGTCCGCATCACGCAGCCCGTCGCCAGGATGCGCCGCCGCAGCTCGGTGGCCCGCAGCGGGTCGTCCAGCGTCTCGGGCGTCAGGGCCACGGCCCGCAGCACCTCGACCAGGTCCGGGTCCTGCTCGCAGGCGACGATGAGCGGCCAGGTGAGCTTGCCCTCGCGCAGGTCCAGCAGCGCGTCCTTGCCGGTGACCTCGGCCTCCCCCTCCAGGTCCAGCGCGTCGTCGACGAGCTGAAACGCCAGACCCAGCGCCGTACCCGCCCGCGCCAGCGCCTCGGCCACCTCGGCCGGCGCCCCGCCCGCCACGGCCCCGGCCTCCATCGCCCACCCGAAGAGCACGGCCGTCTTGCCGTGCACCACCCGATCGTAGACCTCGCGGTCGGGCTCGAAGCGGCCGCGGCGCTCGAGCTGCAGCGCCTCGGCCGCGATCATCTCGCCGATGACGTCGAAGAGCCGCCCCAGCAGCCGATCCTGCCCGCATCGCCTCACCCGGCCGAGCGCGTCCACCAGCAGGTGATCGCCGCCCAGCACGCTGGCCGGGTTGCCGAAGAGCACCCGCGCCGTGGGCGCCCCGCGGCGCTCGTGGCCCTGGTCGATGACGTCGTCGTGCAGCAGCGTCGCCGCATGCACCAGCTCGCAGGCCACGGCCAGCTCGCGCAGCACCGCCGGATCGGCCTGACCGCCCGCCGCCCGCGCCGCCAGGAACACGCAGACGGGCCGGATCCGCTTGCCCGGACGCCCCAGCAGGTGGGTCGCCGCCCGCTGGGCCAGGTCCCCCTGGGCCGACGCGGCGTCACCGAGCGCGGCCTCGAGCCCGTCGAGATCGCTGCCCAGCCACCGCCGGATCTCGGCCAGCCTCGCCGCCAGCGGGTCCAGCCCGGCGCGCGCCGTCACCCGGACCAGCGGCGCCAGCACGCCGCCGTCTCCGTCGCCGCGGCCCCGATGGGCGTTGACAAGCCGGCCGCTCCTCGCTTCTGTCAGGGTCTCCGTCATGATCTCGGTCACGGCCTCACCTCCGTCCCTCGCCCTCGCGCCGAGCGCCTCCGCCCGCCGCCGGATCCACGACCCCCGCGCGCCCGCGCCGCCCCCGCGCCCCGAAGGAGCCCCGCCCATGCCCTACGAGCACGTCGTCACCGTCCGCTTCAACGAGGTCGACCGGGCCGGCATCGCGTTCTTCGGGCGCGTCTTCGAGTACTGCCACGCCTGCTTCGAGGAGATGCTCATGGCCAGCGGGCAGCCGCTGCTCGCCATCTTCGACAAGGGCGGCTACGGGCTGCCGCTGGTGCACGCCGAGGCCGACTACAGCCGGCCCATGCGCCTGGGCGACCGCCTGCGGATCTCGCTGCGGGTGGCCCGGCTGGGCGGGCGCTCCATCACCTTCGCCTATGAGATCCGCGGCGCGGAGGCAGACGATCTGCGCGCCAACGTGCGCCTGATCCACGCCTGCGTGAGCCTGGACGGCTTCACCGGCATGAGCGTCCCCGACGCCCTGCGGGAGGCCCTGGCGACCCTCGGCCTGGTCGAAGAGCCGGCGGACGCCAGCGGCTGAGACCTTGCCCAGCGCGGTGCGGGGCAGCGCCGCCACGATGGCCACCCGGTCGGGCACCTTGAAGGGGGCGAGGCGCTCGGCGAGGTGGGCCCGCAGCGCGGCTGCCCCCGGCGCGGCCTCGCCGGGCCGCAGCACCACCGCGGCGACGGGGCGGGCGCCCCAGCGCGGGTGGGGCAGCCCGGCGACGGCGGCCGCCGTGATGGCGGGGTGTGCGCAGAGGGCCGCCTCGAGCTCCTCCGGGGCGATGTTCTCGCCGCCCGAGATGATGACCGCGTCGCGGCGCCCGGAGACGACCACGCGCCCCGCCGCGTCCACCCGGCCCTGGTCGCCGCTGACCAGGGCGCCGCCGACCAGCGGGCCCCAGACGGTGAGCGCCCCGGAGGCCAGGACCCCGACGCGGGCGAAGGGCAGCGGCGGCGCGCCCGGGCCCAGGTCGCCGGGCGCGGTGGTGGCCACCTGGGACGCCGCCTCGCTCATGCCCCAGCTCAGCGACGCCGGCGCGCCGATGCGGGCCAGGCGTTCCAGAAGCGGCTGGCTGGCGGCGGCCCCGCCGATGAGGATGGCGCGCAGGCTCTGGGGGAAGGGGCGGTCCTGGCGGGCGTCGAGCAGGCGCTCGACCATGGTCGGCACCAGCGAGAGCACGCTCAGCTCGCCGCGATCGATGGCGCCGTTGACGGCCTCGGGGTCGAAGCGCTCGGCCAGCACCGCGGTGGTCCCCTGGAACGCGCTGCGCAGCAGCACCGAGAGGCCGCCGATGTGGCAGAGCGGCAGGCAGCAGAGCCAGCGGTCGGCCGGGTCCAGGCCCAGGCGCGTGGCCGAGCCGAAGGCCGAGAGCAGGAGCTGGGTGGTGCTCAGGGTGACGGCCCGCGGCGTCGCGGTCGTGCCCGAGGTGAGCAGGCGCAGGCGGGGCTCGGACAGCGGCCACGGGCGCTCGGGCAGCGCGTGCTCGCCGGGCGACGGCGTCAGCGCCAGCATCTCCCAGGGGCCTGGCGGGCAGGACTCGGGCTTGGAGCTGAGCACCGCGTCCGGCCGCAGCAGATCGAGGTCACGCGCCAGCTCGGGCCCGGCGGCCACAGGCGCGCAGGTGGCGCCGAGCCAACCGACGGCGTGCAGCGCGCGGGCGAATGCCGGGTCGGTCCGGCCCACCACCGCCACGACGCTGTGCGGGCCCAGGCCGCGGCCGGCCAGGTTCAACGCGTCCCCAGCCGCCGCGCGGGCGAGCGCTGTGTAGTCGAGGGACGCGCCCTCGGCGGCGAGCGCCGGGTGCTCGGGCCTGGCCAGCGCGGCGCTGGCGACGGGGTTGGGCACGGCATCGGCCCAGGGGACGGCGGCGGGTCCGGAGATGGCCGTGGCGGGGTCCAGGCCGCTGGCCAGCGTCGCCTCGGGCGGCGAGGCCTGGGCCACCCACAGGGCCGCCCGCCAGCCGAGGGCCGACTCGAAGCTGGTGGTGACGATGACGCCCAGGCCGGCGCGGGCCGCCCGGCGCGCCATGGCGACGGCGCGGCGTGGACCGCCGACCAGCATCGGCTTGACGACGACCGCGTCGCAGGCGCCCGCCGCGATGAGCGCCTCGAGGTCGTCCAGGTCGCGGCAGCGCTCGTCGGCCGCCAGCGGCACGCGGGAGTGGGCGCGCACCCGGGCCAGGGTCTCCGGGTCCAGGCCGGCGACCGGCTCCTCGCAGAGCGCGATCCCGTGGCGGCCGAGCAGCGCCAGGGCGCGCACGGCGGCGGCCTCCGGCCAGGCCCCGTTGGCGTCCAGGCGCAGCGCGACGTCCGGGCCCACGGCGGCCCGGATCGCCTCGACCCGACGGTCGTCCTCGGCCAGGGAGGCGCGCCCCACCTTGATCTTCAGCGTGCGCGCGCCAGCCCGGAGCGCGGCCACCGCGTCGTCGGCGTCGCGCACCAGCCGGTGACAGACCACCGGCGTCGGCCGGGCGGCGCCCAGCAGCGCGTGCACGGGAAAGCCCAGGCGCTGGCTGGCCAGATCCAGCACGGCCTGCTCCAAGGCGTGGCGGGCTGAGGCCGGCAGCGCCACGGCATCCCAGGCGGCCAGCAGCTGCTCGGGGTCGTCGGCCTTGCACCCCGGGAGCTCCCGGGCGAGGGATTCCAACGCCGCGCGGGCGGTGGGGAGGTCCTCGGTGGACCAGCCCGGCAGCGGCGCGCAGCAGCCCAGGCCGTGGCGGCCCCGCGCGTCGCGCAGGCGCAGCACCAGGCCGCCGCGCGCCGGGCGGGGCACCTCGGCTGGCGTCGCGGCCTCGGGCAGGAAGGTCGTCGCCTCCTCGGCGACCGTGGCGCTGGTGATGGTCACAGCAGGAGCCCCGCGCCGGTCAGCCCCGCGAAGAGGAGCCCCAGCCGCGCGGTGCGGCCGAGCTCCGGGTTGAGCGCGGCGCCGTCGGTGCGGAGGACGGCGCGGACCCGGCGGGCGCCCTCGGGCAGGGCCAGCAGCCCCAGCAGCACCGCCCGGGGGGCGCCGGCCAGCGCGACGGAGAGCGGCAGGGCGACGAAGGCCAGCGCCACCAGCGCGGCGTACTCGAGCCGGGCGAAGCGCGGACCCAGGCGCACCGCCAGCGTGCGCTTGCCGGCCCGGGCGTCGGTGTGGCGGTCGCGCAGGTTGTTGACGACCAGGATGGCCACCGCCAGCACGCCCACCGGCACCGACATGGCCAGGGCCAGCGGCGTCACGGCGCCGGTCTGTACCCAGGCCGCGCCGGCGGTGGCGGTGGGGCCGAAGAAGACGAAGACCAGCGCGTCGCCGAGACCCAGGTAGCCGAGCGGCGCCGGGCCCCCGGTGTAGAGGATGGCCGCCGCCACCGAGGCCAGCCCGATGAGCACGACCAGCGGGCCGGCCACGGCGGTGAGGTAGAGGCCGACGAGGGTGGCCAGCCCGAAGGCCAGGGCGGCACCGCCGACGAGCTGGCGCTCGCTGAGCCACCCGCGCTGGGCGGCGCGGGCCGGGCCCAGGCGCTCGTCGGTGTCGGCGCCGCGCCGGAAGTCCGAGACGTCGTTGGCCAGATTGCAGCCCACCTGCAGCGCCAGCGCGCCCGCCAACGCGGCCAGCGCCGGGCCGGGGGCGAAGCCGTGCTCGGCCGCGGCCACGGCGCTGCCGACGGCCACCGGGACCGCGCCGGCGCTCAGCGTGCGCGGACGGATCGCCGCGAGCCAGACGCGCAGCGGCCCAGGACGCCCGAGCGGCGCCGCCGGGCTTGCCACCGCTTGTTGGGAGGGCGCCATCATGCGCTCAGGGCAGCCGCGGGAAGCGGCCGAAGTCCGGCTTGCGCTTCTCCAGGAACGCGTTGCGGCCCTCGCGGGCCTCCTCGGTCATGTAGAAGAGCAGCGTGGCGTTGCCCGCCAGCTCCTGGATGCCGGTCTGGCCGTCCACGTCGGCGTTCATCGCCGCCTTCACGCAGCGCAGCGCCGTGGGCGAGTGGGCCAGGATCTCGCGGCACCAGCGGATGGTCTCCGCCTCCACCTCGGCCAGCGGCACCACGGTGTTGACCATGCCCATCTCCAGCGCCTCGGCGGCGGAGTACTGGCGGCAGAGAAACCAGATCTCCCGCGCCTTCTTCTGGCCCACCATCCGGGCCAGGTAGGAGGAGCCGAAGCCGCCGTCGAAGCTGCCCACCTTGGGGCCCGTCTGCCCGAAGATCGCGTTGTCGGCGGCGATGGTCAGGTCGCACACCACGTGCAGCACGTGGCCGCCGCCGATGGCGTAGCCCTTCACCATGGCGATGACCGGCTTGGGCAGGGTGCGGATGAAGCGCTGGAGCTCCAGCACGTTGAGCCGGGGCACGCCGTCGGGGCCCACGTAGCCCGCGTCGCCGCGCACCCGCTGGTCGCCGCCCGCGCAGAACGCCAGGTCGCCCTTGCCGGTCAGCACGATGACGCCGACCTCGGGGTCCTCCTTCGCGTCGGCGAAGGCCGCCGACAGGTCGAAGAGGGTCTGGGGCCGGAAGGCGTTGTGCACCTCGGGCCGGGCGATGGTGATGCGGGCGATGCCCTCGGCCTTGTCGTACTCGATGTCCTCGAACTGGCGGACGCGGTTCCACTCGACGGTCATGGGGAATTCTCCGGTCAGGGGTGGCGAAGGGAGCGTTCGACGGCCGCGCGAGCCGCCTGGTGGCGCGCCAGGTCGTGGGCGCGGTCGATGGGCACGTGGATGAGCGAGAGGCCCGGGGTCTCCAGGTGGCGGGCCAGGGCGGCGGAGAGCGCGGCGGTGGAGTCGGCCCGCTCGCTGGTGACGGGCAGGCCCGAGACCACCGAGCCCAGGTCGACGCAGGGGGGCGTGACGAAGTGGGGCTCGAAGGCCGTGGGGTGGCGGGCGATGGGGAGGTGGTCGAAGATCCCGCCGCCGCCGTTGTCGGCGATGACCACGGTGACGGCCGCGCTCGGTCGCGGCGTCACCAGCAGGGCGCCCAGGTCGTGCAGGAAGGCCAGATCGCCCAGCAGCACGGCGACGGGGCCCTCGGTCCAGCGGCTGGCCTGACCCAGGGCGGTGGCCAGGGTGCCGTCGATGCCGTTGGCGCCCCGGTTGGCGGTCACGGTCACCCGGCGGCCGGGCGCGGGCGCGAAGGCGTCGAGCGCGCGGATCGACAGGCTGGAGGCGACGTGCAGCAGCGCGCCCTCGGGGAGCGCCGCCATCAGGGCCGCCGCGACCGACCCCGACCAGGGCGGCGTGGCTGCGCCGGTCTCGAGGGTCAGTGCCGCGCGGGCGCTCCGGTCGGCGCGGCTCCAGCGGGTCTGCCAGGCGAGCTGGGGGCTGTGGCCTGTCCGGGCCACGGCGGCGGCCAGCACGCGGGCCAGGGCGGCCGGCTCGGCGACCAGCAGGCGCGAGGCCAGGTGGTCGGGGTCCTGCAGCCGGCCGTGGGGGTCGACCAGCCAGGTCTCGGTGGCCCGCGCCAGCCACCCGGTCACCGCCCGCGAGGTGGGGACCTGCCCGAAGCGCAGCACCAGCCCGGGCGCCAGCGCCTCGAAGGCGGCGGTGCGGCACAGCGCGTCGGCCGTCGAGACCACGGCCGAGGACGCGCGCCCCAGGCCCCGAGGCGTCGAGGCGCCGTCGGCCAGGAGCGGCCAGCCCAGCGCGTCCGCCAGCTCGCATAGCGCCTCGCCCAGCGCACGGTGCGCCACCGCGAGCCCCCGCCCCGCCGCCGGGGCGTCCTGGGGACCCGCCACCAGCACGCCTCGCGGGGCGGCCACGAGCTGAGCCGCCAGCTCCTCGATCTCCGCGGGGTCCAGCGCCAGGGGACCCCGCGAGAGGCGCGGCGCAGTCCGGTGCCCCCCGGCCGGCGCAGGCGGGTCGCCCAGTTCCAGCGGCTCGCGGTAGGGCAGGTTCAGGTGCACGGGCCCGGGGCAGGCGCCCACGCTGGCGTCCACGCACCGGGCGGCCAGGCTGGCCAGGTGCCGCGGCCCCACCTCGCCGGACGGCGCCCCGGGATCGGCCCACAGCCGCACGTAAGGCGCGAACATGCCCTGCTGGATCACGGTCTGGGGCGCGCCCACCCCTTGCAGCTCCGGCGGCCGGTCGGCGGTCAGCACCAGCAGCGGCAAGGCCGAGCGGTCGGCCTCGATGACCGCCGGCAGCGCGTGGGCGCCGGCCGAGCCCGAGGTGCAGCAGAAGATCGTGGGCGCGCCGGTGACGCGCGCGAGCCCCAAGGCGAAGAAGGCCGCGGCGCGCTCGTCGAGCACCGTGTGCAGCCGCAACACCGAGGCCTCGCGCACCAGCCGCTCCAGCGCCAGCACCAGGGGCGCGTTGCGCGAGCCCGGCGCCAGCACGGCGTCGCGCACGCCGGCCGAGACCAACGCCCGGACCAGCGCCTCGGCGTGCAGCCGGGCCGGTGCGCCCCCGCTCACGCAGCACCTCCCGACGCGGCGCGCACGCGCAAGGCCGCGCGAATCGCACGCAGCTTGTGCTCGGTCTCGGCCCACTCCCCGGCCGGCGAGGACCCGGGAACCAGCCCGGCGCCCGCGTAGGCCAGCGCGCGGTCGCCCATGAGCAGCGCCGAGCGCAGCGCCACGTGAAAGACGCCGGCGCCCTCGGTGTCCACCCAGCCGATGGGCCCGGCGTAGGCGCCCCGGTCCAGCCCCTCGTGTTCGGCCAGCCAGGCGAGCGCTGCCTCCCGGGGGACTCCGCCCACCGCCGGCGTCGGGTGCAGCGCCTCCAGCAGGTCCCAGAGCCGCCCCGGCCGGTCCAGCTCGGCCGAGATGGCCGTCTCCAGGTGGTGCACGTCGGCCAGCGAGCGCAGCCGCGGACCTGCTACCGACACGGCGCCGCGAGCGTGCGCGCCGAGGGCCTCCTCGAGCGCCGAGACCACCAGCTCGTGCTCGCGCCGATCCTTGGCGGCGGCCACCAGGGTCCGGGCCAGGGCGGCGTCGGCGGTGGCGTCGGCGCCCCGCGGCGTGGTGCCGGCCAGCGCGCGGGTCTCCGCCCAGGCCCCGCGGACGCGCACCAGGAGCTCCGGGGTCGCTCCGACGAAGCTGGGGCCGCCGGGGCGCTCGATGGCGAACACCGTGCAGCCGCCGTGGCGCGCGCGCAGGGCCTCCGCGGTGGCCACCGGGTCGAAGATGTGGCCCGGCGGGGCGCGGTGCTCCGCGGCGCGCGCCAGGACCACCTTGGAGAGAGCGCCGTCGCCCTCCAGCGCCGCGATGGCGCGGCTCGAGCGCCGCTCCCAGTCGCGTCGCTCGGCCACGGTCGCCGCGGTGACGTCGAAGCTGCCGTCGGAGCCGCCCCCCGGGCCGCGCGGGAGCAGCCGCTGGCGCCCTGCCAGCAGGCGCTGCGCGGCCGCCCGCGCCGGCTCGTGGGCGCCGAGGCGCTCGTGGAAGGTGGCCCAGGTCTCGCCGCCCCGCGCGCTGACCAGCACGCGGGGGACCCACAGCAGCCCGTCGGCGAACGCAGCCCAGGGCCCCGGGTCCTCGCCAGGCCCCCGCGGGCGGAAGGCCAGGCTGGCCAGCACCAGCGGCTCACCCTGCGGCGGCCGCTCGCCCGGGCCCAGCCACACATGATGTTCAGCAATGAATGAACACCACGCCGCCGCGTCGCGGATCCGCCCACCGCCCCTCAGCAGGATCGCACCCGCCGTGCCTTGCGCCACGAAGGAGAGCCCCGCCGTCGGCTCGTGCCAGGCCAGCCGGGTCTCCTCGGTGGCCGCCTCCCGGGCCAGCCAGCACCAGGGGTCGCGCGCCTCCAAGCGCACGGCGAGGCTGAGGAACATCGGCTCGGCGGGCCGGCGCCGCAGCTCGATGCGCGCCGCCAAGGCGTCCGCATCGGAATGTTCGAGCAGTGCTGTGGACCGGGCGACGATCATCGGGGCAAGCCTCTATCGCCTCTGGTAGCATCGTCCGGTCACTGAGTTCAAGTAAACGTGAACATAGTGTCGTCTGCCCTGACCGCGTGCGCGGCGCGCTTGGAAAGGCGGGCCCTTCCGGTACACACTGGCGCCGTGCTCGATGTCTCCACACCTCCTGACGACCTCCTCACCCCGCGGGTGCTGCGGGTGGCCGACGCCGTCGGCGACTTCATCGCCTGGTGGGGCTTCAAGGCCATCCTCGGCCGGGTGTGGACCGTGCTGGCGCTGCGCGGCACGCCGCTGTCCCAGGCCGAGATCGCCAAGCTGCTGGGCGTGTCGCGCGCGCTGGTGAGCGCGTCGGTCGCCGAGCTGCTGGAGTTCGGGCTGGTGCGCCGGGTGGGATCACACCACCACGCCCCCTACGAGGCGGTGCTGGACGTGTGGCCGGTCATCTCCGACGTGCTGCGCACCCGCGAATGGATGATGATCGAGCAGGCGCGCGTGGCGCTGGAGTCGGCCCTGGAGGAGGCGGAGGTGGCCGAGGCCTCGGGCGCCTACGTGCCGTGGAAGATCGAACGGATGCGCCTGGTGCTGGGCCTCACCGAGACGGCCCAGGCCTTCCTGCGCATCCTGGTGAAGCTGCGGGTGCCGCGCACCATCGACGCGCTGAGCGGTTGGCTCACGCGCGCCTCCGGCTTGATCCAGACGCTGCGCCAGATCCGTTAGATCGGCCCGCTCGATCGGAGCTGATCGGGCTCGCGTCGTGTGCCGCCCTTCAGCCGCGCGCGGCGGCCAGGGCCTCGCCGATGCCGGTGAGGATCGGCCTCCACCCGATGAGCAGCCAGTCGCCCTCGGTGCGGACCGTGGTCAGGCCGAACACCGGCGCGGCGGTCGCCAGGATGCGTCGCAGGGCGCGGTTGTCACGCAGCTTGGGCACCTGCAGCAGATCCAGCTCGAAGCGGTCGCCCTTGGCGTCGACGATGACCGGCGGGCGCTTGCCCATGAAGTTGAGCATGTTCGCCGGGTTCCGCAGGTCCAACGCGCCCGAGGCCAGCACCTGGGCGATGGGCGTATTGGGGGTGAGCGCCTTGGCGGCCAGGTCGCGCACGCGCAGCACCAGGATGAGGCGGTCGCCGCCCAGGCGCACGTCCTCGACCTCGAGGGTCGCCGAGGACTCCAGGCGGTTGCCCATGAAGGCCACGGTCGCGTCGAAGCGCAGGCCGGGGGGAACGGCGCGCAGGCTCACCGCCTCGGGCGCGTTCTTGCCGGGGGGGATCTGGGCCAGCGCCCAACGGACGGCGTCCAGCGGGATGGCGATCTGGCGGCGCAGGCCGAAGATCGCCGCCTTGAGGATGGCGTCGGGGTGGCTGAGGACGTGGTCGCGGGCGGAGCGGACGGCTTCGAGAACGGGGATGGCCATGAAGGGATGCCTCGGGGTCGGGGGGCTGGGGAGATGACGGATGGGGGCGCTACCCTCAGCGGGTCAGCGAGACGATGAGCTCGGCCAGGGCGGCGCGGCCGCCGCGGAAGACGGGCCAGCCGTCGCCGACGAGCACGGCCTCGAGGTGCTCGAGCTCGAGCAGGCGGCGAATCGAGCCGTAGACCGCCGGGCGGTCGGTGAGCTTGGCGTCGGGCAGCAGGTTGAGGCGGCCGCCGCGCTGGCCGCGCACGAGGTCGCCGGTGATGAGGGTGGTGCCGTCGAGCAGGAAGGCCAGCTCGCCCGGCGTCTTGGAGCCGCGCATCTCCAGGGCCACCAGGCCGTCGACCAGGGTGTCCCCGTCGCCGAGCCAGCGCGTGACCGGCAGCGGCAGGGCGCCCTCTTCGCCGCGGGGGCCGGCGATGGGGGCGTCGAAGAGCGCGGCGATGTCGGCGGCACCGCGGGTGTGGTCCGAGTTGGTCACGGCGACCCAGGACACGCCGCCGAGGTCGCGCACGTGCTGCAGGTCGTGCTCCGAGAGCGGCAATGGGTCGATGAGCACGCAGCCGCCGTCGCGGACCAGGCAGGTGCCGTGGAAGTCCACGTTGCGGGCCTCATCGAAGACCGACCAGCCGAAGAGATCGTCGCGGTGGAGCTGCTTCACGATCGCACCCCGCCCAGCATCACAGCCGATTGAGCAGCCACTTGCCGTCCTCCTTGAAGAAGACGACGCGGCGGTCGTAGCCGCTGGGGAAGTGGAACAGCGCCTCGACGTTGCCGCCGCCCATCTCGCGGGTCTCGACCAGCTTCATGCCCTTGGTGCCGGCCTGGATGGCCTGGGCGAGGCCGCGGTAGAGGCGGTCGCCGTAGCGCTCGGTGCTGGTGAGCAGGGTGTCGCCGAGGCGCTTGGTGGTCGTCGTGCGCATGGCGTCCATGTCCTTCTTGCCGGCGGCGTCGAGGAAGGCGCCGAACACCGTGTGCATCTCGCGGCGGCCAGGTCCGTCGAGCTCCACGACGTTGCCCGAGCCGGGGGCGGCGCTGGCGCGTCCTGCGCGGGTCGGGGCCGGCGGGGTCGCCGGGGTGCTGCTGGCGGCTGGGGCCGGCGTCGCGGGGGCGGCGGCAGGGGCCGCCTCGCAGGGCGCGCACTCGCAGACGCAGGGCGCCGCCGGGGCGGGCGGGGCGTTGCAGCCGCCGAGGGTGAGGCCGCACGCGGCGGCGGCGATGAGGGCGAGGGTGCGGCGCGTCGGTGACATGGGCTTCTCGGGGCTTGTCGCCTTGGGGGGGCTGCGGGAGTGAGTCGCTCGTTTAGTCCACACCGTGCCCGTCGGGCAAGCCCGACGTCGCGGCGTCGCCCGCGCTGGCCAGCACCGGCTCGAACGCGGCGCGCATCACGTCGACGTTCTTCTCGCCGACACCCCGCACGGCCAGCCAGGCCGAGAGCGTCGGCTCGGGCGGCGCCGCGACCAGCGCCTCGAGGACGCGGTTGGTCGCGATGCAGTAGGCGGGGAGGCCGGCCTCGCGCGCGGCCTGGAGGCGAGCCTCCTTCAGCGCGTCGAGCAGGTCGCGCTCCTCCGCGCTGTGTACGACCGGCGGGCTCGACGCCGTCCCGCGGCGGCTCGGGCGCTCGGGGGCCAGCGCCAGCTCGACGCTGCGGCGGCGCCACATCACGTCGTGGCCGAGCGGGGTCAGCGTCGGGCGGCGTCCGGTGGTGCAGCCGGCGTCGTCGAGGGCCGAGAGCAGCGCCATCAGCCGCGTGTGCGTGTGGTCGGAGAGGATGCCGAAGGACTTCGTCTCCGCCAGGGGGGAGGAGGCGACCTCGGGCCGCGGATCGCCGCGCAGCACGCGCGCCAGCTCGGTGCGCGCCACCCGCCCCGAGGCTCTGGCGACCGCGCTCAGCGCCTTCTGGACGACGATCTCCTCGTCCTCGCTGAGCGGCCGCGTCGGCAGGGCCAGCGCGCGGTCCTTGGTGGTCGCGCCGCCCTCGTCGCGGGCCTTCTTCGGCTTCAGTCCCGGGACGCCCGAGTCGCCGGTGCAGTGGTCGCACGCGCCGCAGCCCTCGTCGCCGATGGTGCGCCGCTCGCCGAAGTAGCGCAGGATCGCCGAGTGCCGGCAGCCCTCCTCGTAGGCGTAGCGCACGATCTGCTTGAGCTTCTGGCGCTCGACCTCGGCGAAGGCGGTCCGCTGCTCGACCGGCAGCTCCTCGCCGCCCTTGTCGATGAAGAACTCGTGGATGCGCGTGTCGGCGTAGGTGAAGAGCAGCACGCAGCGGGCCGGCGCCCCGTCGCGGCCGGCGCGGCCCGCCTCCTGGTAGTAGGCCTCCAGTGAGCCGGGGATGTCGTAGTGGACGACGGCGCGCACGTCGGGCTTGTCGATGCCCATGCCGAAGGCGTTGGTGGCGACGATGACGCGGATGGTGTTGCCCTGGAAGGCGTCCTGCACGTCGCGACGGGCTTCGTCGTCCAGGCCGCCGTGGTAGACGCCGGCCGAGATCCCCAGGCGGCTCAGCGTCAGCGCGACGTCCTCGCAGTGGCGCCGGGTCGCGCAGTAGATGACCACGGAGCCTTCGATGCCGGCCAGCAGCCGCCGCAGATGCTCGGTCTTCTCGGTCATGCGGCGGATCGGCACCACCGACAGGTGCAGGTTGGGGCGCAGGAAGCCGGTGATGGTGACCAGCGGCTCGTGCAGGCCGAGCTGGCTGACGATGTCCGCGCGCACCCGCTCGGTGGCCGTGGCGGTGAAGGCCGCGACGCGCTGAGCGCCCAGCTCGCCCACCGCGCGCCCCAGCCCCAGGTAGTCCGGGCGGAAGTCGTGGCCCCACGACGAGATGCAGTGGGCCTCGTCGACGACGAAGAGCGCGATGGGCAGCCGCCGCAGCACGGCCATCGCGCCGTCGTACCGGAAGCGCTCCGGCGCCACGTACAGAAGCTTCAAGGCGCCCGAGGCGGCGTCCTCGAGCACCTGGCGCTGCTCACCCGGGTCCTGGGTGCTGTTGACGAAGGCCGCCGGCACCCCGAGCCGCCGCAGCCCGTCCACCTGATCCTTCATCAAGCTGATGAGCGGCGACACCACCAGCGTGACCCCGTCCAGACACAGCGCCGGGAGCTGATAGCAGAGCGACTTCCCCGCCCCCGTCGGCATCACCGCCACCACCGGCCGCGACGCCAGGATGGCCTCCACCACCGGCCGCTGCCCCGGCCGGAAGCCGGAGAAGCCAAAATGCTGAGCGAGCGCCGAGTCGAGCAGATCCATCGGGGATCCCTTAGCGCAGCATGGGTACGCCCACAAGCGTCGCGGAGGTTGTCCGAGGCGCCGCCTGAGGCGGCTACGGACACCGCTGGCGGCGTCGCTCCCTCGCGTCGGGCCTGCGACGGGCCTGGGGCCCGACTCGGCCCGCGCTCGGTCGCGCCACCACCAGCGGCGCCCTCGCTCGCCTCATTCGGCGCCTCTACATCGATGGCGGGCTTCGGCGGGGCTGCGGCGGGGCTCGGGGGTTCCGGGTCGGT
>JACKFB010000024.1 GCA_020632695.1 Deltaproteobacteria bacterium
GGAGGCGGGCTGCTGCCCGCCGCACAACCCGGCCCCCGAAGCAACGCCGCCCACGGTGGCTGCAGCCGCCGCCTACGCCATCGAGCTACTCCGTCGAGTCGGTGACGTAGAGAAAGCGCTGGCAATTCGGGCAGGCCTCGAGGGTCTCGCGGCGCTGGACCATGATGAAGGTCTGGGGTGGCAGGCGGATCTGGCAGCCGCTGCACTTGCCGCCGTCGGCGTGGACCACGGCCTTGCCCTCGCGCTTGCGCAGCACCCGGCTGTAGCGGCGGGCGAGCTGGTCGTCGAGGCGGACGGTGATCTCCTTCTTGCGGGAGGCCACGGCCTGGATGGCGCTGTCGAGCTCACCCAGGCGCTGGGCGCTGGCCGACTCCTCGCGCTTCACCTCGCCCTGCAGGTCGGCCAGCTTGGCCTCCTGGGCCGCGATCGAGGCCTTGTACTCCTCGATGGCCTGGGCGAGCCGCATGATCTCCTGCTCGTCCTCGCCGAACTTCCGCCGCAGCGTGTCCAGCTCGCGCTGCATCGCCGCGTACTCCTTGGTGCGCGTCACGGCCGTCAGCTTCTGCTTCGCGCGGGAGAGCCGATCCGAGTCGGCCTGCAGGTCTTCCTGCTTCTCGTCGTAGAAGCGCGTGGCCTCGGCCAGCTTCTCGCGCTTGTCGTCGAGCTCCTCGCCCATCCGCACCAGGATGGCCTTCAGCCGCTCCAGGTTGGCCGCGAGCTCGTCGCGCTGGAGCTGTTGGCCGTGGATCTCGTCGTCGACCTGCTGCAGCTCGATCAGCGCCTCGATGGTATCCTTCACAGCTCCCTCCAACCCGCGTTCACTCTGGCGAACGCTCGTCTCGAGACCGCCTGCAGGCCGGAGGCGAGAGGGTATTCCCACACTCTCCCTTCGCCTGGCTGGCTCATGTGTTTCCAGGCGCTTCCGAACCTCGGTTTCATGCTGGGAGCATGCGCCCTCGGCTCGGAAGCACCTGAAAACACGTCGCTGGCGCCAGGCTCGGTCCGAATCTGGGAACACCCTCTGAGAAACGACAACGCCGCCTGGGTAGGCGGCGCCGCGGCCTCTGCTCTCAGTTTGTCACCGAACGCCTGCAATATCTGCGTCCTACAGCCTGTCAGGGATGTCTGGGCCCACCTGGATTCGAACCAGGGACCGACCGGTTATGAGCCGGCAGCTCTAACCGCTGAGCTATGAGCCCGCCATAGAGCGCGCCCCTAAGCGCGGGAGCCTCAAACCATACGCAGTGGGCCAAGTCAAGGACGGCCAGCCCGCGCTGGAGGCCGGCGTCCTCCCCGAGGAGCGCCCCCCTCAACTGTCGACGAAGCTCTTCAGCTTCTTGGCGCGCGACGGATGGCGGAGCTTGCGCAGCGCCTTCGCCTCGATCTGCCGGATGCGCTCGCGCGTCACGAAGAAGTCCTGGCCCACCTCCTCGAGGGTGTGGTCCGACTTCTCGCCGATGCCGAAGCGCATGCGCAGCACCTTCTCCTCGCGCGGCGTCAGGGTGGCCAGCACCTTGCGCGTCTGCTCGGACAGGTTCATCGAGATCACCGCGTCCGCCGGGCTCATGATGCGCTTGTCCTCGATGAAGTCCCCCAGGTGCGAGTCCTCCTCCTCGCCGATGGGCGTCTCGAGGCTGATGGGCTCCTTGGCGATCTTCAGGACCTTCCGCACCTTCTCGATGGGCATGTCCATCTTCTCGGCGATCTCCTCGGGCGTCGGCTCGCGCCCGAGCTCCTGCACCAGGTAGCGGCTGGTGCGGATCAGCTTGTTGATCGTCTCGATCATGTGGACGGGGATGCGGATCGTCCGCGCCTGGTCCGCGATGGCGCGGGTGATCGCCTGCCGGATCCACCACGTCGCGTAGGTCGAGAACTTGTAGCCGCGGCGATACTCGAACTTGTCGACCGCCTTCATCAGGCCGATGTTCCCCTCCTGGATGAGGTCGAGGAACTGCAGCCCACGGTTGGTGTACTTCTTGGCGATGGACACCACGAGGCGCAGGTTGGCCTCGACCAGCTCGGTCTTCGCCTTCTCGGCCTTCTTCTCGCCGGAGAGCACGCGGTTGTAGACCAACCGCATCGTCTCCAGCTCCATGCCGGCCTCCTGCTGGACCTTCTGCAGCTTCTTGTGGTTGGCGGCGATGACGCGCGCGCCCTCGAGCAGCGCCTCGGCGCTCACGCCGTGCTCGGCCTGGAGCTGCGTGTCGAAGGACTTGTTCTTCTTGGCCTGCTCGGCGAGCTGCCGGATCTGCTTGGTCGACAGGCCCAGCCGCCGCTCCACGCGCCGGATCTCGCTCTCGGCCCGCTGCAGCCGCTTGACGAAGGCCTTGAAGCTGCCCACCACCTTGTCGAGCAGCTTCTTGTTCCAGCGCAGCTCGCGGAAGGCCGCGACCATCACGTCCAGCTTGGCCCCGCGCTCGGTGAGCAGCGTCAGCGCCTTGGGGTCGGAGGGGTCCAGGGCCAGCAGCTTCTTGCCCGCGTTGGCGGCCGCCTGGTACGCGCCCCGCGCCCGCCCGAAGGCCGCCAGCGTCGACGACTTCAGCCGGTCGTCCTCGATCTCGCCGGAGCCGTCCTCGCCCTCGAGATCCTTGACCACGTCGCGCACGTTGATCGTGCCCTCGCGGATGCCCTCTTCGTGCTCGAGGATGAGGTGGACCGAGTAGTCGGTCTCGAAGAGCACGTCCATGACCTCGAGCTCGCCCTCCTCGATGCGCTTGGCGATCTCGATCTCGCCCTCGCGCGTGAGCAGGCTCACCGAGCCCATCTTGCGGAGGTACATCCGCACGGGGTCGTTGGTCTTCATCGCGTCGGCGGAGGTGTCGACGCGGGTGGCCGGCTTGCGCAGCGCGTCGCGCTCCTGCTCGGCTTCGGTCAGCTTCTTGCCGGCGGTCTCACCGACCACCTCGATCTGGAACTTCTCCTTGAGGAACTCGAACAGGATCTCGAGCTTCTCCGGGTCCAGCGCGCCGTCGGGCAGGATGCGCTGCACGTCGTCGGTCGTGACGACGCCACGCTCGGTCCCGAGCTTGACGAGCTTCTTGAACTCGCGGGTCTGGGTCAGCTTCGCCATCAGGTTCCTCGGACGGTCAGGAGATCTTGGAGTCTTTGCGTGACTGGATCTGGCGGGCCAATGCCAGCTCTGCGAACAGGGCCGCGGTGGCGGCGGTGTCGTCTTGCCGCGAGGAGGCCTCGCGCACGGGGCGAGCGGCGGCCACACGCTCGCGCTTGAGCTGGTCCTCTTCCAACAGCATGACCAGCTCATCCAATTCGCGCCGGCCGTCGGCGTGCTCGTGGCCGCGGGCGAGCGCTTCGAAGAGCTGGGTCTTCAGGGCCCCGTCGGAGACCGACGAGGCGACGACGGCCGCGGGCACCCCGGGCTGCTCGTCGTCCAGGTTCCAGAGCAGCTCCAGGGCCTCGCGCACGCCCGGGTGCGTGAGCAGGCGCTGCACGTCGCGCCCCTGCGCGACCGGCCGCGTCTCCGCCGCCTCGAGCAGCAGCATCAGGAGCTTCAGCTCGCGCCAGGGCGGCGGCGCCATGCTCGGCCGTGCCGCACGCTGCTCCGGGCCGCCGGGGTCCGGGCCTGCGCCGGGCCGCTGCCGCGCCCGTGCGTCGCGCAGGAAGTCCGCCAGATCCGAGTCGCTCAGCCCCAGCGCGCCAGCCAGGCTGCGCTGGTAGAGCAGCCGCTCGCGGCGATCGGGCATCCCGTCGAGCACCGGCGCGAGCTGGTCGACGGCCCGCGGAGCGCCGGCGCGGCGGTCCTGCCGCACGCCCAGCGCGTCGATGGTGGCCTCGACCAGGAAGTCCCAGCCGGGCACCGCGCGCTCGATGAGCGCCGCCAGCGCCTCGGCGCCCTGCGTCCGCACGAAGGTGTCGGGGTCCTGGCCATCGGGCAGCGTGACGACGCCCACCTGCAGCCCCTCGGCGAGCGCGACGGGCACGCCCTTGCGCGCGGCCGCCCGGCCGGCGTTGTCGCCGTCGTAGAGCAGCACGACCCGCGGCACGAAGCGCCGCAAGAGCTGGCACTGCTCGGGCGTGAGCGCCGTGCCCATGGGCGCCAGCACGTGCTCGATCCCCGCCTGCGAGACCATCAGCACGTCGACGTTGCCCTCGACCACCACCGCGTAGCCGGTCTGGCGCAGCGCGCGCCGCGCCTCGTAGAGCCCGAAGAGCGCCTTCCCCTTGGTGTAGACCGGCGTCTCCGGCGAGTTGATGTACTTGGCGACCTTCTCGTCGCCGATCTGCTCGAAGCCGGGGAGGATGCGCCCGCCGAAGGCCACGACCTCGCCCGCCAGGTTGCGGATCGGGAACATCAGGCGGCTGCGGAAGCGATCGTAGAAGCCGCTGCCGTCCTTGCGCGCGGCCACCAGCCCGGCGCTCTCGGCCAGCCGCGCGTCGAAGCCCTCGGAGGCGAGGTGCTGCGAGAGCCCGTCCCAGCCGTCGGGCGCCAGGCCCAGGGCGAAGCGCGTCGCCGTGTCCGCCGAGATGCCGCGCTCGCGGACGTACTCCCGCGCCGCGGCCCCCCGCAGCCCCTGCAGCGTCTCGGTGAAATACTCGCGCGCCGAGCGGCCGATCGCGAAGTAGGCGTCCTTGCTCCGCCGGTCGACCCGCGGCGCCCGCTCACCGCCCGGGCGCTCGCTCGCGCCGGCGCCGCGCGGGGCGTCGGGCACGGCGATGCCCACCCGATCGGCAAGGTGCCGAACGGCCTCGATGAAGCTATAGCCGTGCAGCTCGCGGACGAACGCGATCACGTCACCACCGGTCTGGCAGCCGAAACAGTAGAAGAACTGGCGTTGCTCGTTGACGCTGAAGGAGGGGGACCGCTCGCTGTGGAACGGACACAGACCCACGTGGTTGTTGCCGGCCTTGCGAAGCGAAACATAATCTCCGACGACCTGGACCAGGCTGTTCCGGTCCCGGATCTCCTGAAGGAGCGTGTCGTCGAAGCGCAAGGTCACCCTCCGGCCGCGCGGCCAGGTCACCACGCCCAGGGGGCCAGTAGCTTAAGGATCCCCTGCGCGAAGTCAACCCTGAGTCACGCGCGAGACCGCGCGCCGTTCAGGACATCATCGCAGCCATGATGCCCATGGGCAGGTTCAGGTCGCCCTCGAGCCGGATCTTGCCGCTGAAGAAGGCCGTCTGGAGATTCTCCTCCCGTCGGGCCAGCGCCGCGGCGTCGTCCATCGAGATGCGCACCGTCGTCGTGGGGTTCGCCAGGTTGGGCGCGCCACCGCCCAGCGTGATGGTGACGCTGTACTCGTCGCCGGCGTCGGTGTCCTCGAGCACCAGCCGCAGATCGCCGTGGAAGGCGTTGATCTTCTCGACCCGGGCGCCGTCGTGGAACAGGTGCAGCAGCCCGCGCGGGTCGAAGAGCGAGACGTCGACCTCCTGGTGCAGGCGATCGCGGACGCGGCCGGCCACGAAGTGGCGCCAGGACTCCACCGTGCTGGTCGCGCGCACGGGCGGCGCCGCCGCGACGCCCTCCTCGATCTTCAGCTTCCCGTCCTCGAAGCCCATGGTCCACGACCCGCCGCCGTCGCCGTCCAGCACCAGGACCGCCTTCTGCGCGCTGGCCGTCGGAGGGACCGTCTCGTCCGCCATCGCCGCGCGCACGGCTTCGATGAAGGCCTGGGGGGTGATGTCGGCGGGCAGGTGCGCCAGTTCGGTCACGGAGTGCTCCTGACGGCCGGTGTTCGGCCGGGTGGCGGGCGGGGCCGGAGCGCGGACGCGGAGAGAGCTTCGCCGCGGGTCGCGGAGCGGACGCCACCCACCGTTTAGAAATGGCGCGCTGCGTTGTCAACCGCGGCGCCCTCGTGCTACCCCGCCTCGGATGCCGCGCGCGCTGACCGTCCTGGCCTGCCTCACCGTCCTGGCCGCTGCCGCCCCCGCCGCCCGCGCGGTGGTGCCGGGCGCCGCCCGGGTGCTGGAGACGGCTGCCGAGGCGGCGCCCCACGCGGAGCCCTTCGTCGCCAACCTGGTCGAGGCGCCACCCGACCGGGCGGCGCCGCGCCTGGCGATGCGCATCGCCTCCGATGGCGCCGGGCGCCTGCGCGTGGACCGCCAGCTCCTCGGCACGGCCGAGACGACGACGACCTGGTACGGTCCCGTCGGCGCCCCGGGCGTGCAGCCGCTGGACACCGCACCCCTGTGGATCCTGTATCTGGCCGGCCGCCCGCTCGAGCCGCTGCTGGCGGCGCGCCAGGTCGATCGCGACCGCACCTCCCTCGACCACGCCGACGAGATCGTGCTGTGGGTGCTCGGCGCCGGCCCTCGCGAGCCCGACAGACCGCAGCTCGCCGTCGAACGGGACAGCGGGCGCCTCCGCCGCCTGGTCGAGCGCACCGGGCCCCCCGAGAGCGCCATCGTCACGACGACCACCCTGTCCGGCAGCCAGGCCGCCGAGGGCCCGGCCTCGCGGTGGCCCGAGCGCGTCACCACCCGCACCGGCGAGGCGGAGCCGACCCACTGGCGCGTCGCGTGGCTGCGCTTCGGCGAGGCCCCGGACGCCTCGGAGCTGTCGCCGCCCGCGCCGCCGCCGGTCCCCGGCGCCCCGTGACCGCGCGCTACGTGCGGGTCGCGCTGCCCGTGCCGCTCCACCGCACCTTCACCTATCGCGTCCCCGACGGCATGTCGGCCTCGGCGGGGGTGCGCGTGCGGGTGCCCTTCGGCCCGCGACGGCTGGTCGGCGTGGTCACCGACGACCCGGACGAGGCCCTGCCCGAGGGGGTCGGCGCCGAGAAGATCCGGCCCCTGCTCGAGCAGCTCGACCCTGAGCCGGTGCTCGACGCCCAGCTCCGCGCGCTGTGTGCCTGGATGGCCACCTACTACCACCTGCCGCCGGGCGAGGCGTGGCTGCAGCCCCTGCCGCCGGGGATGACCGGCGGGCGCTCCGGCGAGCCCCGCACGCTCACCATGCGCACGGTCACCGTCGCCCACCTCGTGCGGGCCGCCACCGCCGACGAGCGTCTCGGCGAGCGCATGAGCCGGGTGCTGCAGCACCTGGAGGCAGAGGGCCAGGCGACGGCCCCCGACCTGCGCGCCGAGACCGGCGCGTCGCTCGACACCCTGCGCCGCCTCGAAGCCCGCGGCCTCCTCCGCCTCGAGCAGCGCGAGGTCCCGCGCGACCCCTTCGCCGACCTGCGCCCCATCTCCCACCCGCCGCCGGTGCCCACGGCGGCCCAGACCCTGGCCATCGAGACGATCTCCGCCGCCCTGGGCGGGTTCTCGCCCTTCCTGCTCATGGGCGTCACCGGCAGCGGCAAGACCGAGGTCTACCTGCGGGTCATCGACGCCGTGCTGGCCCGCGGCGACGGCGCCCTCGTGCTGGTCCCCGAGATAGCACTCACCCCACAGCTCGTCGCCCGCTTCCGCGCGCGGCTGGGCGACCGCATCGCCGCCCTGCACTCCGGGCTCGACCCCGACGCCCGCCACGAACAATGGCTGCGGATCGCCTCGGGCGAGCTTCCGGTGGTCATCGGTGCCCGCTCGGCGCTCTTCGCGCCGCTGCCCAGCGTGGGCCTCATCGTCGTCGATGAGGAGCACGACCCGAGCTTCAAGCAGGACACGGCACCCCGCTACCACGCCCGCGACCTGGCGCTGGTGCGGGGGCAGCTCGCCGGCTGCCCGGTGCTGCTGGGCTCCGCCACCCCGAGCCTCGAGAGCTGGCTCAACACCCAGCGCGGCCGCTTCACCCTGCTGGAGCTGGCCGAGCGCGCGCTGGACCGCCCGATGCCGACGGTGAGCCTGGTCGATCTGCGCGCGCACGAGCCGGTCGACGAGGACCGCATCTTCTCGCAGCCGCTGCTCGACGCCGTCCGCGAGAACGTCGGCCGCGGCGAACAGACCATCCTGTTCTTGAACCGGCGCGGGTTCGCGGCCTTCCTGCTCTGCCGCGCCTGCGGCCAGAGCCTCTCCTGCCCCGAGTGCAGCGTGACCCTCACCTGGCACCGCGGCCGGGGGCGCCTCATCTGCCACTGGTGCGACCACGTCGCGGCGCGCCCGCTGGTGTGCCCCAACGCGAGCTGCGGCGACGACGCCTTGCAGGAGGTCGGCTTCGGCACCGAGCGCGTCGAGGGCGCGCTGCGCCAGCTCATCCCCGAGGCGCGCGTGGCTCGCATGGACCGCGACACCACGCGCGGCAAGGCGCTCAATCGCCTGCTCGACCGCTTCCGCGACCGGGCCATCGACGTGCTGGTGGGCACCCAGATGGTGGCCAAGGGGCACGACTTCCCCGGCGTCACCCTGGTCGGCGTGCTGCTGGCCGAGACCGGCCTGGCCCTGCCAGACCCGCGCGCCGCCGAGCGCACCTTCCACCTGCTGACCCAGATCGCCGGCCGGGCAGGGCGCGCCGACCGGCCCGGCCGCGTCCTGGTGCAGACCTACGACCCCGACCACTACGCGCTGCGCCACGCGCTCACCCACGACGCCCGCGCCTTCCTGGCGGCCGAGCTGGAGCTGCGGCAGGCGCTGGACCGCCCTCCGGTCACCCACCTGGCCGTGTTCCGGCTCAACGGCCCGGACGCCGACGCCGTGATGCACGCCGCACGCGGCCTCGCGCACGAGCTGAACGCCGACATCGCCGCGCTGCCGGACCCGGAGTCGGCCTGGCTGATGGGGCCCCAGCCGGCGCCCATCGAGCGCATCCGCGGGCTCTTTCGCTGGCAGCTCCACGTCATCGCGCGCCAGCGGGCCACCCTCGGCGGGCTGCTCGGCCGCGCCATGAGCCGGCTGGACGAGGCGCGACTGCCCGCGAACCTCCAGGTCAGCCTGGACGTGGACCCGCAGAGCTTCCTTTAGGAGCGCGTAGCGGATGAGGGATTCAGGTGGATCCGAGGTGCTCTCGAGGTGATTCGGCGAGGCGCGGCGAAGCGAAGCCGCTTCCAGAACCCGAGGCGAACCAAGGGGTTTTCCGCAGCGGTTCCGGAACGCCGAGGCGCCCGGAGCCGACGGATCATCCATCGGCTACACGCGCCTGGGGGCCGGGCCCGCGACGCCTGCTCGTCCCGCCTACTTCTTGCGGATGATCTGCTCGACGGCCAGCTCGATGTCCTCGACCAGGGCCGTGGTGCCCTTGCCGTCCAGCCGGAAACCGTTCCACTTCACGGGGAAGGCGTCGATGAACTCGTAGCGCACCACCGCCGACTTCCCGTCGTCGTCGAGCAGCTCGATCACCCCGTTCCGGCGCTCGTTCTTGCCCTCCATGATCGCCTGGCACCAATCCCACAGCGCGCTCGACGCCGTGTAGCCCTTGGTCAGCTTGATCCGGCCCACCCGCCGGATGCCCGGGCGGTAGCGGGGGAAGGCGTCCCCGCTGTCCTGGTACTCGATGAGATCGACCTCGAAGCTCAGGCCATCGCACTTCTGGAAGGCGCCAGCGTGCAGGCCGTCGATCTCGATATGGAAGTTGTAGTCGCCATAGAAGTCGTGGTTTCTGCGGGTCACGCTACGCTCCTTCGGAGTGCCGGCCGGGGGTGGCAAGCGTCATACGGCTCATGGCACCCACGGGTGAGGTCGAAGGCCGGCAGCGCACACACACGACACGCCGACGGGCGGGAGCCCGACCGACGCGCACACGCCGTCATTTTATCCGACGCGTCCAGGGAAGCAAGGACCGCTCGGGTGAGGCGGTGTTCCCATCCGGGGACCGGGCGTGGCGCCGCCGTCGCTTCTCGAGGCCTCGAGCGCGAAGAGCGCCTGCCGCGCGCAGGAGGCCATGGCACGCAGGTGGCTGAAAATACATCGGTGCACCGCGCCGCACGAGAGTCGGCGTACACCCTCCGGGGTCGGGGATCCGCCCGGCCGGAGGCGGCGAAGGGACCGGGTCCCGGAGCCTCGGGTTTGTGGCGACGGCGCGGGCGATGCTACCTTCGCCGGACGCCAAGGGTGGACGGAGGACACGCATGTTGCCGAAGAGGGTGCCAGCCGCGCGGGCGCGTCACCTGGCGGTCGCGGCTGCGACGCTGGCGTCGCTGGCAGTGGGTTGCGGCGACAGCGGCAACAAGTCGTCGAACCCGTGCAAATCTGGGGAGTTCTGCGTCGAGGACAACCCGCGCCTGGTCCTCGATCCGCCCGACCTGGTCCGCACCGTGGTCGAGAGCGGGCAGCCGCCGGGCACCGAGGTGGTGGTCGCGGTCACCGTGGAGAACAGCGGCACGGGCACCCTGAGGCTCGACGACGTGAGCATCGAGTACACGCCGCCAGCCGGCGCCGTCGACGACCAGGGCCCGGCCTTCGAGCTGATGCCCTTCCCGACCGCGCTCCCCCTGCAGATCTTCCCGCTGGGCGGCGACGAGTTCCCGCAAGGCGCCGAGGTGCGCGTGCGCTACCTCAAGCAGAGCGACGGCCTCCCGCGGCAGGCCACCCTGGTGTTCTCCTCCAACGATCGCTTCGAGCCGACCACCACCATCACCATCAGCACCGAGTCGGGCGCGCCGCGGCTGGCCGTGGACCCGGAGCAGGTCGAGTTCGGCCTGGTCAGCAAGGACAGCACCGCCGAGAAGCGGCTCACCCTCCTCAACACCGGCGCCAAGACGCTCAACGTCAGCGGCTTCCGCATCGCCCAGAACGGCCATTTCGGCGTGAAGGAGTACGCGATCGGCGGCAATCCGGACAACCCGCTGGCCGTCGACCTGGCCGAGGCCATCCAGATCGGCCCGGGCTCGGCGATGCCGATCACCGTCACCTTCGTCTCCGACTCGCCGGCGCCGGCCCAGGGCGAGCTGCTCATCTACTCCGACGACCCCAAGACGGGCTCGACCGGCCTGAGCGTGGACCTGGTCGCCAACCAGAACGGCCCCTGCATCCTGGTCGAGCCGCGCAGGGTGGACTTCGGCGCCAAGCTGGTGGGCACCATCGCGACCATCGAGATGAAGGTGACGAGCTGCGGCACCGAGCCGCTGGAGATCCGGCAGATCACCCTGACGCCCGACTCGTCCGGCGACTTCGACCTGCCGCTGGACGGCCCGGGGGGCCTGCCCGGTGGCGCGCCGACCCCCCTCAAGCCGATCCTGGTGCCGATCAACGGCTCCATCAACGTGCCCGTCACCTTCGTGCCCGACGAGGTGAACGCCCGGGACGCCGACCTGGTGCCGATCCCCGACGAGGGCGTGGTGCTCATCGACAGCAACGCCTTCGAGGCCCAGGCCGAGGTCGAGCTGAGCGGCGTCGGCGCCGATCTGATCTGTCCGACGGCGGTCATCGACATCGCCGAGGGCGAGGAGGTCATCCCCCAGACGGTGCTGCACCTGGACGGCACGCAGAGCTTCGCGTCCGCCGGGCCGATCGCCTCGTACTTCTGGTCGGTCACCCAGCCCGACGGCAGCCAGGAGAAGCTGCTGCCCACCCCCACCGACCCGGAGCCGCAGTTCCAGGTCAACGTGGTGGGGCTCTACGAGTTCCGCCTCTCGGTCTTCGACGCCAACGGGCTCAAGTCCTGCGAGGACGCGGTCTATCAGGTCATCGTGCAGCCGGACCAGGCCATCCACGTCGAGCTGACCTGGGTGACGCCGGGCGACGAGGACGAGACCGACGTCGGCGAGGCTCGCGGCAGCGACATGGACCTGCACTTCACCCACCCGAACGCCACCGGGCCGGATCTCGACGGCAACGGCGAGCCGGACCCCTGGTTCGACGAGCTGTGGGACTGCTTCTGGTACAACCCGGAGCCCAACTGGGGCACCTTCGACCCCAACGCCGACGACGATCCCTCGCTGGATCGCGACGACACCGACGGCGCCGGCCCGGAGAACCTGAACCTGGGCGTGCCCGAGGAGTCGGGGGTGCCCGGGGATCCCACGCGCTACCGCGTCGGCGTGCACTACTGGGACGCCCACGGCTTCGGCGACGCGACGGCCACGGTGCGCATCTTCACCTACGCCACCGAGATCTACGCCGGCGAGATGGAGCTGACCGAGAAGGACATGTGGTGCGTGGGCGAGGTCCTCTGGCCCGACGCCGTGGTGGAGGACTGCCCCTTCTCGACGCCGCCGCACGTGGTCGCCGACTACGTGAACCCCCTGTTCTTCGCCCCGTGAGCGAGGCACGCGGGCGCCGCCGCCCATGGAACGAGGTCGGGATCGCCGTGGCCGCGCTGGGGCTGGTCGCCTGTGGCGGCGCCGGCGCGCACGTGGCCGCCGACGGGAAGCAGGCACGCCTCATCGAGCGCCTGGACGCCATCGAGGCGGCGGGCAATCGCCCCATCGAGGCGCCTGGAGTGGCGACGGGGCCGCGCGCGCTGCTGGTCGGCGGGACGGTGCTCACCGCCGAGGGGCACCGCTACAGCCCGGGCTGGGTGCTCATCGACGGCGGGCGCATCCGGGGCGTGGGCGAGGGCGAGCCGCCGGCGGACGAGCGGGCCGCGCGGGTCGACGTGAGCGGACGCTTCGTGACGCCCGGGCTCATCGACACCCACAGCCACCTGGGCGTGTACCCTTCGCCGTCGGCGCGCGCCCACGGCGACGGCAACGAGGCCACGGCCCCAGGGACCGCGGGGGTGTGGGCCGAGCACAGCTTCTGGCCGCAGGACCCGGGCCTGGAGCGCGCGGTGGCGGGCGGCGTGACGACCCTGCAGGCCCTGCCGGGCTCGGCCAACCTCATCGGCGGGCGCGGGGTGACCCTGCACCTGGCGCCCCAGCGGGGCTCGCGCGCCATGCGCTTTCCCGGCGCGCCGGTGGGCGTCAAGATGGCCTGCGGCGAGAACCCCAAGCGGGTGTACGGCGAGCGC
Organism: Deltaproteobacteria bacterium; assembly: GCA_020632695.1. Taxonomy (GTDB): domain Bacteria; phylum Myxococcota_A; class UBA9042; order PHBI01; family JACKFB01; genus JACKFB01. The sequence continues at coordinate 12,719 of JACKFB010000024.1, forward strand.
AAGCAGGCGCCCTCGACGCGCATGGGCAACACGCGGGCCTTCCGCGAGCTCTTCCTGAAGGCCAGAGACGCCAGCCAGAAGCTGGCGAAGGCCGACGACGAGGACGCGCTGCCCCGCGACCTCGACAGCGAGAGCCTCATCGCCGTGCTCGAGGGGCGGGCGCTGGTGCAGGTGCACTGCTACCGGGCCGACGACATGCTGGGCGTGCTGCAGGTCGCCGACGAGATGGGCTTCGAGGTGCGCTCGTTCCATCACGCGGTCGAGGCCTACAAGATCCGCGACATCCTGGCCGCCCGGCACGTCAGCGTGTCGACCTGGGCCGACTGGTGGGGTTTCAAGATGGAGGCCTACGACGCCATCCCCGAGAACGCCGCGCTCGTCGACGAGGCCGGCGCGCGGGCGGTGATCCACTCGGACTCGGCGCGGGGGATCCAGCGGCTCAACCAGGAGGCGGGCAAGGCGATGGCGGCCGGCCGCCGCGCGGGCGTGGACCTGAGCGAGGACGACGCGCTGCGCTGGATCACCGCCAACGCCGCCTGGACCCTGGGCATCGAGGACCAGGTGGGCACGCTGGAGACGGGCAAGCGGGCGGACATCGTGGTGTGGGACGCCGACCCGCTCAGCGTCTACGCCAGCGCGGATCTGGTCTTCATCGACGGGGTGCTGCGCTACGACCGCTCGCGCCCCCAGCCGCCCTGGAGCGACTTCGAGCTGGGCCAGGACGTGCAACCGTGAGCGCCTGGCGACTCGCCAGCGCCGCCGCGCTGTTGGCGCTGCTGACCTGGCCGGTGGCCGGCCGGGCGGCGGAGCGCTGCGTCGCGCTCGAGGGCGGGCGGGTGTGGCTGCCCTCCGGGCCGGTGGAGGGCGCGACGGTGGTCATCGTCGGCGAGCGGGTGGCGGCGGCGGCCGCGGGCGCCGCGGTGCCCGAGGGCTGCGAGCGCGTCGACGTCTCGGGCCGGGTCGTGACGCCCGGATTCGTCGAGGTGCAGAGCCAGCTCGGTCTCATCGAGGTCGAGATGGAGTCCTCGACCGACGACGCCCACGCGGGCACCCAGGAGACGCCGAACCCGTCGGTGCGGGCCAGCTTCTCGGTGGCGGACGCCTACAACCCGCGCTCCACCGTCATCCCGGTCACCCGCCTGGGAGGCGTGACCTCGGCGCTGAGCGTGCCCGACGGCGGGCTGATCGCCGGGCGCTCGGCCTTCGTGGACCTGGCCGGCGGCAGCCAGGCCGAGGCGGTGGTGCGCCGCGACGTGGCCATGCACGCCAGCGTCGGCGGCGGGGGCGACTCCCGGGCCTGGACCCTGGGGAGGCTGCGGGCGCTCCTGACCGAGGCGCGCGACTTCCAGACCCACGAGGCCGCCTGGCGCCAGAATCGGACGCCGCCGCTGGCCTTCCCGCCCGCCGAGCTGGTGGCGTTGCGCCCCGTGCTGGCCGGCACGATGCCGCTGGTCCTCGACGTGGACCGCGCCTCCGACATCGAGGCCGCCCTGCGGCTGGCCAGCGACTTCGGCCTGCGCCTGGTGGTGAGCGGCGGCGCCGAGGCGTGGATGGTGGCCGACGCGCTGGCCCGGGCCAAGGTGCCCGTCATCGTGGACGCCATGCTCAACGCGCCGGAGCGCTTCGACCGCATCCGCGCCCGCGCCGACAACGCCAGCCTGCTCTGGGCGGCCGGCGTGCCCCTGCTGCTGACCACGGCCAGCACGCACAACGCCCGGACCCTGGGCCAGGTGGCCGGGAACGCCGTGAGGGCGGGCCTCCCCGTCGAGGCGGCCATGCGAGCGCTCACCGAGACGCCGGCTCGCGTCTTCGGAATCGCCGACCGCGGCCGGTTGGCCGCCGGGGCGCGCGCCAACGTGGTGGTGTGGTCGGGCGATCCCTTCGAGGTGTCCTCGGCGCCCGAGCGCATCTTCATCGGCGGTCGGGACATCCCGCGGGTGAGCCGCCAGACCCTGCTGCGCGACCGCTACCGCCGCCTCGAGCGGCTCCACGCGCCGCTGGGCCTGCCGACGGGCGCGGCCGCCTCGCCCCGCTGAGCCCTGCGCTCAGTCGCGCCAGCTCGCGGGCAGCGGCACGCCCAGCTCGCCGGCGAGGCCGTCGAGGAAGTCCAGCATCAGCCGGGAACGCCGGCGGGCCTCGGCGCGCCCCTCGTCGGTGAGCATGGTCTCGGCCAGCCCCAGCAGCTTGGCCCGGAAGTGGTCGATGCTGAAGGCGCGATCGTCCAGCGACCGACGGACGGCGAAGGGGTCGTCGTCGTGGAAGTAGCGGGCGCCCATGCGCGTGCCGGTGGAGATGGTGCGCATGATGCCGATGGCGCCGACGGCCTCCAGGCGATCGGCGTCCTGCAGCGCCCGGCCCAGCGGGTGGTCGGGCGTGGCGCCGCGGCTGAAGCTGTGGTCCAGCACCGCGCGGGCGACGCGCTCGGTGGCTTCGGCGTCGAAGCCCAGAGGCGGCAGCAGGCGGCGCGCCTCGTCGGCCGACAGCTCGCTGGCCCGGGCGCGCTCGGGCGAGTCCTTGGGCAGGTTGACGATGTCGTGGAGGAGCGCGGCGGCGACGGCCTCGCGCGGGTCCACCCGGGCGCCGCCGAGGCGCACCGTCCACAGCGCGACGCGCAGCGCGTGGGCCAGGTCGTGGCCGGGGTCGTCACCGAGGCGCGGTCCCGCCTCCCGGCTCAGGGCGGTCAGCGCCTCGTCGGCGCCGATGAAGGCCAGCAGGGACTCGCGGTCGACGGGCGGGCTGGAGCTCATGGTTCCTCGTCGGGGGCCAGGGTGGGGGTGGGGGCGCCACAGCCGCCGCCGCCCGGGGTCTCGATCCGCACGCGGTCGCCGGCCCCGAGCGCCGTCGCCTCGCCGTTCCAGCGCTGCCAGACCCCGCCCAGGCGCAGCGCGTCGCAGCCGGGCTCGCCGGGCTGGCCGCCCAGAAGCCCCGGCGCCCCGGAGTCCCGGCGCGTGGCCAGGAGCCCGGCGGTCGCAGCTCCCAGGACCTCCAGCTCGCGCACCAGCCCGTCCCCGCCCGAGAAGGCACCGCGACCGCCGCTGTGCGGGCGCCGAGAGAAGCGCCACAGGCGCAGCGGCAGCCGCGCCTCCAGCACCTCGGGATCGGTGGCGCGGGTGTTGGTCATGTGGACCTGGCGGCCGCTGGGCCCGGGGCCGCGAGCCGACGCGCCGGTGCCGCCGCCGATGGTCTCGTAGAGCGACCAGCGCACGCCGTCTGGGGTCGCCCCGCCCAGGGTGAGGTTGTTCATGGTGCCCTGGGACGCGGCGCGGGCGCCGGCGGCCCGCAGGAAGAGGTCGACGAGGCGCTGCGAGGTCTCGACGTTGCCGCCGGCGATGGCGGCCTCGGGCGGCGGGTGGACGATGGAGGGGTGGGGGGCGCGGATGCTCACCCGCTCCAGCGCGCCCTCGTTGAGCGGGATGGGGTGATCGACCAGGACGCGCAGGCTGTAGAGGACGGCCGCCCGCACCACGGCCTGAGGCGCGTTGAGGTTTCCCGGGTGCGGGCCACCGCTGCCGCTCAGGTCGACCAGGAGTCCGCCCTCGTGCGGCTCGAGCGCGAGGCGCAGCGGCACGCCGTCGATGCTGTCCTCGGCCCGCCCGGGGGCGAGCGAGGCGAGGACCCGGTCGATGGCCTCCCTGGCGACGTCTTGCAGGTGGGCCATCCAGGCGGCGATGAGCCCGGGTGCGCCCAGCTCGGTCAGGAGCCGCGCGGCGTGGGCGTTGGAGGCGATCTGGGCCTCGAGGTCGGCCCGTACCGTCTCCGGTTCGCGACAGCCCGCCAGCGCCTGGCCCAGCTCGCGCAGCCGGCCCCCATCGAGCAGCGGCAGGCGACGCAGCACGATGCCCTCGTCGTCGATCCTCGATGACCGAGGTGGCATCGAGCCGGGTGTGAGGCCGCCGACGTCCACGTGGTGCGCGCGGCAGGCCACGAAGAAGCGCTCGGCGCCTGCCGACACCGGCGTGATCACCGTGAGATCGGGCAGGTGCGAGCCCCCCGCGTCGGGCGCGTTGGTCAGGTAGGCCTGGCCGGGCTCTGGCTCGGGGAGGTGCCGCAGCAGGTCGCGTACGGTCTCGCCCATGGCGCCGAGGTGCACCGGCACGTGCGGCGCGTTGGCCACGAGGCGGCCGGCCGCGTCGAACACGGCGCAGGAGAAGTCGTGGCGCTCGCGGATGTTCACCGAGCGTGCCAGGCGCGCCAGCACCGCGCCCGCTTCGGTGGCGACGGCCTGGAACCGGCCGGACCACAGCTCGACGGCGTGGGGCGTGCGCTCGTGGCCGGGCGCGGGGGAGGGGGCCGCCCGGTCCTCGAGTACCAGCAGCCCGGCTCGTCGCGCCGCCGTGAAGCCGGCGGGCACCCACACGCTGGTGGTCGGGCTGACCAGGAGGCGCGGTCCGTCGATCTGCTCCTCGCCCAGGCCGAAGGGGTCGGCGTCGGCGTCGGGTACCGGCGGCTCGGCCGCGCACACCCGCACGCGGACGTTGACCACCTCGAGCGCGTGGGAGGGGCGGGCGAAGCCGAAGCGCTGGCGGTGCATCTCCTCGAAGGCGCTGACCAGCGCGGGCCAGGGGTCGCCCGCAGGGTCGGGGAGGGGCAGCTCGAGCGCGTGGTCGGTGCCGCGATAGCGCAGCTCCAGCGAGCGGTGCTCGGTGTCCATGACCGGAAGGCCGGCGGCCAGCGCGTCGAGGGCGGCCAGCGCCTCCGGCATCGCCTCGGGCATCGGTCGCCACAGCGCGCGCACGGCGCTCTCCTCGCGCCGCGCCAGCGCCTGACCGAAGGCGCAGAGCACCGCGGCTGCGGGGTGGACCAGCACCGTGCGGATGCCGAGGCGGCGCGCGACCTCCGCGGCGTGCTGCCCGGCCGCTCCGCCGTAGCTGACCAGGGCGTGGTCGGCGAGGTCGACGCCGCGGGAGAGCGCCAGGCGGCGAACGGCCTGGGCCATGGACTCGCGCGCCAGGTCGAGGAAGTCGGCGGCGGGCCCGGGGAGGCGGACCCTGGACGGGTCCAGCGGGGGGGCGAAGGCGGAGGGGTCGATGAGCCCCTCGGCCAGGGCGGCGTCGGTCAGGGTCGGGGGGCCTCCCCGGCCGTAGCACTGGGGTCCGGGGTCGGCGCCGGCCGAGCGCGGCCCGACGCTCAGGCGCAAGCCGTCGTTGCCCAGGATCGAGCCGCCGCCGGCCGCGATGGTGTCCACCTCGAGCATGGGGCGCCGGAGCCGCACGCCGGCCACGCGCACGTCGCCGTGGCGGCGCGGCGGCTCGTGGCTGTCGACGCGGCAGATGTCGGTGGAGGTCCCACCCATGTCCAGGCCGACGGCCCGCGCGAACCCGGCCATGCGCGCGACGGCGGCCACCGCCAGCACCCCGCCGGCGGGCCCCGATAGCACCGCGTCGGGCGCGCGCAGGTCTTCGGCGGCACACAGGCTGCCGTCCGAGCGCATGGCCATCGCGTCGGGGGGCACCCGGTCGCGGGCGAGGGCGCTGCGCAAGAGCGGGGTCACCGCCGCGTCCACCAGCGTGGTCTCGATGCGCGCGAGGTAGCCGAGCTCGGGCGAGACCTCGTGACCGAGGGCGACGAAGGGCACGTGGCCGGCCAGCGCCGCGGCGACGGCGCGCTCGTGGGCAGGGTTCTCGTGGCTGTGCAGGAGCACGACGGCCACCGACTCGACACCGGCCGCCAGCGCGCGCTCGGCGAGATCGGCGGGCACGCAGAGCGGCTCGATCTCCACGCCCGCCGCGTCGAGGCGCCCGTCCACCTCGACGACGAGCTGGCAGAGCGGCTCCGGCCAGCGGGCGTCCGGGTCGAAGAGCTGCGGGCGGGTCTGGTCGCCGATGTGCACGAGGTCGCCGAAGCCCCGGGTCACGACCAGCATGGTGGGCACGCCGCGCCGCTCCAGCAGCGCGTTGGTCGCCACGGTGGTGCCGACGACCAGCGGGCCGCGGGCCAGCTCGCCGATGACGGCGCGGTCGCTGGGGACCTTGGTGACGCTCAGTGCGCCGTCGTCCGCGACGGTGACCACGTCGGTGAAGGTGCCACCGCGATCGACGAAGGTGCGGAGAATGGCGGCGCTCTCGGCGGGTCGGCCCGCGGGCCGGGGCGGCCGGACGGGCGCGATCGACGAGACCGGCGCCGTCCGTGAGGACCAGGGAGGCAGGAAGGTGTGCGCGGGCGACGGGGTCGCGGCGAGCGGGACGCCCGCAAGTCTGCGGGCGTCCCCCTTCCCGATCCGGGAGGACTACATGCTGTACATGTAGGTCGTCGTCTGCTTGTCGCGGGTGTTGGTCACGTTGAGGGTGCGCGGGTTCCAGCCGATGGTGTACTCGAGCACCTGGACCTCACCGCCCGCCGGGGTCAGGTAGATCTTGCCGCGGCGGAGCTCCCAGGTGCCGGTCTGCTTGGTGGTCGGGCAGGGCGGCGCGCCGCAGGAGCGCACGGTCTGCATGGTGTACTTGCCGTCCGAGCCGAGCATGAAGGTGGACTGACCGGCCTGCCACGTGCCCGGCAGCGCCTCCTGGTCGGACATCTGGGGCGTGGACGGGCCGGCGGCGGGCTCGTCAGCCTTCTTCTGGTCCTTGTGGCAGGCGCCGACCGACAGCGAGAGCGAGAAGGCGATGAGCGCCATGGTAGAGATGCGAATGAGCTTCTTCATGAGCATGAGTCCTGCGATTCGGGGGAATGGGGCACGACTCCCCAGGGAGATCTCTCAGACCCGTCCGGTGGCGTCGTGGCTTCGCAACTTAGGAAGTTTGCTCCGGCCCGTCAACGCGTGCCTTTGCTGCGCGCACATCCGAGGCGTCCTGGCGTGATCGCGGCAGGAAGACGTGGAAGGTGGCGCCCTCGCCGGGCATGGAGTCGAGCCGGATGCGTCCGCCGTGTCGTTCCAGGATCTTGAGCACGATGTTGAGGCCCGCGCCCGTGCCCTCGAACTCCTCCTGGCGGTGCAGGCGCCCGAAGAGCCGGAAGATGGTGCCCTCGTCCTCGGCCGCGATGCCGATGCCGTTGTCGCCGACCCAGAAGTGGTGGTCGTCTCCCTCGGCGGCGTAGCCCACGACGATCCTGGCGACGGGCTCGCGCGCAGTGAACTTGACCGCGTTGCCGATGAGGTTGTCGAAGAGGTGATGGATGGCCACCCGCTGCGCCACGATGGCCGGCAGATCCCCCTGGACCTGGACGTCGAAGGCCCGCCCCCCGGCGTTGGAGACGTGGAAATCCAGCAGCTTCTGCACGATCTCCCCGACCGCGACGGACTCGAAGGCGTCCTCGGAGCGCGAGAGGTGGCTCATCTCGAGGAGCTGCTCGATCTGTCGGCTCTGCTCGGCGCAGCAATCGACCAGGAAGGACAGGTAACGCTTGCCCGCGTCGTCGAGCTTGTCCTTGTACCGCGCTGCGAGCAGCCCCGCGAAGCTCCCCATGGTGCGCAGCGGCGCCTTGAGCGCGTGGGACACCGAGTAGCTGAAGGCCTCCAGCTCCTCGTTCTTCCGCTCGAGCAGCGCCGCCTTTTCTTGCAGTGCACGCTGCAATTCGTCGCGCTCGGTCTCGTCGCGGACGATGGCCGTGAAGCCGCTGCCGGTGCTCGACTGGAAGCCCGACAGCGAGATGTCTCCGGGGAAGCTGCGCCCGTCGTTGAGCCGCACGCAGGGCACCGCCAGCCGCTTGGCGCCGCTGCCTTCGACCCGCGCGGCCTCGGCCAGGGCCAGGCGGATCGCCGAGCGCGCCGCCGGGCCGACCAGATCCTCGACCGCTCGCCCCATGAGGCTGTTGCCCGGAGCCCCGAACATCTCCTGGGCGGCCGGGTTCGCCAGCGTCACCAGCCCCTCGCGGTCCAGGGTCAGGATGGCGTCGCGGGCGGTCTGCATGATCGAGCGGTAGCGGTCCGCGATGAGCAGCGCGTCGTCCTCGAAGCGCAGGCGCTCGCGGACGTCCAGCAGGGCGACGGTGACCGCCGTGCGCCGCTGCTCGGCGTCGGGCCAGGCACGCGCCGTGACCATGACCTTGAGGTCCACGCTCCCGTCGACCACCAGGCGCATCATGGTCGGCGGCACCCGCCCGTCGGGCCCCATCTCGTGCAGCGCGAGGCTCCACACCGCCTGCCCCTCGCCATCGAAGAGCTCCCCGAGCGGGCGGCCGCGCAGGCGGCTCGGCTCGAGCGGCGCCAGGAGCTCGTGGGTCTGCGCGTTGGCGGCCACGACGGCGCCCCAGGCGTCCAGGAGCAGCGCCGCGTAGGGCGCGCCGTCGAAGAAGAGCTCGCGCGCCTCGGGCTCCATGCTCAGCGCCGCGAGCCCGAGTCGGGCAGGTGGCTGAACATGGCCCGCACCGGGTCGGGGTCGTCGCTGTAGATGTAGGCGGGACCCAGCGCGTTGCCCCGGTCGGCGGGGCTGAGCCCGGCGGTCGGCGACGCGTCGAAGGCCTGACCGCCCCGCCGCTTGCGCCAGCCGGCCATCTCGTTGTCCTGCTGCTGGGCCCACTGCGCCTGCAGCAGCTCCAGGTCGGCCAGCAGCTCCGGCAGGTCGGCCCGCAGCGCGTAGAGCACCTGCCCCGCGGCGATGGCGTCGGCGTCGGCCCGGTGCGCGTTGGACAGCTCGATACCCAGGCGCGCGGCGGTCGCGGCGAGCCGCTTCGAGCCCTGGTTCTTGTGCAGCTCGCGCACGAAGACCAGCGGGTCGATCGACGCGGTGGGCGCCCACTCGAGGCCGCAGCGCCGGAGCTCCGCCTGCACGAAGCCGCGGTCGAAGGGCAGGTTGTAGGCCACGAAGGCGCGGCCCTCGAGCCGGCGGGCCACCTCGTGCGCGACCTGGTCGAAGGTGGGCGCGGTGGCCAGATCCTCGGGGGTGATCCGGGTGATGTTCACCACCTCGGGGGGCAGCTCGCGCTGCGGGTTCACCAGCGACACGTAGCGGTCGGTCACCACCGCGCCGCACATGTGCACGACGGCGATCTCGATGACGCGGTCGTTTTCCGGGTCCAGACCGGTGGTCTCGACGTCGACGATGGCCAGGGGATGATCGAACCAGGGGGCGTCAGCGCTCATGGGCGCAGCATAGCTGAAAGGTCCGGGCCGGGCGATCGCGCGATGGCGGCGCGCGACGGAAGGGCGGGGCGCCGGCGGCCGTCGGCGCGGCGCTCGTGATCAGCCGTCATCGGCGAGCGTGATCGCCAGCGCGTAGGCCCGGCGCTTCGCAACGCCGAGGCGCGCGGCCACCGCCGTCGCGGCGTCCCGCGTGCGCGTCCCGGCGGCCCTGGCCTCCCGCAGCGCGGCCAGCAGCTCCGCGTCGGTGACCTCGCGCTCCACCGGGGCGTGGTGCAGCAGGACGACGGCCTCGCCCCGTGCGCTGTCGGCGTCCATCTGCGAGGCCAGCTCGCGAGCGACGCCGCGGTACCACTGCTCGTGCAGCTTGGTCAGCTCGCGAGCGATGACCAGCCGGGCCTCGGGCAGGCACCGCGCCAGCTCGTCCACCACGCGCGACAGGTCGCGGGCCGGGCAGAAGAAGGCGTGGGTGCCCGGCGCCAGGGCCTCGAAGCGCGCCCGCCGCTCGGCCGGGCGCTTGGGCAGGAAGCCGTGAAAGCAGAAGCCGTCGCTCGGCAGGCCGCTGGCCGACAGCGCCGCCAGCAGCGCCGAGGGGCCTGGGACGGGCACCACCGGATGGCCGGCCGCCGCCGCCGCCTCGCAGAGCCTCGCGCCCGGGTCGCTGATGCCCGGGGTGCCGGCGTCGCTGACCAGGGCCACGGCCTCGCCGCGCGCGAGCAGGGCCAGGATCCCGGCGGTGCTGGCGGCCTCGTTGTGGGCCTCGTGCCGCAGGAGCGGCCGCGCGACACCGAGGTGCGCGCAGAGCCGCCCGGTGACGCGGGTGTCCTCGCAGGCGATGTGATCCACCGCGGACAGCACGCGCGCCGCGCGCCACGTGATGTCCTCGAGGTTCCCTATGGGGGTCGCCACCACGTAGAGCGACCCGCCCTCGACGGGCGCGCGACCGCCCGGCGACGGCCCGCCCGTCTCCTCGCGCTCGGGCGACCCCGGGGCCGCGTCATCCGAAGCCCCCGGGGGGGCGGGCTGACCGGCCACCGAGGCCCTAGGGCCGGTGTGAAGACAGGTAGGTCGAGCACGCGAGGAGGCGCCTCACCGACGGCCCCTCGAAATCCGAAGCTGTATCTGGATACTGCGAGGATTCGAGGGGATGTCGGTGAGGAAGCATCCGACGCGAGATCGGCGTAGCTGTCTTCATACAGGCCCTCATCCCAGCAGCTCGGAGTAGTCGATCTCCACGCCCATCTGCTTGCGCATCTCGGCGTAGCGGTCGCTCAGCACGTACTCGACCAGGTCCTTGAGCTTGTCGCCGCGAGACAGCTTCGAGGCGCCGCTGACCTCCTTCGAGAGGATCTTGCCGACCAGCTCGATGTCTCCGCACAGGAAGAGCCCGGCGTGGTTGGCGGTCAGCTCCACCTCGCGGTGCCAGCGGCCGATCTTCGGCGCCCGGTGCTTGGAGAGGAAGTCGCTCAGCACCTGGGCGAGCTGGTTCCGCATCTGCTGCGTGGCCTTGCGCTCCAGGTCCTGGAAGATGTCCTGCACCGACTGGGCGATCTGCTGCTGGGTCTCCGCCGGCAGGTCCGAGCGGGCCGCGATGTCGAAGGAGGGGTCCACCAGCTTCAGCGCGGCCATGTAGATCAGGTCGAGCTGCGCGTGGTCGTAGAGCGCCGCCATGATGCGCCACGGGTGGAAGTAGGTCAGGCGCTTGCCCACGCGGAAGGCCAGCTCCTTCTCGCTCTGGCCCACCTGCATGTCCGGACCCACCGCCAGCGCCGGCGGCAGCGTCGGCAGCACCTCGAGCCCCTGCCGACCCAGGTAGATCTCCGGCAACGGGATCCCCAGGAGCTGGCTCGCGTTCTTCATCGTCGTGTTGATGAGCGTCGGCTGGGTCAGGTCGTCCCGGTCCTTCTTCTTGAGCCCCAGCTCCTTGAGGCTCTTGAAGACCGCCGTCTCGCCCATGGTCTGGTAGAGCAGCGCGAAGGTCTGTCCCAGGGTCGGGAACTCCTGCGTCGCCATGATCCAGCGCAGCCACAGCTTCTGGTCGAGGCCACGCCGCGGGTCGGCGGGGACCGGCTCGACGAAGGCGTCGTAGAACTTCCGCTCCTCGGCCTCGGCCTTGTCCAGCGCGCAGAGCAGGCCGGCCACGCACCAGGCGCGGTCACCCTGGCCCATCTTCTTGAAGACGCGGAAGATGCGGTGGTAGCTCTCGAAGCGGTCGGGGTGGTTGATGATCAGGTAGCGGTGCTGCTCGACGGCCTTGTCGAGGTGGTCGGCCGTGACCTCGTAGAGGCTGACGAGGATCTCCCGGATGGACTCGTCCTGCGGCCGCTGCCCCGAGGCCAGCTCGAAGGCGCTGAGCGCGTACTCCACGTTCTTCAGGCGCGAGCGATAGATCTCGCCCAGGTGCTTGTAGAGCGTGAAGAGCAGCGCCGGCCCCTTCTCGAAGGCGGCCCCGGCCTGCTGCACCCGCTGGATCATCCGGCGGTAGTTCTGCTCGAGCAGCTTCCAGTCCTTCATCCGCGTGACCAGCTCGTCGACCGCGCGGAAGGCCTCCAGCTTCTCCAGGTCGTAGTCGAGCACGAGGTTGAAGTGGCGCACGGCCTCCTCGTTGTCGCCGATCTCGTCGCGGTACATGACCGCGACGCTCATGGCGTAGTGCGCCTTCTTCGCCGGATCCTCCTCGGCGTCGATGAGCTCGTTGAGCCAGCGGATGGCCTGCGTGAAGTTCTTCTCGCGGGCGTGGAGCTGGATGAGCTGCAGGATCGGCCCCTTGGAGAAGCGCCCGAACTCCAGCGCCTTCTCGTAGGCGTCGGCCGCCCGCTGCGGGTCGTGCAGGTGCTCCATCCAGATGTCGCCGATGCCCATCTGCACCGTGAAGCGCTCGAGCGGGTCGTCGAGCAGGGCGAGCTGCCGCCCCTTGTAGTCGATGGCCTCCTCCCAGTCGCCGTGGGCCTCGAGGACCTCGACGATGCTGGCGATGGCGCCGATGTTGCCGGGCTGCTGCTCGACCACCCGCGCCAGGACGCGCTTGGCCTCGACGAAGTTGCCCGAGCGCAGCGCCGCCTCGCCCAGGCGCAGGTGCACCTCGAGGAAGGTGTCGTCGGGGAGGGTCTTGCCGTGCAGCCGCACCAGCTCGGCCAGGTGCCGCTCGGCCTCGTCCCAGCGCTCGCGCTTGAAGTGCAGCCGGCTCAGGCCCAGCAGCACGTCCACGTTGCCGGGGAGGATGGCCAGCGCCCGCCGGTACTCGTCGAGCGCGCGCTCGTCGTCGAGCAGCGCCTCGGCGCACATGGCCAGGCGCCGGTGCACGTCGCCGCGGCGCGCCACGTCGTCGGAGCCCTCGAGGCGGTCCGAGAGCACGTCCAGCAGCGGCATCGCCTTGGTCCACTGCTCGTTGGACATGTAGTAGTCGGCCAGCGGCGCCAGCGCCGACTCCGACTCGGGGTCGGCCTCGACGGCCAGCTCCAGATGCTCCAGCGCCTTCTCGCCGTTGTAGAGGCGCTCGCGCCACACCTCGGCCAGGTCGATGTGCACCCGGGACCGGACGATGGGGTCGTCGGCCGCCGCCAGCTTGCGGTTGAGCGTGTCGACCACCATGTCGAAGCGCTCCTCCGACGTGTAGATGGCGACCAGCGCGTCCTCGGCCGGCGTGTAGCCCGGGCTCTCCTCGAGCGCCCGGTCGTAGTAGCGGGCGGCCGCGTCGGGGTTGGCCAGCTCCTCCGAGGCGATGCGGCCCTGGCGGCAGAGCAGCTCCAGCCGCATCTCGCGCTCGGTCTCGACGCCCAGCTTGCGGTCGATGACGTCGAGCACCTGCTCCCACAGGCCCTGCTCGGAGTAGAGCCCCTCGAGCAGGTCCAGCGCCTGCCGATGCGACGGGTCCTCGTGCAGCACCCGCTCGTAGGCCCCGATGGCGTTGTCGATGTCGTCCAGCTCGACGCGGTACACGTCGCCGACCTGCATCAGCGCGGCCGCGCGTCCCTCGGCGGTCTCCGCCGACCCGCGCTCCAACTCGAAGAGCTGGATCAGATCGTCCCACGCCTTGGTGCTGCGGTAGATCTGCTCGAGGTTGGTGGTCGCCTCCTCGTGGCCGGGCGCCATGGTGAGGATGCGGTGGAACCAGTCCGCCGCCGCCTCGTTGTCCTCGTAGACCGCGAGCTGCAGCAGCGCCACCTTGCCGGCGACGGTCACCCGCTCGGCGTCGGTCTGCGCCGAGTCGTAGGAGCGCTCGTAGACCTCGATGAGCTTGGCCCAGTTGTCGTTCTCGCCGTAGAGCGCCTCGAGGCGCTGCAGCGCCAGCTCGTTGCCGGGCTCGAAGTTGAGCACCTCCTCGTAGCGCTCGATGGCCTCCTCGGGCTTGCCGAGGTTGGCCTCGTAGATGTCGGCGATGCGCAGGTTCAGCTCGACCGCGCGCTGCGGCTCGATGCGCGAGGTGCGCTCGAGGATGTCGATGAGCCGGGCCCACTCGCGCCGCTGCGTGTGCAGCCGCTGCAGGGCCGACAGCCCCTTGCGGTCCACCTCGTCCACCTCGAGCACCGCGTACCAGGCCTCCACGGCCCGGTCGATGTCCCCGATGTGGTTCTCCAGCACCTCCGCCGAGCGCATCAGCAGCGTGGTCTTCTCACTGTAGTCGGAGGTCACCTCGGCCAGGCGCTCCAGCGCCACCACCAGCGGCTCCCAGCGCTCCAGCTCCTCGTTGAGCTCCACCAGCGCGCGGAGCGCCACCTCGCTCTCGGGCTCCGCCTCGAGCACGCGCCCGTAGTACGCCACCGCCTCGTCGGTCCGGTGCAGCTTGTTGCGCACCACGTCGGCGGCCGCCAGCATCACCTCGAGCGCCGTGTCGCCCTCCACCTGCGGCAGCGTGGCGTCGTAGACCCCGAGCATCTCCTCCCAGAGGCCCGTCACCTCGGCCAGCCGCGCCAGCTCCGCCAGCGTCGCCGGGTCGTCGGGCATCTCCTCGCTGGCCCGCTGCAGCACGAAGAACGCGTTCTCGGGCGCCTCGATCTGCTGCTCGTACACCCGCGCCAGGCGCTGCAGGTTCATCACCCGCTCGCCCACGTCGCTCAGGTGGTCGGTGCGCTCGAGCAGGACCTCGGCCAGCGACGGGAAGTCGCCGGCGCCCTCGTAGATCGCCTCGAGCCGCTGGCTCGCCTCCATCTGGCCGGGGTAGGCCGCCAGGATCTCCTTGTAGGTCTCCGCGGCCGCGACGGCGTCGCCCAGCCGCTGGTGCTGCAGCGTGGCCACGTGCAGCCAGTTCTCGACGCGGGTCTCCGGGTCGTCGGTGTGCGACAGCTTCTGCCGCTGCAGCGCCACCGCGTCACCCCAGCGCTCCTCCTGCTCGTAGAGGCGCTCGAGGCTCTCCACCGCGTGGTGGTCGCCCGGCGCCAGCTCGAGCACGCTGGTCCACGCCTCGATGGCTCGCGGCGCGTCGACGAGCTGCTCGGTGCGGATCTCCGCCAGCTCGCGCCAGATCGCCAGCTCGGCTTCCTGATCGTAGTGGTTGCTCTGGAGCTGCGCCTCGAGGACCTCGACCAGCCCCTCCAGGTTGAAGGCGTCGCGGTAGGTGCCGCGCAGCGCCTCCAGGGCCTCCTGATCGTAGGGCTCCTCCTCGCGGGCCTTCTGCCACCAGCCCTGCGCCCGGAAGGGGTCGTCGAGCCGCGTCATCAGCACGCGACCCAGCCGCTTGTGCAGGTCCAGGCGCCGCGCCGGGTCCTCGACACCCATCCGCAGCTCGCGGTCGTACGCGTCGACCAGCGCGTCCCAGCTCTGCTGGGCCTCGAGCAGCCGCTGGAGCTGATGCACGCCGTGCCGGTCGTCCGGCGAGAGCGCCAGCACCTCCTCCCACAGCTCGACGGCCTTCTCCGGCTCGCCCAGGTGCACCTCTACGATCTCGGCCATGTCCCCGAGCCGCGCCACGCGCGCCTCATCGCTGGGCGCCGTGTCGGCGAGCTGCTGCAGGATCTCGTACAGCGCCTCGTGCTGACCGTCGCGGCGGTAGACGACCTCGAGGGCCTCCAGCGCCGGCCGGTGCATGTCGTTGATGTCCAGCACCCGGCGGTACGCTGCCACCGCCTCCTCGGAGCGCCCCAGGCGGTCGCGATACAGCTCGGCGAGCCGCATCAGCAGCACCAGCCGCTCGTCGTCGAACTCGGCCGTGTTGGCCTCGGCCGCCAGCACCGGCTCCAGGTCCTCCCACCGCTGCTGCTGCACCAGCAGCGCGTCGACCGCCTGCAGCGCGCGGTGGTTCTCGCCGTCGGTGTCCAGGATCAGGCGGTACACGCGCTCGGCCTCGGCCGTGTCGCCGAGCTGGTCGCGGGAGACCGCCGCCGCGCGATGCCACAGCTCGACCTTGCGCTGCTCGTCCTCCACCACGCTGGCCGCGTCCATCAGGATGGCCCGCAGGTCCTCCCAGCGGCCCGCCTCGGTGGACAGGTCGGTGAGCTGCTGCAGCAGGAAGTCGTCCTCCGGGTCCAGCCGGAAGGCCCGCCCGAACCACTGGATGGCCTCGGGCTTGCGTCCCAGCCGCTCCAGGTTCAGCAGCGCGAGCTGCCGCATGATGTCCATGCGGTCGGCGGCCTCGCTGACCGCCTCCAGCTTGAGCTCGAGCAGCGCGTGCAGGTCGTCCCACTGCTCGCGCTCGCTGTAGATGGGCTCCAGCCGGTAGGCGATCTCGACCCGCTGCACGCCCTGCACGTAGAGACGCCACAGCTCGCCCACGGCCAGGTCCGAGAGGCGGTCCAGGTCCAGGATCTCGATGTAGGCCTCGTAGGCCGCGTTCGGGTCGTCGAGCTCCTGCTCGGCGACCTCGGCCAGACGCGCCAGGAACGCGATCTTCTGGTCGGCATCCATGTGGATGTCGGCCTGAAGGCGCAGGATCTCGGCCAGCTCGGCCGCCTGGCCCTGGCTCTCGTACAGGCGATGCAGGCGCTCCAGCGCCAGCTTGTGGTCGGGGTTGTCCTCGAGGACGGCCTTGTAGACCTCGATGGCCCGCACCGGCGCCGCCAGACGGTCCATGAGCAGGCTGCCGGTCTTGAGCCGGAGCTGCAGCGCCAGGATCGGGTCGTCGGCGTCCGCCGCGCCCTGCTCGTAGAGCGCCACCAGCTCCTCGAGCATCCCGTGCTCTTCGGCGAGCATCTCGAGGCGGATGATGTTCTCTTCGTGGCGGGCGTCGGCCCGGAAGGCCCGCGCGCAGGCCTCGAAGGCGCGCTGCGGATCCCCGAGCGGCCCCTCGGCCAGATCCGCCATCGCGTGCAGCGTCGTGATCAGCCGGAAGGGCTCGTCGACCTGGTGCTTGGCGATGACCTCGTACTGGCGCCACAGGTCCTCGTAGGCCTCGCGGGACTCCAGCACCGGCTTCAGCACGGCGAAGGCCAGCTCGCGCTCGTCGCGGTCGCGGATGATGTTCTCGAGCGCGGTCACCGAGGCGTCGTGGTCGGGGCGCCGGCCCAGCAGCGCGCGGTACGCCTCGATGCCCTGGCGCACGTCGGCCAGGCGGTCGTCGGCGCCGTAGAGCTGCGCCAGCCGGTACTGGGCGTCCACCCAGCCCGTGTCGTCGACCAGCTCCTGCTTGCGCAGCAGGATCTCGCGCAGGCTGTACCAGTCCTCCTGGCGGATGTAGAGCTGGTCGAGCTGGTCGAGGGCGTGCAGCGCGTTGGGGTCCCACTCGAGGATGGTGCGCCACGTGTGCACCGCGTCGTCGATGGACTCCTGGCGGTCCGCCTGCACGTTGCCCATCAGGGCCGCGTAGCGCGACTTCTCCTCGATGTCGTCGGTGCGCTCGATCTTCTGGCGGTAGACGTCCACCAGCTCGTCCCACGCCTCCACGCGCTCGTAGAGCACCTCGAGGGCGTCGAGGGCCGCGCCGCCCGCCGGGTCGAGGGTGTGCAGGGTCTGGTAGATCTCGATGGCGCGCGCCGGGTCGTCCAGCGGGCCCGCCGCCAGCTCGCCCGCCTCGGCGTAGAGTGCGCGCTGGGCGCTGCCGTCCAGCACCATCGGCGCCTTCGACAGCATGGTCTCGACCAGCTTGTCGGTGGCGTCGGTCTGTCGGTACAGGTCGATGAGGCCGTCGATCGCCGCCTCGTCCGCCGGGTCGATCTCCAGGATCGACCGCAGGTGCTTCTCGGAGGTCGCGATGTCATGGGTACGGTCGCGCGCCAGCTCCGCGATGATGCGGTGGGTCTCCTTGCGGCGGTGATCGTCGTCGATCTCGTCGACCAGGCGCTGCAGGTGCACCACCAGCTCGCCGTGGTTGCCCAGCATCGAGGACAGGCGCATCAGCTTGCCCAGCGTGCGCTCGCTGCCCGGATCCAGGTCGGCCGCCATCACGTAGTGGTCGAAGGCCCTGGCCGGCTGCTCGCCGAAGTGCTCGTAGAGATCGGCGATCTTGTAGTGCCACTCGACCTTCTCGCCCACCAGATCGGCGTGCGCCTCGCGCACCCCGTAGACCTGGATCAGGCGCTGCCAGTCGCCCTGACGGTCGTAGTAGGGCTCGAGGATGGGCGCGATCTGCGGCGCCAGCGCCTCGTCGGCGAAGAGTCGCTCGAGCGCCGCGACCGCCTGGAGGTTCGCGCCGTCGACGTCGAGCACCTGCTCGTAGATGCCGATGGCCCGCTCGACGTTCTGGAGCTCGGCCTCCTCGATCCCGGCCAGGCGCACCAGCAGCACCGTGCGCCGCTCCGGGTCGGAGGCGACGACCGTCAGCATCTCCTCGATGACCTGGGCCAGCTCGGCGAAGCGCTCGGTGCGGGTGAACAGCTCGTCCAGCCGCTGCATCGCGTCCAGGTGTCCGGGCACCAGGTCCAGCGCCTCGCGCGCCGCCAGCACGGCGTCGTCGTAGCGCTCGAGGCCGTCGCGCAGCAGGTCGCTGATGCGGAACAGGTAGTCGAGCTTCTGCTCGACGTCGCTGCTCAGCTCGACCTTGCGCCGGAAGATGTCCAGCAGGTCCTCGGCCCGGTCCAGGCCGACGTAGATCTCCTCGAGCCGGTCGACGGCCTCGCGGTTCTCGGGCTCCTCGTCCAGGACCTTGTGATAGAAGGTGCGCGCCTGCTCCAGGTCGTGCAGCTTGTTCTGCCACGCCCGCGCGATGGCCAGCTTGATGGCCAGCCGCGTCGCCGGGTCGGCCGGCTCGTCGGCCAGCTCGGTGTAGAGCGCGACCATCGGCTGCCAGCGGTCGAGCCCGCCGGTGAGCCCCTCCAGGGCCTCGCGCACCTCCTTGCGGTGCGGCTCGAGCTGGAAGTGGCGCGCGTAGCTCCGCCACGCCAGGTCCTTGTCGTCCAGCGCCTCGCGGTAGAGCTCGGTGAGGCGCTCCAGCAGGGCCACCTGCGGGCCCGGGGCGCCGTCGTCCGCTGCGGCGATGAGCTGGATCTCCAGCGACTCGGCCAGCTCGCGCCACTGCTCGCGGGCGTCGTAGATCGGCTCGAGGATGCGCGCGATGCGCAGGCGCTGCCCGGCGTCCGCCAGCAGCTCCTCCACGCGGGTGACCGCCTCCTGGTGGGTCGGGTCGTGCTCCAGCGCGGCGGCGTAGTGATCCACCGCCGCGGACACGGCGCCGGCGCCGCTGCGGGTGCCGAAGGTCAGCATGCCGAGCTGGCACTCCAGGTCGGCCAGCACCGTGCCCGACGCCGTCGCCGCGGACAGGATGTCGCGCTTGCGCTCCAGCACGTCGAGCATGGGCTCGTAGCGCGTCTCCTCCAGGTAGATCGTCACCAGCGCGTCGTGGACGCGGATGTCGTCCGGGAAGTCGTCCAGCATCTCCCGGTAGATGGCCTCGGCCTCGTCGTTGCTCTGGAGCCGGTCGCGCCAGACCCGCGCCAGCCGGAAGAGGATCTCCTTCCGCTCGTCGCCGTCGCGCGCGATCTTCAGCTTCTTCACGTAGACGCTGATGAGCTGGTCCCAGGCCTCCATCTGCCCGTAGAGCACCTCGATGGCGTCCAGGGCGTCCCGGTTCTGGTCGTCGAGCTCGATCACGCGCGTGAAGGCGGTCAGCGCCGCCTCGGGCTCCTGGATCTGGTCGCGGTAGACACGCCCGGCATCCAGCAGCACGCCGATGCGCGCCTGCTCGTCCTCGATGAGGTCCACCGCCTCCTCGAGCACCGAGACGTAGGTCCCCCAGTTGCCGCTGCGCTCGGCCAGCCGGCGCAGGTCGGGGTGCAGCTCCACCGAGCCGGGGCTCTCGCTGACCGCCTGGACGAAGGCGAAGAAGGCCGACTCGTCGTCGCCCAGCTTGTCCTCGTGGATGGCCGCCTGCTCCAGCAGCAGCCGGCGCCGCTCCTGGGCATCCTCGGTGGCCGACAGCACGATGTCGTACACCGGGGGCAGCTTCCGCCACTGCTCCAGCTCACGGTAGATCGGCACCAGCATCCCCGCCGCCTCGGCGTGGGTGGGCGCTATCTCCAGCACGGACTCCAGGTTCTTCACCGCCCGGCGCTGGTCGTCGAGCTCCTCCTGCCACAGCCGCGCGGCCTTGAAGAGCAGCTCGGTCTGCTGCTCCGGGTCCTCGATGGACTTCGCCTGCGACTCCAGCGTGCGCACCCACTCCGCCGGGGTGCCGTAGCTGCGGAAGAACCACTCGAGGCCCTCCCAGTCCTGCTCCGCCAGGTACTTCTTGCGCAGCTCGGCCTGGGCCTTGCGGTGCTCCGGGTCCAGCGCCAGCAGGCGCTTCCACACCTCGGCGGCCTTGTCCGGATCGTCCATCCGGGTCGTGTAGACGAGCCCCAGCTTCTCCAGCAGCGCGACCTTCTCCTCGGGATCGTCGACCAGGTCGACGCGGCGCTCCTGGATCTCGGCCAGCCGGTCGTAGGCCTTCTCGCGCTCGTACAGCGTCTCCAGCTCGGTCAGCGCCTCGGGGTGATCGCTCTGACCCTCGAGCACGCGCTCCCACAGCGCGATGGGCGTCGCCGGCTTGCGGATGCGCTCACTGGCCAGGCGCGCGAGCTGCAGGTAGCGCTCCTGGCGCTCGGCCGGGTCCTCCGCCAGGCCGATCTCCCGCTCGGCGACGAGGATGTAGCTGTCGTAGTCGCGACGCTGCTCGTAGATCTCCTTGAGCACGTCGATGGACTCGCGGTTCGACGGGTCCAGCTCGAGGATGGCCTCGTAGTGCTTGATCGCCTCGCTCGAGTTGTTGAACTTGTCGAGCATGATGTTGGCGATACGGCGGTGCAGCGCGATCTGCGTGTCCGTGTCGTCCGCGTGCTCGATCTTCTGCTGCAGGACCTTCACCAGGTCCGGCCAGCGCTTCATCTCCTCGTACTCGCTGGCCAGCGCGTCCAGCGCCTCGGCGTTGCCGGCGTCCAGCTCCAGGATCGACTGCCAGGCGCCCACCACCTTCGTCGGGGCGTTGAGCTGCTCCTTGTAGATGTCGATCATGCGACGGTGGATCGCGAGCTGCTGCTCGAGCCCGCCGTCGACCCGCTTGAGGCGGTCCTTCAGCAGGTCCACCATCGCGTGCCACTTGCCGACCTGCTCGTAGAGCCGCGACAGCGCGTCCTCGGCCTCCGGATCGCCCGGCAGCTCGGACAGCACGCCCTGCCAGAAGGTGATCGCGCGGTCGGGCTGCTCCTTCTCCTCGGCCAGCCGGCCCAGCATGCGCTTGACCTCGAGCGCGTCATCCATCCCGCCCTTGGTCGGGTCGGTCAGGAACTGCTCCAGGCGACGCCAGTTCTGCTGCTCCACGTAGAACTGCAGGTAGAACTCGCGCAGCGCCGCGGGGTCGGGCGGCGGCGTCTTGATCTTGCGGAAGGCCATCTCGGCCTTCTGGGCATCGCCGTAGTGCTTCCACAGCAGCATGCCGTTCCAGTAGCTGAGGAAGGTGCTCCACTCGTCGTCGTCCGTGGTCCGCGCGAGCTGCGACAGCACGCGGAACGCCACACCGTCCGCCCCGTCGGGGACCAGCTCCGGCAGCCGCTGCAGCACGGACTCGAGCGTCGCTCGATCGCCGTCGTCCATCAGCTGCTTGATCAGCGCCTCGAAGGCGCGGTGATCGGACGGATTCGATTCGAACGCAGCGACCAGATCGCTCGTAGACATTGAGACCTCAGCAAGTACCGCCGTGGCCGCTCGTGCACGCGGACCAACGGGCGAAGACACAGACGCGGAGGCGCACCTCTCCCGACTCGCCGTCTCTTCCTAGCAAAGCTGAAAGCGCTTAACAACCGTCCCAGGGCTGGCCTCGGCCCGTCTCCCGAGAGCGGATCGGGGCGCGCGGAGGTCGCCGGATCAGCGGCCCGCGAGCAACGCCCGGGCGGCGTCGTGGAAGCGCGGGCGGAACGCGCGCATGGCGGCCTGGGTGTGCGGGCCTCCGGCGCTGCGATTGGAGAGCAGCACGATGGTGGTGCGCTGCTCGCGGTCCAGCCACACGCTGGTGCCCGTGTAGCCGAGGTGGCCCACGGCGTGGGGCGACACGGTGGTCCCCGCCGAGCTGGCGCCGGGCGTGGGCGTGTCGAAGCCGAGCACCCAGGTCGGGCGGACGCCGTCGGGCCCGGCCGGTGCGCGCTCGGCGAGGTCCCAGAAGCGCTGCACCACGCCGGTGGGCACGCTCGCGGGCAGGCCGGCGTCGGCGCGCCCCAGGTCGATGGCCCAGGCGCCGGTGGCCTCGAGGGTGGCGAAGAGGCCCGCGTGGCCGGCGGCGCCGCCCAGGGCCCAGGCGTTCAGGTCCTCCACCTCGCCGCGGAGCACGCGCCCGCGGCGGGGGCAAAGGCGCCCCGGCACGAAGCGCTCGG
This sequence comes from Deltaproteobacteria bacterium, assembly GCA_020632695.1. Lineage (GTDB taxonomy): Bacteria > Myxococcota_A > UBA9042 > PHBI01 > JACKFB01 > JACKFB01. Next base: position 34,442 of record JACKFB010000024.1, read on the forward strand.
GGTGTCGGGCGGGCTCCGTGCCCGAGAAGCCGGCGATCAGGGCACGCAGCGGGCGACCCAGGCGCCGCTCGAGGTGATCGGCCAGCACGATGAAGCCGAGGTCGCTGTAGATCGTCTGCGGCGGCGCTGCGCGCGGCAGCTCCGCGATGAGGCGCAGGGCCACGCGGCGAGCTTCGATGCTGCCGGGCGTCCACCGCCCCAGCGCCTGGTCGAGCATCGCCGGCAGGTCGCAGAGCGCCGGAAGGCCCGAGCGGTGGGCCAGCAGCGCGCGGACGGTGACCGGCGCCCCGGGCAGCGCGGGCACCACCTCGTCCAGAGACAGCCACCCGGCTGCCACCCCGCGCATGCACAGGGTCACCACGGCCATGGGCTTGGTGAGCGAGGCCAGGTCCCACAGGCTGTCGAGCCGCGCGCCGCCGGCGCAGGCCACCGCACGCACCCGGTGCTCCGAGGCGATGAGCGCGCCGGCGCTCGGGAACACCCCCTCCTCGACCCCCCGGGCGAGGAGGTCGGCGAGCCGCGCGTCCAGCCTGCCGGCCGGAGCCCCGCTCATCGCCGCAGGACGAGGCGCGCCGGACCGCCCTCGGGGGCGTCCACCAGGGCGCGGTAGCCGGTCGCCTCGCCGAAGGGCAGGGGCGCGTTGCGGCGGTCGTGGCCGAAGGGGGCGTTGGTGACCACCGGGATGCCCAGGGTCTTCGCCTCCGCCGCGAAGAAGGCGGCCACGGCGGCAGACTGGGTGGCGTCCAGGGCGGAGAAGTCGCCCAGGACCAGGGCCACGGCGCGGTCGAAGGCCCCGGAGAGGCGGAGCTGGGTGAAGAGGCGATCCACCTTGTAGGCGGGCTCGCCGACCTCCTCGAGCAGCACCACGCGGCCCTCGAAGCGGGCCTCCCAGGGCGTGCCGACGATCGACGCCAGCATGCAGAGGTTCCCGCCGGCCAGCGCGCCCTCCGCCTGCCCGGGAGCCAGCGTCACCAGGTCTTCGAAGGGGGCGATGTGGTCGGCGTGCCAGGTCGCCCGGACGCGCGCGATGCTCTCGTCGTCGAGCCGCGGGAGCTGGGTCATCGGCGGCGCGTGCCAGCCGGGCCAGCCGGCGCGGTCCCAGGCCGAGAGCAGCACCGTGCCGTCGCTGAAGCCCCACAGCGGGACGGGCTCGCCGTCGAAGAGCTCGCCCTGGCGCCGCGCGGCGTCCAGGGTCCTGAGGGCGCCATAGCCCCCGCGCGCCATCCAGATGGCGCTGGGCCGCGCGACGATGGCGTCTCGGAGCTGCGTCGCCCGGTGCTCGTCGCTGCCCGCCAGGTGCCCGTCCGCCGCCATCACGCCCTCGCGCCAGCCGGCCGGCCAGTCGGCCGCGATGCCCAGCTCCGCCAGCCGCGCGAGCCCTGCGTCGAGGGCGTCCGGGTGCAGCGGCCCCGACGGCGCGATGACGCGGACGCCGCGAGCGCTCGCCGCCTCGCTCATCCGCCGCTCGAGACCAGGCGCAGCCCCGCGCGCCGCGAGCGCGACTCCTCCATCACGTCCAGCTTGGCGGTGGGCCCGCTGGCCTCGCGGATGGCGGCGAACTCGCCCTCGAGGGCCTCGATGTCGGCCTGGATGCCGTAGGCGCCCAGGATCTCGCGCAGCGGCTCGAAGTGCTTCTCCAGCGAGGTCTTCACCGACTGGTAGCCGTGCGTGGCCGCCTCGGCCCGCGCCCAGAAGGCCAGCGGATTCATCGAGAAGAAGCGCGCGTCGGTCTCCGCCGGCTCGATGAGGATGCAGTCGCCGCGGAACCCCTCGTCGAGGCGCAGCTTCTCGATCCCCAGGCGCAGGCGGCTGTGCAGCATGGTGCGGAAGGCCTGGTTGAGGACGGCCCCCATGCCCATGTCCGCCAGCGAGCGCTGGTCGTGAGTGCCCTGGCGGTAGCGGTAGTTCATGAAGGGGCGGAAGGGGTTGTAGCAGACGATCAGCTCGGCCCCGTGGCGCGCGGCCGTCGAGATGTTGGCCGTCTTGCGCAGGGCGCCGTCCAGGTAGTCCTGCTCACGGCCGGCGGGGCCGATGCGCGCCGGCTTGAAGAAGCCGGGGATGGCCGTGGATGCCTGCACCGACTCGGAGATGGAGACCGAGTAGTCCTCGTCGTGACCGAACACGACGCCCTGGGCGGTGTTCAGGTTGGTCGCGACGACGTAGAGGCTCTTGCCCGTGCGCAGCTTGTGCTGGCGGAAGTCGTTGGGCACGTCGTTGCGAGCCAGGTTGTGCTCGACGTAGTCGGCGATGCGCCGGTTGTCGAAGAGCCCCGACGGCAGGTAGCTGCCCAGATCCTCGATGGGCCCGGCGTCCAGCACCTCGCCGAAGGGCGCCAGCAGCGCCTCGGCCGTGGAGAGCCGCGGGCGCTTGATGAAGGCGGCGGCTCGCCGGCGGATCTCGTCGCGCCGCGACGGAAGCCCGCGCAGGAGCGCCAGGGGGGTCCACGGCACCGCCCGCGCCATGTCGCGGGTCAGGCGCGCCGGGCCACCGACCACGTCCCGCCACGCCGGGTTGTAGAAGTCGGCGTAGCTGAACTGGGTGAGGCGCCCGTCGCTGCCGCGCAGCGCCTGCATCAGCTCGAAGGGCTCGATGCCGGCCGAGAGCGGCGCGGCGATGAGGGCGCCCGCGGAGATGCCTACGTAGATGTCGAAGTCGGTGACGCTGAAGTTCTTCAGGAACCGGTTGAGCGCCAGCAGCCCTCCGACCTTGAACGCGCCGCCCGAGATCGCCCCGCCGGCGAGCACCAGGGCCTTGCGCGCCTCCGGGCGAGGACGCGACAGGTTCGACTTCTGGACGATGGTGATGCCCATCCAGCGCTCCGGCCCACGGGGAAACTCGTGGCCAGGATACGGGCCGGCGCCCCCGGGCAGCAAGAAGCCCCACGCTTGGTGGAGCGGGTTCGGTCAGCCCACCAGCTTCTGCAGGCGGTGGTAGAAGGGGGTAGGGCTGGATTCGTCCTTCGGCTGGTAGGGGCCGTTCAGGAAGGGCACGTACATGACCCGCCGCCGGCTGGCCTCGCCCTCGACCAGGGCTCGAGCCACCCGGTGCCAGAGGCGACCGTCGTGGATCGTCAGATCGCCGGCGCGGGCCTCCAGGCAGACCTCGCGCGGGTCGGTGCGGTTGTCGAGGAAGTAGAGCTTGCCGAAGGCCATCCGGAAGAAGCCCTGCTTGTGGGTGCCGGGCAGGATGCGCAGGCCGCCCTTGGCGAGGGGCGAGTCGTCGAGATAGAGGCCCACGTTGAGCATGGGGCCCGGCATCCGCAGGTAGAAGAGGTCCCGCAGGCCGTCGGTGTGCCAGCCGAGCTGCTTGTAGGTCGAGCCCTCGACGTTGACGTAGTGGTTGACCACCACGCCGTCCTTCTCGTCCTCGCCCACCCGGCAGTCCTCGCCGATGAGCGCCTTGACCGGCTCGAAGCGGGGATCGTTGACCAGGCGGTGGAAGTTCTCGCCGAAGCGCGACGTGAAGGCGAAGCGCTGCACCATCGGCTTGCCGTCCACGTCCATGCCGTAGCGCACGGGGATGCCGTTGACCTTGGTGCGGCCCTCGGCGATCCACCGGGCCTGCACGGTGGCCATGTCCTGGCGCAGCCCCTCGACCTCGTCGGGCGAGATGAAGCCCTCGAAGTGCAGGAACCCGTAGGTGTCGAAGAAGGCGCGCTGCTCGTCGGTCAGGCGCTCGCCGAGGCGGAAGCGGGTGCTGACCGGCGGCGTCTCGACGGCGCTGGCGGGCGCGGCGGCGGCGGCGGGGGGGCGGGCGTCGGTGTCGTCGAGCGCGGCGCTCATGTGGCGATGTCCCTGGCGATGAGTGATTCGGCGACGGTGGTGAGGATTCCGATGATGGCGGCGCGGGTCTCCGCGTCGCTCGTGGTGCCGAGCGCGACACGGTTGTCGGCCTCGGCGTTGGTGGCGAAGCGCAGCACCAGATGGGTCAGCGCGCTGATGAGCCGGCGGGCGCGCAGCGGCGGGACCTTGAGCGCGGCGCCCAGCAGGGTGCTCACCAGGTCGAGGGTGGGGCCCATCTGGCGGACGCGCAGCTCGTCGCCCACGCCGCCGCTGTCGACGATGTTGCGCAGGAGCAGGCGCATGTGGTCGCGGCGCGCGGCCACGAAGTCCCACGTGATGGCGATCAGATCGGTGAGCGGCATGCCCGGCCCGACCTCGTCGCGCAGCGCCGCCAGGTCCGCGTACACCCGGTCGATGGCTGCCTGGTAGAGCTGCGCCTTGCCCCCGAAGTGGTACGCGATGGCGGCGGCCGTCACGCCGATCTCCGAGGCGATGTTGGCCAGCGAGGTGCCCTCGTAGCCGCGGCTCGCGAAGATCTGTATCGCCGCCGCCAGCGCCTCCTGGCGGGTCGCCGACGCCGTCCTGCCCTTGATGCGCGCCATGTGCCCCCGCACTGCAATTGAACGCAGTGTTAATTGATATCAACGGGACCACGGCGACACAACGGAATTCGCGCCCCGCGCTGTCACGCGGCGGGTGTTGCCAGCGCGCCCCGGGTCTGGAACCATCGAGCAGATCCCAGACTTCCGCTCCACCACGGATCCGTCCTCAATGCTCACGCTGTACTTCGCGTGTCTGGCCGTCGGGGGCGTGCTGGTCGCGCTCTCCGCCTTCGCGGGCGCGGCCGACGCCGACGCTGGCGGTGACCTCCACCATGACTTCGACGCGGGCGACGCCGACGCCGCCGGGGCGGACGTCGACGGCGGCTTCGACCACGAGCTCGGCGACGCGGGCGACCACGATCTGGGCCATGACGCCTACCACCCCTCGGCCGCCGACGCCGCCCACGGGGTCAAGGACGGGGCGGCCGCGCGCAAGCTGTGGCTCCCGTTCTCGTCCATGCGCTTCTGGACCTTCGGCAGCGCGGCGTTCGGCCTCACCGGGGTGCTGCTCACCGCGCTGGGGACGGTGTCGGCCCTCGTGGTGTTGCTGGCCGCGGCGGCCACCGGCACCGGCGTCGGCACCGCGGTGGCCTACGCCATGCACCACCTGCGCCGACCGGTGAACGCCGACGCGGTCGAGCGCTCCGACTACCCGGGCCAGGTGGGCGAGCTGCTGCTCCCGCTCCGCCCCGGCGCCACCAGCCGCATCCGCCTGCGGATCCGCCACCGCGAGCTGGTCATGCTCGCGCGCAGCACCGAGGCGCTCGAGCTGCCCCGCGGCGCCCGCGTCGTGGTGCTCGCCCTCGACGAGGACGGCCACGCGCTGGTCGCGCCCGAAGACCGCCTCTACGTCCCCGAATCATAGGAGCCTCGCGCTCCCTGCCCGCCCCCGCGCCCGCGCCACCACGCCCTGGAGCACGCCTTGGACATCGGTCAGATCGTCGTCGGACTCGTCATCGCGGGCGCCGCCCTGGGCGGGCTCTTCCTGCTCTTCTCCTTCATCCGGGCCTTCCTCGTCATCGGGCGCCCCAACGAGCTGCTCGTCTTCTCCGGGCGTCCCTACCGCCTGGAGTCGGGCGAGCGCGTCGGGTTCCGGCTGATCCGCGGCGGGCGCAGCATCCGCTGGCCGCTCATCGAGCGCGTCGACCGCATGGACATGACCGTGATGCCCGTCGACATCCAGATCCGCAACGCCTACGCGAAGGGCAACATCCCCATCAACGTGGACGCGGTCGCCAACGCCAAGATCACCAGCGACCCCAACACGATCCACCACGCGACCGAGCGCTTCCTCGGCAAGGACCGCGCCGAGATCCGCCAGGTGGCCAAGGAGACGCTGGAGGGCACCCTGCGCGGGGTCATCGCCCAGCTCACCCCCGAGGAGATCAACCACGACCGGCAGAAGCTCTCGGAGCGGCTCAAGGCGGAGGTGGCCGACGATCTCGGGCGCATGGGGCTGCAGGTCGACACCTTCAAGATCCAGCACATCTACGACGAGGTGAAGTACCTCGACTCCATCGGGCGCATCCGTACGGCCGAGGTGCTGCGCGACGCCGAGATCGCCGAGTCGGACGCGGCGCGCGAGGCCGACCAGGCCATCGCCGCGGCCGAGTCGCGCGGGCGGGTCGCGGTGGCCCAGGCCGAGGCGGCGGTGGTCGAGAAGCACAACGATCTCCAGCGCATCCTGGCCGAGCTGGAGGCCCGCTGCCGATCGGAGGAGGAGCGCACCGCGGCGGCGGGACGCGAGGCTCGCGCCAAGGCCATGCAGCAGCTCCAGAAGATCCGCGGCTCGCTCGAGGCCCTGCGCCTGGAGGCCGAGCAGGTCATCCCGGCCGACCGGGGGCGCGCCGCCAGCGAGCTGCGGGCGGCCGGAGACGCGGCCATCCGCTCGGAGACGGGTCGCGCCCAGGCCGAGTCACTGGGCGCGCTGCAGGCGGCCTGGCGCGAGGCGGGGAGCCGGGCGCCGGAGATCTTCCTGCTGCAGCAGCTCGAGTCGGTCCTGGCCGAGGTGGCCCGCGCGGCCAGCGCCGTGTCGGTCAAGAGCGTCAACGTCATCGACTCGGGCGACGGTCGCAGCCTGGCGCGCCACGTGGGCGGCTACCCGGCCATCGTCGCCGAGATCCTCGACCGCATCCGCGACACGGTCGGCATCGACGTCCCGTCGCTCCTGCTCAGCGACGCGGTCCGCCGCGCCAGCACCAAGGGAGGCCCCCGTGGCTGAGTTCCTCGGAATCGTCATCGGCGTCGTGCTCCTGGGCCTCGTGGCCGCGGTCTTCGCCATCAAGCGCATCCTCTTCATCGTGCAGCCGTCCGAGGTGGTCATCATCTCCGGTCCGCGCAAGCCCGGGCAGCGGGTCGGCTACCGCTTCATCCGCGGGGGGCGCGGGGTGCGCATCCCCTTCCTCGAGCTGGTCGACCGCATGGACCTCACGACGATGGGCGTCGACGTCCAGGTGCGGAACGGCTACTCGCGCGACGGGATCCCGTTGAACATCCAGGGGGTCGCCAACATCAAGATCGACGGCGATCCGCCCGGGCTCGACAACGCCGTCGAGAAGCTGATGGGCAAGAGCCGTGAGCAGATCGCCCGCATCGCGCGCGAGACGCTGGAGGGCAACCTGCGCGGGGTGCTGGCGCGCCTCACCCCGGAGCAGGTCAACGAGGACAAGGAGAGCTTCGCCGGCGAGCTCATCGAGGAGGCCGAGGTCGACCTGCAGCGGCTCGGGCTGGTGCTGGACACCCTGAAGATCCAGACCGTGGCAGACGATGTCGGCTACCTGGACTCCATCGGGCGGGCGAAGAACGCCGAGCTGGTCAAGCGGGCCCGGATCGCCGAGGCCGAGCGCAAGGCCGAGGCGGCCATCCGCTCCGCCGCGAACATGCAGCAGACCCGCGTGTCCCAGATCCTGGCCGAGGTCGAGACCGCCCGCGCGCAGTCCGAGAAGCGCCTCATCGACGCGCGCACCCAGCGCGCCGCCGAGGTGGCCCGCGAAGAGAGCGTCGTGCTGTCCGACATCGCGCGGGCCGAGAGCGAGCTGGCCGTGCAGACCGCGCGCATCGAGGAGGTCAAGCTGGCCTTGGACGCCGACGTGGTCGCCCCGGCCAAGGCTTATCGGGCCCAGAAGGAGGCGGAGGCGCGGGCCGCGGTGGCCCCCATCGTCGAGGACGGCAAGGCGTCGGCCGAGGGCCTGCGCAAGCTCGCCGCGCGCTGGGCCGAGTCGGGCGACCAGGCGCGTGAGATCTTCCTGCTGGAGAAGCTGGACTCGCTGGTCAAGCTCCTGGTCGACACGGTGCAGGACGTCAGCATCGACCGGATGACCATCATCGGCGAGGGCGACGCGACGACGGCGGGCCGCAGCGCCAACCTGGTCGAGCAGCTCCGGTCGGCCACCGGCGTCGATCTGGCGGACCTGGCGCGGCGAGTCGGCGCGGGCGTGACCGGCTCGGGTCCGCCGCCGGTGCCCCGGCGCGAGCCGCCCACGCGCTGACGGGCGCGGGGGGGTTCCGCGAAACGAACACCCCGCGGTGGCGCGTATCCGGCTGATACAAAAGGCGTTTCCGGGGTGATCCCTCGGCTCTGGAGCGCGTTGACACCCCGCGAAGGCCCAGCCTATAAGCGGCGACTCGCTCTGGGCGCGTCTCGGCGTGCCTCCGCCCCCCGCACACCGCCTCGGAGGACTCCATGCATCGTCGCCTGGGGACACTCGCCGCTCTCGCCGTCGCTGCCCTGTCGCTGCTCACGACGGCAGCCAACGCGCGCCCGTTCACCCAGCCCGGCTCCTTCGAGGTGGGGGTGAAGCTCGGCGGGTACTTCTTCCTGGCCGGCGACGACGACGTGTTCGACAACACGTTCGCGTACGGGATCCACGGCAGCTACAACTTCACGCGGCTCTTCGCGGCCGAGCTCGCCTTCGACGCCTCGCCGCGCGAGGTCAACGACGTCAGCATCTACCTGCTGCACCTCGACCTCATCGTCCACCCCATCACCCACGACTGGTTCCAGCCCTTCGTGGGCGCCGGCGCCAGCTTCGCGGTGCTGGACCCCAAGGTCGGCTCGAACGACAGCGATCCCGGCGTCAACGCCATCGCCGGCTTGAAGTTCTACCCCTGGGAGCACGTGGGCCTGCGCCTCGACGCCCGCTACGTGGCGCGCTTCGGTACCGGCAAGGGTGAGGACACCGCCCACGACCTGCTGGCCATGGTCGGCGTGTTCGGCAACTTCGGCGGCGAGAAGAAGGTGGTGCCGCCTCCGGTCCTCGACACCGACGGCGACGGGATCCTCGACCCCGACGACGCGTGCCCGACCGTGCCCGGCGTGCCTTCTGCCAAGGGCTGCCCCGACCGCGACGGTGACACCATCCCCGATGACACCGACGCCTGCCCGGACACCCCGGGCCCGGTGGAGCTGAAGGGCTGCCCCGACACCGACGGCGACGGGATCATCGACAAGGACGACCGCTGCCCGACCGAGCCCGGCCCGGCCGAGTTCAAGGGGTGCCCGGACAAGGACGGCGACACGATCCCCGACATCGACGACCGCTGCCCGGAGGAGCCCGGCACCGCCGAGTACCAGGGTTGCCCGCCGCCGCCGCCCGAGGTCGTCGAGAAGTTCTCCGGCACCATCGAGGGCATCCGCTTCGCCGCCGACTCCGACGCGATCCGGCCCGGCGCGGCCAAGGTGCTCGACGAGGCGGTGGACGTGCTGACGCGCTTCCCCGGTGTCCGCGTGCTCATCGAGGGTCACACCTCGTCAGAGGGCGGCCCCGCCTACAACCAGGACCTCTCCGAGCGCCGCGCCCGGTCGGTGAAGCAGTACCTGGTCGATCACGGCATCGACGCGAGCCGGCTCGAGACGCAGGGCTTCGGACTCGACCGCCCGGTGGCCAGCAACGACACCGAGGCCGGCCGTCGCCAGAACCGCCGCATCGAGTTCAAGATCATCAAGCAGTGATGCGTGACGGAGCGGGCCGTCGGTCGTTCGCGGCCGCCGAGCCCCGCTCCGAGCGCCGCCGCCTCGGCTGCGTCGGCACCGCCGCGGGCGGCCGCCGGAGCCGCCGCATCGATGCCGCGAGCCCCGAGCCGTGACGCGTCACGGCGCGGGCCGTCGGCCGTTCGCGGCCGCCGTGCCCCGCTCCGAGCGCCGCCGCCCGGCGTCCTCAGTCGATGTCGACGTCGATGATCCGGTCCTCGTCGGCGGGCCGGCCCCGCCGGCGAGGCGCGAGGCCGCGTCGTTCGCGGGCCTCGTCCAAGGTGTGGCGGACCAGCTCACCCAGATCGTCGACGATGGGCGCCATGCGCTCGAGCAGGCGCATCTCGGCGCGTGCGGCCGCCTCCAGCGTCTGGGCGACCCCCTCGAGGCGACCCATGACGCGCTCGGCGCGCGCGAGCACCCGCAGGCCCGCGTCCCGAATCCGCTCGTCGGGCTCACCGGCGAGCAGCTTCTGCCGGGCGCCGGCGATCAGCATCGAGGCCTTCTCCCGGCGGGAGCGTGTCGGCGCGCTCATGACCACCTCCTGGGCACCAGCGCATAGCACGCGCCGGCCGCGGTGGCAGCCTTGGAGACGCGCTGGAGGTCTCGGGTGCCACACCCGCGCTCAGCGGCACCTGGGTGACGATTATCGTCACCTGCGATCTTTCGAGGCTGCACGGGCGCTAGCGGCCCCAACGCCGTCGATCGCTCCCGCGCATCGCGGCGATCCCTGCTCCGGCCGCCCGACTCGCCCGCGCCTCGGGATCCACCGCGGAGCCCGCGATGGCGCTTGTTTCTTGCACTCGGGATCGGCATGGCACGTTCGTTGCACATCTCCCGTGCATCACGATGTGTTCGCCGGAGTGGGTTCCGGTCACAGGCGACAGGCCGCCATTCACTCGTGAATCACGAACGGAATCCTCGGGAGGACCCCACATGATTATGCGTATGCGGAACAGCAACAAGGGCTTCACGCTCATCGAGCTCATGATCGTCGTCGCGATTCTGGCCATCCTGGCCGTCGTGGCGGTGCCGGCGTTCATCAAGTACATGCGCCGCGCGAAGACCACTGAGGCGATCGACGAGATCGACAAGATCTACAAGGGCGCGGCGCTCTACTACACGACCCCGCACGTGACCCAGGCCGGCGCGAAGATCGAGTGCCAGTTCCCGCAGAACCAGGGCGTGACGCCGCTGGACGGCTCCTGCTGCTCGACCGTCGTGGCGTCGCCCGCGGACACCAACGGCGACGACCGCTGCGACTCCGATCCGGACATCTGGTCGACGGACACCTGGTCGGCCCTGAACTTCCAGATCAACGACGAGCACTACTTCGTCTACGCGTTCGACGCTTCCGGCACGCTGGCCGACGCGGGCTTCACCGCCACGGCGAACGGCGACCTCGACTGCGACGCCATCCAGTCGACGTTCCAGCGCACCGCCTTCGGCGACCCGCAGGCGACCAAGGCGGAGTGCTCGCTCCGCGGCTCGGCGGCCTTCTACGTGGAGAAGGAGACCGAGTAAGGTCTGACCTGAATCCCACCCTCGGGTGAGATACCAGGGCGCCTCCTTCGGGAGGCGCCCTTTTTCGTGCCCTCCGCCGGGTCGTCCCGCTCCGGACCACCGTGCTCGATGAGCCAATAATTATACGGGTAATCAGCCGATCGAGGCCGACGGATTTACCTTGACGGTCGCACGGGGCCTGCATAGCTTCCGCTTCACCCGCCCCAACCGGAGGAAGCTTTGAAGGTCAAGAAGAACAGCCTCGTGCGCATCCACTACCGGATGTGGCTCGACGGCGGCGAAGAGATCGACTCCTCCTCCGATCAGAACCCCCTCGAGTTCATCTGCGGCCGTGGCGACGTCGTCCCCGGCCTCGAGCGCGAGCTCATCGGCCTGCTGGCGGGTCAGCGCAAGGCCTTCACGGTCGCTCCGGAAGACGGCTACGGCGTCCACGACCCCACCCTCGTGCGTGAGCTGCCGCGGGCCGGGTTCCCCAGCGACCGCAAGCTCGAGCGGGGGCAGAGCTTCAGCTATCGCTCCAAGCAGGGCGCCGAGCTCTGCTACCGCGTGGTCGATGTGCGCGACGACACCATCGTCGCCGACTTCAACCACCCGCTGGCGGGGAAGTCCCTGCACTGCGACGTCGAAGTCGTGCATGTTTTCGAGGATAGCCCCGAGTTGCGCGACTTCTAACGCGGAGGCCTCGCGGAGGCCGCGCGGGCTGCTGCGGCGCCCGTGGGCGGCGCCGTGTCGGCCGGCGACTTGTGCGGCGCACCCGGGGTGCGCCTCCGCGCGCCGGCCTCCCCGTCACCACCCACGCGAGCCTCGCGACGCCCGCTCGGCCTCCGCAATCGCGGCGGGTTGGCTGGGGGCGGAGCGCGGAGGCCGCGGCGGCTCGCTCGGCCTCCGCAATCGAGGCGGGTTGGCTGGGGGCGGAGCGCGGAGGCCGCAGCAGGCCGCGCGGGCTGCGCAATCGCGGCGGGTTGGCTTGGGGCGGCCTGGGAGGTGGTGGCCGTTGGCGCGGGGTGGCTGTGGCCGGGGCGGGGCGTTGACCCCGGAGGGGGGCGCTTCTATGGTTGGGGCGTGAAGCTCTCTACGCGTGGCGAGTATGGTTTGAGGGCGATGGTCTATCTGGCCACGCGTTCGTCGCCTTCTTGCGAGATGTTCCATGCCTGCGACATCTCGCAGACGCAGGACATCCCGCCGCACTACCTCAAGCAGATCCTCTCGCGGCTCCGTTCGGCCGGGTTGGTTCGCAGCACGCGGGGGCCCGCCGGAGGGCACGCGCTGGCCCGGCCGGCGTCCGAGATCAGCCTGGGCGAGGTCATCGGCTGCCTGGAGGGCGAGCTCACCGGCGTCGAAGGGATCCTGGCGATGCCTTGCGCCATCGACGTGGGGCCCAGCCACTGTGTCATCAAGGAGTTCCTGCTGGAGATGAAGCGCCGCGTCGAGGAGCTGCTGAACTCGACGACGCTCGCCGACCTGGCGGCCCGCCAGACCGAGCTCTCCAAGGGGCAGATCCTCGTGCGCCCCCGGATCCTGGTCGAGGCCGAGGCGCTGGAGCGCCGCGCGTCGATGATGGCCGACACCTGCCCCTGACAGGCCTGAGGGGGCGTCGCTGGCGCCCCGCTCGCTCCTGACGCGACGAGAGCACTGGGAGCGGGCGGCTCGCGGGGGCAGCGAGAAGTCGGGCCGGGTCGAATCGGCGGCACCGTCGAGGCGGGGCCGTCGACGGGAGCCCGAGCCACACCCGATGGGATCGTCTGCGCCGGAGGCGGCCGCTGGGTGGTCGAGACCGGCCGGCAGCCATCCTGGCTGCCGTTGTCAGTGCAGTCGGGCCGACAGCGCCTGCCAGTCGAAGCCGGGCCCGGGATCGGAGGCGCGTCGGCTGAGGTGGAGGTGGCCGACGATGCCACGCAGGGCCAGGGGCCCCTCGGGGGCGGCGCGGCGCTCGCCCAGCGCCGCAGGCGGCACCGAGAGCGGCAGGGCGGGGAGGGCGCGGGCCAGCTCGTGCAGGAGCTGGGCGAGGGCGCTGAGCTGCTGCTCGGTGTACCCCCACTGCTGCACCTCCTCGCCCTGGACGCGCTCGAAGTCGCTGAGCGGTCGCGCGAAGCGGTCCAGCGTGGCGTCCTCTGGCAGGGGCGGCCGGCTGGTGGTCGCCGGGTTGACCAGGTCGATGGACACGCTGCGGCCATCCACCGAGGCGTCGCCCGAGTGGGTCGCCTCGTACGCCAGGTCCAGGTTCTGGTAGATGGTGCCGTCGTAGTCGATGGTGAAGTGGGTGGAGCCGCCGGTCTCCCCGAGCCGCAGGAAGCTCTCGCGCGCGGTCTCGGTGAGGGAGTCGTGCAGCACCACCAGGTCGATGAGGGCGCGCAGGCGCTCGGTGTCCTCCGGCGGGATCTCCTCGCCACGCGCGTTGCGGCGCGGGCGGTAGTACGAAGCCGTCGGGCCCTCGCCGGCGCGCAGGTTCATCTCGCGGGCGAGGCGCACCTGCGCGCGCTTCTCCTCGAAGCGGTAGGTGTCGGTGTTGACGGGGACGGCCACGGCGACGGGCTGTCCGGACAGGACGATGTGCCCCGCGGGGGGCGGCGGGGTCGCGGCGGCGCGCGCCGGCCGGTCGCGCAGCAGGCGTTGACCCGCCAGGGCCTCCGGGTGATCCGGGGCCACGGCCAGCACCCTCTCGAAGGCCGCCTGGGCCGCCTCGCGGTCCTCGTCGAGCAGGGCGCGGAAGCCCTCCTTCAGGCCGCGCTCGAGGACCAGCTCCTCGGGGGGCTCGCAGCGCGGAGGCCCCACCGGCGCGGGCGCCTCACCGCAGGCGACCGCCAGCATGACCAGCAGCAGACCGCAGGCCCTCATGGCTGGCCGACGTCCACGCTCATGCCGAGCAGATCCTCGAGGGTGTCCCCGACGCGCGCCTCGTCGATGAGCTCGCCCTCGTCGACGAAGCCGCGTGAGCGGTAGAGCGCGTGGGCGGCCGCGTTGCGCCGATAGACTTGAAGGGTCACGCGTTCGAGGATTGGCTGGGCGCGGGCCCAGGTCAAGGCGAGGTCCAGCAGCTTGCTGCCGACCCCGCGTCGCCAACAGCTCTCGCGGACGCCCATGCCGAGGTGGGCGATATGACGCGTGCGCGAGGTCTGCCCGTTGATGAGGCTGAGGCTGCCCACGACCGGGTCGCGCCCGACGCCGCCGGAGGGCCGCACCGCCACGAGCTGCAGGCAGCCCTTCAGGCGCGCGAAGTGGTCGAGCAGCACCCGCTGCTCGTCGACCTCGGGCAGCGGGTCCTCCGCCGCCTGCAGCATGAACTCGGTCTCGGCGACGATCGCCGCCATGTGCTCGAGCAGCCGAGCCGCGTCGCGCCGGTGGGCTTCGCGGATCTCCAGGCGTTCGCCGCGCGCGTCGTGGCCGGTCCACGGGAGCAGCCTCACCCTCCCGACTCCTGCGGCTCGCCCGCCCGCAGCGCCTCGAAGCTCAGCCGCTCCTCCGAGCCCGGCGGCGCGACGGTGACGCGCACCCCGGTGCAGCCCTCGAGCTCGCCGCCGATGATGCGCAGCGCCAGCGGGTCCTCGACCAGCGCCCGCACCGCGCGCTTGACCGGGCGCGCGCCGTAGTCCGGGTCGTAGCCGGCCTCGGCGATGAGGGACACCGCCGCGTCGTCGAACGCCAGCGTGAGGCCCCGCCCCTCGAGTCGCCTGGCCACGCTCTGGAGCTGGAGGCGCGTGATCTGCTCGATCGCGACCGAGTCCAGCCGGTTGAAGATGACCAGCTCATCGATGCGGTTCAGCATCTCCGGCCGGAAGAAGCGGTGCACGGCCTCCTCGACCGCCGCGCGCATGGCCTGGTCGTTGCCGTCCTCGGCGTCGAGGATGGCCTGGGAACCCAGGTTCGACGTCATCACCAGCAGCGTGTTGGTGAAGGAGACCACCCGCCCCATGGAGTCGGTGAGCCGGCCGTCGTCCAGGACCTGCAGCAGCAGGTCGAACACCTCCGGGTGCGCCTTCTCGACCTCGTCGAGCAGGATGACCGAGAAGGGGCGCTGGCGGACGGCCTCGGTGAGCTGGCCGCCCTCCTCGTAGCCCACGTAGCCGGGCGGCGCGCCCACCAGCCGCGCGACCGAGTGCTTCTCCATGTACTCGGACATGTCGAGGCGCACCATGGCCTTCACGTCGTCGAAGAGCTCCTCGGTGACCGACTTGACGATGTGGGTCTTGCCCACGCCCGTCGGGCCGAGGAACAGGAAGGAGCCCAGCGGCCTGTCCGGATCCTGGATGCCCGAGCGCGCGCGCCGGATGACCGCCGCCACCGCCGCCACCGCCGCGTCCTGGCCGATGACCCGCTTCTTCAGGCGCTGCTCGAGGCCCAGCAGCTTGGCGGCCTCCGACTCGGCCAGCCGGGTGACCGGGATGCCCGTCCACGCAGCCACCACCGCGGCGATGTCGTCCGCGTCCACCGCGTCCTTGAGCCAGCCGCCGTCCTTCTGGGCCACCGCCAGCTCGCCGTCCAGCCCGGCGGCCTGGCGCCGCAGCTCGGGCAGGCGCCCGAAGCGGAGCTCCGCGGCGCGCTCCAGCTCGCCGGTGCGCGTGGCCTCGTCCTCCTCGGCGACCAGCGCCTCGATCTGCTCCTTGGTCTGGCGAATGCGCGCCAGCACGTCGCGCTCGCGCCGCCAGCGCTCGGTCTGCTCGTCCAGCTCCTCCCGGAGCTGCTTCATCTCGGCGTCCACCTGGGCGCGCTGCCCGAGCGAGCTGGTCGAGGCCTCCTTGGTCAGCGAGGCCCGCTCGATCTCGAGCTGCGCCAGCCGCCGCCGCCGCTCGTCGATGGGCCCCGGCAGCGCGTCGGTCAGCAGCCGCAGCCGGCTGGCCGCCTCGTCGATGAGGTCCAGGGCCTTGTCCGGCAGGCGGCGGTCGCTCACGTAGCGGCTCGACAGCCGCACCGCCGCCACCAGCGCGGCGTCGCTGATGGCCACCCCGTGGTGCAGCTCGTAGCGCGCCTCGAGCCCGCGCAGGATCGACACCGCCTCGGCGAACCCCGGCTCCTCGACCACGATGGTCTGGAAGCGCCGCGCCAGCGCCGGGTCGCGGTCGATGGACTGCCGGTACTCGCGGATGGTCGTGGCGCCGATGCAGTGGATCTCTCCGCGCGCCAGCGCCGGCTTGAGCATCGCCGAGGCGTCCATGCCGCCGCCGCTCGAGCCGCCGGCCCCCACGATGGTGTGGATCTCGTCGACGAATAGCAGGATGTGCCCGTCGGACTCGCGCACCTCGCGCAGCACGTGCTTGAGGCGCTCCTCGAAGTCGCCGCGCAGCTTGGCGCCGGCCAGCACGCTGCCCATGTCCAGCGAGAGCAGCCGCCGCCCCCGCAAGAGATCCGGCACGTCGCCCTCGGCGAGTCGCCACGCGAGGCCCTCGATGATCGCGGTCTTGCCGACGCCCGGCTCGCCGATGAGCACCGGGTTGTTCTTCCGCCGGCGGCACAGGATCTCCATGACCCGCCGGATCTCGTCGTCGCGGCCGATGACCGGGTCCAGCTCGCCCCGGCGGGCGCGGGCGGTCAGGTCGATGGCGAAGCGGTCCAGCCAGGAGGTGGCGTCGCCGTCCGCGGGCTGCTCCGCCGAGCCGGTCGGGCGCTCGCCGGGGGCCTGCAGGCTCTCGGTGTTGTGCACGCGCCGCGCCGCCCTCGTGATGCGCTCGGGGGTGCAGCCGGCCGCGCGCAAGGCCGCCTCCGCGCGGGTCCCCGGCACGTTGGCCATCGCCAGCAAGAGGTGGCCGGTCCCCGTGGCCGCCGCTCCTGCCGCCCGCGCGTTGGCCCGCGCCTGGTCGAAGATCCGCACCAGCATCGGGTCGATGATCAGGCGCACGTCGCCCGCCACCGTCGGCAGGAGCGCCAGCTCGTCGGCGACCGCGCGTCGCAGGGTCGCCGTCTGGGTGCCCAGGAACACCCAGATCTCGGTGGCGTGGGTGTCGCGCGCGTCCAGCAGCGTCACCAGCACCTGCTCGGCGGTGAGCCGCGGGGAGCGCGCGCGGCGCGCCGTCTCGTTGGCGACCTCGACGACGCGGCGGGCCGGATCGGTGTAGTCATCGAAGCGCATGGGCTCACTCCTCGCCCAGAGCAGAACACGCCACGCCCGGCGAATAAAGCCCGCCGGTCGCGAGCGGCGGAGGCTCTCACAGGTTCAGCGAAAGCAGGGGCCGCGATGGATCGGCGGCACCGGCGAGCCGGATCGGTCGTGCGAGGCCCGAGAGATACCCGCCGGCATCTCGCAGCGGTTGCGGGCGGCCGAGGCGGCCGTCGGGGGGGCGCTCCACCTGGCAGCAATCTTCGCTGAACCTGTCAGGGGTCGCGCGCCTCGTCGAGCTCGACGGTCAGCTCCAGCGGCTCGCCCCCGCGCCGCACGCTCACGGGCATGCTGCGGCCGGCGACGCCTGCGGCCACCATCATCCGGAACTCGGCGGCGGTGCCCACCGGGCGCCCGTCGAGCTGCAACAGGATGTCCCCCGGGCGCAGGCCGGCGCGGTTGGCCGGGCTGTCGTCCACGACCCCCTCGACCAGCAGCCCGGGCTCCCGCCCAGGCGACGCGGGGGCCCGCACGTAGACGCCCAGCCAGCTCCGGCTGACCCGCCCGCCCTTCTCGAGCCGCGGGATCGCGTCGGCGACGACGTTCCACGGGATGGCGAAGGCGATGCCCTGGCCCTCGCTGCTCACCGCCGTGTTGATGCCGACCACCTCGCCCCGCAGGTTGAAGAGGGGGCCGCCCGAGCTGCCCCGGTTCAGCGGCACGTCGGTCTGGATGAGGTCGGAGTAGCCGGACCCGGGCCCCACCACCTCGGCGCGCCCGGTGGCGCTGATGATGCCCTTGGTCAGCGTGTGGCTCAGGCCGAAGGGGTTGCCGATGGCGATGACCCAGTCGCCCACCTCGACGGCGTCGGAGTCGCCGGGGACCGCGGCCTGCAGGTCCGCCGCGCCGTCCACCTTGAGAAGCGCCAGGTCCCGCACCGGATCGATGCCGATGAGCCGCGCCGGCATCTCGTCGCCCCCGAGGAAGCGCACCCGGATCTCGGCGGCGTTCTCGACCACGTGGGCGTTGGTCAGGATGTAGCCGTCGACGTCGATGACGAAGCCGCTGCCCAGCGAGGTGCCGACGTCGGGCAGCTCGCGCAGGCGCCCGCTCCAGGGGTCCACCAGGCGGCGGGTCAGCACCTCCTGGGTGTAGATGTTCACCACCGAGCCGGAGAGGCGCTGGAAGAGGCCGGCGAAGCTCGGCACGACGTTCTCGGCGGCGGGCGTCGACTGCGCGCTGGCCGCGGGGGGCACGGCGGGCGCGGGGGGCGGGTCCGCGGGTGCTGGCGTCGCCGGCGTCGGCGTCGGCGCAGCGGGGGCGGTGACCACCACCTCGGCGGTGCCCGGCCGCGGCGGGTCATCGCTCGTCAGCCGCCCGACGGGGGCCTCGAAGTAGTCGTCGGGCCGCGGCGCGCTGCACGCGGAGCAGAGCGCCAGCAGGAGCCACACCGACCTCGAGAGGGCCGCGACTCGCCGCCCCGCCCGCGGCGAGACGGCCGCCCGCGTCATCGGCCGGCGCTCTTCTGGACCTCGAGGTAGGCGACGCGGCACTGATACAGGACGCCGCGCAGCAGCTCGGCCTCGCCAGTGCTCAGGTTGCCTTCGGTCTTGCGCTCGAGCATCGCGAGGATGTCGATGGTCTCTTTCGCCATCGGCAGATCCGCGGTCCCCTCGGCCTCCTCGCCGTCGGAGTCCAGCCCCAGATGGATGAACACCGCCTGACCGAGACCCACGACGAAGCCGCTGAACTCCGAGGAGGCCAGCGCAGACTTGTCGCTCACCGACGGGTCGTCCGCCATCGGGTCAATCCTCGTCGTCTTCGTCGTCCGCTTCGGGATCGAACCACTCGGCGCGCTCCGTCGTGTCGGGCAGCTCCTCGAGCAGCTCGTCGACGGCGGAGCGTGAGACGAAGCCCTTCGCCAGGTTGCGGCGAATGATCCGCACGTCGCGGTCCAGCTCGTCGGTCGTGTTCATGTCCGGCCCCATGGAAATCGATTCGGGGTGAGGTCGCCACGCAGAGCCGTAGCGGGCCGTGTTCCTACGGGCAGCGCAAGGGATTGTCAAGGCTCGGGCGCGGAGCCGCCGGCCGGCGGCGTGACGCGATAGAGCCCGACGCGCAGGGTGGGGGCGTCGCCGTAGTAGGGCATCCAGGGGTCGCCGTGGTTGGGCAGCTCCAGCTCGGAGACGGGGACGAGGCGGAACTCCTGCTGCATGGCGCGGCAGCTCGGGCGGAGGTTGTCCCCGCGCGGCGGAGGGCCGCCCTGGGAGCGGAACTCGGCGTAGCAGCGAAAGCCCAGGTAGAAGAAGGCCGGGCGATCCCAGCGGGGGCTCTCGCGCCAGGCGTCGATGGTCCACACCTCGCCGGGACCCCGCGGGGGCTCGAAGGCGTAGGCGGGGAAGTAGAGGTGGGTGAAGCGGGAGTCGGGGTTCGCCTCGTCGGTGTCGCCGGGGCCGCGCACGACCAGGGTGTAGGGCGTGTCCCCGGGCAGCAGGGCGGGCAGGGCGTCGATGAGGCGCTCCTCCTGGGCCTCGTTGGTGGGGGCGAAGAGGCGGGCGGCCGAGGGGACGGCCGAGAGCGCCGTCAGGGTCAGGGCGATGGAGAGCCAGAGCAGGCCGCGCGGGCGCGAGCGAAGCCAGGACAGGGTCGCCGCGGCCAGCATCGTCATCAGCAGGGCGGCCGGCACCAGGACCCGCGCCAGGTTGGAGTCGTCCAGGTCCACGGCGTAGGCGAAGAGGGTGGCGACGATGAGGGCGAGCAGCACCAGGGCCGGGCGGCGCGTGGGCGGCAGCGCCACCGCGGCGAGGCCGAGCAGGGTCAGCGCGAGGGGGAAGAGGCTGGGGTGGGCCAGCAGGTTGTGGTCGAAGAGGAGGCGGGAGGGGTTGGCGAGGTGCTGGGCGTCGGCGCCGGGGAGCGCGTCGGTGGCCGCGAGCCAGCCGATGGCGTGGGCGACGTGGAGGACGTGGGGCGCGATGAGGGCGAGGAAGGCGGCGCCGGCGAGGAGCACGGGGCGGGAGAGCAGCGGCCGGAGGCCGGCGGGGTGGAGAGCGGCGCTGGCGAGGAGCAGGAGCGGGAGCAGGGCGGGCAGCTCGGGGCGGCCGGTGGCGGCAAGCGCGAGCAGCACCGTGGCGGCGGCCAGGGGCAGCGGGCGGCGGTCGTCGAGGTGCTCGAGCCACAGCACGAGGCCGGCGAAGGCCCAGAGCAGGCAGGGCAGGATGTTGGCGTCGGAGGTGTCGTTGCGGACGAAGACGGGCACCAGCGCGACCAGGAGCGCGGTGAGCGCGCCGGTGAGGCGGTCGCGGAAGAGGCGGGCGGCGAAGGCGGCGATGAGCGGCAGGGTCAGGCAGGCGCACACGGCGTTGACGGCCATCATCGTGCGGTGGCCGGCGGGCAGGAACTGGAAGGCCACGTGGTACAGGGCGCTGGCGCCGGCGCCGTAGTGGGCGAAGGGGACCAGGTCGATGGCCTCGTGGGCGCGCTGGAAGCCGATGAAGACGGTGGCCAGGCGATGGGGGACCAGCCCCAGGCGGAGGAGCGCGCCCAGCGCGATGGCTGCGAGGAGCAGGGGGACGACCAGGCGATCGCGGCGGGCGGCGGGGTCGGCGAAGACGCGGGCGGCGCGCGCCAGGGCGAGCGGCAGGCACACGACGGTGAGGCCGAGCAGCGCGGAGCTGACGAGGGCCTGGGCGACCTGGAGGGAGTGGGACGAGATCACGGCCGGCGGCGGCGGCGACGGATCAGGCCGGCCGCGAGGGCCAGCGCGACCGAGGCGGCGGCGAAGGCGAAGGTGACGGCGGCGTAGGGGCTCAGGGCGCGGGGGCGGAGCGGCTCCGGCCGCTGGGGCGCGGGGCTCGGCGCTGGGGGCGGAGCCGACCGGGACGGGGCGGGCTCGCGCCAGCGGAAGCCGGCACCGTGGCGGAGGCT
>JACKFB010000025.1 GCA_020632695.1 Deltaproteobacteria bacterium
TCCCGGTCCCGGTCTCGGTCCCGGTCCCGGTCCCGGGGTCGGTCCCGGTCCCGGCGTCGGTCTCGGGCTCCGTTTCGGTGGCGGTGTGGGCTTGGGGCTCGAAGGTGGCGTTCGGGGGGCGTAGTCTTTGTGGGAGACACCGGTAGTTGCTCGGGCGGCTGCGGGTGGTGCTCGGGGACTGGCGCTCGCAGGCCACGGTGGAGGTGGGGGCGATGGTGACCTCGGGTGGGAATTCGACGCCGGACCCTGGGGAGGCTACGCGCCGGTCCATGGGGGGCGGGGGGCGGCGCTGGCGGCCGGTGGGCGCGGCGGACGACCTGATGATCCTGGAGCATCAGCGGCCCAGCGGATGGCGATCGCGTTCGGTGGCGCTTCAGTTGCCTGGGGGGAGCCTCGCGCTGCTGCTCGGCGACGAGCGCCTCGACGAGACCGAGCACCGTGAGCTCATGCGCCTGGGGCGCCCGAAGGTGGTCGTGGTCATGAACCAGCGACGGGCCGGTCCGTTGCTGGACTTCGCGCGCCAGCATCGCGACGTGGAGGTGTTGGCGCCCGCCTCCATCAGCAAGGCCATACGCGGCGCCCTGGGGCGCCCGGTGGGTTCGCTGAGCCAGGCGCGGACCTTGCTTCCGGCGACGGTGCGCGTGCTGCTGCCCAAGGGGCTGCGGGTCGACGAGTGCTGGTTGCAGGTGATGACCAGCCTCGGCGCCGTGTGGCTGGTCAACGAGGCCTTCACCTGGTGGCCGCACCTGCCGCACGAGCTCCGCGGCCTCGGCTTGTGGCTGCGAGGGCATCGGGCGGGGCTGCACATCTCACCCGGCTACCGGCGCCTCGTGATCGCCGACGCCGGTGAGTTCCGCGGCTGGTTCTTCGGGCTGTTGCGCGAGACCCATCCCGCGATGCTCATGGGCACCGTCGGCCACGTCCTCCACGATCCCAGCCTGCAGACGCGGCTCCGGCGTGAGGTGGAGGCCCTGCGCTGATCGCGCGACCGCCTGACCGAGCAGGTGCGGCGCCGATCCCAGCCTGCCGACGCGGCTCCGGCGTGAGGTGGAGGCCCTGCGCTGTTCGCGCGAGGGCTGACCGGGCGGGTGCGGCGCCGATCCCAGCTTGCAGACGCGGCTGGGGCGCGAGGTGGAGGCCCTGCGCTGATCGCGCGAGGGCCTGACCGGGCGGGCGCGGCGCCGATCCCAGCTTGCAGACGCGGCTCCGGCGTGAGGTGGAGGCCCTGCGCTGATCGCGCGACCGCCTGTACGAGCGGGCGCCGCGCTGCGGTCGGCCGGGGCGTCGTCCGGTCCAGGGGCGCGCCGCGGCGTGCGCCGCGAGCGCACGGGGTGCTGCGGACGTGCGCCGCCTCCGCGTCCGCCGACGGCCCGCAGACTTGCCACGAAGCGCGCGCCGGGGGACCGTACGGAGGCCACGCGTCGCCCACAGTTCGAGTCATGTCGCATGTCCCTCCCCCAGGTGCCTCGCCGCCGCGGCGCGCCCGTCCCGAATTCCCGATGGATCCTGGTCGCCGCCTCGCTGCTGGCCTTCCTGCTCGCGCAGGGCTGCCACGGCCGCATCCGGTTGGGGCGCTGGCACCCGCCCGAGGGTGAGAAGATCATCGGAGACGTCAGCGTTCACGGGAACGATCTGATGCGCGACCGGGCCATCGAGGCCGAGCTCGAGACCCACTCCGACAACTGGAAGTTCGGGAGCAAGCCTCTGCTCCACCGCGCGGACCTGGCGCAGGACGCCCAGCGCATCGTCAGCATGTACGCGGCTCACGGCTACTTCCACGCGCGCGTCACCGGGTACCACACGGAGCCCATCGACGAGTACGCGGTGCGGGTCCACTTCGACGTCGACGAGGGAGAGCCTGCCCACGTCACCGAGGTGCGCTTCCTGGGGCTGGCCCCCCAGGAGTCCACCGGGGCCGAGGCGGCGAAGCGCCTGGAGGAGCTCACGCCCGAGATCCACGACGCGGTCCCCTTCGACGAAGGCGACGTGTGGGAGCAGGAGCCCTACGAGCAGGCGAAGCGCGACATCACCAAGCTGCTGACCGACGCCGGCTTCGCGCACGCGACGGTGTTGGGCGAAGTCGCCGTGTCGAAGGTGACCGACCAGGTCGAGGTGCGCATGCTCATCGTCCCCGGGCCGCTGGTGCGCGTCTCGGAGGTGATCGTCAAGGGCAACGACATGGTGCCCACCGACCGCATCCTGCGCCGCGTCGAGCTCTCGGTCGGCGACATCGCCGAGGGCGACCTGATGCGCGGAACCGAGCGCGGCCTCCAGGAGCTGGGGGTCTTCTTCTCGGTCTCCGTCCAGCTCGACCGCCCGACCACCGGCGACCTCCTGGACGGGAAGGCGGCCACCTACGCCACGCTGCGTGCCCTGGACTGGCCCGTCGAGCTCCCGCTGGTGGTCGAGGTGCAGGAGATGCCCCCGCGCGAGTTTCGAGCCGGCCTCGGCGCCAGCATCGACAACGTGCGCAGCGAGGCCTTCCTCAGCGGCGGCCTGCGCTATCGGAACTTCTTCGGCAACCAGCGCTACTTCGATGTGGAGGCCCGTCCCGCCCTCATCGTGCTGCCCACGTTCTTCGGCCCCCAGCGCGTGGGCCCCGGCCTGAACCTGAACGCCGAGTTCCGCCAGCACTCGGTCCTCGAGGAGTACATCCAGTTTCGCGGCGAGATCGACTACGCCCTGGACCTGGCGCTCGGCTACCAGAGCCACGTGACCACCTTCTCGGCCGCGCTGTCCCGGCGATTCCTGGACTTCCTCACGGTCGAGGTCGGCTACAGCCTCGAGTGGTACCGCTACTTCCAGGTGTCGGACTCGCTGCAGCTCACCCGTGAGCAGACCCTCGGCGTCGATTTCCGCGACGCCTACATCCTGGGCTTTCTCGAGCAGGTCTTCACGGCCGACAAGCGCGACAGCGCCTTCGACACGCGCCAGGGGGGATTCGCCGAGCTGCGCCTGCAGGAGTCCTCGCGGGCCTTCGGCAGCGACAAGGACTTCCCCTACATCCGCGTGCAGACGGACCTGCGCGCCTACCTCCAGGTCGCGTCCTGGCTGACGCTGGCCTGGCGCGCCCGCTACGCGCAGACCTTCCCGCTGCAGAACAGCAAGATGCCGCTGGCCGCCCGCTTCTTCGGGGGCGGCTCTTCCGACGTCCGGGGCTACAGCTCGCGCACCATGGGCCCCATCGTGTGCGAGAACGACCCGAGCATCGAGACGACGTCCAGCGAAGGGCAGGCGGCCTGCAAGAAGGGCGACCGCATCTACGTCGGCGGCAACGTGGCGCTGCTCGGCTCCTTCGAGACCCGCTTCTATCTGCCTGCGAACTTCGGCCTGGTGGCCTTCGTCGACGTTGGCGAGGTGTGGTCCACCATCGACGACGTGAACCTGGCGAATCTCCAGATCGCGGTGGGCCCCGGCCTGCGCTACCTCACGCCCTTCGGCCCGCTCCGCGTCGACCTGGGCTTCCTGCTGACCGGCACGACCGGGACGAACTTCACCTTCCACTTCAGCATCGGACAGGCCTTCTGATGGCTGACCGAGCCCCAGAGACGCCCCCCGAGGAGGGCACCACCGAGCGGAAGCCGAAGCGGCCGCTGTGGTGGAGGTGGGTGCGCGGCGTGCTCTTCAGCCTGCTGGGCCTGGTCCTGTTCGTCCTGCTCACCGTGGCCATCGCCCTCTTCCTGCTGCAGACCGACTGGGGCAAGGCCAAGGTGCTCGACATCGCCCTGGACGCCGTGAACCAGGGCATCCGCGGGACCGTTCGCATCGACCACATCGACGGGCCGGTCATCCGCCGCATCGCGCTGGTCGGCGTGGAGATCGAGGACCCGGACGGCCAGACCGCGCTCACCCTGGACCGCCTGGAGCTGGAATACCGGCTCCTGCCGCTGATCGGAAAGCGCGTCGAGATCCACCACCTGGGGCTCATCCAGCCCAAGGCCGAGATCCTCGACGAACAGGGCCGCGTCCGTCTGGCGCGCGCCTTCGCGCCCAAGAACCCCTCGCCGACCCCCAGCAGCAGCGAGGGCCTGGACTGGACCATCGTCCTCGACCGCATCGCGGTGGCGGACGCCCGCATCGCCCAGTCGTCGGCCGAGGACGCCATCGCGCTCACCGACCTGACCCTCGAGGCGTCGATCGCGGTCGACGAGCAGGGCCTGCGATGGGACGAGCTGCGCATCACCGGCGCCGCCCAGGGCCTCCCGGTGGACCGCATCGAGCTGTCGGCCGCCGGCGCGCTGCGTGGCGACTCGCTGGTGCTCAGCCGCCTCTCGGTGGTGGCAGGCCCCCACGCGCTGAACCTGCACGGCCGGATCGATCGACTGGACGCGCCGGTCATCGACCTGGACATCGAGCGGGCCCACGTGGAGCTGGAGCCGCTGGGCGGGCTGCTGGGCCGCGACGACCTGCGCGGCACCATCGAGGGGAGCGGGCACGTCGCCGGTCCTCTCGACCACCTCACCGCCGGCCTCGACTTCGTGTCGCCGGGCGGCGCCATCTCCCTGCGCGCCACCGGCGACGTGCTCGCCACCGACCCCGAGTGGGTGCTGGCGCTGGCCGCCCGCGAGCTGAGACCGCGCTCCATCGCGCCGGACTTCGAGTGGCCGCTGGTGGTCAGCTTCGACCTCTCGGGGCGCGGCCAGGGCGACCCGCTCAGCACCGGCGAGGCCCATGTCAGCTTTCAGCTCCGCGAGCTCTCCGGCGTGGACTTCGTGCCGACGCCGCTCCGGCTGCAGGCGTCGGCGGTTCGCGGCGCGCTCTCGGTGGAGGTGTCCACCGAGGACGCGCTGGGCGGTCAGCTCAGCCTGGAGGCCCACGGTCGTCTGCCGCCCGGGCCCGTCTCGGCCACCGTGGAGATGTCGGGGATCGACATCGGGGCGTGGACGCGCCTGGCCGGCCTCAGCGAGGTCGAGGGCCATGTCGACTCCATGAGGTTGCAGCTCGACGCGGTGATCGGGGCCGAGCTGGGGGCCGGGTTCGACCTCTCCGCCGTCGACGAGGCCACGCTGGGGCTGGACCTCGAGGCCAACGACATCGCCGTGCCCGAGTCCCTGGGCATGGCCGCGTCGCTCGGACACGTCTCGCTGAGCACCGATCTGGAGTGGGCCGGCGAAGGGCTCCCGGTGGGCCGCGCCACGGTCCGCCTCAGAGACGTCGCGGCCGCCGGGGTCGCGGTCGCCGGCGCCGAGGTCACCGCCCGGCTCGAGGAGGAGGCCGACGGCCTGCGCGTCCGTGGCGAGCTCTCGGCGTCGGGGGCCAGCCAGGGCTCCCAGATCTCCGTACGCCGCGCGTCGGCGCCTTTCGATCTCTTCCTGGACCCGGAGGGCTCGGGCCGCGGCGACCTGGACCTGGACGTCTCCGGGGTACGGGCCCCGGGCGTCCGCCTCGACGCGGCCACGGCCGATGTCTCGGGGAGCCTCGCCGATGAGATCCTCACGGTCCGTGGGCCCGTGTCGGTGACGGGGGTGGCGCTCGACGCCGGCCAGAAGCTCGAGCACGCCGAGGGCACCATCGACGCCACCGTGCCGCTGGCCCGGCCCGACCGGCTCGAGGCGGCCACGGATCTGCGGCTCGAGGGGCTGCGCATCGACGCCGAGACCCGCGTCGCGTCGGCCACGGTGAAGGCGGACGTGGCCCTGGCCGGGAGCCTCCCCTCCGGCCACGCGACGATCCACGCCAAGGGGATCCACACCTCGGCGGTGAGCCTCGACGAGGCCGACCTCCGGGCGCGGTTCGCGCCGAAGGATGGCGGCGTCGTCGAGCTGAAGGCCAGCGGCGACGAGGCGTCGCTGGCCCTCGGTGTGTCGGTGGAGCCGGTGCGCGGCAACGATCCGATCCGGGCCACCATCGGCGAGCTGGAGCTGCGCACGGGCGAGCACGGGTTCGCCGCCAGTCCCGGGGCCACGCTGCTCTACAACCGGCGCACCGGCGGCGGAGCGGTGACCCGGCTCGAGATCCACGACCTCGCCGAGCCGCGCGCCTCGCTCAGCCTCGGCATGCTGGTCGAGCCCACCAGCGGCTCGGTGGCCGGCACCGTGAGCGCCAGGAAGGCGCCGCTCGAGGCGTGGCTGGCCTCGCTGCGCGGGTTCGGCATCGATCCCCTGCCCGACGTCGAGGTGGGCGGCGTCCTCGACCTGACCGCCCGCGTCGAGGGCACCCTCCGGCATCCCACCGTGGACCTGGATCTCCTGCTCGCCGACGGCCACATCGGGCCCCTCGAGGACCTGCGGCTCGCCGTGGAGGCGACCATCGGGGACGAGGGGACCCGCGGCCACGTGGAGGCCCGCTGGAACGAGGATCGCGCCATCGTGGCCTCGGTGCAGAGCGCCGCCCGCGTCACCTTCGAGGGCCCGCCGGCCATCACGCCCGAGACGCCCTTCGCGACGGACATCCAGCTCACCCACGTCGTGCTCGAGGACTTCGCGCCCTGGCTTCGGGGTGGCGGTGAGAGGCCGCCGAAGGGCGTGCTCTCCGGCTCGGTGGTCATCGGCGGCACGCTCGGGCTCCCGGTGGCCGCCGTCGACATCGACCTCGACGCGCTCGACTACGGCCCGATCGCCGACGGGAAGGTCCACCTGGGCGTGCTGCTCGGCGACAGCGGCAGCAAGGTCGACGTGCGCCTGGTCGACGACGAGGTCGAGCGCATCGTCCTGACCGCCGAGGTCCCCTCGAACATCGCCGCCCTCGTCGTGCAGCCGGGCGCCGCCGAGAGCCTCTTCGACAGGCTGCGCCGCGAGCCGGTGCTGTTGCGGCTGCGCATCGCCCCCACCCGCTTGACCGAGCTGCCCTTCACCGGCGGTCTGGGAGACCTGCAGCTCGCCCGCTTCGTCGCCGCCTTCGACGTCTCCGGCACCATCGGCGAGCCCTCCATCGCCGGACAGCTCCGCGTCGACGACATCCACGTGGTGGGTGGCACCGCCGGGCTGGGCCTGGACCTGAACACCACCGAGGGCGATCTCGCGTTCACCGCCGCCCTCTCGGGTCTGTCGGGCGAGGCCCTGCGCTTCGAGGGGCTTCTGCCTCGCTTCGGCCCGCGCCTGGTCGGCACCGAGCCGGCCCTGGCCTTCCTGGATGATCCGCGCACCCGCTTCACGCTCAGCTCCTCCACCGATGTGGGCACGATCACCGACGTCTCCCCGGAGCTCGGCCGCTTCCTCGATGGCGCCATCCCGGGCGCCGAGATCGAGCTGAGCCTCGACGCCACCGGCGGCACCGACGCCGAGGCGCGCTTGATGCTCGGGGTCCTGGCGGCGCCCGACGGCCCCTCCGAGTCCGAGCCCTCCTCCGACCCCAAGGACCACTCCCTCGCGTCGGCGCTGCACGTGGATGTCCGCCTCCGCCGCCAGAGCCTGTTGGGCACCATCACCGTCGAGCAGCGCGGCGGCGACGGCCGCCTCTTCATCGAGGCCTCGGCGCCGGTGGGCCTGGTGGACCTCGTCCAGGGGCGAGACATCGCCGCCGCGGACCTCACCGGCTCGATCGGCACCGAGAACTTCGCCCTGGGCGGGCTCGGGGCCGCGCTCCCCGGCGTCTTCGGCGCCACCATCGGCAAGCTCGACGCCGACGTCATCGTCGCGGGGACCATCGAGTCGCCCAAGATCGACGGCAACATCGTGGCGCACTTCCAGCGTGTGGTCATCGCGCCGGCCGGCTTCGAGGCCGAGGACCTGGACGTCGCGCTGCGCCTCACCCCCGAGCAGCTCCGCCTGGAGCCGATCCACATCGAGCGCGACAAGGGGACCCTGGACCTGCGCCTGTCCATCGACACGCCCGGCCTCGACACGGACGAGTGGGCCCTCGACGGCGCGCTGTCGCTGCGGAAGTTCCAGATCGTCGCCCGGCGCGATGTGCGCGTCAAAGCGTCCGGCGACATCGTGGTCGACGGCACGCTCGCGGCTCCCGCGATCACCGGCGAGCTCACCGTCGACGACGGCAAGATCGACCCGGACATCGGCGGCCGCACCGTGCACTCGACCGACATGCCGGAGGACGTGGTCTTCGTGTCCGCCGGCGACATCGGCGCGCCCAAGGACGAGCTCCTCGCCGAGGAGGGCGAGACCGAGGTCGCCACGGGCGGCCTGAGCGTGGATGCCACGGTCATCATCCCCAAGCGCACCCTCTTCGTGAAGAACGACATGTTCGACATCGAGCTGTCGGGGCACATCCGCGCCCGGATCCGCGGCGAGCAGATCTCGCTGGAGGGCATGATCAACGTGGAGCGCGGGAAGGTGAAGGTGCTGGGGCGCGAGTTCAAGCTCTCGTCGGAGTCGCGCGTCATCTTCGACGGGTCTCCCGAGGTGGACCCCATCCTCGACGTCACGGCGACCTACGACATCTCCGACGTCGATCTCTCCGCGATCGGCCAGACGGCGACCGACGACTCGCGCATCATCGTCCACGTCAGCGGGCACGCCACCGACCCCAAGCTGGACCTGACCAGCGACCCGCCCATGGACGAGACCAACATCGTCTCGATCATCACCGTCGGGCATCCGGTCGGCGGCGGCGGCGACTCCCCGGCCGTGCGCTCGCAGCTCCTGACGGCCATGGTGGGCCTCGCGCTCGGGCCGGCGACGAAGTTCATCACCGACAAGCTTCACCTCGACGTGCTCCAGGTCGAGGTCGGCGAGGACGCCGCGCTGTCGGACGCGCGCATCACCGCCGGGACGCGCATCCGCCGCGACCTCTACATCCTCTACGACGCCGACCTGGGCGCCGACGAGAACGAGAACGTCCACGAGCTGCGCATCATCTACTCGATGAAGCGCGGCCTGAAGATCGAGACCTACTACGGCGACGCGGGCAAGGGCGGCATCGAGCTGCTCCTGCGGCGAACCTTCTGACGCGCCCCGGCGCCGGTCAGCCCTTGGCGTCCGCCGCGATGATGGCCTTGGCGAAGTCCGCCTCGCGGATGAGCCGCGTCGGCGCCCCCTGGCGGATGTGCCGGATGGTGCGCTCCAGCTTGGAGGGCTTGAGGCCCGCCCGCGTCGTCTCCGGCCCGGGCATGCCCACCACCAGCCAGTCGAGGGTCATCGACGGGTCGTCGTGCACGTGCCCCATGTGGCGCAGCACGGCGATGCGGGCGTCGGTGCGGTTGCCGAAGGTGAAGGTCCCGCTGAAGCAGAAGCTCCGGCGGGCGATCTCGATGACCGGGTCGCGCTCGAAGATCGCGTCCAGCCCGTCCATCACGGGCTTGGGGGCCTTGACCACCCGCGTCAGGAACTCGAGCAGGGTGAGCCGCTCGCTCGAGGTGACCATCCCGTCGGCCAGCACGCTGCGCAGCAGCTTCATCAGGTCCGACAGCGGCTTGACCTCCGCGTAGGCGCGGTTGGCCTGCATCCACTCGGTCAGCGCCAGGAACTCGGCGTCGTCCAGGCGCCCGTCGTAGACGATGCCCGCGCTGATCTTCTGGAGCTCCTGCACGACCCGCTTCTCGTCGGGGGTGAGGGCCTCCATCGTCCGTCGTCTGCCCACGTGTCGTGTCATCGCCAACCCCGAGGCCTATGGTTTCGGCATCCAGCGCTCCAACTCGGGGAGCTCGGCGTGGGCGAGCTGCTCGAGGAGGACCGGGAGGGTGTCGGCGCTCTCGATGAGACCGCGGTGAAGTGGGCGGATGAAGCCCTGGTCCGCCGCGTGTCCGATGAACGCGAGCAGATGATCGAAGTAGCCGTCCACGTTGAGCAGACCGACCGGCTTGTGGTGGTAGCCGAGCTGCGTCCAGGTGGTGACCTCGGCGAGCTCCTCCAGGGTGCCGAAGCCGCCCGGGAGCGCGATGAAGGCGTCCGACAGGCTGGCCATCAGCGTCTTGCGGGCGTGCATGCTCTCGACCACGAAGAGCTCGTCCACGCCCTGGTGCCCCAGCTCGAGCTGCTGCAGCTTGCGAGGGATGACGCCGTAGACGCGGCCGCCCGCGGCGAGGGCGGCGTTGGCGACCTCGCCCATCAGCCCCACCCGTCCGCCGCCGAACACCACGTCGATGCCACGCTGGGCCAGCGTCGTGCCGACCCCCCGCGCCGCCTCACGAAAGGCGGGCGCGATGGCGTCGCTCGAGCCGCAATACACGCAGATCCGCTTGAACGTTCGCATGCGCGAAGCCTAGCGCGAAGGGGGCGGGGCGCAAAGGGCTCACGGCGACGTCCGCGCCCGCGCTTGCGCGGTCGAGGCCCACCGTGTTCGATGGGTGGGGCATCCGGCGCCTGCGTCCCTGGCGAGACGGGGCAGCGCCACACGACCGGGAGTACAGCATGCGCGTCGAGGCCTTCGCACCGCAGGCACCTTGGAGCGGGATCCAGGCCGCGGCTCGCCACGCCGAGGCCGCCGGCTTCGACGCGTTCGCGACGCCCGAGATCGCCAACGATCCCTTCATGACCCTGGCGGTGGCCGCGCTGGCCACCGAGCGGATCGGGCTGCGCACGGCGATCGCCGTCGCGTTCCCCCGCAGCCCCATGGTGGTGGCGAACGCGTCCTGGGAGCTGCACGAGAACTCGGGCGGGCGCTTCAGCGTGGGCCTCGGCACGCAGGTCAAGGGCCACAACGAGCGCCGGTTCAGCGTGCCCTGGTCGGCGCCGGCCGCGCGCTTGCGCGAGTACGTGGAGTCGCTGCGCGCCATCTGGCGGTGCTGGCAGACCGGCGGGCCGCTCGAGTACGAGGGCGAGCACTACCAGTTCAGCCTGATGACGCCCGAGTTCCGGCACGCGCCCAACGCGCTGGGGCCCATCCCGATCTACACCGCGGCCGTGCGCCCGGCGATGCTGGAGCTGGCGGGGCGCGTGGCCGACGGGGTGCGCCTGCACGGGTTCTGCACGCGGCGCTACCTGGAGGAGATGGCGCTGCCGCAGATCGAAGCCGGCCTGGCAGAGGCGGGCCGCCCGCGGGAGCGCTTCGAGGTGTGTGGTGGTGGGTTCCTGGCGACCGGACCGGACGAGGACGCGGTGAGAAAGCGCGTGGACTGGGTGCGCTACCGGGTGGCCTTCTACGCGTCGACGCGCACCTACTGGCCGGTCATGGAGCTGCACGGCTGGGGCGATCTGGCGCAGAAGCTCCATCGCATGTCGGTGGAGGGCCGCTGGAAGGAGATGGCGCCGTCGGTCCCCGACGAGGTGGTGCACACCTTCGCCGCGGTGGGGACCTGGGACCGCATCGCCGACGCGGTGGCGGCTCGCTTCGGCGGCCTCTCCGACAGCGTGGAGCTGGCCTTCGAAGAGGAGATCCCGGTCGAGGTGGCCGCCGAGATCGTCGCGAAGATCCAGGCGATCCCGTGCCGTTTCGAGGGGCACGTCGCCGACTGGAGCTGAGCGCCGGCGCGTCAGCGGGCGAAGCGGCGCCTCAGTCGGCGGGCGGCCACGCGGATGAACAGGGCCATGCCCAAGCGGGCGAAGAGGCCGCGGAGGCCCGGGGCCGCGCGGCCGGTGATCGCCCAGTCGACGCGCGTGCGCTGGGGCCCCTCGGCGGCGAGGCGGAACACCGACACGTGGCCGACGATGAGCCCGTGCAGGCTGGCGTCGTCGGCCGAGTAGGCGAAGAGCGTCGGCGGCGACGCGGCGGTGACGGTCTCGCGCGCCTCGCCGGCCGTCCCGCGGTTGAGCGTGCGCAGGGTGCCCACGCCGTCCGTGCCGGCGCGCCGGTGGTCCACGTCGACCGAGCGCACCAGCGGCAGCCAGAGGCCCAGGTCCTCGTGGCGCGTGATGAAGGCGTAGACCGTCTCGACGGGTGCGGCGACCGGGAACGCGCGCCGGGCCAACGGCGGGCGCTGCTTCAACGCGTCCGCGCTCACGGCGTGGTGTCGGCGGGCCTGGGGGAGGTGTAGATGGTCCGGGCGTCGCGGTGGTCGCCGCGCCAGATGAACGCGTCCCAGATGTAGTGGGAGAGCAGGGGCACCAGCAAGAGGCCGGTGAGCAGCGCCTGGGCGAGCGAGACGCCCGTCCGCGCGTAGTTCGGGGTCTCCGTGGTGATGATGTTCTGCTCGGTCCAGGACTCGGCGCCACCGAGCACGACGGCCGTCAGCAGCAGCAGCGCGACCGTGCCCAGGGCGGTGCGGTAGCGCGCGGGCTCGAGGCGGCGGAGGCTGAGGCCCATCAGGGCGAAGTAGGGGATGCCGTGGCTCAGCAGCAGCGGCACCAGGATGGTGGCCTCCGTGCGAGCGACCAGGAAGCACAAGGCGTAGAGCGTGGCGGGGGCGGCGATGGACAGCACGCGGCCCGGTTCGCGGACGCCGCGCCGCCAGAGCAGCGCCTCGCGGGACAGCCAGGCCAGGGCCAGGACGGCGAAGAGGCCGAGGCCGAGGAGCCAGGCGCCGGGGTGGGGGTGCAGCAGGAGGTCGTCGCCACTGAAGAGCGAGATGCGCACGCCGGGGCGCACGTGGAAGATGAGGAAGGGCGTGATGGTCAGGGCGTAGAGCCAGCGGCCCGAGGGGGCGTCGAAGCGGCCGGCGAGCTTCTGATACCAGCGGGAGACGCCGTAGAACTGGCGGACGTGGTGGAACACGGTGAGGTAGACCAGGGCGGTCCAGAGGCCGGGGAGGGCGAGCAGGAGCCACAGGGTGATGGCCGCCACGACCGCCAGGGGCACGCCCCAGTAGATGCGGCTGGCGCGGCGCTCGGCGGGGCGCAGCACGGTGCGCCACGCGGTCAGGTAGACGTGGCCGGAGTCGACGACCACGGCGGCCACCAGCGCGCCGAGGACCAGCGCCCGGGAGTCGGCGGCGAGGAGGCTGGCCAGGGCGAGACCGGCGAGGCCGGGTAGCAGGATCGCCGAGAGATCGCGGGCGGGGGAGCCGAGGATCCATCGTGATGCGGGCATGGCGCGGCGCTCCAGGCGGCCGCCCCACGCGGCGATCGCCGCCGGCAGTATAGCGGCTGTGGGTGCTGGCGCCACCGCGTGGGCGTCAGGGTCGCGCCGCACCGCATGGGCATCAGGGTCGCGCTGCCGGGTCCTTCCCCTTCGGGAAGGCGAGGAGGTATCCCAGGCGCGCGCTGCGAGGCTCGCCTCGGTCGCCCTTGGCCGCGCAGTAGCAGGTCTCCGCCGGCATCCCCGGCGGGAGCGGGATGTCCCTCACGTCCGCACCGAAGCCGGCCCGCCGGAAGAGCGCCACCAGCTCGTCGCGGTCCAGCAGATGCGCGTCCACCCAGTCGGTGTGGTAGACCACCACCCCGTCGTCGGCCAGCAGGCGGCGAAGGCGCTTCAGGTAGGCCACGTCCTCCTCCACGTCGTCTCCGTGCTCGAAGGCGACCGAGGTGATGATGTAGATGGCGGCCAGCGAGCCCTCCGGCAGGTCGTCGAGGCCGGTGTCCCGCGGGCCCTGGACGAAGCGAGGCACGACGATCCCGGCGCCGGGTCCGGAGGCCGCCAGGCCCTCCAGCAGCCGGATCGCCGCCGGGTCGATGTCCGTCGCGTAGATCCTGCCCCCCGGCGCGAGCAGCGGACCGAGCCGCATCACCAGGGCCCCCTGTCCGGCGCCGATATCCGCCACCCACTGGCCCGGTCGCAGCGGGATCGCCTCGGCGATGGTTCTGCGAATCCGATCCACGGCGGCCAGGTGCTCGGCGCCGTAGTAGTAGATGTCGCAGGCGTCCGCCTGGCGGGGCGAGCGCCAGTCGTCCTCGGCCTCCGCCGCTTGGGCGGCGCAGCAGGCCTCGGTGCAGCCGAGGCCGATCGCCCGCTGGCGGTCGGCCTCCTGGCGGCGGAAGGCCCTGAATCCTGGCGACAGGACGATGAGCGCCGCGACCGTCAGCACGCCCGCCACACCCAGGAGGACGGCTCGACGACGCTTCATCCTTCGTGCCTCGTCGGATTCGTCAACTCCCTGGGGTGGTGCAACCTGGCCTCCCAGAACGCCGTCCACGCCTGCTAGCATATGCGGCGAAGCGGAGTCTACGCGTCCGCGCAGCGCGGCTGCGAGGGTGATCCGCCGCGGCGGCGTCCGACGCGGGCTCGTCTCCCGAGCCCTGGCCCGGCGGCTGCCTGGCACTCGCAGCGAGCGGGTGTCGGGCGTATGCTGTGCGTCCGCCGTGGAGCTGCCCTCCGTCGAGGGTACGGTCTGGACGGAGGGGGCGTCGGGGATGGGTCCTCAGGGGTCTTGGGCGGGTCGCTTCGGAGCACGTGCGCTGTGCGGGTGCATCGCGCTGGCGGCGGTCGCGCTGGCTGGACCGGCGCGGGGCGAGGCGCCGGCGGCGTTGTCCCCTACTGCCGGCAGGGAGGCCCGAGAGCTCTTCGCCGATCCGGGCTGGTCGTCGCCGCTGGACGGCGGCTTCAGCTTCGACTCGGCCGACGTGGCCGGCCGCTCGTTGCGGGTGCGGCTGGCTCGCCGCAGCCCCGACGGCGCGCGGACCGAGGTGGCGACCCTGGTCCTGTCGCCGCGCGACCCCGCGCTGCCGGGCGCGCTGCACAGCGCCAGCTTCGCCATCGAGGTGCAAGCCCCCGGCCCCCTCGACGGGCGAGCCGTCCTCCACCTCGCCGCCGCGGTCGCCAGCGTCGTCCGTCACGACGACGGCAGCTTCTACGCCTCCCGCGCCGCCGCCGTCGAGCCCGCCGGCCCCGCCCCGCGACCTGGACCCGCCGCCGCCGCGCCCGCGCCGCGGCTCGCCCTGGACATCCCCGTCCCCCCGCGTCCTCCCACCCCCCTGTGGGAGCCCGACGAAGGCGACACCTCGGCCGCCGCCGCGCTGCTGCTCCTCGCCGGCTTCCTCGCCTGGTTCTTCGTCCGCCGCCTGCGCGGCCCCCCCGCCACCCTCGCCACCAACTTCGTCTCGGCGCACGTCCTCATCGGCTCGCTCCAGCTCACCCTCTTCTTCTACTGGGCGCTCTACTGGCCCGGCGTGCGCGACCACTGGCCCCACATCCTCAGCACCCTCGGCTACGCCCTCGGCCTCGACGCGCTGCTGTCGCTGTGGACCCGCCACCGCGTGGTCGCCTCCCTCGCCATCCTCCCGATGGTCTTCAGCACCCACCTCTTCGTCTGGTTCGCCGGCGCCGACTTCTGGCTCTACTACGCCATCATGACCATCGCCCTCTTCTCCAAGGTGTTTCTCCAGCGCGGCGGGCGCCACATCTTCAACCCGTCCGCCCTGGGCATCGCCCTCGTCGCGGTGTGCTGCTACGCGGCGCCATCGCGTTTCGGCTTCGTCGACATCTCCCATCGCCTCGCGTCGCCCGCCAGCATGTTCGAGCTGATGCTCTGCCTGGCCCTGGTCGCCCAGCTCCGCGCCCGCATCGTGCTGGTCTCCGTCGGCATCCTCCTGGCCACCGGCGCCATCCAGGCGGTGCACGGCCAGCTCGGCGGCGACTTCCGCCTCATCAGCGTCTACTGGCCGCCCGTCTTCCTCGCCGTCGTGCTGCTCTCCACCGACCCCGCCACCATCGCCCGCACCCCCGGCGGGCGCATCCTCTACGGGCTCACCTACGGCGTCATCATCACCGCCGTGGCGGCGGGCCTCACCGGGTCCGGGCGCAACGACTTCTTCGCCAAGGTGATGCCCATCCCCATCTGCAACTACCTGGTTCCCTGGTTCGACCGTCAGGCCGCGCTGTTCGGCTCGCGCGTCGGCGGGTGGCTCGCGCCCACGCGCAACCGCGTTCATGTCGCGCTCTGGCTGCTGCTGGCGCTGGTCCCCTGGTGGATGGACCACGACAAGGCCCAGTCCTTCGACACGGCGCTCTACTCCAGGGATCCCGGCCAGCTCGTCGCGCGGGTCGACGGTCAGGTCACCTGCGAGCACAACCCCGCCTTCTGCGAGCCCTTCCCCATCGCCACCGAGCTGAAGCTGCTGCTGGCGACGCGCCGGCCTTGACCCTCCGCCCGTCTTTGGCGACAACCGCAGCCATGGCCCGGACCCAAGCCCCCGTCACCTCCGCCGTCCGCGCGCTGCGCGAGGCCGGGGTCGCCTTCGAGCCGCACCTCTACGCCTACGAGGACAAGGGCGGCACCCGGGTCTCCGCCCGCGAGCTGGGCGTCGACGAGCACCAGGTCATCAAGACGCTGGTCATGCAGGCGGACGACGGCGAGCCGCTCATCATCCTCATGCACGGCGACCTCCAGGTCTCCACCAAGGAGCTGGCCCGTCAGCTCGGCCACCGGCGCGTCGCCCCCTGCGACCCGGCCACCGCCGAGAAGCACACCGGCTATCAGGTAGGCGGCACCTCGCCCTTCGGGACCCGGCGCCCGCTGCCGGTGTACGTGCAGCGGACCGTCCTCGAGCTGCCGCGCATCTACATCAACGGCGGCAAGCGCGGCTTTCTGGTCTCGATGCACCCGAGCGAGCTCTCGCGCGTGCTCGGCGCCGAGCCTGTCGACGCAGCCCAGTGACGCGCCCCGCGCGCGCCGCCACCTCGCTCGCCCTGGGCGCCACATGCCTGGCCCTGGCCGCCTGCGCCGGCACCCTCCACGCCGGCCCGGACCGCGCCAGCGACTCCGCCCGGGTGGAGGCCCTGCTCATCTCGGGCGGCGGCAAACCCGCCGACAACGCCTTCGCCCACGTCGTCCACCTCCGCGGCATGCTGGACCTGCTCGCCGCCGCGGGCGTGCCCGCCGAGCGCGTCACCGTGCTCGCCAGCGACGGCGAGGACCCCGGCCTCGACCTCAGGCGCGCCGACCCCGACACGCCGGAGCACGCCTGGCTGCTCGCCGGCACACGCTTCGAGGCCATGTTCGGAGGCGACCGCCAGCTCTCGTCGACCCACCTCGACGGCGTGTCGCTTCTTCCCGCCAGCGAGGCCACGCTCGAGGCCTGGATGCACTTCCGCGGCCGCGCCCTGCGCCCGGGCGACACCCTGCTGCTCTACGTGACCGACCACGGCGTCAAGAACCCGCGCGACACCGGCCTCAACGAGATCGTGCTCTGGGGTGGTGAGCGCCTGTCCGTGTCCGAGCTGCGGGCGCTGCTCGGGCGCCTCGACCCGGGCGTGCGGGTGGTGCTGCTGATGTCCCAGTGCTACTCGGGCGCCTTCCTCGACGCGCTGGTCGGCCCCGAGGGCGCGGTGCGACCCCGGAGCTGCGGCTTCTTCTCGACCCGCGCCGACCGCGCCGCCTACGGCTGCTACCCGGACGCGCCGGGCGAGGGCCTGGACGGCCACGGCATCGGCGTCTCGCGCGTGCTGCAGCCCGGTCGGCCCATCGGCGAGGCCCACGATCGCCTCACCCTTGGCGACCTGACGCCGGACGTGCCCCATCGCAGCTCGACCGCGTGGCTGGCCCGCCCGGTCGAGGAGCGCGCCCGCCTCGACCACGTACGGCCCGAGGCCGCGGCCGACGCCGTGCTGGGCGACCGGTGGGCCACCGATCCGCGGCACACGGCGGCCCGCGCCGAGGTGGCCTCGCTGGCCGCCGCATTCGCGCTGCCGCCGCCCACCAGCGGGCGCGACCTCAGCACCCTCGAGCTCCAGCTCACCCGGGCCAAGGTGGACGCCGCAGCCCACCAGCGGGCGTGGCGCGACCGCTACGGCGCCCTGGCGCGGGCGCTCGTGGCGCGCTTCGTGGCGGCCGACCCGCGCTACGACGGCAAGAGCCTCGCCGATCTGGTCAAGTGGCAGCCCGAGCGCGCGGCGGGGCTCCAGGGCGCGGACCTGCGGCGGGCGATGCGGGCGGCGATGCTGGAGTCCCTCGAGGCGTGGGCGCGCGCCCGCCCCGACCAGGCGAGCGCGCTGGCCGAGGCCGAACAGGCTCGGCAGCAGGCGGAGGCCGCCGCCGCGCTGCGCTACGCCGCGGACGTGCGGCTCGGCGTGGTGGAGCGGATGCGGCTGGCGCTGCTCGCGGCGGCCGGGGATGAGCTCGCCGACGCAGACCCGGCGCTCCGGGACGGCGCCGAGCGGCTGCGCGCCTGCGAGGGGTGGAGCCTCCCCGGCCGTTCGGACTCGCGCCTCGCGCCTGCCCTGCCGGCCGCGGCGGCGGGTCCGAGCCTCGACGCGCTGCGACAGGCCGTCGACGCGCTGCGCCCGCCGTGGCAGCCCGCGCCCAGGGAGCGGCTCGAGGAGGGCAGCCCCGCGCCGCCGACCGACGCCATCGAGTGGTACCGCGGCGCCGCGCCGCGGCCGGGCCGTACCACGGTCTACTTCTTCTGGGCGACCTGGTGTCTGCCCTGCAAGGCGGCCGTGCCGGTGCTCATGGCCCAGGCTGCCGCCGAAGATCTCGACGTGGTCGCGGTGACCCAGGACTCGAGCGCCGCCCTCGACCGCTTCTTCGCCGAGCGGCACGAGCCCTTCTTCGAGCGGGTGGCGCGCGATCCCAAGGGCGTGCTCCACCAGGGCTTCGCCGCGGTCGGGCTGCCGACCTTCGTGGTGGTCGGCCCGGACGGGCGCGTGGTCAGCCACTTCCGGGGCATGCCGCGCGAAGGCGGCCTTCACCTGCGCACCGGGCGCTGACGCGGCGGGCGGTGCCGGCGATGGAAGCTCGGCGCGATCCGCGATAGAAGGCTGGCATCCGCCGCGCGCACCGCGGCCACGTCGCCTCCGGAGGCCTCCATGAATCGCCCCACGCTGCTGTGCTCGCTCGCCCTCGCCGTCGCGCTCGCGGCCTGCCAGAAGACCCCGGAGCCGGCGGCGCCGGACGCGGCTCCTGGCGCCACCGCCTCGGCGGAGCAGGCGCCTGCGGCCAAGGAGGGCGCCGCTGAGCCGGCGGCTGCCGACGCCACCGGGGCCAAGGCCGAGCCCGCCAAGGCCGAGCCCGCCAAGGCCGAGCCCGCCGCCCAGGACGCGGTCGCGGGCGTGTCCCTGACCGAGTTTCCCGAGGTGACGGACACCCCCAAGGTGCGGCTGCTGGAGGCCGGCGAGGGCGAGAAGAAGGAGCTGCGCTACCGATACAGCCCCGAGTCCAAGCACCAGATGGTGATGCGGCTGGAGATGGGGATGTCCATGAAGGTGGGCGAGCGCAGCATGCCGGAGGTGAAGCTCCCGGCCATGATCATGAAGGCCGACATCACCATGGGGAAGCCCGAAGGAGACGCGATCTCGTATGAGTTCTCGGTGCCCTCGGCGCCTGAGGTCGAGGCCGGGGAGGGGGTCTCGGAGACCGTCGCGCAGGGACTGAAGACCTCGCTGGCGGCGATGACCGGCTTGCACGGCAAGGCCTCGGTGGACGCCCGGGGCGCGACCCGCGACGGCCACTTCGAGCTCGAGGGCAAGGACAGCCCGCAGCTCGCCCAGCTCGTCGACTCCATGGGGCAGTCGATGCGGCAGATGTCGGTGCCGCTGCCCGAGGAGGCCGTCGGGAAGGGCGCGCGTTGGCAGGCCCTGCAGCGCATGCAGATGGGCGGCATGACCATCTACCAGGTGGGCGAGTACACGCTGGAGTCCATCGACGGAGACCGCCTGGAGCTGGACGTGAAGCTCTCCCAGCTCGGCCCCAAGCAGCAGATGCAGCCGCCCGGCCTCCCGCCGGGGGTGAGCGCGGAGCTGCTCTCGATGGTGGGCGAGGGCAGCGGCCACATGAAGCTGGATCTGACGGCGCTGGTCCCCGTGTCGACCACGAAGATCCGCTCGGACTCGTCCATGCGCATGACGTCCAAGGACGAGGCGCAGGAGATGTCCATGTCGATGAACATGGAGATGGAGATCAAGCCGGGCGACGCGCAGTGAGCAGCCAGCCCGGCCGTCAGCGCCGCAAGGCGCGGGCGACCCAGGCACCGCCGAGCAGCAGGATGGCCAGCGCAACGCCGACCAGCCCGTGGCCGATGGTGACGTGCACCAGGTCGTCGCTGGGGCAGTAGAGCTGCGAGGATCCGAAGGCGACGAGCCCTCCGGCGGCCGCCAGCGCGATGAGGCGCGGTGAGGTCGGCCGGTCGACGCGCTGGAAGAGCCGGATGACGAAGCCCACGAGGACCGCGCTCACGATGCCGATGCGGAAGCAGTAGAGGCCGAACGTGGGGGTGGCGCTCGGGACGTGCGGCGCGGGGCGCCCGCCCCAGAGGCCGGGGATGACGCTCAGGGCCAGAGGTGCCGCCAGGGTGACCAGGGCGAGCGCCCACGCCGCGGCGCTGAGGCCGCGTCGGTGCACGCCGCGCAGGCTGGTGGCCACCGCCAGGGCCATGAACCCGACGACCATGGCGATGGCCACGGCGAAGCGGGCGGCGCCGGCCTGCGCCACCGAGGGGGCGATGCCGACGACGGCCAGGACGGCGGCGGCCAGGCCGACCGCCAGCAGGACGCTCAGGGCGACGCGGACGGGGGTGCGCAGCTCGCGGAGGCGGTCGCGCAGGGAAGGGCGGTGGTCGACGGTGGTCCGGGCCACCCGCTCGAAGAGGTCGTCGAGCGCGTCGTCGTCGAGGGCCGCCCGGCTCCGGTAGCCCTCGAGGGCGAGCGCCTCCAGCTCCACGTGCGGGACGTCGGCGTCCTTGTCTCCGACGCCCATCAGTCCTCACCCAACCGGTCGCGCAAGAGCTTGTAGCCGCGGTGGGCGCGCACCTTCACGGCGGACACCGAGGCGCCGAGCATCTCGGCGATCTCCGGGAAGCTCAGCTCCTCGTACCAGTGCAGGAGGATCACCTCCCGCTGCTGCTCGGGCAGCTCGCCCAGCGCGCGCCGGACCAGCCGGTCGCGCGCGGTGGTGGTCTCGGGCTCGCTGGTCGGCTCGCCGTGGACCACCGGGTCGAAGGAGGTCTCCGGCTTGCGCGAGCGGCGGCGAAAGAGCTCGCGCCGCACGTTGATGGCGATGGTGTAGAGCCACGGGCGCACCAGCGCGCCGTGGCGGAAGTCGCGGCGGGCGCGATGGAAGTGCAGGAAGGTCTGCTGGACCAGATCGGCGGCCTCGGTCGTCGACGCCACCGAGCGCAGGAAGAAGCCGTGCAGACGGGCACCGTAGCGACGGAACAGCTCCTCGAAGGCGCGCCGGTCGCCGGCGGCCACGTAGCGCTCCATCAACTGCTCGTCGGTCTCGTCGGTCACCCGGCCCCCGTGCCAGCTCGCCTGCGCCGCGCGACTGAATAGCGCGATTCGCCGGAACGGGCCAACGCTCCCCGCGCCGCCCGCGAGCGCGAGCGGGTGTCTCCCTCGACCGACCGAGCGGGGGGTCAGCGACGGCTTCTCATCTCGGGACCGCACGCGCAGACGGCGCTCGCCGCGCGCGAAGGACAGAGTCGCTCGGGTCCCTGGGAGGGCCCGAGCCAGCCAGGCGACGCGAGACCACGCGAGCACCGGCCAAGGCAGGCCTCGCCAAACCCGCGCATCTGTGCGATGAGCGCTGGCCGACCGTCGGACTCCACGCCACACGACCCACAGGAGCGCGTCATGGCCACGATCACCCTCAAAGGGAACCCCATCTCCACCTCCGGCGAGCTGCCGGCCGTGGGCTCCAAGGCGCCCGGCTTCACGCTCACGGCCGCCGACCTCTCCGATCTGACCTTGCAGGACCTGGCAGGCCAGAAGGCGATCCTCAACATCTTCCCGAGCCTCGACACCGGGATCTGCGCGATGAGCGTGCGGCGGTTCAACGAGGAGGCCGCGAAGCTCGACGGCACCGTCATCGTGAACGTCTCCGCCGACCTGCCCTTCGCCCAGAAGCGCTTCTGCGGCGCCGAGGGCATCGAGCGCGCGAAGGTGGGCTCGACCTTCCGGTCCAGCTTCGCCCGCGACTACGGCGCGGAGATCACCGAGGGCCCCATGCGCGGCCTGTGCGTGCGCGCGGTCATCGTGCTCGACGAGTCGGGCACCGTCCGCTACACGCAGCTGGTGCCGGAGATCGTCCAGGAGCCCGACTACGACGCGGCGCTGGCGGCGCTCTGACGAGGTGACGCGCTTGGGGGCCGGGGGGCGGAGGTCGCGGCGGATCAAGGTCACGGCGGAGCGCCCCCTGCGCCTGCACGGCTCGGTCGACCGCGACGAGCCCTACCTGTCCCTGGGCGCGCGCCTGGTGGCGCCGGTCGCGCAGCTCTTCGCGCGCTGGCCCACCTGGCGCGACACGCGCAGCGGCCGCCAGGGCGCGTGGGTGGTACGCGGGGTCATCCTCGTGGCCGCCGTGGCGCTGGGCGTGCGCCTGCCCTGGCCCGTCGGCGACGTCGTGGGCCTGGCCGTCGCCTGCCTGGCGCTGGTGTTGCCCATGGAGCACCTGCGGCACGCACGCCGCCTGGCGCGGCTACGTGCGCTGGCGGCGCCGCGCGCGCGGTCGGTGGCGGTGCCGGCCGCGCTGCACTACGACGGCCAGAAGCTGACCGTGACCGCCGAGGAGCGGGTCTGGCGCAGCATGCGCGCCGAGGCGTCCGCGGCGCGCGTGGTCGCCGGCGAGGCGGAGGGCGGCCGCTGGCTCGGCCTCGCTCCGCCGGGACGCTCCGACCGGGAGCTGCTGTGGTGCCGCGCGCCCCTCGGACCCTGGGCGGCCGCCCCCTCCGGGCGGCTCGACGCTGCGCCCGCCGCGCCGCCGCTGCGTCTGGGCGTCGAGGACTTCGACACCCTGTGCGCGGTGTTCCTCGACCCGCCCGCCGCCGGGTGAAGCCGCGCGCGCCCGCGCACGCGCCGGGCCAGCTTTCATCCGCCGTGTTTCGCTGCTAGCATTGATCCGTCCCGGTACTGCAGTGATTCGCAAGCATCGACAGGGGACGGCGCGGCCGGGGGGTCGTCGTCGTGGGGGGTCTACCGAGCGCAGCGCCGCGGCGACGAGCCGGCCGACGCACATCCCCCAGCCCCGAAAGGAGCAGACGCAGTGAGAGGGTGTTCCCACAGGCGGACCGAGCCCGGCGCCGGCGACGTGATTGCAGGCGCTTGCGAGCCGAGGGCGCATGCTCCCAGCATGAAACCGAGGCGCGCAAGTGTCTGCAATCCCGTGAGCCAGCCAGGCGACGGGAGGCTGTGGGGACACCCTCTCAGATGGTTGGCTCGGGGGCTCGTCCCCTGGGCGGTGCTCGTCTTCCTGTCGCCCTCGGCGCACGCGCAGCTCTCGCTCACCGACGCGACCCCGCAGGCCGTCGACTTCTCCGCGTTCACCGGCCAGGGCTTCTCACCCGCTCCCGCCCCGGGCCAGCTCGACTCGGACACCTGGCGCGTCACCACGACGGGGTGGGGCGCCACCATGGAGTTCGGCGACACGCCGGCGGGCGCCGAGTTCGCGCGCGGGCTCAGCCTCGGCGGGGCGTCCACCGACATCGGCGTGTACGCCTTCGACGTCAACGGCGACGGTTCGAAGATCGTGCTCGGGGGCTACCCGGCCAACGAGGTCGCGGGCATCGGGCAGTTCTGGCTGAAGGTCACCAACGACTCGACCCAGGTCATCGACAGCCTGACGGTGGACTTCACCTGGTGGACCAACAACATCGGCGACGCCTACACCCGGGGCGAGTTCTGGCACTCGGCGACGACGACGGGGCCGCTCACACCGCTCACCACGTTCGGCACCACCGGCCCGGACACCTTCTCGTCGCCGGGCACGGCCGACGCGCTGGGCTGGCGCACCACCGACTTCGCCGGCGACCCGGGCGCCCGCAGCCTGCTGCTCGAGGGTCTGAGCATCCAGCCCGGCGAGTCCTACTATCTGCAGTGGCACATCACCGCCGGCTTCGGGGCCCCGGCGGACCCGGGCGACGAGATCGGCTTCACCGATGTCGTCGTGACCGCCAGCTTCCGCGCCGACCCCGCCTCCATCGCCGACAGCAGCGTGCGCAGCTTCAGCTTCGCCGGGTTCCGCGGCCACGGCTACGCACCGCAGCCCAACGCCGGCCAGCTCGACAGCGACATGTGGATCGTCCAGGGCGTCTCCGGCGGGACGATGACCTACGGCGACACCGAAGGCAGCCCCAGCACGCTGGGGCTCACCAGCTTCGGCCGGCACGACAGCTTCGGCGGGGTGGTCGACGGGGGCGTGTACGCCTTCGACACGGGCGCGGTCGAGACGGCGCTCGGCGGCCAGCCCACCGACGATGATCTCACCGAGGGCGGCTGGGTGCTGCGCATCGAGAACGACTCGACGCAGATCATCAGCGAGCTGGCGCTCACCTACACCTGGTACGTCTACAACGACGGGGACCGGCAGACCGCGCTTCAGCTGTGGCACTCGCCGAGCCCCACCGCCGGGCTCGTCGACGTCGGCGCCGCCGGAAGCCTCACGACCCCGGAGACGGCCGACGCCGC
This sequence comes from Deltaproteobacteria bacterium, assembly GCA_020632695.1. Classification (GTDB taxonomy): domain Bacteria; phylum Myxococcota_A; class UBA9042; order PHBI01; family JACKFB01; genus JACKFB01. The sequence continues at coordinate 24,040 of JACKFB010000025.1, forward strand.
GCCCGCCTGGGCCGCGACCCCCAAGACGCCGACCATCACGGGGCTGGCGATCCAGCCGGGTGAGTTCTACTACCTGCACTGGCGCACCGACGACGTCCTCGGCACCGGCGATCGCGACGAGGTCGCCTTCGGGCTGGTGACCCTGGCGGCCACCCTGGTCGACTGCGTGGCGGCCGCCGACTGCGACGACGGCGACGCCTGCAACGGCGCGGAGTCCTGCGCCGCCGGCGCCTGCCAGGCCGGGACGGCGCCCGACTGCGACGACTCCGAGCCCTGCACCGCCGACTCCTGCGTGCCGGCCTCGGGCTGCGCGCACGCCGACATCTGCGACTTCGGCGACGCGCCCGACCCGACGTACCCGACGCTGCTGGCGTCGGACGGCGCCCGGCACATCGTCGGCGCGCTGCTGCTGGGCCCCACGGTGGACGCCGACCCCGACGGCCAGCCGAACGCCACCGCCACGGGCGACGACCTGGCGGGCGACGACGAGGACGGGATCACCTTCAGCGGCGCGCCGCGCGCGGGGCAGCCACTGGGCGTCACGGTGATCTCGACCGGCGTGGGCAAGGTGGACGCCTGGGTGGACCTGAACGCCAACGGCAGCTTCGCCGATGCGGGCGAGAAGCTCCTCAGCGGCGCCTCGGTGGTCCCCGGCGCCACGCCGCTGGTGCTCTCCATCCCGCTCGGCGCCACCGCCGGCGCCACCTTCGCCCGCTTCCGGCTCTCGACCGCCGGCGGGCTGGCCTCCACCGGCCTGGCCAACGACGGCGAGGTGGAGGACTACGCGCTGACCATCGCCGAGCCCTGGGATTTCGGCGACGCGCCCGACACCTTCAAGACGCTGCTGGCCTCGGACGGCGCGCGGCACACGGCGACGGGCGTTCGGCTCGGCGCCACCCGCGACGGCGAGTCCGACGGCGTGCCGGGCGCCGCGGCGAACGGTGACGGCGCGGACGAGGACGGCGTGGCCTTCACGGCGCTCAAGCGGGGCCGCAGCGCGACCATCACCTTGACGCCGTCCGCCGCCGGCAAGATCAGCGGCTGGGTCGACTGGAACCGCAACGGCGCCTTCGACGAACCCTCCGAGCGCGTCGCCACCGACCTGACAGCGACGCCGGGCTCGCAGCAGATAGCGCTCACCGTGCCCGCCGGCGCCAGCCTCGGCGCCAGCCACGCCCGCTTCCGCATCAGCACCCAGGCGGGCCTCGGCCCGGCCGGCGCTGCCACCGATGGTGAGGTCGAGGACTACGCCGTGACCATCGTCGACCCCGCCGCGGACCTCTCGGTCGTGGTCGACGACGACCCCGACCCGGTCGTCGCCGGCGAGACGGTCACCTACACGATGACGGTCTCCAACGCCGGCCCGGACGCGGCCTTCACCACGGTCGCCAGCCTCGCCGTCCCCCCCGACGCCACCTTCGTCCCGGGCAGCTCCAGCGGCGGGTGCGCCCTCGCCGGAGCCTTCGTGAACTGCAGCCTGGGCACCGTCGACACCGTCACCCCGGCCAGCGCCGACGTGACCTTCCTCATCGCCGCCAGCCATCCGGCGGCCGTGGCGCTCAACACCTCCGCCACCGTGAGCGCCGCCACCAACGACCCGGACGGCACCACGGGCAGCGGCCCCATCACCACCAACGTGGTCCGGGTCAGCGACATGGGCGTCTCGGTGGGCGACAGCGTCGACCCGGTCAGCGCCGGACAGACCGTCGACTACACGGTCAGCGTCACCAACGGGGGGCCCTCGGACGCCGCCTCGGTGGTCGCCACGTTCAAGCCGCCGGGCGGCGCCACCACCGTGACCACCGTGCCACCGGGCTGCGTCTTCGCGGCGGTGCCCGGTCGGTACGAATGCGCGGTCGGCACCGTCGTGGCGGGCGGCTCGGCCTCCCGCGTCTTCACCGTCTCCGTCCCGGCGGCCACCGCCAACGGGACCGCGCTCATCGTCCAGGCGACCGTCGCCTCCGACTCCACCGAGGGAGGCCCCGGCGACGAGTCGGACTCCGAGGGCACCACGGTCCAGACCGGAGCCGACCTGGCGACGACCATCACGCCGGACGTGGCGCTGACCCTCCCCGGCGGGACCATCGTCTACACGGTCCATGTGAGCAACAGCGGGCCTTCGAACGCCTCCGCGGCCACCGTGAAGGTCACCCTGGGCGCGCAGCTCGTCTACGACTCGGACACCGGCGGCTGCACCTTCGGCGCGGGCGGCTACAACTGCGCCCTCGGCACCTTGAGCTCACCCACCGGCTCGGCCAGCTTCACCCTCACCGCCCACGCGGGCCCGGGCGCCAACGGGACGGTGACGGCCACGGCGGTCGCCAGCTCCAGCACGCCCGACCCGTCGCTGGTCAACAACACGAAGGTCGCGACGGTGCCGGTCAATCAGCCGCCGGTGGCCGTCGACGACTCGCTGCCCGCGACCGAGGACACTCCGAAGAACTTCACCGCCGCAAACCTGCTGGCCAACGACTCCGACCCCGACGACACGCCGACCGTGGCGTCGGTCGGCGCGCCCTCGGTGGGCGCCATCGTCGACAACGGCGGCGGCAGCTACACCTACAACCCGCCGCAGCACTTCAACGGCAACGTCACCTTCACCTACACCATCACCGACGGGCGCGGCGGCACGGCGCAGGCGACCGTGACCCTGGTGGTCGCCAAGGTCAACGATCCTCCGGTGGCCGTCGCGGACAACGGCGGCAACACCAACGAGGACACGGCGATCACGCTCACGGCGGCGACCCTGCTGGCCAACGACACCGATCCCGACCTGGCCGACGCGGTGCCCGACGTGCTCTCGGTGCTCTCGGCCCAAGCACCCCAGCACGGCACCGTGGTCAAGAACCCCAACGGCAGCGTCACCTTCACGCCGACGCTGAACTACCATGGCCCGGCGAGCTTCACGTACACCATCGAGGACCTCGCCCACGTCACCTCGACCGCGACCGTGAACCTGACCGTGGTGGCCCAGAACGACCCGCCCGTGGCGGTCGATGACGCCGGCGACACCTACCAGGGCACGCCGGTGGACATCCTGGTGCTCGGCAACGACTCCGACGTCGACACGGCCGTGGACGGCGACGACCTCATCGTCTCGAGCGTGACCCAGCCGGCCGGCGGCACGGTGATCATCTCCGCGGACCAGAAGAAGGTCACCTTCCAGCGCACCGGCCTCTTCTTCGGCGTCACCAGCTTCCTCTACACGGTGTCGGACCAGAAGGGCGGCACCGACCAGGCGACGGTCACCGTCACGGTGCGCGCCTGCGGCGACGGCGTGCGCACCGACTCCGACGGCGAGCACTGCGACGACGGCGGCACCGCGGCGCTGGACGGCTGCTCGAGCACCTGCACCCTCGAGACCGGCTACACCTGCAGCGGCGTGGCGCCGACCGCCTGCGTGGCCACCTGCGGCACGGCGCACACCTTCGCGTCCACCGGCGAGGACTTCGTCGTCTCCGGCGGAGCGCCGGGTGCCTTCAGCTACGGCGCCAGCGCCTTCGGTGGCGGCCCCGGCTTCGAGACGGCGCTGGGCTCCAACCTGCCCGCCTCGGCGGTCGACACCCGCATCGCCCGCCGGGTGAAGATCCCGACGGTCGCCGACGCCCCCCAGCCGCGGCTCACCGTGCGCTACAAGCTCTCGGGCGACGGCAGCGCCGACTGCATGCGGGTCTACGTCACGCCCACGGCCGACATCTCGGCCGCCACGCCGCTGGTCCAGACCTGCGTCCCCACCCCCACGGTCACCGACCTCCCCATCGACGTCAGCGCCTCGGCGGGCCAGATCCGCTACGTGACGATCCGCTTCGTCACCAACGCCAGCAACAACGCCTTCCCCGGCCTCTACGTGGGCGGCGTCACGGTGGGCAGCGACGTCGACGACGACGGCCTGCGCGAGCTGCAGACCCAGGCGGGCTGCGACCCCTGCATCGACGTCGACGAGGACGGCTTCGGCAGCGCCCTCTCGGTGGTGCCCTCGTCCTGCCCCAACGGTGCCTCCGTCGACTGCAACGACGACCTGGCGGCCATCCGCCCCGACGCCGCCGAGATCTGCACCGGCGCCGTCGACGACGACTGCGACGGCCAGACGGATCTCGTCGACTCCGAGTGCCAGGAGGACTGCGCCGACGGCGTCGACGACAACTCCGACGGCAACACCGACTGCGCCGACCTGACCTGCGCCGCCGACGCCTTCTGCCAGCCCTGCAGCACCGACTGGACCTTCGAGCACGGCCCGGCCACCTGGTTCACCGACAACGGCGCCTCCGACCTGTGGCAATACGTCCCGGCGTCCGGCGAGTGGCGCACCGCGGGCACCGGCCAGGTGGCCTCCTTCCCGAACCCGGCCAGCGGGACGCCCGGCGGCGTCTACGTCGCGCGCCTCCACGTCCTGACCTCGGTCCCGGCGGCCGCGGTCGGCGGCCCCAAGCCGACGCTCTCGGTCACCTACCGCCACGCCGGCGACGCCAACCCCGGCACCGACAAGCTGATGGTGTGCATCAACCAGCCCACCTGCCGCTTCTCGACCGTCGGCGCCGTGACCCTGGCCTCGACACCGGGCGCCTTCACCACGGGCACGGTGGACCTCACCGCCTACGCCGGCCAGGACATCCAGGTCACCATCCTCTACGACACGGTCGACGCGGCCGACAACGCCAACGACGGCGCCCGCATCACGCGCGTGGCCCTGGCCAGCGACGTGGACCAGGACGGCCAGCTCGAGGGCGCCGACCCGAGCTGCGACCCCTGCTGGGACGCCGACGGCGACGGCTACGGAGACCCGCGCAGCCCCGACCCGAGCCAGTGCTCGCTGGGCGGCGACGACTGCCGGGACGACGCCAGCATCGGCTTCTTCGTCAACCCCGGCGCGGCCGAGGACAAGGCCATCCCGGGCGTCTGCGCCGACGCCATCGACAACGACTGCAACGGTCAGACCGACGGCGGCGACCCGGGCTGCGGCAGCGAGGACTGCGCCAACGGCGTCGACGACAACGGCGACCTGGCCGCCGACTGCGCCGACGCCCAGTGCGCCGGCGACCTCTTCTGCGGGGCCTGCGGCAAGACCTTCACCTTCGCCAGCGGCGGCGGCGGCTGGGTGCCCGAGGGCCCGCTCTTCGAGACCGGCTTCAACACGGCGCGCGCGGCGCGAGGCTGGGAGACGGTGCTCAACGGCAACGTCGACACGGCCGGCACCGGCCAGCTCCGCGGCTGGCTGCGGCGCACGGTGGACATCCCGACCGGGCTGCTGGCGCCGGAGATCACCATCACCTATCTGCTGGCCGGCCAGCCGACGACCACCAAGGACATCTTCGGCGTCTGCTTCGACACGGCCAACGCCAACTGCGACGCGGCCCACCCGGAGAACCAGCAGTTCTCCACGGGACAGAACACGCCCACCATCCACCCGCTGGTCGAGAACGCCGCCAGCGGCTACGACCGCCTGCACCTGCCCGTGCCGACGTCGGCGGTGGGCGGCCCGCTGACCGTCGTGATCTTCTACGACACCGTCGACGGCACCGCGAACGCCAACGCGGGCCTCTTCATCGAGCGGGTGGCCGTGCAGAGCGACGTCGACCGCGACGGGCTCTCCGAGTCCTCGGGCGGGAGCTGCGACCACTGCGTCGACGTGGACCAGGACGGCTTCGGCGACGCCACGCGGCCGGCCCCCTTCAACGACCTGTCCCAGTGCGCCCAGAGCGAGGCCGACTGCCTGGACACCGATCCGGTCACCCACCCGGCCCAGCCGGAGGTGTGCGGCGCGGGCGGCGGCACGGCCGACAACAACTGCAACGGGCTCGGCGACCTGGAAGAGCCGCTGTGCAGCGTGTGCGGCGACGGCGTCATCGGCGCCGGCGAGAGCTGCGACGACGGCGACATCGTTCCGGGCGACGGCTGCTCGGCCGACTGCGCGCTGGAGTCCGGCGCCCTGCACCTGACGGAGCTCCACCTGCCCAAGCCCAACGGCAACGCCGCCGAGCAGTGGATCGAGATCTACAACGCCTCCACCGGCGCGGTGGACGTGGGCCTGCTCGGGCTCCAGGTCACCAACCTCTTCGGCGTCAGCGTCGACGTGTCCGACCCCGCCGACTGCACCATCCTCACCGGCACCGAGGTGCCCGCGGGCGGCTTCTTCGTCATCGCCTTCGGGCCGGAGCTCGGCGCCGACAACGTGCTGCCCGACGCGACCTGCTCCTCGGATCTCCAGCTCTCGCTGACCAACGAGCGGGTCACCCTGTCCGACGGCGGCGGCTCGCTCATCGACGTGGTGGACCTCCGCGCCGGCTTCGGCTGCGAGCTGGCCCAGACCGACACCGACGGCGTCGGGCGCTCGCTGATGCTCATCGACCAGCCGGTGGCCGGCGTGCCCTTCGGCAGCAAGAGCTCCGGCGCCGCGTGGTGCCTCGCCGGACCGGCCCAGGACTACTCGAACTCGGGCAAGCACCGGGGCACCCCGCACGCCTTCGGGCCCTGCGCCGAGTTCGCCTGCGACGGCGTCGACGACGACTGCGACGGCCAGACCGACCAGGACCTCACCGACACCGACCACGACGACGTCTGCGACGCCCAGGACTGCGAGCCGAACGACCAGCGCTGCAGCACCGACTGCAGCGACCTCGACGAGGACAACGTCCCCGACTGCCGCGACGGCTGCATCGACAAGGACCAGGACGGCTACGGCACCACCTCGCCGCTGCTGCCGCCGGGCGAGGCCACCTGCCTCGACGTGGACTGCGACGACAGCCGCGACTTCGTGCACCCCGACGCCGTCGAGGGTGCCGCGGACGGGGCGACCTGCGGGGACGGGCTCGACAACGACTGCGACGGTCACCTCGACTGCTCCGACGGGCCCTGCGCGACGGCCGCCGTCTGCGACGCCGAGATCTGCGAGCGCGCGGCGCCCATCGCCTGCGGTGAGACCGTGGTCCTGGCGCCCACCCAGGACGACTTCGCCTGCGGCTCGGCGGGCGGGCGCGACGGGGTGCTGCGCTTCACCCCGGATCTCTCCGAGACCGTCACCATCACCGTCACCAACCAGGGCACCGGCCGCTACAGCGCCAGCGTGCTCGGCAGCTCCTGCACCACCGGCTCCTGCGCCGGCGTCACCTCGTCCATCGCCACCGGCTGCTCGTCGGGCGGCGTGGGCACGCTGGCGGTGACCGGCGGGCAGGACGTGTTCCTGGTGCTGGACGCGGTCGGCGCCTGCGCCGAGGGCCCCGGCACCGACGTCGCCGTGAAGGTGACCTGCGGCGAGATCTGCGGCTCGGGCATCGACGAGGACCAGGACGGCCTCACCGACTGCGACGACCCGCAATGCGTGACCAGCCTGGCCTGCGTCGACGCGGACTTCGACAGCGACGGCGCCACCAACGGCGATGAGGTGCTCTGCGGCACCAACGCCCTGGACTTCGACGACGAGCCCACCGCCGACCAGGTGGCCGACCCCGACCACGACGACGACATCAACTGCGTCGACGGCGACGACGACGGCGACGGGCTGGCCGATGTGGACGAGGCGGCGCTCTGCCCGCTGGACCCGAACGCGAAGAACGACGCGACCATCCACCCGGGCGCGGCGAAGAACTGCTCGAACCCCGCGGTCATCGACGCCGACTGCAACGGCGTGCCCGACCTGGCCGAGGACGCCTGCGGCGGCAAGGAGGTGAAGTGCGGCAACGCCGTGGACGACGACACCGACGGCCTGCTGGACTGCTTCGATCCGGACTGCATCGCCGCGTCGGCCTGTCGCTTCCAGGACTTCGACGCCGACATGGTGGGCAACGGCTTCGAGATCGACTGCGGCAGCGACCCGCTGAACCCCAACGACACGCCCGCGCCGGGACAGGCCGACGACGTCGACCAGGACGACAAGCCGAACTGCGTGGACACCGACGACGACGGCGACTTCTTCAGCGACGTGCAGGAGCTGATCTGCGGCAGCGACCCGCTGGACGGGACCAAGGTGCCGCTGGACACCGACAACGACACCCAGTGCGACGCCATCGACACCGATGACGACGATGACGGCTACAACGACACGCTGGAGGCCACCTGCGGGTCGAGCGGCGTCGACGCGACCGAGACGCCGGTCGACGCGGCCCACGACCTGGACGGCGACGGCATCTGCGACCCGCTCGACGGCGACGTCGACGGGGACGATTGGACCAACTCCCTCGAGGAGCTGTGCGGCACCGACGCGTCGAACCCGGCGTCGAACCCGACCGACTCGGGGCTGGACGTGGACGGCGACGGCGTGTGCGACGCGCTGGACACCGACGACGACGGCGACGGCTGGAGCGACGCCGACGAGAACCTGTGCGGCACCGACCCCAACGACCCGCTGGATCTGCCGCCCGACCTGGACGACAACGGCCAGTGCGACGTGCTGGACCAGGACAGCGACGGCGACGGGTGGTCGAACGCGGCCGAGAGCCTGTGCGGCACCGACCCCGCCGTCTTCGAGTCCAACCCGACGGTGTTCGGGCAGGACCTGGACGACGACCTCATCTGCGACGCGGTCGACAGCGACGACGACGGCGACGACTGGCTGGATGCCATCGAGGTGCAGTGCAACACCAACCCGGCTGACGTCAACAGCGTCCCGGTGGACACGGACCTCGACGGGCAGTGCGACGCGGTGGACGGGGACGACGACGACGACGGCTGGCTCGACGGCACCGAGCTGCTCTGCGGCACCGACCCGCTCGACGCCGCCGACACGCCGGTGGACCTCGACGGCGACGGCCTGTGCGACGCCATCGACCCCGACGGCGACCCCGACGACGACGGGTGGTCCACGGCCGCCGAGCTCTTCTGCGGGACCGACCCCAAGGATCCCCAGTCGACGCCCGGCGACGTGGACAGCGATCTGATCTGCGACAGCCGGGACCCCGACATCGACGGCGACGGTTGGGACAACGCGCTGGAGCCGCCGTGTGGCGCCGATCCCATGGACCCGCTGAGCACGCCGGTGGACACCGACGGTGACTCGATCTGCGACGCCAACGACCAGGACGACGACGGCGACGGCTCGCCCGACACCCAGGAGCTGGCCTGCAACACCGATCCCAAGGACAAGCTCTCCAAGCCGCTCGAGATCGACCTGGTCGACACCGACGGCGACGGCCTGTCGAACTGCGTGGACGAGGACGACGACGACGACGGGCTCTCCGATGCGGCGGAGGCGTCGCTGGGCAGCAACCCGCGCGTCAAGGACTCCGACGCCGACGGGCTGGAGGATGGCGAGGAGGACGCCAACCACGACGGCGTGACGCAGTCCAACGAGACCTCGCCGATCAAGCCGGACACCGACGGGGACGGTCTCGACGACCTCTTCGAGGCGACGAGCTGCTATCCGGTGCCCGAGGGCGACTGCGAGCCGACCCTGGGGTGGCTGTCCGACACCGACACCGACGGGCTGCAGGACGGGGCCGAGGACGCGAACCACAACGGGATCGTCGACCCGGGCGAGACCAACCCGGTGCTGGCCAACTCGGACGGTGACCTGAGCTTCGACGGGACGCCCGCCGACGACGGCTTCGAGGTGGGCTGCAAGACGAACCCGCTCGATCCGAAGTCGGCGCCGGTGGACCGCAACGTCGACGGCATCTGCGACGGCAGCCAGGTGGACTCCGACGGCGACGGGGTGCCGGACGGCGTCGAGAACTTCTGCGGCTTCGACCCCAAGTCCAACGAGTCGACACCGAGCTTCGCCGACCTGGCCGATCTCGACGGCGACGGCGCCATCAACTGCGCCGACGCGGACGACGACAACGACGGCTTCGTCGACCTCGACGAGCTGGCCTGCGGCACCGACCCGCGCAACGAGGACAGCGCCCCCGACGCGGACGGGGTCGCCGACTTCGACGGGGACGACCTGCTGAACTGTGCCGATCCAGACGACGACGGCGACGGGTTGTCCGACGTGGCCGAGCTGGCCGACGGCACCGACCCGCGCGACGCCGACAGCGACGACGACGGGCTGCCCGACGGCCAGGAGGCCAGCCTGGGCACCGACCCGAACAACCGCGACACCGACGGCGACGGGGTGGCCGACGGCACCGAGTTCGGGCTGACCACACCGACCGCGGACACCGATCTCGGCATCTTCCAGCCCGACCTGGATCCCTCGACGACGACGGATCCCAAGGACCCGGACGACGACGGCGACGGCCTCTGCGACGGCCCGCAGAGCGTGCGGAGCATCTGCGAGCCGGGCGAGGACCTGAACGCGAACGGGCGCGTCGACGAGGGTGAGACGAACCCGCTCGACCCCAGCGACGGGCTGGTGGACACCGACGGGGACGGGCTCAGCGACCGGCTGGAGCGGGAGCTGGGGACCGACCCGCGGCTGCCCGACACCGACGGCGACGGCCTGACCGACCTGCAGGAGGTCGAGGGCGTGCTGAGCTTCGCGCCCACCGACCCCCTCGACCCGGACACGGACGCGGGCGGCGTGCCCGACGGCATCGAGGTCGACAACGGCACCGATCCCAACGAGCCCGGCGACGACTTCTCGGTGGCCGATGTGCGCGGTGAGAACTTCGTGGGCTGCGGGGCGGCCGGGGGCCAGGACCTGGGGCTGGCGGTGGTGCTGCTGGCCCTGCTGGCCATGGCGCTGCTCCGGCGCCGCGGGGCGACGCTCGCGCTGCTGCTGGGGCTGGGCGCGTCGCTGGCGACGGCTGGTGACGCCCGCGCCCAGGCCACGGGCTCGTTCAACGCCGGCTCCTTCTCGCCGGCCGGGGGCCACCACCGCGTGTGGAGCGTCCAGGAGACGCAGGTGACGCCGGCCTGGAAGCCCTACGGCTCGCTCATCTACCACCTCGAGACCGACAGCCTCACGGTGACCGCCGGCCGCTACACCGAGCGGGTGCTGAACCTGTCGCACGTGCTCGACCTCAACGTGGGCGTCGGCCTCTTCGGGCGCGCCCAGGTGGAGCTCTCGATGCCCGTCGCCCTGGCGGCCGACAGCAGCTCGGGCACCTCGTCGGTCACCCCGCTCTCGGGCGCGGCCATCGGCGACCTGCTCCTGCGCGGGCGCGTGCGCCTGCTCGACAACGCCCTGGGCGGGCTCGGCGTGGCCGTCAGCGCGGGCATCAGCGCGCCGACCGGCGACGAGGCGGCCTTCCGCGGCGACCCCGGCGTCGGGATCCTGCTGGACGCCATCGTCGACTGGCGCACCTCACGCACCGTGGTGAGCCTCAACCTCGGCGCGCACGTGCGCACCAAGGAGGCGAAGTTCCTCACCGCCAGCATCCAGCACGAGCTCACATACGGCCTGGGCCTCGAGGTCTTCCTCGCCCGCGACCGCCTCAGCGTGGCGTCGGAGCTCTTCGGCCACACGCCGGTGGACGCGGTGTTCCAGAGCGACAGCACCAGCTCCCTCGAGGCGATGTTCGGCCCGAAGTGGTGGTTCCTGCCCTCCCTCAGCGCCCAGGCCGCGGCCAGCCTGGGGTTGGTGCGCGGCGTCGGCACGCCGAGCTTCCGCTTCATGCTGGGCGTCCAGTGGGCGCCGCGCTCCGAGGACCTCGACGGCGACGGCATCGCCGACGGGGTGGACCGGTGCGTGCGCGAGCCCGAGGACCTGGACGGCTTCGCCGACATGGACGGCTGCCCCGACCTGGACAACGACCAGGACGGCATGCCCGACGAGCTCGACAACTGCCCGAACCGGGCCGAGGACTTCAACGGCGTCGACGATGAGGACGGCTGTCCGGAAGGCGAGGGCGGCGCCCCCGACCACGACGGCGACGGCATCCCCGACGCGGTCGATCGGTGCCCGACCGATCCCGAGACCTACAACGGCTACCTGGATCTGGACGGCTGCCCGGACGAGGCGCCGCTGCCCGATTGACGCGGCGATGACGCGGCGATGACGCGCTCTCGCCGCGTCAGGCCCGCGTCATCTCAGGGCGCCGGCAAGAGCCGGATCCGCAGCTGGGCCGCCTCCGTCGCCGAGTCCCTGCCCAGGGTCACCAGCCGCGGCGTCTCCAGCGCGTCGCTGCGCACCAGCCGGAAGTCGTCACGCACCGCGCCGGCCGTCGGCGTCCACACCGACTTCGCCGCGCCCAGGCTGGTACCGCTGCCGGCCGCGGCCCACAGCGCGCCCTCCGGGTCCTGGGTGACGACGCGGACGCCGCCGGAGCCCAGGGCGAGCTGAGCCCAGTCGATGACGTCGAGGCTGCCGACGGTGACCCACGGGCCGCCGCCCTCGCCCTCGATCCGGTAGGCGAGGTCCTCGGAGCCGACCTCGGGGAAGCGCAGCGCCAGCACGGCCGAGCGCCCCGTCGCGCCCGAGGCGCCGGCGATGAGCAGCTCGTCGCTGCCGATGCCCTTGGAGCTGCCCACGGGCTGGGACAGGCTGCTGCTGCTCAGCCGCACGCCGCCGTCGATCGGCGCGTAGACATCGGCCGTGTCGAGGCCGGTGCGCACCGCGGCCACGTCGTAGCGGCTGGCGGCGGTGGGGTCCACGTCCTCGAGCGCGCCGGGCGCGACGTCCGGCACGAAGAGCTGCCGCTGCAGGATGTCGCCGCCCGAGCTGCTGCCCAGCGAGTAGACCGCCAGGGCGTCACCCAGCGCCACCAGCGACGGCAGGCTGCGGTGCGCATCGGCGATGACCAGCGTGGCGACGGGCGGCGCGCCCGGGTCCACCCGCCACAGGGTGAAGGTCGCCTGGCCCGCGTCGACGTCGGCCTCGAGCGCCATCACGCCGAAGCCGCCGCCGGGGCGCCCGACCACCTGGATGGAGGTGGGCTGGATGCCCTGCGCCCCGGGCAGCTCCAGCGGCCCGAAGAGCAGGTTGCCGTCGAGGTCCGTGACCAGCAGCCGCAAGGTCGGCGCCAGCACCCGCGACCAGGCGATCCCCAAGGTCTCGCCGCTACCGTCCGCGGCGAAGCGGTCCACCTCGTCGATGTCCCCGTCGCCGGTGGGCAGCAGGCGATCGGCCTCACCGAGCGGCGCGCAGCTCACCCCGTCCGCGGCGCAGGCCGCGAGGCACCGCGACACCGTGACCGCCATCGAGCCGTCGGCCGAGCAACGCCGGGTCAGCCCGTCCTTGCAGGGCAGCACCTCACCCGGCGAGCAAGCGGTCTCGCAGGCCCCGGCCTCCGCGTCACAGCCGAGCGCGCAATTCACCAGCACCAGCGGCGGCTTCGACGGGTCCACGCACTCCGTCAGCGCGTCCCCGGCGCAAGCCACGACGCCCTTGGTACAGAACACGGCGCCCCCATCGGCGTCGGGCCCCACCTCCTCCAGCGAGTCACCGCCCCCGGTCTCCGCCCCGGTCTCGGTCTCGGCCCCGGCCTCGGTCTCGGCCCCGGCCTCGGTCTCGGCCCCGGTCTCGGCCCCGGCCTCGGCCTCGGCCCCGGTCTCGGCCCCGGCCTCGGCCCCGGCCTCGGTCTCGGCCCCGGCCTCGGTCTCGGCCCCGGCCCCGGCCTCCGCCCGAGCATCCGCCCCCGCGTCCCCGGCCGCCCCGCCGCCGCCACACCCGGCCAGCCACACCGCCGCCACCAACCCGCACCACCGCCCGCGCGCCATCATCGCCTGCCTCCGTCCGCGCCGGAGCATAGCCGTAGCGCCCCGGCCGGGCGAGGCGTTGTCGCAACCCGGTCCCGTGCGTCCCCGCCACCCCGCACCCGCGCGCGCCGAGCCGTCCCCGGCTCAGGCCGCGGCGGCCACCCGCTCCTCGCGCGCGCGCCGCCGGTCGCGGTCCCGAGCCTCCCGCTCGGTGCCCACGTAGGGCTGTCGCGTGCCCATGAGGTGGTCGAAGAGCGGCCAGGACACGCACCAGTTGGCGTTCTGGTCGGGCCCCATGTGGTGGTCGTAGTGCCACGGCAGCCGCCGCCGCGCCCACTCCGGGTCCAGGTGCGAGCGCTTGTGCACGCGGTAGTAGTTCCACGCCGACAGCGCCAGCGTCCCCGTGAAGAAGGGCGCGATCGGCGCCAGGGGCAGATGGGCCGCGACCGCCAGCGTCAGGGTCAGCGCCTCCTTGCTCTGGGCGTGCCAGCCCCAGAGCGAGCGCTCGTAGTCGGGGTCATGGTGTTCATTCTGGCGCACCTGCCGATGGTGCTCGTGCCAGTGGAAGGACCAGAAGCTCTTGCGGTTGCGTCCCAAGCCGTGCAGCACGTGCTTGTGGATGAACCACTCCGAGGCGTTCGCGTAGAGCAGGCCGAGAGGGATGCCGATCATCGCGCGCTCCGTTGGGAGGGTCGACCCGAAATAAGGTGACCAGATGGTCGCTATTTTGACTGGGCCCGCGCCCGGGATCCAGGAAAAAGCGCGCTGCCCTGGATCGGTACAGCGCCCCGGGTGAGCGTGCCGTGCTGGGGCAGCATCGGCCGATCGCTTCGCCCTCTCGGCGGCCCGGCGCCAGCAAGCGGCGCCCCCTGAGAGTGTTGGCCCGCGTCTTGCTCTGGGACTGCGCCCGAGACAGGCCGAGGTCGGGCGCGCGCGGCGGACGTGGGATGCAGTCACGGGGCTACCGCCGCGAGGCGTCCGGCCCGTCCTGCTCGTATGCCGACACCGCGCGCGGAGCACCCTCGATTCAGTCCCCGGTGCCGGTGGCCAGCTCGAGCGCCGCGTCCTCGCCTCGCTCTGCGGCGGCGTGCTCGCGGAGGCACTCGATGAGATCGGGCGCCACCGAGCCGCTCAGCCGCAGCCCGAAGCGCACCTCGCCGCTCCCGGCGCTGTCCTGGACGGCCCAGCTCACCGTGCCGGTCACGAAGACCCGCGTCGACTGGAGCCGCACGCGCACCAGCGTCAGCAGCGCCACCGAGTCGAAGCGCTCGAGCGCCGTCCCGGTCGTGCGCAGCTCCATGTGCCGCCCGTCGACGCTCAGCCGGTAGATCCCCGCCGGGCGCATCGCCCCGCCAGCGTGCAGCGCCGCGCCCAGGCGCACGGCCACCCAGTCGCTCTCGGCGACCTCGCGCTGGGCCCGCCGCGTCGGGCTGTCCATGCCGTGCAGCAGATCGCTGGTCGCCCGCTCCGCGGCCACGCGCTCCGCCTTGGACAGGGCGCCACGCTCCTTGTGCTCGCCCGCCTCGCCGAACCGTCGCGAGATGGGCCCCGCCGCGTCGTCGCGCAGGTCCAGGTACCACCCGCCGGACTCCGAGCCTCGGATCTGGCCGCCGCCCCCGCGCCGCAGGATCCGCTCGAGGAACTCGGTCATGCACGCCTTGCCGTCCGGGCTGTGCAGAACGCGAGCCTGCAGGCTCAGCCGCACCGCGTTCAGCTCATGGCTCAGGTCCACCACCGAGCAGAGGAGCTGCAGCCGCGCCCTCTGCGCGCCCTCCATGATGAACCCGAGACGCAGCTCGGGCCCGACGCGCTGGGTCATCGCGGCCACCCGCACCGACAGGCCGCCGGGGTGGGTGTCGAGGAGCACCGCGGGCAGCTCGCCCTTGGGCGTCAGCACGAACACGCTGAGCTGGTTGTGCATCGTAGCGTCCATCGCGATCCCTCCACCTCCCCGAGCCCTATCGGTCGGACGGCGCCAGAGCTTCAGCCCCTTCGGCCCCGCGAGCGCCGGACGCGCGGCCGCGCGGCGGTGGACGCAGGCGCCCGTTCCGGTGACCCTGGAGACCATGAGCCGCCGCACCGACTCCAAGCGCCCTCCCTCCCGCCGTGGCCCGGTGCCGCCGCGAGTGCCCGAGTCCAGACCCGGCCCGCCCGGCGGCAAGCGGGACGCCAACCGCCGCCAGCGCACCCAGGACCTCTGCGCCGCAGGCCTCGCTCTCTTCCTGGAGCAGGGCATCAACCCGGTCACCATCGACGCCATCGCCAGCCGTGCCGGCGTGGCCAAGGCCAGCTTCTACCGCTACTTCAAGGACAAGGAGGAGTTGGTCGCCACGCTCTTCGCCCCCGTGCGCGACGCCGTCCTCGAGGCCCTGGACGCCTGCGCCAGGGCCCTGTCCGAGGCCCACCACGCCGAGGCGCTGCTCCCGGCCTATCAGCGCCTCGGCGCGGGCCTCGCCCAGCTTCTCCCGGCCCACCGCGCCGTGGTGCTGCTCTACCTCCAGGAAGCCCGCGCCCCGGCCGTCGGCGCCCGCCGGCCCGTCAGCGAGCTGGCCCGCGCCATCGATCAGCGCGCCCTGGCCCTCACCGAGGCCGCCCGCGCCCACGCGCTGCTCCGTCCCTTCGACCCTCGCACCAGCTCCCTGGCCGTCGTCGGCGCCGCCGAGCGCCTGCTCCTCGGCGTCCTCCGCGGCGAGGACGTGGGCCCGCCGCTGACCCTCCCCACCGCCCTGGCCAGCCTGGTCCTCGACGGCCTGCGGGCCCCTCCCGCGGCCGGTCCGCGCTGACCGGCCCGCAACCGCGAGACCCCGCGCGATGCCCGCTTCCGTCGACCGCGCCGACCTGATACGGAGGCGAGCGGGCGCCGCCGCGCGGACGCGACGGGGCGACGGTCGGTCAGGGTGTGGCATCGCGACGGGGGGTGATGTGGCATGGCGCGGTCTGCGGTGTGGTGCGTTGGTCTGGTCGGGTTGGCGCTGGTGGTGGCGTGCGGCGGCGGCAGGAAGAAGGGGGGCGGCGAGGGTGACGTCCAGGCGGACGCTGCCGACGACGTGAGGGCCGACGACGGGCTCGACGCGCCGGATGGCGACCCCTGGACGAACGAGGCGCTGCACGCGCTGGCGGAGGCCTGGTGCCCCGAGCTGGCCGCCGCCGTGTGCGAGGCCTCGGCCGCCTGCGGCTGCAACGACGTCCCCGGCTTCGACGCCGCGCCTCCGGCCGACTGCCTGCGTCGGGCGCGCGCGGGCTGCGAGACGGAGCTGCGCGCGTTCCAGGCGGCCGCCTCCGCCGGGCTGCTCGAGGTCGCCGAGTCGGTCCCCTCCGGTTGCGCGCCGGCGCTGGCGAAGGTGCTGGCCGTGTGCGGCGTGCCCGACGAGACCTTCGTGGTGAGCTGCCTGCTGGTGCGCCCCCCGGGCCTGACCAGCTTCCCGGGAGCGGACGAACCCTGCGCCGACTCGCTCTGCGCCGAGGGCCTCCGCTGCGGCAGCGACGATCTCTGCGCCGTGCCGGGAGCCGCCAGCGACGCGTGCGATGGCGACGCGGACTGCGGTCTGGGCCTGCACTGCGCCGAGGGAGCGTGCGCGGCCGACGATCTCACCGCCGCCGGGACGGCCTGCACCGGTTCGGGGGAGTGCGCCGGCCAGACGGACTGCCTGGCCTCCACCCGCCGGCTCTGCCGCGCTCCGGTCCAGGGCGGGGCGTGCCAGGGCGACTCGGAGTGCGCGGCCGGTCAGTTCTGCGACGGCGGCGACTGCCAGCCCGCGCCCGGCCTGGACCAGCCCTGCGGCAACGGCGTCGCCTGTCAGCCGGGCCTCGCCTGCGGGTTCTCGGGCAAGGGCGGGGGCCCCACCGAGGGTGAGGGCCTGTGCCGCCCCCTGCCACAGAACGGGGCGCCCTGCGCGCTGGGTGAGCAGGGACCCTTCGTATGCGCCGAAGGGCTGGCGTGCCTGGAGGGCACCTGCGGGCCGGCTCCGGGCGACGGGCAGGCCTGCGCCGTCGGCGCGATCCGGTGCGCCGAGGGGCTGGGCTGCCACTACGAAGGGGAGGCCAGCGTGTGCCGGCCCCGCCTGGACGCCGGCGGCGAGTGCCAGCTCGACGACAGCTGCCAGAGCGGGCTCTTCTGTGACTTCAGCCAGCTCCGGTGCGAGCCCTACTACGCCGCGAACGCCGCGTGCAGCGCCGGCAACGAGTGCGGGCCCCAGGGGGCCTGCGTGCCCGACGCCGACCAGCGGTTCCGCTGCGTCCCGCGGCCCGGGCTGGGGGACCCCTGCTTCCTGCCCGAGTGCCGGGACGGGCTGCTCTGCGCGAGCCCCTACGAGGCGGGCACCTGCGCGCCCAAGCTCTGCGCGCGCTACGCGTTCTGAACCCGGCTCCCGCCGTGCTTCAAACGAACTGCACGTCCCCCTTCGCGGGCCCCGCGCTGTCGCTGCCGCGGCCCTGGCGGCGAGCCCTGTCGCGCAGCTCGGCGGCCACCGTGTCTCCGGGTGTGTGCGCCACACAGCGGCCGAAGAGCTCCTCGGCCTCGAGGAAGTCGCCCAGGCGGAAGGCCGCGAGCGCCTCGGCGAAGGCGTCCAGGGTCTCGCGCTTCCCCTGGCGCACGGAGGGCTCGTCGACGGCAAAGAGCTCGAGGAGCGATAGCGGCTCCTCCCGCCCGTAGACCCGGATCGGTCCGAGCGGGCGCAGGTCGATGGACGTGGGGTTCAGCATCCGCCACTGCACCTCCTCGGTGATCAGCGCCGGCGCCCGAAGGGCCTTGGTCAGCGTCTCGATGCGCGCGGCGCTGTTGACGGTGTCGCCAAGCGCCGTGACGTCCAGACGGCCCGCCGAACCGACCGTGCCGATGGTCACCGCGCCCGCGTGCAGGCCGGTGCCCATGGCCAGCGTCACGCCCGGCGGAAGTCCGCCGTCGCGGTTGAGCTCGCGCAGCGCCTCGCTCATGGCCACCACCGCGGAGACGGCGTCGTCCACGGACCCGAGGAAGAGCGCCATGATGGCGTCGCCCACGAACTTGTCGATGAAGCCACCGTGCTGCTCGACGATGGGCGTCATGCGCCCCAGATAGTGGTTGAGCAGCGCGAACCCCTCGGCGGGCGGCATCCCCTCGAAGATCCTGGTGACGCCACGCAGATCGCTGAAGAGCACCACCGCCTGGTGCGTGGCCGCGTCGCCGAGCTGGATGTCCAGCACGCCCTTGCGTGAGAGGGGCGCAAGGAAGGCCGTCGGCACGAAGCGCTCGAACGAGGTCGCCATCGCGCTGGTCTGCTCGAGCAGCCGCGCCTTCTCGAGCGTGATGGCCGCCTGGGTCGCCAGGAGCTGCATCACCAGGAGGCGGTCGTCGGTGAAGGCGCCAGCGATGAGGTCGTTGTCCAGGTAGAGCACGCCGCTCCGCGTGCCCTGATGCTCGACCGGGACGGCCAGCACCGACCGCGGGCGGTCGTCGGGCAGCGCGGCGCGAAGGCGCGCGTCCGACCGGGCGTCGGCGATCAACACCGGCTCACCGCTGCGGAAGGCCGCCGCCACGATCGGCATCAGGAGTCCTTCGATCGCCTCGGGCCGTACGCCGCGCGGGTGGGTGCTCGTGCGCTCGGCGTTCAGCGCCGCCTCCACCGTCAGCGCGCCGTTGCGATCGAGGAGCAAGCACGCCTGCGTCGCCCCGGCGTTCTCCATCGCCACCTCGACGATGCGCGTCAGGAGCGGCGCGACGCGGCTCTCGGCGCCGATGGCGCTCAACGCCTTCGCGACCGAGGCCAGGTCCAGATCCGCGACGCCGCGACCGCGCCCCACCGAGTGATCGCTGGTGGTCGTGGTGGTTGTCGTCCCCGCGCCCATCTCCGGCGCAGCGGCCAGGTCCGGGAACTCCTGGGCGAGCTGATCCACCTTCGCCGACGCGCCCCACTTCTGGTAGGCGAAGCGCGCCTCCAGCAGGTACGCGCGCGCCACCCGCCGCTTGCCCCGCGCCAGGTGGAAGCGCCCGGCGAGCTCCCCCGCGATCGCCTCGTCCTGCACGAACTGATGGCGCGCGGCCAGCCCGATGGCAGCGTCGTAGCCGTCCATCGCCGCCAGGAGATCGCCGCGCACGCGCGCTACCTCCGCGTCCACCAGGGCCACTCGGTGCGCGTGATTCTCGGCGCAGAAGCCGGACCACTTCGCCAGCGTCGCGCGATGCTCCGCCACCACCGCGAGGTGGGCCTCGCGCTCGGTCTCCTCGGCGACGGCGGCGCAGCTCAGGTGTGCCAGCGCCCCGTAGAATCGGAGCCCCACGTGGATGTAGGTGGCCAGGACACCGTCGCCGTAGGTCAGGCCCTCGTCGGCCGCCGCCGCCGCGCCCGCGTGGTCGCCGAAGACGAAGCGCACCACCGTCATGTTCGCCATCGCGACGGCGACGGCGCCGCGGTAGCTCATCGCCTTGTACGCGGGCACGGCCTCGCGCTCGTCGAAGTGTGGACCGACCAGCCGCGTCGGATCCTCCCCGAGCCCCATCAGGTTGTCGATCGCCTGCCGGAACTGCACGTTGCAGTGCAACGCCGGCTCCTGCTGGTAGTTCTTGCACGACGCGATGGAGTTGCTGAACTCGGTGGCCAGCTTCTCCAGCTCGACCCCCGCCCAGAACGAGTTCGCGCAGTAGATGTGCGCGCCCCAACAGGCGTACTCCAGGTCGCCGCTCTCCACCCCCATCGTGAACACCCGCAGCTCCGCATCGAGCACCGAGCGCAGCGGCTGGTTCCAGGGCTTCACGAACCCGACGGCGAGGTGGGTGGCGCGGGCCCGTTGCGGGCAGTCCTCGAAGCGTCCGAGCAGGCCCAGCGTGACCTCGGCGTGGGCCATCGCCACGTCCGACATGTCGATGGCGCACAAGAACAGGCCGAGCAGCCCGAACCCATAGGGCGACTCGGGACAGATGCCGCGCTCGAGCGAGGTCCGCACCATGTCGAAGGCCAGGATCGGCAGCAGCGCGGGTCGGCTCAGGAAGGCCGGCACGCTCGCCAGGTTCTCGAGCTGAAGCACCGTCCGCACGGTCGGATCGTCGCGCTCGGGCAGGGCCACCAGCTCGGCCACCGACCGGCCGCCCACGAGCGCCAGCACCGCGCCCAGGCCCTCGGCGATCTGCTCCTGTGTCGGGTGCGCGGGCAGCTCGATGCCCAGCTCGGCCAGGGCCTCGAGCGCGCGCTCCATCGCGCCGGCCAGGTCCGACTGGCTGTTGCGGGCCTGCACCTCGAGCGTCATCGCCCGCACGCGGTCGAGCACGGTGCGCGCGCAGGTCAGGATGCGTTGCACGTGCTGGTCCATCCGCGCCGCATCGCCGACCACGTACGCCGCGCGGGCGGCCTCGAGCCATGTCGCCATCGCCAGCTCGTAGTCGCGCTCCCACACGTCGGGGTCGCAGAGCGCGATGGCTCGCTCGAGGTAGCCGTGGGCCGGGGCGAACGCCGCCGCGGCGAAGGCGCGACGACCGGCGGCGAGGTTCAGGGCGGCGGCCCGGCGCCTCGCCGCGGCATCCCGGATGAGGTCTCCGGCGCGGTTGAGATGCTCGACGATGTCGAAGAGCACGGGCCGCGTCTCCACGCCCTCGGCCTCGTCACCGAGCAGGTGCGCCAGAGACAGGTGGAGCTGCCGCCGCTCGTGTTCCGGCAGCAGGAGGTAGGCGGCCTGCTGAACGCGGTCGTGCTGGAATCGGTACTGGAAGTCCGGCACCGCGGCTCCCTCCGCGGCGTCCCAGTAGCCCGAGTCGCGCGCGCGGACCAGGTCCCGGTCCAGCGCCGGGCGCAGGTCGGTCTGGGTCTCGTGGCGGCCTTGCTCGAGCAGCCGCGCCAGCGTCTCCAGGCCGAATGAGCCGCCGACCACCGACGCCGTCAGCAGCGCCTGGCGACTCGCGGATGGTAGCTGGTCGATCTGCGCGCACATCAGGTCGACCACGTTGTCGGTGATCGGCTCCGCGGCGATGGCGTCGAGGTCCCATCCCCAGCTCCGTGTCTCCGGGTCGAGCGCGATGTGCCCGCGCTCGTGCATGGCCACGAGGAATCGTCCGAGGAAGAAGGGGTTCCCTGCAGTCTTCGCGTGACAGAGCTGGGCGAGCGGCCGCGCCTGCTGCGGGCTGACGGCCAGCGCGTCCGCGATCAAGGCCCGCACGTCGCCCGGGCCCAGCGGGCCGAGATCCAAAGCCCGCGCCGGGCCGGGTGACGCCTCGATGTCGGCGCGGATCAGCGCCAGCGGGTGCGTGGCGTCGACCTCGTTGTCCCGGTACGCGCCGAGCAGCAGCATGTGTGTCGTGGCCGGGTCCCTGGCGATGTTGACGATGAGCTCCAGCGACGGGCGGTCGGCCCACTGCAGGTCGTCGAGGAAGAGCACCAGCGGGTGCTCGGGGCCAGCGAGGGCCCGCACGAGCTGGCCCATCGTGTGGAAGAGGCGGTTCTGGCTCTCGGCAGGGCTCACCTCCTCGACCGGGGGCTGAGGTCCCAGCAGCTCGCCGAGCTCGGCGATGAGGTCGGTCAGCAGTCGACCGTTCGGCGCGACGGCGGGCGCGATCCTGGCGCGCCACATCTCGCGCACCGCGGCCTCGCCGTCGGACACCTCCGACAGCCAGGAGCGAAAGGCCTGGACGATCGACGCGTAGGGCACCCCCCGGCTGAACTGCTCGCACTTGCCGCTGACGAAGCCGCCACGCCGCTGAAGGATGGACGGGAGCACCTGGTAGACCAGGCTGGTCTTCCCGATGCCGGAGTATCCAGCGATGAGGAGCAGCTCGCGCGCACCGGACGCTGCGCGCTGGAAGGCCCCCATCAGGGCCGCGACCTCTCTCTGACGGCCGTACAAGCGCTCGGGAATGCGCAGGTGGTCGTCCCGGTCCCGCTCGCCCAACTCGAAGGCGGGGATCGCCTGGCCCGCCGTCAGCGCCTCTCGGCAGCGCACCAGGTCGTGGAGCAGCCCCGAAGCGCTCTGGTAGCGGCGGTCCGGACGCTTCTGCAGACAGCGCATCACCAGGTCCGAGACCACCCGCGGGATACGTGGGTCGAGGTCGTGCGGCGCCTCGGGCGTGCGGGCGATGTGGGCGTGGATCAGCTCCAGCCGGTCTTCGGAGACGAACGGCGGGCGCCCCACGAGCAGGTGGTAGAGCGTGGCGCCCAGCGAATACAGGTCGCTGCGCCAGTCCAGCGAGACCTCGGTGCGGCCGGTCTGTTCGGGCGAGACGTAGCGCGGGGTACCGGCGAAGGCTCCGACCGACTCCGGGCTCACGGTCTGGCGGCGCTGGGTGGTCGAGAGTCCGAAGTCGATGAGCTTCACCACGCCGGTCTCGGGGTTCCGGACGAGGTTGGTGGGGTTGATGTCCTTGTGGATGATGTCGGCGCGATGTAGCGTGACCAGCGCGCCGGCGGCCGCGATCCCGATGTCCAGCGCGTCGGTGAGCGGCGCCGGGCCCGTCGCGTAGAGCTGCCCGACCTCCGTGGCGCCGAAGTCCTCCAAGATGAGGCGGAGCACGCCGTCGGCCTCCGACAGCTCGTGGACGGCGACGACCTGCGGGCAGGCCGCCCGTCGCGTCAGCGCGTACTCGCGCTCGAACGCGGCGACCTGGTCGGCCGGCGGGTACTGCCACCTCAGGCGCTTGATGATGACCCGGAGCCCGTCGCCCGTTCGCACGCCGCGGCTGACCACGGTGCTCCGACCATCGCGCAGCACGATCTGCTCTGGGTATTCGACCGGGCTTCCCATGGGCTCACACGTAGTCGGAATTCTCGAACCCGCTGGGGACGCGTTCGGTACGGCGGCGTTCGTCGAAGAGCGTTTCGGTAGCTGGGACGCATCGCTGAGCTGGGCAGCGCAGGTCCGGGGTGGGGGCGGCGATGGCGCCACCGCGGTCTGTCCAGAGGCCAGAGTGGACTGGCCTGGATTGTAGACCGCGAAGACCGCCAGCGCGACGGCATTGCAACCGCGAACTTCGGACACCCCGGCGCGGGGCCCATCGACCCGCTCCTCCACCAGTTCTCAGGCGAGCACGGGTGCGTCCGGAGCGTTGGTGATGGCAGCCGCACCGCAACAGGGGTGGAGTTCCCTCCCGCGGATGGCGCGCAGGTCCGCCCGGGGAAAGCGGATGCGAATCGTCGAGGCCCGTCGGATTTCGCTCAAGGAGGGCCCGGCCGGGGCCGTCGGGTGGGCTCGTCCCATGGCCCTGGCGGCAGGAGGTGAACATTGGAAAAGACGAACCTACGCATCTGGATCCTCGGCGCGGCGCTGGCCCTCTTCGCGGGCTGCGGCTCCGCGGGTGATGGCTCGCCGCTCAACGCAGGTCTCGACGTCTGGGACGCCTCGGACCTGAGCGGCGACTCGCCGGACGCGGGGCCCTCGCCCGACACCCTCACCCTCGCGCTCGCACCGGGCGCTCAGCTCGGCCTCGGCTCGGTCCAGGCGACCAGCCCGCGCTTCCGCATGGAGTCCACCCTCGGGGCGGGCGTCGGCGCGGCCACCGCGGCCGAGAGCCCTCGCTTCCTGACGCCCACACCGCTCCCCTGACGCGCTCGGCGCTCCCTCGACTCGACCCATCCCTCTGACACCTCGGAGTCCCACGAATGAACCGAATCGGCCTGACAGGTCTGGCAGCGCTGCTGCTCCTCTCCTCCGTCGCTGCGGCGTCGGTCCCGTCCACGCTGACCCATCAAGGGCGCCTCACCACGGCGGACGGCGAGACGATCGACGCCGACATGAGCGCGGTCTTTACGATCTACGGCAGCCCCGACGGTGACGATGTCCGGTGGCAGGAGACCCAGCGCCTCGAGATCCGCGGGAGCTGGTTCACGGTGCAGCTCGGGGCGCTGACGCCCTTCGGCGACACCTTCCGCGACGGCGGCGAGCTGTGGCTGGGCGTGGCCGTGGACGGCGACGATGAGATGCTCCCGCGCTCGCCGGTCGGCACCGCCCCCTACGCCATGGTGGCCGACGACGCCGTGGGCGACATCCACCCGCGGACCATCTCGGTCAACGGCTCGGTGGTGGTGGACGCGCACGGCCGCTGGGTCGGATCGCCGGCCGGCCTCCAGGGGCCTGCAGGGGAGGACGGCGAGGGCGTGACGGTCACCGAGGTGCCCCCGGGCGCCGCCTGCGCCAACGGCGGTGTGCGCATCGACTCGATCGACGGCACCAGCGTTGTCTGCAATGGCGCGAACGGGCCGGTCGGACCGGTCGGACCGGCGGGGCCGGTCGGACCCGTCGGACCGGTCGGCGCGGCCGGCGACTCGGTGGTGCTGACGTCGGAGGCCGAGGGCGAACACTGCCCGCACGGCGGCGTGAGCATCCGCAGCGGCTTCGAGATCGTGTACCTGTGCAACGGCGCGCCCGGCAGCGACGGGCACGACGGCCTGACGGGGGCGCAGGGTGAGCCCGGCGCCTCGGTGGTCGCGAGCTCGGTGGCGGCCGGCGAGGCCTGCGAGTTCGGGGGGGCGCGCTTCGACGTCGAGGGCTTCGAGCCCACCTACGCCTGCAACGGCGCGCCGGGCATGGCGGGAGCCGAGGGCGCGGAGGGGCCGATGGGTCCGCAGGGCCCGCAGGGTGAGCCGGGCGTGCAGGGCCTGCAGGGCGAGGCGGGGCCGATGGGGCCCCAGGGCGAGACGGGGCCGATGGGGCCGCAGGGCGAGGTGGGGCCGACGGGTCCCCAGGGCAAGATCGGCGCGTCGGGTCCGCAGGGTCCCCGCGGCGCCCAGGGCGAGGTGGGCCCGGTGGGTCCGCAGGGCCCGCAGGGTGAGGTCGGTCTGACCGGCCCGCAGGGTGAAGTGGGCCCGATGGGTCCGCAGGGTCCGCAGGGTCCGCAGGGTGAGGTCGGTCTGACCGGCCCGCAGGGTGAGGTGGGCCCGATGGGTCCGCAGGGTGAGGTCGGTCTGACCGGCCCGCAGGGTGAGGTGGGCCCGATGGGTCCGCAGGGTCCGCAGGGCGAGGTCGGGCTGACGGGCTCGCAGGGTGAGGTGGGCCCGATGGGTCCGCAGGGTCCGGCCGGCCTGGACGGCCTGGACGGAGCGACCGGCCCGATGGGACCGCAGGGTCCGGCCGGCCTGGACGGCCTGGACGGAGCGACCGGCCCGATGGGTCCGCAGGGCCCGCAGGGTCCGGCCGGCCTGGACGGCCTGGACGGAGCGACCGGCCCGATGGGTCCGCAGGGCCCGATGGGCCTGATGGGTCCCCAGGGCCCGGCGGGCCTGGACGGCGCGACCGGCCCGATGGGCCCGATGGGCCCGCAGGGTCCCCAGGGTGCGTCCGGCACCAGCGGCAGCGACGGCAAGAACAGCCTGATGGCCATGAGCGCCGAGGAGGCCGGCTGCAACTGCCCCTGGGGCGGCGTCAAGATCGACACCGGCCTGGATGTCGACGGCAGCGGCGCGCTCGACACCGGCGAGATCCAGCAGACCATGTACGTCTGTCACGGCACCGACGGCACCGAGGGCGCGTGCGCTGATCCCGAGCCCGACCCCGAGCCCGAGCCCGAGTTCCAGAACCTGATCACGACCGTCGCCGGGCAGATCAAGTCGTCCTGCACGGCAAGCCCCTGCGGCGACGGCGCCGCGGCGTCCGCCGCTCAGCTCTCCAGCCCCTCGGGCGTGGCCGTCGACGCGGGAGACAACGTCTACATCGCCGAGTACAGCAACCACGACATCCGCAGGATCGACAAGGCGACCGGTGTGATCACGACCATCGCGGGCACGATGAAGAGCAGCTGCGTGTCGGCCCCCTGCGGCGACGGCGGCCCGGCCACCGAGGCGAAGCTGAGCTCGCCCCGCGGCATCGCCTTCGACACGGCCGGCAACCTGTACATCGCCGACTTCTCGAACCACGCGATCCGCAAGGTCGACGCCCAGACGGGCATCATCACCACCGTCGCCGGCGTCCTGAAGAGCGCCTGCTCGACCGCGACCTGCGGCGAGGGCGAGATGGCGACGGTCGCGAAGCTCAACAGCCCCACCGGCGTGTATGTCGACGCGAACGACGACATCTACATCGCCGACTACGGCAACAACGTCGTCCGCAAGGTCGACGCCCAGACGGGCATCATGACCACCGTCGTCGGCGTCATGAAGACGGCCTGCAGCGCGTCGCCCTGCAATGACGGGCAGACCGCGACCTCGGCCCTGCTGAACGGTCCGTCCAGCGTGGTGATGGACTCCAGCGGCAACCTCTTTGTCTCGGAGTACAACAACAACACCATCCGCCGGGTCGACGCCACGACGGGCATCGTCTCGACCGTGGCTGGCGTGGCGAAGCTCTCCTGCAGCTCCGCCCCCTGCGGTGACGGTGACGCTGCGACCGCCGCGCGGCTCACCAGCCCCTTCGCGCTGACCGTGGACGCCAGCGACAACATCGTCTTCACGGACTCCAGCAACTCGGCCGTCCGCCGTATCGATGTCCAGAGCGGCATCATCACGACGATCGCCGGCACGCTGAAGACGAGCTGCGGGACCACCTCCTGCGGGGACGGCGGCTCCCCCACGGAGGCCCTGATGACCAACCCCTTCGGCGTGGCCTACGACTCGACCGGAGCGCTCTACATCGTCGAGTACAGCAACCAGATCCTGCGCAAGGTGTACTGATCCGCAGTGTCCGGTCGTCCGTGCTCGCCGTCGCCATCCGGGCGACGGCGAGCACGGACGCTTCCGCTTGACCGGCGCCGCGGCCTTCGTGGTAGGCCTCCGGGCATGGTCCTCGCCCGCCCGTTCCAGCCCGTCCCCATGCTGCGCATCGCCGCCTTCGTCGAGGGCATCTCGTTTCTGCTGCTGCTCTTCATCGCGATGCCGCTCAAGTACCTCTACGACCAGCCCGAGGCGGTGCGCGTCGTCGGCATGGTCCACGGCATGCTCTTCCTGTGGTTCGTCGCCGCGCTCTTCCGCGCCCACACGGAGCGCGAGTGGGCCCTCGGCGCGTCGCTGCGCGTCTTCGTGGCCTCGCTGCTGCCCTTCGGCTTCCTCTGGATCGACCGCCACCTGCGCCCGAGCGCGTCGCCGCGGCCCGCCGCACCGCCGACCGCCTGACCCGGGTGCAGCCGCGCAGCCGCTCTGCTAGCATCGGCGCATGAACGCCAGCATCACGCTCTACACCTCCTCCTTCTCCCAGAACGCCCTCCGCCCGGAGCTGGCCCTGCTCGAGAAGGGGCTGCCCTTCCGCAAGGTCGAGGTGGACCTCCTCCAGGGCGAGCACCAGCGCCCGCCGCTCTCCGACCTGACGCCGCGTCGCCAGGTGCCCACGCTGGTCTACGGCACCGGCGCCGAGGACATCGTCGTCTACGAGAGCATCGCGACGCTGTACTTCCTCGAGGACATGCACCCGGAGCCGGCGCTGATGCCGCCGCTGGCCGACCCGCGCCGCCGCGCCCTCGCCCACATGCGCATCGCCGAGTTCCAGGCCAAGCTCGACCCCAAGAACATCTTCGGCTCGGTGGCCTTTCGCCGGCAGGGGCGCGAGCAGCTCGGCTCGCGCGTCGACGACCTCGTCGCCGAGCTCTCACGCTGGGACGCCTACCTGGAGGGCCAGTCCTGGCTGGCCGGCGACCGCTTCACCCTGGCCGACATCGCCGTCTTCCCGCTGCTGATGCACTTCGAGGCGCTGGGCTTCGACTTCGCCGCCCGCACCCCGGCCCTGGGCGCCTACGTGGCGCGCTGCAAGGCCCGTCCGTCGGTGCAGGCCTCCGGCTGGCTCGACAGCTTCGCCGCCTTCGTCAGCCAGCGCGCGCCCGAGCCCGTCCTGGCCGACTGAGCCTCCTGAGCCGGGCCGGCCACCACCGCCGCCTCGCCGCCCTGACTCGCCGACCCGTCCCGCCGACCCGGAGCGCCCCGTGGGCATCATCTTCGACCCCGACGTCCTGGGCCAGGTCGTGCGCGAGCACCTGGGCCCCGACCTCGACCCCATGTTCGACGGCATCACCCAGGGCCTGGCCCAGCGCTACCCCGGCCACATCCACACCGGCCCCCGCCGCTGGATCTTCAACAACGCCGGCGGCGCCATGGGCCAGATGGCGCTGCTCCACTGCTCGCTGACCGAGTACGTCCTGCTCTTCGGCAGCCCCATCGGCACCGAGGGCCACTCCGGCCGCTACGCCACCGACGTCTACGACTGGACCCTGGCGGGCAAGATGTGGACCTACGTCGAGGGCGACCTCCAGCGCCAGGAGTACCTCCCCGGCTCCCTGGCCTTCCTGGGCCGCAACCAGGCCAAGGGCTACCGCGCCGTCGACGCGCTCTGGGTCCTCGAGTACTCCCGCGGCCCCATCCCCAGCATGCTCCCCTTCGGCCTGGCCGATAGCCTCCTCAGCACCCTCGACCTCCGCGCTGTGGGCCGCACCGTCTGGTCCTACGCCCGCATGGTCACCGCCGAGCTGGCGAAGGGAAAGCTCTGAGAGCCTCCGCCGCCGCCCCCGGGCCGTTCAGGCCGGATCGCGCGGCGCGGCGGTGGCTCGCACCAGGGGGGCAGGGGCGCTGAGGCTCAGGCTGGGGGCGGCCTGGCGCAGGGTCCAGCGGTCGTGCAGGGCAAAGAGGATCCAGGTGTAGGTGCCGACGAGCGAGGTCAGGTGGAACCAGGCGTGGGGTTGGATGGCCTGGAAGGCGGCGTCGCAGGGGAGGCTGCGCTCGGGGATCCACATGAGGAACAGCCCGCCCAGATACGCGCCCGAGGAGCCCCAGTAGAGGCGGCGGATGAGGGCGTCCTGGTGCTGGCGGTAGGCCAGGTTCCACGAGCGCAGGACGATGTAGGCGACGATGCTGGCGTAGGTGGCGATGAAGAAGGCGAAGTAGGACTCGAGCGTGAAGTAGGCGGCGGTGAAGGCCATGGCGTAGGCGAGCAGGCCCAGGCGCCAGCGGTGGCGG
>JACKFB010000026.1 GCA_020632695.1 Deltaproteobacteria bacterium
TGTTCCAGGTGGTCTCCACCAGCCCGTCGACCCGCGCCGGCACGTAGGCCGCGTCCCAGGAGTGGCTGCTGACCAGCTGGGGCATCAGCTCGTCGGCGTCGCGCTCGGCGATCTGCTCCCAGATCGGGTGGTCCATGGGGTCCTCGCCCACCTCGAAGCCCTCGAGGGTCCCGTGCAGCGCGTGCCACGCGCCAGCGGTCTTGAGCGCGAACAGGCAGTGCGCCTCGAGCTCCCACGCATCGGACTCGTGGTCGGCGTGCGCGGACTCGTCCCAGGTCGCCGGCTCGCCCGTCTCGTCGGCGATCGCCTGCTGGACCTCCTCGACGGTCGGCGGCGCGTCCATCTCCGGGTCGATGGCCATCTCGAGGAAGTGCGCGAAGGGCATCGTCACCACAGAGTAGCTGCTCACGTCGTCTCCTTGTCGGGCATGGCGAGGACGGGCCGCTCATAGTCCGCTGGCGCCTCGAAGCCAAGCAGATTCAGACAGGTGGCCGCCAGATTGGCCAGGCCCGGCTCGGGCACGCTGGCGTCCCACCGGAGGCCCTCGGCGCCCAGGATCGCGACCGGCACGGGGTTCAGCGTGTGACTCGTCGAGGCCTTGTAGCCCTCGGGCGACTCCCCGGCGACCAGGGCGCCGGTCTTCTTGTCCCGCTCGACCATCTGCTCGCAGTTGCCGTGGTCGGCGGTGATGACCAGCACGCCACCGCGATCGAGCACCCCGCGCACCAGGCGCTCCAGCGAGAGGTCCAGCGCCTCCATCGCGATGATGGCCGAGCGCAGCACGCCGGTGTGCCCCACCATGTCGCCGTTGGGATAGTTGACTCGCACGAAGCCCGGCTCGAAGGCGTCGATGTGCTCGAGGGTGGCGTCGGTGATCTCGGCGGCCTTCATCCACGGGCGCTGCCAGAAGTCGACGCGGTCCGAGGGGACCTGGACGTAGCGCTCCAGGGCGGCGTCGAAGGCGCCGGAGCGGTTGCCGTTGAAGAAGTAGGTGACGTGGCCGAACTTCTGGGTCTCGCTCACCGCGAGCTGTCGCACCCCGGAGCGCGCGAGGTACTCACCGAGGGTGCGCTCGATGACCGGCGGGCTGACCAGGAAGCGGCGGGGCAGGCCCAGGTCGCCGTCGTACTGCATCATCCCGGCGAAGCGCACCTCGGGCACGCGCTCGCGCTCGAAGGGGAAGGGCTGGTCGGCCGGCGTCTCGAAGGCGCGGGTGATCTCGATGGCCCGGTCGCCTCGGAAGTTGAAGAAGACGACCGCGTCGCCATCGCGGATGGGGCCGGCCGGGGCGCCGTCGGGCCCGCGCACCACGAAGGGCGGCAGGTTCTGATCGATGACGCCGGGCTGCTCGCTGCGGAAGGTGCGCACCGCCTCGGACGCGCTGTCGAAGGCGCGGGCGTCGCCCAGCACGTGGGCTCGCCAGCCCCGCTCGACCACCCGCCAGTCGGCCTCGTAGCGGTCCATGGTGGTCTGCATGCGCCCGCCACCCGAGGCGAAGCGCGCGTCGTGGCCCGCCGCGCGCAGCTCCGCGAGCTTCGCCTCCGCCGGCGCCAGGTACTCCAGCGCCGTGGTCTCGCCCACGTCGCGCCCGTCCAGCAGCGCGTGCAGCCGGATCCGCGCGGCCCCGTCCGCGATGGCCCGATCCACCAGCGCGTCCACGTGGTCCAGGTGGCTGTGGACGTTTCCGTCGCTCCACAACCCGATGAGGTGCAAGGTGCCGCCGGCGCGGCAGGCCTCGAGCAGCCACCGCCAGGTCTCCCCCTCGAAGAGCCGGCCCGAGGCGATCGAGCGCCCCACCAGCTTGGAGCCCTGGTCGAACACCCGGCCGGCGCCCAGCGCGTTGTGGCCCACCTCGCTGTTGCCCATGTCCTCGTCGGTCGGCATCCCCACCGCGCGCCCGTGAGCGCGCAGGCTGCCCACCAGCGGGCCGGTCATCATGCGGTCCAGAAACGGCGTGCGCGCCAGGTGCCAGGCGTTGCCGGCGTCGGGCGGGCCGAGGCCGACGCCGTCCATGACCACCAGGCAGACCGGGCCGCGGGGAGCGCGGAGCGTCGGGTGCGGGACCAGCTCGAGACCGGCCATGGGCGCCTCCTTCGGGGGTGTCAGGGGGCCTTGAGCTCGCAGGTGCCCGCCTGGGGAGGCGTGGTGCAGCTCTCGACCCCGCACGGGCACACCTTCGCGCCCACGCAGGTGCGGCTGCCCAGGCAATCGGAGTCGCTCCAGCACGCCTGGTTGAACGACGGGTTGGGCACGCACACGGAGCTGACGTCCAGCTCGCAGCCGGTCTTGGCGGCCGCGGAGATGCACTGGAGGCCGGGCGCGCAGGCGAAGTAGCTGGAGCAGCACTCCCCGCTCTGGGCCGCCGGCGCGCAGGTGCCCGGCGAGTCCTGGAAGCTGCAGGTGTCATCGCTGCGGCACACCTGCAGCCCCTTGCACCAGTTGCCGGGCCCGCAGGCGGTGTGGCTCCAGCAGTGGTCGGGCTCCTTGCGGCGGCACACGCCCGACACCGGACAGTTCGAGGGGCTGCCCTCCTCGCCCGTCTGCAGGCAGGGGTTCACGGGGCAGTCCTCGTTGCGCGCGCAGGCGTAGCCGGTGCCGCAGTCGGCGCCGGTCAGGCACGGCAGCCCCTCGGCCTGCTCGCAGAAGCCGCTGCCGTTGAACTTGAGCGACCCGCAGCCGAAGATGTGGGCGCCGTTGCACACCAGGTCGGGCGGGCAGTCGAAGTAGTTCCAGCAGGTGTCGCCGTAGACCGGCTCGGGCAGGCACACGGCGGTGGAGGTCGGCGGGCAGGTCAGGTCGGAGCTGGCGTTGCGGCACTGGTAGCCGGGCAGGCACTCGCGGTGGCTGTCGCAGCACTCGTCCTCGCGCGCCGGCGCCACGCAGCCGCCGACGTGGTTGGCCTCGGAGCAGCCGCCGGGATCGGTGCAGATGCGGTCGCTGGCGCAGCGCTGGTCGCTGGGGCATTCGTCGGTGGACCAGCAGCCGGTGTCGCTCTGCTCCACGCAGACGCCGACGGTCGGCGCCGGAGCGTCGATGCAGAAAGCGCGGTCAGGCACCACGCAGCGCATGCCGGTGTCGCAGTCGGCGTCCTTGACGCAGGGCACCGTGAGCGTTCGGCAGGTGCCCGCCTGGGAGACCCCGGTCGGGCAGATGGCGCCGCAGTTGCAGACGATGGCGCCCTCGCACACGCGGCCGCGCCCGCACTGTCCGTCGACGTAGCACCGGTTCCCGCCGGGGTTCGGCAGGCAGTTCTTGCCGTCGACGCAGAGCGAACCGGAGGAGCAATCGGAGGCGTCGTCGCAGCAGGTCGCCTCCTTGGTGCAGACGCCCTGGGTGGTCGGGACCAGGCACGACGTGTCGCCGCAGGGGCACAGGTAGGCGCCCACGCAGCGGGCCCCCGACGCGCAGTCGGCGTCGAGCAGGCAGCGGCCCTCCTCGGGAGCGGGCCAGCACCCGCCCGCGACGCAGCGCCCGCCGGCGCCGCACTCGGCGTCCGAAGCGCAGCAGGCACCCGCCTTGCCGCAGAGCCCGGGGGCCGCCGTGCAGCCGGTGGCGCCGCAGTGGCAGCTCGTCACATCCTCGCAGACCAGACCGGCGGAGCACTGGGCGTCGGTCCAGCACGCCCCGGGGGCTGCGGGCACGTCGCGGCACTCGCCCTCGTGGCAGACCTGCCCGGCGCCGCAGTCCGCCGCCTCGTTGCAGCAGCCCTCCGGCCAGCGGCACCGCCCGGTGACCGGCACGCAGGAGGCGTCACCGCAGGCGCAGGTGGTCGCGCCCTCGCACACCTGGCCCTCGGTGCACTCGGCGTTGGCGTAGCAACGCCCCGGCTCCGGGCGGGCGAGGCAGGCGCCGTCCAGGCAAATCTCACCGAAGGGGCACACGCCCGACGGGCAGCATCGGTCGGAGACCTCGGGCGCCGCGTCGGCGTCGGCATCGGCGTCGGGGCGGGCGTCCGCCGCGACGTCGACCACCACGTCGGCGGTCGGGTCGGAGCCGCCCCCGCAGGCGCCGAGGAGGGCGAGGCACGCGGTGGCGAGGAGGGGGGCGAGGCTGCGCACTGGAGGCTCCTGGGGGAGGACCGCCCGCTGGCGGCGCCACCGTCACGCCGGGGGGCGCTCGGGGCGGCGGCAGCATAGCGATCGGCTGCCCGCGGGCCAACCGCGTTCCGCCGAACGAACGCCGAGGGCCCGAACGGCGCGCCGGCCGCTCGGACCCCCGCGGGACGTGACTACTTGGCTTCGCCGGCCGGCTTGGCCATGGCCTTCCGCAGCTCGGCGGAGGCCTTCATGTTCTCGAGCTGCTCCGCGAAGGTCTTCTCGTCGTCGAGCGCCGCCGAGCACATGGCGTCCTTGCCTTCGAGGGACTGCTTCTTCATCTCCTCGCAGAGGTCCGGGCCCGCGGCCTCGCACATCTTCGCCATCATCTTGTCGCAGGGCTTGCCCTTGTCGCAGGCGACCGAGCCGAGGGCCAGTCCGGCCAGGACCACGGCGAATGCCAGACGCTTCATGGAAGACTCCCTTTGTCGGCGACGGGGCCGGCGCTTCTCGTCGAAGCGGCGAGGCCCGTCTGCGCATTGAATCAGCGGCCAGGATTAGCACCGCCCCGGCGGCAGCGCAAACGACGCCGACCGTGGCTCCGCTCGGCTGTGCACGGGGCCCCGGGCGCCGGCGGACCGACGCTCAGGCCAGCTCCGCGCGGTCCACCATCGTGGTGTCCAGCACGCGCTCGATGGAGCCCACCCGCGCGCCGACCGTGATGGACTCGATGCGCTTGATGCCGCGCTGGTCGAGCACGACGCGCACGCGCTCCACCTCGGTGGTCGCCTGGGCGCCGCGGCCGGTCGTGAAGCGCAGCACGATGTTGACGTGGTAGACCCGGGCGCAGGGCACACTCATCAGCTCGAGGCTGTGCGGGTCGATGTGGTGGTAGGCCTCCACCGGGTCGTCCATGCGCTCGCGCAGGCGGCTCAGGTTGAAGCGGATGATGTCGTTGAGGCCCTCGACCCCCTCCAGCAGGCGCTCGAGCGCGGCGGAGTCGAGGTTGACGTCCTTGGTGTAGCGCAGCACCGACTCGGGTCTGCCGTCGGTCGACACCGCCGAGGGGTGGTCGATGTGCCGCAACCTGCGAATCTCGGCGTCGATCTTCGCCGGGTCCACCAGACTGAAGGACTCGCGGCACTCGCCGACGACCCGCCCGCTGTCCACGTCGCGGATCTCGACCACGTGGTCGGGCACGAAGCGCTGGAAGCTGCGCCCGAGGCGCTGTCGCCCCCACTCCTTGATGCGGTCCTTGATCATGTAGGAGAGGACCATCGACGCGACGAAGGCGGCGCTGAAGTTGCCCCAGCGGCCCTGCGCCCACAGCGCGGCCAGCATCGCGAAGAGCATCGCCACGGCGGCGGCCACCATCCCGATGACGTTGGTGACCAGCCCGCCGCTCTGCTGGTGGCGGATGTCCAGATAGAGCGCGCTCGAGACGATGCGCTTGAGCAGGTGCCTTCGATAGGGCAGCAGCTCGTTGTCGCCCGCCTTGTCGACGTAGCTGGCGTGCCCGCGGGCGCGTCGGTAGCGGTAGGCCTCGACGGCGGCCACGGCCACGCGCTTGCGCAGCTCGCCGATCCCCTCGCGGCCCTCGCCGCCGCAGACCCGCCGGTCGATCATCTCGACCAGCCGCGTCAGCGCCTCCTCGCTGTATAGGGTCACGTACTCGTCGACCGCGCGCCACACCTCGCGCACCGAGGTGTCCATCGCCGCGTGGTCGCAGCGCTCGCCGAGGCCGCGCAGGCGCTCGAGCGCCGCCGCGAGGTCAGCCAGGAAGCGGTCCACCGTGCGCGCCAGATCCGCGTCGCGCGCGTGCTGGCTGGTGTCGGGGTTGCCGGCGTCGTGCTCGAGGGTCGGGGCGTAGCGCCGCACGATGTCGTCGGTCTCGTCGCGGATCGCCGAGCGGTAGATGCAGCCGAGCAGCTTGAGGCGATGCGCCGCCGTCCCGTCGACCCGCACCTCGCCGGCCAGCAACCGGTCGAGGCGGTCGGCCACCGGGCGGAACCAGATCGCCGCCTTGGGCGCGCGCGCCAGGGCCGCCAGCGCCACCGTGGGCGTCTTCATGCGCACGAAGGCGGCCGTGTCCTCGTAGAATCGCGCGGTGGAGTAGGTGGCCTTGCTCACGCCCAGCGTGCGGGGGACGAAGGTCCAGCACTCGACCCGGTAGCGCTGGCGCTTGCGCGTGCGGTCCACGACATAGCCCAGCTTGAGCTCGAGCTGGTTCGCGTCGTGGGGCTCCATCCTGCGATCGACCAAGGCGCCTCCTGGCAGGCGGGGCCGGGTCCGGGCGACACGCCGCTCGAACTCAGCATCAACGGGCGATAGTAGCAGCTCGTCACGGAATTGTCACACAAGGGAGCCGCTCTCGACCTCCCGCGGGGCGGCGGATACGGCCGACGGAACCCGGGTATGGCGAGCGCGGGATCCCTTCGTGTACAGTCGGACCTCGAAGGTCCGGGTTGTCGGGGGCTGATGACCGGGCGCACATCGCAGGCGGAGGGTCCGGTGCTCGTCGTCCCCAGGAAACGACCGGCGGCGGTGTCGGGGCTGGCCCGTCACACCGCGCGCAGCGCGCTCACCGGGACGCTGAGGCAGGGCCCCGACCGCCAGCGCTTCGAGGACGCCGTGGCCGCACGGCTCGACGGCGCCTCGGTCGCCGCCGTGGGCTCGGGGCGGCTCGCGCTGCTGCTGGTGCTGGAGTCGCTGGGCATCCGCCCGCCCGCCACCATCGTGCTGGCGGCCTACAACGCCTCGTGCGTGCCCAACGTGCTCCAGGCGGCCGGCTTCCGGCCCTGGTTCGTCGACGTGCGCGAGGACACCCTGCACCTGGACGCCGACGCGCTGCCCGCGGCCCCTCCGCCGGGCGCCGAGGCCCTCATCATCACCCACATCGAGGGCAGCCCGGCGCCGGTCGGCACGCTCGCCGCCTGGGCCCGCCGCCACGGCCTGGCCGTCGTCGAGGACGCCGCCCACGCCCTGGGCGCGCGCCTGGACGGTCGCCCGGTCGGCAGCCTCGGCGA
This sequence comes from Deltaproteobacteria bacterium, assembly GCA_020632695.1. Taxonomy (GTDB): domain Bacteria; phylum Myxococcota_A; class UBA9042; order PHBI01; family JACKFB01; genus JACKFB01. The sequence goes on from JACKFB010000026.1 coordinate 7,061, forward strand.
TGGCGCCATCTTCTCGCTGGGCCGCGGCAAGCACCTCAACACCCTGGGCGGCGGGTTGGCGGTCGTCCGCGCCCCCGACGCCGCCGAGCGCCTGAGCGCCCTGGCCGACGCCCTGCCCGCGCCGGGAGCGGGCGCGCTGCTCAAGCAGGTGCTGCTCGAGGGCGTCATCGAGACCGGCACGGCGCCCGCGCTCTTCGGCGCCCTGGCCATGCCGGCCATGCGCCTGGCCCGCCGCTTCGGTCGCGACCCCATGACCGCGCTCTTCGAGGACGACAAGTCGGCCCTGGCGGCCATCCCCGAGCCCATGCGCCGCCGCCTGTCGAACCTCCAGGCCGGCTTCGGGCTGGCCGCCCTCCCCGCCTTCGCCGAGGCGCTGCGTCGCCGGCGCGAGCACGCCGACGCGCTGCGCGCTCGCCTGGGCGGCGTCCTGTCGCTCCAGACCCCGGTGGCCGGCGCCGAGCCCGCCTGGCTGGAGCTCACCGCCCTGGTCGACGACCGCGACGGGTTCCAGGCCGCGCTGCTGGCCCGCGGCGTCGACACCCAGCGCACCTGGATGGACGCCTGCGACGCCCTGCCCGCCTTCGCCGGCGCCGCGTCGCCGCCCTGCCCCACGGCCCGCCGCGTCGCCGAACGCGCCGTCTACCTGCCGACCTACGCCGCGCTCACCGACGCCCAACGCGAGGCCATGGCCGACGTGGTCCTGGACGTCGCCCTCGCCACCTCGCCCCGGGTCGCCCGGCGCCGCGGTGCCGCGTGAGGGCGCTGCTCATCAACGTCGGGCACGGCCAGTCGCCGGCCGACCCTCACCCGCGCCACCACGTCGCGCCGATGGATCTGGCCCAGTGCGCCGCGCTGCTCGAGGCCGACGGCTGGCGGGTCGAGCTGTGGGACACGGTGCTCACCCCCCAGGCCGCGCCGGCCGAGATCGAGGCCCGGGTGCGCCAGAAGGCGCCGGACCTCTTGATCGTCCGCCCGCTCCACGCCTCGCTCCACACCGCCGAGCACCTCCTGCGCTCCCAGGCCGGCTCGACGCCGCTGCGCCTGGCCATGGGTCCACTGGTGCCCCACGTGGCCGACGACCTCCTCGCCGAGGGCCCCGAGGGTCGCGCCGCCGAGGGCGCCATCGTCGGCGAGCCCGAGCCCACGCTCATCGAGCTGCTCCCCCACCTGCGCGCCGGACGCCTGCCCGAGGCCCTGCCCGGCCTGCGGCTGCGGGCCGGACAGCGCGAGCGCCCCCGCGCCTTCCTGAAGGACCTGGACGCCCTGCCGATCCCGTCGCAGCACCTGCTGGTCGGCCGCGGCTACCGCTTCCGCTACCCGCTGGACGTCGACGGCCCGCTGCGCATCGGCTACGTGCTGACCAGCCGCGGCTGCGCGCTGGGCTGCATCTTCTGCGCCCCGGTGGAGCGCGAGACCTTCGGCACCAAGTACCGCTTCCGCTCGGCCGACCACGTGGTCGACGAGCTCGCCCGCCTCCGCGACCTCGGGGCCAACGGCGTCTACTTCATCGACGACTTCTTCGGCTTCTCGCCGCGCCGCATCCGCGAGCTGTGCGAGGCGATGCTGCGCCGCGACGTGGTCCTGCCCTGGTGCGCCCAGGTGCGGGCCCAGGGCCTCTCGCTGGACCTGCTGCGGCTGATGCGGCGCGCCGGCTGCTCGACGCTCTGCTTCGGCGCCGAGAGCGGCAGCGACCGCGTGCTGGGGCTGTTGCGCAAGGGCGTCACCGTGGCCGAGGTGCGCGAGCAGGCCGCCCGCATCCGGCAGGCAGGCATCCAGCTCGTCGGCTACTTCATCGTCGGCGTCCCCGGCGAGACCGACGCCGAGCGGCAGTCCACCTACGATCTCATCGACGAGATCGCGCCCGACCTGGTCCAGCTCCACATCTTCAACGTGTTCCCGGGCGCGCCGGCCATGGAGATGTTCCCCGAGCGCTACGTCGAGGAGGGCACCAAGTTCACCGGCCCCCTCGGGTTGGACCAGCGGATGATCGCCCTGGACCGCGAGCGGAGGCGCTTCTACCGGCGCTACTACCTCAACCCGCGCTACCTGGGGCGCGCGCTGCGCCGGCGGTGGCGCCCGCTGCTGCACAACTTCGGCGAGGAGGCCGAGTTCGTCGCGCGCACCACCCGCTTCTTCCTGGAGCGCCCGTGAGGGCCCGCGACTACGCGGCGCTCGTGGCCGGCGCGGCCCGCGTGGAGACGGCGCGTCGCCTGGGGCGCCCGACCCTGCCCTACAAGCTCGAGCTCATCGTCACCTTCTCCTGCGGGAGCCGCTGCCGCACCTGCAGCATCTGGAAGCGCTACATCGACGACCCGGACAAGCGCGCCGACGAGCTGTCCGTGGACGACTGGGTGCGCGCGGTCCACTCGGCCCGCTCGCACGTGCGCTGGCTCAGCCTCACCGGCGGCGAGATCACCGAGCGCGAGGATCTGCCCGAGCTCGTCCGCGCCCTGGTCGCCGCGGTGGGCGACCGGCTGGCGCTCATCCAGTTCACCACCAACGGCATCGACCCCGAGCGCACCGAGTCCAGGTTCGCCGACATCCTGCCGGCCACCCGCGGCATCCCGACCTACGTGACCATGAGCCTCGACGGTATCGGCAAGACCTACGAGCGCGTGCGCGGGGTGCCCGACGGCCATGCCAAGGTGAAGCGGTCGATGGCGGCGCTGGAGCGGCTGGGCCAGGAGCACCCGCAGCTCACCACCAGCTACCAGGTGACGCTCTCGGCGCTGAACGTCCACGAGGCGGACGCGCTCTTCGAGGAGGCCTCGCGCGGCAAGGAGCGGCCGATCATCACCATGGCGACCAACGCCCTGACCCTGACCGGCGGGCGCGCCGACGTGGACGTGCGCAAGGCCGGCCCGGAGGTCGAGGACGCGCTGGCCCGCATGTGGCGACGCTACCCGCGCCGCAGCCTGCAGGACCTGCCGCCGCGCCTGCACCTGGGGCTCACCCGCCGCTTCTTCGCCACCGGCGAGGCGCCGCTCCCCTGCGCGGCGGGCCACGCCACCCTGACCATCGACCCGTACGGCGGGGTGCTCCAATGCGACAGCCGCGACCGTCCGCTGGCGCGCCTGCAGGACCACGACTTCGACATCCCGGCCATGTGCCGCTCGGCGTCCTTCCGCCAGGCCCTGGCGCCCCTCTCGGGCTGCCGCGAGTGCTGGACGCCGTGCCAGGCCTATCCGACGCTGATGCATCACCCGGCGGGCGCCCTGGCCAGCTACGCCCGCGCGGCGCTCGGCCGATGAGGGCGCGCGCGACCCGGCCGCGGGCGACGCTGGCGCTGGCCCTCCTCGCGGTCGTCGCGGGCTGCGGCGGCGGCGCCGAGAGCCCCGACGCGACCGACGTGGCCGACGCGACCGAGCTGGACGCTCCCGGTGAGCTGCCGCCGCCGACCGCCTGGTCCGACGCCGCCCGGCTGGTCCAGCTCATCGACGACCAGACCCTGCAAGGGGACGTCGACCAGGGCGCGATCCTCGAGCTCGGTTGGGCCGACGATCCCACGGTGAACTGCTGGAGCTTCGGCCAGATGGACCGCTTCGCCGGCCCGCAGGTCCTGTATGCCCTGGCGGTGCCGCTGGCCAACACCAGGATCCTGCGCCTGACGCTGACGCCGGCCCCCGCGGTGGACCTGAACCTCTACGCCGTCTCCCAGCCGGTGGGCAGCTACCATCTGCCGCCCGCGCTGCCGGCCGCGTCGAGCTGCCCGCGCAGCGACACCGGCGGCCCCGGCGAGGTCGAGCAGCTCACCCTGCAGAACATATCGGGCGCCCAGAACTGGTTCTTCGCGGTGGCCGCCCCCGCCGGCACGGCCGCGGGCAGCTTCGAGCTGCGGGTCGAGAAGCTCGGCCTCGAGAACTGAGAGCGGCGGCGGCGCCGGCCCCTGCGGGCGGCGCGACTGGCACGTGGCTTGCTTCGTCCGCTCTGCGGCGCAGCGAAGGAGCCGCCGATGCCCGACGCCCCCGAGACCTCCGCCGCGCAGGCGGGCCTGGACTACGTCGACACCGGCGTCGACCCCGGGTTCACGCGCCGCCGCTGCGGACGGGGCTTCTGCTACCTGGACGCTCGCGGCGACGTGATCCGGGGGCCACGCCGCGCGCGCATCGAGGCGCTCGCCATCCCGCCGGCCTGGCGCGAGGTCTGGATCTGCCCGCACGAGCACGGCCACATCCTGGCCACCGGGCGCGACGAGCGCGGGCGGAAGCAGTACATCTACCACCCGCGATGGAACGCCGTGCGCCAGGAGGCCCGGTACCATGGGCTGGTGGACTTCGCCGAGGCCCTCCCGCGGGTGCGCGAGCGCGTGGCGCGGGATCTGCGCGGGGCGCCCACGGCGCTCTCGACCGTGCTGGCCGCGAGCCTGCGCCTCGTGGACACCACGCTCCTGCGGGTGGGGAGCGAGGCCTATGCCCGCGAGCACGGGTCGCGCGGGCTGACCACCCTCGAAAAGGAGCACGTCCACATCAGCGTCAACGGGTCGCTGGTCCTCGAGTTCCCCGGCAAGCACGGCGTCGAACAGAGCCTCGAGATCACCGACCCGGAGGTCGCGCGCCTCATCCACGACCGCCTCGACGACGGCTCCGACCGGCTGCTCTCCTGGGACGACGGGGGGCAGCTCCGCCCGATCTCACCGGCCCAGCTCAACGCCTGGCTCGCCGAGATCTCCGGCCTGGACGTGACGATCAAGACCTTCCGCACCTGGGGCGGCACCGTCACGGCCACGCGGGTGCTCCTGGCGCGCGGTCCCTGCCCGGACGACGAGCGCGGGCGCACCCGGGCCCTGGCGCAGTCGCTGGACGCGGTGGCCGAGCGGCTGGGCAACACCCGGGCGGTGTGCCGCGAACACTACGTGCACCCCGGGGTCATCGACGCCTACGCCGCGGGCAGCCTGCGCGCGCTGACCCGCCGCAGCTCGCGGCTCCCCGGGCTGAGCCGGGACGAGCGCATCACGCTCGGGGTGTGCCGGGCGCTGCGGGATGGCGACTGAGCGCGTCGCCCCGCCTCGCCCGAGTCGAATCGCCCCGTGCCGGGTCGCCAGGCCCCGGGCCGGGTGCCGCCGGCGCAGCTCACGCCAGCGGCGGGCTCCGGGGTCTGGGCTGGCCCGCGGGGCGGCGCCTGGGAGGGGCGCTGGCTGGCGACGAGGGGCGAATTCTGCCACCGTGTGCGGGGTGCAGCAGGCGAATCGCGCGGTGCGCGACTCGCGCCGCCTGGAACCGACGGCCGACGGCTCGGCGTGGTGGACGATGCAGGCTAGAACGAGGAAGGGGTCGCGCGCGCTGTGGGCGCTGACGCTGTGGGCGCTGGCGAGCTGTGGGGGCGGCTCCGGCGAGGCGGACCTCGGCCCCGACGTGGAGGCGGACGCCCCCGGGGACGTGGCGGCGGACCAGGACACCAGCGACGCCGCCGAGGTGCGGGTGGACGGCGGCTGCGACACGGTGGCCGACTGCGTCGACGGGCTGAGCCCCTGTCAGACGGCGACCTGCGAGCAGGGACGCTGCGTCGTCACCTCGGTGGACGACGACACGGCGTGCGACGACGGCGACCCCTGCACCGCTGGCGAGCTGTGCACCGCCGGGGTCTGCGCCGGCGGCTCGCCGGTGGACTGCGACGACGGCGAGCTGTGCACCACCGACGCCTGCGGCGCCGAGGGGTGCATCCACGCGCCGGCCAGCGGACCGTGCAACGACCAGGACCCCTGCACGGTGGGCGACGCCTGCGACGCGGCCGGAGCCTGCGTGGGCACACCGCGGAACTGCGCGGGCCTCGACGGGCCGTGCGCCGTCGGCGACTGCGACGGGGCGACCGGGCAATGCGTCGCGACGACCCTGCCCGACGACACGGCCTGCGAGGACGGCGACCCGTGCACCGTGGGCGAGCTCTGCACTGCGGGGGCCTGCGTGGGGACGGCCGTGGACTGCAGCTCCCTGGACGGCCCCTGCGTCGTCGGCGTGTGCAACCCCGAGTCCGGCGCGTGCAACTCGGAGATCCAGCCCAACGGCAAGCCCTGCGACGACGCCGACCCGTGCACCGCGGGCGACCGCTGCGTCTCCGGGCAGTGCCTGCCCAAGGGCGCGACCCTGTGCAGCGACGGCGACCCGTGCAACGGCGTGGAGACCTGCGATTCCGGCCAGGGCGGCTGTCAGGCGGGCACCCCGGTGGTGTGCGACGACGGCCTGCCCTGCAACGGCGTCGAGACCTGCAACCCCCTGACCGGGCAGTGCCAGGAGGGGTTCGCCTCCTTCTGCGACGACGGCAACGCCTGCAACGGCGTCGAGAGCTGCAACCCGGTCACCGGGAGCTGCATCGGCGGCACGCCGCCGACCTGCGACGACGGAAACCCCTGCAACGGCATGGAGACCTGCGACGGCGTGCTGGGGTGCCTCAAGGGCAAGCCCGACAAGTGCGACGACCTGAACCCGTGCACCCTGGACACCTGCGACGCGGTCGGCGGCTGTCAGCACGCGCTGAACCCGGCCTGCGCCTGCTCGACCACCGCCGACTGCGCGGCGAAGGACACGCCGGGGCTCTGCGACGGGACGCTGATCTGCCTCGCCGGCCTGTGCCAGGTCGACCCGGCCACCGTGGTGAGCTGCGACACCTCGGGCGACAGCGACTGCGAACGCACGGTGTGCAACGGCGCCACCGGGCTGTGCGAGGTGGACCTGCAGCAGGGGCTGGGCTGCTCGGACGGCGACCCCTGCACCACCCAGGACGTGTGCGTCGACGGGGTGTGCCTGGGCACGCCCAAGTCCTGCGGCGCGCTGGACACGGCGTGCCTGGTGGGCGTGTGCCAGAGCAGCAACGGCCTGTGCACCACGGCGCCGCGCAACGAGGGGGGGAGCTGCGCCGACACCAACCCGTGCACCACCGGCGAGACCTGTCAGGCAGGGGTGTGCGTCGGCACGCTGCTGGACTGCTCGTCGCTGGACGGGGACTGCACCAAGGGCAAGTGCGACCCGACGATGGGCGCCTGCGTGAGCATCGCGTCGCACGGCGGGGCGAGCTGTGACACGGGCGACGCGTGCGAGGTCGGCGGGAAGTGCGCCGCGGGTGTCTGCGTGGGGCAGCCCGCGGACTGCTCGGCGTTCGGCGGGCCGTGCACGCTGGCGAGCTGCGACCCGGTGGAGGGCTGCAAGGCGACGCCGGTGGACGACGGCCAGAAGTGCAGCGACGGCAACGCGTGCACCGTGAAGGACACCTGCGACGGCGGCGTGTGCTCGGGCGCGCCGGCCGACTGCTCGGCGTTGGACTCGGACTGCCTCAGCGGCTACTGCGACGCCGCGCTGGGGAGCTGTCGCACCGCGCCGGCCAACGACGGCGCCGGCTGCGCGGCGGCGACGCCCTGCGGCGGGGTCGGGGTCTGCGACGGCGGGAGCTGCGCGGCGACGCCGGTGGACTGCAGCGGCCTCGACGGCGCGTGCACGGTAGGGATGTGCGACGCCGACACGGGGAGCTGCGTGGCCCTGCCTGCCAACGAGGGCGCCGGCTGCGACGACGGGCGCGCCTGCACCAGCGGCGACGTGTGCTCGGGCGGGGTCTGCGTCGGGAGCGGCGCCGACTGCTCGGCCGCCGACACGGCGTGCGGGGTGGGCGTCTGCTCGGACGGCGGCGGATGCGAGACGTTGGCGGCGCCGGCGGGGCTGGCCTGCGACGACGGCGACCCGTGCACGGTGGGCGACGCCTGCGGGGCGGGGGGCTGCGCCGGACAGCCGAAGAGCTGCGTCGCGTCGGACGCCTGCCACGAGGCGAGCTGCGACCCCACCACCGGCGCGTGCGTCGAGGTCTCCGCCCACGAAGGCGAGAGCTGCGGCGCCGGGAACCTGTGCATCGAGGACGGGGTGTGTGCGGCGGGGGTGTGCGTGGGCGACGAGCCCGACTGCAGCGCGCTGGCGCCGGGACCGTGCGAGGTCGCCGCATGCGACGTGGGGACCGGGGCGTGCACGTTGGCGCCGCTCCCCGACGGCAGCGGCTGCGACCCCCACGACGCGTGCGCGGCATCCGGGAGCTGCAGCGACGGGGTCTGCGTCGCGACGCCGAAGGACTGCAGCGGCTTCGGAGACCCGGACGCGTGCGTCGTCGGGAGCTGCGTGGCGGCGACGGGGCAGTGCGTGGGAGTGCCGGCGGTCGGCGGCGCGGCCTGCAACGACTCGGACCCGTGCACGGTGGACGACCGCTGCGAGGCGGGCACCTCGGCCTGCGCGGGCACGCCGCTCGAGTGCGAGAGCCTGGATGGCCCCTGCGCCACCGGCGCCTGCGACCCGCTCCTGGGCGAGTGCGTGGTGGTGGCGGCGCCCGACGACGAGCCCTGCGGAAGCGCGGATACCTGTGGGGTGCTGAGCTGCCAGGGGGCCGAGTGCGTGAGCGGCGCGCTGGACTGCTCGGACTTGGACGTGCCTCCGTGCCTGGCCGGACAGTGCGACCCTGCCAGCGGGCTGTGCCAGCCGGCGCCGGTCAACGAGGGGGCGAACTGCGACGACGGCAAGGCGTGCACCACCGGCGAGGTGTGCACCGGCGGCCTCTGCAAGAAGGGCGTGGCCAAGGACTGCTCCGGCGGCACCTCCACCTGCAGCCTCGGCTACTGCGACCCCAACGGAGGGGCGTGCAAGGTGGCGGCCATCAACGACAGCGGGCCCTGCGACGACCTCGACCCGTGCACGGTGGGCGACACCTGCCAGGGCGGGAGCTGCGCGCCCGGAGCGCCGGTGGACTGCTCGAACCTGGGGACGGCCTGCTCGGGCTTCACCTGCGATGCCGCCACGGGACAGTGCACCGTCCCGGCGGTGGCCTCCGACGGCAGCTCCTGCGACGACGGTCTGGTGTGCAACGGCGTCGACACCTGCCAGGCAGGCGAGTGCACCGCCGGTACCCCACCGGCCTGCGCGGCGCTCAACGCCGTGTGCGTGCTGGGCGCGTGCGACGAGGGGGCCGGCGGCTGCGTCGAGGTGGTCGCCGACGGCGCGAGCTGCAGTCCGGGCGAGCCGTGCATGGCGGGCACCTGCGACGGCAGCACCTGCGACGCCGCGCTGGTCGACGGCTGCGACCCCGCGGACGCCACGCTGCTGTGCGAGCTCTCCGGGGCCCAGGACAGCGTGCTGAGCTGCGAGGTCGCCGTGGTGCGGAGCTGCGCCGAGGTCGCGCCGGCCGCCAGCCTGGCCTGGACCATCGCCTGGGACCCGACCATGGCGCGGCTGCTCTACTACACCGACCGCGACCAGGACCCCGCCGCCGGCACCCCGGCCTACAGCTACCCGGCCTACGCGCCCGACGCGATCCCGGGCATCGACGGCTACGCGCCCACCGCGACCGTCAGCACCACCCCGGGCGGACCCGTGACCGTCTACCGCCACACCGTCGGGGTCACGCCGAGCACCGATTTCACGGCGTGGGAGGGCACGATGAGCCTCGCCATCGACGACGCCGAGGCCCCCGCCGATCCCATCGCCGACGGCGCCCTCGACGCGGGCGGCGGGCTCATGCCGGGCGCCAACATCCTGGTCATGCGCGCCCACTTCGAGCTGCTGCAGGCCATCGCGCCCTCGGAGCCGACGCCGGTGCACCTCGAGGCCATCAGCGCCAGCGGCCTCGACGGGGTGCCGCTGGTCCCGCACCTCGAGTCCGGCGTCATCCTGCTGGACTACCCGCAGTCCGTCTGCCCCTGACAGGCGGGCGTCAGCCCTCGCCGGGCCCGCTGCCCGGTCCCTTGCGCCCGCGCGTGCGGGTGCGGACTCGGCTGCGACGCGCCGTGCGGGGGGCCGCGCTCGCCGGCGGCTGCGCGCGCTCGAGGCGCGCCAGGCGCTTGCGGTAGGAGGTGGCCAGCTTGTCCCAGCGCCGCGTCGCCCGGGAGATGCGCTCGAGCCGATCGGCGAGCCCGGCCAGGGTCTCGCCCGCGGTCTCCACGGCGGCGCGATCGTGCACCATCGGGACCCCCGGCTCCGAGTGGTCGTCGAGCGCCCTCATCATCGCCACCATGTCGCCGAGCCGCGCCTCCGGCACACCCAGCACCAGCAGGTCCTCCAGCAGGCGCACCCGCTCGATGGTCGCCGGCGCGAAGTGCAGCTCGCCGCCGTCGGAGATGAGGTCCGGCTCGAGCACTCCGGAGGCCAGCCAGGCCTGGATGCGCTCCAGCGGCGCGCCGCTCGCCCGCGCCAGCTCCTCCCGCCGCAGGTAGGTGGGCGGACGCCGGAACAGGCGCCGACGCTGCCGTGGCAACCCCACCCGGCTGGCGATGGCGGCGATGTCCTTGAGCTGGTAGCCGAGCTCCACCAGCTCCAGCACCTTCTCCAGCTCCTCGCGCGCCCCGGCGTCGTAGAGCGGCCGGCGCGACGCGTCCCGGGCGACCACCCGCAGCAGGCCCAGGCGCTCCATCTCCTGGACGAAGGCCGGCTGCGGGTCCAGCCCGGCGAAGAGCTCCTCCCAGGTCAGCGTCTCGTGAGGCATCCGGCTACCCCGGCTCGCAGGTCGGCGGCGGTCGGCAGGGCCTCGGCTCGCCCCTGCCGACCGTCGGGTTCAGCTCTCGCCACCGCCCGAAGCCGCGCGCTTGCGTCGCGTGCGAGCGGGCTTCGCCTTGGCGGGCGCCTCGTCGGACGCCGCCTCGGCCTTGCCCTTGTCCGCGCCGCCGCTCTCGTCGCCCGCGGCCTTCTTGGCCCGGGTGCGCGGCTTCGCCTTGCCCTTGTCGGCCTCATCGGCGCTCTTCGAGCTGGCGCGGCTGGCGCGTCCCTTGGACTTGGGGGCGTCCTCGGCCTCGTCGGCCTCGTCGGACTTCTCGCGCTTGGACTTCGCGGCCTTGGCGTCGCCCTCGGCCGACTTCTTCGCGCCGCCCGACTCCTCCTTGTCGCCCTTGGCTGACGAGCGGCGCCGCGAACGGCGGGACGAGGAGCGACCCTCCTGGTCCCCGCTGGCGTCCTCGTCGTCTCCGTCGGCGGGCGCCGTGGAGCCCTTGTCGGCGTTGGCCGCCTCGGACTTCGCGGCGGGCACGGGCGGCTTGGGACGCGCCGATCCGCGGGCGTTGCGGCGCTGCGCTCGCGACCGCGACGGCTTCGACCCAGCCTCGTCCTCGGCGGGCGCGTCGGCCTTGGCGGCCGGCGGCGACGCCTGCTCGGCGTCCTTGTCGGGCTTGGTATCGGGCTTGGAGGGCGCCGGCTTCGCGGGCGCCGTCCGGGGCGCCTCGGAGCCGCCCTTTCCCTTGCCCTGGTTGGCGCCGGTCACCGGGCGCACCCGGTTGCGGTCGCGCTCGACCTCTACCACGTTGGGGAAGGTCTTCAGGAAGCGCGTGAAGGTCCGGAACCCCAGCGCCATCTCGTCGAAGTCCGGAGCCACCTCACCGAGGGCGTCCTTGAGGCGCGCCAGGCTGACCGGCTCGCCGTCCGGGCTGGCCAGGGCGATGGCCCGCGACACGTGCCCGGCCGCCTCGGCCTCGATGTCCGGTGCCAGCACCGGGGGCTTCGCGGGCAGCGCCTCCGCCGCCTGGGTCTGGGTGCCGGCCGCCATCGCGCCGGTCACCTGGACCATGCCGCCGTCGAGCAGGTCGATGAGGTGGTCGAAGTTGCGCAGGAAGCGCGTGAACGACGACGCGCCGTAGTTGCGCTCGGAGAAGGTCGGATCCTGCTTGCGCATGCGGTCCTTGATGACGCTCGCCCGGAAGCGCGGACCGTGCTGGTCCACGACCACCTGCAGCGCGCGACGCACCCGCTCCTCGGCCTCCTCCATCGAGACGCCCTGGACGCGCTGGCCGACCAGGCTCTCGTAGAAGATGAACTCGTGGCAGATCTTCACCAGGATGTCGCTGGCGGCGGACTTGGCCGAGATGCCGACCACCCGCTTGCCGTGGTCGCGCAGGCGATGGGCCAGCACGCCGAAGTCCGAGTCGCCGCTGGCGATGACGAAGGTGTCGATGTGCGGGCGCGTGAAGAGGATCTCCATCGCGTCGACGCAGATCGCCGTGTCGGTGCGGTTCTTGTCGTTGATGCCGTAGCTGGGCAGGAACACCATCGCCACGCCCTGCTCCAGGAACTGGCGCTGGTGGCGCCGGTAGCGGCCCCAGTCGGCGTAGGCCCTGCGGACCATGACGTCGCCGCGCTCGTTGAGCGCGTCGATGACGGTGGAGACGCGGAACTCGTCTCGCACGCCCAGGATGATGTTCTCGAAGTCGAAGAATACGGCGACGGCGCCCAGGTCATCGGTCGTGTCGACCGAGAGCTGTTGGGCCCCGACGAGCCGTTCGGGGATACGCATGTACTTGTGTCTCGAAGGTGGGGCCGAGCTGCGCGGAGACCCCCCGCATCACTCGATGCGGCATCCCGGTGCGCAGCGCCGTGCCCTCGTGGACCCGAGGACGCGGGAGCTGCCGAGCCCCATGCCGGCAGCTGCTGAGTCGAACCGCCGGGCGCCATGAGCGTCCCCAGCGACGGGGGCCGTATAGCGCGTAACGCGACGCTTGTCACGGTCCGCGCGACCGCGAGCGGTGCGATTCAGCCGCCGGGATCGCCCGAGACGACGCGCTCGCGGAGCGTGCGCTTGAGCACCTTGCCCGACGGCCCGACCGGCATCGCGTCGACCGTCAGCACGCGCACCGGGACCTTGTGGGGCGAGAGCCGCTCGCGGGCGAAGGCCAGCACGGCCTCCTCGGAGAAGGCGGCGCCGGCGGCCGGGACCACGACGGCGACCACGACCTCGCCGAAGAAGGGATCGGGGCGGCCGACGACCGCCACCTGGGCGATGGAGGGGTGGTCGGCCAGGTGCGACTCGACCTCCGAGGGGTAGACGTTCTCGCCGCCGCGGATCACCAGGTCGCGGGTGCGGTCCACCACCCGGAGGCGGCCGCGCTCGTCCAGGGTGCCCAGGTCGCCCGAGCGCAGGAAGCCGTCGGCGTCCAGCGGCTCCGAGCCGGCGTCCTCGCCGAGGTAGCCGCTCATGAGGTGGGGACCGCGTACCAGCACCTCGCCGACCTCGCCCGGGGGGAGGTCGCGCCCCCGGTCGTCCACCACGCGCAGCTCCACGCCGGGCACCGGCCGGCCCACCGAGCCGACGCTGCGCGGTGCCGGCGGCGCGTCGACGGTGGAGAAGGTCGCTTCGGTCATGCCGTAGCCCTGGCGGATCTCGGCCCCCAGCCGCCGCTCGGCCGCCTCGAGCACCGCCGGCTCCAGCGGCGCGCCGGCGCTGAGGCACCAGCGCAGGGCCGGCGGCGGCGGCGCTTCGGGGAGGGCGGCCCAGGCGGCGAACATGGTCGGCACCGCGGGCAGGAAGCTGACGGCCTCGGCGTGCATCGTGGCCATGGAGCCCGACGCCGAGAAGCTCGGCTCCAGCACGACCCGAGCGCCGGTGGCCAGTCCCATCAGCATCACCATGCGCAAGCCGAAGCTGTGGGTCAGCGGAAGCACGCCCAGCAGCACGTCGTCGGCGCCCAGGCCCAGGGTGTGGTCGGCCAGGGCCCGGGTGTGGGCCAGCAGGGCCTCGTGTCCGATGCGTACGCCGCGCGCGCCCGAGGTGGTCCCCGAGGTGAAGAGGAGCATGGCGTCCGCGGCGGGGCGGACGCCCGACGACTCCGTGGCCTTCTCCCGCTCGGCCGCCGCCGGATCCAGGCGCCGCCACCCGGTGTCGCCGCCGGGTCGGGCGCCCGCGGCCGAGCCCGCGGGGGCCAGCAGCACACGCATGCCGGCCGTGCGCGCGCGCACCTCGACCTCGGCGGCGGTCGAGCGCGTCGGGATGGGGACCACCGTGGCGCCGGCGTGGATCACGCCGAACCAGGCCTCGACGAAGGCGATGCCGTTGGGCATCTGCAGCCCCACCCGGTCGCCCGGGCGGACGCCCTGCGCGGCGAGCCAGCCGGCCACGCGGCGGGCCCCGAGCTCGAGCCGGGCGGCGCTCACCTCCCTGCGCCGGGCGCCGGTCTCGACGAAGGCCACCCGGTCGCCCTGGCGCTCGGCGGCGTCGCTCAGAAGCCGCCCGACGTCAGGCGTTCCCATGGCCGGGCCCCGTCACGGGTTCAGCGCGAGTCCTCGCCCGACGCTTCCAGCTCCATCAGGTCGGCGATGGGCCTGCGCCCCGCGAACCCGGCGTCCACCTCGTGCCACCAGCCCACGCTCTTCTCGCCGAAGCGCCAGCACAGCAGCACCTCGCGCCCCGCCACCCGGGCGTGCCAGTCGACCAGCCCCGGCTCGAATCCCTTGAGCACGCAGCCCTGGGACTCCAAGGCGTCGTTCTCATCGCGGAAGGCCGAGATGAGCGCGAGCAGCGCGGCCCGGTCGCTGACCACGGCGCGGGTGGCACCCTCGACGGACAGCGGGAAGTCCTCGCCCACGGGCGCGAAGCCAGCCGCCTCGAGGCGGGCGTACACGCCGCCCATCTGCACGCGGAGCTGGATCAAGCGCTCGAAGGCGGCCGCGAGCTGCGGCACCATCTGGTTGGCCTCTTCGACGGTGAAGTATCGCGTAGCCATCGCACCTCCGAAGGCGCGAGCCTTGCACGAAAGGACCGCGCCCGCCAAGGACGGGAACGGCTCCGAGCGCTTGCGCCCAGCGGATCCCAGGGGCACGCTGCCTCGATGCGCCCTCACCTCGCCTACCTCCACGGCTTCGCTTCGAGCCCCGACTCGATCAAGGGCACCCGCCTGGCCGCCGTGCTCGAAGGGCTGGGGCAGGATCTGCACCGCCCCGACCTCACCCGGCCCGACTTCGCCCACCTCACGCTCTCGGCCGCCCTCGAAGCGCTCGATCGCATGGACGCCGCCCACGGTGGCGGGGCGCGCTGGGCGCTCATCGGCTCGAGCCTGGGCGGCTACCTCGCCGCGCGCTGGGCCGAGCTGCACCCCGACCGCGTGGAGCGTCTGGTGCTGCTCTGCCCCGCCTTCGAGATGAACGCGTGGTGGCCGCGCGTGGTCGGCGCGCAGGGGATGACGAGCTGGCGCGCCCACGGCCGCCTGGCGCTGCCCGACGCCCACGGCGTGCCCACCCCGGTCCACTGGGGCTTCATCGAGGACGCGATGACCCACCCGGCCTTCCCCGAGGTGCCCTGCCCCACCCTCATCATCCACGGCACGGCCGACGCCACGATCCCGGTCGAGACCTCGATGACCTACGCCGCCAGCCGCGATCGGGTGCGGCTGGTGACCCTGGAAGACGACCACGCGCTGACCGCCTCCCTCGCCACGATCATCGACCTCGTCGTCGCCGAGCTCGGTCTCGGGCCGGCGCCTCCGGCAGCTCCTTGACGAGCTGGTCGGCGAGCTCGCTCAGCGCGCCGCCGCCGAAGCCGCCGCCGTAGAGGTAGCGATAGGCCGCCCAGGCGCTGAACACCGAGCGGACGTAGTCGCGAGCCTCCTGGTACGGGATCTCCTCGACGAAGCGCATCAGATCCCGCTGGCGACTCGATCGCAGCCAGCCCTGGAGGCGGCCGGGCCCCGCGTTGTAGGCGACGGCGATGAGCGGCAGGGAGCCGTCGAAGCGCTCCGCGATGCGCGCGAGGAACTCCACGCCCAGGCGCAGGTTGTCCGGCGGATCGAGCAGATCCTCGTAGGGGCTGGTGCGGGCGCTGATGCTGCGCAGCCACTCGGCGGTGCCCGGCATGAGCTGGAGCAGACCGCGGGCGCCGGCGCGGCTGACGGCCGTGGTGCGGTAGGCGCTCTCGATGCGCATGACGGCCCACACCAGGAGCGGATCGACGCCGTGGCCCGCCGACTCGCGCTCGACCAGCGCGCGGAAGGGCGTCGGGTAGGCGGCGCGCCACAAGGCCGGGTGGCCCTCCACGGGCGAGGAGACGCCGAGGCGCTCGAGCGCTCGCGAGGCGACCCGCGCGCCGCGGCCGGGCGCGCCGGCGAGGCTGAGCAGGTGCGCGAGCCAGAGCGCGTGCTCCGGGGTGGCACCGAAGGCGGCCTCGTCGGCCTCGGCGGCCACCGCGTCGGCGAGGCCCAGGTGGGCGAGGGTCTCCAGGCGGACGCACAGGGCGTCGCAGTCCGCGGGCCGGGCGGGGGCCTCGCCGCGCTCGCCGGTGGCCGCCGCCAGCCGGGCCCGGACGGCGCCGGCGCGCTCCGGGGAGAGGTTGTCCAGCGCCACCAACCCCGCCAGCCCGTACCAGGCCACCGGGAAGCGCAGGGCCAGCGCCGCGTACGCCTGGACCGCCTCCTCGGTGCGCCCGAGCCGGGCCAGGGTGTGGGCGTGCCAGTAGTCGATCTGGCCCCAGGTCCGCTCGCGCGACGGCCGGTAGCCCGAGGCGACCAGCGGCGCGAGCAGCTCCACCGCCCGCGTGAGGCCGCGCCGGCGCTCCAGGCGGCTCCACTGCTCCATCGCCTCGTCGCCCACCGGATCGTAGAGCGCCCAACCGCGCAGCCGGCTCCGCACCCTGGCGGCCAGACGCGCGAGCTCGCCGCGCGCCCCCTCCAGGACCCGCAGGGCCGGCAAGCCGTGCCGCCGGAAGGCGACCGGGTCGCGCGCCTCGGCCCGTGCCAGGCGCGCGGCCAGCCCGCCCTCGCCGGGATCGAGGACGCCGGCGAAGGCCAGCCGCGCCGTGAGCACCTCCGCCTCGTAGGGCAGCGCCTCGGGCGGGCAGCTCGACAGCGCCTCGTCCAGCGCCCGCGCGCCCTCCGTGGTCTTCTTGCTACGTAGCGAGGCCCGGCCGAACACGACCTGGGCGTCGCAGCGGACGCGGGAGAGAGCCGGGTCCGAGCCGGCCATCGCCAGGGCGTGGGCTGCGGCGCCGCGCGCCTCGGCCCAGAGGCGGTTCTCGAAGAGCAGCCGGGCCCGCCGCGTCTCGGCTGCGGGCGTGGCGGCCGGCGGCAGGCGCGCGGCCAGCAGATCGGACACCTCGCCCGGCCAGGCGTCGGACTGCTCGAGGCCGTCGGCGAGCAGGCGCGCCCCCGACGAGGCGGCGCCTGCCGCGACGAGGGCCTCGGCCGCGACGACGCGCGCCGCTCGCCCCGTCGGGCCCGGTCCCACCAGCGGCACGGCCATCAGGGCGCCCAGCAGCGGGTAGGGGCGCGAGACGCCACGCGCGGCGGCGACCCGCAGCCACGCGCCCACTCCCGGCACCGAGAAGCCGCCGACGGCCAGGCGCAAGGCCGCGGCGACGTTGCCGCCGAGGGCACGCACCACGTCCACGGCCGGGGTGTCGGGGACCCGCGCGCTCTCGGAGAGCCAATGGAGGAGCCGCGCGGCGCCCTCGGCGTCGTCGTCGGCGAGGCGGGCCTTCACCCGGTCGATCCACGGGCCGGAGCTGAGATCGGAGGGGTCCGGGGCTGCGGCGGGCACAGCCGGGCCGGCGTGAGGCGACTGCGCGTGCGCCGGCGGCGGCGCGAGCGTCGCCCAGGCGCTCAGGGCGGCCAGGGCCAACAGGGTGGCGCGGGGCGACCCGCGACGCGGCGGAGGACCAGGAGCGGGAGGCGGTGTGGGGCTGGGACGCATCGGCCCGATGCTCGCACACCGCGGGACCCGGCGCCAAAGGGGCGGGCCCATGGCGGCGGCTCGCCAGGGGGCGTCAGCGCTCGCCGAGCCTGCGCAGGTAGTCCTTGGCCTCGTCCACCCAGCGCGCTTCCAGCCCGCCCCCCTCGCCGTCCTTGAGGGCCCTGCGGAGCTGGCCGACCGCCGCCTCGTGCTCCTCGGCGTGGTAGAGGGCCTCGCCGAGGAAGAGGCGGTTGAGCGGCGTGGCCGAGAGCGCGACGGCGCGCTTCAGCACCTCGACGGCCTTGTCGCGGTCGCCGACGCTGGTGGGCCACTCCGGGGCGACCATGTAGACCTTGCCCAGCAACCGCAAGGGCGCGGCCTCGTCGTAGGAGGCGTCGATGTCCGCAGCCTTCTGGGCCAGCTTGACGACCTCGCCGAGCTCCGAGGCCTGGGAGGTCGCCTCGGCCACCCGCGCGATGTTCACCGCGGTGTAGTACCAGCCCTCGACACGGCTGCCTTCCTGCTGGGTCGCCTGCTCGCCGTACTTCCGTCCGCGCCGTGCGTAGGTCTCCTTCTGCGAGGGAACCGTGAGCAGGTCGGCCATGGTGTGCGCGTCGCGGGACAGCCGCCAGAGCACCTCGTAGGGATGCTCGGGGCCGAGCTCCAGCGCCTTCTCGACCGCCGCCAGCCCGCGATCGGCCTCGGCCGGGGTCTGCGGGTGCGAGGCGGCGACGCTGTCGGAGATCTCGACGAGCCGCGTGACGTCGTCGGGCAGCCCCGCCGTGCGCCCCTCGGCCGGGACGAAGGTCACCTGTTTCGCGGGGCAGGCGCCCAGGGTGAGGGCCACGGCCACCAGGCTGCCGCACCAGACCGCTCGGCTGTGAATCACGAGGCCCTCCCGTCGTGTGTGCGCTGCTCTCTCAGAGGGTGTTCCCATCTTCGGACCGAGCGCGGCGCCAGCGATGTCTTCCCAGCGCCTCGACCGCGCGAGAGACCGAGGCGCTCGAGGCCCTCGAAAGACATGAGTCAGCGACGCGACCGGAGAGTATCGGAACACCCTCTTAGCCGAGGGATGCGGCCTGGTCAAACCGCTGATCCCCCGCCCACGCTGCGCGAATTGACCGGCGGCCGGGCTCGTGGAAACCTCGAACCCGTGAAGGTCGCCAGCTCGCATCGAGAAGGTCGGGGGCTCCGTCGCGCCCGTCCGCCGGTCACAGACGAAGGGCGGTGACGCGTGCGAGCTCTCGCACCATGTGCCGCTGCCCTGCTCGTCGCGCTGGTCGGGGGCGTAGCGCGTCCGGTCACCGTGGCGACCCACGGCGAGCTGCGCCAGCGCTACGTGGTGCTCTCGCCCTTCGAGGTGGACGCCGCCGGCACGCCCCACGGCAACCGGAGCCGCGACGAGCTGAGGCTGGACGTGGGCGGGCGCTTCGAGATCTCGCGCCAGCTCTGGATGCGCACCATGCTCCAGGTGCTGGACGGGCAGATCCTCGGCGACGAGAGCCCGCTGGAGGCCGGCCCGGGCTCGCGCGCCTGGCACAACGCCGGCGTGCGGGACGACCTCTTCCTGCGTGAGGCCGTGGTCCAGGTGCCCATCGGGCTCGGCGACGTGCGCGTCGGGCGGCGCGCGGCGTATTGGGGGCTGGGGCTGGCGGTCCACGACGGGCGCACCGCCAGCACCCCGTTCGCCGACGCGCGCGGCGGGGACATCTACAACGGCATCCTGGTGGACGCGGTGCCGATGCGCGCCTTCGCCAAGGGCCGCGCCGCCGAGGCGGTGCACCTCCGGCTGGCCTTCGACGTCGTGGAGCGCGACGAGCTGGTCGACCGCACCCGCGGCGATCTGGCGCTGCGCTACTCCGGCTCGGTCATGTGGGAGGAGCCCTTCGTGCGCGCCGGCGTGATGCTGGTACACCGCAGCATCGACGTCGACGGGGGCGCCCAGCGCAGCGACACGCTCTTCGACGTGCTCTTCTCCCTCTCCCGACCCCTGGGGCGCACGCTCGACCTGGTGGTCAGCGCCGAGGCGGCCGCCCTGGCCGGATCGGTCGAGGAGCAGGCCGCGGACGGGCCCACCATCCGCACCACGCTGCGACAGTTCGGGGCCCTGGCGCGCGTGGCGCTGAAGGCGCCCGCGACGGGCCTCGAGGCGGCGCTGGAGCTGGGCGCCGCGTCGGGCGACTCGGACCCGCTCGACGGCACCGACACGGCCTTTCGCTTCGACCCCGCCTACCGCGTCGGCATGATCCTCTTCGAGGAGGTGCTGGCCCGCACCACCGCCGCGGAGCGCCGCGACCTGCTGGCCGCCGACGACTCGATCCCCCGGTCGCGCGTGGACGCCTACGCCACCCAGGGGGCCGTCAGCAACGCCCTCTATCTGGCCCCGGTCGTGAGCTTCGAGGCCTGCAGCGGCTGCTTCATCGGCAACCTCGGGGCCCTGGTCGCCTTCTCCCCCACGGGCGTCGCCTCCCCCAGCGCCGCCCTGCGCGAGGTCAAGAACACCAACCCCTACGGCGGCAAGGCGGCGTCCGCCCTGCTCGGCTGGGAGCTCAACGCCGGCGCCGCCCTGCGCGTCGCCCTGCCCCACACCGCCGCCTTCTCGGTCGGCGCCCAGTACGGCTTCTTCTCCAGCGGCCCCGCCCTCGACGACGTCCGCGGCGAGCCCGGCCCCGGGCTGGTGCACAAGTGGCGCGTGCAAGCCACCATCACCTGGTAGTGGGGGTGGCTCTTGGGGGTGGGGATGCGTGGCTTTTGCTGACGCGGGATCACTTCCGGGCGAGACTGCTTCCCGATGAGACAGCCCTTCATCATCGTCGGCGCGGGCACGGAAGTGGTGAACCGCGTGGTGTTGCCCACCTGCCTCCGCCTGCGTGAGGAGTCGGGGGCCTGGCCCGATCACGTGTTCGCGCTGGCCACCGACGGCGACGAGCAGACGCGATCGCGCCACGCGGCCGCGCGCCTGCCGGCCGACCGGGTGCCCTTCGTGCCGCTCTCCATGGTGCAGGTCCGCGAGGCGCTGGCCTGGCGGCGCACCGAGTTCCGGGACGCCTGGCGCGAGGACTGGGAGTCGCTGCTGGTGCACGGCCCCGACAACGGCGCCTGCATGGTGCCGGCCATCGGGCGCCTGATGGTCAAGGCCGCCCGGCCCATGCTGATGCAACACCTGCAGGCCTTCGCGCGCCGCCTCTCGGCCCAGGGCGGGAAGGCGCCGGAGATCTTCGTGGTCTGGTCGCCGGTCAGCGGCACCAGCCGCGGCAGCGTGCTCGACCTGCCCCGCTACCTGCGCGCGGTGTTCCCCGACGCGGCCATCCAGGGCGTGGTGCTCTTCCCCGTCGGCGCGGAGGAGCTGGACCCGGCCGTCGGGCGCATCTTCCAGGCCAACTTCATCGAGGCCTTGAGGCTCATCGACCACCACGCGCGCGTGCGCACCTACGACGCCTGGGTGGACGACGCCCAGGGCTGGCAGCGCTTCGACGGGCGGCTGGTGGACAACGTGTTCGCCTTCGACGAGCGCTACGGGAACTCGCGCTGGCGTCACCTGGGCACCACCGGCCGACGCCTCGGCGGCAGGCTCGAGGCGCTGTGCGAGCGCGTCGTCGACTTCCTGGCCGGCACCGTCGGCGGCGACCGCCTGTACGAGCGCACCCGCGCCCGCTTCGCCGACGCCGAGATGCACTGGAGCGACCGCGTGCTGGCGGGGCACCGCACCTACGTCCACGCCGTCCACGAGACGCGCGCCTGGGTGGATCTGGCCGACTTCAAGCGGGCCCTGGCCGAGCGGGCGCTGATGCGCCTGGGTGGCCGCCTGTACGAGGCCCGGCCCGAGACCAGCAGCGAGGGTGGCCTGAGCGGCCTCTTCGGCGTGGAGCCGGACGACGTGGGCCAGGGCCCCCTGCGCGACGACGCGCCCGCCGCCGAGCACGCGGAGGAGTCGCCGTGAAGCCCTCCACCCGCCGCAAGGAGCGGCACTTTCGCGACGCGGAGCACGCCCGCGCCTGGCTGATCGAGCGCCTCGACCGGCTGGAGGAGAGCGTCGCCGACGCCGCCGATCTCCACCACCTCGCCTCGGAGATGAGCGCGGACGCCATGAGCCAGCTCGAGGCCGATCCCCTCGGCTTCCGCAAGACGGCCATCATCCACCTGCGCGACGTGCAGTCGGCGGTGACCGAGGCGTCGTCGAGTCGAGCGACGCGCGAGGGCTTCAACGTGGGCGCGCTCGAGCGGCTGATGCTCGAGACCATCGGGCGCGACCCGGCGCACGGGCGCGACGTGATCCAGGGGCTGTTGGCCGGCCTGCGCGACCGGGTGGAGCACCTGGCGTCCCGCGGAGGCGACGGGCACGAGGAGGCCCAGGAGCGGCTCGACGAGGCGCTGGTGGCCCTGGACGGCGCGCTTCAGCGCGTGGTGCGGCGCTGGGAGGGCGAGGCGCTGGGCATCTGGAACCGCTGGCGCCGGCGCCGGCGGATGCGCGCCCAGGGCATCGAGCAGCTCGCCGGCCTGCCCGAGCTGCAGCTCGGCCTCGCGGAGGCAGCGCGCGAGCTGCGCCCCTCGCTGGAGGCGGCGTGGGACGTCGGGGTGCGCGGCGCGCGCGCGCTGGGGATAGCCCGCAGCTACACCGAGGTCCTGGACTGGCTCAGCGACGTGTCCACCGGGCTCGCGGCGATGGCGCGCCAGGGCGGGGAGATCGCCCGCGACGCCGAGCAGCGCCTGCGGCGCGTGGACGGCGCCTGGTCACAGAACAACGCCCCAGACCGCCGCAACCTGCTGGACTTCGACCTGCTGGACCGGGTGCTGGAGCATCTGGGCCTCGACTCGGCCGGGTTCTTCGGGCGCTCCGACGTGGGCGCGGTCGACCTGGGCCGGCTGGGGCGCCAGGGCCTCGAAGCCGAGCTGCGGCGCTGGGTCGAGGGCGAGGTGGCGAGGCTGCCCGACCCCACCCTGGCCGAGGTGCTGGGCGGGTACGCCGACGAGGCGGACGTGGTCGGCCCGCTGGCGCGGCTGCTGGCCGACGGGCAGCCGCTGCTCGGCTTCAACGACGACCTCCACCGGATGTGGCCGGACGGCCTGGCGGCCCACTACCAGGTCATCGTGGAGGCCACGGACGGCACGCTGTCGGAGGCCCTGGGCGACGCCTGCATCCAGGTGGGTCTGCCGGCGCCACAGGTCGAGCTGGTCGAGGCCTCGCCCGATCGCCGGGTCATCGCCCTGCGCCTCCAGGAGATGGTCAGCGGGCTGGCGTGGCCGAGCGCGGCCGAGCGCCTCATGCCCATGACCCGCGTCCATGAAGAGGTGATGGCCGAAGCCGACAGCCACCTGGAGACCCGCGAGGGGCTCCGCGCGGCGCTGCGCGACTCGGTGGAGTCGGAGCAGCTCGGCCACCTGCTGCCCGAGCCGGTGCGGGACGCGCTGAGCGAGCTGCAGCGCATCCGGGCCAAGGCGCAGGCGGCGCGGCCGGCCGATGTCCCCGCCGAGGCCGCCGCGTCAGCGCCGGGCCCGAGCGCCGCGGCGGAGCCCGAGACGCCGGAGCCCGCCGACCAGGGTCCGGAGGCGGACGACGCGTCGGCCGCAGAGGCGGAGGCTGACGACGCGAAGGCCACAGAGGCGGAAGCCGACGACGCGCCGGACGCAGAGCCGGAAGCCGACGACGCGCCGGCCGCAGAGCCGGAAGCCGACGACGCGCCGGCCGCAGAGCCGGAGTCGCCCGACGCCGACGAGCGATGAGCCCGCGGCGCCGGGCGCGCCGTCAGCGCCCGTAGCTGCGTCGCAGCGACTCGAAGCGGCTCGACTCGGCCTTCTGGACCTTGTCCACCTGGAGCTGCTGACACAGCTCCTTGCCCTCGCCCTTGCAGAGCGCGTCGAGGTTCTTGGTCAGCCGCGCGACCAGGTCGGGGGCGCCGCCGTTCTGGCCGACCGCGACCATGGTGAGCCGGGGCAGCGACGGCGACTCGTAGATGGAGACCAGCGCCGTGGGAAGCGCCAGCTCGCTCAAATGGGCGTAGGTGGCGGCGTCGACGATGGTGGCGTCGGCCTCCTCGCGGGCGACCGCGCGCAGCCCCTTGAGCGGGCGCGCCGTGAAGGACAGCTTCCAGGTGTCGGGCGAGCCCTTGCCGTCGAGCACGATCTTCGAGAGGTAGGCGCGGTCGTCGGGCAGCGCGGCGATGACTGTCTTGCCGTCGAGGGCGGACAGATCGGTGACGGTGCCCTTGCGCGCCAGCACGTAGTAGCGGGCGGGCGCCGGCTCGCCGACGTGGGCCACCGGCGAGAGCTTCCACGCGGTGCCGTGGCGCAGCAGGGTCGCCAGATCGACGACGGCCACCTCGGGCCGCTTGGCGTCGAAGTAGGCCACGCAGCCGGCGGCGTCGGTGTGGTACTCGCCGGTCAGCGAGCCGCCCTCGACACCGACGGTGCGCTCGATGTGGCGCAGGAACTGCTCGACCTTGGGGGCCGCCTGGCTGGTGTTGCCGGGGCCGCCGTCGTCGCAGAAGAGCAAGGAGGTCGTACGCGCCGACGCGGCGGTGGCACACAGGGCCAGGCCCAACGCGGCGCAGAGGGTGAGGGTGGGGTGGCGCATGGGGTCTCCTGGGTCAACGAACATCGCCGCGCATCACTACGCGACAGGGGCCCGGAGATTCATCGGGCCCGCGGATGACGACGGTGCTTGATGAGGCTGAGAACCGCTGGGAGCACGAAGATGGATGTGACCAGACACGCACCGACGCCAAGCAACAACACGGTGCCCAGCGACGACATGCCGCGGTGGCGGGCCAGCACGAGGGAGCCGAAGCCGACCATGGTGGTCGCCGTCGACAGGAAGATCGCGCGGCCCGTGGTGCGCACGACGGCCGCGATGTCGCCGTCGTGCTCCTGGTGCCAGCGGTGGAGGATGTGCACGCCGGTGTCCACGCCGATGCCCAGCACCAATGGGAAGGCGATGATGTTCGCCGGGTTGTAGTGCATGTTCAGCAACCCCATCCCACCCCAGGCCCAGGTGATGCCAACGGCGAGCGGGATCAGCGCCAGCAGCGTGCTGCGCACGTTGCGGAAGTCGATGAAGAGCAGGATGAGGATCGCGAGCGTCGCCAGGAGCGTGGCCTCGCGAAAGCCCGCCTCGATGGCCTGGTTCGAGTACCAGTGGGTGACCGGGAAGCCGGTGGCGGTGTCCGAGACCGACTCGATGTCGTTGACGAAGGAGCGCCGGAAGGTGCGCTGGCCGATGTCCGCGCTGGGGTAGATGTAGAGCGCGAAGCGGCCCTGGTGGTAGAGGCGGTCCTGCAGGCCCTGGGGCAGGTCCTCGATGAGCTCGGCGGCGCTCAGGCGCTGGCCGTTGGTCACGTTGCGCAGGCTCGCGAGGGCGCGGTCGCGGAGCGCGATGAGCTGGTCCTGCAGCGCGTGCAGGCGCGCCTGACCGGCGTCGCCCTCGAGCCCGGCCAGCGCCGCCTTCAGCCGGCGCGCGCCCTCGACGGGCGGGTCCAGCCAGTGGGCCTCCTCGGCGCCGCCCCGGGCCGCCTCGAAGCGCGCGTCCTCGAGGCTGTCGGCCAGGTCCTGGGCCGCGGTGCGCGTCCGCTCCAGATCGACCTGCGCCGCCGGGCGGGCGTCGCCGTCGGGCGCGCCCACCAGCGGCGCCAGCTTCGCCAGCGTGGCCAGCTTGGCCGATTGATCCTGCGGGACGTAGCTCAGCGCCGAGTCGACGCGGGCCACCGAGTCCAGCGCCTCGAGCTGCCTGGTGAACTCGCGCGCCTGGGCCTCGTCCTTGGCGACGATCGACGCCGCCTCGGCCGTGTAGTCGGTCCGCTCGCGCAGGGTGTCCCACGCGGCGACAGACGGCGCGCCGTCGGGCATCAGCGACGTGTAGTCGTAGTTCCAGTGCAGGCGCTCGCCCTGCACGGCCATGGCCGCGGCCAGCGCGATGCCGCCGATGACGAAGACCCACGGGTGAGAGACCACCCACTCGGGCACGCCACGGCGCGTGCTGGGCGGGGGCGCGTGGTGCAGGCGCCCCTGCAGGCGCTCGAAGCGCGGGATGACCAGGCTGGCCGGCAGCACCGTGAAGGTGGCGAGCAGCGCGACCACCAGCCCGAAGGCGGTCATGATGCCCAGCTCGGAGAAGGCCTTGAACTCCACGGGCGCCAGCGCCAGGAAGGCGCCGGCCGTCGTCAGGCCGCCGGTGAGCACGCCGGGGCCCGCGCTGCGTAGCGCGGCCTCCACAGCCTCGGCCGGGGAGGCGGCCTCGCGGCGGGCCTCCTGATAGCGGGCGAGGGTGTGCACGGCGAAGTCGATGCCGAGCCCCAGCAAGGTGGCCACGAAGGACGCGGTGAGGAGGTTGAGCGAACCGAAGAACACCCGCACGAAGGCCAGGGTCCAGACGAGCGCGATGACCAGCGGGGCCAGGCCCAGTAGCGCCGAGCTGGCCGAGCGGAACCCGATGGCGAAGAGCAGCGCGACGCCGACGAAGGCGATGACGCTGGTCAAGGTCAGGTCGCGGTTGAGCGTGACCGTCTCGTCGGCGATGAGCGCGGGCATCCCGGTGAAGGCCGCGCGCATGCGGCCGTCCGGGCAGGCGGTGGGGTCGGGGTCGGCCGCGGCACACACGCCGCCGACGGCCTCGATGGCGGCCTCGGTGCGGGCGCGCACGTAGCCGACGAAGGCCAGGACGGGCCGCGGCTTGTCGGTCTCGACCATGGGGCGGACGATGCCGAGCTTCAGCGAGCCGTCGTCCGACGAGAAGTAGCCGTCGCGGTCGATGCCGCGCATGGAGCCAGCCGTCTCGCCCGCAGAGTCCATCAGCTCCTCGTCCAGGGGCGTAGCCAGCCGCTCGGGATCCTCCAGGCGCCCGGCCATGGTGTCCAACAGCTGTCCCAGGCCCTTCATCGCGCGCTGGGCCCGGTCGCGGGCGTCGCCCTCGGGGGCGTCGTTGTCCGCCCTCGCCTCGATCCCGGCCGCGAGCTTGTCGAGCAGCGTCGCGACGCTGTCGACCCGGCGCAGGGTCGCCACGCCCATCTGCGGGTCCTCGAGCGCGGTCACCACGCGACCGAGCGCGTCCTCGTCGAGGAAGAGCAGCCCGTGGTCGGCGAACTTCTCCAGATCGATGTGACCGACGACGTCGCGGACGCAGCCCGGCGCGTTGGGCGGCGCGTTCTCGGCGCAGGCCTCCGGGTGCTCGGACACCGTCGGGGCCGGCAGGTCCACCAGGAGCCGGTCGATGACCGCCTGCCGCAACGGCTCGCTGCCGCCCTCCACCATCAGCACGAGCTGGTTGGGGGACCCGAACTCGTGGAGGAACGCGTCCAGCTTCACGAAGGCGGGGCTGTCGGGGGCCGACAGGCTCTTGTGGCCGGCCTCGACACGGAGCCCCGGGATGAGCAGCGCCGCTCCCACGGTCAGCAGCGCCGCCACCACCAGGACGAGCCGGGGGTGATCGAGGATGGGCCGCAGCAGGAGTTGGAACAGGCGCTCGCGCATGGGCCGCAGACTGTATGGCCTTTCGGATGAACAGACAACGGACTCGGCGCGCCCGGCGGGGGACGCCGATGGGGCCGGGGCACGGGAGCGTCCGAGCGCTGGGCCCGCTGCGGTCGCGCCCTGGCCGCGATCGGGCATGGGCCGCCTCGATCGGAGTGTGCGTTCGTGGTATCCGTGCGCCGACTCGTCACGACGCCGAGGTCGCGCATGACTCGTCCGGTCCCGTCTTCTCGCGTGCTCCTCTCGTGCCTGCGGGCTGCCGCCGGCCTGGCGCTGGCTTGCGCGCTCCTCGCGAACGCGCCACCCGCGGGCGCCGTCGGCAACTGCAACGGGAAGCAGTGCGGGCCCGACGGCGACGGCGGGAGCTGCGGCGCGTGCACGGTCGGCTTCGTGTGCAGCGGCCAGGGCCAGTGCATCCCCAAGTGCGTCGACTGGTGCGACAGCAAGGGCTGGAAGTGCGGCGACAACGGCTGCGGCGGGCAGTGCGGCAAGTGCGGGCCGGGTCAGGAGTGCGACGAGGGGGTGTGCACCGGCGAGTGCATCCCCGACTGCAGCGGCAAGGGCTGCGGTGACGACGAGTGCGGCGGCTCCTGCGGCGGCTGCCCGGTGACCGACGCGTGCATCGACTACAAGTGCGTCGCCGGCGCCTGCACGCCCTCGTGCACCAACAAGAACTGCGGGCCCGACGGCTGCGGCGCCCAGTGCGGGTCGTGCCTGGGGGGCTTCACCTGCGTGTCGGGGGTCTGCGCCAAGTGCACGCAGCAGGACTGCACCGGCAAGGAGTGCGGCGACGACGGCTGCGGCGGCTCCTGCGGCACCTGCGGAGCCGACCAGACCTGCTCGGGCGGGCAGTGCACCGGCGGCTGTCAGCCGGATTGCAGCGGCAGGCAGTGCGGGTCCGACGGCTGCGGCGGGTCCTGCGGCGAGTGCCCGCCCTCCGACCTGTGCACCGGGGGCTTCTGCGCCTGCCAGCCGGTGTGCGCCGGCAAGGAGTGCGGCCCCGACGCGTGCGGCGGCACCTGCGGGACCTGCGGCGCGGGCCAGACCTGCGACAGCGTGAACGGGAGCTGCGTGACCACCACGCCGCGGGGCAACGGCGACGCCATCGGCTCCACCGATTGCCCGTCGGGCTTCGTGTGGGACCCCCTCGCGCGGAGCTGCGTGGTCGGCTCCGGCCCCGGAAGCAGCGCCGATTCGGGCGGCGGAGGCTGCGCGGGAGGCCCGAGCCCCGGCGGCGCTCTGGCCGGCCTGCTCGGGCTGATGATCGCGCTCGCCGGTCGGCGCTGGCGCCGCGCGGGCGCGTGACCGGGTGGCCGACGGCGACCCGGTGAGTCGGAGCACACCCGACGCCTTCCGGGTCGCGCCCCCCCGCCGCAGCGTTCACGCGCTGCACGGTCCGCAGCGCCTGGGCGAGCCGCTGTGGCCCGAGCCCTACCTGTACGCCGCCGGCAGCGTGGCGGCCGCGCGCGCCTGGTCGGCCGGGGCCGAGGGGCCTCCCACCGAGCGCTGGGAGCACGGCCTGCTGGTCGAGGTGGCGGACCGGGCCCGCCTCGGCAGCCTCGCGCAGCAGCACGGCGAGTCGCGGGTCGCCGACGCCCGGGTGGGGACGGTCGACGAGGCGACGCCGTCTCCCCGCGACCAGGAGGCGCTCGCCGCGCTGCGCTCGCGCGGTTGGCTGCGTCCGCTGGTGCGAGCCTTCGAGCACGTGGGCGTCAAGGCGGCGTGGCTGGGCGCGCTGGACGCGGACCTGGGCGCAGCCCACGCCTCGCTGCTCGAGGCCCTGCGGGGGGCACGCCGCCGGCCACGCCTGGCCGCGCTGGAGGGCTGGCTGCGATCCGACAGTGCGCTGGCCCGGTCCGACGCCGGGGCGACGGTCTGGGATCTGGGCGACGACCCGCAGCCCGCGCCGGTCTGGCGCGGCGCCTGGCTGGCGATCGAGCGCCTGGACCGGGCCCTGGACGCCTGGGGGGGCGGACGTTCCTGGTTCATGGAGCGCGTGCCCGATCACTGCCGGGCGCTCTGGCCGCTGCGCAACCTGATGCGCCTCGCCGACCGCCAGGGCGCCGTGCTGGCCGAGATGCGCTTCTCGGACTACGAGGCGCTCGAGTCCTTCGCGCCCGAGCTGCCGGTGCTTTGCCTGGATCGGGACATCTACGGCGGCGGCTTCGACCACGATCTCTTCCACCGGCTCTGCCCGATGCCGCGCACCGGCTCGCGGCGGGCCGACGAGTGGGGGCTCCTGGCGATCGAGTCGGCCGCCCAGGCCTACAACGGGCTGGTGTTCGACGCGCGCCACACCGGGCCGGCCTACGACGGCCACGCCCGTTGGCGCGGCCAGGCGCTCGTCGAGGCGGTGGAGCGCGCCTTCGGGCTGCCCACCCTGGTGGAGCAGCTCGCCGCCTTCCGCGTGTTGGGGCTGGTGTGCCACCCTGCCTTCGACGGCTCGCCCGAGGCCACCTGGGCGGCGCTGACGCCCCACGGGGTCGCCCCGGCCGCCGCACGCCTGCTGGTCGAGCGCTACGGGCGCTACGTGCGCCTCGACGCCTCCTGGCTGGACGCCCTGCACGCGCGCTACGAGACGCCGTCCTTCGCCGCGCTGGCGCCGCTGCTCGAGGACCGCTTCGCGCCGAGCCTCGAGGCCACCTTCGCCGCGGTGGACGCCATGGTGGCGGACTC
This sequence comes from Deltaproteobacteria bacterium, assembly GCA_020632695.1. Taxonomy (GTDB): domain Bacteria; phylum Myxococcota_A; class UBA9042; order PHBI01; family JACKFB01; genus JACKFB01. Next base: position 36,568 of record JACKFB010000026.1, read on the forward strand.
CGAGGACATCGACCTGCGGACCGTGGATCTGGAGGCCACCGGGCGCGCGGCGGAGGCCACCGAGACCGCGCGCTGGCTGGCGCAGAAGGTGGCCGAGCTGGCCCACCTCACCGAGCGGGCAGGCGCTCGGGACCTGGCGACCCGCCTCGGCCTCGGCGAGCTGGGCTCCCGGGCGCGGGCGCTGCGGGGAGACCTCCTCGAGCTGCGCGACGAGGCCGCCGCCGCCGCGCAGGTCCGCCCCTGCGACCTGGGCGACACCGCCGCCCTGGACCGGCGCGTGCGCGAGCTGGAGGGCGCGCTGGCCGATCTGGACCTGCGCGTCGTCGCGGCGGCCGAGGCCGTGCGCCGCGCCCAAGAGAAGGGCCTGGGCGGGCCCCCCGTCCCCGAGGACTTCCGCACCAGCCCGCGGGAGCTCTTCTTCGGCGTGGACTGCGACCCGCCGCGCCACCTGGGCGCCGACGACCCGGCCGCTGCGGAGCTCGGCCGGTGAGCGCCTCCGACCGGTCGCTCAGGGAGGCCCTCGAGCGCGCCCGCGCCTGGCTCGACGCTCAGCCCTCCTTGCCGCCCATCGAGGCGCGCGACGCCCGAGGCGCCGCCGTGCGCTGCGACGACCTGCCCTACGCCGCCGCCTGCGCCGCCTGGCTCTCCCGACGCTGCGCCCCCCTCGCGCCGCCCGACCCGCGCGCCGCGTCCTGGCTTCGCGCCGCCTCCGACCCCGACGGCTGGGTGCGCTTCTTCGGCCCGGCGCACCCCGGCTGGATCGGCCCCGATCTGGACGACACCGCGCTGGTCTGGTCGGAGCGGCGGGCCCTGACCGGCGAAGCGCCGCCCGCCGCCACCCTCGAGGCGCTGCTCGCGTGCCGCCGGCCCGGCGGCGCCTTCGACACCTGGCCCTCCCCGCCCGAGGACGGCCCCCCCTCCGAGGTGGACGCCGTGGTCCACGCCAACGTGCTGGCGCTGCTCGCCGCGCTGGGCGATCGGGCGCCCGACCCCTGGCTGGTCCGACACCTCGCCTCCACGGCCGAGCGGCCCCAGGGCACGGTCTACTACCCCGACCCCGCGGCGCTGACGGTGTTCGCCCGCCGCGCCGCCGACCTGGGCGCCTCCCTCATCTGCCCGCCGTGGCCCGGGGGCCAGCCGAGCTTCCTCGCCCGCTGCGCGGCGGCCGGCCCCGATGGCGCCGGCGCCGCGATCGCGGCGCTCCTCGCCGCCCAGCGACCCGACGGCGCCTTCCCCTGGGAGCCGATCTTCGTCGGCGGCCCCCGCACGGGGTTCCCCACCGGCGAGCGCCTGGACCGCCCGGCCTTCGGCGGCCCGCTGCTCTCGACCGCGCTGGCCGTCGACGCCCTGGCGCGCGCGCTGGGGCTCGAGCTCCCCGCGCCGGCCGCGCCCGCCGGCCCCGCACGCGCCCCGACGGAGTGCGGACCCGCGTGGCTGGCGCTCCGGGGCCCGCTGGGCGAGGACCACCGGCTGGCGTCGGTGGAGAGGGCCTCGACCCCGCACCCCGTGCTGCGCGGCCCCGGTACGGAGCTGGAGCTGGACATCGAGCCGGCCCGCCCCGGCCAGCCCGCGTTCCGAGAGGCCGGCGGCTGGGCCGTGAGCTATCGCGGGCCCCGAGATCCCAGCCCGGCCGAGGTGGGGGCCCTGGAGCGGCTCGCATCCCGGCTGGCCGCGCTCCCGCTGCCGGACCCGACGCCCTCCGCCCCCGCCGCGCCACCACCCGCTGGCGACGCGGACGCGCTGCTCGCCCGACTGGAGGTGACGCCGCCGAGCTCGGGGCCGGTCGCCGTGCACCTGGGCCCGGACGCGGCCCTGCCCGCCCTGGCCCGCGCCCTGTCGGTGGCGCGGCGCCGCGGCCTCGCCCTGGAGCTGGTCGGCCTGCCCCACTGCGCGATCCCCGGCGACGAGGCCTGGCTGGTGCCGAGCGCGCCCGAGCGCGCCGCCGAGCCCGAGTGCGCGCGCTGCGTCCGCGCCCCCCGCTGCCCGGGTCCCGGCGCCCACCGCGTGCGCCCGCGCACCTCCGACACCCCCTGGCTGCCGCTGGACCGGCTCGCCGCCGCCTGGCGCGCCCGCCACGCCACCCCGCCCGACGCGCTCTGGGCCGAGTTCGGCTCGACCTTGCACGACCTGGGTCGCGGGCGCGTGCTGGGCGACACCCTGTGGTCTCCGACCCTGGCAGTGGACGTGGAGGGAGGCCGCCTCTCCCCGAGCTTCCGGCTCGCCGCCTTCTACGGTCGCCGCGACGGTACCCGCGCGCCGGGGGCCGCCCTGGTGGACGCGCTCCCCCGCTGGGCCGCCGGGCCGGCCGCGCTGACCGACGGTCCCGGCCTGCGCGAGGCCCTGCGAGCGGCCGCCGCCGAGCTGCCCGCCTACCCGGGCCTGCTGGTGGAGGCGACCCCCGATGGCCCGCGCCACGCGGTCAGCATCTACCTGGACACCGACCACCTGCCCCCACCCGAGGCGGCGCGCCTGACCCGGTCGCTGGCGGCCCGCCTCCAGCTCAGCGCCGCGCTCCCCGAGGAGCCGCCGCGCCTGCTGGGCGTGTCGGCCCACCTCGACCGCGCCGGCCTGGCCACCCTCGACCTCTACGTCCGCCTGGACTTCCCGGCCCCCCGCCGGTGGCACCCGCCGTCCGACTCGCCCGCCGCCCGCCACCCCGACGCCATCGCCACCGTGCGCGTCCCGCCCTCGGGAGACCCCACCGCCCGCAAGTGGGACCTCCCCTTCTGGCCCGAGGCGACCACCGACTCCGCGCTCGCCGACGCCCTGACGCTCACCGACCCGGCAGACCGCGAGGCGCTGGTGGCCCTGCTCCACCACCCCGGCTTCACCCTCCACCCCTCCACCCTGGGCGTCCGCGACGGCGGCCGCCGCCTGTACCTCCGCGTATGCTGACGGCCCCCACCGCGCTCCTGCCGCTCGACGCCGCGCCCATGCTCGCGCTGCTCGACCTGCGCTCCGGCGACCCGCTGGACGCCGGGCTGGTCGTGGACCGGGGCTCCCCCCACCCCGAGGGCGGCCTCCTGCTGAGCTTCGCCGTGCCGCCGGGCCGCCACACCGTCGGCCTCCAGCTGCGCCCCCGCGACGACGCGCAGCCCGCCTGGCGCCGCACGCGGCACCTGGACCTGGTCACCCACATCCCGGCCGACCTCGACGCCGCCGCGGTCCTGGCGGCCCTGGCCCCGCTGGTCGCGCGCCTCGACGCCCTCGACGGCCCCTCCACCCGGGTCACCGTCCCGCCCCCCGCAGGCGAGCGCCCGCCGCCCGCCCTGCGCGTCGACGTCCCCGCCGAGCGCCGGGACGAAGCGCCCAGCCTCTACGACTTCGGCCGCGTCCACGTCCTGGATCTGGCCAGCGACTGCCAGCAGGCCTGCCGGTTCTGCTCGGCGCGTACCCGCTTCTCGCCGGTCGCGCGCTTCGACGAGGCGGCCTTCCGAGCCATCGTCGCCTCGCTCGAGCGAGCGCGCGCCGACGGCTACGACGTCCTGCGCCTCTCGGGCCTCGATCCGCTCACCCACCCCCGCGTGACCGACTGCGTCGCCGAGGCCACCCGCCTGGGCTTCGACCACGTCCACATCTACTCCCCCAGCACGCGCTACGACGACCCGGCCTTCCTGGACGCGCTCATCCGCGCGCTGGGCCCGACCGGCTTCACGCTCCACGTGCCGCTCTACGGGGGCGACGGGGCCACCCACGACCGCGTCTCCGGCACCCCCGGCAGCTTCCAGCGGGTGCTGGCCGGCCTGGGACTGCTCGCCGAGCGCGGGCTGCTGTCGCATGTGCTCTTCGTGACCGTCGTCACCGCCGACAACGCCCCCGCCCTGCCGGCGCTGCGCCGCCTCACCGCCAGCTACGGCCGCCCGGTGCACGTGTTCCTGCCCTTCCCCGCGACCCCCGATCCGCGCGACCGCTTCTTCGAGGTGGCCCTGCGTCAGAGCGAGCTCGTCGCCCCGATGCTGGCCTGCGAACCACCACTGGGGCTCTCGGCGCTGCTCCCCTGCGTGCGCTGGGCCCACGAGCGCCGCACGGGTCAGCCCGCCTGGAGCCGCGGCGGCGTGCGCACCGTCGCCGCGCTGGACGGCAACCTCTTCGAGCTGGGCACCTACCGGCGCATGGACGACGGGCCCCAGGGCGGCACCTTCCGCATCCCCGTGCGCCGCTGCCCCCACGCCAGCGCCTGCGCCCTGGCCGAGCTGTGCCCCCGCGCGGTGTACGAAGCCTACGCCGAGCGCTTCGGCACGGGCGAGCTGGTCCCGGTCGACGCCGCCGAGCTGTCGGGCTGGTCGGGGTAGCGGATGCACCAGACCCGGTTTCCCGCCGGGTCGCAGAGCTCGAAGAAGCAGGCGCCGTCCTGGTCGACGATGGGCCCGAGCCCGGTCACGCCTCGGGAGCCGAGCGCCGCGCGGCTCGCCGGGGGGTCGGCCACCTCCAGCAGGATCACGGCCCCCCGCGTGGGCGTCTCCGGCATCGCCGGCACGGCGCCCGGCGTCGCCAGCACGAGCCGGCTCGGACCGTCGGCGTACCCGGCCAGGCGGCGGTCGCCCTCGCCTCGCTCGTACTCCTCCTCGAAGCCCAGGGTCTGCGAGTAGAAGCGGCGCGTCTGCTCCCACGCGTCCACCGGGACGACCAGCAGCACGCGCAGCCTGTCGCGGCCGGGCGCGCTCACCACACCAGCCGGGGCACGCACTGGACCGTGACCGAGGCGTGCGCGGCGAAGGGGTCGACGCTGAGCGGCAGCGGCAGCGCCCACACGCTCGGCGCCCAGCTCCCCTGCTCCACGACCGCCATGACCCGCGCCGCGCCGCCGCCACGCACGGTGACGTCCAGGTGGCACAGCGCCGGCATCGGGCTGCCCAGGACCACGAGCGCGCGCGGGCCGGACAGGCTGCCCATCACCGCGACCTCGGCCACCGCCGGGGCCACCCTCGCGGGCGCGCTCGGGCTCTCGGTGGGGCAGCGGTGAGCCTCGCCGGCCAGCACCGCCAGGCACACCGCGTGGGTCCGGGCGTGCTCGGGGGTGGCGCGGCTGGCGCTCGGGGCCACGCGTTCGCAGGCGGCGCGCCCCTCCGACAGCCCACGACCCAGCAGCCCCCAGCCGCAGCGCGACGCGTCCAGCGCCGCTCCGCAGACCGGGTCGAGCCCGCCCACCGCGGCCACGGCAGCCTCGCAGCGCGCCCGGCCCTCGCCCGCCAGCGGCCGGCAGTCTTCGGCGCGGCGCCCCACCACCGCCCGGCAGAGCGTGCGCTCCGGCTCGGCCAGGGCCGCGCACCCCTCGACGCCGGTCGCGCTGGCCCGCCGCAACCGGACGAAGACGCGGCACGGCTCGATCTCGTCCTCCTCGAGCGCGGCGCAGCCCGCCTCGTCGCGCATCGCCATCGCCCTGCAGGCCGGCGCGCTCACCGGACGGCTCCCGCCGGGCGCGGCCGCACCCTCACGCGGCGCGGCACCGATGTGCGTCCGGAGCGCCAGGGCCTCCACGCCGGCCCTGACCCTGGCCAGGCTGGCGGTGACGAAGGTCAGCCGCTGAGCCTCGAACCAGGCGCCCGCCTGGAGCCAGGCCGAGTTCACCGTCTCTGCCGCCACCGACGGGGCGGCCCCGCGGAAGCGCTCCAGCTCGGCCGCTCGCGCCCGCCGCGCCCGCACCTTGTCGGCCGGGCACTCCATGATGCCCTGGTCGATGTCGTTGCTGTACCCGTCGGGCGGCGCGCCCGCGTCGGGCGCCTCGGCCCGCGCGACCCCGCAAGCGAGACCGAGCAGCAGGGCGGCCAGGAGCTCAGAGCTCATCGACGTCGACCTCCAACAGGCGCTTCATCTCCGCGGCAAAGCAGGCGATCTGGTAGCCATCGAAGCAGCGGTGGTCGAAGGTGCCGCCCAGCCGCAGGATGGGCCGCGCCACCACACGGCCCGCCTCGTCGACGACCGCCCGCGGCGTCACCGCGCCCACCAACAATACGATGGGCGGCCCGCCGATGGGAAAGAGCGGGGCCAGGGCGGTGTCGATGCCCATCATCCCCAGGCTGGTGACCAGGACGGAGCCGAAGGGATCGCGCGGCAGCCCCGCCCAGCGCAGGTCCAGGTTCAGGTGCACCTGGAGCAGGGCCAGCAGCCGCAGCACCGGGCGCATCAGCAGGCGCGGCACCAGCGCCAGACCGCGCTTGCCGCGCTCCAGCTCGGGGTCCTCGTGGCGTCGCACCCGCATCGCCCGCTCGCGCAGCTCGCCGGCCAGCGTGGGCAGGACCTTGGTGTCCGCCGCCTCGATCTTCACGCCCGAGAGGTCGGCCGCGCCGATGTCGCCACCTTCGCGCGGGATGGCCACCTGGAGGAACACGTCGACGCGGGCGCGGCGGTGCACGCGGCCCATCCGGGGCACCACGTTGGTGTCGGGGTGACGCGCGAGCGTGAGCGCGGCGGCGCGGGCGACCAGGTGCGTCCAGGTCACCGGGGTGTCGGCCGCTCGGAGCGCGTCGACGCGGCGCTGGCCGGCGGTGGCGTCGAAGTCCATGAAGCCATAGATGCTCGGGTCGCCGGGCCGGTCCCAGGCCCCCATGGCCATGCGCCGGAACGAGGACTCGGCCGCCGGACCCGCGTATCGGATGTTGCCCACGCGGCGCTCCCTTGGATCCGCGACGCCATGTGGCGAAGCGCGGCGGCAGTCTACCACCCCGGACGCCCACGAAGGAGCTTGTCGCCTGCGCACGGCGCCGGTAGAACCTGGGCCCCCACCCGGGACGGAGGACCGCCATGCGGATGAAGATCGCCTCGCTCGCGCTCGCGACCAGCGCGCTGTCGGCGGCCTGCGCGCACACGTCCCCCCGACCCGCCCAGTCCCCCAGCGCGGAGGCCCCGTTGAGCCAGTCCCAGGATTCCGTCCCCTCCGGTCCCGTGTGGCAGAGCCCCGAGCGTCTGACGACCCGCTGCGGCGAAGCCCTGGCGGAGGCCACCCGGCTGCGCGACGCCATCAAGGCCAGCGACGGCGCCTCGCGGACCCTCGACGGGACGCTGGTGCCCTTCAATCGCATGCTCCGGGCCATCGACCTGGCGTCGGGCTGGGCCGGGCTGATGTTCAGCGTCCACCCGGAGGAGGCGGTGCGGAAGGCCGCCCAGACCTGCCAGGAGGACATCGCCCGCTTCCAGAACGACGTGAACCTGGACCGGGCGCTCTTCGAGGCGGTGGCAGCCGTGGACCTGGCGCCGCTCTCGCCCCAGGACAAGCGCTTCGCCGAGCACCTGCTGCGCGACTTCCGGCGTTCCGGCGTCGACCGCGACGACGCGACCCGTGAGCGCCTGGCCGCCATCCACGAGGAGATGGTGCGGCTCGGGCAGGACTACCAGAAGAACGTGCGCGACGACGTCAGCGAGATCGTGGTCGACGACGCGAGCGAGCTGAAGGGCCTCCCGGCGGACTACATCGCGGCGCACCCGCCGGCCTCCGACGGCAAGATCCACATCACCACCGACTACCCGGACTTCTTCCCGGTCCAGACCTACGCGGAGTCGTCGGATCTGCGCCGGCGGCTCTACATCGCCTACATGCAGCGCGCCTGGCCGGCCAACACCGAGCTGCTGGTGAAGCTGCTCGGGCTGCGCGCCGAGTACGCCGGCATCCTGGGCTATCCCAACTGGGCCGCCTACAACGCCGAGGACAAGATGGCGCGCGACACGGCGACCATCGAGCGCTTCATCGCCCAGGTCGCCGAGCTGGCGCGCCCGCGAGCGAAGAAGGACCTCGGCGTGCTGCTGGCCCGCAAGCGAAAGGACCTGCCCAAGGCGAAGGCCATCGAGGTGTGGGACCGCTTCTACTACGTCGGCAAGGTGCGCGAAGCCACCTACGACTTCGACGCCCGCGACGTGCGGCCCTACTTCTCCTACCCCCGGGTGCGGGAGGGCATCCTCGCGCTCTACGCCGAGCTCTTCGGGCTGCGCTTCGAGCTGGATGAGACCGCGGAGGTCTGGCACCCCTCGGTGCGCGCCTACCGCGTCTGGTCGGGCGACGAGGAGCTGGGCCTCTTCTACCTGGACATGCACCCCCGCGAGGGCAAGTACAAGCACGCGGCGATGTTCCCCATCCAGACCGGCCTCGAGGGCGGCCCGATGGCGATGGCCACCCTGGTCTGCAACTTCCCGGACCCGGCCACCGGCGACGGGCGCGCGCTGATGGAGCACAGCGATGTCGTGACCTTCTTCCACGAGTTCGGTCACCTCATCCATCACCTGCTGGCCCAGAAGAGCCGCTGGGTGACCCTGGCCGGCATCAACGTGGAGTGGGACTTCGTCGAGGCGCCCAGCCAGATCCTCGAGGAGTGGTCCTGGGAGCCGACGGTGCTCCAGCGCTTCGCGCGCCACATCGACACCGACGAGCCCATCCCAGCCGAGATGGTGGCGCGCATGCGCGGCGCCGAGGAGTTCGGCAAGGGCGTCGCGGTGATGCGGCAGGTCTTCTACGCCGCCTACTCGTACTTCCTGCACATCCAGGACCCGAAGACCCTCGACATCGAGGCGTTCACGGACAAGCTCTACGGCGAGTACAACCCCTATCCGCGCCTGGACGAGGCCAAGGTCTACGCGAACTTCGGCCACCTCATCGGCTACAGCTCGATGTACTACACGTACCAGTGGTCGCTGGTCATCGCGAAGGACCTCTTCACGCGGTTCCAGACGGCCGGGCTGCTCGACCGCGAGGTGGCGCGCGCCTACCGGGAGGCCATCCTCGAGCCCGGGGGCTCGGTGGATGCCTCCGATCTGGTGGTCCCCTTCCTGGGTCGCCCCTTCGGCCTGGACGCCTACCGCGAGTGGCTGCAGCGGGACTGACCCCTTGAGCGCTCGCGCGGGGGGCGCCGTTCAGGCGTCGGCGCGGGCGCCCACGTGGCGGCTGGCCAGGGCGACCAGCCCCGACAGCGCGTCGAGCACGCGCTCCAGGCGGTGCTCCAGGCGGCGATCCTCGAGGATCTGCTGGCGCTCGTCGGCGGTGTCCACCGCGGCGCCGGCCAGCCGGAAGCTCATCAGCGCGTCGCGATCGGAGACGGCGGCCGCCGCGGCCAGATCCGACACGGCGCTCCCCAGGAGCTGGGTCAGCGCGTAGACGGCCTCCACGATGGACTCCCAGCGCGCGGTCAGCTCACGCCCCGGCAGCTCGCAAGGCAGATCGGGCACCGCCTCGATGCGGGCGACCCGGTAGGGCCGGTCCGAGGGTCGCTCGTGGAGGCGGCAGCGGGCCTCTCCCTCGACCGAGATCAGGTAGTGCCCGCCGGAGAGCTCCTCGCACGAGGTCACGCGCCCCACCGTGGCCAGCTCACAGAAGGCGGGCGTGCCGTGATAGTCGCGCTTCCAGCCTGCCGCGAGCCGTGGCACCGAGATCCAACGCTCCTGATCGGGCGCGGCCAGCAGCTCCTCCACCAGGGTGCGGTAGCGGGGCTCGAACACGCGGTAGGGCGTCAGCACGCCCGGCAGCAGCACGTGGTCGGGCAGCGGGAAGAGCGGGACCTCCCCGGGGAGGGTCACGCGCCGCTCGCCCTCGGTGCGCAGGTTCTGCATCGTTCGACTCTCCTCGATGACCCCGACGAGGCGCAGCCTAAGTGCCCCGCGCGGCGCCCGCCAGGAAATGGCCCCCGCGGGGCGCAGGGGGCGGTCGCGGCCCTGGCGTTCGCCGTCGCGCGGAGCGACGATGGGGGACGCGGAGGTCCCCATGGTGCACGGCGACGAGGAGGCAGTGACGTCCGCGGCCGCTCCGACCATCGATCCGCGCGCCATCGCCCGGCTGCGCCGCATCGGCGGCGACGAGCTGCTGCGCCGCATCGTGGATCTGTACCTGGGCGAGTCGGGGGCGCGGGTCGACGCCACGACGGAGGCCTCCGCGGCCGCGGACCTCGACGCGGTGGAGGCGGCGGCGCACTCGCTCAAGTCCATGGCCGGCAACGTCGGCGCCACGCAGGTGCTCGAGCTGGCGGCCGACATCGAGCTGGCGGCCCGGCGAGGGGGAGGCGATGGGATGCTGGCCGCCGTCGCGCGGCTGCCCCAGGCGCAGCAGATCGCCTGCGAGGCCCTCGAGCGCCTCGGGGAGGGCTCATAGCCGCCGCCTCGCCGGTCAGCGTCAGCCGTCGGCGACGCCCAGCTCGGTGAGCAGCGCCTCGAGCGAGCTCACACGCTCTGCGGTGGCCCGGTGCAGCTCGCGCACGGCGCGCAGCCGGGCGTCGGCCTCCTGGCCGTTGGCGAAGCTCGCCACGTGCGGCAGGAGGTTGTCGCCCAGCTCCATGAGGTAGCGCGACAGCGCCGTCTGCTGCTCGTCGCGGGCGGCGTCGAGGGCGCGCACGCCGCCGAGGATCTCGGTGTCGGCCCCTACCCCCGCGCGCAGGTTGCGCAGCCGCCGCGTCTGGAGCTTCTGGTCCTCGAGGTGGGCCTCCTCGCGCTCCAGCACGAAGCGAGAACGCACCCGCGCCAGCCAGCGCGCCAGCTCCGTCACGTTGCCGCGGGGGGCGTCGCGCCGCAGCGCGTCGGGCAGCGCGTCGATGAGATCGAAGGCCCGCAGGCTGCCCTCGTCGGCCAGCAGGATCTCGGCGCGCTCGACCAGCTCCAACACCAGATCCAGCCGGGCGATGGAGCGCCGCACGCGCGCGTCCTCGTCGCGGATCGCGTCGTCCCGCCTCTCGGTCGCCTGCAGGGTGGCCTCGCGGCTGGTCATCAAGGCCTGATAGCGCTGGCGCCACGCCTCCCGGGCCCGATCCAGCCGCTGGTCCACGGTGGCCTTCAGGCCGGGGCTGCCCGGCGCTCCGGCGTCCAGCCAGGCGCGCCCGACGGCCTCGCACACCGCCGCGCCATACCGCTCCAAGGCTTCCAGCCGCTGACGCGCCGCGGCCAGGGCCACCGTCGCGCCCCGTCCAGCCGGATGCGGGCTGCCGGGGTGCAGCACCTTGTGTCGCACCACCGGGCTGGAGCGCAGCCCCTCGAGCACGAAGCAGAGCTCCTCCTCCTCCGGCGAGGGCCCGGCGGGAGGATCGGGCAGCTCCACACGCACCGTGGCGAAGCTCATGACGCGCCCGCTCCGCTCACGACCGGTTCAGCGCGGCCAGCTCCGCCTCGCGCAGCCGCAGCGCCTCGGTCAGACGGACCACCTCGCGCTGCATCTGCACGCGCTCCAGCGCCAGGCGTACGGTGACCAGCAGCTCGCGCTCGTCGACCGGCTTTCGCAGGAACTTGTAGATCTCGCCCTGGTTGATGGCCTCCACCGCGATGTCGAAGTCGCTGCGGCTGGTGATGATGATCCGCACCGAGTCGGGCAGGTGGAATCGCGCGCGGCGCAGCACCTGAAGACCGTTCATGCGCGGCATCATGTAGTCGCAGAGCACGATGTCGAAGCGCTCGCCGTCGAGCGCCTTGGTGGCCGCCACCGGGTCGGCGTGGTGGACGATCCTGTGGCCCGCCTTCTCCAGGATCGCGGTGACGATGGCCGCCTCGAGCGGGTCGTCCTCGACGAGCAGGATGGAGGCGCCGTCCGCTTCGGGTACCGCGCTCATGTCTACCTCACGCGAGCGCAGGCTCGCGGACTTCGGGGGGAAACCAGGATAGCATCGGGCCGGTGCGGTGGCGATCGGGGCCCTGCAACCCGCCCGCCACGGCGCCGCGCCGGGCTTGCCCACACGCGCCGCGATATGACTTCCGGCCTCGTCACTCCCGGGGTTGTCTGCCGATGACCGATTCCAAGGTGAGCGTTCGCAGCATCGTCGTGACCGGCGGCGGCCGGCGCTTCCGCGTCCACGCCTTCGGGCGGGCGGACTCGGAGCGACCGGCCCTGCTGGCGCTCCACGGGTTCACCGGCAGCGGGCTGGACATGGAGGTCACGGCCCCCTGGCTGCTGCGCCCGGTGCTGGCCCCCGATCTGCCGGGCCACGGCGAGACCCCGGCCGACCCGGACGACCGCGGGCCGGCTTTCGATCGCGTCGTGGCCGAGCTGAACGGGCTCGCCGGAGCGGGCGCGCTCTGGGACCCGGCGCCGGCGCCCGAGCGGCTGCCGCTCCTGGGCTACTCCATGGGCGGTCGGGTGGCGTTGGGGATGGCCCTCGAGGCGCCCCAGCGCTTCTCGGCGCTGATCCTGGTGAGCGCCAGCCCGGGCATCGCCGAGGCGCCGGCCCGCCTCGTGCGCGCCCAGGCCGACGAGGCCCTCGCCCAGCACGTGCTCCGCGTCGGCGCCCGCCAGTTCGCCACCGAATGGGCTGCGCAGCCGCTGATCCGCACCCAGGCACGGGTGGCCGCGCCCTACGGCGAGGCGATGTCGGCGCGGCGAGCGGCCAACGACCCGCGCGGCCTCGCGGCCAGCCTCCGCGGCGTCGGGACCGGCCGGATGCCGCCGCTCCACCAGCGCCTGGCCGAGCTGAGCCTGCCGGTGCTGCTGGTCACCGGTGGGGACGACGCCCGCTACGCGTCCGAGGCCGAGGCGATGGCCCGGGCGCTGCCCGCAGCGATGCACGTCTGGATCCCAGGCGCCGGTCACGCGCCGCACCTCGAGGCTCCCCAGGCCACCGCCGATGCGGTCGAGGCCTTCCTGGAGGCGACCGGTCACTGAGGTGGATGGCTGGGGCTCGTCAGGGGCTCGCGCGCGGGGCCACTCGCCACGCGCCAACCCTCGAGGAGACGACGCTGGCGCCCCGCCCGGGCCGAGGTTGGAGCCCGCTCCGGCCGGGTCGGCGAGCGCTGCCTCCGCCGGCCGCTCCCGCCCCGGCGGCGCCTCCGCCGCCATCCGCACGCGCCACGCCCTGGTGTGGGCGATCCGGCTCGGCCCGGACCCACGCGGCCAGTGTGCGCCGGCTCCCGGGCTCAGCGCGCGAGCCCCGCCAGCACCAGCACGCCGCACCCGCTGGCTGCCGTCCAGCGGTCCTCGCGGACCCGCCCCACGCACCAGTCGCCCTGCCCCCAGTCCAGGCGCGCGACGCCGAAATCGGCCCCGCCGATGCGCATCGTCCGGGTGGCCACCAGCGGGCGGCTCGACTTGCGCAGCAGCCGCCGGCCGGCCCCGCCGACGTAGAGATGCGCGGGCAGGTACTCGATGGCCAGCAGGCCCAGGTAGTAGCCCTCGGCGATGGTGATGTCGCCGTAGCGCGCGGCCTGCACCCGGGTCAGCGGCGCGCCCCGCAGCTCCCCCGCGTCGTCGTCCGCCTTCTCGTCCAGGCGCCAGACCACCGACTCGGTGCCGTAGACCGGGGTGGCGTTGGCGAGGGCCCGCTCGACCGGCTCCGGGTCCAGCCGCGCCAGGGGCAGTGTCTTGCCGTGATTGGCGCTGTGCAGGCTGGCGGTCACGGTGCCGGCAGGCAGCTCCACCTCGAGCTGGGGCGGCAGCGGCAGCACGGTCTCGAGCGCCACCAGGCGCCGCCCGTCGATCTTCCACAACCCCGAGCTCGAGGGCGGCAGCCCCACCACCTCGATGCGATCGCGCACGTAGTACTCGCGGACGTGGCGGGGCACGTCCAGCTCGACCTCGACCTCCTCTCCGCCGCAGGCCAGCTCGACGCGCTGCCGGCCGTTCGGGACATCCTCCAGGGTGAACTTGCCGCTCTCGTCGGTGGTCGTCCGCACCGCCCCCCAGCGCACCTCGCAGCCGCCCAGGGCCTCCAGGGTCAGCGCGTGCACCACCCACGCCACCACCTTCGGGCGCGCGTTGATCTTCAGCGGCTCGAGGTCGCGGGTCTGGCCCACCTCAGGCATCGTCGCCTCGAGGGCGTCGGTGGTGTAGTGGTCGGCGGTGGCCTCCAGCTCCCAGCGCAGCCCGGGGCGCGTCTCGAAGAGCGCGAAGCGCCCGTCGGCGTCGGTGGTCACCACCCGGGTGCGCGCCTTGCCGTCGGGATCGCCGCGGGGCACGGCGATGACCCGCGCGCCCGGCACCGGCTGCTCTGTGAATGCGTCGAGCACGCGCCCGCGCATGCCGGCCGCGCGGTAGGTGCGGATGCGCACCGGCTCACCGCCCGGCGTCACGCCGTCGAGGCTCTCGTCGGCCAGCCCCTGCCCGGTGGCCAGCAGCCGGTAGGTCGCGGCCCTGCTCAACCCCTCGAGCCGGAACGCCCCCTCCGCGTCGCTGGTCGCCCGCACCGGCTCCAGGGTCCCCGGCCCCGCGGTAGCCCGCGCCTCCACGATGACCCCGGCCAGCGGCCCCCCGCCGATGCGGTCCACGACCACGCCCTCCAGGTCGGTGCGCTCCGTACAGCCCGCCAGCGCCAAGGCAAGCAGCAGCCCCAGCCGCCAAGCGTTCGTCCCAACTCGCCTCACCCCAACCCCCGGAACGACCCCAACCCCGCCCATGCTACACCACCCCGCCGCCGCCGGAACCCCCGCCACGGCGACCGCGACCGAGACCGGCGCCGAGGCCGGCGCCGAGGCCGGGGCCGACGCCGAGACCGAGGCCGGGGCCGAGACCGAGGCCGAGACCGACGCCGAGGCCGAGGCCGAGACCGGCGCCGAGACCGAGGCCGAGGCCGAGACCGAGACCGAGACCGGCACCGACACCGACGCCGAGAC
>JACKFB010000027.1 GCA_020632695.1 Deltaproteobacteria bacterium
GGCCGCCGCGGCCCGCGGGCGAGCGGCCCTCGTTGGTCGATGGGGTGCGGCGGGTCGTCGAGGGGGTCAGTGTACGGGCGGATGGGGTGGTCGAGCGGCAGGGCTCGGTCGACCTTGGCGAGACGCTGGACCGCATCGCACGGGGCGAGCGCTTCCCGTCGCGCAACGACGGGGCGGTGTTCCAGAACCGGGAGCGGCGGCTTCCCGCGCACCCGTCGGGCTACTACCGCGAGTACGTGCACCCGACGCCGGGGATGCGTGGGCCGGGGCCGCAGCGCCTCATCCGGGGCGAGCGCGGCGAGTGGTACTACACGCCGGACCACTACGGCACCTTCATCCCGCTCAATGGCGCGAGGGCCCCGTGATCCTGGACACCTTCCGATACATGCCCGACGAGGAGCCGCGGGGCGGCGCGCGCGTGGTCCGGGTGCCCGCCGGCATCTCCGACCGTGACGCGCTCTTCGACGTCTACGCGCGGGCCTTCGAGTTCCCCGCCTGGTTCGGGCGCAACTGGGACGCCTTCGAGGAGCTGCTGGCCGATCTGAGCTGGCCCGACGGCGGCGAGGTCGCCATCGTGCACGAGGATCTGCCGGCGCTCGAGCCCGACGAGTTGCGGACCTATCTCCGCATCCTGTCCCGGCGGGCGGTGGAGGACCGGATGGCCGGGGACGGTCGAGAGAGCCATGGGCCGTCCGTGTTCTTTCCGCGCTCGGTGTGCGACCGGGTGCGCGAACACATCCCGAGCTGCCGGGCACCGCGATACGGCGAATGAGCGACTCTCCCTGCCCCCATCGGCCCGAGTGCCCGGGCTGCGACTGGATCGAGCGGCCCTACGAGGCGCAGCTCGCCGGCAAGCGCGAGCGGCTGGTGGCGGCGCTGGGCGCGTGGCCGGCGCTCGCGGGGCTGGAGGTCGGGGAGACGCTGGGCGCCGAGGAGCGTGAGGACTACCGGACGCGCGTGAAGTGGGTGGTGGACGGCGCGCGCATCGGGCTCTACGGCCGGGCGCACGCGGTGGTCGACACGCCGGAGTGCCTGGTGGTGCCCGACGCCGCCCGGCGGCTGGCCCGGACGCTGAGAGGGCGCCCGGCCGAGCGCGAGGCGCGGCTGGTGGCGCTGGACATCCGCTGCGCCAGCGACGGCGCGGCCGTGCCGACCCTGGTCGTCGAGGCCGCGACGCCCGAGGCGGCGCGGCGGCACGCGCAGGGGCTGGCCGACTGGCTGTGGGAGTCGGCGGACCCGCGCCCGGCTGGCGTCGCGTGGTCGTGGCGGCGGCCCGGCGCGCCCGCGACCCTGGGCGGGGCGCCCGAGGGGCTACGCGGTGAGACCGTCGTGCGCGACCGGGTCGGGCTGGCCGAGGCGCGCTTCCCGCCGGGCGCCTTCTCCCAGGCGCACGCCCCGCAGACCGCGCGGCTCCACGCGCTGCTGGGCGCGGCCCTGGACACGCTGCCCGAGCGCGCCGAGGCGCACCTGGTCGACCTGTATGCGGGCACCGGCAGCATCGGGCTGGCCCTGGCCGACCGGGTGGCGGCCGTCACCTGCGTCGAGGCCTTCGAGCCGGCCGCCCGCGCCGCGGCCGACGCCGCCCGGGAGCGCGGGTTGCCGCTCACCGTGCTGGCGCGGTCGGCCGAGGACGCGCTGGGCGCGCTGACCAGCGGCGAGGACCGGCGCCCGCTGGTCATCGTCGTCGACCCGCCGCGCACGGGCCTGGGCGCGTCGGTGCTGGCCATCCTGGCTCGGGCGCCGGCGCGGATGGTGCTCTACGTGAGCTGCGACCCGGACACGCTGGCGCGCGACCTGGCGATCCTGGCCACCCACGGCCTGGTCGCCGAGGGCGCCACGCCGGTCGACCTGATGCCCCACACCAGCCACGTCGAGACGGTGGTCACGCTGCGGCCGGGCCTGCCGGCGCCGCTTCGGGTGGTCCACCGCGCGCCCGGGCTGGCCATCGTGGACAAGCCGCCGTTTCTGCCCACCACGCCGCACCCGGAGTGGCCCGACTCGGTGCTCGCGCAGGCTGCCTCGGCGCTCCCGCACCCGCGGGCGCTGCACCGGCTGGACGTGGGCACCTCGGGGCTGCTGGCGCTGGGGCTGTCGGATGGGCCCGCCGCGACGCTCGAGGGCTGGACCAAGGTGTATCTGGCGCTGGTGCGCGGCAGCACGCACCAGCGGGGCACCATCCGCACGCCGCTGCGCGAGGGCGGGCGCACCTTCGAGGCCGAGACGCGCTATCGCAAGGTGGCGACGGTCAACACGCACAGCCTGCTGGAGGTGGAGCTGGGGACCGGGCGCACGCACCAGATCCGCAAGCACCTGGCCAGCGTGGGGCACCCGGTGCTGGGGGACGCGCGCCACGGCGACGCGGCCACCAACCGCTTCATGGCCGCGCGCCACGGGTTGATCCGGCCCTTCCTGCACGCGGCGCGGCTGCAAGGGCCGGGCGGCGAGGTCTGGGAGAGCCCGCTGTGGCCCGACCTCGAGGGCGTGCGGCGCAGCCTGGAGGCGGCGCCGGTGCGGTCGCGCAAGGCCAGGGGCGGGCGCGGGCGGCGGTGAGGGGCGGGCGCGGGCGGGCGCTCAGAGGGCGAAGCTCAGGGCGAACTGCGTGCCCCAGCCGCCGTCGTCGGCGAAGGGGGGGCCCAGGGGCTCGTCGATGGGCAGGGTGAGGCCTACCTGGGCCTGGAGCGGGCCGAGTGCCAGGCGGAGGAAGGGCTCGACGCTGAGCTGGAAGGTGTCGCCGTCGGCGGTGGGCACCCAGACGGCGGTCAGGGAGGCGCCGAGGCTGAGCATGCGGCCCAGCGCGTAGGTGCCGGTGCCGACGAGCTGCAGGTCCACGTCGAGGCCGTCGCGGGCGCGGTCGTCGGTGCCGACCAGGAGCGCCGCGTCGCCGGCGAGGGTGGCCTCGAAGCCGCCGCCGGCGGGGGTGGCGGCGCCGCCGGAGATCACCGCGGCGAGCGTGCCCGGGGCCCACAGCCACTGGTCGCGGAACGCCCGCAGCGCCGTTCCCCGATAGAGCGGCGGGCTGTCGGGGCCGGCGGTGGCCACCGGGATTGCCACGCCGGCGCCGGCGTACGTGCGGGCGCGGGTGGTGGGCAGCGTGAAGGCGACGCCCAGGTAGGGGTTGCCCGGCGCGGCCTGGCGCTCACCGCCTTCGCCGAGGACCGCCAGGCCCATCGCCGCCTCGAGCCGGGCACGCTGCTGGATGCTCACCCAGCCGGAGAGCAGCGGGGTGAAGGCGTTGACGTCGTCCACCCGCTGGAAGCCCAGCTCCACGGTGGCGCCGCCGTGCACTTCGGCGCGCGCTCGCGGCGCCGGGCTGAGCGACGCGGCCACGAGCGCGCCGAGGATCGCGAGAAGGTGCCTGGAATGCATGGGAAATCCTCATGGTGCGACGCGGCGTGGCGGCGTCGCCGAGGGGAGCGTCGCACGGCCCGCGTACCCTGTCGAAACCCGTGCAACCCTTGTGGTCGTGGGCCAGGAGCCCACACCGGCGCCCTCAGTAAGGCGTTGTAAGGTGTCGTTCGGGCGCGAATCTGCCACTGTGCGGGCTTCCACGACGCGGAAACCACCTGTCGGGCTCACCGGCCCGGCTCCGCGACAGCATTGGGGGGATTCGATGCATCAGAGTGTTCACCGCTCGGGAGAGCTCGTCAGCGCCGCCGGAAAGCCGATCGTGCGCGACGCGACGGACACGGCACACACCTTGAGCCCGGCGGCCGCGGCGATCTGGTTCGCCGCCGACGGGACGCGGGACGCCGCCGCGCTGCAGGGCGAGCTGGCGACGGTGGAGCCCGGGGCGAGCCTGGAGCGGGTCTTCGCGCTGCTGGACGAGCTGGGCGAGGCCGGACTCATCAAGGGCCGCCTGGCGCCGCCGACCGAGGGCGTGGACCGCCGTGGGCTGTTCCGGCGCTTCGCGTTCGGCGCGGCGGCTGCGGTCGTGGCGGCGCCGGTGCTGGCGCGCTCGGGCAAGGCCCAGGCGGCAGCGAGCGAGGTGTGCCTGGACGACATGTCCTTCCACGTCATCGAGGCGAAGTCGAAGAAGGAGTGGAAGCATGTCGCCAAGGACCTCGCCGACGAGATGAAGCAGAAGCAGAAGCTCGACGACGAGGCGGCCGACCTGAAGGTCAAGTCCGAGGAGGTCGAGAAGAAGGGCAAGGACGACACGCAGATCCAGGCCAAGATCAAGAAGGAGCAGGCCGCCAAGCAGGACAGCTACCACCAGGAGAGCGCGCTCAAGGCCAAGAAGCAGCAGCCGAGCGGCGACTCCGCGCGCGAGACCCGGATCAAGGCCGTCTCGGCTCAGCGGCGCTTCGGCGTCGGCACCAGCGCCATCTTCATCGACGTGCCGGGCGGCGAGACCTTCGAGGGCCTGGTGGAGCTGGGCGATGTGGTGATGGACGGCGACGGCAAGAGCGGTTGCACGCTGAGCTTCACCATCGGCGAGGGCAGCGCGCTCTCGGTCGAGGGCGGGAACCTCCAGCTCCTCGATCGATCGCTGGTCAAGCTGCAGGGAAGCGACATCAACATCGCCATGCAGTGGGGCACCGAGGGCGAGTTCGCGGCGGTCGGCGTCGTGCTCGACCGGCGGCTCGAGACGGTGGGCTTCGACGCCGCGACCGGCAAGCCGTCCAGCCAGCGCGCCATCGTGCGCCTGGGCGTCCGTGACGAGACCTACGCGGTGGGCGCCGACGGCGGCGGCTTCTGAGTGGTCGGAGCGGCGGTGGACTCCGAGCGGGGGGAGCGCCGATGACGGAGGCTGAGGGGGCGGAGCCGCGCGTGGTCCACGAGCGCTCCCGCCCCCCGCTGCGCGTGGTGGACGGGCTGCTGGGTGACGTCCAGGTGTCCCGGCTGCGCGCGGCGGTGTCGCCGGAGCGGCTCGCCGCGTCGGGCGTGACGCTGAACCGAGACCAGCACGGCGCGGCTGGGGAGGTGCCCGTGGGCGCCGACCCGGTGCTGGGCGAACTGGCGGCGCTGCTGACCGACCTCATCGGCATCCCCAACGCCTTCGGTGAGACGCTGCGGGTCCGGCACGCCGGGCGCGGCCACTTCCACCCGCTGCACCTCGACACCTACTCCCGCGGCGACGCGGCGCTGGTGGCGACGGCCATCGTGTACCTGTCGGGCTGCGAGGGCGGCGTCACGCGCTTTCCGAGCGCGGAGCCGAGCCTGTCGGTCGCGCCGGCGCCGGGCCGCGTGGCGGTGTGGCTGAACGTGCGCGCCGACGGGACGCCGGAGGCCGCCGCCCGGCACGCCATCGCGCCCATCCTCGACGGCGAGCGGACGACGCTGGCGTGGTTCGTCTATGCGTCGGCGCCCGCGCTGGCCGCAGCCTGGGAGAGCGCCCACGCCGCGCCGCCCGGCGAGCTTCGGCCGCTGCTGCTGGACCTTCCGCGGCCAGAGCCGCTGCGGGGTGAGCTCACGGTCATCACCGACCATGGCCTGCCCGACACCACCCTCGACAGCCTCCGGCGCGCGGCCGCTGCCGCCCGGGTCGGCTACCGCGAGGTGCAGGCCTCGTCGCTGGACCCGCGCGTCCCGCCGCTGGAGCCGGGCGCGATGCTCTTCCGCCCGGCGACGACGATGGCGTCCTTCCGCGCCGAGCGGCAGCTCTGGCGCCCCGGCGTGGCCACGGTGCACGCCACGCCCGCCGGCCCCTTCGCCCTGCACGTCGAGCAGTGGACGGCGTTCGCCCGCGCCGGGCTGCCCACCCCGCGCTCGCTGCGCTTGGAGCGGGCCGACCACGAGTTCCTGGCCGAGGCCGTCGAGTGGCTGGGCGGCTTCCCGGTGGTGGTGCGCGTCGACAGCGGCGAGGGCGGCGACGGGGTGCTGCTGGCCGAGTCGATGCCGGCCCTGCGCGGGCTCGCCGACCTCTTCGTGTCGCGCGGGATGGGCGGCCGCATGGCCACCTTCGTGCCCGGCGCGATGCACTGGCGCCTCATCGTCGTCGGCGGGCAGGTCGTCACGGCCTACCGCAACCCCACCCGCGACGCCGACTTCCGCAGCGAGCCCTCGTCGGACCCCGCCGACTACGGGCTGGAACCCAGCGCCGAGATGGCCGACCTCGCCGTGCGCGCCACGGCGGTGGCCGGCGTCTGCTTCGCGGGCGTGGACGTGCTGGAGCACCCCTCGGGGCGGCTGTACCTGCTGGAGGCCAACTTCCCCTGCTACTTCCCGCAGGGTGAGGCCTTCGGCGCCGCTGACGTGTCGGGCGCGCTCATCGCCTTCCTGCTCGCCCGGCGTGACGCCACCGTGTAGAAAGGAGAGGGACTCGCCCCCTCGACCGTGCACGGAGACCGCCCATGGCGACGCCTGCCCCCAAGCCCGTCCCCGACGGCATGTCCACCATCACCACCCAGCTCTGGTTCGCCGGAGACTGCAGCGCCGCCATCGAGTTCTATCGCAAGGCGTTCGGGTTCGAGCTGTGCGAGCCGCCAGCTCTGGGCCCCGGCGGCAAGGGCGTGATGCACGCCATGATGCAGCTCGGCAGCGGCCGCATCATGATGGCCGACGCGTGGCCGGGCTCCTGGGAGCATGCCCCCGACGGCGGCGCCACGGCGGGGCTCTTCCTCTACGTCGAGGACTGCGACGCGGTGCAGGCCCAGGCGGTCGCCGCGGGCTGCGAGGAGCTCTTCGCGGTCGCCGACATGTTCTGGGGCGACCGGATGGGCAAGGTGAAGGATCCCTTCGGCCACTGCTGGGGCATCTCGACGCGTACCATGGACTACACCCCGGAGGAGGTCGCCGCCGGGCAGCGGGCGTGGATGGCCAGCATGGGCGCCTCGGAGTAGGGTTCTCGCGCCGGGGTCCTGCCGGCCCGCGCGTTGACATGCCCCAGCGCGCAGGCGGAGACTCCGCCAGGGCTTCCAGGGAGGAACCGTGCAGGCGTTGAAGACCATCACGACGGCGCTCCTCACGACCGCGCTCCTCGGCCTCGGTGGCCGCGCCGACGCCGCGAGGCCGGCCGCCCCCGCGGAGCCGGCCAGCGCGGCACGCACCAAGGCGCCGGTCGGGTGGTTGTCGTGGCGCGGCTCGGGCCAGGACGGCTTCGCGCTGGTGGGCAAGCTCCCCGAACACATCACGCTGGGCGGCGAGGGCCACCTGTGGACCTACCCGCTGTCGGGGCGGGGGACGCCGGTGGTCGCCGACGGGCGGCTCTTCACGCTGGGCTACCGAGGCACCGGACCGGACCTGCAGGAGCTTCTGGTGGCGCTGGACGCCGCGACCGGCAAGCTCATCTGGGAGCGCGGGTTCAACGATTTCCTCAGCGACATCATCTACGAGCGCTACAGCCTGGGCAGCCCGGTCATCGACGCCGAGACGGGCAACGTCTACGCCATGACCGGCGCCGGCCTGATGGTGGCCTTCACCCGGGACGGCGAGCCGCTGTGGCAGCGCTCGATGATGGAGGAGTTCGGCCGCCTCACGTTCCCGAACGGGCGGACGGGGTCGCCCGTCATCGTCGGTGACCGGGTCATCGTCCACGCGATCACCACGAGCTGGGGCCGCCTGGGCCCGGCGCGCGACCGCATCTACGCCTTCGACAAACGCGACGGCACGCTGCTGTGGATCTCGACCCCCGGGACGCCGCCGCAGGACAGCTCGTACTCGACGCCGGTGCTGGGCACCTACCTGGACCGACCGGTGCTGTGGGTGGGGACCGGCTGCGGCAACGTCGTCTGCGTGGACGTGCGCGACGGCTCGCCCATCTGGCGGATGCCCATCTCGTCGGGCGGCGTGAACTCGTCGCTCATCGCGCTGGGCGACGAGATCATCGCCATCCACGGCAACGAGAACCTGGACTCCACGCGCACCGGGCGCCTGGTTCGCATCGACCCGCGCGGGGCGGGGGCGGCGCCGGGGGCGTCGGAGCCGGTGGTGCTGCCGGCGAAAGCCGAGAAGTGGCGCGCCGACGTGGGGGCCTTCTCCAGCTCGCCGGCGCTGTCCGATGGCTGGATCTACGTGACGGAGCCCACCGGCGACCTGGTGAGCGTGGACGTGGAGACCGGCAAGCTGGGCTGGACCCTGAAGCTCGGGGCCGAGCAGATCCACGCTTCGCCGCTCTACGCCGACGGGCGCCTGTGGGTGCCGCTCAACGACGGCTCGTTCTCGATCGTGCGGCCCGAGCCCGACGAGGGCGTGCTGGAGCAGCGGCTGCAGCTCGAGGGCCACTGCCTGGGCGCGCCCGCCGCCGCCGACGGGCGGATCTTCGTGCACACCACCGCCGCGCTCTACGCCTTTGGCGGCGCGGGCCAGGGGTGGAAGCGGCCCTGGGAGGGGCTGGTGCTGCCGGAGGACGCCGCGAAGGGCCCCGCCGCGCGGCTCGAGGTGCGACCGGCCGAGCTGGCGATGGTGGCGGGGAGCGCCGCGCTGGTGTCCGCCCGACGGGTCGACGCGCAGAGCCGGCCGCTGCCGGGGCCGCCGCTGCCGGCGAGCGCGCTGACGTTCGAGCCGCTGGGACCGGGTGCCCCGCCCAAGCTCGCGCGCGGGGCCGATGGAGCGCTGGAGCCGCCCGCCGATGCGGGGCCGTGGGCCGGCGAGCTGCGCGTGCGCGCGGGCGAGCTGACGGGCGCGATGCGGCTGCGGGTACTGCCGAAGGCGCCCTGGCGCGAGGACTTCGAGAGCTTCTCCCTGGCGCCGGGGCCGGGCGCGGCCAACCCGGGGCCTCCG
Organism: Deltaproteobacteria bacterium; assembly: GCA_020632695.1. GTDB lineage: Bacteria > Myxococcota_A > UBA9042 > PHBI01 > JACKFB01 > JACKFB01. Next base: position 8,662 of record JACKFB010000027.1, read on the forward strand.
GGCGCGGACCCGCCGGCGGCGTGGATCGGCGGGAAGTTGAAGTGGCGCGTCGAGGAGCGCGACGGCAACAAGGTGCTGGTCAAGACCACCGACCGCCTGCTCTTCCAGCGCTCGATGACCTTCATGGGGCCGCCGGAGATGAGCGGCTACACCGTCGAGGCCGACGTCATGAGCGAGGGCAGCCGTCGCGGCATGTCCTCGGCAGGCGTCATCGTGCAGCGCTACATCGTGGCCCTGCAGGGCAACCAGCAGACGCTCGAGGTGCAGTCGAACTACGACCGCGTGCGCTACAGCGTGCCCTTCGCGTGGAAGCCGAGCGTCTGGTACCGCATCCGCGCACGGGTGGACGTGGCGGCGGACGGCTCGGGGGTGGTACGGGCCAAGGCGTGGCCCCGCGATGAGCCGGAGCCGGCGGCCTGGACGCTGGAGTACCACCACGCCAAGGCACACACCCACGGCTCGCCGGGGCTCTTCGGGTTCGCGGTGCAGGCGCAATATCGGGTGTTCGTGGACAACATCGCGGTGCTGCCTCGCGCCGCCGGGGAGCGACGATGACGGCGTGGCGCGGGATGACGATGGCGGCGGTGGCCGCAGGGGTGCTGGCGCTGGGCGGCACCGCGCTGGCGGGCGACTGGCCGATGTGGGGGCGCACACCGGCGCGCAACATGACCTCGCCGGAGACCGGCCTGCCGACGCGGCTGAACCCGGGGCGGCTGGACGCCAGCGCCGACGAGGTGGACGTCAAGGGCGTGCCCGGCGTGAAGTGGCTGGCGAAGCTTGGTTCGCAGAGCTTCGGGAACCCCGTGGTGGCCGGCGGTCGCGTGTACGTGGGCACCAACAACGGCGGGGAGCGCGACCCGAAGTATCAGGGCGACTTCAGCATGGTGATGGCCTTCGACGAGAAGTCGGGCCGGTACCTGTGGCAGCTCGCGACGCCGAAGCTGGGCGCCGGCAAGGTCAGCGACTGGGAGTACCTGGGGATCTGCTCGTCGCCCGCGGTCGAGCGGGATCGGGTCTTCGTCGTCACGAACCGGGCGCAGGTGGTGGCGCTGGACCCGCAGGGGATGCGCAACGGCAACGCCGGGCCCTTCAAGGACGAGGCGCAGTACAGCGCGCCCGAGGGCAAGCCCCCGATCCCGACGGGCAAGGGCGACGGCGACCTGCTCTGGACCTACGACATGCGGCAGGAGCTGGATGTCTTCCCGCACAACATCACGTCGAGCTCGGTGCTGATCCTGGGCGACCGGCTCTACGTGACGACCTCCAACGGCGTGGACTGGTCGCACAAGAACCTGCCCTCGCCGATGGCGCCGGCGCTGGTCGTGCTGGACAAGAAGACGGGCGCGCTCCTGGGCGAGGAGTCCGTCGGCATCAGCGCGCGGACGATGCACTCCAACTGGTCGTCGCCGACGCTGGCCAAGGCCGGTGGGAAGGACATCGTCGTCTTCGGGGCCGGGGACGGCTTCGTCTACGGTTTCGACCCGGTACCGAAGGAGGACGCCGAGGGGCTGTCGGTGCTGACGGAGCTGTGGCGCTTCGACGCGAACCCCAAGGGCTACCGGATGCGCGACGGCGAGCCGGTGCCCTACGCGCGGCGGGATGGGCCGAGCGAGCTGATCGCGACGCCGGTGTTCCACGACGGGCTGGTCTACGCAGCCATCGGGCAGGACCCGGAGCACGGGACGGGCGCGGGCGCGCTGAGCTGTCTGGACCCCAGCAAGCGCGGCGACATCACCCAGACGGGCAAGGTGTGGCAGTTCGAGGGCATCGGGCGGTCCATCTCGACCGTCGCGGTGGCCGACGGGCTGGTCTACGCAGCCGACCTGGCCGGCAAGGTCTATTGCCTGGACGCGAAGACGGGCGAGCTCTACTGGCAGCATGACACCCGCAGCCACATCTGGGGCTCGCCCATGGTGGCCGACGGGAAGGTCTACATCGGCAACGAGAGCGGCGTGATGACCGTGTTCGAGGCCGGCAAGAAGCTGAACGTGCTCAGCGTCAGTCAGTTCCACTCGCCCATCTACGCGACCCCCGTGGCGGCCAACGGCGTGCTCTATGTCAGCACGCACTCGCACCTCTACGCCTTCGTGAAGACCAGGGAGAGCGAGGCGGCGCCAGCGGACAAGCGAGGCGAGACCCCGTGAGAGCCTGGGTGTGGCTCGGCGCGCTGGCGCTCTTCGCGCTGCACCAGGACTTCTGGCTCTGGGATGACCGAAGCCTCGTGCTCGGCTTCCTGCCCGCCGGCCTGGCCTGGCACGCGGCCTACTCCCTGGCCGCCGGCGGGTTCTGGGCGTTGGTGGTGATGCGCGCCTGGCCGCGCTCCCTCGACGACGACGAGGCCGACGCGTCCGAAGGTGCCACCCGCCCGTGACCGTCCTCGTCATCATCGGCGTCTATCTCGGCGCGCTGCTCCTGCTGGGGCTGCTCAGCGGCCGCGCCTACAAGGGCACCAGCCAGGACTGGTTCATCGCCAGCCGCAGCATCGGTCCCTTCCTGCTGCTGATGTCGCTCTTCGGGACCACCATGACCGCCTTCGCCCTGGTCGGCAGCACGGGCGCCGCCTACGTCGACGGCGTCGGTGTCTACGGCCTGATGGCGTCGTGGTCGGGGCTCATCCACTCGGCCGTCTTCTTCCTGGTCGGCACGCGCATCTGGGCGCTGGGCCGGCGCCACGGCTTCGTCACCCAGACCCAGTTCTTCCGCGACCGCTTCGACAGCCAGGCCCTGGGATATCTCCTGTTCCCCATCCTGGTCGTGCTCATCGTCCCCTACCTCCTCATCGGGCTGCTCGGCGCCGGCCAGACCGTCGCCGGCGTCACCCGCGCGGCGCTTCCCCACGCCTTCCTCGGCCCCGACGGCGCCCCTGGCGGCATCCCCCCCTGGCTCACCAGCGCCATCATCGCCGCGGTCGTCTACGCCTACGTCTTCTTCGGCGGCCTGCGCGCGGCCGTCTGGGCCAACGCCTTCCAGACCCTCGTCTTCATCGTCGTGGGGTTGCTCGCCTTCTACGCCATCGCCGACTCGCTGGGCGGCATGAACGCCGCCATCACCAAGGCCGACCCGTCCCGCCTGGTCCGCACCGGCCACGTGACCCAGCTCGAGTTCGCCAGCTACTGCCTGGTGCCGCTGTCGGTCGGCATGTTCCCCCACATCTTCCAGCACTGGCTCACGGCGCGCTCGGCAAGGACCTTTCGTCTGGCCGTCATCGCCCACCCCATCCTCATCATGCTGGTGTGGGTGCCCTGCATCCTCATCGGCGTCTGGGCCACCGGCGTGCTCGACTTCCCTCCCCAGAAGGCCAACGCGGTGCTCGGCGCCATGGTGGCCCGCTTCACCACGCCGTGGATGTCGGGCCTGGTCACCGCGGGCATCCTCGCCGCCATCATGTCGTCGCTGGACTCGCAGTTCCTGTGCCTGGGGACCATGTTCACCCACGACGTCGTGCTCCGCGGCGAGCGCGCCGCCCGCGTGCCCGACGCCCGCAAGGTGCTCTACGCGCGCGTCTTCGTCGGGCTGGTCGTGCTGGCCACCTGGGCGCTCTCGCTGGTGGTGACCCGCGGCATCTTCGCCCTCGGCGTGTTCTGCTTCAGCGGCTTCGCCGGCCTCTTCCCGCTGGTGTTCGCCGCCATCTACTGGCGCCGCGCGACGCTCTGGGGCGCCGTCGCCTCGGTGCTGGCCGGCGGCGCGGTCTGGACGGCGCTCTTCGTGCGCTTCCTCGGCATGCCGCCGGGCGCCGCCGAGCCGCTCATCTTCGGCGTGATGCCGGTGGTGCCCATCGTCCTGGCGTCCACCGCCGCCCTCATCATCGTGTCGCTCTGCACCCGCCCGCCCGCCGAGGCGACGCTGACACGCTTCTTCCCGCCCGCCCGGACCGCCCGATGAGCGCCACCACCCCCGCCGAGGCCCGCGACGCGCTGGACCGCCACGTGCGCGACATCGTCGGCTGGCACCTGGATCCGCAGACCGGGACTCCGTTGTGGCAGGCCCTGGCCGCCCGCGAGGGCATCGCCGCCGCCGACATCCGCGGCTTCGACGACCTGGCCCGCTTCCCTCGCTTCGAGCTGGACTGGCTCAAGTCCGTCCCCCACGCCGAGCTCACCCCCCGCGCGCTGGCGGGCCGGCCGTTCTCCGTCTTCGAGACCGGCGGCACCACGGGCCTCCCCGCCCAGCGCCTGAGCTGGGACGACCACCTCACCGACTACGACCGCTTCTCCGAGACCCTGCCCGACGACGCCTTTCCGCGAGGCGCCGCCTGGCTGATGCTCGGCCCGACCGGCCCGCGCCGCCTGCGCCTGGCCATCGAGCACCTGGCCAACATCCGCGGCGGCCCCTGCTACCACGTCGACCTGGACGCCCGCTGGGTCAAGGCGCTGCTGCGCCAGAACCGCCCGCAGGAGGCCCAGGCCTACAAGCTGCACGTCGTCGAGCAGGCCGTCCGCATCCTGCGCTCGCGCGAGGTCGCCTGTCTGTTCACGACGCCGAAGCTGCTGGAGGCGCTGGGCGAGGTGCTCTCTCCCCCGGCCCACGGCGTCCGCGGCGTGTTCCTGGGCGGCACCTCGATGACCGCCCAGACGGTGCGCTTCCTGGTCGAGGAGGTCCTCGAGTCCCGCGCCCTGCTGGTCCCGACCTACGGCAACACCCTGATGGGCCTGGCCCGCAGCGCGCCTCTGCGCGCCGAGGACGGCTACCGCCTGACCTACTACGCGCCCCAGCCCCGCGCCGTGCTGCGCGTGGTCGATCCCGACGCGCCCGACCGCGAGGTCCCCTACGACGCCTGGGGCCAGGTCGAGCTGACCACGCTCACCCGCGAGTGCTTCATCCCGCGCCTGCTCGAGCGCGACGAGGCCATCCGCCGCGCGCCTCAGCCGCCCTGGCCCTGGGACGGCACCGGCGAGGTCCGCCCGCTGCGCAGCCTGGCCGACGCGGTCGTCGAGGGCGTGTACTGAGCGCCGCCGAGCGTCCCATGGCGCGGTCGGGGAGGCGGCCCCCTCGAGGGCTTCGTCCCCTCGAGCCAGCCGTTGGCCCTTTTCCCTTGCCGAAGCAGGCAGCCTCACGATACGTAGCGTTCAGCGGAGACCGCGCAGCCGCTTGTGTTGCTCGTTGGGTTTGTGGAGGCGAAGGCGATGCGTTCTATCGGGACTACCCGCAGGCTCGGATGCTCGGCAGCCAGTATGGCCTCCCTCATAGTGGCTACGCTAGCTCTCGCGACGCTTGGCACGGCGCACGCAGCCTCGCGAGCGCTCACCGGCAACGCGACCGCATTCTATGTCGAGTTTCTGAGCATCCCACAGTACGGTTCCGTAGTATTCGAAACCACGGCGCTCAGCTCCACGGCAGATCCGGTGATGCATCTGATGCGCGCAGACGGTTTCGGGGGCTGGACCCAAGTCGCGTGGAGCGACGACTATGGCGGCACTCTCAACTCTCGTATCGCGCACACGAATCCGAGTTCGACCACGAGCTTCCTCCTCGTCCTCCGCGCCTACTCCAACGCGGCTGTAGGAACCTGCACGCTTCTGAGACCCGGGGGTGCTGTCCGAGTGGGCGCGCCGATCGGTGGAACACTTACGCCGGCATCGAACGTGATCATCGGGGCGGGAGATGAACTCCGCACGGTGCATTTCTACGGCGGCAGCGAGGCGCCGGCCGTGCTGAAGTTCTCGTCCGCGTATGTCGTGTCAGAGGTAGGGCTGGGCAACGGCGCAGGCGGTGCGTCCCATGTGCTCGCACAGGGCGCGTATCAGTTTCTCTTCGGCACGCCGCAGGTTGCGGACGGAACCGCGTACCACACTCTCCGACCGGGTATCACGCTTGCCTTCTCCAATGACGTGCTCAACGACGCCGACGGTGACGGAGTCGGTGGCCAACTCGAAGCCAGCCTGGGCATGTGTCCTGCGGTCGGAACCTGTTTCTCCAACGCGACCTATGACCCGGCCGACACCGATCGCGACGGGCTCTCCGACGGCGAGGAACTGTGGGGCGTGGTCGGCAACCTGCCCGACGGCAGCGACGACCTTCCGTTCGCGCGCTGGGGCGGCTGGCCCACCAAGAAAGACATCTTCCTCGAGGTGGATTGGTTGAATTCGTTCGGATCGCCGGTGCCCGAGGGGATGAACCCGTTCCAGTGGATGCGCGACCATCCGAGTTGGAACGGTACTCTGGATGCCTGGGTCGATGGCATCCGCGCCCCCTTCGATCAGGCGCCAGCCGCCCATGTACGAAATCCCAGTGGCACGCAGGGGGTCGAGGTACATCTGGACCTCGGTGTCGCTCCGCTGGATCCGAGCGACGAATCAAAGTACGGCAACTGGTCGACCGGCGCAGCCCGTGGGGTAGAGCCGGACTTCGTGCTGAAGCTCAAGAAGCCGATCGCGGGCTATGCGGTCATGCTGATCAATCAATCGTGGTGCGTTGTCGACGCCACCGGGAAGACTCCTGCGGTCGTCGCCTTCACGCTCGCGCTGTGCGCCGCAACCTCCGGCGAACCCGTGGTCGTGAAGACCCTGGACTTCGCTGCAGATGGCAGCGCGACACTGGCGATCGGCTCCTCCGTTGCGGGCTTGCATTTCAACCGGGACTTCAACGCCGATGGTGACGACTGGGCAATCCTCGCGGAGGACGCGGGGTCCCTCCAGTCCGCGTACACGGAGGAGTCGGACCAGGTCGACGCCATCCGACGTGGCCGAGTGCGCTACGCGGTCGCGACGGGCCTTGGAGGCGGAGGAAACGCAGGCGCCGCTGCATTCGTCAGCGGGCTCGGCAGCGCGTTCGCGCACGAACTCGGCCATTCGGTGGGCCTCCAGCACTGGGGCCACGACCTGTGGGGCAACCTTGCGGCGGCATGCCTCCCACACTACCCGAGCATCATGAGCTACGTCCAGGGTCCGGAGTTCAACGCCGAGGATAGCGGCGACTCGTTCGGCTTCAACCCAGCGTCCGTCGTGGAGTACGACAGTCTGGCGTACCCGTTCGACCAGACGCAATTGAAGAGCTCCCCTTGGTCCTATTCATCGCCGCGCGGCAAGGTCGGGATCGACTGGACGCGAGATGGCCTCCTCGACTTGGGCTCGCCGGCCTGGCGAACCACAGGACTGCTTGCGGACGACCAGAGCTGCGCCTCGATGAGCGTCGGTCGGGTGAACCTCGCGGCGAATGAACCGGTGGTAGGACCACTCGACCTCGTCCGGCACGGTAGTCGCCTGTATCTGATCTGGTCGGTGGGTGACGCACTGAAGTACATGCGGGCGTCACTGGGTGCGGCGGGGAACAAGTCCTGCACAGGCTCATCGGATCCCGGCGTGGGTCCATGCCTGACCTGGGTCGGGCCGACGACCCTGGAGGCGTCCGGCGAATTCAAAGGCGTCACAGCTCAGTCCTACGGTGGCATCCTCTACGTGGCGAGCAGCTCTTTGGCCGGCGCCATGACCGTCTATCGGTACTCGATCGACGGGACCGGTGGGCTCATCGCGATCGGATCCAAGCCACTCCCGAGCAGCGAACCGTACTACTTGACACAGGACGTGCCCGAACTCGTGGTCCGGCATTCAACGGCCACCAGCTCCGCGCGCCTCGGGCTCATCTACCGCGACGACAACGACAAGTTCGCCAGCTTCGGACGGGTCGACGCAACGGGGACGTGGAACTACGAAGGGACGCTGCGCGATGGGGCCGGCGCGGAGATCTTCGGGGGCAAGGCCCCGGCCGCAAAGGCGTGGCCCGATGAGTCGGTCACCGGCTGGACCACGCTCGAGAAGCGCACCCTGGCCATCCTCCCAGGAGCCGCGGGCGAGGTTCGAGTCTACTCCCTCCGACCCGACACCAACCGTTGGATCGATCTGAATCTCGAAGCCTCCCTCGGGACCACCACGGACAAGCCCTTTCTCGAGTTCCGAACCAGACGCACCACCACCGGCTCTCCGGACCTGCAGCAGTTCTCAGGTCATTTCGTCATCGGCTGGCTCAGCCCGGGCGACGACGGTGCGCGCGCCAGGTTCCGGCTGAGCAGGTTCGTGACCCGCTCCACCCCGCCTAGCGCCGGGGATCAACCCGCCCTGAGCCTTCTTCCCGCGGGTGACTTCCTCCAGAACACCTGGGCCACGACCTTGTCCGGCACCTCGGCGGTGCTCTACAGCGACTCCACGCTCGACAATGTCTTCGGCGCGGTCCCCATCAAACTCCCGGATGCCAATTCAGGCTGGAACGGCATCAACTTCTACCCGCACGCCGATGGCTCGCCAAATCACGCGTTCCGGGTCTACTCGGATTTCAGGGTGATGGAGGACTACATCTGTATCAATCTCGCAAGCGCCCGGCCCGGCGGATTCAATTGCGGTTCTGCCAACCCGTTCAGCGTGCGGGACTGAGGAGGTGCTCGTGAGATCATGCCCGAGTTCGCGGAGCCGCTCGAACGCTGTGCTGGGACTGCTGTGCTTGGCGCTGCCCCACGTCGCGCTGTCGGTAGCTTGTCAGGCTGCGGGCGAAGGCGACGCTGCTCTCGAGCCGCCCGATTCCGTCGAAGATGATGCCGCAGCGGACTCTGACGCCTCCACTGGCGGTGATTCAACGCTGGATAGCCGAGCCGACGTGGAGCCGTGCGACTCGGATCGGCCGGAAGCGGGCTGCCCCTGCAAGCCTTCCAAGGACAAGGCTTGCTGTACCGATATCGCTCAGGGCCTCACCTGCTCTGCGTGGTCAGCCGAGGATGGTGGCCCGAGGTGGACGGTCTTCTGGGACTGTGGGTGCTGGGAGGTGCCCGAGTGCGACGCGTATCCGCTGTACCGATTTTGCGGCGCGTCGAACGAGCCGCCACCCGTGCTCGAGTGCGATGGCACGCCGAAGAAGGGGTGCCCCTGTGACTTCTTGCCGGACAGGCCATGCTGCACCACGCCGAATGACGTGCTCTATTGCACGACCATCGGCGGTGAAGAGGTCTGGCACAGTGATCCGACCTGTGGTTGCAGCACCGAGCCAAGCTGTGAAGGATTCCCCCAATACGAGGCCTGCGCTGGGAGTGAACGATGAGGACCACGAAGGTGAGAGGCAATGAAATGACAACGCGATGGCTGGCTGTCGGGGTGCTAATGAGCATGCTCGCGCTCGGCTGCGATGCGGAGACTGAGGGCACCGAAGAGGGCGCTGTCGCGCGCGGAGCCCTCACCGCGGCGGCGGAGGAGGCTCAGGCCAAGGCGGATGAGCGCAACGCGGCCATCGTCGCGCGCTTCGAGGCTGAGCTGCCGAACTCGCCGGAGCTGCAGGCGGCGTTAGCTTCACTCCGCCACGAGCTTCCGCCCGGCGTGCACTTCGGAGCGCACTCTCCGGTGCCGAGCCTCCCCGACACGTGTACCCAGGACGAACCGCGCCCCGCCGTGGAAGCCGCGCCCGGAGTGGCCGTTCCGACATCGTTCAACAGCGATGTCTCCTTCCGCGATCGCATGAAGGCGCGGGAGCTGACCGCCGAGTTCGCGAAGGCCACCGCCGAGCAGACCGCACCGCTCCAGCCTGGCGACCCGCGGGCCGTGTGGTCAAAGAGTCTGGACTTCCAGCCGTTCGAACCGGCGATGTTGGGGAAGTAGCAGCCGAGCAGTCGGAGAGGTTCGCGTCAGATCGCGCGGCGCTGGCTGCGGTGACGCTCGGGTTCAGCGGACGCTGCTGAAGCGCCTCTCGACGCGCTTCAGGAAGGCCACACGCTTTTCATGCGAGCAGGTGTCGACCGCGTGCAGGCACACGTGGACGCGCTGGCAGCGCAACGCGAAGCCGAGGCGAATCGAGCGCATCAGCGTCTTCTTGCCGGGTGAGCCCGCCAGCAGCATCACCCACCAGGGCGAGCCCGTGGTCGTGACCAGCCCGACGAGCTTGATGCCGCGAAGCCGCGAGCGCACCGCCTTCGAGCCCTCCTCGGGCAGCTCGAAGGAGACGCCCGGCAGCAGCACGCGGTCGAGCCAGCCCTTGAGCATGGCCGGCAGCCCGAAGGTCCAGGTGGGGTGGACGAAGACCAGCCCCTCGGCCCACTCGAGGCGCTCGACGTGCGCCCGCATGGCCCCGCGGGCGATCTTCATCGGGTCGGCCGAGTAGTCGTGCCACTCGGCTTCACGCAGGACCGGGTCGAAGGCCTCGGCGTAGAGATCGATGATCTTCACCTCGTGGCGGCCCTCCTCGAGACCCTTCAACACGCGCTCGAGGGCGGCGTGAGCGAGGCTTCCGGCGAAGGGGTGCGTATAGACAACGAGGATGCGCATCGTGGGGGCTCGGATCTCCGGGATCGCAGCGGCGGGGCGCGCCCGGGCGGGAACCGCGTCGAGCCCCGGTCGCCCCTCCAGCGCGTTCTACCCTCCGCGCGCGCCCTCCGGCAAGACGGCCTCGAGGCGCGGGCACCGGGCCTCACGAGCGCTCGGGCGGGACAGCGCGGGCGAACGCCGCGGTTCATCGGAGGGGAAGGGGCTTGGAGTTCGTCGCACCCTCGCGACCGGTCAGCGCCCGGCGGCGCGCGGCGACGGCGTAGCGCCCGCCCTTGACCGCAGCGGGCAGACTTTCCACCATCGACCGGGAGGCGCGAGCACTTCGACGCGAGCCCTCGAGGAGCCTCGCGATGAAGACGCCCGCGCTGCCGACCATGCTGACCCTGGCCTGCGCCGCCGTGCTGCTCTGCGCGCCAGGCGCGCGGGCCCAGGTCACCGACGCCGACCTGCGCGACGTCGAACCCTTCGTCACGCTCTTCCCCGGGCTGCGGAGCGCCGGGCCACCGGCGTTTCTGCAGGAGGGCATCCGCGTCAGCTACCAGAGCGCCGGCGCCGTCATCGGCAGCGAGGTGCCGGCGTCGGGCGGCGGCATCATCCAGTACGATGTGGTGCGGCGTGAGGCGACCCAGGTGCTGGCGTATCTGCACTCCTACGCCAACGACGGCGCCGGCTTCTATCCGCTCGCCACCGACTATGTGAGGGGCTACCCGGGCCTGGGCGTCTTCTGGATGAACCCCGGCGCCCTGCAGAACGCCGAGTCGGTCGCCGGCGCCGGGCTGACCGTCACGCGGACGACCAAGCAGCTCGCGAACATCGGCCCGGTGGCGGTGGTGCGCTTCCAGACCACGACCCAGAACGGCACCACGGTCTACGAGTTCGACGCCCAGACCGGCCTGCTCGTCTTCAGCAGCATCAGCGCCGGGGCCTCGGCGGCGCAGCTCGTGCTGCTGAGCGTGCGGTCGCTGACCTTCCCCTGGGCCCAGGGCCGCGCGCCGAACTGGGTGCGGCCCGGCGCGGCGCTGGCGTATTCGGGCAGCAAGACCACCAACATCCCCGGCGTGGGACCGGTGTCCCAGCCCTACGAGGCCGCGGTCCAGGTCACCCAGGCAGGCGCGCGCTGGTCGCTGGCCACCATCGCGCTGCGGCTGGCGGGTCAGGACATCGGCGCGGGTGTGATGGCGACCGGCCAGGCCCAGATCATCGGCGGGCTGTGGGTGCCCGAGTCAGCGCTGACGCTCCAGCTCCCCCAGGACGGCGTGACCATCGACCAGGATTCCATCACCGGCGCCACCACCTTCATCGGTCGCACCGCCGACGGCATCGTGCTGCAGCAGACCACCGCAGTCTCTCGCACGACGAACATCTACGATGCCCGCCTGGGAGTGCTGAACCGCTCGATCCAGGAGATCCAGCTCAGCACCGCCCTGACGACCACCGACCTGGCGCGCGTCACCCCCGACGGCCCGCTCGACGCGCTGGCGTCGCAAGCGCCCATCCCCGAAGCCAGCGGCGGCGGCGGGGGAGGTGGCGGCGACGGGACCGGCGACGGAGGCTGCGCCGGCGGGCCGCTCTCCTCATCACCACTCGCGCTCGCCGTCGCCCTGGCCCTGCTGGCCGCCACCCGCCGCCGCCGCGCGACCGCACCGCAGCGCCAGTAGCCGGACCGGCGCTCATCGATCCGTGCGCTCGAGCCCGGATTCGCTTCGGCGCCAGACTGGCCCGCCCGGCGACTTCAGGGTGACCCCGCCCACGCGGTCCTCGATGCCGTTCAGGGTGATGGCATCGGCTGTCCCGGCGATGACCGACTCGCCTGCATCGGTGAGGCGGGCGGTCCCGAACCCGATTCGGGGGACGGAGGTGCTGCCGAACTCGAGCAAGGGGAACCTCAACCGAGCCGCACCGAGGCGCCGCAGTCGTCCCAACAGCCAGAGGTCGCCGATCTCTTCGCAGCCGTCGCCGTCCGGCCTGATGAGCGTGTCGCAGATGGCGCGCGCCACGACCGGCGAGTGGTCTCTCAGCGCGTGCAAGCAGCGCCACTCCCAATGATTGAGCCCATCCTGCGATCGGGGATAGTGGTCCAGCAGCGTGCGGAGTGCTGCGCGGCTCAACGCTGGCCGTGCTGGGTTGGCGATGTACTCGAGGATCGGATCAGGCGTCGGAGCGCACCAGACCCGCCAGACCTCTGCCAGTCTTTCGAGGTCGGAAAGGCTCGCGCGCTTCCGCGGGCGCCCCCGGCCGAGACGGGTGGGCGTCAAGAGGGCGTCGCGTTCGACCTGGACGAGGTCGACTCGAACGTCGGCACCCCGGGCGAGCAACAACTCGGCCAACCAGCCCGCCAGGAGTTGGTAGTTCGCACCCGGCTCCAACCAGAGCGTCAGCTCCGGCGCCGCCAACGCTCGCTCGCAGGTTTCCAACAGGCCGGGGTAGTGGTTTTCGGGCAAGTCCTCGCCCGGGGCACCGTCACTCGACCGCCACCAGGCTTCGCGTTCAGCGCACCACGCGGTGAGGTCGCGCACCGGTGCCGCCGGCCCGCAGGACAGCGAGTCGGGGATGCCGACCACCTCATCACTCGCCGGCCCCAAGCCCAGAGAATTCCCGACCACCGCCGCTCGCTCCGGGTGACACGTGACGTGCATCTCGATCTCCTACGAGCCGCACTCCCCGGCCGCTCGCGCCGTCCTAAGTCGAGCGGGGAGCGAGGATGGAGCGAACACTACCGTTCAGCGAGCACCTTCGCGACGCGATCCGCCGCGGTCTCTGCAAGCTCGTGCTCCCACACGCGGACGACTCGCCAGCCGGCGGCGGCGAGTTCGCGGACATGTCTTGCGTCGCGCGCCATGTTCGCGTCGAGCTTGGCGCGCCACCAATCGGCGTTCGCCTTTGGCGACGTGGCGTGGTCCGGGCAGCCATGCCAGAAGCACCCATGGACGAAGATCGCCACCCGCTTGCCGATGAAGACGATGTCGGGACGAAGTCGGCTGTGGGCGAGTGGCGCGAGATCGACACGGTACCGGAACCCTCGACGAAAGAGCTCGCGACGGAGCGCCATCTCGGGCTTCGTGTCACGCCGACGTGTTCGAAGCATGCGGTCACGAGCCGACGACGAGGATGGAAGTGGAGAGCGCGTTTCGCGCGGCATGGATGGACCCTCGCAGAGCGCACGATCAGTCAGCAGCCCACTCGAATGGTGGTTGATTGCGTTCATCGTACGTCGCCACGATTCTCGCGACAGTCTCGGCAAAACTGTAGGACTCGTCCGATCTCGGGGGGCGTGCGCGAGGAGGCGGCTCGCGAACGTCGAAGAACCTGGTCGGCGCGGCTTCGAGAGCGAGCGGGTCGTAGAGCCCGATGAAGAAGCCTTCGAAGAGCTCGGGGTCGTCGGTGGGGAAGCGGCGGATCGAACGGGGACGAAAGTACTTCACCGCTGCACCGAATGACGAAGGACCTCCGCTGCGTCGGGGCTCGACCTCCCTCGCGCTGTCGCGGGGGAGGAAGAGCACTGCGACGAGCACCGAGTATGGTTGTCGGACGTGGTAGTCCGTCGCCTCGGCTCGTAGCTCGTTGTCGATCCGGCTGAAGTTCTTCGTGTAGCGCGCCGAACTCCCATCGACGAAGTTCAAGGTCTTGATGGACACGCCGAGACCCAGGCCGAGTTCCGGCGTGCTGTAGTTGACGTCGAGCTTCTTGAAGCCCTTCGCCGTACGAGCGCGGGACTCTTGCGACGTGCCGTCGGCATGCGGAAGCACACCGTCGAAGTGCGGCCGCAGAGCATTCGCGAAGACCGTCGAGAGGTGCCGCGACAGGCGCTCGGCGTAGTTCTTCTTGTCCGATCGACTTCCGCCGACGTGCGGCCGGGGCTCAGCGGCTCTCAGCGCGTCTTCGGGACTCTGCATCCTCGAACTCCTGGAACCGGACTTCATGCTCACTCACGTACCGGGTCGCCGACTCCAAGAAGCCAGGGCGAAAGCGCAACGTCGAGCGTCGAGCGCGCTGGAGGAATCCGCTCATCGCGCGGAGGCTCATCGGCTCTGGAGGGTATTCGAGGAAGTCCATCAGGCGAACGAGCGGAACGGCGACGGGGTACTCCGATATCTCGACGGCGCGGCGTCGTCCTGGCTCGCCCCATGCCGCCGCAGGCCACGCGCCTTCTCCGGTCAGGGGGCGATCGCGCTCGTCGTCATATCGGCTGGGCTGGGCGATCCGGTCCCCAACCCATCGGGCCATGTCGACTGTGACCGCGTTGCCGACGAGCTTCCAGCGGTGTCCGGCGCGAGTCACACGGAGCGTGGGTAGTGTCCAATCGGACGGGAAGCCCTGCAAACGCTCGGCGTCGCGAATATCTGGTTTCACGAAGCTCCCGTCCCTGTGCCAGATGGCAGGGGGCGACGGAATCCCCAGCCCCGAGCCTCCCTTGAGCGTGGGGACCGCATCGACGGCCCACCCGAGGCCGCGGAGCCCCTCGGTCCAGTAGAAGCCGTAGCTCGAATCGCGCCGCTCGCACACTGGCGGGGGCGGGGACTCATCTCCCAGAATCACGTCTCGGGGGTCCATCGACTTCGAAGCGAAGAGCACAACCCGCCTGCGTCGCTGCGGTATCCCGAAGGCGCGTGTGTCCACCACACGATATGCCCACCGGTAGCCCAACTCCTCGAGCGCATCGACCACCACCGTCATCGCGCGACCCGAACCCAACTGCAGCATGAACGGGACGTTCTCCAGCAGCACGTGCGGGATCGCGTGTTCGGTCAGCAACCGGAACACGTGCCCGACGAGACCGGAACGAGAACCGTCGATTCCGGCCGTCTTCCCGGCTTGGCTGAGGTCCTGGCAAGGGAAGCCACCGACGAGGAGATCCGTGGTCGGCAGCGAGCGAAGATCCGAAACATCTTCGTGGACCTCGCGATCCGGGAAGCGCGTCTGCAGCACCGCGCGGGCCCCGGGATCGATCTCGCAGAGCAACTGGGTCTCGTGCCCCGCTGCGTCCAGGCCGAGTTCCAGGCCTCCGATGCCTGCGAAGAGTCCGACGACTCGCATACGGTTGGCACGCGTCGCCGACTCGTCGCGCTTGCGCTCCATGAGCTCGAGGAGCGGTGGCAGAGCCTGTTGATTCATCTCGTTTCCATGTCTCGCTGGCCGTATCGCTCGTGACGGCTACCTACCCCAGCTGCGCGATCTGTGCAAGTGTTCAGTGGTCGGGAAGCCGCGGCACCAGTACCCGCGGTGCGGGCGATTCAGGCCGGGCGCTCGCTGTCCAGGTGGGCCATGGCGGCTTCGGGGTAGCGGGCGCCGGCGGCGGCGCCGCGGGGGATGAGGGACTCGATGCTGGCCAGCTCGTCGGGGCTCAGCGCCAGGTCCAGGGCGCCCAGGGCCTCGGCGAGGCGCTGCGGACGGCGGGCGCCGATGAGGGGGACGACGGTCGGGTCGCGGCCGAGCACCCAGGCGATGGCGACCTGGGCGACGGTGACGCCGCGGGCCTCGGCGAGTCCGCGCAGGCCGTCGGTCAGGGCCAGGTTCCGGGCGATGTTCTCGTCGGCGAAGCGTGGGCTCCAGCGGCGGAAGTCGGTGGGCGGGAGCTGGCGGTCGGGGCTCCAGTGGCCGCTGAGCAGGCCGCGGGAGAGCACTCCGTAGGCCGTGATGCCGACGCCCAGCTCGCGGCAGGCGGGCAGGATGGCGTCCTCGATGCCGCGTGAGAGCAGCGAATACTCGATCTGGAGGTCGACGATGGGGTGCACGGCGTGGGCGCGGCGCAGCGTGTCGGCGCCGACCTCGGAGAGGCCGATGTGGCGGACCAGACCGGCGCGCACCTGGTCGGCGATGGCGCCGACGGTCTCCTCGATGGGCACGGCCGGGTCGAGGCGGGCGGGGCGGTAGATGTCGATGTGGTCGGTGCCGAGGCGGCGCAGCGAGTAGGCGAGGAAGTTCTTCACGGCCGCCGGACGACAGTCGACGCCGCTCCAGCCGCCGCGGGCGTCGCGCAGCGCGCCGAACTTGACGCTGAGCACCGCGCCGTCCCGGGGGCGTCCTCGCAGCGCCTCGGCGATGAGCAGCTCGTTGTGGCCCATGCCGTAGAAGTCGCCCGTGTCGAGCAGCGTCACGCCGGCGTCGAGCGCCGCGTGGATGGTGGCGATGGCGTCGCCGCGATCGGCCGGGCCATAGAGATCGGACATGCCCATGCAGCCGAGGCCGAGGGCGGAGACGTGGAAGCCGGAGTCGCCGAGCGCGCGCTGCTGCATGGGGAGCCTCGGGGTGGGTCTGGGGGCGCGAGACCGACCCAGGGTAGCGCGAGCCGGAGCACGCGAGAAGGTACCCGGCGACGGCGCCGCGCTGCTCAGAGCGGCGTCAGGTCGAAGCGCATGGCGAAGGGCAGGGAGGCGGGCAGCGGATCGGCCGGGTCGACGCCGTAGATGCTCTTGACCAGGTTCTCGACGCCCTCGCGGTCGATGCCGCCGACGCTCAGCACGATGTCCACCAGGTTCTCGGTGGCGATGGAGCCGGCGAGGTCCGCGGTGGTCAGCGTGGCGACCTTGGAGGCGTCGACGGTCTGCGCGATGGTCCAGGCGGGCTGCTGGATGCGCAGCGTGCCGAGCATGGTGCCGGCGCTGTCGTGGACGCGGATGGGCTGCTCGGTGCCCTGGGCGGTGAAGGTCGTGGCGTCGAAGGTGCCGGAGACGGCCGTCTCGGTGTCGGGGTCGGGCAGGCCGCTCTGGTCGGTGTCCTCGGCGACGACCAGGGTCATCGTGCCCAGGCCGGGGTCCACCTCGACGCCGCCCATGAGGATGCGCGGCATGAAGCTGGTGATGATGCCGCCGGCGACGGGGTTTTCGGGCTGGGTCAGCGTCACGTGGTCGGCGTCGGTGACGAACACCTTGGCCGGCGCTGTCTCCCAGGACTCGCTCTGCTGGCCGGCCGTGAAGGTGGCCTCCAGGAACGCGGCGAGCTGCTCGTCGCGGCGGGTCCAGAAGTAGCCGGTAGACGTCTGGGCCAGATAGCCGAAGGGGTAGGAGGTCAGGCTGGCGGGCTTCTCGCGGGCCAGCAGCTCGACGGGATAACGGTAGCGGCTCTCGGCGGCCTTCAGCACCGGCAGCACGCGCGCGGTGACGGCCTGGGCGCGGGCCAGCGCGGCTTCGGCGGCCTGCTTCGCTGCGGCCATCCCGGACGCGTCCTCGGCCGCGCTCGCCAGCTTCCAGGCGCGGGCCTGGGCCACGCTCTCGTAGAGCGCGATGGCCTGCTGGATGCGGTCCACGTAGAGCTCGAGGCTCTCGCGCAGCTCGGCGCGCAGTTCGAGCTGCTGCGGCTTGCCCAGCCCCGAGTCCGCCGGCAGCGCCGCCAGCACCGCCTCGTGGTCGGCCAGCATCGCCCGCAGCGCGTCGAGGTCCGTCGTCTGCCAGGCCGCGAAGGTCGCGTCGTCCATGTCCCGCACCGTGCGGTAGGCCAGCTTCGGGCGGCGGGCGAGGATGCCCGCCTGGGCGCCGATCTCGTCCTGGGGCAGCTCGCCCGAGAGATAGAAGATGAGCAGCGGGTTGGTGTCGTAGAACCACTTGCGCTGGAGATCCGTCCAGGCGCGCTCGGCGGTCATCAGCGCCTCGCCGCCGTCGCCGAACACCGGCTCGATCCAGTCGAGGTAGTCCTCCCAGCTCACGTCCGCGTCCCAGGTGAGCCGCGTCAGGTGGTGGTCGTACATCCAGTAGCCCCACTCGCGGCCGGTGCTGAAGGTGACGTGGCCCTCCACCTCGTAGGGTGCCAGCTCGACCTGCACGTCGTGGGCGCGCGACCAGCCGGTGATGGGCAGGGTCAGCGGCACGTTGTCGTCGAAGCCCAGCCACCAGGCCGTCTCGGGGAAGAAGACCAGCGGGCGCTCGCCCGAGGCGGCGTCCAGGAAGTCGAGCTGGTGGGTGAAGTCCTCACAGTCGTAGACCGGCGCGGGTGCCGTCAGGGTGTAGAACATCGTCGTGTGGACGAAGGCGCCCAGGGCGTCCGGGGCCTGAAGCGGCAGATGGTAGAAGGGCTGGCCGCTGTCGGCCTCGAGGCCGCAGGTGATGTGGATCCAGGCGAAGGCGCGCACGTCGGGCCAGGCTTCGGTCACGTGCCGGGTGGCGGCGTCCAACCAGCCGAGCACGGCGCCATCGGGCGGCTTGGTGAACTCGCTGGTGCCGATCTGGAAGCCGACGTAGCTCAGGCCCGAGGCCAGCACCCGGTCCAGCGCGCGGGCTATCTGCTCCTCGTCAGGGCGGCGCTGGCCGGTGGCCGGGTCGATGTCGTCGTCGCGGATCATCTTGAAGGCGTTCTGCTGCTGGTCGGCGAACCCGATGACCGCGCCGAGCCCGATGCCCAGCCCGCGCGCCTCGCTCGTGATGTCCTGCATCCACGGCGTCCAGGCGGCCATGTCCACCGTCTTGAGCAGATGGAAGTACAGGACGTTCTGGCGATTCCGGGCCAGCCAGCGCAGGTAGCGGCTGGCCATCTCGCGGAAGCCCGGGACGTTCGGGCGCAGCAGCACGTCGCTCATGACGATGGGGTGCTGGGTGTGCTCGTGGAAGCCGCGCAGCGCGAAGTGCGGCACCTCGTCGTGGCCGTCGTAGCCGACGGGCAGGCGAGCGTCGGGCGCCTCGGGGAAGACGGTCTGCTCGGGGTGGACGTAGCGGACGCCCAGGTCGGCGGCGATGGTGTAGAGGCCGTACATGCAGCCGATCTCGGCCTGGCACTCGACGAGGATGGCGGGAAGGCCCGGCGCCTCGGCCAGGTCGCGGGTGCTGGTGAGGCGGAAGCCCTGGTCGCCCAAGGGCGCTGTGGCCTCGCCCGTGACGACGCGGACGACGATGGCCGAGCTGGCCTTGCCGGGCGGCGTAGCCGGGACGCCGGCGATGGCGGCCATGCCCTCGCGGAGGTCGACGCCCGCTGCTTCCAGGCCCGGCCCCGCGCCGAGCGGCATCATCAGGCCGACGGCCAGCCGGTCGTCGTGTCGGAGCGGCGAACCGTCGCCCGAGGCGCCGCCGTCGCTACCGCAGCGGAGCGCCAGAAGCGTCAGGGCGCCCAGGGCGGCTCGCAGCGACGCGCGCCGCGCCATGTCAGCGAATCGTGGCCTCATCTCGAGCCCTCCGGGTGGCCGTGGCTGGGCCGCACGCTACCGGCCGGCGGCCCACGCAGCAAGGCCGGGCGCCGTCATGGCGACAGGGTGATCGGGACATCCAGGCGCACCTCGAAGGGGGTGCCGCTGGCCGTGCCCTTGGCGCTCAGCGTCACGGTGTAGGTGCCGGGCGGGAAGGGCTCGCCCTTGGGGGCGCCGAAATCGGAGGGGCCGTTCCAGTTCCTGCCGTCCCAGGTGAACGAGCCCAGGAAGGTGCCGGGCGGCAAGGTCGCCGCGCTGCCGTCCGGGCCCGGGCACAAACCGACGTCGCACAGGCACCACCGCTGGCCGCCGCCGCCGATGAGCGGGAACACGGCGAGACCGCTGGGGCCGGGCTGGGCGCAGCCGCCGGCGTCCTGCGGCACCGCCGCGACCGCGGGGACGGGCTCCTCGGTGATGAGCTTCCACGCGAAGGTGACCCCCGCCGCCGCCTCGGCCAGCGTGAACTCGCAGTCGGTGGACGCGAACACCAGCGACACCCCGGGCAGGTCACTGGTGGCCACCGGATGGCAGTTGGCGGCGTCGGTGTCGGTGTCGGTCCCGGAGTCGGTCCCGGAGTCGGTCCCGGTCCCGGAGTCGGTCTCGGTCCCGGAGTCGGTCTCGGTCCCGGTCCCGGTGTCGGTCTCGGTCGCAGTGTCGGAGTCGGTCGCGGTGTCGGTGACGGTGCCGGTCCCGGAGCCGCAGGCGGCGCCCAGGGTGCAGAGGACGGTGGCGAGCAGCAGCGTCGTGGGTCGCATCGGTGTCTCCTCATGGGCGCGCGGGGTGCGCGCTGAGCGCGGTAGCGTCTACCATATCGTAGACCCGAGATGCGTGAGGTCGGCGCGCTGGGGCTTGTTCCGGGGCGCCGTCGCTGCCAGGATTCGCGCCCCGTCTCCGGTGCGCCCCCGGGAGTCCTCATGCGCCTCACGCCGCTGCTTCTCGCCCTCCTGCTCACCGTCTCGAATGCGCTCGCCGCCTGCGGGGGCTCTGGCGATGTCGAGGCGCCCGACGCCGACGCCGCCGACGCGCTGCCCGACGCGGCGCCCGATGTCGACACCGCCGACGACGCCGACACCGCCGACGCCGCCGACGCCGCTCCCGAGGTCGTCGCGCCGCGCGGCACCGACGAGTCGCGCGCCCGCGCCTTCAAGCTCTTCTACCGCGAGCGCCTCGACCGCGCGCTCATCGCCTACAACCGCTTCGGCCTCTTCGGCGACGTCGGGTTCGGCCTGGCCGTCGACCGCGCCCACGTCGCTCGCGAGGGCCAGAGCTACGACATCGTCGTCGGTCCCAACGACAACAACCTCATGGGGACGCCGCTTCGGGCGGTGTGGCACGCCTGGCGGCACTTCCACAGCCGCACGGCGGAGCTGACGCTGATCCGCATGCTGCGTGGGCTGGAGTTCTACGAGCAGGTGACCGGACATCCGGGGCTGACCAGCCGCATGGCGCTCACCGGCTGGACCCTGGACATCGACGGCGTCGCGAAGACCGCCACGCGCACCCGCGACGGGGCCGCGGTGACGTCGCCGCTGGCCACCGACGCCGCGCTCGAGGCCGAGATCCTCGCGACCTTTTTCGACGGCGTGAAGATGAAGTACCGCATGAACCCGCGGGACACCTACCTGACCTTCCTACCCGGCTGGGACCCCGCCGAGTACGCCATCACCCAGTCCATCCCGAACCTGCCGGACTTCATCCGCATCAGCGACTGCTGTGCGACCCTGCGCCGCACGCCGGAGGGCTACCCGTGGGCCGACTCCTGGTGGTCGAACCACAACTCCCGCGACAACTTCCCCGACATCGCGCTGGGCGTGCTGGCGGCCATGGAGGCGGAGGCCTCGCCGGAGACCCCGGAGGCGATCCGCGGCTCGGCGACGCGGGTGGCCGAGGCGGGCGTGCGCATCGCCGACCTCATCGAGGCAAACGGCGGCAACATCATGACCGTCGACGAGTATCACGACTACGACACCCTGACCGTATCCGGCGAGATACGGCCCCACGGCCTGCCCGAGAACGAGGACCTGGGCTCGATGGCGTCGTGCCCCATGGCGCTCTTGAGCCGCGCGCTGTCGACCCAGGGGCTCGAGGCCGCGCCCGTGGACGTGTTCCTGCCCGGAACCCAGGAGCTGCTCATCGCCCACGACTATCCCGGCCTCATCGAGTGCCCCTTCGAGGAGCCGCGCCGCTGCGCCAGCATCGACGACGCCATCTGCGGGCTGAGCTGGGCGACCATCGACGAGCTGAAGGTGCTGGACCAGCCGATCTTCGAGCTGGCGGTCGAGCTGGAGGCGGGCACCCCGGGCTCAGCGGAGACGCTGCTGGGCTCCTTCCAGAACGACTTCGACGACGTGGCCGAGGCGATGGTCTCGCTGGAGGCGGTGCTGCGCGTGAAGGGCGAGGCCGCCCTGGCCGACGACGCACGGGACAGCGTGGGGCACCTGACCGACCTGATGCGCCGCTTCGCCGACATCCTCTACGGCGAGCGCAAGCCGGAAAAGCGCGCCAGCCAGCGCTACGAGGCGGCGATCTTCGACGCCATGGCAGGCCGCGAGGTGGTCGCCAGCGACCTGGGCGAGTTCGAGCCCGAGGACGCGCGGATGGCCCGGGCCGAGGGGCTGCTCCAGATCCCGGAGGCCCAGCCGGTGAAGCTCTACACCGACGAGGAGCTGCTGCAGCTCATCACCGACGGGCTGGCCAACCTGCAGGACAAGTCGGGCCCGGGGCGCAGCGAGGCCATCCGCAAGCGCTACGCCGAGACCTACCCCGACGGGAAGCCGCCCATCCGCCGGGCCGGCGACGCCTACGAGGCGCGCCAGGGCCAGGGCCCCTGGTTTCCGGCCGAGCGCCCGCGCCACAAGGTGGTCGGCGGCTTCGACCTGATGCAGGCCGTGATCCTGTGCACGACGGCGCCCGAGCTGCTCGACTGCTCCTGGGCGGCCATCGGCTGCGCGCCGCCCGACCTGGACCAGAGCGGCACCGTGGACGCCGCCGACCTGGCGCTCTTCGAGACCGCCTTCACCGGCTACGGCGACGGCGCCACCTGCGACGAGGCGAACGGCCACTGCGGCGGCGTCGACCTGGACGCCTCCGGGACCCTGGACGCGTCGGACCGCGCCTTCATGACCGCGGCCCAGGGCTGCGTGCGCTGACCGCGGCGGGCGACAGGGCCGGCCGGTGCGGCGAACATCGGTGGTCGGCCCCCGACCGGTGGATCAGGAGCCTCGCTCGCGTCCGAGCAGAACGCGGCGGGCGACCGCCCTACGAGGCTTGATTCCACCCACTCGCGCCAGCATCCTGCGGCCATGCGACTTCCATTATCATTGGCCACAGCCCTCCTCCTCCTCGTGACCGCCAGCCCGCTGGCTTGCGAAGATACGAATGAAGGGACCCCCGATGTCGACGGGGACGTTCTTGCGATTGGGGACATCCCCAGCGACGGGAGCGGCTGCGCGGACTGCAGCATGGAAGACCAGCTCGCGCGCTTCGCTGCCGCGGACGCCACGGCGTGCGGGACCGTCCCCAAGACGCCTGGCGGGGGCGAAGGCCTGGCGGCGATCGAGGCGTGTGTCGACGACGCGCTGTCCACGGGCGACGATTTCGTCGTGCGGCAGGTCCTGCAAGGGGCCGATTCCGAAGTCGAGCGGGCCTGGCTACGAGCGAACGGGCAAGTGCTCGTGCTCGTCTACGACTCGGCACCGTGCGGAGGCGACGGTGATTGCACCACCTGCGGTCCCCGGGTCGAGATGGCGGTGTGCGACTCCCCCGTCCGCGCAGACTTCGACTCGACGGAGCCACTCCTCGAGTGCGCCGAGCCGATGGTCTTCGAGAAGGCCTGCGGCAGTTCGTAGGGCGATGCCCGCGCTCCTGTCAGGGGCGCCGCTGTCGCCGGTGCTGCGAGTCGGCGCGTGCGGGGAGGGGTCAGGTCCGAACTTGCTCACTTGGCGTTCCGCCATCCGTCCTCTTCTCTCATGGCCCTCAGAGGGGCCCGCGCACTGTCACCGTCACACCCAGGCGCTGGGGGAGGGGTCAGGTCCGAACTTGCTCACTTGGCGTTCCGCCATCCGTCCTCTTCTCTCATGGCCCTCAGAGGAGCCCGCGTACCGGCACCGTCGCACCCAGGCGCTGGAGGACCGCGTCGACGTCGGCCTGAAAGGTCGGGTCGTCGTGGAGTTGACGCCGGTAGCGGGTGGCGAGCGGTGAGAGGCTGGACGCGCGGGTGTCGAGGGCGGTGGCGAGTTGGCGGTTGGTCAAGGGCGTGTGGTCGACGCAGACCAGGATGGCAAGCTGGCGGGCGCGGTTGGTGTGTCCGCGGCGGCGGCTGAGGAGGTTGGCGGTGGGCACTTCGAAGTGGGCTGCGACGGCGGCGAGGACCTCTGCCGGGTCGGTGGCCAACCAGCGCCGCACGTCAGCGGTCGCTGATCGCATGACCGGCAGCTCGCCGCGCAGGCGCTCTCGCCAGCCGGCCTCGAACGCCTCATCGCCGACGATGCTCGCGTGGCGAGACCAGTCCATCCGCTCCCGCACCTCGGCGGGGAGCCGCGCGTGCACGAAGCGATCGAGTGCCAGGACATCGTGGTCGAAGCGCTGCAAGACTTCGTCTGTGCACAACCACGCGGGCGCCTCACCGCGGAGGTAGTGCCCGTGGCTGGTCCACGCATGGTCGCCCGCCCGCGCCACCAGGCGCGCGTTGACGGGGTTCATGTGGATGTAGCGGACCAGCTCGGCCAGATAGCGCTCGTGCTGCACCAACCGCGAGCGAAAGCGGCCCCGGAACAGGGGCCCGTCACGACCGTGGCGTCGATTGAAGCGCTGGGTGTGAAGGCCCACCACATGGCGCATCGCACGCCCGAGCTCCCCGCGCGTGTCCTCGACGAGGAGATGGAAGTGGTTGTCCATCAGGCTGGCCGCGTGAGTCCGCAGGCCCCATCGCTCGCGAGCGTCGACCAGCAACTCGTAGAAGCCTTCCCGGTCGGCCGCGTCGACGAAGATGTCACCGCGAGCGAGCCCCCGGCCCATCACGTGGTGCCACAAGCGGGGAGCCTGGATGCGAAGTGGTCGAGCCATGCGGTGAGCCTGCACGGTCCGAGGGAACGGCGTCAAGCGCTAAGTAAGCATGTTCGGACCTGACCCCTTGAGGTGCAAGCGGGGAGCCTGGATGCGAAGTGGTCGAGCCATGCGGTGAGCCTGCACGGTCCGAGGGAACGGCGTCAAGCGCTAAGTAAGCATGTTCGGACCTGACCCCTTGGGGTGGGTGCCGAGGCTGCAAATGACCGTTCTTTGACGGGAACGGACCTTCTGAAGGCGGCGGCAACTTCCTACGATTCTTCGTGTCGGCACGGCGTGAAGGTGGCGACGAACCACGAACCTGGGGAGTGAACGTGAAGCGACGCAGTTTCTTGAAAGCGACGGCGGTGTCTTCAGCGGGGCTGATGGTCTCGGCGTGTACGGCGTCGGCGGCGACCACGGACTCGCGGGACGCATCCGGTGACGGCTCGCTAGACACCTCGACGGGTAGCGCCGCATGCACGCACCTCGAGCCGGTGGCCCCCTCCACCCCGGAGATCATCGGACCCGGCGAAGGGGAGGTGCTGGACGACGAGGATGGCCACTACAAGATCCGCGTGAACCGGCTCGGCAACTATTGGTCGATGATGGAGTTGACGCTTGCGCCCAAGCAGCTCCTCGCGCCGCACACCCACGAGGGCTACGACCAGGCCGTGTACCTCATCGAGGGGGAGCTCGGGTTCGAGTTCGGGGGGGAAGGGGGCCAGGTGCTGACGGGCGGCGCCGGAAGCTACGTCGTCAAGCCGCGGGGCCTGGCGCACACCTTCTGGAACCCGTCCGACACCGTCACCGTGCGCTACATCGAGATGTCGGCCAACGTGACCTTCGAGCAGTTCGCGGATGCAGCGCGGGTCGCCGATGGCTTCGCCGAGACGGACGCCGCCGCCCGGGCGCACGACGTGACCTTTCACTACGAGGAGATCCCCCGATTGCTCAAGGAGCACGGGCTCACCTCGATCAAGGGCACGGCGGTGAAGCTCCCCCCGCTCGACCAGCTGCCGGGCCTGGGCTTCCCGAAGCCATAGGTCGGGACAGCGTTGGAAGCGGGACTACGACTGCCGGGCCCGTTCGCGGCGGACCTGCGCCGGGGTCTTGCCGACCCAGCGTTCGAAGGCCCGGCGGAAGCTCCGCTCAGTGGCGTACCCCAGCTGCTCGGCGATCTGGTCCATGCTGAGCCCGGCATCCTGAAGCAGTCGCAGCGCGTGGGCCCGGCGGGCATCACTCATCAGCTTCCGTGGACTGGAGCCCTCCTGGCTCGCCATCCGCTGCAGCGAGCGCTCGCTGACCCCCAGTCGTCGCGCCAGGCCCCGGGCGGTGAAGTCGCCGTGCGCGGCGTTGAAGGCCACCGCCTCCTGCAGATCGATCGCGCGCTCCGGCGGGCCGACGGTCTGGCGCTCTGCGCGGAGGGCGTCGAGCCGCTGCTGCACGAACAGATGGAGCTCCGGCCTGGCGTGTGGATTGGGCCGATCGAGGTCGGAGCTGAGGACGATCAACGCGTTGGTCGGAGCGCCGAACAGAGGCACCTGTCCGAAGAACTCCGCGTACTGGCTCTCCGGCCCAAGGGGATGATGTCGGAACTCGACTCTTCGAATGACGTCCGCGCCGAAGAGGCCGGTGGCGAGCTGAGCGGCAACTCCGACCCCGAGCTCGGCGCCGCAGCCCCCGTCCAACTCGTCCATCGGGTGGTACATTCGAATCCCTGACTCGTGAGGGCCCTCGAACACCTCGAGTTCCAGCTCATCGGAGAGCAGCGCGTGGTTCCGGGCCGCGAAGCGAGTGAGGCTGCGGAGGTCTGGAAGCGTACTCGAGAGCTCGCCGAACTCGCCGAGAATCGAGCGCGGAACCATCGAGGCCATGCGCAGGCCCACCGCATCGTTCGGGCACCGGGTGCGGATGACCTGCCAGATGCGCGCGACGAGATCCCCCGGCAGCCACGGGTCCGCCTCGAGCAGCGCCTCCGCACTCACCCCGGTCGCCGCGGTCAAGGTCTCCATGGGGACGCCCTTCGACAGCGCGAACAGCGTCGTGGCCACCCCCAACCTGGCCATCATGCGCGGCCGGGCCTCCCCCAAGATCTCCCCGCTCCCTGTCCGCGAGAGCGAAGCGCAGCCACCCGCTGGCCACCACGGCCCGCCCGACGCGCTCGGTCACGCTCCAGCGCAGTATCGAACACCGGGTCGGATCCGTCGAGGGTCGCGACACGGCAGGCGGGAGCCGGCTCGAAGATGCATCGGCTCGCGGCGCGCGCGCAGCGAGAGGGCAGGCTCAGCCGGGCAGCGGGGCTATGCCGGGCCAGGGGGCCTCGGACTCGAGGGCGTAGGCCAGCTCCAGCAGCAGGCGCTCCTGGCCGACCTGGGTGGCGAGCTGGACGCCGACGGGCAGGCCCTCGTCGGTGGCGCCGAGCGGCAGCGAGATGGCCGGCGCGCCGGCGATGTTCTGCAGGGGCGTGAAGGGCGCGTGGGCGTGGATGCGCTCGTACTTGACCTCGAAGGGCAGCTCGGGCGAGAGGTGGCCGATGGGCGGCGCCGGGCCGGCCAGGGTGGGGCACACCAGCACGTCCATGTCGCGGAAGAGGTCGGCGTAGAGACGGCCGAAGCGGCGCAGGCGCCAGAGCCCGCGCGGGGTCGCCAACAGGTTCTTGCGGAAGTGCACCGCGAGGCCGCGCGTCCAGGGCTCGAGCTGGTCCGCGTGGAAGGAGCGGCCCACGGCCTGCCGCGTCATGCGCTGGGCGCCGGCGCCGAGCAGCGCCCAGTAGTTGAAGAAGTCGCGGGCCATCTGGCTCACGACCTCGTCGGAGAAGGGCTTGATGGGCTCGACCCGGTGGCCCATCTGCTCGAGCAGGCGCGCGGTGCGCTCGACGGCGGCCAGCGCGGCGGGGTGGACGGGCGCGCCCAGCGGCGCGTCGGTGTAGATGCCGACGCGCAGGCGCGAGCTGCCGGGGCCCTGGACGTGGCCGATGGGCGGCAGGCCGGGCGCTGAGCCGGCCGCCTCGACCGCGGCGTAGAAGGCGGCGGTGTCGCGGACGGTACGGCTGACGACGCCGTAGGTGGCGATCTTGATGGGCATCTTCGCGCTGCGCTCGAGGTCGACCAGCCGCCCGCGCGAGGGCTTGAGGCCGACCAGACCGCAGCAGGCCGCCGGGATGCGGATCGAGCCGCCGCCGTCGCTGGCGTAGGCGATGGGCACGACCCCCGCGGCCACCAGCGAGGCCGCGCCGCCCGACGAGCCGCCCGACGAGTGCCCCAGGTCGCGCGGGTTGCGGGTAGGCGGCCCGCCCTCGGGCTCGGTGGTGGCGGTGAGCCCGAACTCAGGCGTGGTGGACTTGCCCAGGCTGATGAAGCCGGCCTCGAGGAACTGGACGACGGCGGGCGAGGTGGTCTTGGGGACGAAGCCGCGGTAGGCTCGCGAGCCCATCCCCGTCGGGACGCCCGCGACGTTGTCGAGATCCTTGATGAAGCTCGGCACGCCGGAGAAGGGCCCGGGAGCGGGCGAGACCGCCTGGCGCAGGGCCTCGTCGAAGGTGGGGGTCGCGATGGCATGCAGGTGCGGCTCCCACGCCTGGGCCCGGGCGACGGCGGCGCGGACGGCCTCCAGCGCGCTGACCTCGCCTCGAGCGATGCGTTCCGCCGTCTCGACCCCGTCCCAGCTCGCCATCTCGGTGTCTGCCACGATGCCTCCCTGCGCCCCGTCCGGGCGCGGGCGCCCTTATAGCGCGATCGGCGGGCGAGGTGGCGTCTGTATTGCAGCGCAACCGCCGCCGGCAGCGCTTGGACCCGCCCTCGTCAACGCGTAATGTGGGGTCTGCGCTGGGAGAGCTCCTGGCCGCGCCTCCTCCACCGGCGGGCGCGCAGGATCCCGGCGGGCCGTCCAACAGGCCCAGGACCATGGAGAGTTCCGATGGAAGAGCCGCCCGAGTGGGTGCAGGCCTCAGGCTCGCTGACCGTGCTGGGCTTCGAGACGGACGCCGCGCCGGACGAGGCAGCGATCGGGTCGATGCGCGAGCACTGCGCCGCGGTGGTGCCCGGGTTCCTGCGCGCGGTCGAGGCCCAGGACAACTCAGAGGGCGTCTACGTCACCGAGTTCGGCGGCCCCGAGCGCTTCATGATGGAGTGGGTGTTCGTCGGGCACCTGGACGACGCGCAGATCCGCGCCGTGTGGCTGGCGATGGTCGAGGCGTGCACGGCGCATCGGATGCGCTGTCACCTGTCGAATCGCGGGATGGAGTTCCCCTGACGAGGGGCCGCGAGGTGGGCGCGGTCGACCAGGAAGGGGCCCAGGGCCAGCACGTCCGCGCCCAGGTCGAGGAAGCTGGCGATGGCGTCCGCCGGGCTCTCCACGATGGGCTCGTGGGCCGTGTTGAAGGACGTGTTGATGACCATGGGGACGCCGGTCAGGCGCTCGAAGCGGGTCAAGAGCGCGTGGTAGAGCGGGTTCGCCTCGGCGGTCACCGACTGGGGGCGGGTGGTTCCGTCGACGTGCAGGATCGCCGGGACCTCGGCGCGGCGTGAGGCCAGCACCGGCAGCGTGAAGAGCATGAAGGGGCTGTGGAAGGGGGTCTCGAACCAGTCGGCTTCGCGGCCGGCCAGGATCGAGGGACCGAAGGGGCGCCACCACTGGCGGCCCTTGAGCAGGTTGATGCGGTCGCGCAGGGCGTCGCGTCGCGGGTCGGCGAGGATGCTGCGGGCGCCCAGGGCGCGCGGGCCGAGCTCCATGCGGCCCTGGAACCAGCACACCACCTTGCCGTCGGCGATGAGGGAGGCGACGTCGCCGGCCAGGTCGGCGCTGCGCGTCCAGGGGAGGCGGAAGCGGTCGAGGGTAGCCTGCAGCTCGGCGTCGTCGTAGCCGCGGCCCAGGTACGCGTGGGTCATCTCGCCGGCGGGCGACTCGCCGGTGACGAAGTGGTGCGCCTCCAGCGCCGCACCGAGGGCGGTGCCCGCGTCGTGGGCGCCGGGCTGGACGAAGATGCGCTCGACGCCGAAGTGGGTGCGCAGGCGCTGGTTCATCGAGCAGTTGAGCGCCACGCCGCCGGCCAGGCAGAGGTTGCGCAGCGGGCGGCCGGCCAGCCCGTCCTCGATGAAGCGGATGACGGTGTCCTCGAGGGCACGCTGGAGGCTGGCGGCCAGGTCGACGTGGGCCTGGGTCAGCTCGCCGTCGCGGGCGCGCGCCAGGTGGCCGAAGGCCTCCAGGATGCCGCGGTCGTGGATGCTGTAGTCGCTGCGGCTCCGCGCCGAGAGGAAGCGCGACAGATCGATGGTGGGCTGGCCCAGCGGCGCCAGGCCCATGGTCGAGCCCTGGCCGTGGTGGCCGAAGCCCAGGATGGTGGTGATGAACTCGTAGACGCCGCCGATGAGGCTGTCCTCGTGGCAGAGGACGTCGAAGACGCGGCGCAGCTCGCCGCCGCCGGCCTCGAAGAAGGCGGCGGTCTCGCGCTCGCCGCGGCCGTCGACCGTGAACACGAAGGCCTCGTCCATGCCGCTCACGCGCCAGGCCGACGCCGCGTGGGTGAGGTGGTGGGGGACGAAGACGCGGTCGCCGTCGCGCACGGTGACCGGCGGGCGGGACGGGTCGCTGGTCGAGTAGGTGGGCAGGAAGCGCGCCGGGATGCCGTTGAGCGCGACGATGTCCACGTCGTCCGGGGTGAGGCCGGCCAGGTCGAGCACCTCGCGGACGGCGCGTGAGGGGAAGGCGCGCTCGAGCGGCAGGGTGGGGTCGGAGACCACGGTGACGCCGGGGCGGCCGGGCGGGTGCCAGCCGCACTGCTTGCGGCGGCGCAGGCGCTCCTCCTGGACGGAGGCGATGACCCGGCCGTCGACGAGCACGGCGGCGGCGTGGTTCTGGAGGGTGGTGGAGGCCAGGCCGAGCACCACCAGCGGGCCGCGGCGGATGATGGCGGGGGCGGGGGCGATGAGGCGCTCGGGCGGGGCCTCGCCGGCCAGCAGCGCACCCTCGGGGGTGGCGTAGGGGTTGGCGGCGGCCAGGGCGGCGGTGAGCAGCGGCGCGGTGCCGGGCGGGGCGGGGGCCGCGCGGGCCAGCAGCGCGTCGATGGGGAGCGGGTCGGTGCTGACGAGCAGCAGGCCAGGTGCGGGGGCCTCGACCAGCCAGAGGTCGGCGGCGACGGTGTGGCGCAGGGCGACGGACCAGCAGCCCGAGGCGGCGGCCACGAGCGGGTCGGCGCCCTGGGAGGCCAGCCAGGCGGCGGCGTCGTCTGCCAGGTGGACGCTGGGCGGCTCGAGCACCGTCGCGGCTGGCGCGGCGAGCTGCGCAGCCCAGGCGCGGGTGGCGGCGTCGCGCAGCTCGGAGGGCAGGGCGCAGAGGGACGCCACGAGCGCGGGCTGGGGACGCTCGGGCGCGGCGCTGGCCAGATGGATGAGGCAGTCGGGCGGCGGCGGGGCCTGCGGGCTGGGCTCGATGCGTGCGATGGGCGCCCAGCGGGCTCCGGCGGCGCGGCAGACGGCGGCGTGCTCGGCCAGCTCGGCCGGCTGCACGGGGCCAGGGGCCGGGGGGACGAGCACCGTCACGTCCGCGTCCAGGGCGCGGCAGCCGGCGAGGACCGCGCGCAAGAGCTCCGGCGAGACCGCGGGCGCCGACAGCGTGACGAGCACCCTCGGCGGGCCTTGGGCGGCACGGGTCATGCGCCGGGCGTCGCGCGGGCTCTCGGCGATGTGGCGGGCGCGCTCCTCGGGGGGCAGGGTGAGGCGGGAGGGGTCGACGAAGCGGGCGAAGCCGCCGAGCTGCGCGAGGGCGTCGGCCGCCGCCTGGGCCGGGCTGCAGTGGCCGGGGCCGGTGGCGAAGACCAGGAGATCCTCGCCGGGGGCGGCGGCGGGCTCGTCCTCGGGCGGCGGGACCAGGCCCGGGCAGTCGGCGGCGAGGGGGCCGGCGGCGCCGGTGGCCTCGAGGCCGACGCAGCGGGCGCGAGCGGCGTGGACGGCGGCGTGCCACCAGGGAGCCAGGGCTGCGGCCGCGGCGTCGCCGAGGTCGTCCGGCAAGGCGACGCGGAGCCCGGCGATGTCGGGCAGGCGATCGTCGACGAAGCGGACCAGGTCGGCCAGGGCGTGCTGGTTCGCCGGGGAGACGCGGTGCTCCAGCACCACCCGGGCGCCGGCCGCGGTGAGGGCGTCGAGGCGCTGGAGGCACTCGTCGAAGCGGCCCCAGTGGCCGGTCGCGGCCTCGTAGAGCTCGGCGACGTGCGAGGGGAAGGCCACCAGGACGGGGCCGCGCGGCGGCGGCGCGGTCCAGCGCGGGTCGTCCAGGTCCACGATGGCGGCGTCGGGCTGCGGCACGGGGCGGGCTCCTGCGAGCGGGGCCGGGGTGGGTGACGCCGCGCCTCGGCGGGCGCTCCGCCAGCAGACTGCTATCACGGGAGGCCGGCGCCGGCCAAAGCGGCGGTTCGCCACCAGCGTGGCCCGCGAGCACGGCGGGGCTGTGGCGCGCCCGGCCTCAGCGCGCGTCCGGCGCCGGCGGTGCGAGCGGAGGGGGAGCGGCGAGGGCGTCTTCGAGGTCGGGCGCCAGCCAGGCGCCGAGGCGGGCGAGGCCCTCGGCGCTGAGGTGGATGTCGCCGGGCAGCGCGTGGGCGAAGAGGCGCTCGTCGCCGTCGCGGGCCACCTCGGCGGCGAGGAAGGGCCACGCGTCCAGCACGGGCAGGCGGCGCTCCTCGGCCAGCGCGCGCATGCGCAGCCCCGTGGCGTGGGCCGGCGTCTCCTCGGGGTGGGCGGCGACCAGGGCGTTGCGGTCGGGGAGGATGACGACCAGCATGGGGACGCCGCGCTGGCGGCTCTCGGCGGCGAAGGCGTCCAGCACCTGTGCGAGGTGCTGCCACTGGGTCGTCTCGCCCGGCTGATCGCCGAAGAGCGCGTCGCGGGCGGCCAGCAGCGCCAGGGTCAGGTGCCGCGCGGCCAGCGAGCGCGGCGCCAGCGCGCGCAGCGGGTAGGGCGGCGGGCTGTGGGCCGCCATCCAGCGCAGGCGAGGCCCGAAGCCGATGGCGTCGGCGCTCTCGGGGGTGGGGCAGCGCGCGGGGAGGGCCTCGTCGTCGTATCGCAGCAGGGGGCCCGAGCGGCAGAAGGGGAACACGGTGTCCATGCCGCGCACGTCGTTGCCGGTGAAGAGGTAGAGCACCAGCAGCTCGTAGCGGCCGCGGTCGAGGAAGGCGCGGGCGATGAGCAGCTCGGCGTCGGGGGCCAGGTCGGGCAGCGCCGCGTTGACGTGTTGGACGCCGGGCTGGTGGGCGGCGAGCCAGGCGGTGAGGGTGGCGTCGCGGGCCACGCCCAGGCCGTAGACCATGGAGTCGCCGACGTGCAGGACGCGGGCGCGCGGGGGCGGGCCGGGGGAGGCGGCGCGCTCGGCCTCGAAGGCGGGGTCGAGCTGCGGGTAGAGCGCCGCGCGGATGTCGCCGGCCCAGGCGTTGTCGCGGTGGAGCTCGAAGCGGTCGCTGGCGCGCTGCTGCAGCCGGGCGGGCAGGGTCAGGGCGGCCGCGTCCTCGGCGGGGATGCCTCGCGGGCGAGGGAGCACCAGGCGGACGGCGAGCTCGAGCAGTGCCACGGTGGCGAGGGTGGCCGCGGTGAGGGCGAGCGCGGTGCGCAGGCGGCGGCGCCAGGGCGAACCGGTCGATGCGGGCGGAAGCGGGCGGCGGGCGCGGTCGAAGGCGAGGGCGGCGAGCAGGGCGAGGGTGGCGAGGTCCCACAGGCCGAGGCGGAGGCTGAGCGCGGCCAGGGCGGCGGCCAGCGCCAGCGCGGCGGCGGCGAAGGCGAGGGTGGAGCGGGCGGTGGTGGGGCCGCGGGCGCGGCGGCGCCAGGTGTGGCCAGCGAGGGCGCCGAAGCCGAGGGGGAGCAGGAGCAAGAGCAGCAGGGTGGTGGCGGTCCAGGCCGGGGACGGCGCGGGCGGCGCTGCGGGGGGCGCGGCGTCCGGGGTGGGGGCGCTCGGGCCGCCGCGCGCGAGGGCGGCCTCGAGGGCGGGCGCGGCGGGCTCGGACGCGGCGGCGGCCCCGGGCTCGTACCAGAGCCCGGCGGCGCTGGCGTCGACCAGCGCCTCGTCGAGGGCCATGGCCGAGGCGCGCTCGAGGGTGCCGTCCATGGCGACGCAGAGCTCACCGACGCGGCGCCCGGCGCAGCCCGCCCGGGGATCGGTGAGGTGCACCGAGGCGCAGTCCTCGCCGCCCGACAGGCGAGGGGCGCACAGCTCCACGACGGCCTCGCCGGGTCCGGCGCTGACGCTCTGGAGGCGCAGCGGCGGCGAGCGTCGCTTCACCGCGGCCGAGATCCGCTCGGCGGCGCCGGGCGGGAAGTAGCGACCGCTCTCGCCGCCGGCCTCGCTGGCGCCCGCGTGCGGGCAGAGCGCGGCGAGCAGCGCGACCCAAGCGCTCACGAGCAGGAGCGGCTTCGGCACGCGGCGCGGGAGGTGGCGACTGGGTGGGCGCATCGTGGCCCCGGTGGGCGGTCGGCGAGGGGGCGGCAGCAGGGCCGGCGCCCAGTCTGCCACCCCCGCGCCACCGACCGAAACCACCGCCCGCGACGCGACGCGCGCCTGCTCCTTCCAGGCGATGGCGGCGCTGGTCGGGCCGGCCAGCGGGACGATCTCGGTGCGGGCGAAGCCGGCCTCCCGCGCCCACCCGTCGAACTGCGCGGCGGTGCAGTCGTAGCCGCCGGGGGTCTCGATGAGCATGTTCAGCGACATCAGCAGGCCCATCGTGTTGGTGCGGCGCGCGTCGTCCATGATCAGCTCGATGGCGATGAAGGCGCCGCCCGACGGCAACGCGTCGAAGGCGCGGCGGACGAGCGCCTTCTTCTGCTCGGTGTCCCAGTCGTGGAGGACGTTGCCCATCGTGACGATGTCGGCCTTGGGCAGCGGCGCGTCGAAGAAGCTCCCGGCGAGGGCGGTGACGCGCTCGGTCATCCGGGTCGGAGCGCTCACGCTCTCACGGGCTGTGGTGGTAAAGCGGAGTCGTAGCCTGCAACCCGAGAAGCGAGGGAGCCCATGCCGTTACCGAAGAGACCGCGGGTCGTCATCACCGGCGCGGCGAGCGGCTTCGGGCGCGCGCTGGCGCTGGCGCTGGCGGCACGGTCGGCGCGGCTGGTCCTGAGCGACGTCGACGTGGCGGGCTGCCAGGCGACGGCCGCGCTGGCGCTCGAGGCCGGGGCCGGGTCGGCGGTGGCGCTGCGCTGCGACGTGACGCGGCCGGAGGACCTGGA
This sequence comes from Deltaproteobacteria bacterium, assembly GCA_020632695.1. Classification (GTDB taxonomy): domain Bacteria; phylum Myxococcota_A; class UBA9042; order PHBI01; family JACKFB01; genus JACKFB01. Next base: position 43,248 of record JACKFB010000027.1, read on the forward strand.
GGCGCTGGCCGAGGCGGCCGGCGACGGCGTCGACCTGCTCATCAACAACGCCGGGGTCGCGACCGCGGGCCGGGTGGGCGAGCTCTCGCTCGAGGACTGGCGCTGGACGCTGGACGTGGATCTGTGGGGCGCCGTCCACGGCTGCCACGTCTTCGTGCCCATCTTGCGGCGCCAGGGGCACGGCCACATCCTGAACGTGGCCTCGGCGGCGGGGCTGCTCAACCCGCCGATGATGGGCGCCTACAACGTGGCCAAGGCGGGCGTGGTGGCGCTCTCGGAGACCCTGGCGGGCGAGCTGGCGGGCACGGGCGTCGGGGTGACGGTGCTGTGCCCGACCTTCTTCCGCACCAACATCGCGGCCAGCGGGCGCTACGCCGATGACGCCGCGCGGCGGTCGGCGACGCGGCTGGTCGAGGGCGGCTGGACGGCCGAGACGGTCGCGCGTCTCGCGCTCGACGCCGTGGACGCCGGCCTGCTCCACGCGGTGCCCATGCCCGACGGGCGCTGGGCGTGGCGCCTCAAGCGGGCGCTCCCCGGGGCGAGCCCGCGGCTGCTGGCCCGCGCGGTCGCCGTGATGATGCGCGCCAGCGGCCCCAAGGCGCCGTGACCGCGGTCGAGCACCACGAGGTCATCATCGTCGGCGCCGGATTCGCCGGCATCGGCCTCGCCTACGCGTTGCGGCGCGCCGGCTTCGAGGACCTGGTCGTGTTCGAGCGCGCCGGCAGCATCGGCGGCACCTGGCGGGACAACACCTACCCCGGCGTCGCCTGCGACGTGCCGTCGAACCTCTACTCGTTCTCGTTCGCGCCCAACCCGGACTGGTCGCGCTTCTTCTCGCCGCAGCCCGAGATCCGCGACTACCTCGAGCGCTGCACCGACGCGCTGGGGGTGCGGCCCTTCGTGCGGCTGAACACCAGCGTCACCGCGGCGGCCTTCGACGAGGAGGCCGGCCTGTGGCGCGTGCGGACCAGCGCTGGCGCGCACACGGCCCGGGTGCTGGTGTCCTGCGCCGGGCACGCCCTGAGCCAGCCCGTATACCCCGACATCCCGGGCCGCGAGGACTTCGCGGGCGTGGCGATGCACTCGGCGCGCTGGGACGACGGCGTCGACCTGCGAGGCAAGTCGGTGGCGGTGGTCGGCACCGGGGCCAGCGCCATCCAGATCGTCCCGGCCATCGTCGAGCGCACGGGCAGGCTCTACGTGTTCCAGCGCACCCCGGGTTGGGTGGTGTCGCGCCCCGACTTCGAGACCACGCCGCTGCAACGGCGAATCTTCCGGCGCTGGCCCCTGGCGCAGAAGCTGGTGAGGGGTGTGACCTGGGCGCTGCTCGAGAGCTTCGCGGTCGGCCACGTCCATGCGCCCGAGCTGAACAAGGTGCACGAGTGGCGAGGGCGGCGGTTGCTGCGGCGCAGCGTGGCCGACCCGGCGCTGCGCGCGCGCCTGCTGCCGGGCTACCGCTTCGGCTGCAAGCGCCTGCTGATGTCGAATACCTGGTATCCGGCGCTCCAAGAGCCGCACGTCGAGCTGGTCATCGAGCGCATCGCAGCGATCGAGCCCGACGCCATCGTGACGGCCGACGGCGTGCGGCGCGAGGTGGACGTCATCGTCTACGCCACGGGCTACGTCGCCGCCGAGGCGCGCCCGCCCTTTCCCATCACCGGCCTCGGCGGCCGCGCGCTCGCCGAGGTGTGGTCGGAGAGCGCCGAGGCCTACCTCGGCACGGCGATCGCCGGCTTCCCGAACCTCTTCATGGTGGTCGGCCCCAACGTCGGCCTCGGACACAGCTCGATGGTCCTGATGATGGAGTCCCAGTTCGCCTACATCGTCGACGCGGTGAGGACGCTGAGGTCGCGGCGTCTGCGCTGGGTCGACGTGCGACCGGAGCAGCAGCGTCGCTACAACGCCTGGCTGCAGCGTCGCCTGGCCCGCACCGTGTGGAACACCGGCGGCTGTCGTAGCTGGTACCTGACGCCCGGTGGCAAGAACACCACGGTCTGGCCCGGGTTCACCTTCGAGTTCCGAGCCCGGACGCGGCGCTTCGACGTCGAGAACTACGAGTGCGCCCCCGACGCGGCCCCCTGAGCCGCGCGACGGTGGGGCGTCAGCGATGGGACCGTCGTGCCACGTGCCGACGACTCAGCCGGTCTCGGCAGGCCGCTTGGACACGGCTCGCGATGCGCGGGGGTTGCACCGATCCCGCGGTGGGCGCCAGATCGGTGTCCGCACCGGGTGCCTCGCACGCGCCGTGCCTCCTGGTGCGGTTCGGGATCGCGCGCCGATTTCGGTGAGAGGCAAGGGAGGTCGGCTCGATGGAGGAGTTGCCCGACTGGATGGAGCCGCTGGCGCGCGGCGGGCGAGGCGCCGAGCTTCTGAGCGTGGTCGCGCTCCGCGTCCTGGCGGTCACGGTGTTCGCGGGCGGCCTCGCCGCGTTCATGGTGCTGCTCTACCCTAGCCCGGACGGAGTGGAGCACGGCGCGCGATCGCACACCGACCCGCTCATCGTCGTCGCGTCGTTCCTCCTCTGGGTGCTCTCGCTCGGCGTCGCCTCCGCGCTGCTGTTGCGCGTGGCGGCGAGGAGGCGACCTCGATGCGCCGTCGAGCTGCTCACCCGGGACCGACGCCCGCCGGTGCTCTTCCTGAGGGCCTTCGCAGACGACGGCCAGCTCCCGCTCTGGCGCGACCTCGCGACCAGTACGATGATCCCCTGCGTCGAGGCCATCGTGCACCGTGCCTTCGCTCCGGTGGGGCCGATGGTCGCGCTCGCGCGGTCCGAGGGCGAGCGTCTTCCGGCCGGGACAGTTCCTCGCCTGCAGGTGTCCGACGCGCGCTGGCGGGACGCTGTGCGGTGGTTTGCCGAGCGCGCGGCGCTGGTGGTCGTCGTGCCCGGGCCCGGCGCGGGGCTGGCCTGGGAGCTCGGGTTCTTGTGGGAGGCCGTCGCACCGGAGCGGGTGGTCCTCGTGCTGCCGCCGGCGCGGTGGCTGCCGCGGGACTCCACGGCGGGCGTCGTCTTCGAGGGGCCGTGGCTCGGCGCCCTGGCGGAGGTGACCGTGCCCACGCGAGGCCTGGCGCTGGTGACACACGACGCGCTCGGGAGACCGCGCGTGGCGACCGCGTCCCTGGGCCCGCCGCTGCGACCCTCGCTCATGCTCGCGTGGCGGGCGCGGCGCCTGCGGCGACTCTGGTTCCGGCTGAGCGGCCGCGTCGCCGCCGCCGGGTAGGCCGCGGACGCGCTCGCGCGCTCCATGTGCGCGCGGGGTGGCGGCGCCCGCCGCCAGTCGAGGGATGGGTCGCGGAGGACGCTCCTGGCGAGCGCTTGTCGCGGCCGCGCGTGTCTGCGAGCATGGTTCCGGCCAAGGAGGCTGGCGTGAGACACGGGAAAGCGATGGGGCTCGTGGCGGCGTTCGCGATCGCACTGGGGGCGTCCGCGTGCGGCCCGGGCGGAGAAGAGGACGAGGACACCGACGTCGTGGCCGATGTCGTCCCGGACTCGTCGACCGACCTCGGCGTCGACGTACCGAGCGATCTGCCCGCGGGCTCACGCGAGTACAGCGGGAACATCAACTTCCGCGAGGGCAGCAACACTTGCAACGTCGCCTTCAGCATCGTGTGGGATGGCACCGCCTTCGCCGACGTGGAGGCCTACGGCCCGGGCGATGAGGGCGTCAATCGCTGCGAAGTCCAGGCGACTCCGAGCGAGCGCGTACCCATCGAGCAGGTCACCCTGCGCTTCGGTGGTCTGGATGAGGCCACCAGCATGCTCCACGGCACCCTCGCGCTTCAGTTCACCGCGGGAGGCACGGTGATGACCGACACCCTGGACTGGAGGGGGCCCATCCCCTCGCCGCAGACGGGCTTTGCTGGCGACGTCTTCGAGCCGTACAAGAACTTCACCAACATCGGCTGGCACGTCGGCGCGAAGTAGGTCGGGCCCGGGGGCTCCCGCGCGCACCACCCGGCCGGAGCCCAACCCGGGTTCCGTCAGCCGGGCGCGCACCTCGACCGCTGCGCGGCAGGCTCGGCGGGGCGGTGAACTGCCCCCCAGGCTGGCCGCTACCGGCCGAGCCGGTAGGCGGCCTCGCAGTCGGGGAGGTGGAGGTCGACGCAGATGTCGTCGGTGCCCAGCGGGGGCGGCTCCATGGAGGTGTCCTCCGGATCTCCGGGCGCGTTGTCGGCGATGTACGCGAGGTGTTCGGCGTACTCGTCATCCGTCATGCAGGCCTCGTCCGCGCGGTTGGCACCCGTGGAGTAGAGCACGCGGTGGTCGGAGTCCATGTACCTGATGCGGTAGGGCTCGCCCCAGAGATCCTGGCCGACGTCCCTGCCGCCACGGCTGCGCATGTTCTCGTTGAGATAGTAGGAGAGCTCGTCGTCGGACTCGGGCGGCGGGATGCAGTTGGTGACCCAGTCCATGTACATGAGGTCGGCGGCCTCGGAGAGCTCGAAGCTGGTCAGCGCCGACTTGCCCAGATCGATGATGGGATCGACCGCGACCGCAAGTCCGCCGACGATGAGCAACAGCGGGATCATCCGGGCGACGGACACCGCTCAGACCTCGGCCAGGGCGTCGAGCCGGGCGGCGATCCCGTGTTCGAGGTGGAGGCCAGCCTCGAACGAGGTCAGCAGCGTGCGCCGGAAGACGTCGCCCGGAATCCGCAACAGGACGCTGGCCTCGAGGGCGCGGACCGTCGCGGTGCGCTGGCCGCCTCGAAGCGGGGCGATCTCCCCGAAGTACTCGCCGGGCCCCAGCTCGGTGACGCGGCGCGGAGCGCCTTGCGACGCCTGGTACTCCACGGCGACGCGACCGTCGCGGATGGCGTAGACGGCGTCGCCAGATTGGCCCTGCTCGACGACTGCGGCGTCGGCGGGGACGCGCTGGGTGTCGATGGCCGCCAGCAGCTCGGCGAAGGCGGCCGCCGGTACCCCCGCGAGGAAGGGCAGCCTGCGGACCACCGAGGCGCTGCGCACGCGGGCTTCCACCGACCGGGCCTGGTCGCCAGCGGCGGACGCCACGGCGGCCGCGTCGAGGGTCAGCAGGGACACCGCGGTCTTCGCGACGACGGTCGTAGGCCGGGGCTCGGGTGGCTCGACGAGGGCGCTCATGCCGAAGAAATCGCCGGGCCCCAGCGCCGCGACCTCGTGCTCGAGGCCGCTGACCTCGCGCAGGCGCACGCTGCATCGTCCGGAGGCGAGCACGCCGAGCCAGGGGTCGAGGGCGCCGGCGGTGGCGAGGACCTGGCCGGGGGCGAACTCGCGGCGTTGCAACGCCGCGGCGAGCGCGTCGCGGGCGCTGGGTTCGAGGCCGGCGAAGAGCACGCTCGAGGCGTGGCTGGCGAGGAAGGCGCGGCGGTCGGCGGCGTCCGCCGGCACGGCCTCCGGCACGGCGGCGTGAGGCGGTGGGCGCAGGAGCTGCCAGAGCCAACGGGTCATGAGCGCCACCAAGGCGAGGAGCACCGCCAGCACGAGGAAGGTGAGGGTGGCAGCCAGCGCCACGCCCAGGACCGCGTCGACATCGACCGGCGCCGCTGGCGAGAGCACGCGCACCAGGGAGCGGGTGCCCTGGCGCACGGAGTCGGGCACCCAGACGGCCAGCAGCAGGCCGAAGACGAGGAGGATGTGGAGGAGCGCGAGGACGGCGAGGGTCAGGTAGCGTCGCTCGGGTGCTCCGAGGGCGCGGCGACTCAGGAGGTCGTCGCCGACGCGACGCAGGAGGAAGGCCATCGCGCGGCGGCGCAGGTCGGGGATGCGGGCGGTGATGCCGGCGATGGAGCGGCCGTCGGTGCGCAGATAGGGGGCCAGGTCGATGAGGAGGAGGATGGAGGCCGTGGCGGCGAGGATGCGGGCGAAGGGCGCGCGGGCCGCGAGAAAGGCGAGGCCGGCGGCTCCGGAGGTGAGGGCCAGGGCGGAGAGGCCGGAGAGGGCGACGTGCAGGCGGGTGTGGGCGCTGGCGGCGCGGCGCTCGCGGAGGTCCAGCCCGAGGTGGGCGACGGCGAGGGTCAGGCGGAGGCCGCCGCTGTGGATGGCGCTGCCGGCGGCGCGGAGCGTCCAGGCTTGGGCGAGGGCGCGGGCGGAGAGGCACAGCGCCAGGGCGAGGTAGACGAGGGCGATCTCGCGCAGGGACGAGGCGGCGGCGCCGACGGGGCTGATGAGCGCGCGCAGGAGACCCTCGTGCGACGCGACCAGCCAGCTGACCATCAGGGTCGCGAAGGCGGCGAGGTGCAACGCTGGCAGCGCGGCGCGGGGCAACAGCCGGCCGGGGGCGGCGAGGGGGGCGAGCGCAGGGGTGAAGAGGCGGAGGTCCGCGAGGCGCGCGAGGCGGGAGGGGCGGGTGGCCGTGGCGCCGACGAGGCGCAGCTGGTCGGGGGTCATGCCCTCGAGCAGCCCGGCGCGGTGCAGCCGCCGCAAGAGGTCGACGATGCCGAGGGGGCCCAGGGGCGGCGAGAGCTCGAGGCCACGGGCGACGATCACGTCGAGGCCGGTCTCGCCATCGAGCCAGGCGAGCGCGGGGACTTCGGCCTCTCCCACGTCCATGTAGGAGCGGGCGCGGTCCCCGACGAGCAGGACGCGCCCAGGTGCCGGGGAGCGCCGCCGACAATCCGCGGCGAGTCGCGGACGGATTTGGGCGAGTGGGTGCATTGCTTCGGCGGCTTGTCAGGGGGCGTCGACGCTAGCACAATGGTGCGATGCGTCCAGTCGGAGTGTGACCCCCCGACATCGGCCCGCGCTTGCCCGCCGTGGCGTGCCAGCCGACGACGGGGAGGACCCGCGGAGGAGTGCGATGCGCCCGCTGCTCGAAATCCTGGAACAGGCACCGGTGTTTGCGGGCTTGACCCGGGCCCACCTGGTGGCGCTGGTGCCGCGCATGAAGGGCATCCGGGCTCAGCCGGGGCAGCATCTGGTGCGGCAAGGCGAGGACGGGGATGCCGTCTTCATCGTGCTGGACGGGCGGCTGGCGGTGCGTTGCGAAGACGGCCCCTGGGGGAGTCTGCGCGTCGCCGAGCTGGGCGCGGGCGACGTGGTCGGGGACATGGCGTGGCTGGACCCGGGGCCGCGGTCGGCCAGTGTGCGAGCGCTGGAGACGGTGCACGTGGCGAGACTGGACCGCAGCACCTACGAGGTCATCGTGCGGGAGGCTCCGGCGTTGGCGGTCGCCATCCTCGATGGCGTCGCCGCGGTGGTGGCCGGGCGGCTCGAGCGCACCAACCGCATGCTGGTCGACGTGCTGGGCGGGGACCGGGGGGGCGGCGGTGCCGGGGCGAAGGCAGGCGCCGATGAGGGGTTGCCCTACGCCGGCGAGGTGGTGGTCAGCGGGCTGAAGGACACGCCGGGTTTCGGCGCGCTGGACATGCGGAGCCTGGGCGAGTGGGCTCCGGCGCGGGTGTGGGGGCCGGGGGAGGTCCTGTGCCGTCAGGGGGAGGTCGGGGACCGGTGCTTCATCCTGGTGCGGGGCGAGGTGGAGGTGGCGCGCGAGCTGGAGCGGGACAAGGTGCTGGCGCGGCTCGGCCAGGGCGAGGTCGTCGGGCAGCTCGCGCTGATCGCCGACGGTCCGCGGACGGCGACGGTGCGGACGGTGCAGACGACGGTGGGGCTGGTGCTGACGCGGGCGGCGCTGCGCCGGCTCATCGACTCGGGCGCGCCGGCCGGGCTGATGATGCTGGAGCGGACGGTGGT
>JACKFB010000028.1 GCA_020632695.1 Deltaproteobacteria bacterium
GGGCTCGAGGACAAGCACGCGGGCGTGGTGGACCTGGTGACGATGCGCGCCCACTACTTCGAGGGCGACAACGGCGAGATCATCCGCGAGGCCGACATCCCGGCCGAGCTCCAGGCGCAGGCCGAGGAGTACCGGGAGATGATGCTGGACGCGGTGTCGATGTTCTCCGACGAGCTGATGGAGGCGATGCTCGAGGAGAACGTCACCGAGGCGCTGATCCGCGACGCCATCCGTCGTGGCGCCCTGGCGCTCAAGCTGGTGCCGGTGATGATGGGCTCGGCCTACCGCAACCGCGGCGTGCAGCTCCTGCTGGACGGCGTGGTGTCGTACCTGCCGAACCCCTCGGAGGTGCGCAACGAGGCGCTCGACATCAGCAAGGGCGAGGAGCCCTTCCCGGTGAAGGTGGACGCCGACGAGCCGCTCATCGCGCTGGCCTTCAAGCTGGAGGACGGCCGCTACGGTCAGCTCACCTACGTCCGCCTCTACCAGGGCACGCTGCGCAAGGGTGAGTTCATCCACAACATGCGCACCCAGAAGAAGGTGAAGGTCGGCCGCGTCGTCCGCATGCACTCCGACGAGATGGAGGACATCACCGACGCGTCGGCTGGCGACATCGTCGCGCTCTTCGGCGTCGACTGCGCCTCGGGTGACACGTTCACCGACGGCGAGATCGAGGCCACGATGACGGCGATGTTCGTGCCCGAGCCGGTCATCGAGATGTCGATCAAGCCCAAGGACAACCAGGCGCAGACGAACCTCTCGAAGGCGCTCCAGCGCTTCACCAAGGAGGACCCGACCTTCCGGACCTTCATGGATCCGGAGAGCGGCGAGACCATCATCTGCGGCATGGGCGAGCTGCACCTGGACGTGTACGTCGAGCGCATGAAGCGCGAGTACGGCTGCGAGGTCGTCGTCGGTCAGCCCCAGGTGGCCTACCGCGAGACGGTCACCCAGTCGGCCGACTACAACTACCTCCACAAGAAGCAGACCGGTGGCTCCGGTCAGTTCGGCCGCGTCGTCGGGCGGGTCGAGCCGGCCGAGACGGCCGAGTTCGAGTTCGTGTGGGAGGTGACCGGCGGCAACATCCCGACCGAGTTCAAGAGCTCGATCGAGAAGGGCTTCAAGAAGAGCATGGCCAAGGGGCGCCTCATCGGCTTCCCGGTGGTGAACGTGCGCTGCGTGGTGAGCGACGGTCAGTCCCACGCCGTGGACTCGTCGGACAACGCCTTCCAGTCGGCCGCCCGCGGTGCCTTCCGCGAGGCCTACCCCCGGGCGAAGCCGGTGATCCTGGAGCCCATCATGGGCGTGTCGGTCGAGGGGCCGGCCGAGCACCAGGGCAACATCCTCCGCACCATCAACCAGCGCCGCGGCATCATCATGGGCACCACGGAGGACGCCGGCTTCTGCCGCATCGACGCCGACGTGCCGCTGTCGGAGATGTTCGGCTACTCGACGGTGCTGCGCTCGGCGACCCAGGGCAAGGCCGAGTTCTCCATGGAGTTCTCGAAGTACGCGCCCGTGCCGAGCGAGGTGGCCCAGAACCTGCGCAAGCAGTTCGAGTCCAAGCTGGTGCTGGACGACGACGAGTAGGCCGCGCCCGCCGCCTGCCGCGACAGCGCCCGGGTCGTCCCTACGGCCCGGGCGTCGTCGTGTCTGGGCTCAGGGTGCGGTCGAAGGCGGCGGCGATGGCCCTGGCCGCGAGCAGGCGCAGGGCGGCCGGTTCGGGGGGCACGACGCCCTCGGAGCGCATCGAGCCCATCACCGACGCGTCGAGCCCGCAGGGGTTGATGCGGGCGAACCAGGACAGGTCCGGGTCGACGTTCAGCGCGAAGCCGTGGAAGGTGACCCAGCCCTCGACGGCGATGCCGACCGACACGAGCTTCCGCGCGCCACACCACACGCCGGTGAAGCCAGGGCGGCGGGCCGCGGGCAGGCCGCACCGCTGGAGCACGTCGATGAGCGCCGCCTCCAGGCGCCGCAGCACCTCGTGCAGGTCGCGCTCAGCCGGCGCCAGGGCCAATATCGGGTAGCCGACGAGCTGGCCGGGGCCGTGCCAGGTCACGTCGCCGCCGCGGCTGACCTCGATGACCGGGGTGTCCCCCGGCGCCACCACGTTGTAGCGGGCCGAGCGCCGGCGCCCCAGGGTGAAGACCGGCGGGTGCTCGACGAAGAGCAGCGTGTCCTCGATCTCACCGCGGCGGCGCGCCGCCACCACCTCGCGCTGGACCTCGAGCGCCCGGGCGTAGTCGAGCAGGCCCAGGTCTCGCACGCTGAGCGGCACCGGCGCCACCGTGGGCCTCAGCGACGCGAGGGCGGCGCGTGGATGGCGTGGCCCGAGACCGCGTTGGCTGCCTCCATCACCGCCTCGGCCAGGGTCGGGTGCGCGTGGATGGTGAGGCCGATGTCGCTCACCAGCGCGCCCATCTCCAGCGCCAGCCCCAGCTCGGCGATGAGGTTCGACGCCTCCGGCCCGACGATCTGCGCCCCCAACAGCCGCCCGGTCTCGGCGCAGGCGACCAGGCGCACGAAGCCCTCGGCGTCATTGAGGGAGAGGGCCCGCCCGTTTCCGGCGAAGCCGAAGCGCGCGGCCCGCGGCTCGTAGCCGGCGGCCTTGGCCTCCCCCTCGGTCATGCCCACCGTGGCGATCTCCGGGTCGGTGAAGACCACCGCCGGCACCGCGCTCGTGTCGAAGGCCGAGGGGCGCCCGGCGATGACCTCGGCGGCCACCTCGCCTTCCTTGGAGCCCTTGTGCGCCAGCATCGGCTCGCCGGCGACGTCACCGACGGCGAAGATGTGGCTGACGTTGGTGCGCTGGGCGCCGTCGACGACGATGAAACCCCGCGCGTCCAGCGCCACGCCCGCCTTCTCCAGGCCCAGCCCGCCCGAGAGCGGGCGCCGGCCCACGGTGAGCAGGATGACGTCGGCCTCCAGGGCCCGGCGCGTGCCGTCCTTGCGCGACTCCACCTCCACCTCGACCCCGCCGCCCTTCAGCGCCCGGAAGCCGCGGGCCTTCGTGCCGGTCAGCAGCGTGCCGCCCTGGGCCTGGAAGCGCTTCACCACCGGCCGCGCCAGGTCCTTGTCGAAGCCCGGCAGCACGCGATCCTCGAACTCGACCACGGTGACCCGGCTGCCCAGGCGCTGCCACACGCCGCCCAGCTCCATGCCGATGTAGCCGCCGCCGATGACCAGCAGCCGCTCCGGCGCCGTGGTCCAGGCCAGCGCCTCGGTGGAGCCGACGACGCTGCGCCCGTCGAACTCGAAGCCGGGCAGCGAGGCCGGCGCCGAGCCCGTGGCCACGATGGCGTGCTCGAAGCGCAGCCGCCGCTCGCCCTCCGGGCCGTCGATCCGCAGGGTGTGGGCGTCCTCGAAGCTGGCCGCGCCCTGCACCACGCGCCCGCCGTGGCCCTTCACGAGCTGCCCGACGCCGCCGGTGAGCCGGCCGACGATGCCGTCCTTCCAGCGCATCATCTGCGCCAGGTCCACCTTCACGTCCGGACACGAGATCCCCATCTCGCTGGAGTGGCCGAGCTGATGCACCAGCTTCGACGCCGAGATCAGGGCCTTCGACGGGATGCAGCCGACGTTGAGGCAGGTGCCGCCCAGCTCGCCCTTCTCGACCAGCACCGGCTCCAGGCCGAGCTGGCCCAGGCGGATGGCGGCCACGTAGCCGGCGGGGCCGGCCCCGATGACGACGGCGCGGGTCTCGAGGGTCTCTGCCATCGGTCACACCCCGGGGAGTTCAGTGGGAAGGCGTCGGCACGCCGAAGCGGGCGGCCTCGGCGGCCTGCTCGGCCAGGTGGGGCGGCCGGCTGGCGAATACGTCGTCGAACATCGTGCCCAGCGGCACCGAGGGCGCGGCGGCCTCCACCTCGGCCAGGGCCTCACGGATCTCGCGGCCCAGCGACTCGCGCAGCGCCTGCAGCCCGTCCTCGTCCTGGAGGCCCTCGGCCAGAAGGAAGCGCCCCAGCCGCAGGATCGGGTCGCGGGCCTTCCACTGCTCGGTCACCGCCTCGTCGCGGTAGCGGGTCGGGTCGTCGCTGGTCGAGTGCGCCCCCATCCGCCAGGTCAGCGCCTCGATGAAGGTCGGCCCCTCGCCGCGCAGGGCCCGCGCCCTCGCCTCACGGGTCACCGCATAGCAGGCCATCACGTCGTTCCCGTCCACGCGGTGCCCCGGCATGCGGTAGGCCGCCGCCTTGGCCGCCAGGGTGGGCGCCGCCGTCTGGACGCTCACCGGCACGCTGATGGCCCACTGGTTGTTCTGGCAGAAGAAGATGGCCGGCAGGGCGAAGCGGCCGGCCATGTCCAGCGCCGTGTGGAAGTCGTTCTCGCTGGTGGCGCCGTCGCCCAGGTAGCCGATGGCCACCGTGGCCGCGCCGCGCAGCTTCATCGCCCAGGCGACGCCGGTGGCGTGCGGGAGCTGGGTCCCGATGGGCGACGACAGGGTCGGCTGGTGCTGGGCGCGGCTTCCGTAGTGGCACGGCATCTGCCGCCCGTGGGTGACGTCCAGCGCGTTGCCGAAGCACTGGGCGAGGTAGTCCCGCAGCGGGTAGCCGCGCATCAGCGCCACCCCGCCCTCGCGGAGCGCCGGCAGCACCCAGTCCTCGGGCGCCAGCGCGCGACCCGAGCCGAACACCGCGGCCTCCTGGCCGGTGGCCGGCCCGTAGAACCCGATGCGGCCCTGGCGCTGAAGGGTCAGCATCAGGTCGTCGAGCAGCCGCTGGCGCAGCATCAGGGCGTAGAGCGCTCGCAGCGCCTCGGCATCGAGGCCCTCGGGCACGGACTGGCCCGGGCGCAGGCGGCCCTCTTCGTCCAGGATCTGCCGGGGCGAGTCGTCCACTCAGCGCATCTCCAACAGCATGAGGTCGGGGTCCTCGAGGTAGGTCTTGATGCGCTGGGCGAAGGCAGCGCCCTCGTGGCCGTCGATGACCCGGTGGTCGAAGCTGAGGCTGATGTTCATCATCTGGCGCGCCACCACCTGCCCCTCGCGCACGACGGCGCGCGGCTCCATCTTGTGTACGCCCAGGATGGCGACCTCAGGGTGGTTGATGATGGGCGTGGCGTGCAGCCCGCCGATCCTGCCCAGGCTGGTGATGGTGAAGGTGGAGCCGCGGGACTCGTCGGGCGAGAGGCGGCCACGCCGCGCCTTGTCCGAGAGGTCCACCACCCGGGCCGCCAGCTCGATGAGCGTCAGGTCGTCGGCGAAGCGGATGACCGGCACCGTGAGGCCAGCGTCGGTGGCGGCGGCGATGCCCAGATGGTGGTGCCCCCAGAGCACCAGCTCGCCGGCCGCGTCGTCCATGGTCGCGTTCATCTTGGGGAAGGCCCGCAGCGCCAGCAGTGACGCCTTGGCGATGAAGGGCAGGTAGCTCAGCCGCACGCCTGCGGCGTCGGAGGCCGCCCGCAAGCGCTCACGGGCCTGCACCAGATTGGTGCACTCGACCTCCTCCACGTAGGTGAAGTGCGCCGCCGTGCTCTTGGAGCGCGTCATGGTCTCGTAGATGGCCCGGCGCAGGCCGCGCAGCGGGACGCGCTTGTCCGACTCCTCGCCCTCGGTGCGCCGCGCCACCAGCGGCGCCATCGCGTGGGCGGTGGCGGGCGACACCGGTGCCGCCGCCTCGCGCCGCTGCTTGCCGTCGACGTGCGCCCGCACGTCCTCCTGGGTGACCCGCCCGGCCGGGCCGGAGCCCTCGATCTGGGCGATGTCGATGCCCAGCTCGCGGGCCAGCCGCCGCGTGGCCGGCGTCGCCACCGCCTTGCCGGCGCCCCGGGCCACCGCCGCGGGCCCGTCCCCCGCCCGCGACGCCGGGGCCGACGCGGCCGGCGCCTCGAGCTTGGGCGCCGCCTTGGGGCGCGAGGTGGTCGTCTGGTCCCCCGGGGCCGGCGCGCTCGGCGCCTCCGGGCTCACCTCGGGCGCGGCGCCCTCGACCTCCAGCACGAAGAGCGTGGTCCCCACCGGCGCGATGTCGCCCGACTGGTAGCCCAGCTCCAGCACGGTCCCCGGCCGCGGGCTGGAGATGACCACCGTCGCCTTGTCGGTCATCACCTCTACCATCGGCTGCTCGGCGACGACCGCGTCGCCCGCGGCGACCAGCCAGCCGACGATCTCCCCCTCGACCATGCCTTCGGCCAGATCGGGCAGCTTGAACTCATAGCGCATGGGCGGGCTCTCCAGGGCGGGGCGCGGCGGTGCCGGGGGCACGTTCAGAACGCGATGGTCGCCTCGACGGCGTCGAGCACGCGCTCCACCGAGGGCAGGTAGGCGTGCTCGAGGGTGTAGGGGAAGGGGGTGTCCCAGCCGGTGACGCGGCGGATGGGGGCCTCCAGGTGCAGGAAGCAGCGCTCCTGGACCAGCGCCGCCAGCTCGGCGCCGAAGCCGCAGGTGCGCGGCGCCTCGTGGACGATGATGCAGCGGCCGGTGGCGCTCACGGCGTCGGCGATGGTGTCGATGTCCAGCGGCCAGAGCGTCCGCGGGTCGATGATGGTGCACTCGACGCCGCTGGGCGCGATGCGGGCGGCGGCCTCCTCGCAGAGCGAGACCATCGCCCCCCAGGCGATGAGGGTGACGTCCCCGCCTTCGCGCACGACGCGGGCCTGACCGAGGGGGACCTCGAAGTCGCCCTCGGGTACCTCGCCCACCGCCTTCCGGTAGATGGGCTTGGGCTCGAGGAAGAGCACCGGGTCGGGCGAGCGGATGCTGGCCAGCAGAAGGCCTTTGGCGTCGCGCGGCGTCGAGGGGCAGACCACCACCAGCCCGGGCGTGTGGATGAAGTAGGCCTCGGGGCTCTGCGAGTGGTAGTGGCCCCCCCGGATGCCGCCGCCCACCGGCGTGCGGATGGTCACCGGGCAGGGGAACTGGCCGCCCGAGCGGTACCGGTACTTGGCCAGCTCGTTCACGATGTGGTCGAAGCCGGGGTAGATGAAGTCGGAGAACTGGATCTCCGGCACCGGCTTGAGGCCGTAGAGCGCCATCCCCACCGCCGTGCCGATGATGCCGGCCTCGCTGAGCGGCGTGTCGATCACACGCTCCTCGCCGAAGCGCTCCCGCAGCCCCGCCGTGGCGCGGAACACGCCGCCGAAGCGGCCGATGTCCTCGCCCAGGAGCACCACGTCGTCGTGGGCCTCGAGCGCGACGGCCAGCGCATCGTTGACCGCCTGGACCAGGTTCAGGGTCTTCATCGCTCGAGCTCCGTCTCGGCCGTCTGCAGGAACCAGGGCCGCTCGGCGTAGACCTCGGCCGTCAGGGTGCCCGGGGCGACGGGCGACGCGGCCTCGGCGGCGGCGCGCGCCTTGCCCAGGCGCTGCCGGACGTCCTCGGCCACCGCGTGGACGCTGGCGGCGTCCTGCACCGTCTGGTTGCGCCAGGCCTCCTCGTCGCGCGGCGCGGCCGGGGCGCCGAGGCGGGCGTCGATGACCGCGGGGCCCTCGCCAGAGATGGCGCGCCGCCTGGCCCGCGCCACCGCCTGCAGCACGGCGCCGCCGTCGTCCCCAGCGACGCGCTCGGCCCGGATACCCCAGCCCTGGGCGATCTCGTCGAGCCACAGCTCGTCCTGGATCGGCCCGCGCGCCACGAACACGGTCTGGGCGCGGTAGACCGCCGCGAAACCCAGGGCCGCGTGCAGGTCGCCGTGGGCCTGGGCCGCGCTCCCGAAGAGCGCCAGGGCCACCCTCGGCTGACCGCGCAGGCGCGCCGCGTGCCCGAAACCGGCCGCGTGCACCAGGTGCGCCGCCGCGCTGCCGTCGCCGAGCCGCACCCCCAGGGTGGCGTCCTGCAGCGCCCCCGGCAGCCCGCGGCCGAGCGCCGGGTCCCCGCTCACCGCGAAGGCCTGCCGCAGCACCAGCTCCAGGCTGGCCCCCCGCGCCACGGCCGCCGGAAGGTCCCGGGCGCTGCCCAGCAGCAGATCCCCCGGCTCGAGCGCCAGCGCCGCGCCGATCATCGCTGCGCGCCCGTCGCCCGCGGGCCGCGCCTGCCCGATGCGCCCGGCGTCGGTGAGCCGCTCGAGCAGCTCCTCGAGCGCCGCCGACTCGCGCAAGAGCCGCACGATGCGCTCGCGCGGGACGGGGACCTCCGCCTCGGCCTCGCCATCGCCCGCCTTCGCCCTGGTCGCCCGGCGTGCCGTCACGAGGCCACGCCCCGCTCGCGCCGCGCCTGGGCCAGGTGTGCGTGCAGGTAGTACTCGCCGGCCCGGTAGCTCGAGCGCACCAGCGGCCCCGACGCGACGTAGAGGAAGCCCATCGCGCGCGCCCGGTCGGCCCAGGCGTCGAAGACGGCCGGCTCCACGTACTCCACGACCTCGTGATGCTTGGGGCTGGGGCGCAGGTACTGCCCGAAGGTGACCACGTCGGTGCCCACCGCGCGCAGGCGCTCCAGGCTCTCCTGGACCTCGGCCTCGCCCTCGCCCAGCCCCAGCATGATCGAGGTCTTCGCCAGGATGTCGACGCCGCCCGGCCCCCGCCCGCGGCCGGCGGCCTTGACGTGGGCCAGCACGCCGAGCGACTGCTCGAAGCTGGCGCGGGCGTCGCGCACGGTGCGGCTCAGGCGCGGCACCGTCTCCACGTTGTGGGCGATGACCTCGGGCCCCGCCTCGATGAGCGCGTCCACCGAGGCCAGACGGCCCTGGAAGTCCGGCACCAGCACCTCGATCATCACCTGCGGCGCCAGCCCGCGCAGGGTGGTCACCGTGCGGGCGAAGTGGAAGGCGCCGCCGTCGGGCAGGTCGTCGCGGTTGACCGAGGTGATGACGATGTAGTCCACGCCCATCGCCGCCACGGCCCGCGCCGCGCTCTCGGGCTCGCGCGGGTCCAGCGGCGCCGGGCGCCCTGTCTCGACGGCGCAGAAGCGGCAGCCGCGGGTGCAGGTGCCGCCCATGAGCATGATCGTGGCGGTGCCGCCACCCCAGCACTCGCCCATGTTCGGGCACTGGGCCTCCTGGCAGACCGTGTGCAGCCCCAGGCCCTCGAGCCGCCGCCGGATCGCCTCGTAGCGCGGGCCCCCCGCCGCCGGCACCTTCAGCCAGCGAGGCTTCGGGACCCGCGCCGCCGCCGGGCCGGCCGCCGTGCGGCTCTTCTGGACGCTGAACCTGGGCATCGAGGGCGCCTCCGAGGCGGCGGGGCCCCTCTATACTGAGGCCCGCCGCGGCTTGTCAAAGCGCGCGCGCCCCGCCCCGCCCGAGGTCAGAGGCGGCGCTGCATGGTCTGGTGTGGCAGGGTGACCTCGACGTAGGGCTCACCCACGGTGGCGTAGCCGAGGCGCTGGTAGAACGGGATGGCGGTCTCCCGCGCGTGCAGCGTGATGGTGTGGACGCCGCGCTCGCGGGCGCGGGCCTCCAGGGCCTCGACCAGGGCGCGCCCGATGTCGCGGCGCTGCAGCGGCTCGGCGACGGCCATCTGGAGCAGCCGCGCGGTCCCGTCGCCCTGGTCGTGCATCATCACGCAGCCGATGACCTGGCCGCCGGCGTCGACGGCCACCCAGTGCGTGGCGTCGTCCTCGACCGCCTGGCGCTCGGTGCCCTCGGCCCAGCCGATGGGTCGGCGCAGCACCTCGTAGCGCAAGCGCCGGGCCCCAAGGTAGTCGGTGGAGCCGATGGCCGCCTCGCGGATCAAGAGCCCGGTCGTCATGGTTGCCCCTCCAGCCAGGTGCTGAACCCCTTCATCAGAGCACGGTAGAACCGGTCTCCCAGCACGCGCGCGCCCTCCTTGGTCGCGTGGGCCAGGTCCCCCCATCCCAGGCGCGGCTCGCTGCGGAACCAGCGCCCCATCGACCCCTCGCCGCCCATGGCCTCGAACACCGAGTACCACGCGCAGCCCTCCGCGAAGGCCACCTCCCGCTGCACCACCATCATCTTCAGGAGCTGCGGGTCGGTGCGGATGCCGCCGCGGTAGCGCTCACCGTGGTCCAGCGGGCTCATGATGAGGCAGGACGCGTCGGGGCGCGAGGTGCGGAAGCGGTGGACCAGCTCGGTGAAGATGCCGCGGTAGTGCTCCATGTTCATGCCGCGGTCCACCAGCTCGTTGCCGCCGTACATCAGGATCATCAGGTCGGGCTGGCGCAGCTCGAGCTGGCGCTTCCAGTGGTCGGGGTCGGCGTTGAGCAGGCGCTGGCCCCGGGCGCCGACCAGGCCCATGGAGTCGTAGACCACGCCCGGCTGCTCGCGCTCGAGCACCACGCCGTAGAGCCGCACGACCCCGCCGCCGGCGACGCGCAGGCTCAACTTGTGCGGCCCGTCCGGCACGCGGACGGTGTGCAGCTCGTCGCGCCGCTCGTCGGCGGCGGTGTGCAGGAGCGTCGGCTCGGCGTCGTCGACGGCCACCGAGAGGTCGCCGTAGCTGGGACCCGCCTGGTAGAGGATGTCGAAGCGGCTGACCGAGCGGCCGACTGGCCCGACCTCGGTGGTCGCGAACCAGGCATTGGCGCCCTGGTACCCCCGCGACTGGACCCCGCCGTATCCGTAGCGCCCATGCGGGTCGGCGTCGTCGATGATCTTGAGCGCCTTCCACGCCGCCTGCCCGTAGCGGATGTCCTTGTGCAGGTACCAGTCGGTGCCCGACTCCACGAGGATGAACCCATGCCCCGAGTCACCGAACTCGCGCTGCAAGAGCCGCCGCGCCACCGAGGTCATCCCGTCCGCCCCGATGGCCGAGTCCCCCCAGTGGGCGATGCGAGTGACCGCCCCCGGCTTCCGCAACGCCGTCTCCCGAAGCGACCGATAGACAGCATCCATCGCCCCCTTCGGATCCTCGATCAGCACCTCCACCCCTTCCCAGGTCTCCGGCGGTACCACCACTCGCGGATGCCCACCGGCCCCGGCCCCGGCCCCGGCCCCGGCCTCGGCCCCGGCCCCGGTCACGGAGCGGTCACGGAGATCATGGGCCGGTCATCTGGGAAGCCGAAGAGTTTCGGGGTGATCGCGTCTGCGTCACCCGCCGCGCGTAGAAGGTCTCGGCAACGGTTCTCGGACCTTGCCCAGGAGAAGCCATGCGACCTTCGCCCGCTGTCGGGTCTCCGCTCCTCACCGCCACCCACATCGCCACCCACATCGCGTCCCCTCTGCGCCTCGGCGGGCAGCTCGCCCTCGCCACCGTGCGCCTGGGGATCTTCGCCGCCATGGTCGTGTTCGCGCTGGTCCTGACGCTGGTCGTCCGCGCCGCGGCCAGCCTCGCCCCCGAGGCGGTCGGGCTCCGCTGCGGCCAGGCCATCATCCACGGCTTCTGCCGCGCCGCCGCCGCGCTCTTCGCCGTCCGGATCACCCAGCGCGGCCCCCAGCCCCAGCCGGGCAGCCTCATCGTCGCCAACCACCGCTCCTACCTCGACATCATCGCCCTGGGCGCCCTCCAGCCCTGCTTCCTCCTCGGCAAGCACGAGGTCTCCCGCTGGCCGCTCATCGGCCTCGCCGCCCGCGCCGCCGGCATCCTCTTCGTGCGGCGCGACCACGCGCAGAGCCGCCGCTCGGCCCAGGACGCCGTGGCCACCCGCCTCGAGGCCGGCTTCTCGGTCGTCAGCTTCCCCGAGGGCACGACCAGCGCCTCGGCCATCCCCGGGCGCTTCCACGCCGGCCTCTTCCACCGCGTCGTCGGGCGCCCCGTCCCGGTCGTCGCCGCCACCTTGCGCCCCGAAGGCGACCACCTGGACTGGGTCGGCGACGCCACCTTCCTCGACCACCTCTTCCGGCTCGCCACCGGTCTCCGGCACCGGTTCGAGGTGGTGTTTTCAGCGGCCCTCGACGCCGAGGCCTGGCCCGACGGCCACACGCTGCGCGACGAGGCCTGGCAGCGGGTCGCCCGCCCGACCCCGCCGCCCCCGCGCCGGCCCGACGACTTCGACTGGCTGCGCGCGCCGCTGGTGCGCGAGTCCCGCTTCTCGTCGCA
Source organism: Deltaproteobacteria bacterium (assembly GCA_020632695.1). Lineage (GTDB taxonomy): Bacteria > Myxococcota_A > UBA9042 > PHBI01 > JACKFB01 > JACKFB01. Next base: position 11,863 of record JACKFB010000028.1, read on the forward strand.
CGGCGGCCGCTTCCGCATCCGGGTCCTCGACCAGCCGGGCCTGTGGATGAGCTCCGACCAGCTCGCCGCCTTGCACGCCGACCTGCTGCGCGTCGCCGCCGGCGCCATGGACGAGGTCCCCGACTACGGCGTCTTCTCCGGTCGTCGCGCGGCCTTTCGCAACCGCGTCATCGCCGTCGCCTACGATCGCGAGCAGCGCAGCCCGGTCGCCTTCACCGCCATGGTCTACCTGCCGCTCGAGACCGAGGCGCGCGTCGAGCCCCTCATCCACCTGGGCCTCACCATGATCGCCCGCAGCCACCGCGGCCAGCGCCTGCAGACGCCGCTCTTCAAGCGGATCTTCCTCTTGCCGGTGTTCAACCAGCGCCGCCTGGGCTTCCAGATCACCAGCATCGCCGCCTCGCCCGCAGGCGTCGGCGCCACGTCGGACTACTTCCTCGACGTCTTCCCGAGCTATCGTGGCGACACCCGCCGCCAGCCGCACCACCTCGACGTCGCCCGCCAGGTGCTGGGCCGCTTCCGCAACGAGTTCGGCTGCAGCGCGCGGGCGATCTTCGACCCGGGGACCTTCGTCGTGCACGGCTCCAACGACGTCCACGGCGGCGGCGCCCACCAGTTCATCAAGGAGGACCCGGTCAGCCACTACCGCGTCGAGGCCTGCAACCGCTTCTGCCGCGAGACGCTCGACTACGCCGGCGGCGACGAGCTCTTCCAGGTGGGTCGCGTGCACATGCTCTGGTCGCTGCTGGCCTCGCGCGCCTCGCGTCGTCGCGCGCGTCAGGCCTGAGCGCGGGTGGCGCGCCTCGCCGAGCTCGACGGTATCGAGGCCCTGGTGGCACGCGCCAGGGGCCTCGTCCGCGCCGAGGTGCTCGAGCACGTGCGGCTCGACGCGTCGACGCGCCTGCCCATCTACGCGCTGCGGCTGGGCCCCGACGACCGCAGCCTGCCGACCCTGGGCGTCTTCGCCGGCGTCCACGGCCTCGAGCGCGTCGGCACCAACGTCGCGCTGGCCTGGCTGCGCAGCCTGGTGGAGAGCCTGCGCTGGGACGCCCACGCCCGGGCGCGCCTCGAGTCCTGCCGCATCGTCGCCATCCCGCTCATCAACCCGGGTGGGATGGCGCGGGGCCGCCGCTCGAACCCCCAGGGCGTAGACCTCATGCGCAACGCCCCCCACGACGCCGTCGACCGCGTGCCGCTCTTGCTGGGAGGCCACCGCCTGGGCCCCTGGCTGCCCTGGTATCGCGGCCCCCGCGACGCCGAGATGCAGCTCGAGGCGCGCGCGCTGTGCGACTTCGTCGAGGCCGAGCTCTTCGAGTCGCCCGCCGCCATCGCCCTGGACATCCACTCAGGCTTCGGCACCCGCGACCGCCTCTGGTACCCCTGGGCCCGCTCCACCGAGGCCTTCCCGCGAGTCGACGCGGCCCGGCGCGTCGTCGAGCTGCTCGACCGCACCTACCCGAACCACGTCTACATGGTGGAGGCGCAGTCCGACAGCTACACCACCCACGGCGACCTCTGGGACCACCTCTTCATGCGCCACGCCCAGCTCCACGAGGCCGGCGACGCGACCCTGCTCCCCTTCACCCTCGAGATGGGCTCCTGGACCTGGGTGCGCAAGAACCCGCGCCAGCTCTTCACCACCGGCGGCCCCTTCAACCCCGTCATCCCCCACCGCCTCGAGCGCGCCCTGCGCCGCCACCTGGCCCTGGTCGACCTGATGCTACGAGCGGTCCACAACCACGAAGTCTGGCGCTGACCCCCGCGCCGCCTCTGCCCGCGGGACGCGCGGACTGCCGTCTCGGGTGTGGTATCTTCCCTGCGTCGCGCGCGAGGAGGGGATCATGGCGTCGTGTCGGGGGCTCGGTGTCTGGTTCGGGTGCTTGCTGGTCGCCTGCGGGGGCGGCGGCGGCGGTGATGTCCGGCCCGACGTCGTCGGGGACGTGAGCTCGGATGTCGCCGGGGACGCCGAGGTCGGCTCCGAGGTCTCGACGTCCCTTGCGCCCTATGTGCGGCCGCACATCGGGACGGGCGGGCGGGGTTGGTACGCCGGCAACAGCTTCGTCGGCGCCGCGCTGCCCTTCGGGCTGGTGCAGGCCGGGCCGCAGACGCGCCTGGGGGACGACCCGCCGATGCCGTGGCACCACTGCAGCGGCTACCACCATGACGACGATCAGGTGACGGCCTTCGCCCACACGCACTTCCATGGGACGGGCATCCCGGAGCTCGGCAGCGTGGGGTTCATGGCGATGGCCGGCGGGGCGGAGGCGCTGCCCGAGACCGGTCTGCCCTGGTCGCACTACGACCGCGACGAGGAGTCGGCGCGCCCGGGCTACTACGCTATGACGCTCAGCGACCTGGGCGCGCGCGTCGAGCTGACCGCCACCGAGCGGGCCGCCGTCTGGCGCGTCACGCCCACCGCCGGCGCCGACCGGGTGACCTTCGTCGTCGACGCCGACAGCACCATCGTGCTCGGCGACGTGCTGGACGGCGGCATCGAGGTCCAGCCCGAGGCGGGCACCATCGAGGCCTGGGACAAGGTCCAGAACGAGTTCTCCCGGCCCTTCGGGGGCTTCCGCACCTTCGTGGTCGCCCGCACCGACGCCCCGGTGCTGGCCCACGGACAGGACGCCCGCCGCGCCTGGCTCACCGTGCAGGCGCCCGGCGGGCAGCCGGTCGAGCTGCGGGTAGGGGTGAGCTTCGTGTCGGCGGCCGGCGCCCGGGCCAACCTGGACGCGGAGGTGGGGCTGGCCGACTTCCAGACCGTGCTGGACCGCGCCGAGCAGCGCTGGAGTGACCAGCTCGACTTCATCCACTGCGACGGGATGACCGACACCCAGCGCACCGTGCTGGCGACCTCGGCCTACCACACCTTCCTGATGCCGACGCTGTGGAGCGACGCCGACGGCACCTGGCTCGGCTTCGACGACGCGCTGCACACGGACGCCGCCACTCCGCGCTACACCAGCTTCTCGCTCTGGGACACCTACCGCACGGTGCACCCCCTGCTGGTGCTCATCGAGCCCGACCGGCAGCGCGACTTCGTGCGCTCGCTCATCGGGATGGCCGACGAGGGCGGCTGGCTGCCCAAGTGGCCGACGGCCAACGGCTACTCGAACATCATGATCGGCGCGCCCGCCGACATCGTCATCGCCGACACCTGGCTCAAGGGCGTGCGCGACTTCGACGTGGAGCGCGCGCTGGGACACATCGAGCACATGGCCGAGAACGCCGTCCCGCCCGAGGTCAACTACGAGGGCCGCGCCGGCGTCGAGCTCTACAACGCGCTGGGCTATGTGCCGCTGGACGATGGGCCGGGCGAGTCGGTCAGCAGCACGCTCGAGATGGCCATCGCCGACGCGGCGGACGCCAACCTGGCCGAGGCACTGGGCAAGGTCGAGCTGGCGGCGCGCTTCCGCACCCGGTCGGAGAGCTGGAAGAACCTCTACGATCCCGAGACCGGGGTGTTCCGGCCGCGGCTTTCGGACGGCTCGTGGCTGGCGAACTTCGACGTGCACGCCACGGCCGTGCAGGGCCAGGCGTTCACCGAGGGCAACGCGCTGCAGTACGCGTTCCTGGTGCCGCAGGACGTGACGGGCCTGGCGGAGCTGTCCGGCGGCGCCGAGGAGCTGGTGAGGAAGCTCCAGGAGTTCTTCGAGCCGGCGGTGGACGAGCAGGCGGAGCTGCGCGCCACGACCGCTGAGGACTTCTACTGGCTGACGCACTTCCCGCGCTACTACTGGCACGGCAACGAGCCCGACATCCACGCGGCCTGGATGTTCAGTGAGCTGGGCCGGCCCGACCTCACGGCCGCGTGGGTACGCTGGATCATGGACACCCACTACGGCGACGGCCCCGACGGCATCCCCGGCAACGACGACTCGGGGACGCTCGGCGCCTGGTACCTCTTCGCCGCGCTGGGCCTGTACCCCAACGCCGGCTCGACCGAGTACTGGCTGGGTGCCCCGGCCTTCTCGCGCTGCGAGCTGCGGCTCGGCGGCGGCGAGACCCTGGTGGTCGAGGCTGACGCGGCGGCCCTCGCCGACGGCCCCGCCCGCGTCCTGGTCGACGGCCAGCCGCTGGACGGCTTCGTGCTGGACCACGACGCCATCGCCCACGGCGCCACGCTGCGCTTCGAGGGCCCGCCAACGACCCCGTGAGCCGAGGAGGGCCCGGTGCGCGCCATGGCATGGACGATCTGGCTGGCGCTGAGCGCCACGCTGGCGCTCCCTGCGAGCGCCGCCGAGACCAACTACCTGACGTTGGGCGCCGGCGCCGTGGTCGTGCGCGCTGCGCCCGAGGCCGAGAGGGCCGGGATCGTCGCCCTCGACGGCAGCGGGCAGACGGTGGGGGTGGGCATCCCGCGCCGGGAGCCGCTGCCGCTCTCCTTCGTCGTGGAGTTGCCGGCGCCGACGACGTTCTCGCGCTTCGAGATGCCGGCGTTCAACGAGTTCGGCTCGGCGCGCGGGCGGCACGTGCGCACGGTGCGCATCGAGGGCTCGTCGGTCTCGCCCGACGAGGGCTTCGGCCTGCTATTGGAGGCCAGCCTCGAGAGCGGCCAGCGCGCCTCGCAGCGCTTCGAGGTGGCCGAGGCGCGGCCGGTGCGCTGGGTGCGCGTTACCCTGGTGGACCGCCTGGAGCCGCCGCCCCGCGACATCGACCCGCACCTCTTCACCGAGCTGGAGGGCTACGGCACCCAGGAAGCGGTCCGCCCCGCCGCGGGCGCGTTCACGGGGCGCTGGCGCTACCGCCGCAAGGGCATCAACGACGACCCGGGCGTCAACGTCGTCGACCTCCGCCAGGACGGCACGGCCATCAGCGGCTGCGAGCGCATGGGCGGCCGCCAGGTGCGGATCTCCGGCGATGTGGTGGACGGCCTGGCGCGCCTGGTCGGCGAGGACGAGCAGGGCAACCGCCAGCCCTTCACCGCGGTGGTGACGCGCTCGGGGCAGCTCGCCGGCGTGAAGTTCGCCGGGCCGCCGCGGCCCTTCTACGCCGCCCCGGCGCCGGACGCCGAGGCCCCGTGCCCGCCGCCGCGGGTCGCGAACCCCATCGAGGACGCGCTGGGCGCGGGTCACACCGCGGTCGTCTACGGGATCCACTTCGACGTGGACTCGGATGTGCTGCGGCCCGACGCCGGGCCCGCGCTCGAGGCGCTGCTCGCCGCCTTGAACGCGCTCCCCACCCTCGCTGTCACCGTCGAGGGGCACACCGACAGCGACGCCTCCGACGCGCACAACCTGGATCTGTCCCAGCGCCGGGCCGCCGCCGTGGTGCGGTGGCTCGTGGAGCGCTCGGTGGCGCCCGGGCGTCTCTCCCCGGTCGGCAAGGGCGAAGGCGAGCCCATCGCCGACAACGACACCTCCTCGGGGCGCGCGCTCAACCGCCGGGTGGAGATCGAGCCCCGGCGCTGAGACGCCTGAGGCACTCGACCTGAGGGCGTCGAACCCACACAATGGCGGCGTCCCGACCAGCACCGACCCGGGCAGGGCCACCCCGCCCCGCCCCCCGAATTTACCGGATGGATCCTCATGAGACATCTCGCCACCCTGACCCTGGCAGGTGTGCTCGCCCTCGCCGGCTGCTCCGAGGGCCTGACGACCTTCTCGCTGCCCGACGCCGCCGACCGCGAGACGGCCGTGGGGGACGGCGCAGGCGGAGACGTGACGAGCGCGCCGGACGGCGATGTCGACGGTGACGTGGAAGCCCCGCCCGACGGGGAGGTCGACGCCGCGCCGGACGCCCCCACCGACCTCGACGCGGCCGGCGATGCGGACGCTCCCGACGTGGTGCCCGACGGCGCGCCCGACGTGGCGATCCCGTGCTCGGACGACGCCCCCTGCGTCGAGGCGGGCACCTGCCGGTACGGCACCTGCGTCGCCGGAGCCTGCTCCTTCGCGGCGGCGGTGCCCGGCTGCCTCATCGACGCCACCTGCCACCCGGCGGGCGCGGAGAAGCCGGGCGACGCCTGCCAGCTCTGCGACCCCGAGCGCAGCGCCGACGCCTGGGTGCCGATGGCCTGCGACGACGACGACGCCTGCACCGGCCCCGACACGTGCGTCGAGGGGACCTGCGAGCACCCGGTGCTGCAGTGCCCCGAGGACGGAAACCCTTGCACCGCCGCGACCTGCGACAGCGCCTCCGGCTGCGCCCAGGCGCCCACGGCCGCCGTCCCCTGCGCCGACCCCACCGTGTGCGTCGCGTCGGGCGTCTGCACGGACGGCGTGTGCGTCGGACCCACGCCCGTCGAGAAGTGCGGCGACGGCGTCGACAACGACTGCGACGGCGTCACCGACGGCGTGCCTCCAGACTGCTCGAAGTTGGGCCAGCCCTGCTCGTTCCACGCCGATTGCAACCCGGAGGGTGTCTGCGCCCATCACGGACTCGCCGACAAGAAGCTCTGCAGCGCCCCCTGCGCCGGGGCGGACGACTGCGCGGAGGGCGAGATCTGCACGAAGCTGGCCGGCAGCGCGCAGATCGGCTACTGCGAGCCGGCGGTGGGGAGCAAGCCGGACGGTCAGTCCTGCGCCAGCTCCTTCGATTGCGCGAGCCGCTCCTGCATCGCCGGCGTCTGCCGAAGCTCCTGCCTGCATCAGGATGTGTGCACGTCCGCCGGCCAGTCCTGCGCGCTCGCCGGCTCCGCCCAGCACATCGCACCCGTCTGCAGACCCCCAGGCTCCCTCACGCCCGTCGGCCAGAGCTGTGACCCGTTCGGGCTGGGCATCGCTCCAGACCCTGCCACTTGCAGCACGGGATTCTGCGACGAGCTCTACGACCTGGACACGCGGTGTTCGAACCTGTGCCGCACGCGTGACGACTGCGGCGCCGGGCAGAAGTGCGACCTGGTGGCCGTGTCCCAGCAGACGAGCACCGCGACCACGGCGTTCAGCGCGGCGGTTCAAGGTCCCTTCTACTCGGGCGCCTTCGCCTGCTACACGCCGAAGGTCCCGCTCGGCACCCGTCCCGACGCCGACGTCTGCACCGGCGACGGAGACTGCGCCTCCGGCCACTGCATCGCGCTGGTCCCGGACGACGCGACGCGCTACTGCACGCGCTTCTGCACCACGGACGATCAGTGCGCCCCGTCGATGATCTGCCGCATGGACTCGCTCCTCGCCATCTCGGAGTGGCTCACCGCCAACGGCACCGCGGACGCCAGCAAGGCGACGCTGGTCCGGGTCTGCCGCTTCCCCTGACCGCCGCCACTGGAGGCCCCCGTTGGAGAAGAACCGGCTCGAAGCCTTCAGCGACGGCGTCATCGCCATCCTCATCACGATCATGGTGCTGGAGCTGAAGGTCCCCCACGGATACGGCTTCGAGGCCTTGTGGCCCCTGGCCCCCGTGTTCTCGAGCTACGTGCTGAGCTTCGTGTACCTGGGCATCTACTGGAACAACCACCACCACATGCTCCAGACCGTCGCCCACGTCACCGGCCCCATCCTGTGGGCCAACCTGCACCTGCTCTTCTGGCTCTCGCTCATCCCCTTCGCCACCGGCTGGATGGGCGAGAACGGCTTCGCCCCGATGCCGGCGGCGCTCTACGGCCTGGTGCTGCTGATGGCGGCCATGGCGTACTGGTTGCTCCAGACCATCATCGTGCGGGCCCAGGGCCCGGACTCTCTCTTGCGCCGCGCCATCGGCACCGACTGGAAGGGCAAGGCGTCGCCGCTGCTCTACCTGGCAGCGATCCCGCTCGCCGCGCTCTCGCAGTGGATCTCGATGGCCATCTACGTCGCCGTGGCGCTGCTCTGGCTCATCCCCGACCGCCGCATCGAGCGCGCCTTGGCCGAAGCCGCCCGCTGAGGAGCCGGGAGCGTCCAGTTCTGGCGCCGGCTGGATTCGAAGCGCTGGCACCGCGACAATGCAAGCTCCCCCCTGACCCGCTGGATGCGATGCCCGACGCGATGACCGCTCGGGATCGGCGCGCGCCGGTCCGTCTTCACCCCCGTGCCCTTCGCGTCATCGAGCGGCCGGCGCGGCAGGCGCTTCTCGGCCTCGTGGCCCTCCTCTCGCTCACGGGGGCCATCGGTTGCGGCGACCCCGCGCCCACCGAGGACGCCGCCGACATCGTCGCAGACTCCGCCGAGGTCGCCACGCCGGAGATCCCCGAACCGGTCGAGTCGGGTCTGCACCTCAGCGTCTTCGACAGCGCCTCGCAGACGACCGGCGGCCTCGCCGTGACCCATGTGAAGACGGTCACCCCTTGCCCGCAGCCGCTCGGATTCATCGAAGCCCGAAACGACAGTGCGTCCCCCGCGGAGGTCCGCGTGGACATCCCATTGGCGCTCCAGGTCGAGGGACCTGCCGGCGCCCCCTACCGCGTCGAGTCGGGCGCGTCCCTCGAGATCCCCTTGAGCTTCACGTGCAAGCTGCTCTTCCAGCAGAAGGGCACGATCGAAGTCACGATGGTAAACGGCGCGTCCAGCACCAGGCTGTCCGTCCCGGTCACCATCGTGGTGCGCCCGGCGCCGCGTGGCGCCTGCGACACGGACGGCAACCACACCATCATCGACCATGGGCCCGAGCCCGATCCTGGCTCGGTCGCGCTCACCGTGTGGCCGGCCTGCGCTGCGGGCGGAGCGGCGGATGAGGCCGCGGTCCACGCGTGCATCGCCGACGGCGTGGTCAGCCACTCGGGTGTCACGGCGGACTGCGCCGACTGCTACGCGGACCACGCGCTGTGCGCCGCCGCCGAGTGCCCCGAGGTCTGCCCCTGGGAGCCGGGCGCCTGCGCCGATTGCCGCCAGTCCGCTGGTTGCACCGCGACCTTCTTCGAGTGCGCGGGCCTCGATCAGCTCGACCCCTGCGAGGACCACCTGTGCGAGTCCCCACCGCCTCCGACCTGTGGCGCGGGCACCGCCAGGCGATACTCCCCGTTCGGCGAGTGCACGCCGGAGCTGACCGGCCGCCGCTGCGACTATCCGGTGGCGGTGTCCACGGACTGCGGTGGGCCATCGGACTGCGTCGACGGCGACTGCAAGGTCGCGCCGGGGCAGTACACCTACGCGCCGACCGTGCAGTACGTGACGACCGCACGTCATGCACCATACAAGGGCTATTCCTACTCCATAGCGAAGATGGAGGCCGAACTCACCGAGCGGCTGGGTCCGGAGTTCAACATCGATCCGACGCGGCTCCTCGACCTGCCCGGCAGCGCGCTGCTGCTGGAGTTTCCGGGGCTCGAGAGCTTGTCCGACCAACCCTTCGTGGTCATCCACCCGCTCGGCGGGCGGCCGTCTGCCGGGTCGCCGCCGCCCGAGTCCGGGCTGGGCACTTTCGAGGTGGGGCAGGGCAGCTTCTCCGCGAGCACCGGGGCTCCCAGACTGACGTTGGTCGGGCGCCTCGAGCACCACTACCTCGAGACGGGCAAGAGCTACGACGCGTACGACCTCATCCTCGAGGCACGTGTCGTCGAGAGCTTCGACGGCGGCGGCCCCAAGCTGCGGGTCGGAGTCGCCCGAGGCCACGTCCCGCTCGAGACCTATGCCCGCCTGCTCAACGAGAGCCTCGCCCGCTGCACCTGCCTGAACCTGCCCCCCGGCGCCGCCTTCGTCGAGGCCTTCCCGAAGCCCGATCTCAATCCGTGGATCGGCTGCACCCACGCCTTCCGAGATGCCCCGCACGGTTGCGTGACCGGCGTCGACCTTCCGGGCTGCCTGGCCATCCAGGCCGACCCCGGCGGGGCCTGCACGGTGCTCAGCGTCAACACCCTGACCGACTGGTTCGCCGACGACGGCCCCGTCGACGCCCTCTTCTTCAACTTCGAGTTCGAGGCCGTCAGCGCCAGCGTGGTCGGCGAGTACTGAGCTCGCCGGCCCGATCAGGGGGGAGCCGCTGCTCAGCGCGTCAGCGTGAACTGGTCGAGCACCTCGGTGCCGTCGCCGGACCAGGCCGTGACGTTGACGGTGCCGCCGTCGACGCCGACCTCGACGTAGTTCCGGAGGTCGCCGTGGGCGCTCGTCGCCGTCCACCATGCCGTGCCGTTGGAGTAGGCGGGGGAGTAGAAGCCGCCGGCGACGACGTACACGATGCCCTCATCGGGCTCGACGACCTGGTCGGCGCGCAGCGGGAAGGTGCGCTCGTAGTCGTGGTCGTGGCCGCAGAAGACCAGGTCCACGTCGTATTTCTCGAAGACCGGCACCCAATACTCCTGCAGGCGGGGCGTGGAGCCGTGGTTCGACGCCGAGTAGACGCCGTGGTGCATCATCACGAAGATCCAGTCGATGCCCGGGTCCTGCCGCGCGGCGGCCAGGTCGGCGTCCAGCCAGTCGACCTGGGCGGCGACGGTCTCCTCGGTGTTCGAGTCCAGCCCGACGAAGTGCACGTTGCCGAAATCCAGCGACCAGGCGTGCTCGAGCAGGTCCTCGGGCAGGGTCTGCTCCTGGGGAAGCGCGTACTGCGCGTAGTAGATGTCGGCGAAGATCTCGTGGTTGCCCTGCACGGGCATCAGCACCCGACTGCGCAAGACGGGCGCCATCGCGTCCTGCCAGTCGTCCCACTCGACCTGCGCGCCGCCGTTGGTCATGTCGCCATTGAAGAACCAGAGGCGCGCGTCGATCTCGGCCAGGCGGTCCACGTTGGCGCGGATCTCGTCGGTGCCGCCCCGGCTGTCGCCGGCCATCACCATCGAGAAGGGCTTGCGCTCCCCCTTGGGGAGGCCCGTGCGCACCGTGGAAGGGGCGGAGAGGTCGGGCGAGGTGAAGACGCCCGTCTGGGGGTCGAAGCCCTCCCAGGTGCCGACGCGGAACGTGTACTCGGTGTCGGGCTGCAGACCCGTGGCCTCGACGGTCCAGACGACGAAGTCCTCGGTGCCGGTCTCGATGCCCAGCAGCGCCTCGCGATAGATCAGTCCGGCGCCGGTGTGCACGTAGCTCTCGTCGAAGGGCATCACGACCGCGTCGCCGCTGCGTTCGGTCAGTGACGTGGGCACAGCCCACACCTTGGGGACGTAGGCCGACAGGTCGGTATCGGTGGTCGCCCACTGGAAGGTCACGGTGGTCGCCGAGTCGCGCTGCCACGTCATGTGGAGGTTGCGCACCTCGCGGTTGGGCGCCGTCGTCCAGTTCGGTGGCGCGTCGGGCAGGGCATCGCCGACCAGCCCGGACGCGTCCGGACCGCCGTCCGCGTTGGAGTCGGAGGAGCAGCCCGGCGCGAGGGTGGAGACCGCGGCGGTCACCATCGAGAGGGCCGCCAGTCGCGCCATCAGCTTTGAGTGCATCGAGGATCCTCCGGGTGTCGGTCGCCCGGGCGGCGCATCGAGCGCGCGCTCCACAGCGAACGCCGTGTGAGGTACCGGGAATGGCCCGCCCGTGTCGAGTCCGATGTGATCGGCAGGGCCTTGGAGGCACAGCGGCAGCGGAGCCGCCGGCACCCTCAGGGCTCCACGCAGCGGGCGCCGGCGCAGACGAACGGTGCGGGGCAGGGCTGGTCGTCGCTGCACGCGGGGCGGTGGCACAGACCTTCGGGGCACACGTAGGGCCAGGGGCAGTCGGCGTCGACGGAGCACTGGATCGCGCCGCAGACGCCGCTCGAGCCCAGGCAGCGCAGGCCTATCGGGCAGTCGGCATCGGCGTCGCACCACTGGTTGCAGGTGCCGAAGTTGCAGTCGTAGCCCGACGGGCAGGTGCCGCAGCCCTGGCACAGGCCGCCCGGAGCGGCCGCGTTGCAGAGGCCCGTGGTGCAGTCGGAGCCCGATACGCACTGGCCGGGCGGGGCGTCGGGGGGCCAGGCGGCGGTGTCGGCGGCGGTGTCGGTGTCGGTGTCGGTCTCGGTCTCGGTGTCGGCCCCGGTGTCGGTGTCGGTCTCGGTGTCGGTCTCGGTCTCGGTCTCGGTGTCGGTGTCGGTGTCCGTGTCGGCCTCGGTGTCGGTCTCGGCCCCGGCGTCGGTCTCGGTGTCGGTTCCGGTGTCGGTCTCGGTGTCCGAGTCCGAGTCCGAGTCCGCGTCCGTGGCCGAGTCCGTGTCCGTGGCCGAGTCCGAGTCCGCGTCCGTGGCCGAGTCCGTGGCCGAGTCCGGGACCGAGTCCGTGTCCGGGTCCGCGTCCGAGACCGAGACCGCGTCCGAGACCGCGTCCGAGCCCGAGACCGTGTCCGCGTCTGGGACCGTGGCCGTGTCCGGGACCGTGGCCGCGTCCGAGTCCCGGGCTGTGGCTGAGTCGGAGGTTGTCGCTGTCGTGCCGCAGGCGGTGAGGAGGGCGGCGAGGAGGAGGGAGCGGGCGGTTCGCATGGGTGGGGCTCCGATCAAGCCTTCAGGTCGAGGATGCGGAGGAAGCGGAGGATGGTTCGGAAGGCTTCGCTGCGGCCGACCTGCAGGAGGTGGCCGCCGTCGAAGACGATCAGGCGGGCGTCGCCGAAGTGGGCGGCCAGGGCTTCGGCGTAGCGTTTGGGGGTCACCCGGTCGCGTTCGGCGGCGACCAGGAGGATGCGTTCGGGGGGGAGCAGGGGTGGGCGGCGCAGCGGGCTGGACACCGCCATGGCGTCCTCGAGGTGATCCAGGGTCAGGCCCCGGGCCTCGGCGGCCGCTCGGGCGGGGGTGGACTCGGCGTGGTCCCAGAGCAGCTCGGCCACCGAGGCGAAGGGGATGAAGGGGATGGCGAAGGCCAGGCGCGGCTCGGCGGTGACCATCATGGCGGTGCTGTAGCCGCCGAGGCTCATGCCGCTCATGCCGACGGCCGGCGCGCCGCGCGCGAGGCACAGCGCGACCAGGGCGCGCAGATCGTGGACCGCCTGGGCGGTGGCCTCGTTGGTCAGGATCGGCGACATGGAGGGCCAGAGCGGGCGGAAGCGGCGCAGGGGGCGGCGGCGCGAGTGGAAGGGCAGGGTGGGGAGCAGCACGTCGTAGCCCATGCGGTAGAAGGCGCCGGCCGGGAAGACGCGCTCCTCGATGGCGGGGTGGCCCAGCGACCAGCCGTGGGCCCAGAGGATGGTCGGCGCGGGGCGGGTGTGGCGGTACCAGCGGGCGTGGGCGGTGCGGTTGTCGGGCAGCTCCAGCAGGCGCCGGCGATGCGCGGGGTGCACGGGCTCGTAGGTGCTCGGCCAGCTCAGGTCCACGACGGCGCCGCCCGGCAGGGCGCGCACCTGGCGCTCGACCGGGGCGATGGGCGGCGGCGCGGCGAAGAGCTGCTCTCTGCGGCCCCGGGCGCCGTAGAACTCGGCGGCCTCGGCCAGGGCCTCGCGCGGGTCGGGGCCGGGGCGGCGGGGCGAGCGCCGCGGAGCGACCCGGGCACCGCCCACGAAGAGGCGGTCCAGCGCCGGGGCCGCGGTGAGGGCGACGCGCCGGATCACGGCTCGTCCCGCCGCGTGAAGGTGCCGCCGTTGCGGTCCTTGATGACGCCCGGGAAGCGCAGCACCCGGTTGTGCATCGCGGCATAGATGCCCGGCGCCACCAGCTGCACGGCGAGGAGCGCCTCGGTGAGGTTCTGGAGCGCGTCGGTGGTGCGCAGCTCCCAGGGCCGCATCGCGCCGGTCAGCACGATGGGGACCGGCGGGGTGCCGAGCAGCGCGACCATGCGCTCGCCCGTCTCCGCCAGCCGATCGGTGCCGTGCACGACGACCACGCCGTCGTGGGAGCTGGCCATCGAGCCGGCCGTGGTGGCGATGAGGGTGTGGTCGGCGGCCGTCATCTCCAGGCTGTCCTTGTTCATCAGCGGCACGCGCGATACGACCACACCACGGAGCTGCAGCGACGCCAGCATGACGTCGAGCACGCTCACGGCGTTCTCGAGCACGCCCGCCAGCTCGTCGTAGGTCTTCTCGATGGTGCCGCCGGTCGAGATGACCGCGATGCGCTTGGGTTCCACGAGTCTCGGCCCCTCCCTTCGCCAGGGGCCGCCACGCTGCCAGAATCCCCAGGTCGCGTCACGCCCGGCGTATGGCCGGGTGGCGCGCGTCGGTCCATACCGCGGGCCTGCGGAGCGGGACCGCCGGTCTGTCGGGCTCGAATCCCCCAGCTCTCCATGTCGAGGTGTCTGATGCAGTGTGTTCAAATCGCCGCCGTCATCTGGTTCGTCGTCGTCGGCTTCGGTGCCTGCGGTGAGCACCCTCCCAAGCCGCTGTCGTCGCCGGGCGCGCCGGAGCCCGGGGCCGCGGGGCCGCCGGCGGCCGGGCCGCGGGCCGCGGTGCCGGTGGTGAAGCCGGGGGGCAGGGCCGCCGGGGGGCTGGGGCTGAGCCGGGGCCGTGGCCGGGGGAGTCCGGGGCCGCCGAGTCCGGGGGCCGGGGCCGTGGCGGGGCCGGGCCGAGTCCGGGGCCGGGGCCGGGGCCGGGGCCGTGGCCGGGGCCGTGGCCGGGGCCGAGACCGGGGCCGATGGAGAGGCGCCGAATGAGGCGAGCGAGGGCGCCGGTGAGGGTGGCGCGACCGAGGGCGGGCCGAGTCGGGCCCCAGGCCCGTCGCAGGCCCGACCCGAGGGAGCGACGCCCTCACCGGCGCCCGCAGCCGCCTCAGGCGGTGCCTCGGCCAATGTGCTCGGGCTCACCGTCCAGACCATCGACGGGGAGCAGAAGGCGCTGGCGGACTACCGCGGGAAGGCGTTGTTGATCGTGAACACGGCGTCGGAGTGCGGTTATACGCCGCAGTATGCGGACCTCCAGAAGCTCTACGGCGAGTACCACGATCGGGGGCTCGAGGTGCTGGCCTTCCCTTCCAACGACTTTGGGGCGCAGGAGCCGGGCACTCCCGACGAGATCAAGAAGTTCACCTCGGAGCACTACTCGGTCGAGTTCCCGCTCTTCGCCAAGGTCCAGACCTCGGGCGAGGAGCAGGCGCCGCTCTACGAGCTGTTGACCGAGAAGACCCCCGAGGGGATCCGCGGTCCGGTGAAGTGGAACTTCACGAAGTTCCTCGTCGACCGCGCGGGCAAGGTAGTCGCTCGCTTCGAGCCGGCCACCAAGCCCTTGGACCCCAAGGTCACCAAGGCGATCGACGAGGTGCTGTCCCGGTGACCCCCCGGCCCGGGCATCGAATCGCCTCCGGCTGTGTTCTGGAGAATTCTGATGCAAGCTGCACCCTTCGCGCCCATAGTGGCGCCCCGAACTTTCCCCCCGTTCCCAGAGCGCACCCCGCGCGGGACCCCCACGAGCCGATGAGGAGACACACAGTGAGTCAGTATCGAATCCTTCTGGGACGCAGCCGCGGGACCGTGATGGCCCTGGGCCTCGGCATGCTGTCTCTGGCCGCCTGCAAGAACGAGACGACCCCCGCCGAGCAGACCCCGGCCGTGGTGCCGGCCGCCGAGGGCGCCGCCGCCGAGGCGAAGCCAGCCGCCGACGCCCCGGGCGCGGCTGCGGCCGCCGACGAGGCGACCGCCTGCACCGAGTACGCCGACAAGATCTGCAAGGCCGCCGGCGACTCCGCCGAGGCGTGCACCGCGACCCGCACCGTCTCGACGATCCTGCCGCCCAAGGCGTGCGTGGCCGCCGTGGCCGAGGTGCAGTACTCGATCGACAAGCTGGGCGACATGCGCAAGCCCTGCGTCGATCTGGTGGACAAGCTCTGCAAGGACCTGGGCGAGGACACCAAGACCTGCGCGATGGTGCGCAGCCGCACCGGCCAGTTCCCGGTCGCGCAGTGCCAGTCGATGATGGGCGACTACGACAAGGTCATCGGCGAGCTCCGCGCGATGGAGGCCCGGAACAAGCCGCTGGCGGCCGAGATGGTCACCAAGCAGCAGGGCACCGACGCGCCCTCCTTCGGCCCGGCCGACGCCAAGGTCACCATCGTCGAGTACTCCGACTTCCAGTGCCCCTACTGCTCCAAGGCGGCGGAGACGGCGCACAAGATCAAGGAGAAGTACGGCGACAAGGTGCGCTTCGTCTTCCGTCAGTTCCCGCTCTCCTTCCATCAGAACGCGATGCCGGCGGCGCAGGCGGCCCTCGCCGCGGCCGAGCAGGGCAAGTTCTGGGAGATGCACGACAAGATGTTCGCCAACCAGAACGCGCTGGGGCGTGAGGACCTCGAGAAGTACGCCCAGGAGATCGGCCTGGACATGAGCAAGTTCAAGGCCGCCCTCGACAACTCCACCTTCAAGGAGAAGGTCGACTCGGACCAGAAGCTGGGCGAGTCCGTCGGCGTGCAGGGCACTCCCTCGATGTTCATCGGCGCCGAGCGCATCGAGAACCCGATCGACTTCGACGCGGTCTCCGCGCAGATCGACGCCGCGCTGGCCAAGGCTGGCGAGTAGTTGCCCACGCGCCTTCGCCTCCTCCCGAGGCATGGAGGGTGTTCTCCGGCGCGTGAGCAGCCTTGCGGCCCGCGTCGGCGGGCCGCCTCGGGGGGAGGGGCCCTGCGGGCTTTGCCCGCGGGGCGGGGGGCGCGAGGCGTCCCCCTCGTTGATGGCTCGCGAATGGACGGCGGGGTCGGGCCCCTCCCGACCCCGCCCGCATGAGGGGGCTCCCCGTGGAGCAGATCCGGTTCGGCCGCACCGAGGCGAAGGTCTCGGCAGTCAGTCTCGGGACCTGGTCGCACGGGGGGCCCAACCTCGCCGGGACGCGCAGCGTGGGTTGGAGCGGTGGGGACCCCGCCGCCGAGCGCGCCTCCCTGCTGGCCGCCTACGAGGCCGGCATCACCCACTGGGACACCGCCGACGTCTACGGGGACGGGCGCTCCGAGGCGCTGATCGGCGAGGTCCTGCGCGAGCTGCCTCGCGACGCGGTGTTCCTGGCCACCAAGACCGGCTGGGACCCCGGGCCCTACGAGCACGCCTACCATCCGCGGCAGGTCGCCTCGCAGCTCGAGGGCTCGCTCCGGCGCCTGGGCGTCGAGCAGATCGATCTCTACTACCTGCACCACTGTGACTTCGGGCCCGGCGCGCGCCATCTCGACGGGGCGCTCGAGGTGCTCGCCCGCGCTCGCGAGGCGGGGAAGTTCCGGCATCTGGGCCTCTCGGACTGGGACGCCCGCAAGATCGTGGAGCACCTGCCCCGCGTGGACCCCGACGTGGTGCAGCCCTACGGCAACGTGGTGACCGACGGCTATCGCCAGAGCGGTCTGGCCGCGCTGGTCGCCGAGCGGGATCTGGGCGTGGCCTTCTTCTCGCCGCTGCGCCACGGGTTGCTGCTCGGCAAGTACGACGCGCCCCGACGCTTCGACGCCGGCGACTACCGGGCCAACGACCCCTGGTTCGCCGACGCCGACGTCCTGGCCCGCCTCCGCGATCATCGCGACGCCGTCGCCGCCCTCGTCGACGGACCCGAGCCGGTCCTGCGCGGCCTGGTGGGGGCGCTGCTGACCGAGTCGCCCTCGGCGTGTGTCCTGCTGGGGCAGCGCAACCCGGCCCAGGTGGCCGCCGCCGCTGCCGCGGCCGCGCCTCTCGAGCCCCAGCTCGCCCGCCGCATCTGGGAGCTCTACGCCGACCTCCGGAGCTGACGCGGTCCGCGAGAGCGCCGCCGGCGGGGCGTCACCCGCGCCGGGCGTCCGCTACTTGCTGAGGTCGTCGGGGACCTTGGTGGTCGTGACGAAGGCGCGCAGCTCGCGCCGCAGCCGCGCCTCGGCCTCCTCGCCCATGCCCACCCGGTCGTCCAGCTCGTCGGGGTCGGCGATGACGTCGTACAGCTCGTCCACGCCGGTGGTGAGGTCCACGATCATGTGCCAGCGCCCCTGGATCGCGCCCTTGGTGTCGCGGCGCGGGCGCGAGTACGAGTTCTCCTGGAAGACGATGCGCTCGGGGTCGGGCTCGGCGCCGAAGAGGACCGGCGCCTGGCTGGCCATCGACGAGGCCTCCGGGACCGGCACGCCGGCCAGGTCCAGCAGGGTCGGGTAGAGGTCGCTGCTGGCCACCGGCGTGGCGACGCGGCGGGCCGCGATGTCGGGGCCGCGCACCACCAGCGGCACGTGGGTGACGTTGCGGTACAGGTTGCGGGCGTGCGGATCGGGGCCGTGCTTGCCGAAGCCCTCACCGTGGTCGGCGGTCACGGCGATGAAGGTGCGGCGATCCCGGGTGATGTCCGCCAGGCCCTTCACCAGCTCGCCGAAGGAGCGGTCGGCGTAGTGGATCTCCTCGTCGTAGTTGTCGACGGGCAGGTCGCCGTACCCGATGTCCGGGTGGTCGGCGTAGGGGCCGTGGGCGTCGTAGAAGTGCACCCACAGGAAGAAGGGCTCCTTGGCCACCAGCCGGCGCGCGGTCGCCAGGGCGCGCTGGGCCACCAGCGGCGCCTGGTCGCGGCCATGTCCCACGCAGACGTCTCCGTACTCGTCGAAGCCGCGGCGCAGGTTCCAGTGGGGCGCCCCGAAGACGTCCCCGCAGAGCACGGCGGCCGTCGCGTAGCCGGCGCGCTCGAGCTGCTCGGCCAGCAGCACCTCGCTGGGACCGATGACCGGCGGGAAGCGGTCGGGGCGCACCAGCTCCACCTGGAAGGGGGTCTTGCCGGTCATCACCGACCACAGGCTGGGGCCGGTGCCCGAGTCCTGGCTGTAGGCGCGCTCGAAGACCGTGCCCTCACGCGCGAAGGCGTCGAGGTTCGGGGTGGTCGGGCGCTCGTAGCCCATGAAGCCGGTGTGGTCGGCGCGCAGGGCGTCGAAGGTGACCAGGACCAGGTTGGGCGGGGGGCCGGGCGGCACCTGGGAGGGGCGCCGCGGCGGGCGGTAGGGCACCAGGGGCCCGGACGAGGCGGCCTCGGGGGCCGCGGCGGCGGGCCGGAGCAGGGCGTGGGCGGCCCAGCGCGCGGTCCAGGCGTCGTGGGTGGCGAGGCGGCGAGCAAGCGGCGAGCTGGCGGAGAGCGCGACGGCGAGGGCGCCGGCCACGAGCAGCGCCCAGGCGGCGCGGCGGCCGGCGGGCAGGCGCTGATGGATGATCGAGGCCAGGGCGATGGCGACCAGCGGGAGCGCGAAGGTGGGGCCGTCGATGGCGATGAAGGTGCGCCGGGCGACGATGGCGAGCGCCACCAGGGCGACGAGGAGCAGGAGGACGGTGGCGCCCAGGGCGGAGGTGAGGCCGAAGCGGCGAAGGTGACCCCGGCGCCGGAGCGAGGCGAGGCAGCCGTGGGTGGCGCGCCGGGCGATGAGGCCCAGGGCGGCGGCGGGGACCAGCAGGGCCGCCTGCCCGGCGACCGTCGCCAGGGCGATGAGCAGCGCGCCGTGGCGGTGGAGGATGTACCAGCGGACCAGCGCGACGGTGCCGGCGACCATGGCGGCGGCGACGGTGACGACGCCGGCGGTGGTGGCGAGGCGGCGCGTGTCGGCGTCGCTGCCGCGCTCGGTGCGCAGGCGGCGCCAGGTGGGGGCCAGCAGCGCCAGCACGGGGCGGCGGCCGGTCGGCCCGAGACAGAGCGCGGCGAGCAGCGAGGCGAGCAGGGCCCAGGGGAGGGCGGCCAGCAGCCACAGGCCCAGCACCAGCGGGAGCCCGGGCCAGGGGTTGCGCTCGGTGCGCAGGGCGGCCAGGCCCCAGTCGGCGAGGCCCACCGCCCCGAAGGCCAGGCTGGTGGCCCACAGGCGCGCAGTGAGCGCCGCGAGCCGCCCCGGAGGTGCGGGCTCCGGGCTGGTGTCGTCAGTGTTTTCGGGCTCTTCCAGGGCGACGCCTCACGGCAGGGGCCGGACGGGCCTGGGAGGATAGCGGATGAGCGGGCCAGCGGCCACGCCAACGGCGCTGGCGGGGCGCCGGCGGGCGGTCCACGGCTCAGGCTGCGTCGGGACTGGAAGCGGAAGGGCGGCGTCGATACACTCGCCGGGTGGAGACTCTCGTGCTGAGCGCCGCGTTTGAACCCGTGGACCGCGTCGGTTGGCAGCGGGCGATGACGCTCTTCGTGTCCGGGCGCGTCGAGGTCGTCGAGTCCTACGCCGAGCGCGTCGTGCGCACGATCGATCGCGCGTTCCAGCTCCCGGCGGTGGTGCGCTTCCACACCGGGACGCGCCACCAGACCCGGCGACTGGTGCGCTTCTCGCGAGAGAACGTCTGGCTACGCGACAGCGGGTGCTGCCAGTACTGCGCGGAGCCGGTGCCGCTCGCGCGCATCACGTACGACCACGTGGTGCCGCGCTCCCGCGGCGGCCGCACCGGGTGGGACAACGTGGTCATCGCGTGCCGCCCGTGCAACCAGCGCAAGGCGGACCGCACCCCCGAGGAGGCGGGCATGTGGCTGTCTCGAGCGCCTGTCCGTCCCCGGAACCTGCCGCGGTGGCGCCACCCCGACATCCGGTGGCGCGAGGACATGCCCGCGCCTTGGGCCCCCTACCTCGGCGCGGCCTTTCCCACCTGAGAGGGCGGCGCTCTCAAGCGCGGGCGCGTCGTCGTGTGGCGGCCACGAAGAGCGCGGCAAGCGCCAGCAGCAGCGGCCACGGCGCCGCGTCGGGCGATCCCTGGCAGGCCCCGAGGCTGGCCAGGGGCGGGGTCTCGTCGATCGGCTGCTCCGGCGAGCAGGGCGTGCCGACCGCGACGGGGCTGGGCTCGCGGCTGCGGGTCGGCGTGCTCCCCACCGCGTTGGGGCCGGTCAAGGTGGCGCGGATGCTGTCGGGCGTCTCGCACCCGCTGGATTCGGGCTGGAGGTCCGCCACCGACACGCCCGAGCGACTCCCGTCGTACCAGGCCGAGTCCAGCCAGCGATCCTCGGCCGAGCGCGGGCCGTGGTCGGCCGCTGCCGGCAGGAAGGCGTCCCCGGGCACGAAGATGCGGCGCTTGGAGCCGTCGGGCACGTCCACCACCCGCGTCATCGGGTGCCAGCTCGGGTAGTTGGCCTGGCCGAACACCGGGGGGCTCAGGCTCTCGTCCACGTGCACCACGATGAGGCCGCCGGTGGCCGCGTCGACGGCCTTGTCGCCGATCAGGTAGGGCTGGCGGTTCTCGACCAGCCAGTACTCGGGAGGCTCGCCCAGCCGATAGACGCTGCCTCCGTCGAGCGCCGGAGCCATGAAGGCGCTCAGCTCGGTGCCGGTGGGGACGTCGACCACGTCGGCCCAGCCGAGCTTCACGCGGCTGTGCACGTCCAGCGAGCAGTCGTCGCAGATCCCCATCAGCGAGTACGGGTGGCTCCAGAGGTACTGGTCGGCCGCGCCCAGGTTGTGGCCGAACTCGTGCAGCACCGTCTCGCGGTCCAGGTCGCTGATCGCGATGCTGCCGACCTGGACCCCCTGGTCGACGACCTCCAGCACCGGGTAGATCGGCGGCGCGATCGCGCGCTCCCACTCGCCGATGAGCACGATGACCCCGTCCGCCCAGCCGTCGGGCACGCCGTCCTGGCCCGAGCGGTCGAAGTCGCCGAGCCGGATGCCCTGCTCCTCGCGGAGGCGGCGGAACACCTCCTCGAAGATGGGCGCGGCCTCGAAGATGGTCTGCACCGAGAAGGCGCAGTCGGGCACCGTCGTCGAGGGGCAACCGTCGAACTCGACGACGTCGGCGACCACGGTGTCCATGTCGAGCAGGCCGCCCGACTGGCGGCGGTAGAAGTTCGAGAAGGTGTAGCCGGCGTCCTCGCGCGGGTCGAAGAAGTCGAGGAAGTCGGCGAAGCCGGGGTCCTTGCCGAAGGAGACGGGGACGACGAGCACGCGCAGATGCCCGGTGGGCGGGGCGCGGTTCGGGCCGATCGCGTCGCTGTGGAACTGGTCGGCGTACTCGAAGGGGTTCGGGGCATCGTCGGCGCGGGCCGGCACGGCGGCGGCCGCCAGGCAGCCGAGGGCGAGGAGCGCGGAGAGACGGGTCAAGGAGCGCCCTGGGTACGAGGTGGACCAGAGGGTGGCGCGCGGGCGGGCGTCGGGTCAACGACGATGGCGCGGCGCGGGACCGCGAGGGGCGCCATTGGCGTCGAGACCGGCGCGGTGGTAGCAATCGCGCCTCGAGCGGAGGGAGCCGATGAACGCGCTGGTGAGGATCGGGATCGCAGGGTGCGTCGCGCTGTCGGCGGTGGGATGCGCGCCGAGGCACGAGGCGGGGGCCGGGACCGAGGCCGTGGCCGTGGCCGAGTCCGGGACCGTGGCCGGGGCCGTGGCCGTGGCCGAGTCCGTGGCCGGGACCGGGACCGGGACCGGGACCGAGTCCGGGACCGTGGCCGGGACCGGCGCCGTGGCCGTGGCCGTGGCCGTGGCCGAGTCCGGGACCGAGTCCGGGACCGTGGCCGTGGCCGGGGCCGGGACCGTGGCCGTGGCCGAGTCCGGGACCGTACCCGCGCCAGCACCCAAGACCCCCAACCCGCCCGCCATCGATGGAGAGGCGCCGCATGAGGCGAGCGAGGCCGCCGTGGCCAAGGAGCGCGCGAAGGACAGCCTGAGGCGGGCTCCAGGCCCGCCGCAAGGCTCGTCCGAGCAAGCGACGCCGGCCACGGTGGCCGCAGCCGCCTCAGGCGGTGGCTCGGCCAATGGGGTGAGTTGGGACGGGGCGATTCGATGGCGCACCTACGACGAGGGGCTGGCTGAGGCGAAGACCAGCGGCAAGCCGGTGTTGTTCATGGTCTATGCGGACTGGTGCCCGAAGTGTCGGGCTTGGGGGGCGCACTTCTCGGACCCGGCGTTGGTCGAGCGGGCGTCGCGCTTCGTGATGATCCATCAGAACCAGGACAGCGCCGGCCCGTGGTCGGCGCAGTTCGAGCGCTTCGGCGCCTACGTGCCGCGCATCTTCTTCCTGACTCCCGAGGGCGAGCTTCGCGAGGAGCTGACCAGCGGGCACCCTCGCTATCCCTACTTCTATGCGGCGCAGCAGGTGGACGCGCTGGTCGCCGTGATGGATCGCGCCGCACCGAAGTGAGGGCACAGCCCGGCGGGCGGTCGGCTACACGCAGATCGGCCACCGGCGGGGGGACGCGCCCCGATTGGGCGATGGCCTGCGACCGGTCCTTCCCGGGCGGGCGGCGGGCTGATAGGGTGCTGTTACACCCCAGGTTCCCCCATGTCATCGTGACCTTCGACGCTCACCGCCCTCCGACCGATCGGCTGCAGGCAGTGGATGCTGCGACGCCGCGTCCTGCTGCGTCCGGCGCCGCGCGGACCGCCGCCGACGAGCGGATCGCCGAGCTCAGCGCCCGCGTCGCCGAGCTGGAGGCCTTCGCCTCGGCGGTGCGCCACGATCTCCGCACGCCGCTCACCGCCATCCAGGGTTTCGCCGATCTCCTGCTCTCGGGCTTCGGCCGCCTGCTGGGCCGCCGCGGCAGCGAGTACATCGAGCGCATCCTCGAGGGTGCGCAGCGCATCGAGGATCTCATCGCCGCCTCCAAGCGCCTGGCCGACGCGTCACGCCTCCCGCTGAACCCGCGCGCGGTGGACCTCGCCGCGCTCGCCCGCGACGCGTTGACGCGCCTCACCCGGGCCGAGCCGCAGCGCCTGGTCTCGGTCGAGATCTCGCCCCGCATCATGGTCTTCGGCGACCCGGCCCTGCTGACGCTGCTCATGGAGGAGCTGCTGGCCAACGCGTGGCGCGCAACTGCCCACCGGCGCCCGGGACGGATCACGCTGCGTGCGGTCGACGGGGACGACGGCGACGACGGGGACGACGGGCCGGCGGTGGAGCTGACCGACGACGGCCGCGGCCTCGACCCGAGCGACGCGCCGCGCCTGCTCGAGCCCTTCCAGCGCGGGCCGGATCACGACGGACAGTTCACGCCCGGCGTGGGGTTGGCGGTGGCCCGCCGGATCGTCGGCCGCCACGGTGGCTCGCTCCGCATCGACGGGGCCCCCGATCGCGGCGCCACGGTCACGTTCACCCTCTCCGCGTGAGCGGCGCCGCGGCCACGATCGCCCGGCGGGATCCCCGCCTGGTGAGACAGTTCGCGAAGCTTGGCCACGGCGTGCTGCGGCGCTGGCACCGCGCCGAGGTGCGCGGGCTCGACGCCCTCCCGCCCGGCCCGGTGCTCTTCGTCGGCAACCACAACGCCGCGACCGCCACCCCGGACACCTGGATCGCCCTGGGCGCTCTCCACGCCGCCCATGGCGTCGACGGCGTCCCCTTCGGCCTTGCCCACGCGGTCGTCATGCGCGCGCCGCTGCTCGGCTCGCTGATGACCCGCCTCGGCGCCGTCCCCGCCTGCCACGAGCAGGCCCTGGAGCTGCTGGAGGCCGGGCGCTCGGTGCTCGTCTACCCGGGGGGCGATGCCGAGGCGATGCGGCCCTACCGTGACCGCGACCGCCTGCGCTTCTCCGGGCGCCAGGGCTACATCCGCCTGGCCTTGCGAGCGGGCGTGCCCATCGTCCCGCTCGTCGCCGCCGGCGCCCACGCGTCGCTGTTCATCCTCTCGGACCTCGCATGGCTGGCGCGTCGCCTGGGCACCGATCGACGCTTCCGCCTCGGCGTCTTCCCCATCGCGCTCAGCCTCCCCTGGGGGCTGACCGTCGGTCCGCTGCCCCCCTACCTGCCCTGGCCTTCGCGCATCCTCATCGAGGCGCTGCCGGCGATCCAGCTCGCGCGCACCGGCCCCGAAGCGGCGGCCGACCCCGCCTGGGTCGACGCCTGCGCCCGCCAGGTCGAGACCACCATGCAGGATGCGCTCACCCGCCTGGCCGCGGAACGTGCCACCCTCGGCTGACCCCCGTCCCCAGGAGCCCCAGTGTCCCAGATCCTGCTCTACGGCGCCTACGGCTACACCGGCAAGCTCATCGTGCGCCACGCCGCAGCCGAGGGCGTCGATCTGGTCTGCGCGGGGCGCGATCACGGTCGGCTGCGCGCCGTCGCCGAGCCCCACGGCATGGAGTGCCGCACCTTCGGCCTCGACGATCCGGCCGCCATGGACCGCGAGCTGTCGGGGATCGGCGTGGTCATCCACGCCGCCGGTCCCTTCAGCCGCACCTCGAAGCCCATGGCCGACGCCTGCCTGCGAAACGGCGTGCACTACACCGACATCACCGGCGAGATCGAGGTGTTCGAGGCGCTGGCCGCCCGCGACGGCGAGGCCCGCGCTCGCGGGGTGATGCTGATGCCCGGCACCGGCTTCGACGTGGTCCCCTCGGACTGCCTCGCCGTGCATCTGGCGCGGCAGCTCCCCGACGCGACCCACCTGGGCCTGGCCTTCGCCGGTCTGGGCGGCGGCATCTCCCACGGCACGGCGATGACGATGGTCGAGAACCTCCACCGGGGCGGGCTGGTGCGGCGCGACGGCGAGCTGGTGTCCGTGCCGACCGGCTCCCTCACCACCGAGGTGGACTTCGGCCGCGGACCCCGGCCGGCGATGGCCATCCCGTGGGGCGACGTGGCCACGGCCTGGCGTTCGACCGGCATCCCGAACATCGAGGTCTACGTCCCCATGTCCCGCGCCGCCATCGCCGGCGCCCGGCTCCTCGGCCATCTGGGCGGGCTGCTGGGCTCGAAGCCGGTCCAGCGCCTGCTGAAGTGGCAGGTGGAACGTCGCCCGGCAGGACCCAGCGACGCCCAGCGCGCCGGCGGCAAGAGCATCCTGGTAGGTTGGGTCCGCGACGACGCCGGCGCCACCGCCACGGCGCGCCTGACCACGCCCGAGGGCTACACCCTGACCGCCCACGCCTCCCTCGCCATCGCCCGACGAGCCCTCGCCGGCGACGCGCCCATCGGCTATCAGACACCAGCGATGGCCTATGGCCCTGACATCGTGGCGTCACTGGGGGGATCGATCGAGGCACCGTAGGAGGCGGCTACGCACGCCGCTGAGGGCATCGCTCGCTCGCGTCAGGCCTGCGACGGGCTGGAGCCCGACTCGGCCTGCGCTCGCTCGCGCCGCCCTCAGCGACGCGCTCGCTCGCCTCCTCCGGCGCCTCGACGGGGGCGCCTTGGTTCGGGTCGGGGTTTGGCGGCGGGGTTCTGACTTGGCGGCGGGCTTGGGCTTGGGCTCGGCCACGGCCACGGCCACGGGCTCGGTCGCGGGCTCGGTCTCGGGCTCGGTCTCGGGCTCGGGCTCGGTCTCGGGCTCGGTCTCGGTCTCGGGCTCGGGCTCGGGCTCGGTGTCGGCCTCGGCCTCGGCCTCGGCCTCGGTCTCGGTCTCGGTCTCGGCCTCGGCGGCGGTCTCGGTCTCGGTCTCGGTCTCGGTCTCGGTCTCGGTCTCGGTCTCGGTCTCGGTCTCGGCCTCGGCGGCGGTCTCGGTCTCGGTCTCGGTGCCGGTCTCGGCCACGGCCACGGTCTCGGTCTCGGTCTCGGTCTCGGCCTCGGTCTCGGTCTCGGTCTCGGCCTCGGCCTCGGTCTCGGCCCCGGCCCCGGCCTCGGTCCCGGGTCGTCAGCCTATCTCTCCTGTGGCGACCAGCTTGGCGAGGTCGTTGTAGCCTCCGATGAAGATGCCTTTGTGGAAGACCATCGGGAAGGTGGGCCAGCCGGTCCACATCTTGAGGGCGTTGCGGCGGCGCCATTCGGAGAGGTAGCTGCCGTAGCTCAAGTAGTGGAAGGGGATGCCCTTGGCCTTCAGCAGGGCGCGGGCCTTGCGGGGGTAGGGGTTGAGGGCCATGCCCACCACCACCAGGTCGTGCTGGGCGATGGCCGCCATCACCTCGTCGACGATGTCGCGGCGGTTGGTGGCGACCACGTCGCGGATGGCCGGGTGCATCTGCGTCTCGTCGAGGACTGGGCGGGGCATGGGCGGTTCTCCAGTGGCGCCATCATGGCGAGGGGACGGACCCTTCCAGAGGTCACGGGCCTTGTCGAGGGGCTGCGCCTCAGTCCCGGGGGTGGACGCGGTAGAGCCCCACGGTGAGGGACGGCGCGTCGCCGTAATACGAGATCCAGACGTCGCCGGCGTTGGGGACGGTCCACTCGACCACCGGCTCCAGGCGGAAGCGCTCGGCCATCGCACGGCAGGCGGGCAGCTCGTCGCTGCCGGGCGGCGGCGGCTCGCCCCGGGGGCGGAAGTCGGCGTAGCAGCGCATCCCGCGAAAGAACCAGGTGGGCACGAAGAAGTCGGGCGCCGAAAGGAAGCTCCCCAGCGGGCGCACCATGCCGTTGCGGGCCGGCGGCAGGAAGAGATAGTCGGGGAAGTGGTAGTGGGTGAAGCGGCTCTCGGGGCGCTGACGGCGGTCCTCGGCGCCGGGCCGCAGCAGCATGAACTCCCCGGGCGGAATGGCGGCCTCGGCAGCCTCGATGAGGCGCTCCTCGGTGGCCTCGTTGGTGGGCGCCCAGAGCGTCGAGGCCGACGGGATGGCGGTGACCAGCACGAGCGCCAGGGGCAGGCCGCGCAGGCGGGGGCGCCGGAGCATGCTGGCGATGCGCACGAGGCCGCCGGCAGCCAGGAGCGTGAGGAAGAGCGAGGCCGGCACGTGCACGCGCGCCATGTTGGCCTGGTCGAGGTCGACGATGGTGATGGCGAGGGCCAGGAGCGCCGTGGCGGCGAGGGCCAGGTCGACGCGGCGGGGGGCGCGGCCGCGGAGGATGAGCGCCAGGGCGGCCGAGGCGGTGACGCCGAAGGGGAAGAGCTCCGGCCGCAGGGGAGTGGCCAGCCCGTACAGGCGCGCCGGCAGGCGCAGAAGCTCCGAGCGCTCGATGCCGGGCAGGCTGTCGGCCTCGCGCAGGGCCGAGATGGCGTCGGCGACGTGGATGAGGTGCGGGACGATGAGGGTCGCGCCGGCCGCGATGGCCAGCGCGAGCGGGCGCAGGCGTGGGCGCGCGGGGGCGGCCAGCAGCACACAGGCGGCGCCGGCCACGACCAGCAGAGGCATCTCGGGCCGGGCGATGGCGGCCAGGGCCAGCAGGGGGGTGGCGAGCACCAGCGGCAGGGCGCGCGCGCGCTCCAGGTGCTCGTCGAGGAGCACCAGGCCGCCCAGCAGCCAGAAGAGCGCCGGGACGTTGTTGGCCTCGCTGGTGTCGTTGCGGATGAAGAGCGGCGTCAGCGCCAGCAGCCAGGCCGCGACGGTGCCGGCGCGGCCGTCGCGATGCAGCCGCGCGGCCAGCGCCGCGGCCAGGGGCAGGGTGAGGGTCCCGAGCAGCGTGTTGGCCGCGATGATGACCCGGTGGTCGACCGGGAAGAAGGCGAAGAGCGTGTGGTAGAGCGCCTGGGAGCCGACGCCGTAGTGCGAGATGGGCAGCAGCGTGGCGGCCTGCTCGGTCTGCTTGTAGCCGATGAAGATCGTCGCCAGGAGCGGCGGCGCCAGCAGCCGGGCGAGGGCCCCCAGGCCGAGCGCGAGGGCGGTGAGGCGGGCGGTGGCCGGCGGTGGCGCGAGGGCCACGCGGCCGGCGCGCCACAGCGCCCGCGGCATGGCCCACAGGGACGCGGCCAGGAGCAGCAGCGCCACGATCGCCTCGGTGGCCTCGAGGGCGCCCGAGCCGATGGTCACGGGGCGCGCGCGTCCTTGCGGCGACGCAGCCACAGGCCGACGGCCACGAGCAGCCCCATGCCCAGGGCCACCAGCACGACGAGCTGTCCGTAGCGCTGAGGCGAGCGGACGACGACCTCGACCGGCAGCGGCGGGGCGGGGGGCGCCGGTGGCGGCGGCATGGCGACCGGCGCATCGGCTGCGGCCGCCGGCGCGGGCGGGCCGCCGGTCGGCGTGTCCGAAGCCAGCGGGTCGAAGATGTCGGCCAGCTTCTCCTCGCCGGCCATGACGCGGCGGAGGTGGGCCTGCATGGCCTTGACGCGGGCGACCTTGGTGTCGGCCACCCAGCCTCCCGCGGCGCGGAACTTCTCGGTCATCTCGAGGTAGGTGTCGAGGTCTTTGAGGGCCTCGGCGGTCTTGGTGCGGTGCAGGATCTCAGCGCGGCAGTAGTAGGCGTCGGGGTCGTGCTCGCCGATGGCGACGGCTTGCTGGATCAGCGCCTCCGCCTCGGCCTGGTGGCCCAGGCGGTAGTGGCTCACGGCCAGGTAGATGAAGGTGCGCGGCTCGAAGTCGAAGGCGGGGCGGACGCGCTCGAGGTAGCGGATGGCCGTCTCGTAGAGGCGCCGCTTCTCCTCGGGCGTGCGGGCGGTGTAGTGCGCCGAGTAGTGGGCCGCCACGCCGGCGACGAACTGGGCGAGCAGGTCGTCGGGCGCCGCGTCGGCCTTCGCCGTGTAACGGGCGACGGCCTCGGCGTCGGGCCGGGTGGGCGCCAGGTTGGCCACGACCATCCCCAGGGCGCCGGCGAAGTGCGGGTTGCGAGCGGCCAGGTCCAAGAACAGCGCCAGGGCCTCGCCGTGCCGCTTCTCGCTGTAGAGCTTCAGGCCCCGCTCGAAGAGCGCGACCAGCTCCGGGTCCAGCTCGCCCCCGTCGGCGGCGGTCTCCGGGGGCAGCGGGGCGGTGGGCTCCACCGGTGCGCCGGCGCCTGTCTCGCCCTGCACCTCGAGCCAGTACCATCGCCGCTCGCCCTTGCGGATGCGCTCGGCGACGGCCTCCGCCAGGCCGTCCGGCGGGCTGTCCCCGGCGGCGGCGATGGCGAACTTCTCCGTGCGCGCCAGCACCTCGCCCTCGTGATTCGCCGGATAGAGCACCAGCCGCGTCGGCACGCCCTTGGCGCCGCAGCCGTACTCGACCACGACGTAGCCCTTCTGGATGGCCGCTCGCCGCAGGCGACACCCCGCCAGCTCCACGTCGCCCTGGCCGACCATCGCGCCGAGCAGGCGCTCCTGGCCGGGTGGGATGACGAGCTGCTGCTGGGCCAGGACCGGAGTGGCGATGAGGCAGCCCAGAGCTGCCAGGGCTGCGCGCAATCTGGGGCCCCCTTGCATCGCCGGAGTGTAGGAGCCGCTGGCGCCGACTGTCAAAGGGCTGCCAGCCCGCTCGGACCCACGCTCGCGGACGCCGTCTGGAGGCCGCGCGGCTGCCCCCGAGACCGCGCCGCACGGTTCCGATCGCCCGGCGCCCGCTTCGGTGTAGATTGGTGTCATCGCTCCGCTCACCCACCCTCGCGGTCCCGTCATGTCGGTGCCCCTGCGCGACTCGCTCCGCCTGAACGCCGTGACCTCGGCGCTCCTGGCCTGCCTCTGTGCGGCGCTCGGCGCGCGGCCCGCGGCGGCGGCGAGCTGCGGCCTCTGGTATGGCGACGCCGACGGCAACTTTCGCGTCGATCTGGGCGACGCGCTGTGCATACGCGCCGCCGCCCAGGCCGCGCGCGCCGACGCGCCAGCCCCCGCCTGCCTGGCCAGCGTGGCCGCCGCCGATCTGGACTGCGACGGCGCCGTGACCGCGGGCGACGTCCGCTTCGCGCTGCGCCAGACCCAGGAGCTGCCGCAGCCCCTCGCGCTGGACGGCGACGGCGACGGCTGCGCGGACGCCTGCGAGGCGCTGTGTCCCGGCCCCGCCTGCCCCCGCAACGGCGCCATCCGCCTGGAGCGCCGCGACGCGCGCGCCGGCCTCGTCGCCTGGAACGCCCCCGACCCGCAGATCTATCCAGGCGGACAGTGGTGGATGCACGCCGGCCTCGCGGTCGCCGACTTCGATCGCGACGGCCACCCCGACGTCTTCGCGGCCGGCGGCGGGGGTGCGCCGGACCACCTCTTCATCAACACGGGCGAGGGCGCCTTCGTCGACCAGACCACCCTCTGGGGCCTCCCGGCCGGCCTCTGCATCGCCGGGGCAGCGGCGGCCGATGTCGACGGCGACGGCTTCGTCGACCTCTTCGTCACCGCCTACGGGTGGACGCAAGAGGGGGCGCGACCCGACGGCCAGCGCTTCTATCGCAACGTCGCCGGACACGCCTTCGAGGACGCCACCGCCGCCTTCGGCCTCGACTTCTCGGTCGCCGGGCTGCCCTCGCCCATGGGGGCCGCCTTCGGGGACTTCGACCTCGACGGCGACCTGGACCTGGCCGTGACCTCCTGGTGGGCCGCCGCCAACAACCCGACCCGGGGCAACCGGCTGCTCCGCAACGATGGCGCGGACGGCTTCGTCGACGTCACCGCGCACGCCATCGGCGCGCTGGCCGACCAGATCTGGGGCTTCCAGCCGGCCTTCGTCGACATGGACGGCGATCTGCTGCCCGAGCTGCTGCTCTCGGCGGACTTCGGCACCAGCCGCTACCTGCGAAACCTCGGCCACGGGAAGTTCCAGGACACGACGGTGTCGAGCGGCCTCGGCCTCGACGCGAACGGCATGGGCCAGGCCGTGGGGGACTTCGACGGGGACGGGCGCCTGGACTGGTTCGTCAGCTCGATCCACCAGACCGTGCCGCCGTCGGGCAAGAACAACGGCAACATGCTCTACCGGAACCTCGGCGGGCACCACTACGCCGAGATCGCGCTCGATGCGGGCGTCAACGACGGCGGTTGGGGTTGGGGCGCGTTGGCGGTGGACCTGGACCAGGACGGCTGGTTGGATCTGGTCCAGGTCAACGGTCGGCCCAGCCCCAACGGTACGGGTGAGTGGTCCGGGGAGCGCGCCAAGCTCTTCCGGAACGAGGGCGGCAGCTTCGCCGAGGTCGCCGCCTGGAGCGGGCTCGAGCACACCGACCAGGGGCGCGGCCTCGCCGCCCTCGACGCCGACCAGGACGGCGACCTCGACCTGCTGGTGGGCACGAACACGGGGCCGCTGCACTACTATGAGAACCGCACGCCGCGGGCCGGCGGCTGGCTGCAGGTGGCCCTGGACACGCGGGCGAACCGGCTTCTGGCCCCGCAGGGCTTCGGCGCCCGGATCGTCATCGCGGCGGGAGGGCGCGAGCAGGTGCGCTACGTCGACGGCGCGCCGAGCTTCCTCGCCACCTCCGAGGCCGTGGCCCATTTCGGGCTGGCCGGCGCCGCCACGGTCGACCGGGTCGAGGTGCACTGGCCGCGCGGGCAGGTCACCCGGCTCCGCGACGTCGCCGCGGGCCAGCGCCTCGTCGTGAAGGCCCCGTTCCCCGCCGACGTGAACGCCGACGGGCGGGTGGACGGCGCGGACCTGCTGCTGGTCTCGCAGCGGCAGGGGCTGGCCAAGGGAGCCGCCGGTCTGGCGGCAGACGTCGACGGGGACGGCGTGGTCGGCCCGATGGACCTGGCCCTGGTCGCCGCGGCGATGTAGGCCCTTCAGGTCGTGAGGCCGCCGATGCGCCGCGTGAGCAGGTCCGACACCGCCATGCATGTGGCCTGGGGGTTCACCGCGCTGCCGCTGGGGAAGACGCTGGTGTCGACCACCCAGAGGCCGTCGACGCCGCGCACCCGGCCCTCGGGGTCCACGGGGCCGCGCCGGGGGTCGGCGCTCATGCGGCAGGAGCCGAACACGTGGTTGGCCGTCATCGGGATGTCGCGCGCCCGCACGCGCCCGCTGACCAGGGCGTCGACCTCGGCGGGGCTGCGGATGGTCTTGGGCAGCCCGTGGATGCTGGTGGTGACGTAGCGCGCGCCGACGGCGAGCAGGCCCTCGACGGCGGGGCGCAGGCCGCGCATCGTCGTGTCGATCTCGCTCTGCGGGATGGTCAGCTTCATGGCCGGCAGGCCGTTTCGCCGGGCGCGCACCCGCCCGTGCACCGCCCCGCGGTAGACCACGACGACCACGGTCGCGTGGCGCAGATCCTGGAGCTGGTCGTAGAAGCGGGCGCCCAGCGCGCCCCAGCGGGCGGCGATGAGGTTGGTGGCCGCCCAGAGCGACTCGTACTTCATGCCGCGGATCTCCGCGCTGATGGCGCCTACGCCCTGGGTGGCGCCGATCCACGGGTCGACCACCTCCTCCATGACGCCCATCGCGCCGGCGCCGATGTGCGCGTAGAGCGTCGCGCCCACGCGGCCGCCGCCGCGGATGCCCGAGCGCAAGAGCAGCACCGGGCTGGCCATCACGCCGGCCGCCAGGATGACCTTGGGCGCGCGCACGCTGAAGCGCGCGGTGCGCTCGCGGGTGACCGGGTCGACGACCCAGCCGGTGACGCCCGTGGCTCGTGCCCCCTCGGTGAGGATGCCGTCCACCTCCGAACAGGTCATCACGCGCGCGCCGTCCCGGAGGGCGTGCGGAAGATAGGAGCGGTCCACCGACTGCTTGCGGCCCCCCGCGCACCCGGTGATGCAGTCGGCGGCGCCCTCGCAGCCCTCGACGGCGCGCGGCAGGGGACCGGCGGGGATGCCGGCGGCGGCCAGGGCCTCGAGGGCCAGCTCGTTGCGGCGCCCCATCACGGTCATCGGGGTGGGCGCCACCTTGCAGCGGGCGAAGACCCGCTCGAAGGCGCGGTCCAGCGCCGGCTCGAGCAGCCAGGGCAGCCCCTCCTCAGCGGCCCACTCCTCGCGCACCCAGCGCGGCAGCGGCAGCATGATCGCCGAGTTGACGACGGTGCTGCCGCCCAGGCAGCGCCCCTGCATGGTGGGGATGGGCGCCGAGCCGGTCAGCATGCGCAGGCCGCCCTCCCAGTAGTACCTGGCCATGAAGCGCGGCCCGTCGCGGCTCATGTCCGAAGGATCGACGGGCGGCCCGGCCTCCACCACCACGGTGCGCAGCCCCGCCTCGGCCAGGTTCGCCGCGGCCACCGCGCCGGCGGCTCCCGAGCCCACCACCACGGCGTCGGCTTCCAGCGCGTAGCCCTGGCGCACGCTGTCGAAGCGCTCGATCACGGCGAGCCCGCCGGCGTGCGGGCGCTGAGCGCGTCAGGACGCACCTCGACCTGCAGCGGGTCGTCGGGGTGGGCGGTGGTCTTGTAGACGCCGACGTAGCGCATGGAGTCGGGGTGCGACAGGTACATCATCTTCATGGTCGACTCGAGGGCGGTCCCGAAGAAGCGCAGCGGCGCGAAGCGCGAGTCGCACCAGCGCTGCATCGCCCGGAGCCGGCGCCGCGGCGAGGTGCGCGAGAAGCGGCCCAGCGCCGGCATCAGCAGCGGGGCGGCCAGCTCGGTGGCGACGAAGAGCAGGGTGACCAGGCGGCGCGACTCGGGCGGCAGCTCCGAGAGCCAGCGGCGGGTGCGGCGCACCATGTCGGCGCTGAGCCAGTCGGGGGCGCCGCGGTCGTTGGGCGGAAAGAGCGCCTCGGCGGCAGCGGCGATGGCGTCGGTCGCGCGGCGCATCCAGAATCCGTCGCCCAATCGTGCCTCCCGCGGCGTGCGAGGCCCCAGCGTAGGAGCCCGCAGCGCAGAAGGGAAGGCCGGGCGACGACGGGGCGGGCCGGGCGCGGGCGGGGCGCCGGCGGGGCGGCGGGGCGGCGGCGATCGCTCGGAGCGCCGAAGCTGTGCCATCATCCGCCGGGGCAGCGACGACGGGCAGGAGCCGGCCGGGACATGGGCGCCAGAGCCAGGTACAGCAGGGGTCGCGCGCGGCATGGGCTGTCACGGCCCGGACCGGCCGGGCGCGCTCGCCGGGCCGGGCTCGCGCTGCTGCTCCTGGCGGCGGCCCTCACCAGCCCGGCCTGGGCCGACGCCTCCGCGCCCGATCCGCGCTGCGCCGGTGCCGACGGGCGCATCCCCATCGTCGAGGCCGGGCGCGATCGCGACCTGCGTGCGCTCTTCGCGCCCCACGTGGCGGGGGAGGCGATGGCGGGGGTGCCCGGCGCGCTGTTCCGCTCGGTGACCGTGTCCGGCAGCGAGATCCGTGCCCGCCTGGAGACCCCGGCCGGGGACCTGGACGTGCGGCTCCGGCCGCTGAGCTGCGATCCCGACGCGCCCAGGCAGACCGCCTCCTTCGCGCTGGATCTCCCCGACGGCGAGCCCCCGGCGGGCGCCCGGGCCGCGGTCGAGGCCCTCACCGCCGCGGTGCGCGCCAACGACGACGGGCGCTTCTGGCGCGTGTCGGTGCCTGCGCCCGCGCCGGCAGCTCCGCCCCCGCACGCGGGCACCCGGGAGGCCCCGCCGCCGTCCGCCGCACCGGGCCGCGCCCCGTTTGCCCGCAGCGTCGCCGCCATCGCGCTGCTCCTGGCCCTGGCCGTCGCCCTCAGCCTCTTCGACCTCTGGCGGGCGCGCCGCGGCCCGACCCGCGCCCCGCTCCCCCGCACCCACCTCCTGGCCGTGCTGGCCCTCACCGCGGCAGGCCTCGCCGCGCGCCTCGCCATCTCGCCGACCTTCATCCGCGAGGCCTACCCCATCCCCGACATCGCCTGGCTGCTGGACGGTGCCCGCCTGGGCGCCCCCATCGCGTCCTATCCCCAGGCCCCCCAGCTCGTCGCCGTCCTCTTCTCTCCGCTGACCCGCCTCTTCCACCCGGGCGACCCCATCGGCGCATGGATGCTGACCAACGTCCTCCTCGGCGCCCTGACCGTCCCCGCCGCCTGGGCGGCCGGCCGCGCGCTCGCCGGCCCCACGGTCGGGCTCGCCGCCGCGGCGCTCCTGGCGCTCTGGCCCCAGCACATCCGCGTCAGCGCCTCGGAGTCCACCCACGCCCTCTTCGTCCTCTTCGCCTTCGTCGCCACCGCCCAGGCCCTCCGCGCCGCCCGCGCCCCCCGCCTCAGCGCGACCGCCGCCGCCCTGGCCACGGCCGCCGCCCTGGTGACCACCCGGCCCGAGGCGGCGCTCTTCGGGCCGGCCCTGGCGCTCGCGGCGCTGGGCCACGGCCCCGAGCTGCGCCGCCGCCTGCTGCACCCGGCCACCCTGGCGCTGCTGGCGCTGCTGGCCTGGTGCACCGTGCCCACCCTGCAGATCATCGCCGCCGACTCCACCACCGAC
Organism: Deltaproteobacteria bacterium; assembly: GCA_020632695.1. Taxonomy (GTDB): domain Bacteria; phylum Myxococcota_A; class UBA9042; order PHBI01; family JACKFB01; genus JACKFB01. The sequence goes on from JACKFB010000028.1 coordinate 47,165, forward strand.
AGCCTGCTCGCCGCGCCCGACCAGGGCGCTCCCTCACTGATGGTGGAGGGCCTGCGCGCGCTGGTCGTCCCTGGCGCCCGCAATGCGCTCCTGGACTTCACCACCACCCCGCCCTGGCTCTACCCCCTCGCCCTCATCGGCCTCTGCGCGGCCGCGCTCCGCGGTCCCCGGGCGGCAGGCCTCGCTCTGGGGCTGAGCCTGCTCACCTACCTCTTCTTCTTTGCGCCCTGGCCCCCATCGGTCGTGCTCTGGGGCTACGCGCGCTACCACGCGGCGCTGCTGCCGGGCGCCGTGCTGCTCTGCGCCCTGGGCCTGGTGCGCCTGCTCGAGCAGATCCCCCGGCTGGCCACCCCCATCCGGACCACCGCCACCGCCGCGGCCCTGTCGGCCCTGGGGTTCTTGCTGTATCTGCCGGCTCTGCGCGGCATCGACCACGACATGCAGCAGGAGCTGGCGTGGCAGATGCGCCTCGGCCGCGAGCGCGGCGCCGACCTGGCCCTGGGCCGCCTGGTGCTGCCCGACAATCGCCGGCGCTTCCGCGATCTCTCGCCGCGGGACGCGGTGGTGGCGCTGACCGCCGGCCGCCAGTCCGCCGCGGCGGCCGTCTCGGTGGCCCACGCCCTGGAGCACCTGCACACGGGCGGCGACGCCACCGAGGCCTGGTACTACGAGGGCCTCGCCTGCCGTCTGGCCCGCGCCCCCGACGAGGCGGCCGCGCCCCAGTGCGAGGCCATGCACCGCACCTTCGAGCTGACCCTGGAGGCCTCCGCGGAGCTGCGCGGCCCCGCGTGGCTCCTGGACTACGTCTCGCTGCGCGGGGAGGCGCCGGTCCGGGTCGGCCTCTGGCGCATCGGGCGGCGGCTTCTGCCCCCCGACCGCGCCCTGGCCCTGCTCCCCGACCCGGTCCGCCCGCGCGCGGGGACCCTCGGCGGGCCCGTCCCCTACCCGATGGGCAGCTCCAGCCCCGCCTTCCTGGACCCGCCCGAGCCGCCGCTCGGCACACCGATGGGCCCCTTCCTCCACGGCCCCTTCTGACACCGAGAGGCCGCGCGGTGACGAGCACGCGGGGGTCGACGAGCCGACGCTATTGCCGGCACAACCCGAAGCTGGCCTCGTTCACCTTGTACTTGCCCGCTCGCGGATGCGGCGTCGACGGTTTGCAGGTCAAGCCGGCCGCTGCGCACGTCGTGTCGGATCCCAGCGCGCAGAGCTGGCTGCAGTAGGAGCCATTCCCGGCGGCGTTCGCCACGCAGTATCCACCGAGGCACTCGTTCACCCGCTGGCCGGCGGGGCCCAGCGCGTTGGGGTTGCACGACTGTCCGAGCGTCTTGCTGGGCATGTGGTCATCGGTGGGGTTGTCGGGCGTGCCACTGTCGTCCTTCAACTCGGTGCACCGGTAGTCGATCGTCGTCGGCACCTCGGGCCCGAAGCTGATGGCATAGGCAGCGCAGGCCTCGCCCGGCTCGCCGCAGGTCAGCGTCGCGGAGCAGTCGGCCAGCGATGACTCTCCCGTGACGGTCCTGCACTCCGAGACGTAGGTCCGGCGCGTGTTGTCCTGGATGTCCGGCGCCCACCCCAGGGTCCTCGCGGAGCAGTAGCCTCCGAGGTCCAGCACCGCGTTGCCAGCGAGCTGGAGGCTGAACGCCGGACATTCGTCGGTGCTCTTGCACGTGTGGGTGCAGAAGCCGAGCCCGGCTTCGGTGTCGAAGAGGCGGCAGGGCCCGTTGTTGCACGTCTCGAAGTCCGCGCCCGCGCCGGGTCCGCACAGGTCCCCCCAGAGGCCCTTGGTCGCGGTCTCGGCCACGCACTTGCCGCGGGTCGTATAGAGCCCGTCGGGGTCGAGCACGGGCTTGCCCGTCACCGGGTCGAGCACGGGGCTGCCGTCGGGCCCCGCCACCACGTTCGGGTACTGGTAGATCACGCAGGTCTGGCCGGTGAGACAGTCGGACTTCGCCAGGCAGGGGCCGCCCGGCCCCGGCACGGTCCTGCACTCGGGGATCACCACCACCGCGTCGGCGAGTCCGTCGCCGACCGTGTCCGCGTAGGTCTCATCGACCGCGCACAACTGCCCCTGACCGCAGTCCGCGTCGCTCAGGCACAGCGCCGCACAGAAGCCGTCCGAGCAATAGCCGGCGCAGTCCTGGTCCTCCACGCAGTCGCCGCCGAGGCCCGCGCCTCCCGGCGTGCGGGCCAGACAGTCACCGTGGAACGTCGGCTTGGCTGGGGGCTCGTTGTCGGTCCTGGGATCGCAATAGTGGTCCGGCCCACACTGGCTGCTCACCTCGCAGGTGCGCGGCCAGCACATGCCGCTGGTGAAGGGCAGGGCGGACCCGAAGGGCTCCTGTTCCGGAAGGCAGGTCCACGCGCTGCAATCCACGTCGGCCTGGCAGGGGCGGTCCGGCCAGCCCTTGCAGGTGCCGGAACTCGTGTCACAGCCCTGGTTCGGGTGGCCGGCGGTGGTGTCGCAGTCGGCGTCGTCGCCGCAGAAGGACGAGCACCCCAACGGATAGCACAGGCCGGACCCACACTCCCGCCGGTCCTCCGTCTCGGTGGCTGGCCCACACACCTCACTGACGGCACCTGCCTCGAACCAGGGGCCCGATTTCTGTTTCGCGACGCAGCGCGTGTCGTACTGGTTTCCCACGACCGCGTACTGGCAACCCTCGCCGGCCGGACAGTCGGAGTCACCCTCGCAGGGGCGGAAGTCGCTGGTAGGCACGCAATAGCCCAAGCCGCCCACGCCGACCGCGAATCCGAAGTTCACGCATCGATACTTGGCGCCATTGGGCCCAGCGACGAAGCCATCGCATTCATTGAGAGGCGTATCCAGATCCTCCACGCCGTCGGGGACCGGGACGCCCCCCGGCCCCAGCAGGTCCTTGAGCAGGTTGCAGGGCCTCGAGCACACGGAGAGGTTGAAGACCCAGGCCCCTGGCGCCCCGACCGCGCTGCAATAGCCCGAGCTGCACTGGGCGTTCGCGCAGGCCGGCCAGTCCGGGTTCTCGATGAGCTCTCCCGGCTTGGAGGGGTCCGGAATCAGCAGCTGGCAGGTCGCGACGTCACCGCAGTACGCGCCGTCCTTGGCAAGCGGCGCCATGCACTCGTAGGTCTTCGAGCACACGAGCCCCGCCGCACAGGTGCCGCAGCTCGAGCCGTCGCTGCCCGTCCCGCACTGCTTGTTCGCGCAGGGACCGGGCGGGGGCTCGACCTGGTCGACCTGGACCGGTGCCGTCAGCGTCGACTGCCCCGCTCCGTTTTCGAAGGTCGCGATGATCGTGGTCGTGAAGGAGGCCGCGTTCGCGCAGGTGAGCTTGATCTCCACCGCCGACGTCGCCCCTGCCGCCACGGTCACCGAGGTCGACGGCAGGAAGGTCAAGGTCGCCGCGCTGCTCAGCGACACGACGAGCTGCGCCGGCGCCGCGCTGTCGTTGTGAGCCATGATGCTGCCGATCGGTTGGGGGCACGCGGTCTGGCCGATGACGTGCGTCGCGGCGAGGCTCGAGACCTTCGCGCCGGCCGGGTCGTGCAGGGTGAGCGGCAGCAGCGCCGGGGTCGCGTCCGGCGTGGCGGGCACGTCCTCGGGCTGTTCTGTCGCGTCGGCGTCCGGCTGCGGGGCGTCGCCGAGCAGGTCCGGCTCGGCGTCATCGGCGGTCTCGGTCGGCGCGTCGGGGCCCACCGTAT
>JACKFB010000029.1 GCA_020632695.1 Deltaproteobacteria bacterium
AGCGCGCCTCGAGCGCACGGCACAACGCGGCGACCCACCCCGGGTCGAGCGTCCCCTGCGACTCCAGCGTGATGCCTGCAGGCAGCGTCAGCTTCAAGCCGCCAGCCACCCCGTCCGTGCCGGTCCGAAGCGCCACGACCTCGACGAACCCCACCGACCCGGAACTCCGCCGCGCCTCCCGCCGAAGCCGCCACCCCCACCAGCTCAACGTGTGCGCATTCACGCCAGCACGCTCCGCAAACGCACGAGTCGTCATCCCGCTCGCCGCATGCGCCGAGCAAAGCCCCACCCACTCCCCCCGACTCCGCCGCATCGCCCGCCCTCCGATTCATCCGTAGGGGCGCGAGCCTGCACGCCAGCCAACGGCGCGGATAGACGGGCTAGATCGGATGGTTACCTACGGCCGCCTGCTGCGAACGACGCGCTCGGGCAAGCTTGTGTAGCTTGTCCCTGAACCGGACTTGGAGGATTGGGAGGGGTTGGCATCTACCACAGAGGGGACGATGCTCGTTCCCACAGGAGGCGATGGATGTCAGGGAAACGGCAGTACCGGCGGTTCACGGTGGAGGAGAAGCTGGCGATTCTAAAGGAGTCGGAGCAGCCCGGGGTGACGGCAGCGGCCGTGTGTCGGAAGCACGCGATCTCGCCCAACCTGCTCTACGGGTGGCGAGCGGTGGCTCAGAAGGCCACGGAGGCCGCGCTCAAGGGGCCCGACAAGCCCGACGAGCAGGTGGAGCGACTTCGCGCCGAGCTGGCCCGCCTTCGGGCGGTGGTGAGCGAGATCACGGCGGAGAACCTGGAGCTAAAAAAAAAGATCTGAGGCTTGGAACGGGAGCGCGGGTGCGGGGCGAGGTGAAGGCTGAGGTGTTGGACCTGGTGACCAAGACGCGGGAGCGATCGGACTGGCCGTTGGAGCCCATCCTGAAGGCTCTCGGCGTGACTCGGAGCGTCTACTTCGACTGGCTCCGGCGTCGCGCCGCGGGACGTCTCGAGGATGCGCCCCCGGTAGCGCCTCGGCTGGACCGGCTGCTGCCGGACGAGGAGTCGTTCATCCGCGCTTTCGCCCTGGCGCATCCGCGCGTGGGCTATCGGAAGCTGACGTGGATGATGGTCGACCGTGGCGTGGCCTACGTGAGCGAGAGTGCGGTCTATCGGGTGCTGCGCGACGCGGAACTCTTGTCGCGCTGGAAGAAGTCGACGCGGTCGCCTGGCGAGTACCGGTTCAGGCCGATAGGGCCGAACCAGCAGTGGCACACCGACGTGATGTACGTCTGGGTGGCCGGCCGGCACTACTTCCTGCTGTCGTTCGTGGACGCGTTCAGCCGGTACATCGTGCACCACAAGCTGCTGCTGGACCTCAACGGTAAGGCCGTCGCGACGGAGTTGCTGACGGCGTTGGAGACGCTGCCGGCTGGGCAGAGGCCGCGCATCGTACACGACCACGGCTCCGAGTTCTGCAACAAGGAGCTGCAGGCCGTGGTGAAGGCGCACGACCTCATCGACATCGCCACCCGGCCGCGTCACCCCGAGTCCAACGGCATCGCGGAGCGCTTCAACGGCACGATGCGCGACGAAGCCGAGGACATGTACGGGGCGAACTACCTCGAGGCGGAGAAGCGCATCGAGCGCATCATCCGCGAGTACTGCGACGAGCGACTCCATGCGGCGCTCGGCTACATCGAGCCTCGCGAGGTCCACTTCGGAGACCCCGAGCGACGCAAGCAGCTGCGGGCCGACAAGCTGGCCCTCGGACGACAGGTGCGCCGCGAGCGAAACCGGCTGGCACTCGCTGGCCAACAGGCGGCATGACGATGACCCGGATGACCAATCACGAACAGGCCGAAAAGTCCGGATTGACGGGAAGCGCAACAAAGCTCGCCATCGACGTCCGCGCCATCCGGGACGCCGAGCGCAAGGACGGCAAGTTCGTCGTCCACTCGAACGACGACACGCTCACGGCCGAAGACATGGCGCTCGGCTACAAGCAGCTCATGCGCGTCGAGCAGGCGTGGCGCACGCTGAAGTCGGGCCTGGGCATGCGGCCCGTCTTCCACTGGGCACCTCACCGTATCCACGCCCACATCTCGCTGACGGTGCTCGCGCTTCTCCTCGAGCGCGTCGCCGAGCGCGAGTGCGAGGACACCTGGCGGAACATCCGCGACGACCTCGAGCAGATCAAACTTGCTCAATTGTGGGGCCCTCACGGGGCCATCTGGCAGGTCGGGCAGCCCCGGGAAGGTGCGCGTAAGAGGCTGAAATCGCTTCGCATCGACAATCCGCCCCTCATCGTCGACCACGCCTGACGACCTACGTACACGGGCCCAAGCCGCAGTGCGCCCGGAAACCACACGGCCAGTAGCGCTTGCGCTCGTTCGTGTCACCAGCAACTGTCAAAGTCGGGTACGGCGTCAGCGCGTCACCCCCGGCGCGGCGAGGTGATACATTCGGACGAGCACGTCGGTGAGGTAGGCTTGCGGGTCGACGCGGTGCAGGGCGCAGGTGGCGCTATGGCCAGTTTGGCAGGTTGTGAAGCACATGCGGGCCTGGACCGGAACGGTGCGGCAACACCGCCCGATCGCGCCACCGGAGGTCACCCACCTCCCACAGGTCCCCGAGGGTCAGCGTGAGCTTCGCGTCGTACACGCGAACCTGGTCCATCCACACCTGGATGCGTACGACAACCTTTGGGACATCCTCAGCGAGATCCCAATACGCCCACTTGTCGTTGTACTGGGAGTAGTGGAGCCCTAACGCATAGCGGAAGTCATCGTCCGGCAACCAAAGCGTGGTCGCGAGCGGTCCGGTTGGATAGTCGAGGGCCATTGTCCGGAATGGCGATACCAGTGCCCTCTGTGAAAAATCGAGAGGCTCCAGGTTCCAATTCGGAAATTCCCAGCCAGCGTACGAGTCCCACGGTTGACGAAACCATGGATCTGCGACACCGTCGCCGTCGAAGTCAGCACCACTTCCGATGGTCGCGTAAGGATGCGCGAAGTGGATGTCGACGAATCCGCCCGGAGTATCGTGAGTCAACGCGATATAGATGCCGCACTGCCCAGGGTTCTCGACGGTGAACCAAGCGTCCAAGCAGGACTGAGAGATCTCGTCGTTCTCGGGCCGGACCACCCAAGTTCCCGGTAAGTCCAACCCTGCCCAGATTTCGGATACATCAGATGCGGGGGGGCGACTGAAGAAATGGCGGTCCAGTACCCGCTCGTTGCCCGCTGGATCTCGTGCAGACCATCCCGAAATCATACTTCCCGCATCGTCCGGCGATTCCTGCACTGGTGCTCCGGATTGCCGAAAACCAAGCGCCAACCTCCGACATCGTTTGCCGTAGATCTCCTCAGGTACGTACCAGCCCCAGTCCGTGAGGACCAACTCAGAGTCGGAGCACGATGCAAGAGGCGGGGGCGACGATGGTGTCTGGTCCGCAAACTGATCGATTCCGCGCTGCGGGACATCATCCGGGAGTACTTCCGGATTATCTGCGAAATCACTGACGTCACTGCGATCGTGTGGCGTACCAAAACATGCTTGAGCTAGCGCCAGGAAGAGCAACATCACGAGCGCGCGCGAGACCAATCCTTCACTCCTACGAGTTGAAGTACACATCCATGTCTCCCTCGAATCGCGTGAGATCTCGTGACACATCTTCGTAGTAAGTGCGGGTCGGCGTAGCGTCCTTGACTACCTTTGTGAACGCACCTTCTTGGAGGATATAACCGCCAACCCCGCTCCCGGGAAAGCCGGGCCCGCCCCGGGGTTCGCCTAGGGCGAGCCCGCGGACGATACCGCGATTCGGGAGTGGGGCCGTCGGATGAACTGTAGACGGAAGTCCGTTGCCTTCCCACAAAGTGAAATTAACCAGTGATCGCGCGACTACACCCGAAGCCATGGACACGATTGCCACCTGCGACAACTCATTGCCAGCTTGGTCGTTGAACTGACGGTATGTGAAGGCGTGATTGTACGCAACGGATAGTTCACCCCAACGCGGGGGAGCTTGGAGATCACCTACTATTCCAGGCTCCATCGGGACCTGTGAGATGAGCGAGATCGGGAAGTCGTGAGCCTGCGATGTGGGTGCCGCCGCGACCTCGAAAGTGGCCAGCCTGGAACCTGCGAGCATACCGACGCGAGTCCTCCCCGTCAGTGAGTGGTAGGCAGCATCGAATGCGATGCGGTTGGGCTTGCTCGCGCTACCAACTACCGGCCCGTCCGCCCAAGTAATTGAAGGAGCGCCAACACGGAACAAGCGACATACCATTGCGTCGGGTCGCTGGACGACTGCCGCGACAAGCACGGCACGGTCGTATGTTGTGTCCACATCAGATATCGACAGAATCTTCTCGCCAGGAGGATGCCCAGGAATGGTCCGTAGAAAGTCCAACACGTCGACATCCGATACGAGCCTGTGCTTCAAGGCATCGCTCCACATGTCGAGCGAATAGCCCCCCGGTCCGGCCTGCAGCACGAGTATCGTATCCGGCTGCCAACGAACTCGCGCCAACCCCAGCAGCTGGGACTGAGCGGAACCGAATGGCCTGTCATATTGGAAGCGTGACAGTTCAGTGAGGCGTCCCGACTTCTTCGTCATAGCAACTACCACCAGCGATCCCGGACCCTGCGCCGCGACATATGGAGGGCCTCCGACTGCCTCTGCCGTCACGTACAAAACTTTCTCATTCGCTGAGATCTCCACAGCGCTCGGAAACAACAAAGTCGGGGACAGGAGCACGTCGAGCGTTCCAAACTTCGGGACGACATTCATTTCTAGCGCGGGAGACGGATCGACAATTCGGCCCTTTGAGACGTTGCGGGGCGACGCCGGACGCGAAACGCGCTGGGAGGAACTCAATGACGACCGGATGATGCTTTCTTCTGTCGCTTGATTTGTCGAACGTAGATAGAGATGCTGCTGTTCGGCGTCCTTAGCCATGACCTTGCTGGTCCGGACTCCAGAACTCGGGAGATCCGAGCAATAGCTCTTGCCCCGATTCTCAAAATGTCCCGGAACAGTGGACTCGCCGATGCAGGAGGCTCGCGGTAGCCCTCCCGAAGAATGGGCGGTTCGGTCGAGCGTGGTATCATTATCAGGCATCTCACACCGTCGTATGGTCCCGCGAGCGAAGAAGGTGAGGCCCACGGTGAGCTGAAAATAATTCTTCTACAATGCTAGTTCCCCGTCAGCCCAGATGTCGAACTTGTTCGTCCACTCCACAGCCCTCAGCCTGTGAGACGAAACGTACCACGATCTTGGGAGTCCACACCAGCGCCATCACTCCTCAGAGCTCGTGCCACCCCACGGGAGACGAGCCGATACACCCTTGAGAGACGTCAGCTCTCGCCGGCACTCGCCCATGCCCTCCGCAGGTTTTCCAGGTGCCTCTCGACCTCCGCGATCAAAGTGAGGAGCGCAGCCCGCTCCGCGTCGCTGATCTCCGTCGGCTGCAGGCTATCCATGCTCTTCAGGAAGGTCTTGAGACCACGGACGGCCTGCATCTGCGGGAGCGCGCGCGGGCCCTCCCGGTGACGGGGGAGTCGGTCCTTCACCTCGTCGTCCTGCAGGTAGATGCGGGCTTCCTCGGCCGTGAACCCTGGCCGCTTCTTCAGCACGGCCGCGATCGCGAGGGCTTCGTCCCCCGTGACGTCCGGGTTGGCGAGCAGGTACTCGAAGAAGTCGAAGGTCGCGTCGTCGTCCGTCGAGAGGCGCTTGAGCGCGCGCCCGTGCTTCTCAGTGAGCTTGCCGCTTGCGATGGCGTCGCGGTACTCGCGCCGGAGCTTCAGCATGCCCAGGTAGTGGAACACGGAGCGACGCGACATGCCGACGCGCTCGGCCAGGTCCTCGTAGGAGCGCACGCCGAGCTGTGTTCGCAACTCCTTCAGGGCAGTCGCTCGTTCGATGGGGTTGAGGCCTTCCCGCATGAGGTTCTCGACGAGCGCGGCGACCTGGGCTTCGCTGTCTCCACGCGCTCGGACGATCGCGGGGATGGCCTTGAAGTGAGGATCATCCTCAGCGAGCTGCTGAAAGGCCCGGAAGCGACGCTCACCAGCCACGATCTGGTACTGGTCCGTGCCGTCGAGCGGGCGCACGACGATGGGTTGCACCAGCCCTGCGGTCCGGATCGACTCGGTGAGCTCATCGAGCTGTCGCTTCGAGAACGACTTGCGCGGCTGATCAGGGTTCGGCTCGATGCGTTTGAGTTCGATCTGCTGGAGCGTCTCGCTGCGATCGGCTTCAGCTTCCGTTGCCTTCTTTGCACGTCTCGAGGTGGCCACGGAGCCCTCCCAGGTTGGACTATTGGGGTACAGCGGACATGCTTGGATATACACGCCGCGGTGTCAAGGCATCCAAAGCCAGAATTTGTACATTTTGTGAACCTGGGTGCACTCGCCCCATGCTTCGGCGCCGACGTAGCCCCGACAACGTGCGCAGGCTGGCTGGGGTGCGAGACATATACTCTTGGCTGTTAGCCCCAGGCATCCGGGGGCTAACAGGAAGGGCTAACGATCATGGCCAGCACTGGCCGTCGTTGGCCTCGGGCGTCCGCCCGATGTTCCCTAAGTTGCTTGATCTATTGAATCTCTTCGCGCTTGCTGGGCGCAGGATGCATCTTCCCAAGCTGAGGGTCGCGAGTTCGAGTCTCGTCACCCGCTCCAGCGAAAGCCTCCGAGAAATCGGGGGCTTTCGTCTTTCTGGGGGTGCGCGTGCGGTGCGTTCGCGGGGCGGGTGTCGTCGCGGTGTCGTTCTCGCGGGCGGGGGCCCGGGCGGGCTGGCGCTTCGCGGGGGCTCAGGTGAGGCCGAAGACGAGGCTTATCAGGGTGTTGAGGATGGAGAGGAGGAGGCTGCCCCAGAAGGCGGGGGCGAAGGAGTCGATGCGGATGCCGGGCACGATGGCTGAGGTGAGCCAGAGCATCAGGGCGTTCACGACCAGGAGGAAGAGGCCCAGGGTCAGCAGCGTCAGGGGGAAGGTCAGGAGCACCATCAGGGGACGCACCAGCGCGTTGACCAGGCCCAGGGCGAGGGCTCCGATGAAGGCGGCGCCCCAGCCGGCGATGTGGACTCCGCGGACCAGATGGGCGACCAGCAGCAGCAGGGCCGCGGTCGTGAGCATGTGGACGAGGAAGGGGATCATGGGGGCTCCTCCGCCTTGCCGCAGGCTGATGGCACTATGGACGGAGCGGTCGCGGCGGGCAACGGCGGGGAGGTCGCCAGCCGGGGCGGGCGCGGCTCTGCATGGCGCCTGCGGGCGACGGCGCGGGGGGTCGCCGGAAGGGGGCGGACGCGGCTCCACGTCGCGCCTGCGGGCGGGCGGCTGAAAAGGCTTCAGGGTCGGCTTCGGGGCGCCGAAGGATCTCCCCAGTGCGTGTCAACACAACACCAAGGAGATTGGGCATGAGACGAGAGGCACTCCCTTCACCGCGCCGGTGGGTCGCGGCCGTCGCCCTGATGGGTGCGCTGGCCATCCCCGCTACGGCGTCGGCTGGCGTATTCGACAGGCTGGTCATCGACCTGCAGGGGCCGGGGGCGGATGACGCCATCGTCTCGTTCGCAGCCGTCGACTCCGAGACGGGCAGCGTCGTGACCGAGGTGAACTCCTACTTCCCCACCTGGTTCCCCTTCCTCGCGCTGGTCCGGATGCAGACCGTGCTTCCGCACGTCGGCCTCGGGGACCACCAGTACTGGGCGGCTCGCGTGGACGCTCGGTTCGCCACGGGACCCGTGTGGGTCAAGCGCTTCAAGTTCAAGGCACTCTTCGCGCCCGACCGGGACGCCAACGTGACCACCGACGACCTCGCGGGCACCTGCGAGTGGTTCCTCATCGGCGACGAGGTGGGAGAATGACCCGCAACACCAAGCACCTGATGCTGGGACTCTCCGTCCTCGCCATCAGCGCTGGCCTGGGCATCCAGGCGCATCATGCTCGCGGTGGGTTCGTGTCGTCGGCGCTGGTCGGCGTGCTCGACACCTCGGTCGCCTCCAGCCAGATCACGGTGATGTTCCGCGCCGTGGACCAGTCTGGCGCCCTGGTGTGGGAGGCCGACCCGGCCGGAATCCAGGCCACGGTCACGAGCGGGGAGATCGAGTACTCCGCCGACGTGCCGGGCGAGGTCTCCTCCCGCACCGACGTCGAGATGGTCATGTGGATCTACGCGGTGCGCGCGCGCGCGCCGGTGACCACCGACTCGTTCTGGCTCCGCGGCCGGGACGGCGGGGTGACCGCGGCAGCGACGGTGAATCCGCGCGACGTGCAGGGCCGAGCGACCGAGCTCGTGGTCACGCGCTACTAGTGGAGTCGCGGCGACGCGAGGGGCTCACCACGGTGGAGGGCTCTTCGCGTCGCCGCGAGTTCGACTTGCACCGAAGCGCAGCGCACGCGAGCATGACGGCCGCGGCCCGAACCACGGCCGCGACGAGCCCCTCCTGCCCCTGAGCCCCATGCGCCCGAGCCCGAAGCGTCCGTTCGGCTCCGATGAGCGCGCGCCCTCGCCGCGCCGGCCTCCGAGCCCGCGCCTCCAAGCCCTGGTCTCGGTCCTGCTCCCCCTCGCCGCGCTGTGCGCCTGCGACGGCGGCACCACCGAGCACTCCCCCCCGCCCGCCGAGTGTCCCAGCGGCACCGCGCCCGGCCCGGGCGGCGCCTGCACCGCGGTGCAGCCCCCCGCACGCTGCGACGACGGCCTGGACGCAGACGCCGACGGCGTGTGCGACCGCACGCTGGCGGACTGGTCACGCGAGGCCCGCCTGCCCGCGAGCGGGTCGCGCAAGGACATCTACGGCCAGGGGGCGGACCTGCCGCAGGTCGCCTCGCGCGGGCTGCGCCACACCCTGCAGTGGCCGGTCGACGTCACCGGCATCCTGCTGCCATGGCGGCCGCTGGCGGCCGTGATGACGCCGGGCACCCAGGATCCGGATGTCCTGACGGTCCAGAACTTCATGCGCAAGGCGCTCGGCTTCGGGACCATCGACGAGATGAACGACTGGCTGGGTCTCGCCCGCGCAGACGGCGCCGACGAGGCGCTGCCGGGCATCTCCTGGCCCGACGACGTGGAGGCGGGCGACTTTCTCGGCGCCAGCACGCTGTCGACGCCGCGCGGCGATGCGCTGACCTTCTCCTGCGCCACCTGTCACACGGCCGAGCTCTTCGGCCGCACGGTGGTCGGGCTGACCAACCGCCGCGCCAAGGCCAACGAGTTCTTCCACCTGGCGGCCTCCTTCTTCCCGAGCCTGACCTCCGAGTTCTTCCAGGAGGTGACCGGAGCGAACGCCGACGAGGTGTCGCTCTTCGAGGAGACCCAGGCCAGCTACGCGGCGGTGGGCTCGGTGGAGCCCCAGGTGGTGGGGCTGGACACCTCGCTGGCCCAGGTCGCGCTGAGCCTGGCCCGCCGTCGCGCCGACGCCTACGCCACCCGCGACACGGAGTTCGAGGAGGACCCGCGCCCCAACCTGCTGGACGACATGGTCGCCGACAGCAAGCCGGCGGTGTGGTGGAGCCTCAAGTACAAGACCCGCTGGCTGGCGGACGGCTCGATCGTCTCGGGGAACCCGATCTACACGAACTTCCTGTGGAACGAATTGGGGCGCGGCACCGACCTGCACCGCCTCGAGGAGTGGCTGGCGACGCACCAGCAGACCGTGGACGAGCTGACCGTGGCCGCCTTCGCCACCGAGCCGCCGCGCTGGGTGGACTTCTTCGGGACCGAGGGGCTGGACCTGGCGGCGGCCACCCGCGGCAAGGCGCTCTTCGAGGGGACCTGCGCCGAGTGCCATGGCCACTACGACAAGGCGTGGGAAGGCGCGGGGGGTGCAGAGCTTCCGCTGGCGGACGCGGTGCGCACGACGCGGGTGCGCTACCACGAGCAGACGCCCGTGCTGGACGTGGGCACGGACCCCCAGCGGGCGCAGGGCACCGCCGGCTTCGCGGAGGGACTGAATCGCCTGGCCATCTCGGCGTGGATGGGGACGGTGGTCGAGGTGCAGGAGGGCTATGTCCCGCCGCCGCTCGAGGGGATCTGGGCCCGCTATCCCTACCTGCACAACCAGAGCGTACCGTCGCTGTGCGAGATGCTGATGCCAGCCAGCGCGCGGACCGAGGTCTTCTACATGGGGCCCGATCGCGACCCGGAGACCGACTACGACGCCGACTGCGTCGGGCTGCCGGTGGGCGACGCCATCCCGGCCTCGTGGGCAGAGGACCCTCACGCGCGGTTCGACACCACGCGGCCCGGGCTGAGCAACGGCGGCCACGACGCGTGGCTCACCGACGAGGACGGCGCCCCGCGCTTCGACGCCGCCCAGCGCGCCGACCTCATCGCGTTCCTGAAGACGTTGTGATCTGGCGGGCTCCCGCGCTGCTGGCCGCGACGATGCTGGCCGGGGCCGCTTGCGGTGGGGGTGGCCCGGCCGAGGTGCCCGACGGAAGCGACTCGGGCGATGCGGCGGTCGACAGCGCGGGAGAGGTGCGCGACGCGGCGGGAGACGCCGACGACGCCCAGATCGAGGACGCCGAGGAGGCGAAGGACGCCCCGGACGTCGGGGACGGCGCCGTGACGGACGGCGATGGCGACAGCGGCGACGCCGTCCCCGGAGAAGACCTCGGCGACGGCGCGGTGACCGACGGCGACGGCGACGAGGGCGACGCGGACTTGGGGGCGACGACGGCGGCGCAGGTGTGCGCGCAGGTGGCCGAGGCGCTGTGTGAGCCCGCCAGCGTCTGTTGCGCCAGCACGCCGGGGGGCTCCGGCGACGCGTGCCGGGCGTCGGTGCGCGGCCAGTGCGAGGACGCAGCGACGGCGGAAGAGACGGCGCTGGCCGCCGGGCAGGCCTTCGTCTCGCAGCCGGCGTTGACGGAGTGCCTGGCGGCGTACGAGGCCGCGGGCGGGGAGTGCCGGGTGGTGGACTCGGCTACGCAATCCGGGGTCTGCCGGTCCATATTCCAGGACGCGGCCAAGGCGGGAGAGCCCTGCGAGTCCGGGGTCGGCGATCTGCGCTGCGCCGGGGGCGAAGGCATCTGCTTCCCCGAGCCAACCGGGACGACGTGTCGCCTTTACGCCGCGCCCGGCCAGGCCTGCGCCGAGGCCCCCTGCCCCCCTTGGCTGCTCTGCCTCCCGGCGTCGGGCGGGCTGGTCTGCGATGCGCCGCGCGATGTCGGCGGCGCGTGCACGGCGGACGTACACTGCGCGCCGGGCCTGCGCTGCCAGGACGGGCTCTGCGCGCCGGGGATCGCGCAGGGAGAGGCGTGCAAGAAGTCCTTCGACTGCGCCGAGGCGCTGGTCTGCGACCCCCTGACCGAGCGGTGTGCCCCGGGTGTCGCCTCCGGCGGCGAATGCCTCAGCCTGGTGCAATGCGCCGACGGGCTCGCCTGCGTCGGGCTCGACGTCGGCATGGTGTGCGTGCCCGCGGGACCCGACCAGGGCTCCGACGCCCCCGGCCTGCCCGGCTTCCTCGAGCCGTGCACCGGCGAGTGCGCCACCGGCTTCGCGTGCGCGGAGGGCCCCGTGGCGGGCCGCTGCGAGCCGTCGCTGTGCGGCGCGCTGGGCGGCGGCTGAGCGGGTCGCCTCGCCCTTCCACCTATTCGGGAAACTCTCCGAAGGCGCTGGCCATGGCGCGGGGCAGCATGTAGTCGATGCCGCTGTAGGTCTCGAAGGGGTGCGGCGAGGTGACGCACTCGTCGGGGTTGTCGAAGTCCTTGCCCCACCGCCACGAGGTGCACCAGCCGTTGGGATCCAGGTTGTCGCCCCTGGGCGGGGTGGCCGGGGCGTCCAGGAAGCGCGCGGCGACCGGGATCAGCGACGGGTCGTCGTCGTGGAAGAGGTAGCGGGCGTACATCGCGTACACCGCGTGGCCCTGGCTGATGAGCGCGCCGCGGTCGACCACCGCAGAGAACCAGTCGGGGCTCTGCGGATCCTCGTCCAGAGAGATGACGGCCGCGTCACCGGCCAGGCCGATGTTGAACTCGTTGCAGTCGATGGACAGCACGAAGGGGATGCCCAGAAGCGGCGAGAAGTCGACCGCGGTGCCGCTCGAGCAGGCCTCGGTGAACTTCAACGCGCCCTCGATGAAGAGCATCGCGTAGGCCTTGTGTTCGGACGGGGGCACCGTGACGACGGAGACCTTCCACGACGACTCGAACATCGACTTCGGCTTGCCGGAGATGCGCGCGGCGCCGCGCTGGAAGCTCCACGAGATCCAGCGCTGGTCCGGGCCACGTTTGACCTGCTGGCCGAAGGGGTTGTGGATGATGAAGTTCTCGTCGCGCAGCAGGACGCCCAGCCGCTCGGCGTGAGCGCGAGCCAGGGCGACGAGGTCCACGCCGTCGTGCACCAGGCCGCCGGGGACGTGCACCACATCCCACAGCCCGCGCAGGGTCCCGAGCATCTGGTCACCGGATGGCTCGTTGTCCCGGGTGGCCGAGTCCGGCCAGCACAGCGTCTCTGCGAACGGCCCGCAGAAGTTGGAGATGTAGTCGGGGCCCCGATCGGACCGGTACACGTATCCGTCGAGGGGGTCGTCGAAGAGGTAGCCCAGCGCGGGATTGGCCGGCAACGCGTCCAACGCGGCGTACGCGTCGAGGATCTCGTGGATGTGGACCAGGCTGTCCTCGAGCCCCGCGGCCCGATACTCGTAGACGAAGGTGCTCAGCGCCTTGGCCATGAACACCGTGTTGTCGCCGAACATCTTCACGCCGTTGGCGATGCGGTCGGTCACCCGGCCATCCTCGTAGTAGCTCGCGAGGAAGGCCGGTCGGTACACGTTCCAGTAGCGGTCGCCGAACACAGCGACGGGATCCACCGGACCGACGGCGTCGGTCTCGGTGTCGGACTCGGCCACGGTGTCGGTCTCGGTCTCGGCGTCGGTCTCGGTGTCGGTGTCGGTCTCGGTCTCGGCCTCGGTCCCGGTGTCGGTCCCGGTGTCGGTCCCGGTCTCGGTCCCGGTGTCGGTCTCGGTCTCGGTCTCGGCCTCGGTGTCGGTCTCGGTCTCGGTCTCGGTCTCGGTCTCGGTCCCGGTCTCGGTCCCGGTGTCGGTGTCGGTGTCGGTGTCGGTCTCGGCCTCGGTGTCGGTCTCGGTCTCGGTGTCGGTGACGGTGTCGGTGTCGGCCTCGGTGTCGGTCCCGGTCTCGGTGTCGGTGTCGGTCCCGGCCTCGGTCTCGGTATCGGTGTCGGTCTCGGTCTCGGTGTCGGTGTCCGTGGCCGTGACCGAGTCCGGGGCCGTGTCCGTGGCCGAGTCCGAGTCCGTGTCCGCGACCGTGTCCGCGACCGTGTCCGAGCCCGTGTCCGCGACCGTGTCCGCGGCCGTGTCAGAGGCCGTGTCCGTTTCCGTGGTGGCGGAGTCGTCGGCGCAGGCGCTCAGGCAGAGCGCGAGGGCCAGCGCGGCGCCTTTCAGGTGACGGTGGGGGCGATGCATGGGGTGTAGGATGCACGGTCGGTGCGCGCGACTCAATCGGGGCTCGCGGCGGGCGCGTCGGGCTGAGCGGGGTTCGGGGGGAGGACTACGCTCGGAGGGGGCGGGAGCGTTGGCGGGGGGACCTCGGGCGGGAGGATCGGGACGGGGGCGCCGCGCTCCCAGGAACCGTCGACACAACCCAGGGGTTCGCACTGCTCGGCGCGGACGCGCCAGCGCCGCAGCGCCAGGGCGGCCCGGCCCCACACCACGCCGACCTCGTCCTCGTACATCGCGAGGACGGCCGAGCGATCTGCCGCGGTGCCGAGCTCGGCGAGCACGTCGACTCCGACGAGGCGCAGGCGCCAGTCGGCGCTGCGGACCAGCTCGGCCGCGCGCTGGCGCGCCTGATCCGAGCCCAGGTCGATGAGCGCGGCGGAGATGGTGGCCGCCGAGCGCGGGACGTCGCGGATCGGCACCGTCTGGAGATGGTCGAGCATCGCCCCGATGAGGGTCGGGTCGCCGTAGAGCCCGATGGCCCTCAGCACGCAGTTGGACGCTGGCGGGCGCGGGTAGTCGCGCTCCAACATCCGCAGGAGACCCTCGCGGTCGTCGAGCTCGCGCAGACCCAGCAACCAGCAGTCGCGCGGGTCGCCGCCCGGCGTCTCCTGGTCCCAGGGGTCGAGGCGCTGCTCGCGCCGCTGGAGCTCCAGCGCCCGCTCGATCTTCGGGGGCAGGAGCGCGCGCTCCGAGTAGCGTTCTCCGGCGGCGAACCCGCCGCAGAAGATGGCCAGCCCGACCACGCTCGACGTCACCGCGACCGCTTTCATCCGCGCCCGGTTCATGTCAGCACCTCCCCGCTCAGGGCTTGGGTCCCGATGTCCTCGTGGACGAGGCGGCTCGCCCCCAGCGTCGCCTCGGCGATGTCGACCTTCGCCAGCTCCGGGCGATACATGCCGCCGCCCGCGCCACGGCCGCGCATGGCCAGCCACACCTGGGCCGGTCCGGACTCCACCACCGCCTGCACGCCACCCGCCTCGTCGCGCGCGACGCGGCAGGTGGCCGTCGCCGGCTGAGCGCCCTGCCCCCGGGCCCACGCCAGCGGCACCGGCACGGTGGCCCGTACGACCATGGGCAGGCCCAAGGAGTCGATGGGGCGTCCGGCGAGCTCGGCCCGGAGCGGCGCGTTCAGTCCGCCGAGGCGGGCCGCGGTGATGCGGACCGGGGCCCCGGGCTCTTGCGCGGTCACGTCGAGCCGGAGGATCCCGGGCGCGGGTCCGGCCGCGAGCGCCTTTCGCATGTTGGCAGGTCCGCGGGCGTCGCCGCCCCCTTTTTCGAGGCGAGCCTTGGCCTGGTAGGTGCACCAGGCGTCCAGCGACGCGCGGCGCTGAGCGGTGAACGCCTCGGACTCGATGCGGCTGTCGAGCGCCGTCTGCAGGGCCTGGGCCTCCGCCAGCGGGTCGTCGGAGCGGCGGATCTCCTCGCGCCCGACACGCGCGAAGGCGACGAGCTGCTCGTGCGCCGCGGCGGTGAGGGCGTCGCGCTGCATCCGGAAGAAGCGCACCCGGGGGTCGATGCCGGGCGTGGTCTGGGCCTGCGCGGCCGCTACCGCGATCGACTCGGAGGCGAAGGACTTCGTCGCGTCCTTCATCCCGCTGGTCACGGCCTTGGCGGTGGAGGATGACAACCCACGACGCCGGAGCTCGGAGGCGGCGCCCGCCAGGACCAGGCTGCTGACGGTGCCGGTAGCCAGCGACAGGGCGACCTCGCCGCCCACCAGCGCGGCGTCGACCCACCAGGGGGGCGGATCCTCGTGCGAGGAGTCCTGGGCCAGGTCGGCGACGGCGTCACGGCGGCGGATGCAGAGGGTGCGGAAGCCGTCGGCGACCGCGTCGAGGCGGTCGTGGAGCACCTCGCCGGGCTCAGCCGGTGTCGCCCCCGCCTGGGCGCGGTCGCGGAGCGCCGCGTCGGGGCTGAGCAGCGCCACCTGCTGGTCGTGGTCGAGCGCGCGGAGGTCCGGCCGGCGGCGATCGCGCGACGGCGGCGACGAGGCGACGGCGGCGGGCGTCTCGATCGCTGGATGGGCTCGACGCGGCGTCCTCTCCATCTGGGGCATGGCGCTCCCTCCTGCGTCCCGGGATCGGGGTCGGGAGGGGCCTTGTGCAGGAGGCGGGCCAAGGGTGGGCCGGCGGGCCGAGAAGCCTGCGGTTGTTGGCAAGCGGGCGCGCGAGGGGCGCGTGAGGCCCGCGCGGCGGCCTGAATCCGGGGTCGGGGGACCCCGGAGCTGGGGACACGCGTCACCCGGGCGCCGCCGCGCCCGCCCGGACCGCCGTCAGGGCAGCGTCGGAGGGAGCTCGACGGGTCCTGGCGGTGTGAAGCCGCCGCCATCCGCGTCCAGATAGATCGGGTTGGTCACGGCGAAGGTGAAGCCGTCGAACACCGGCGCGCCCATCGCCGGCCCGCGGGCGACGACCACCACCCACGCGTCCTCGGGCGCCGGAACGGTGAAGGTGTCGTCGAACCACAGGGTGCCGCCCTCGGGAGGCGCGGTGGCGTCGCGTGACTCGACGAGGAGGCCGTTGACGTAGAGCTCGACCGTGCTGAGCGCCAGCCACGGCGGCGCCTCGGCCTGGACGGAGATGCTGACGGGGCCACCGGAGGCGTCGACCAGCTCGGTGTGGCCCATCCGGCGGACGCCGTTGGCGAGCACGTGCAGGAAGGCGCCGCGCGAGATGATGGCGTGCTGGGCGCGGATCGCCTCGGTGACCATGGCGTCGGTGACCTGGCTGGGGTCGTCGGTGCCGAGCCGCAGGTAGGTGCGCGGCCAGCCCGCGTCGTCGCCGACGTCGTGGGAGTCGGAGTTGCCAACGGCGGTCACGTGGTCGCCGCGGTTGAGCATCGCGAACCAGTCGGCCAGCACCGGCACGCCGTCGCTCGAGTCGGCGCGCCACACCGCCCACCCCGCGCCGTCGTAGGACGCCGCGTTGCCCAGCTCGGCGTTGACCTCGATGGCGTCGAAGTCCTGGGCCACGACGCCCTTCGTGGCCAGGCCGGTCCAGGGATCGACGCGCAGGGACACGAAGTAGCCCTTCAGCGGGTCGCTGCGGGGGTGGTTGATCTGGATGGTGAGCTCCCCCGGGAGGGCGCGCAGGGCAGCGAAGAGCTGCTGGATGGTGCGGCCGGCCCAGAGCTGCGCGCCGATGAGGGCGTCGGGCGCTGCCGGGTCCGTCGGCAGCGGGTAGGCGTTGAAGTGGCCGACGCCGTTCACGCTGATCTCGTTGCCCACCACCGAGTGGAAGGCCGGCTCGGAGCCCAGCGCGGCGACGACCGGTCGCATGTCGACGACGTTGTCGTGGTCGGTGGTGGCCGCGCACTCGAGGCCGGCGCCGAGGTTCTCGCGCAGCTTGTCCTCGAGAGTGGCGTTGGCGTCCAGGCTGCCGATGGTGTGCTGGTGGAAGTCGCAGCCGATGAAGTCGGCGGTGTCGATGACGCGCGCGAGGTGGCCCGCGAGGACGGCGCCGTCGGTGGCCTCCCAGTCGGGGATCACTTCGCGCTGATACTCGGCGCCGTGGGAGACGACCACGCGGTAGTGGCCTGGCGGCACGACGAAGCTGTCGACGTCGGGGCCGGCGAAGGTGATGTGGGCCTGTCCGGCGATGACGCGCTCGCCGAGGCGCGGGTCGGGGACCTGGGTGTCGCCGAGGGCCTGGAGGCTGACCTTGACCGGCGCGGTTTCCCCGCGCGAGGGCACCGGGCCGTCGACCGTGTAGCGGACGTCGACGCGGGCGTGGGCGCCGATGGTGAGGGCCAGCTCCTGCTGGCTGCCCGCGGTGACGTTGGCGCTGACGGGCGCGCTGCGGAGGCGGCCCTCGCCCGACGCGATGAGCTGCCAGGCACCCGGCTCCACGCGCATCCGGAACGCGCCCGCGGCGTCGGTGCGCGCCTGGTTGCCCGCGTGGCCGGGCGGGCCGCCGGCGTCCGGGACGCGCAGGGCGGTCACGAAGACGCCCGCGAGCGGCGCGCCGGTGGAGTCGGTGACCGTGCCGGTGAGCAGCCCGGTCGGGCGCGCCATCGCCTCGAGGGCCACGTCGATGACGCTCGAGGGCGAGCCGTCGCCGACGATGAAGAAGCGCTCGGACACCGCCTCGCCGCCGGCCGGCACGTCCAGACCGAAGTCGAGGAAGGCGCCCGTCCCCGAGCCGTCGGTGAAGGGCACCGTCAGCGCGCCCTCGACCCGCCCGTAGGCGTACGAGGTATCCTGGCCGCGGCTGGCCACCATCGAGGGGTTCCCGGCGTTCTCGGGCGAGCCGAAGCCCCCCTCGGGCGTGAAGAGCTGGAGCTGCTTGCCGAAACCCAGGAAGTCGCCCACCGAGACCTGGGCCGCGCTGCCGTCGACGGTCCGGATGTGGGTGCGGAGGATCAGCAGGGTGGTGTCGGGGCGCAGCACATAGTCGAGGTCGACGTTGAAGGCGGTGTCGTCGGCGAAGTCGTCGAGAAATCCCAGGATGCCCGACTTCTCGAGGGTGCCGCTGACCCGGAGGACCGCCTGCTCGCCCGAGGCGCCGTCGTCGAGGACGGCGACCGAGGTGGGGCGGAGTACCCGGAAGTCCACCAGGGCGAACATCTCGCGGTAGCTGTCGCGGCCGGGCTCGCCGTCAGGGCGCGCGAGGTCGGCGTCGATGAGGTTGCCGCCGAAGAGCTGCAGCCCGACAGCGGCGCCCTTGTCCTGGATGATGAAGCGAGCGCGCTCGTTGCCGATGACCCAGGAGCTGCCGACGCGGGCGTAGGCTCCCGGGCCGCCGATCAGGTCGCTCGGGTCTTCGACGCGGCGCGCCCAGACCGTGCTCGGTGGGGTCACGGTGTCGGGGCCGACCTCGGAGTCGGTGTCCGGCGCGACGTCCGCAGCGTCTGCCGCGTCCGGGGCGGCGGCGTCGCTGTCGAGCGGCACGTCGGACCGGGTGTCGCTCGTCGTCCCACCGTCCGAGCCGCCACAAGCGGCACTCGCGATCACCAGACACGCGGTCAGGCAGATCGCCCAGCTCCGAGACGCCATCGCTGCTCCTCGCTGAGGCGGCGGCGCAGGCGCAGACGGACGCCCGCGGGCCGGACCTCGAACGCGCCGAGCTTGCCTGCCCGGGGCGAACGAAGCAACGAGCCAGCCGGCCGAGGCGTCGATCGCCCGCCCGCCGCCGCTCTCACGCGATCAGCGCAGCCGACGGAAGCAGACGGCGGTGATCTTCTCGCCTTCCTTGCCCTGGATGACCTGCACCAGCTCCCACCCCTCGGCGCCGTAGCGCATGATGGCCTGGTTCCACCCATCGCTCTTGTAGAGGTCGTTGTTGACCCAGTCCTGGTCGACGCCGCCCTTGTCCTTGTCCAGGCACATGCCCTCCCAGACGCGAGCTGGCGGCGCCGCTCCTTCGTGGGCGAAGGCCGCGGGGCCGGGCGCGCTGGACGCGACGACGCCGAGGAGAAAGGCCACTGCCAGCGAGAGCCCGATGATCGCTGCACGCATCCCGATACCTCCTTCGGTCCGAGCAATTGCTCATGGTGATGCGTCACCGTCGCAGCTGGCGACCGTGGTCGTCAAACGCCGGCGAGGTCGATGACGCGACAGTGGCTGCCAGCCCCGATCCCGAGGCGCCGGCAGCGGCGAGCGAGCGGCCCGCTGGTGGTGGCGAGGCCGAAGGGCGCACCGAGACGGGCTCCAGGCCCGTCGCAGGGGCCGCCCGAGGTCGCGACGCCGCCAGCGGGCCGCGCAGCCGCCGCTGACGGCGCCTCGGCCGCGTCAGGGCCAGTCGACCACCGCCGTCGGCGTCGGCACGTCGGCGCCGCTGGTGCCGAGGCCGAGCTGCCCCTTGTCGTTGCGGCCCCAGCAGTAGAGCGTGCCCGAGGCGATGGCGCAGGTGTGCGCCTCGCCCAGCGTGAAGTCCGTCACCCCGGCGAGGCCGGCGACGGTGGTCGGACCGCTCACGGTGGCGGTGTCGCCGGTGCCGATCTGGCCGTCGAAGTTGGCGCCCCAGCAGGCCAGGGTCTGGTCGGTCTGGATGACGCAGGTGTGCTGGTGGCCCGCGGCCACCCTCGCGACGCCGCTGAAGCTCGGCACCGCCCGCGGGACGTGCGCCGCGAGCCCGGGGCCGCCGCCCAGCTTGCCCTCGCCGTTGTCGCCCCAGCAGGCCAGCGTCCCGTCAGGCCGCAGCGCGCACGCGTGGCCGAGACCCAGCGCCATCGCGGTGGCCTGCCACAGCTTCGCCGAGCCGGGCGCAACGGCGGCGGGCCAGATGCGGTCGTCGTCCGTGCCGTCGCCGAGCTGCCACGAGACGTTGTCGCCCCAGCAGCGCAGCGAGCCGCCGCTGAGCACCGCGCACGACGCCGAGTCGCCGGTCACCACCTGCACGGCGGGCGCATCCAGCGGCACGGCGAAGGGCTCGAGCACATCGGCCGTGGGCGGGCCGTTGCCGACCTGGTGGCCGAAGTCGCGGCCCCAGCAGTGCACCTGTCCGCCGCTGGAGAGCGCGCAGGTGTGATAGCTGCCCACCGAGACGTCGATGGCCTCCGCGAGGCCCGCCGCCTCGACCAGATCGGGGCCGGTGACCTTGCCGCCGTTTCCGAGCTGGCCGTCGTCGTTGAGCCCCCAGCACACCACCCGGCCCTGGTCGGTGACCGCGCAGGTGTGGCGCTCGAAGCTGTCGATGTCGACGAAGGGGGCCAGGCTCGGCACCTCGACGGGGCTCGACGACCCGGCGATGTCCGGCACGCCGAGCTGCCCCTTGGTGTTGTCGCCGAAGCAGGCCGCCGAGCCGTCGGCGCGCACCGCGCAGGTGTGGCTGGCTCCCGCCGCGAGCCGCGTGCGCAGGTCGGGCCCCGCGCCGCACACCCCCGACGCGCAGGCGCCGAACGGTGCGCAGGGCAGCCCGTCGGTGTCGGGGCCGACCTCGCAGGCCAGGGTGGCCGCGCACGCGTCCGTCGTGCAGGGATCCTCGTCGTCGCAGACCCCGCAGGCCCCGAAGGGCGCCAGCCCGATGATCGGCGCCGGCGCGAGGTGCCCGTCGGTGGTGCCATCGCCGAGCTGCCCCTCCGAGCCGCCCCCCCAGCAGACGATCTCGCCGCCGCTGCGGCGCGCGCAGGTGGAGTCGAGCCCCCCCGCGACGTCGGTGACCCCGGTCAGCCCGGGGACGGCGACCGGCGTGGTCTGCTTGACCGTGTCGCCGTTGCCGACCTGGCCTTCGGCGTTGGTCCCCCAGCAGGCGAGCGTCCCGCCGGTCTTCAGCGCGCACACGTGCCGGCGCCCGGCGGCCAGCGCCTCCACGCCGCTGATGGTCACCGTGGCCGGCGTCTTCTTCGACCCGGCGTTCCCCAGGCCCAGCGCTCCCGACGCCTCCTCGCCCCAGCACGCCACGCCACCCTCGAGCGTCAGCGCGCAGGTGTGCGACACGCCGACGACCACCGCCCGCGCGAGCACCAGCCCCGCCTTGCCGGGCGCCACGTCCACCGGCTGCGTCCCGTCGTTGGCGAGCCCGTTGCCCAGGCTCCAGCCCGACCCGTCGCCCCAGCACACCAGGCGGCCCCCCGCGCGGATGGCGCAGCTGTGGTCCTCGCCGACCGCCAGCGCGACCGCGTCCACTAGCCCCACCACGGGCGTCGGCGCCAGCGCCGTGCCGCCGACCGAGCCGCCCTTGCCGAGCTGCCCGTTGACGTTCCAGCCCCAGCAATAGACGCGCCCCTCGGAGGTGAGGCCGCAGGCGTGGTGGTCGCCCATGCGGACATCGGCGAACTCCAGGCCGCCGATGATCTCCGAGGGCGCCCAACGGTCCACGCCGGTCCCGTCGCCGAGCTCGCCGCTGGACCCGTTGCCCCAACACGCCGCGCTGCCGTCGTCGCGCACCGCGCAGGACTGGTCCTCGCGCGCGGTGACGCCGACGACCCCCTGGAGGCCGGGTACGTCCCGCGGGAAGGTGCGCAGCACGGTCTGCGTCTCGCCGAGGCCGAGCTGGCCCTGGTCGTTGGCGCCCCAGGCGACCACGCTGCCGTCGTCGCGGGCAAACACCGCGTGGTCGTTGCCGACGGCCAGCCGCGCCGTGACGGCCATCGGCTCCGTGCAGGCGGTCGCGGAGCAGGCGAATCCGATGGCGCAGGGCGTGCCGTCGGGCAACCCGACCGGCTGGCACCCCTCCGGAGTGCAGTAGTCGGTCGTGCACGGGTTGCCGTCGTCACAGGCGCCGCACACCGCGTGGTCGGCCAGCTCGACGACCGCCACCGGCAGCGCGGTGTCCTCGGTGGTGCCGTCGCCGAGCTGTCCATAGAAGTCGTTGCCCCAGCAGTCGATGCGCTCGTCGCTTCCGAGCGCGCAGGCGAAGTCCGGGCCGGCGGCGACCTCGACCTTCCCGCCGAGCCCCGCCACGGTGACCGGCGAGGTGGACTTGACCTCGCCGCCATCGCCGAGCTGCCCGCTGGTCCCCTGCCCCCAGCACACCACGGCGCCGGTCTGGCGCACCGCGCAGGCGAAGTCGTCGCCAGCCGCCACCTGGACGGCGTCGCTGAGGTTCTTCACGGCCACCGGTACCGCCCCGCTGCCCACGCCGGCGCTTCCGAGCTGCCCGGACCCGTTGCTGCCCCAGCACTGCACGCCCCCCGATGCGACGGCGCAGGTGTGCGAGAGCCCGGCGGCGATGGAGGTGACGCCCGACAGACCGGCGACGGCGGTGGGCTCGTCGATGGTCGAGGGGCTGGCCTGGCCCGCCTGCCCCGAGGGGTTGTCGCCCCAGCAGGAGACGACGCCGCCCTCGCGCAAGGCGCAGCTGTGCTGGAAGCCCGACGCGAGCTGCAGCGCGTCGTCGACGACCAGGGCCTTGTGCGGGAAGAGGCTCTGGCTCACGGCCGGGTCGCCGAGCTGCTTCTGGAGGTTGGGGCCCCAACAGTAGACGTGCTGGTCGGCGCTGATGGCGCAGGCGTGGCGGCCGCCGACGGCGAGCGCTGCGGCCTGGCTGAGCCCCAGCACGCGGTCGGGAGTGGCCGTCTTGTCGGTGGTGCCCACGCCGAGCTGGCCCGAGCTGTTCCAGCCCCAGCACCACAAGGTGGCGTCCTCGAGGAGCGCGCAGCTCGTGTCGCGGCCCGCCGATACGCTCACGGCGGGCGCGGGCAGGGCGATGACGTCGACGGGGATGGTCTGGTTGGGGGTCTCGCGGCCGATGCCGAGCTGGCCGCGGTCGTTGCGCCCCCAACAGGCCACCGAGCCGTCGGCGCGGACGAAGCAGACGTGGTCGGAGCCGACGGCCAGCCGGGAGATCTGGGTGGGGTCGGGCGGGTCGGGCGGCGGCAGGCACTGGCCGGCCTGGCAGATGAGCCCGTCTCCGCACGGGGTGCCGTCGGGCGCGTCGGAGGAGGCCTCGCAGAGCCCGGCCACGCAGCCGTCACCGGCCGAGCAGGGGTCGCCGTCGTCGCAGGCGGCGCCGTCGCCGGCGGGGGTGGGCACGCATGCGCCGGTGACGGAATCGCAGGCCACCGACGCCTCGCACGTCGCGGGCGCGGGGCAGGTCACCGGGGCCCCGGAGACGCAGGCACCGGCGAGGCAGGCGTCGCCCTGGGTGCAGGGATCGCCGTCGCTGCACGCGGCGCCCGGCGCCTTGGCGGCGTACTTGCAGCTCCCGCTGGCGGGATCGCACACGCCCGCCTCCTCGCAGGCCCCGCCCGGGGCGCAGGTCAGCGGGACGGCGCCGGTGCACACGCCGGCGAGGCAGGTGTCGACGGTGGTGCAGGGGTTCCCGTCGTCACAGACGAGGCCGTTCGGGCCGGGGGCCGAGCCGCAGCTCCCGGTCGCGGCGTCGCAGGAGGCGACCCGGCAGGGATCCGCGGGCGTCGGGCACTGGATGGCCGTGCCGGGGAGGATGCCGCAGACCGGCTTGGCGCCGCTCTTGTCGCAGAAGGGCTTGCCGTCGCACGCGTTCGAGGGCGGCGCGCAGTCGGAGTCCACCGTGCAGGCGCAGGGCGAGGAGGCCACGCAGGCGCCGGCCGAGCAGGTCCCGAGGGCCGAGCACGGCGAGTCCGGGTCGCACGGGACGCCGTCGACCGGCGTGTGGACGACCACCCCACCGACGCAGGCGTCGTCGGTGCAGGGGTTCTGATCGTCGACGGCCAGCGGCGTGCCCAGGCAGGTCTCCTGGTCCGCGGGGGTCTTCAGGCAGGTGTCGTTGACCGTGCACGGGTTCCCGTCGCTGCAGGAGATGCCCTCGACGAAGAGGGTCTGGATGCAGCCGGTCTTCGCCGTGCAGGTCCAGGTCCAGCAGGGGCTCTTGGCGTTCGCCGCCGCGCAGGTCTCGGTCTGCCCGCTGGCGACGCAGTTGCCGGCGCCGTCGCACGCGTCGAGCGAGCACTTGTCGGCGTCGAGGTCGCAGGTGGTGCCCTCGGGGGCCGGGATGGGCAGGGTGCAGGCGCCCGTGGCGGCCTCGCAGCCCCACTGCGCCACGCAGGGATCGGTGGAGGCGGGACAGACCACGCGGGTCGAGGTCACCGGCTGGCACTTGCCGGATTGACAGGTCGCCTGGCCGTAGCAGGCGACGTCGCAGGACGTGGCGTCGGGGACGTCCGAGTAGACGCAGCCCACGCCCGCCTGGCAGGTGCCGGCGCGACAAGGCCCCTCGGCGTCGCAGGGGTCGTTCTCGCCGCCCGCGCATATGCCGGACTGGCAGCGGTCGTCGAGGGTGCACGGGTCGCCGTCGTCACAGGGAGAGCCGGCGGGCTGGCCCTCGCACGAAGCCACGAGAGGGACGTCCGCATCCCCCGCAACGTCGAGGCCGCCAGCGTCACCGCCGCCATCAGGCGACCCCACCACGTCGCCGCCAGCCCCCGGCGACGAGTCGCCGCACGCCGACGCCGCCAGCACGAGCAACACCGCGCCGACGCGCCCTGCCCGTCTCGTCATCTCTCGCCTCCGAGCCCCCAGTGTCCGCCCAGGATACCAGATGGCGCACTCGACGCGAGACCGTCCTCCACCCCAGCCCCGGCGACAGTCCCCGCCGCGGCCTCGGGCTCGGCGCCGGTCTCGGTCTCGGGCTCGGCGCCGGTCTCGGTCTCGGCCCCGGCCTCGGCGCCGGCCTCGGTCTCGGCCTCGGTCCCGGCCTCGGTCTCGGTCTCGGTCCCCGGTCTCGGCGTCGGTCTCGGTCTCGGTCTCGGCCCCGGCCCCGGTCTCGGCCCCGGCCCCGGCCTCGGCCCCGGCCCCGGCCCCGGCCCCGGCCCCGGCCCCAGCCTCGCCCCCGCCGCGCCCCGGCGACCGCGCCCAGAACAACGCCCCGGCGATGACCAGCCCCACGGCCACCGCCCGCCACATCTGCCCCGACCCCGCGCGCACGCCCACCCCGACCTCACCTCGTCCGCGGCCGCGTCGGCCGCGAGCGCTCAGGCGCTCACTCGCCCTTGAACTGCGCCGCCCGCCGCTCGACGAAGGACTGCAGCCCCTCCCGAGCGTCCGCCGTCCCCATCAGCCGCCGCGCCTCGCCCTCCAGCCGCCGCGACGCCGGCACCGGCCCGCTCTCCAGCGCCGCGATGGCCGAGGCCCGCGTCGCCTGCACCGCCAGCGGCGCCTGCGCGGCCACCCGCTCGGCGATGGCCAGCGCCCGCGCGCCGAGCTCCGCCTCGGGCACCACCTCCGACACCAGCCCGATGCGCAGCGCCTCGGCCGCGTCGAAGCGGTCGCCGGTCAGCAGCCACCGCATCGCGTTCCCGTAGCCAGCCACCTGCGGCATGCGCAGCGTCGCGCCCCCGAAGGGCATGATGCCGCGCTGCACCTCCATCTGCGCGAAGCGCGTGCCCGCCGCCGCCAGCCGGATGTCGGACGCCAGCAGAAGCTCGATGCCGATGGTGATGCACCAGCCCTGCACCGCGCACACGACGGGCTTTCGCCGCCGCGGGTTGGCCAGGTCCAGCGGGTCGACGCCGCCCTCTGGAAACAGCGACTCGCCGCGCGCCACCGCCGGCCCCACGTCGCTCAGCTCCAGCCCCGAGGTGAAGTGCTCGCCCTCGCCCAGCAGCAGCAGGCAGCGCAGCGCCGGGTCCGCCTCGAAGTGCGCGTACGCCTCCGAGAGGCTGCGCAGCATCGCCCGGTCGAAGGCGTTCATCTTCGCGGCCCGGCACAGCGTCGCCACCGCGACCATGCCGCGGACCTCGAAGCTCACCCGCCCAGCGCCATCCGTCGTCGTGTCGTCCATGGGCGAAGCCTGCCACGCCGCCCGGCGCCGCGCCAGCGCGGACCGCCCGTCACCGGCGCCGCGCCGCCGCGGACCGCCCGTCAGGCGAAGCGCACCGAGTAGACCGGCGGCAGGTTGTTGCCCACGGTCTGCCAGCTCTCGCCGCGGTCCTCGCTGACGTAGAGGTTGCCCGTCGTGCTGCCGAAGGCCAGCCGGTCGCCGCTGACCGCCAGCGCGTGGCGATACACCACGTCGTAGGCGTTCTCCTGCGGCAGCCCCGCGCGGAGCTGCTCCCAGGTCTCGCCGCCGTCCTGGGTGCGCGCCACGAAGAGCCCGCCGCCGATGGCCATCCGCTCGCTGTCGGCGCGCCCCGGCACCAGCCACGCCGTGCGCCCGTCGCGCTCGTCCACGGCCACCGGGAACCCGAAGTTCACGCCCTTGTCGGGCTGGCTCACCTTCTTCCAGGTCTTGGCCCCGTCGGCGCTGTAGAACACGCCGGAGTGGTTCTGCTGCCAGACGTGGTCGGGGTCGCCGGCGCAGTGCTCGATGAAGTGCGGGTCGTGGCCCCACTCGGCCGCCGGGTCGGGCAGGTAGTCGTTGGTCATCCCCTTGTTGCGCCCGCGCCAGGTCTGACCGCCGTCGGTGGTCTCCAGCACGCCGGCCGTGGACACCGCCACCAGCACGCGCTTGGGGTCGCGCGGGTCCACCGAGATGGAGTGGATGCCGGCCGCAAACTCGCCATCGGACGCCGGAGTGCCGAACCAGTCGGTCTTGCCCGTGCCGTCGCCGTTGAAGAGGTCGCCGCCCCGCGACTCGTGGTTCCACAGCGGCCGGTTCAGCTCGAAGCTCTCGCCGCCGTCGCTGCTGACGAAGAGCCCGCCGGGGATGGTGCCGATGTACATCCGCCCCGGCTCGCCAAAGGCCAGGTACCACAGCTTCAGCAGCGTCGCCGGCCGGATGGCCGAGGGCGGCGGCCCCTCCTCGACGGGGATCTCGGTGCCGATGTAGCGCGCGCCCTCGGGGTACGCCACCTGCGGCGCGTCCTCCCAGGTGCACCCGTCGTCGCGCGACCGCGACAGCTTGGCGCCCCAGTGTCCGTGCCCCAGCAGCGCCCACAGCGTGCCCGAGTGCGGGTCCCGCGCGACGAAGTTCGAGCCGGCCCCGGCGTGGCCGATGAGCGCCGGCTTCCAGCCCCGCCCGTTCTTGTCGACCGCGAAAGTGCCCTTCCGAGTGCCCACCAGGATCCGATCCGACATGCCCTACCCTCCGCTCAGCGCCTGCATGATGAAGACCCGCGAGCCCGGCTCCACCGGGTCGCCCAGCCGCCCCCGATCCGCCACCCGCTCGTTGTCGATGAACACGTTGACGTGCGGCCTCAGCCGCCCCCGCTCGTCGCACACATAGCCCGCGATCCCCGGGGCCAGCTTCTCGAGCTCCCGCACCACCTCGGCCACCGTCGAAGCCTCGACCTCGACCCCCTGCCCCTCGAGCTGCGGGAAGAACCGGAACAGATGCCGCGTGAACTCCACCGTGACCATGAGCCCATCATATCCCGGCCCCGAACCCCCGCAAGCCCACCGCGGCGTCCCGCGCCCGCCCCAGAAAGTCGCCCCCCGGCCCCGGCCGCCCTACCCTCGCCCCATGCCTTCCGACACCCGCACCGCGACCTGGTCCCGCCGCCTCGGCATCCTGCACGCGCTCCTGCACCGCGGGCACATCACGACGGTCCAGGCCGCCCGCCACGCGAGCTGCAATCGCCGGCTGGCGCTCAGCGACCTCGAGGCGCTCTGCGCGCACGGCGTGCCCATCCACAAGGAGGGTGAGGGCCGCGACACCCGATGGGTGGTCGACGACGGCTGGCGCCAGGCCGGCCTGGGCCTCGACCTGCCGACCCGACTGGCGCTGCTCTTCGGCCGCGAGCTCGTCTCCGGCAT
The DNA here is from genome assembly GCA_020632695.1 of Deltaproteobacteria bacterium. Lineage (GTDB taxonomy): Bacteria > Myxococcota_A > UBA9042 > PHBI01 > JACKFB01 > JACKFB01. The sequence goes on from JACKFB010000029.1 coordinate 27,495, forward strand.
CATGCACGAGACCCGCTTCGCCCGAGCCTTCGAGACCTTCGAGGGCGCGCTCGCCCGCCTCAACCCAGCGCTGGACGGCATCCACAAGGACCTCTCCCGGCGCTTCCACGTCGTCCACGAGGCCGACAAGGACTACGGCAAGCACCAGGAGACCCTCGAGACGCTGGTCACCGCCATCCTCGGCAACCACCGCGTCGCCATCGACTACGAGAAGCCCGACGGCGGCCACCGCAGCTACAAGGCCGCCGCACCGTACTCCCTCCTGCTCTACAAGCGCACGGTCTACCTCGTCTGCGAGAGCCACGGCGCCACGCGCACCCTGGCCATCGAGCGCATCCGCGCCGTCACCCCCCTGCCCGACGCCACCTTCGACTACCCCCGCCCCTCCGAGTACTCCCCGGAGAAGCTGCTCGAGGGCACCTTCGGCATCCACCGCGGCGGCGAATCCCCCGCCCCGGTACGGCTGCGCTTCGACGCCAAGGTCGCCCCCCTGGTCAGCACCCGCCGCTGGCACCCCACCCAGACGCTCACCGCCCTCCCCGACGGCGGCTGCGAGCTCCACTTCACCGCAACCGGCCGCGAGCTGATCCCCTTCACCCTCGGCTGGGGCCCCAACGTCGAGGTCCTCGAACCCGCCTGGCTCCGCGACGCCGTCCACGCCGAGCTGCGCGAAGCCCTGGCCCGCTACGAGTGAGCGCACTCGGACGCCGCGCGTCACTCCTCCAGCACGAAGGCCTCGCGTCCTCGCCACAGACCGCGTAGCGCGCCCGTCTGGTCGAAAGCCACGCACCACACGGCGTCGAGCGGGCGCATCCTCTTCGCCGGCCGCACATCGCGCCCCCCGTCGACGAAGGGGTTGCCCGTAGGCTGCACCGTGCTCCGAGCAACGATTTGGCTGCGCCTTATGACCCCTGACGCCGGCAGGCGGCCGCCCGCAGTCGCCCGCGACGCCGGCATCGCCGTGACCAGCAGGCGTGGCTCGCTCGCCAGCAGCGCCTGAGCACCCTCTTCGGGGTCGAATCGCGGCAGATGGCTCGCGTTGTAGGGCGTGACCAGCCAGGCGCGCTCATCCTGGCCCCGCGCCGTGTTCATCTTCGGGTGCAGCGCCTCGCGCGAGCCATGATGGGGCACCTTGAACCCGCTGTGCGTGCCCAGATGGCCGTGCCGTCTCATCACCGCATCCCAACCGCTAGCGACCTTCGCGTTCCCGCGGAGCCTCGGCAGGTCGCCGCCCAGCACGACCCTGCATCGGCCGAAGCGCACCTCGACGACGAGGCTGAGGTCGTTGGCACGCTTCCGGAGCCGCTCGACCGCGCCGCCTCTCCGCATGAAAGCCCGGACTTCGCCCCCGGAGGGCGCGCGCACCAGGATCTGCACCGCGCCGATCTGCAATGAGCATCCATCGTACCAGGCGTCGACCTTGCGCTGCAGGTCCTCCTCCCACGTCCGCATCGCCTGCAGGGCGTTCAACACCTCTCGGGCCAGGGCGAACGACCCGAACTCATCGGCGTCCGCGGAATCTCCCTTCGCGGCGTCGCGAGCGAGCTGGAAGACATGCCGCTCCGGCCGCGTCGCCCCGGCGACGCATATCCGCAGTGGCGCCGTCGCTTCGACGAGCTCGGCGATCCCATCCGCGTGGTCGGCGTGCGGATGCGTGAAGACGTAGGCCTCGACCGACTCGTCAGCGGCTCGCCACCTGCTCAGGATCTCTCGCAGCGGCAGGTCGCCGCCCGCTCGGCAGCCATCGACCAGTACCCATCCCGCCCCCGGAAGCGCAATGGCCAGGCCTTCGCCCACGCCAGGACCGGCGACGAACACGTGGAGCAGACCCCTGTCGAGCCCGTCGAGCTGCGCCAGCTCGTCGGGCTTCAGTCCGTCCACAAGGACGCGTACGACTGCCGGACCACCTTGTGTCTACGACGGTCGCTTCCGAACTGCGGATCGTCCGCTACGCTCCGCACGACTCTCAGCTCGCCCTCACCATAGACGCCGATGAAGTACCACCCGTGCGCCTCATGGGCGGGGGCATCAGACGCCCTCTCCCACCGATCGGCCTCGATGGTCCGCTCGAACAGGCGCCGCTCGTCGGGTTCGTCTTCGGTGGTCGCGGCGATGACCGTCACGGCATCCCGCTCGGCGCTCACCACACGCGCTGGATGCCAGGACTGGAGCGTGCCCAACTCCGCATCACGCTCCGGCAGCTCGGCAGGCATCTGCCAACGGCTCGCCATCGGGAAGCGAGGGGGATAGACCGCGCCGCCCAGCGCCTCCACCTCGAGGGCGTCCGCGACTCGTTGTTCCAACTCCCGCAGCTCCGCCTCCCGAGCGAGCACCTGCGGCGCCACCCCAGCAAGCACCTCGCTCGCGTCCGCGGGTCGCCCGTGGTCGACCCAATCTCGGGCCACCTGGCCGTGCAGATGCCTGGCGAGCCAGGGATCGGCCGTCGTCCCCTTCTGGTGGTACGTCGGCCACCCACCCGGGTGGTCCAGGCCCGCCGGGGCGAGCGAGGGAGCGGCCGTTGCCCCCGTCGGGTCGTTCAGGACCGACTTCACTGCCTCGCCCCACGCCGCCCGCGCCGCCCCGAACTTGCTGCGCTTGATCAGAAAGCGCACGCGCCGGCCATTCCACCACGGGTTGGGCGGATCCAACCGCACGGCCTCCTCGTACGCGGCCTCCGCCCGAGGCGCGTCCACCCGAGCCCGCTCGAGGTTGAAGCCCAGGTAGTGCCACGAGTAGGCGTCACTTCGGTCCAGCTCGACACACCTCGCGTACAGCGCCGCGGCCTCCGCGTATTGCCGATGCACACGACTGAGGGCGCGCGCGCGGTCCCAGAGCTGCTCGCGGTGCGCAATCTCGAGCCTGCGCCACTCCGAGGCCCCTGCCGATCCTGAATGGGCCAGGTGATGCACCCGCTCCAGCCAGTGCAGCGCGCTCGGCGCGCCCACCTGCACCGCGGATGAGACGCCGTCGAGGCGCTCGTGCACCCTGGCCCAGGCCAGATGCGCGTCATCGAAGCGCGCCGCGTCGGGCGACCGCCCCTTCCTGCGCGACCCGCCCGGCAACAGTCCGACCAACCGCTGCCGCACGGCTTCGGACATCCGCAGCTCGTCCTCACCGTAGCCGAAGCACTCGGTGAGCAACGGGATGTCCGCGTCCGGTGGCGCCGCGATCCGCAGCACATCGCCTCGGGAGACGCTGAAGCGACTGAGAGCGAAGCGCAGCAGCGCGTCCCTCGCTTCCGCCGACCTCGATTCGCCCAACCGCGACTCGGCCCTCTCGAGCAACCGGCGCTCCGCACCGGCGGAGCCGAGCGTCTTCGCGACGTTGTGCGCAGCCTCGCCCAACCCCACGAGGCCGACGCCCAGGCGCAGGGCGATGGGGCTCACTCCCGGGACATGGGCGCGCAGCCCCGCCGCATGGAGCGCCAGAGCATGGTCAGCGTAGGTCCCCCAGCGCCCCTCGTCGCGAAGCGAGTCCCACCGGGCCGCCACGGGTCCCAGCCGGTGCTGGGGCCAGCGCTCCAAGTCCCAGCGAATCCTCTCCGCACTGAGTGCGTGCGCGGTCACCAGCACGACGCGCAGCGAAGCTACGCTCAACACCCCGCCGATCAGCTCGAACGCGCGGCGCCTGAAGGCCTGCACGTCCGCGCCCTCCGAGCGCCGTCCGTCATCTGCCCCGACCGCCGACCACGACCGCGGCAAGCGCAGCACGACGACGCGCCCCGCGCTGGAAAGGTGTCGGGCGACCTCCGCGCCGCGCTCACCCATCGGGCGTGCGTCCCGAAGTACCTCGGCCCGCATCACGGCGTCGTCCACGCCCGCGGCGAGCTGCACCAACCCGTGAACCGACGCATCCGGTCCCAGCTCCGGGAGTTCGACCAACAGAGCCCCGGCCGTCCGCCTCACGACTTCTTCGACCAGGCTCCGACGCCCGGTCCCCGCATCTCCGATCACCCAGGCGCGACCCGTCGACTCGAGCTCCTCGAGCACTGCGTCGGTCTCCGCCTCGAGGGCGCCAAGGTCCGCCACCCCAACCATCCGCGGCGCTCCCTCCAACACAAGAGCCTCGAGGGCACCCTAAGCCACCCGATCTCCCGCGTCCAGCCTCCCGCCAGACCACGCCAAGCCACCTTCCCGCGCCCGCCGCGTGCGGGCCAGGGCCGGCAGGTCACCACTCCAGCTCGTCGGTCATCGCCTCATGAGGCGTCGCCAGGCCCTCCAGGATGGAGCCGGCCATCCCAGGCACCTGAACCAGGCGCAGCGTCTCCTGCAGGCCCCGCCAGCCCTCCTCGCTCACCAGGACAGCGTTGCTCCGCGTGCCGACGATGAGCACCGGGCTGTGGTTGGTGCCCACGTCGTCGATGAGCCGTTCGAAGTCCCTCCACGCCTCGCTCGCCGGCAGCCGCTGCATCGGGCGGGCGGTCTCGGTGTCGCGACTCAATCGTCGACCGGGAGAAGCTGACCGAGACCGAAGAAGCGTCCGTAGCCGCCGGTGATCGGGCCCCGAACAGCGTGCTCGAATTCGATCTCGAAGCCGTAGCCTCGGTCGAGTGCGCGGGTTCCCTTGGGGCCCTTCAGACGCACGCGCTGAAATCGGTACCACGGGATGTCTCGCCCGCCCGGAAGCACGAGCTTGTCCAGCTCGGAGATGCGAGGCGGAGCGGCGCCGTCCTCGATCTTGCCGCGAGACGTCAATGCCCGCAGGAGCTGGGAGTCGGGCGCGTCCTTCGCGCTGCCATCTGCTCGGAGCTTCGGGTGGCGCGTCAGAACGAAGGGCGTCGCCGACCGCCACCGCCGCGCCGAGCGCAGCATCGGCGGCAACTCGTGCTCGTCCATGCTGGAGAGTTCGTCTTCTCGCCACAGTCCTATCAGGGTCACCCGGTACTTGTAGGCGCCGACCCCCCTGAGGGTTCGACCATACTCGAGCGCGCGACGCGCTGGCTCGTCGAAGCCGAGCGGTGCGTACACCAGCACATGGTCGAGACGCCCGTCGCCGGTACCGTCGAAAGGCATCACCGCAGCGTGGGGGCTGTCGCGACTATCCGGCTCGCGCTCCTTCGGGCCAACGAACACCTCCATCGGCCGCTCCGCAGGATTCAGCATCGAGCTCCAGGAGACCAGCGACTGATGGAAGCGGTCGCCCACCTGCAAGGTCTTCGTCACGGACGGCAGCACCGGCCCCGACAATCGGTACAGGGCGCAAGTCGGCGGCGGACCGGCACTCGCCGGCGCCCGCCTCTTCGCGCGCTTCCGCGCGAGGTCATACACCACCCATCGCGCGCCGGGGACGCTCGACCACGCCGCCTTGCGGAGCTCCCCCGTGTCCTGCCCCAACACCTCCAGCAGGGTGCGCGGAAGCTTGCTCTTCCTTCCGCCCGTCTCCTGCTCGTACCAGGCGAGGTGCTCGGCACGGCGCGCTGGGGCCATGAGCCTGACCCGCTCGCCGCGCACCTCGTCTCCCGCAGGCCGACAGTTGATGGTGGCATCGCTCGGCTCGCGCGAGGGGGTCACCTCGGCCCAACTCTCCGCGCGGCCGACGTAGCCCAGCTGTTCGCACAACACTCGAAGCAGCTCGAAGGCTTCATCGTCGAGCGAGACATCCTCCCATACGACGGCCAGGGCCCCGTCCGGCGCGTCCGCACCCGAACCCGGAGCCACGAACGCATTGAAGACGAGCGCCGACTTGTCCCCCGGCAGCCCCTTGTTGTCGAGTGGCATGTAGTGGCGCGCATGCCCCTCCCCCCACGCGGGCACCGCATACACGGGCAGCGACTCCGCCAGTGGCTCCAGCAGAGCTGACAGTCGCCCTGGCTCCACCCCGTCGCCGAGTCGATACGACGCTGCGACCAACGCCCGCAACAGCCGCCACGGCGCCGGCGGCCACTCGATGGTGCCCTCGTTCACTTGATGGTCCCATCCGGTCGCGTAATAGCGCCCGGCCAGGAATCGGATCGTCAGCGTCAGCATCTCCCGCTCACTTGCCAGTGTAGGTTGTGCGCGTCGGCGAGGGCCCGAAGGTCTCGGGAGATTCGGCCTGGATCGTCGCGATCAGTCGGGGCAGCGCGTCCTCGAGCGCGGTCCGCGACGGAAGCTCCCAGCCCGCCGCCGGACGCTTCACGGTGATCCCGTTGACGTCGAGATCGCAGGAGGTGCGCAGGCGCAGGCCGTCGTCCAGGAAGGCCCGGACCTTCCAGAGTGCCAGCGCCACCAGAAAGCGGTTCACGGCATCGCCGAGTCCAAGGCTGCGAATCAGTGCGAGGTCGAGCTTGAAGTACGCGGTGATGCTGCCGGCGGTGAACTCGTCACGATGGAACGGCACGTTGCCGTAGCCTTCCTTGGCGCTCCGGTCGCTGTCCTTCGTCTCGGGGGTCACCCGATCGTTCTTCACGCCACCCGACTGCGCCGGCCGCACGTCGCGCGCCTCGATGAAGCCACTGAGCGCCCGCGGCAGGCGCAGCGTGCCAGCGATCGATTCGAGGAAGGTGCCATGGATCAGCGAGTTCGGGTCGTACTTGCAGAGCGCCCGGGCGAGACGCTTCAGGTCGGTCGGCTTCTTCTTGTCGTACGCGATTGCCGGCACGAGCTGGTCCGAATAGAAGGCCGAGTGCTCCACATACACCGAGTTGAGACGATGGGCCTCCAGCAGCGACGCCGTCATCATCGCGCCCTCCGAGTCGTCGACCCTGACGTACGGCATCCCCGTCAGCGGGGCGGCGAGGCCGTCCTTGGCGGCGTCCCAGCACACGGCCTCCAACCGATTGGCGACCGACTGCTCCGACTCGAGCAGCAACATGGCAGTCTGGGCCTCGTCGGCCAGCTTGTACGACGCGGCTCCGATATCCGGAAAGCCGGTCGGTTGAAAGCGGGTCCCCTGCAGCACCTGCAGATCGGCCTCGATCAGGATTCGCGGGACATCGGGCAGCAGTTCCATCATGAGTCTCCTGGTGGTCGTGGTCTCGTGCTTCAGCCGAAATCTACAAAGGGAGTGGCGTCGGACTCGCCGTCCGCAGCCTCAGGGGCGAGCGCGATCGAGCGCACACAGATTCGCGCCAGCTCATCGCTGCAAGGAAACGCGAGCGCCGCCGCAACGCGGGCACATTGCTCGCTCGTCATCGGAACGCCCTCGACGGCGAGGGCCAGACCCGCGGCCCGCAGACGGCGCGCCGCTGCCGCTGTTGCGCCCGTGCCGTCGCCGCGGCGCAGTGCGGCGAGGATGCCTGGCGTCCTCGGCAGGCGGGTCTTCGGGTCGTCTGGCGTCACCGGGTTCACCCGGTGTACCGCCAACGCACACAGCGCATAGCCCGGCGGCAGGAAGCTCACCGGCCGCGAGGCCGGCTTGGACGGAAAGCCGACGTTGCTCGGGTGAACCAGCGCGTACGCCCGAACCAGCGCATCCAAGCGCTCCAGATCCACCGTCCCTTCGAGAAACGCCCGAAGGGCACTTGCCAGGGGTGGCCGCGACGCGAGGGTCGGCCTGCGCCCATCCGACCCGTCCGTGACCTGGGCCGACTCGATGTCCTCACGAGCGACGACATCGGCCAGCCCTCTCGCCAGCGGCGCCTCGCCCCAGACCGTCCGATAGTCCTCATGCGCCATCCACGACACCTGTCGCTTGCCCCACCGCGCCAGGGTCAGGCGCTCCCGAATCGGCGTCGAGGCCAGCGACATCGCGAGCTGGTGTTCGAAGCTGCCGTCGCGGGCCTGCGCCAACCACCGTTGCGGGAGAGGAGGCACCGGGCGCAGCTTCTCGCGGCCTGCCGGCGAGCGAGAAAACGTCGCTTCGGCGTCCGCAAGCGTCCCCATCAAGGCCTGCACCGCCAGCGGCCCCTCCGCCTTGGCCAGCTCGAAGATCGCCCGCTCGACCGCTTTCGCGGCGCGACCCCACGACGCCGCCGCGTGCTGCGCCCGCGCGGCGCGCCGGAGCTGATCGAGCCAGCGCGCCAGCGGCTCATCGATGAGATCGAGCTTCGGATTGCGCCGCACCTCCCATCGGCCCAAGGGCGTCGCGAAGTACGACTTGCCGTTTCGCTGATGGAACCCGTAGCGCGTGAACGCGTCGATGCCTCTGTCGACGCCGAGGGTCCCGATCGCCCTCACGAAGTCGACCGCGTGAACCGCAGCCTTCCTTCCAATCTCGGCGCGGCCCTCACCGAACAGGCGTGCCAGCTCCTCGCGCCCGGTCGGGCGCTTCCACAGGGGCAACCACAGCTCGTTGCGGGACTTGTCTTCATCGGCCGACGCGGAGGACGCATACCCCGCCCCCACCGCCCGCACGGAGAAGGGATAGGTGAGCGCGCCCGGGCCCACCTGGTCGAGCTTCCGCGTCGTCGCCGACGCGAGGAGTAGCGTGCCCTCCAACAGCAGGATGAAGTCCCAGGGGTTCACCAGCGAATCGCCGCTGAAGCCGGGCGCCGCATTCCCTCCGCCGACGCCCTGGGGGTCGAACTGACCGATGGCCGCCTTCGTCAGCCCCTTTGTCGGGCGGCCGAAGATGGCAGCAGACCACAACCCGTCGCTGGCCTTCGTCGGCGCGCCGCTCCCGAAGTCGAAGACCTCCGCCAATCGCTGGTAGAAGTTCGACGCGAAGTCCAAGGCTCCTTCCGTACCGCCCGTCCCGAGGATTGGTGGAAACCCCAGGGACTCCACGTCCACGACCAGGGCCGCGTCCAGCCACCCGACGGCCTCATCGCTGAGCCTGTCGCGCAGCCTGTTGACCAGGGTGACCTTCGCCTCCTCCTTCGGGGCCTCGGAGAGGCCCAGCCGGTCCACCTCACGCCGTGCAACCTCCAACGCGTCTCGGAAGGCTCCCAGACGTGCCGCAGCGGAGCCCACGACCTCGGACAGCGTCTTGGTCGCGGTCGTCTCCTTCTCCCGCACGCCGGTATCCTTCTCGTTCCGGAAGTAGAACCCGCCTGCACCGTTCCAGGGATTCGCGACCGGCGTCGGTCGATACTCCTCGAGGAAGAACCGCTTCAGCGCGTCGCGACCCAGGGTCGTCTGGATGGCAAAGCCCTCGGGCGTCCAGCGGCCGCGCGCGCTCGCATCCGCCTGCTCACTCACGAGCCTGAGTACCCCCAATGCCTTGAGGTAGGCCCCCAGCGGTTCCGGCTGGCATCCCGTCAGTACATGCTCAGGCATTGGTCAACGCCTCCTCGCCAGCAGCGCGCTTCGCAGAGGCACGCCAGTCCGCCACGCGCACTATCGTCTCCATCATCGCCAGACGGAAAGGGCCCCACGTCTCGGCGAGGCCCAGGGCGCGCGCCGTCCAGCTCGGTCGCAACTCGCCCCCCATCGCCATCAGATCGAGCCGCAGGGTCGTGGCCGGGACCGTGAGCCCATCGCCGAGCGAGGTCGCGGGAAGCTCGTCGCCGTCGTACACCCCGAGCGCGAACAGCCGCTCGTCGCCGGGGCCCTTCTCAGTGGGTCGCGACCGGATCGAGAGCCGTACCTTCCCGTGGTGGCACGCCGCCAGATATGCCGCCAGATCCGAGCGCCCCTGCTCGATCATGGCGAGCGCGCTGGCAAGCTCGTGCCTGAAATGCGACCGCTCGCACCTGCTCCCCCCCGCGCGCCCGTCGCTCTTCGCCCAGGGACCATGGCCGCGCTCCGACGCATCGTCGGCCAGTGCCGACACGAGCATGGCCTGGAACGTCTCGTGCGCCTTCCCCAGGTCGTGCCATTGAGCGGCTTCCACGATCTCGTCCCAGGGGAGGTCGTAGGCGAGCTCTGTCCGCAGACCCTCGCAGGCCTCACGCGCATCGACCGAGTGCTGAGCCAGCGTGACGAAACAGGCCGCGCTCTTCGCGAGACGGTCGGCCTGGTCGTCGTCCTGCGGGATCGCGGTGACCGGAACTGCCGAGGGCGTACGCTTGGGATCCCCAGTCCATCCCAGCTCCCCGTCGTATCCACCAGCGCTGGTCGAGAGCAGATACGCCGCCCCGGGCACCAACCGATCGCCTTGACGCTGCCACTCGCCCTCGAGCGAGTCCCAACGCCAGCACGCGTCGGCGTCCTTCTTGGTGGCCTTCTTGATGAAGTCCTTGGCAGCGCCGATGGGCACGGCGCACAGCTCGTCGCGGTGCAAGGCCGCGGCATCTCTCGACGGCTCCGTCCCGAAGTCGCGCCAGGCGAAGCGGACCTCGGCCCTGTCCGCCTCCCGGATCCAGCGTGACACGTCGAGGTCGCGACCGTTCAGATCGGCGGTAGTGTCGAAGAGCTCGTACGCGTCGCGCCGCCGGATGACCGGGCCTGCCGGCTCCTGCTCGTCAGGATGCCCGGCGGCGAGCGCGTGGGGTGCGGCGTCGTGGTGTCGCCGGACCAGCTCTCTCGCGTGGGCGAGTTCGGCGGGCGCGTAAGGAGCAGCCTTCTTGGCATGGTCCGCCGTCGCCTTCGCCAGGTCCTTCTCGGGGAGACCCGGATCCGGCGGCTCGAGATCGATGACCACGATGCGCGCGTCACCGTCCTTCCCCTTCCGGTTGCAGCGACCGAAGCGCTGGACCAGCGACGGCCAGGGAGCCAGCTCCGTGAACAGCGTCTTCGAGGAGATATCGACGCCCGCCTCGATCGCCTGGGTTGCGACCAGCACGCCGGTCCACCCCTCCGCCAGCACCTCGCGCTCGACCTTCCGCCGGTCCTCCGGCCGGAAGCGCGAGTGGAGCAGGGCCTTTTCGCCGATATCGAGCGCGCTGAAGACCGCCTGCGCCCGCGCCACCCGATTCAGCACGACGATGGATCGGGTCCCGGGTACGTGAGCTTCGGCAACCGCCGTGGCGATGGCCTTCGCGTAGCTCTTGTCGTCGGGGTCGGGGAAGTCCGTGCCCAGCACCAACGACTTGCGCGCGTGCAGACAGTCCGCGAGCCGACCGGGCCGGAGGTCGTCTGCTTCAAGCGACTGCGCGGCGCGAGCCCCGTCTCGAGCGTCCACGGTGTCCAGCAATCGCTCGTCCAGCGTCGCGCTCATGTAGACGGAGTGCGTCCCGCCTGTGGAGGACCACAGCGCTCGGAACGCCTGGAGCTGCGCGCTGGTGGACAGCCCAACCCCCATGAGCTGGACCTCGTCCAGGACCCACAGGCAGTCGTTGTTGAGCAACGCATATTGCATCGGCCAGCGATACCGGCTGACGGCATAGCCGCGGTTCAGCGCCCTCGACAGAAGCTGGTCCTGCGTTCCGATGAGGATCGCATCGGCATCAGGATGCTCGTCGAAGGAGTCCTGCACCGCGCCGCCCAGCAAGCTGTAGACCCGCACCTTGTCGCCGAGGCCGAGCTGCTCGAGCCAGCCCTCCGCCGCAGTCGCCGTCTGCGTCACGAGCGACCGCATCGGCAGGCAGAACACGAGACGCCGCGGCGTGCGCGCGCGCAGGTCGGTCGCCGCATATCGACGACGCCACAACCAGCCCAGCACCGCCGTCGCCGTCTTGCCCGCGCCTGTCGGCGCCCGCAGCAGATCCGGCAGCGAAGCGCTTTGCGCGAACCGTCGCTGGAACGGATACGGCGCGAACCCCGTCGCGCGCTCGAACAGCTCGTCGTAGTCCATGATCTCAGCCCGCTCGTCCGTGGTGCGCTTGGTGAAAGCCGTTCGCCGCAGGTCGTGGGCACCGTTCTGCCACGTACCGTCAGCTCTATCCCGCACTGAACAGAAGTTCAACCGGCGCTGTGTCGATTCTACCGATGGCCGCGTACGCGGGGGCGACTGTCGTCGCGATCCGGCCGCAACACAGCGACCGCGGATTCACCGCCCAGAGCACGCACGGACCGCGTCTTCCGGGTAGTGCGAGCGCCCGCCGAGTCCCTCCATGAAACGAATGCTTAGTCGGCGCGCGCGGAAAATCCAGACCCCGGCGATCCATTCGCCGGCGACATCGACATCGAGCCACTGCCCGCACTCGCTGACGCGGACTACCACCCCCTGCAGAGTGGTGTCGGGCGTCGAAGGGTCTTCGGGCGAAACCTCCACTGTGTCGCCGCGCTTGTACCTCGGATTCAACATGGTCGCGATGATGCCGACAACCTTGCCCGATGTCAAGAGATTTCATTCCGTAGAAGTCTACTATCAACCTTCGCCGTCCGCCGCTTGAAACACGACCCCGCGAGCAGATACCTTTCGCCGCGGCGGCTGCAGGCATCCCGGGGGATTTCCTCCTCCGGGCCCCCTTGAAGGTACGGCATGAATTCTCCTCGGAGATGGCCCGAAGCCTGCAGCCGCCGCCTCGACGACCGAATGTCCTCACCTCTCACGCGCTGGCGGCGCTCGCGGACGAGGGGTGCGATCAGCTCTTCGCTATCGACGAGATACTCGTGGCCTGGCGTGATGACGATGTGCAACGGGATCGGCGGCATGCAGGACGGTGGGTGGCTTTCGGCACCCGCCTCGCTGTGGTGTTGGAGATCGACGATCACCTTTGCGTCGTCACGGTCTTCGAGGCCCGACTGGGGTGAGCCATGACCCGTTGCCCTCATTGCGGCTCGGGGGCGCTCAGCGCCGAGCGCCTCGTCCGGCCTGTCGCGGACGCGTTGCCGGGCGTCGTGGTCGATGGGCTGGAGCGTTGGACATGCGGCGGCTGTGGCGAGGTGATGGATGTCTGGCCTCGGGCAGCGCCGCTCCTCGAGTTGGTGTTGCGACTGGTGCTGGCCAAGGGCTCGCGGCTCTCACCGGCGGAGTTCCGTTGGCTGCGGGAGCGTCTCGGCTGGAAGAGCAACGAGTTGGCCGCGCGCTTCGGGGTCACTCCCGAGATCGTGTCCAAGTGGGAGCGCGGGCGCTCGCGGGTGTCCAGCCAGGCCGACCGGTTGCTGCGCGCGCTTGTGGCGCTGCACCGTGGCGTCCCAGCCGAGGGCGTCTGCCTGGCGCTCGCGGACGGT
>JACKFB010000003.1 GCA_020632695.1 Deltaproteobacteria bacterium
GCCGCCGCTCGGCTGGCTGGCGGCGCTGCTGCTGGTCTCCGGGGCGGCCGCCCGCCGCCGGCGGCTCGGCCCCTGCGGGGACGCCGTCAGTCGCTGACCTCGAGGCGCAGGACCGTCCCGAGATCGCCTACCACGTAGACCTGCCCCTGGCCGTCGCCGTGGATGCCGTAGAGGGTCGCCACCGACCCCGAGGGCCAGGGCGTCCACTCGGCGCCGTCCCAATGCACGATCTGCCCCTCGTTGCCCACCGCCCACACGTCGTCGGCGGCCAGCCCGTACACGCCGCGCAGCGTGACGCCGAGCCGCGGGTCCTTCGAGCTCCAGGTCTGGCCGTCCCAGTGCAGGATCTGGCCCTCGGCGCCCACCGCCCACACGTCGTCCTCGGCCGCGCCCCACACCGCGTGCATGGTGTTGGTCACCGCCTTCTGGGAACCGTCGGACACGGGGATCGGCTGCACCGGCGCGCGCACCCAGCCCAGCTCCGACCGCTTCATCACCACCCCGGCGCCGCCCACCGCCCAGGTCTGGCCGCCCGGCCTGCCGAACACCCCGCGCAGATGTTCGGTGGTGCGCGTGGCGGCCAGCGACCAGTACTCGCCGTCATAGTGGACGATGGTGCCGTTGTGGCCGGCCGCGTAGATGTCGTCGGCCGCGCGCCCCCACAGCGTCTCCAGCGAGCCCAGGGTGGTCTGGATGACCTCCCAGGCGCTGCCGTCCCAGTGCAGCATGATCCCCCCCAGGCCCACCACCCACACGTCGTCGGGTGAAGCCCCCCAGACGGCCCGCAGGTGCTGGGTCGAGCTGACGTCCTGGAGCGCCCAGCCCGTGCCGTCGTCGCGGAAGATCTGCGAGTCCTCGCCCACGACGATCGAGACGTCGCCCTGGTTCCAGCCGGCGTCCAGCTCGCCGACGCCGATGAAGACGGGGTCGGCCACGAACCCGATATCCGCCGAGCCGCGCATCACCAGCCCGGAGTTGCCGGCGATGAGCACCTGCCCGAGGCCGGCGCTGGTGACGCTGCGCAGGTTGGACTTCGACGCCGCGGCGGGCAGCGCGGTGAGCAGGCTCCAGATCGCGCCGTCGTAGTGCAGGACGGTCCCCCCGTCGCCCACGGCGTAGGCGTCGGTCGGGGCCAGGGCGACCACGGCGTGCAGGTTCGCCGAGGTGGGCACCGAGACCAGCGACCAGTCCTCGCCTTCGCCGCGGATGAGGGTGCCGCCGTCGCCGACGGCCCAGAAGGTGACCCCGTCCGCGCTGTGGACGCCACGCAGGGTGAAGGCGGTGGGGCTCTCGGCCGGCACCAGGCCCCCGCCACCGTCGGAGACGGCGATGGCGCCCGAGGAGCCCACCACCACCACCCGATCGCCCGCGCCGTGCATCGCGTTCCAGGTGACCAGGGGCGGCCCCCCGCCGACCTCGTGCCAGGAGGCGCCGTCGAAGTGCGCGATGGCGCCGGCCAGCCCCACGGCCCAGACGTCGTCGGGCGCCACGGCGGCGACCCCGAAGAGCGTCGGCAGCGCGAGGTCGACGCTCTGCTCGCAGGTGGAGTCGATGACGATGTCGTCCAGGTAGACGCCCTCGCCGAAGTTGAAGGACGAGACCACCGAGTCGAAGCGGAAGCGCAGCGACACGGCCGCGCCCCGCCAGGCCGAGAGGTCCACCGTGACGGGCACGAAGCCGGGTGTGGGCACCGTGGGCAGCGACGCCTTGCTCCAGACGGTCTGCACGGTCTGCCCGCTGGCGACCTCCAGGGTGAGCAGGTGGAAGCTCGGCGAGGCCTCGGCGTCCAGGAAGACCTGGAAGTGCAAGGTCGCGCGGCCGGATTTCGGGAGCAGCACCGTCGGGCTGGCGATGGTGGCCGCCACCGCCTGGCCCGTGTCGAAGTCGGGCAGCGGCTTGCTGGGGTCTCCGAAGTAGAGCGCCGACGGGGCGCTGGTGTAGCGCGCCTGGCCCGTGAGCGGGTCGATGTGGCTGACCGGCTGCCACTTCAGGCCCCCGGTCTGGGCGAGCTGGGTGAAGCCGCTGGCCGTCCCTTGATCGAAGTTCCAGGACGCCAGCGTGGTCCCGCAGCAGCCCGCGCCGCCGCTGGAGCTCACCACGCAGAGCCCGTCCTGGCACGTGGCGTCGGTGCAGGGATCGTCGTCCTGGCAGTCCGCGGCCGTCGCGCAGCCGCCCCCCGCGCCGAAACCGCCGGTGCCGCCCTGGAGCACCGCGCCGTCCTTGCCCACGGCCCAGAGGTGCCCGGCGTCGGTGCCGCTGATGGCGTTGAGGAGCTGGTTGCCGCCTCCCTGGCTCAGGCGCCGCCAGGTGCCGTCGGGGTCGCGGGCCACGACCACCCCGTCGTTGCCGACGGCGACGAGCCGCCCGGCCTCGCCGGCCCAGACGCCCTTGTAGACGAAGTCGGTGCCCAGGCCCGTGGGCTCCTGGACGAAGCGGCGCGTCCGGGCAGGCGCGTCGGGGCCCGCGTCCAACGCGTCGTCGGCGACCTCGGGCCCGACCTCGGCCGGCACGTCGGGCGCCGCGTCCGTGACCTCCGGCCCGAGCTCGAGCGCCACGCCGTCGTCCGGGCCGCCGGTCGCGTCGGGCAGCTCGGCTGAGCCGCCGCCGTCAGGCCCGGCCCCCTCGCCGCCCCCGCAGGCGCCCAGGCTCAGCATCGCCAGGGCCAGGGCGGCCAACCAGGGCGCCGCGCTCCTCGGGCGGAGCGACCGCGGCGGGTGAAGCAGTCTCGTCATGACCATCGCTCGCCGTTCGGGATCAGAGCTTCGTGAAGTTGACGGTGTCCAGCGCCCAGGAGCGCCACCGCCCCATGCTGAGATCCTGGAGCGAGTAGTTGTCGATGTCGAAGCCCTCCTTGTACACGCGCACGATGAAGAGCTGCTTGGCCCCCGGCGCGATGCCGGGCGTGCCCTCGATGTTCGGGAAGTCGGGCAGCAGCACGTCGGTCACGTCCCAGTCGGCGACCATGTCCCACTCGGTCACCGGCCCGGTGAACGAGGGGATGGCCACGCTGACGTAGTTGAAGTGCGGCTCGACGCCGGTCTGCACGGTCCAGGAGATCTCGTAGGCGTCGTCCATGGTGCCGCCCTCGGCGGGCTCGATGTTCTCCGGGACCTTCAGCATGGGGCCCAGCAGCAGCTCGTGGGTGCCGGTGGTCACCACCCGATCCCCGGCGGCGGCCACGGCGAGCAGCGTGTTGGACACCTCGTCCAGGCTCTGGTCGGTCCAGGTCGTGCCGTCGAAGTGCAGGATGGCGCCGCGCGCGCCGACGGCCACGATGTCGTCGGCGCCCAGGCCCACGACGGCCTCCAGCGTGCGGTCGGTGAGCGGGTCCGTGGCCGGCCGGAGCTCGGCGCCGTCCCAGTGCAGGATGAGGCCGCCCTCGCCGACGATGGTCACGTCGTCGGGCGCCGGCCCCCACACGGCGCGGAGGTTGCGGGTGGTCCCGCTGGGGATGGTCGTCCACACCGCGCCGTCCCAGTGGATGACCGCGCCGTAGGTGCCCACCGCCCACACGTCGTCCGGGCCGAAGCCGAACACGTCGCGCAGGTTCTTCGAGGTGTTGCCGAACATCTCGGTCCACGTGCTGCCGTCGTAGCGGTACACCGCGTAGAAGCCCACGGCGAAGGCGTCGGTGGGCGAGGCCATCCACACGCCCTCGAGGTCCTCCCAGCCGAGCGACGGCTGCACCGTCCAGGAAAGCCCGTCGAAGGTGACCACGGTGCCGGCCTGGCCCACCGCCATCGCCTCGCCGCTCGGCAGCGCGAACACGTCGCGGAGGTGCTCCTTGGCGCCGGTGTTCTGGGCGGCCCAGGTGTCGCCGATGTTCCGCACCACCAACCCGTCGGTGCCCACGCCGTAGAACTGGTCGGGCCCGGCGGCCCACAGGGCGTTGATGTTCTTGGTGATCCCGGTGGAGCGCGCCTCGAAGCCGTCTTCCGTGCGCTCGTAGAAGCGGTCGTCGGAGATCTCGCGGATCCCGCTGTGCAGCGTCAGCGAGTAGGGCTGCGTGTCGTCGGAGTACGAGAAGGCGCCTGCCATCAGCGTGTAGCTGGCGTCGTAGAGGTCCCCGGTCAGCGCCTTGGGGACGTGGGTCTTGGTCAGCTCGTCGGTGAAGTCGATGACCGGCTCGAAGAACTCGAGCACGCCGTCGGCGCCCAGATCCAGGTAGATGAACATCGCGTTGACGTCGGGCCCGTTGATGCCGGTGGGCGGGTCGTCGAGGCGGACCTTCAGCTCGCCGTTGAGCGGGTGGTTGAGGACGATGTCCTCCTCGTAGACCTCGTCGGGCAGCGCCAGGACGTGGCGGCGGATGCCCAGCGCGTAGGGCGTGAACTCGTCGAGGTCGTCGTTCTGGACGCCGCCCCAGCAGAACACGGCCTGCTCACCCACCGGCAGCGAGAGCTCGAAGCGTCGGTCGGCGTCCACCTCGACACCCGGCGAGGCCAGGTAGTCGGGGCTGAAGATCGACGCCCGGGTGTAGTCGCAGAACGCCGTCACCCGGCCGGCGGAGGGCACGCACTGGTGCACGCTCTGGCCGTTGATGGGCATGCAGATGAAGCCGGACGCGCAGTCGGCGTTGGTCGAGCAGTGCGAGGTGCAGTACTTGCCCTGCTGGGGAAGCTCCGAGCAGGTCAGGCCCAGGCAGTCCTCCTTGACGGTGCACGGATCGCAGAGCTTGCCGGGGGCGTCGGGCTTGTTGCTGCACTTGCCCAGGGGCACGGGCACGTACTTGGTCACGTTGACGACCTGGCCGCGGAAGATGGGGGAGGTGCCCGAGGGCGGCGGGCCCGGCGACGGCGGCACGATGGGGTTGAGGTAGATGGTGACGTTGCTGGCGTCGTACTCGATGACCGAGGACGACGAGAACCCGGTCTTCGAGGCCGAGACCATCTGCTCACCCGCGAGGTCGGGGCCGCTGAAGGTCACCTGCCCCTGCGAGTTGGTGAGACCCTGGTAGGGGGTGGTGGGGTCGGTCCACAGCATCACGAAGGCGTCGGGGATCGGCGCCCCGTCGCCGGTGCTGAGCACGGTCACGTTGACCGCGCCGTCGACCTGGTTTCCCCAGGTGCCCCCGTAGGCGCTCTCGGGGTCGAAGTAGGTGTAGGCCGCCGGCAGGGTGACGGTGCCCTTGGACGGCGAGGTGACGGTCACATCGACGGTGCCGACGGCGCCGGGAGGCGTGCGCGCGGTGATGCGGGTCGGCGAGACGACGCTCACGTGGGTGGCGTGGGTGCCGCCGACCAGGACGTCGGAGTCCGCGGGGAAGCCCGCCCCGTTGAGGGTGACGTAGGTGCCGCCGGCGCGGCTGCCCTGGTCGGGGCTGACCACCCACAGGTCCATGGCCGACTGGTAGGCGAACCCGCCGACCAGCGTGTCGCTGAGCGCGCCCTGGGTGACGGTGACGTTGGCGAGGCCGGGGCTCCCGGCGGGCGTGGTGGCCTCCAGGGTGTCGGCCGAGAGCACCGCGACGCCGGTGGCCGCGAGCGCGCCGACGCGCACGCTGGCGCCCGAGACGAAGCCGCTTCCCGTCACGGTCACCCGGGTGCCGCCGGCGGTGGGGCCGAAGTTGGGCAGCACCTCGTAGACGGCGACGAAGGCTTCGTAGGTGTAGGTCGCCGCGTCCGTCCCGTTGGCGTTCTCGACCTGGACGGCCACCGGGCCGACGGTGCCCGGCGGCGCCTCGACCAGGATGACGTGGCCGGCGGCGTCGACGCCCTTGACCGTCGCCTCCTTGGGGCCGAAGCGCACGGTGGTGTCGTCGAGGGTGGTCAGGCCCTTGGCCACGATGGTGACGACGTTGCCGCCGCCCGAGGGCCCGCTCGGCGGCGTGACGGCGAGGATCTCCAGCACGTCGCCCGGCTCGGTGGACTCGAGGTAGGTGAAGGCGTCGACGGCCGTCGAGGCGCCGTAGGCGGTGGCCACCTGCACGTCCACCGGGCCCGGCGCCGCGCCGGCGGGGCTGATGCCGACGAGCCGATCGGCCGTGAGCAGCTCGACCTGGGCCAGCGGCAGCCCGCCCACGGTCACGACCAGCGGCTCGACGAAGCCCTGGCCGCGCACCTCGACCACCGTGCCGCCGGCCAGCGGTCCCACCGCCGGAGCGACCGAGCGCACCCGCGGCGACTCGAAGTAGGTGTAGCCCTTGCGCAGGGTGCCCACGCCCAGCTCGTTGGACACGTGCACGTCCACGGTCGCCGGCCCGGGGGCGTCCGGCGTCAGCGCGACGATGGTGCCGTCGTCGATGACCTCGACCTCGATGGCGGCGCGCCCGCCGATGAGCACGTTGGAGCCGGGGGAGAAGCCCGAGCCGTGCAGGGTGACAGGCTCGCCGCCCAGCACCTGGCCCGTCGCCGGGACCACCTCGGTGATGTCCACCGGGTTGTAGAAGAGGAAGGCCGACTCGAGCGTCGCCTCGGCCTGGCCGCCGGGCGCGACCACCCGAATGTCGGACAGGCCCGGGGTGCGGGGCGGCGTGCGCACGACGACGCGCTCGGAGCTGAGCACGAAGACCTCGGGCGCCAGGCTCTCGCTGAAGAAGACGCGCAGACCCTCCGCGAAGCCGGTGCCGCTCAGCTCGACCTGGTCACCGCCGCTGGCGAAGCCGCGATCGGGGGTGACCCGACGCAGGCTCAAGGCCGACGAGGCAGCGTCAGCGTCGCCGTCGGGGCCGGTGGCGTCGGGCGTCGGGGCCGGGAGCTCGGCCGGGGCGTCGAGCTCGGCCGGGGCGTCCACGGTCACGTCGGCCGCGCCCGCGTCGGGACCGCCCGGCGCGGCGCCTCCCGTGCCGTCGTCGGAGCACGCGCCCAGACCGCAGAGCAGCGTCAACGCGACGAGCGAGCGGGAGGCGAGGGCGGTGCGTCGATTCAGCATGATGTGGACCTATGGGGAGACGGCGCCCGACAGCGGGCTCTCCTTGTTGATCTCCGACAGATCGAGCCCTCCCGTGTACCCGTAGGACACGAACTGGTCGTAACCGTAGACGATGACGCCCGCCGGCTCGCTCGACGTGATGGTGTGCGGACCGGACTCGCTGATGCGCGTGCGGTAGACGCTGTAGGTGCCCGTGCCGATGACCTCGAAGAAGCCGGGCGGGATGACCTCCCCGTCCAGCGAGACCTCGGCGCCGGTCAGCGTCGTGATGTTCACGTAGTTGTCCTCGTACTCGGCGGGGGTGAAGATCACCAGGTCGCGCCGGTACTGCTCCACCGGGATGGCCAGCATGAAGGCCGGGTCGCCGGTGCCGGCGTCGCCGTTCTGGCTCTGCCCCGTCGTGTTGGGGCCCGGCGCGTCCTGGGCCGCCAGGAACTGGCCGACCAGCAGCGGCTTGCCGCCCGAGGTGTGGATCTCGAAGTGCTGGCGGCTCTCGAACTCGAACCACTCACCGCGGTCGAGGATCGGCACCTCGATGCCCGGCTGCGGCGGCGTCAGCAGCACGATGGTGTTGTCGGCGCCGGCCATCACCCGCCAGATGTCGGACTCCTTGCCGCGGTCCCAACTCTTCGACGCCACGTAGCTCGAGCCCCACACCTTCACCGGGTAGAGCTGCTGCTCCAGGTGGTCGGCGCAGCAGGTGTTGAACCCCGCCGACACGCAGTCCGACAGCGTCTTGCACTGGGTCTTGCCGTCGTACTCGCACACCCCCTTCTTCGAGGTGGGGTCGATGTTCACGCAGCGCGCAGTGTTGGGCGCGTTGGCCGCCTCCGAGCCGCCGAACACCGCCACGCGCTGGTCCGACAGGATGCGCGAGCCGGTGAGGTCGGCGCCGGGGCGGTCGGTCTCGATGTTGAGGATGTCGTACTGCTGCATCTTGAAGATGCGGGTCTCGCCCGGCTCCATGTGCGGGATCGGCTTCTCGCCCGGCGACTTCGGGTAGACGAAGCCGGCCAGCGTGGACGCGCTCACGTCGACCGAGACCGTGGTGGTGCCGGGCAGCACCGCGACGACCGTGAGGGTGCTGCGCAGCGTGTCGAAGGTCTGCTCGCGGGTCATCACGAAGTACTCGCGGCCCAGCAGGGTCGCCGGCAGGAGCAGGCTGGCGTCGTTCGAGAAGACGTTCTCGTTCTCGAGCGGGTTGAACTGGTAGGCGATGACCGGCACCGACGCGGTCACCCGGTAGGCCAGCGAGGCCTGGGTGGTCCCCTCGATGTTGCGCTTGGGCAGGCGGAACACCCGGAGCTGCCCCGGCATCAGCGGCTCGGTGGGCACGGGCACCTCGGTCGGCGACTCCCCGGGGACCGTCGACGGCTCGAGCAGGAAGGGCACCTTCTGCTCCACGCCGCCCTCGCGCAGCCACACCTCGACGATGGCCGGCAGCGGCGACGCCGGCGGGTTGGCGACGACGATGGCGTACTGGGCGCCGGCGGCGTCGTAGAAGCCCTGCTCGTTGCCGCCGGGCACGAAGGCGTTGTCCAGGTCGACGCCCCAGTAGTCGCAGCCGATGTAGCTGTTGAACTTGAGGTTCACCGAGCACAGGCTCTCGCAGGGCGCGCCGGTGAGCTCCAGCGCGCACACCTGCCCGGTGGTCCCGCCGTTGCAGAAGGTGGTGGTGGCCCACCCCGACCCGTCGTCGGCGCAGGTCTGGACCTCCTCCTCGCCGTTGCAGCGCTGGGTGCCGGGGAAGCAGACGGTGCAGTGGTCGTTGACGCACTGGCTGTCGCGCCCGTCGGGGCCCTTGCAGATGCCCTCGACGTAGTTGGTGCCCGACGCGTTGCAGATGAGGGCCTGCTTGCTGCCCTCGATGATGCAGGCCTTGGCGGTGCCCGGAAAGCAGATCTGCCCGGGTCCCAGCTCGGCGTCGCCCGTGTCGCCCGCGTCGCCGACGTCACCCGCGTCGCCCGCGTCCGCGCCGCCGTCACCGGTGTCGCCGCCGTCCGTCGTCGAGCACGCCGAGAGCAGCACCGCCGTCAGCAGGGCGAGCGCGGCGAGCAGGCGCGGGTGTAGCGGTCGCTTGGGGTGCGGCATCGACATCGAGGAGTCCTGGCGGCGTCGGCCCCCATGGTGCAATCGGGGGGGCGCGAGGCCTCACGTGCCGATCCGCCGCGGGGAGGGGTTCGTCGGGCGATGATCGCCCGCGGGTCGCTCCGAGTCAAACGCCAGCAAGGCTTGCGGCGTACCGGAAGACCAGACGACGAGGGGCCCGGCGGCGCGCGGCCGCCGGGCCCCTCCCCAGCGAAACACCCGTCAGCGCGGCCCTACCAGTCGTACTTGATGGCGCCGCTGACGCCGAAGCCGTCGGTGGAGT
Organism: Deltaproteobacteria bacterium; assembly: GCA_020632695.1. Lineage (GTDB taxonomy): Bacteria > Myxococcota_A > UBA9042 > PHBI01 > JACKFB01 > JACKFB01. The sequence continues at coordinate 9,242 of JACKFB010000003.1, forward strand.
TGCCCGCGCCGGTCAGGAAGTCCGGGCCGTTGACCCAGTAGAGCGGGTTGACGTCGATGTCGAGCGAGAGGGTCGACTCGGCCACCGGCAGGTTGAAGCCCAGGCCGGTCTTGATCTCGGTGACCACGTCCGAGCTGCGCTTCTCGGTGGTGGTGCCCCCCCGGGTCTCGGAGGCGCGGTTGAAGTCCACCGACTGCCAGGCGCCGAAGCGGAAGTCGAGCCACTTCAGGAGCTGGACGTCGACGCCGATGCTGTAGAAGGGCAGCGAGATGCGGCGGTCCAGGTCGCGGTCGACCACGTTGGCCCGGCTCTGCGCGGCGCCCGCAGAGCCCTCGAGGGTCTGCTGGGCGAAGCGCAGGCCGATGCCGGGCGCGACGAAGACGTTCTCGAAGGGCTGGAAGACGATGTCGCTGCCGACGGTCAGGTCGAAGGCCTTCCACGAGCCCGACTGGACGGTGCCCAGCGGCAGGTTCTTGTTGGAGACCTCCTGGCTGCCCGTGTGCAGGCGCACGAAGGGCACGATGTGCGACTGGTCGAAGAAGTCGAAGCTGCCGCGGGCCTCGAGGCGGAAGCCGAAGTGCCGGTCCACGGCGAAGTTCTCCACGAGCACGTCGGGCTGACCGCTGCGGTTGTTGATGCCGTCGCGCTCGTCGCCGAAGGCGCCGATCTCGAAGCCCACCGACATGTCCAGGTCGCCGCCGGAGAGGTCGAGCCCGAAGCCGAGCGCCAGGTCGATGAGCAGCGCGCCCTGGTCGACGCGCGCGCCGGTGGGCTGCTCCACGTCGCCGTCGTCGCCCAGGATGTTCACCATCAGGCCCAGGCGGGCGGTGGCTCCCAGGTTCAGCGCGTAGAGCAGGCCGATCTTGTAGTCGACGTTGGCGGCCGACTGCCCGGTCACCGGCGAGGTCACGCCGGTGGTGCCGCCGCCGGCGAGCTCCGCCTGGCTGGCCTGGGCCCCGGCGCCCACCGCCGAGCTGCCGGTGATGGCGTTGCCGGCGGCGTCGAAGCCGTCACCGGTGCCGCGCGTGCCGGCGTTGATGCGCCCGCCGTAGATGGCCAGGACCATGTCCTCGGTGAGGCTGTAGTGGAACCCGAAGACCGTGTTGCCGAAGCCCTCGTTGATGTTGTCGATGTAGGTGAGGTTGCCGTAGCGGACCAGCAGCGAGGGCAGGGTGAAGATGTTCACCTCGTCATCGATGGTGATCGCCTTGTGGTGGCCGCCCATCGCGTTGATACGCGACTGGGTGGCGTGACCCGGCGCGCTCGCGCCCACCAGCCCCAGGCACAGGAAGACCCCCAGGAGTCGCTGCTTCATGGTCCCCTCCGGTCTCGGGCAGGTGAGCCACGAGACGACGTTGCTGTCACACGCAGGCCCGGATCCCACGTCTGAAACGTGTTTCGGGCAAGTTTGCTCGGTTCTGACGGCGAATGCGCGCGAGGTAGCATGCACCCCGGGGGGTGTCAAGGCGGCCCCGGACCCCAGCAAACGCAGGCGTCGAGCGAATTTCGACGATGCCTGGGGGGCATGCTAGCTTCGGCGTCGTGATCCAGCTCTACCACGTCACCAAGCGATACTCCAATGGTATCGAGGCGTTACGCGACGTCACCCTGCGAATCCACGAGGGGGAGTTCGTGTTCCTCTCGGGACCCTCGGGGGCGGGCAAGACCACGCTGACCAAGCTGCTGATGGTGATGGAGCAGGCCAGCGAGGGGCAGGTGCTGGTCGCCGGCCGCAACCTGGCGGTGCTCAAGCGCAGCTCCATCCCCTACCTGCGGCGCAACATCGGCGTGGTGTGGCAGGACTTCAAGCTGCTGCCCCAGCGCAACGTCTTCGACAACGTCGCCATCGCGCTGGAGATCCTGGCGCTGCCGCGCAAGCAGATCGCCCGCCGGGTCGACCAGGTGCTCGAGATGGTCGGGCTCGAGCGCTACGCGCGCTCCATGCCGCACTGGCTGTCGGGCGGCGAGCAGCAGCGCGTCGCCATCGCCCGCGCGCTCGTCAACGACCCCGCCATCCTGCTGGCCGACGAGCCCACCGGCAATCTGGACCCCGATCTCTCCGTCGACATCATGCGCATGCTCATCGACGTGCAGCAGCGGGGCACCACCGTCATGGTGGCCACCCACGACCGCAGCCTGATGGACCGCTTCGGCAAGCGCGTGGTCCTGCTCAACAAGGGCTTCCTCATCGAGGACGGCGCCCCGGTGGACGTGCTGCCCGGCTCGCCCGGCCAGCTCCCCGACCTCGAAGGCGTCGAGCCGACCGGCCCCGCCCTCGAAGGGGGCCCGCCGTGAGCCGCGAGTTCCTGCTCTGGCACTTCTTCCGCGAGGCCTGGAAGAACATCCGCGCGGCCCCGGCGCTGACCGTGGTGGCCATCCTCACCATCGCCGTCAGCCTCATCCTGGTCGGCTTCTTCGCCTTCCTGATGTTCAACGCCAACCGCGTCCTCGACGGCATCGCCGAGGACCTGCGCGTGACCGTGTACCTGTCGCCCGACGCCACCGCCGAGCAGATCGACGCCCTGCAGCTCGAGATCGCTGAGCGCGACGAGGTCGCCCAGGTGACCTACCTCACCGCCGAGGAGGACCTGGCGCGCAACGTGGCGCTGCTCTCCCCCGAGCTGCTCGAGGGCCTCGACGCCGGCGCCATCCCGGGCCAGCCGGCCATCGACGTGCTCCTGCGCCCCCGCCAGCGCACCAAGGAGGACTTCGCCCGCATCAGCGCCTGGCTCGAGGAGCTGTCCGGGACCCAGCAGGTTCAGGAGCTCTACTTCGGCGCCGACAAGATCCGCATCCTCTTCGCCATCATCGATCTCATCCGCCTGACCGGCCTCATCATCTGCGCCATCGTGCTGGCGGCCGCGGTCTTCTTCACCTTCTCGACCATCAAGCTGGCCGTCTACGCCCGCCGCGAGGAGATCGAGGTGCTGCGCCTGGTCGGCGCCACCGATCGCTTCATCAAGGCGCCCTTCTTCATCGAGGGCGCGCTGGCCGGGCTCTCGGGCGCCGCCGTAGCGCTGGTGCTGGTGGCGACCATCCACACGCGGCTGCTGGCCTTCGTCGAGGAGGAGCACTTCCTCAACCTCTCCCTCGACCTGATGCCGGCGGGGATGGTCATGTGGCTCTTCATCGGGGGCGTGGGCCTCGGCGTGGCCGGATCGTGGCTCAGCGTCGGCCGCTACCTGCGCACATGAGCGCGCCCCGCCCGGCCCTGGTCTGCGCGGCGCTGGCGGGCGCCCTGCTGCTGGTGCCCCGGGGTGCGTACCCGGACGCGGCGAAGCCCGACGCCGAGGCCCCGGCGCCCGAGGCCAGCGGGAAGCCCGACGCCGCGGCCGCGGTCGATCCCAGCACGCTGCTGGTGCCGAAGATGGAGCCGCCCGAGCCGCGCCAGCCCACCACCGACGTCAACAAGCTGCTGCGCGCCGAGCTCTCCATGCTCGAGGCCCTCGACGACCTCGAGACCAACATCATCCGGCGCTCCTCGGAGCTGACGCGCCTGCGCGAGCAGGAGAAGGTCGTCGAGCGCGACCTCGGCACCATGGCCGAGCGCTTCACCCACCTCACCGAGCGCATCGACCGCGCCCGCGCGCTGACCCACCGCCGCCTGCGCGCCATGATCCAGCTCAAGCGCACCGAGCCCTACCAGGTGCTCTTCGCCTCGGGCGACTACGCGACCTTCATGCGGCGGGTGCGCGCGGTGCAGACGCTGCTGGCGTCGGACAAGGCGCGCGTCGACGCCTACCGCACCCAGCTCGCCGACTGGCGCCGGGCCCGCGACGACCTGGAGCGCCGGCGCCAGAACCTGGTCCGCACCCGCGAGGCCATCGAGATCATGCTGCAGCAGCTCGAGTGGGACCGCGAGGAGAAGCAGGCGCTGCTGGACTCGGTGCGCGAGCGTTCGCCCTTCCAGAAGAAGCTCAGCGACGAGATGAACTCGGTGGACGAGGAGCTGCAGGCCAAGGTCGCCGCGATGGCCGATCGCGAGCGCCCGCGCCTGTGGATGCAGGAGACCAAGGGCAACCTCTCGATGCCCATCCGCAACGGTCGCATCGTGGGCGGCTTCGGCGTGCGGGTGCACCCGAAGTTCGGCACCCGCACCGTGCACCGCGGCATCGACGTGGTGCCCGACAAGTGGGACGGCAAGAGCCCCGTCGAGGTCCGGGCGATCTACTGGGGCTACGTGGCCTACGTGGGGCGCCTGCGCGGCCTGGGCACCACCGTCATCCTCGACCACACCCGCGGCTACATGACCCTCTACGCGCATCTGGAGTCGGCGTCGGTCGAGGTGGGCCAGAAGGTGAAGACCGGCGAGACCATCGGCCTGATGGGCGACTCGGGGTCGCTGACCGGCAAGCACCTCTACATGGAGCTGCGCTACGAAGGGAAGGCCGAGGACCCGCGGCCGTGGATCCAGTGAGCACCGCAGGCGACGCGCGCCCCGACGGCCGCGCCCGCCGGCGGGCGCAGGGCCGGAGGATGGCCGGGCTCGGGGGCGGGCTCGGCGTCCTGCTGCTGACCGCCGTGTGCGGCGGGGTGACGCCGACGCTGACCGAGCGCCAGCAGGAGGCGGTGTGCTCCATCGGCGACCGGTACGGGCGCCTGGACATGATGCCGTCGGGCTTCGAGGGCATGGCGGTGCGGGTGGTCACCGAGGCGCCGGACGCCGCGCGCGAAGGGCTGCGCGGGACGCTGACCGTCGGCGGCGAGCCGGCGCTGAGCATCGCCCGGATCGAGGAGCCCCGGCCCAAGCTGGCCATCGTCATCGACGACCTGGGCCTGCACCCCGGGCAGCTCCTCGGGCTGTGGAGCCTGGGGCAGCCCCTGACCTGGGCCCTGATCCCCGAGGCGCCCTACACGCCGGGGTACGCCGAGTGGCTGCAGGGCCACGGGGCCTCGATGCTCATCCACCTGCCCATGGAGCCGCTGGCGCCGGAGATGATGGGCATCTCGGGGTACCTCCGCGAGGACCAGGGGCTGGCCGAGCGACGCGCCATCATCGAGGACGCCCTCGAGGCCGTGCCGGGCGCCATCGGCTTCAACAACCACATGGGCAGCCTGCTCACCACCGATCGCGACGTGATGCGCGAGGTCATCGAGGCCATGCCGCCCGACTTCCTCGTGCTGGACAGCCGCACCACCGCGACCAGCCAGCTCGCGCGGGCCGCCCGGGAGGCGCACCGCCCCGTCGCCGAGCGCGCGGTCTTCCTCGACAACGAGCGGGCGCCCGAGCGCATCGTCGCGCAGCTCGAGGAGGCGCTCGCCATCGCGTCGGAGCGGGGCAGCGCGGTGGCCATCGGCCACCCCTACCCGGAGACGGTGGAGGCCATCCGCGCCTTCGTGTCGCGGCACGGCCATGACGTGCACCTGGTGCCCATCGAGCGTGTCACCGAGCCGCCGCTGCTGCCGCCCTGGTTGCGGAGCTGCCCGGCTGGCGCGGCTGCTCCGGACACGCAGCCGCCCGCAGCGGCCGATCAGCCCGCCGAGCCCGCAGCGCCGGGCCCGGGCCAGCCTCCGTCGGCCGAGCCTCCCGCGGCCGAGCCTCCCGCGGCCGAGCCGGCTCCGCAGAGCCCGCCGCCGGCGCAGGCGCCGCCTCCCTGAGCCGCCGCGAGGCGAGCGCTACTCGTTGGGCACGATGCAGACGCGGCGGAACACGCCCTCGCCCTCGGAGCGCGTCGTCACGCCCTCGTGCTCGCGCAGGGCCATGTGGATCAGCCGCCGCGAGCGCGGGTCCAGCGGGCCCATCTTGAAGGTCTTGCCCTCGGCCACGGCGCGATCGGCCAGCTCCAGCGCCGACCGACCCAGATCCTCATCGACCTGACGCTTGGCGCCCTCGGAGTCGATGACGACCTTCTTCCGGTCCTCGGCGTCGAAGTTCACGATCTTGTCGACCAGGTGCTGCAGCGCGTCGAGCAGCTCCATCTCCTTGGCGACCAGGCACTCGTGGTACACGCCGCTGTGCAGGTCGAAGCGGATGGTGGCCTCGTCCTCGGTCACGTCGACGTTCATGCCGAAGCCCATCCCGGTCAGCACATCGCGCAGCACCTCGTGCGCGTCCTCGCCCACCTCGGAGAGCTGGACGCCCTCGGCGACGCGCATCACGACCTCGGTCGGGCCGTCGGTGGGCACCGGCACCGCCACCTCGTCCTCGCGCGGTCCACGGCGCGGGCCGCGATCGCCGCCGCCCCGGTTGTCCCTACGGCCGCCACGGCCGCCACGATCCCCGCGGCCGCCCCGGTCGCCGCCGCGATCGCCCCGACCCCCGCGGTCGCCACCGCGGTCGCCACCGCGGCCGCCCCGGTCGCCGCGATCCTCACGCTCGGGCCGCTCGGGCCGCTCGGCCGGCGCCTCCGAGGCGCCCTGCGTCGATGCGGGCGCGGCGTCACCGCTCAGCTTCTCGACCAGCGGACCCGCGCCGTCGCCGGTGCCCACCTTGATCAGCGCGAACCCGCCGCCCTGGCCTGCCATGACGGTGTACTGGAGCGAGTCCGCCGACACACCGAGGGCCTCGGCGGCCTTCTGCACCGCGGCCTCCACATTACGACCAGTAAACGTCTTGCTGCTCATGCCATTCGCCGCCGGATGATGAGGTTCTGGATCAAGGTGAGGACCGTGTTCACGAGGATGTAGAGCACCAGACCCGAGGGCAAGGCGATCATGAACACGGAGAACATCGCAGGCATCCCGTATTTGAGGAAGGCCTGCTGACCGGCGCCGCCGGTCGTGGGAGTGGGGGTCAGGTAGCTCTGGGCCAGCATCAGCACGCCGAGGATGACCGGGAGCACGTAGAACGGGTCCGGTGACGAGAGGTCGTGGATCCAGAGCCCCAGCGGGGCGTGATAGAGATCGACGCTGGAGAGGATCACCCGGTAGAGGGCGAACCAGATCGGCATCTGGAGCAGCATCGGCAGGCAGCCGGACAGCGGGTTGACCTTCTCGCGCTTGAAGAGCGCCATCTGGGCCTTGCCGGCGCCCTCGCGGTCGTCCTTGAACTCCTTCTGGATCCGCTCCATCTCCGGGCGGAGCTTCGCCATCTTCTGCTGGCTGCGGAAGGTGCCGTTGGTCAGCGGGAGCAGGGAGAGCTTCAGCAGGAAGGTGAGCAGGAGGATGGCCAGGGCCCAGTCGCCGGTGAAGCCGTGGAACCAGCGCAGCAGGAAGAGCAGGGGCTCGGCGATGACCGAGAGCCAGCCGAAGGCCAGGCTGCTGGCCAGCTCGTGCCCGGTGGACTTGAGCAGGGCCTCGTCCTTGGGGCCGACGTAGAGGGTGAAGGGCAGCGTGCGCTGGCGCCGGGCGCGCAGGGCGCCCCAAGCGTCGTCGACGCGCTGGCGGGCCTCGCCGCTCAGGTCCTCACGCTGGCTCTGCCAGCTCGCGTGGATGGTCTCCTCGGGCGTGGAGAGATCGTGTCCCAGCACCTTGGCCGCCTCGGCGCAGGTGAGGCCGCTGCTGTCGTCGTGCAGCCACGCCGGGCGGCAGGCGCCCGTGGCCGGGGGCAGGTCGGCGCCCGAGGGGTCGGCCCACATGGTCGCGCTGATGACGCCGGTGTGGGCCGGCGCGGCGCCGTCGGTGTAGAGCTCGCACTGCGCGCTCTTGAGGCCGCTCTCGGCCGCCGCCAGCACGAAGTAGCGGGTGTCGACGCCCACCCACTCCGTCGGGGTGGCGTAGGCGAGCGGCTCCTTGGCCAGCTTGGGGAACTCGTGGCGCTCGAGGCTGTCGCCGGTGTGGCAGCTCGCGGCGTAGAGGCTCTGCGGGAACTTGAACATGCCTCCCGCGGTCAGCTCGGGGTGCTGCCAGCCCGACACCCGCAGCCCGGGCAGGGCCCGCACGGTCTTGTCGCCGAAGTTGTGGATCGTGATGGTGAGCTGGATCTCGTAGGGGTGCTGGCCCGCCTCGAAGCGCTTCTCGACGTAGACCGGCGAGTGATCGGTGGCCGGGTCGGGGAAGACGTAGACCAGGGGGAAGCCGGGCTCGGGGCTGACCCGGGCGAAGACGGGGCCGGCGTCCCACAGCTCCTCGAAGGTGCCCGAGCGGCGGATCTCGTAGTCGAAGGCCTGCCCGGCGGGCAGCGGCGGGTTGGTGCTCAGGGCGCCGGCGGCGCTCACCCGCGAGACCAGGTAGCTGGCGTCGCTCCCGCTGACGACGACGGCGTCGCCCTCGGCCACCGGGCGGTCGATGGCCAGCGGCGTGGCGTCGTCCGGCGCCGCCAGCTCGCCCTCGGAGGTGGCCCGGCCGTGACCGCGGCGGATGACCAGCGTGACGTCGCCGGGCACCTCGAGCTGTCGGAAGACGAGCTGGTACGGGAGGTAGCGCGGCGACCAGGTCGTCACCAGGTCGATGGGCCCGGCCGAGAGCTTGTCGTCGGGGACGCCGGCCATCTCGGGCAGCGCGTCCCGGGTGAAGCGCGGGTCCTCGAGCTCGGCGTGCACCAGGGTGCCGCCTTGCTCGGTGAAGGTGTAGACGATCTGCGGCTCGGTGGAGGGGACCGGGATGCGCACCCGATGATCGAGCCGCGGCACGCCGCCGCGCCCGGTGATGGGGACGGTGATCGCCTCGCCGGGCACCGGCTCGCTCGAGGTCAGGCGGGCGCGCGGGCGGGGCGCCGGGCTGCCCTCGGCCTCCTGGGCCATCGCCGGTGCGCTGGCGGCGCCGAGCAGCAACGCCAGCAGCAGTCGCCGCATCCAGAGCCCGGTGGGGCGCGATCGTCGCGACGCAGCCGCGCTCACGCGTGTCGCCCCGGCACCGGGTCGTGGCCCCCGGAACACAGCGGCTGGCATCGCGCCAGCCGACGCACGGTGAGCCAGGTCCCGCGCAGGAAGCCGTGCCGCTGGTAGGCGCCGATCGCGTACTCGGAGCAGCTCGGCACGAAGCGGCACGACGGGGGCAGGAGCGGAGATATCACCTTTCTATAGATCCCCAGCACCAGGAGGGCGAGCGCCACGAGAGCGCGATCGGCGGCGGCGCGCAGGGCTCGGACCCCCGTCGGTGCCAGCGGGGCCGGGCCTCTGGAAGTATCCGGTGATGACATGGATGAACTCGTCCCGGACGGTGTCGTAGGCGAAGTCCTCGATGCCGCGCTTCGCGATGACCACCAGATCGACGGCCCGCGGGTACAGATCGGGATGCTGGCGGAACACCTCGCGGACGAGGCGCTTGATCCGGTTGCGCGTGACGGCCTTGCCGACCTTGCGCGACACCGTGATGCCGAGCCGCGTCTCCGCGGTGGCCCCCGGCTGGATGTAGTAGATGAAGCGGCGGCCGTAGAGACGGCGCCCGCGCTGCTGGACGTGGAGGAACTCGCGGCGCTTCCTGAGGCGCTTGGCCGGTGGGAACGCGAAGGCTCCCCGGCGCGACTCGACCACGTCCCGCGAGCTACTTCTTCGGGATCGAGACGACGAGGCGCTTGCGACCCTTGCGGCGGCGAGCCGCCAGGACCTTGCGACCCCCGGCGGACGAGTTCCGGCTACGGAACCCGTGCTTGTTGAGGCGCTTACGATTGCTTGGCTGATAGGTACGCTTCACGACTGCCTCTTCCAGCAAGTGGAAGCCCCGGACACCGGACCGGCTCCGGGCGCGAGGGGCGCCGAAGGTAATCGGACCCGCGTCGGGGTGTCAAGGACATTCCTGGCCGAAGTGCCTGCGCGCAAGTGCCCGAGATGACACCATGATCCAAGCCGCGCCGCCGCCGTCGTCCGGGCTCGCCCCGCCACCTCGGCGCCGCCGTCATCGTTTCGTCATCGAATTCCGACGGTTGACTGGGACAGGTTCAACGAGGCGTCCGGACGCACTTGCCGAGCTCATCGGTGGTCTGCTACCCAGGTCCGGTGTCCGCGACGGGACGCAGGGGCCCACCTCTTCAGGAGAGATGGCGCGCCTCGCGTCGCGATGAGGACGCCGCATCCACTGCGGTGTCGAAGGCCTTCGTGTCTTTGGCATCGTGCCCAGAAGCTGGTGACGAATCCGGGCCTCCGCACTCGCGTGGGAGGCCACCACCCGGTCGTGCGAGGCCTCCCTGCCCCTGGAGAGGCCAGCCAGCGTCGTGTGCTCACCGCCTTTCCGCCCCTTACCTCGCCTAGAGGCCGAAGCCTTGGATTTGTGGGACAAGACCGTCACTGCGCTCCGAGACGTCGTGAAGCCCTACGACTTCATGCACTGGATCCGGCCCGTGAACTGCGAGGCCATCGACGACCAGACGCACGAGATCGTCCTGACCGTGCCTGACGACTCGCATGGCCGCTGGCTGGAGGAGCACTTCCTCAGCGACATCCAGAAGACGCTGCGCGACATCAGCGAGACCGACTACGACGTCCGCTTCCGCTGCCTGCCCGAGGCGACCGACGCCTCCAAGTCGAGCCCCGCCCGACCGACGCCCGGCCGACCGGCCGGCCCGTCCCGCGCGGCGCCGGACCAGCCCGACCTGGTCGCCCGCTACACCTTCGACACCTTCGTCGACGGCCCCAACAGCCGCTTCGCGCTGACCGCCTCCCAGGCCGTCGCCGAGTCCCCCGGCGTCCGCTACAACCCCATGTGCATCTACGGTGGCGTCGGCCTCGGCAAGACCCACCTGCTGCACGCGGTGGGCCACGCGGTGCTGGCGGCGAACCCGGAAGCGCGCGTGCTCTACGTCACGTCCGAGCGCTTCGTGAACGACCTCATCGGGGCGATCCGCACCAATGAGATGGACGCCTTCCGCACGCGCTACCGCGATCGCTGCGACGTGCTGCTCATCGACGACATCCAGTTCATGGCGGGCAAGGACCGGACCCAGGAGGAGTTCTTCCACCTGTTCAACACCTTGCACTCGTCGCACAAGCAGATCGTGATGACGAGCGACGCGCTGCCCCAGGCGATCCCGAACATGGAGGAGCGGCTGAAGTCGCGCCTGCAGTGGGGACTCATCGCCGACATCAAGCCGCCGGGCTTCGAGACGCGGGTGGCCATCCTCAAGGGCAAGGCCGAGGCCGACGGCGTGTACCTGGACGACGAGGTGGCGATGCTGCTGGCGCGCCACATCACGCGGAACGTGCGCGAGCTCGAGGGGGCGCTGATGCGCCTGGAGGCGAACGCCCGTCTCTTCGGCCAGCGCATCACGGTCGAGATGACCCAGGCGGTGCTGGGCGACCTGGTCGAGCAGGGCCACCGGCAGATCGCGCCCGACACCATCGCCAAGGCCGTCTCCAACGCCTTCCAGGTGCCGATGGCGGCGCTGAAGGGTCCCCGCCGCCACCGTCAGGTGACCGTCCCGCGCCAGGTGGCCATGTTCCTCATCCGTGAGCTCACCGACGCCAGCCTGCCGCAGATCGGCACGCTCTTCGGCGGGCGCGACCACACCACGGTCATCAACGCGCTCAAGCGCATCGAGAGCCTGCGTGAGGCCGACCTCGAGCTGCGCGAGCAGATCGACCGCCTGCGCCTCGAGCTGACCCGCTGAACGCGGCGCGATCGAGCGCGGCCCGGCGTCCCCCGTGGGTCGTCGGGCCGCGGTGCGTCCGGGCTCTGCCTCGGGGATCCTGCCGTGATCTCCACAGCTTGGATTCCTTCCACAGGATGTGGGGAAAAGGGCGTGGAAGGCCTGTGCGTCGACCCGTGGATCCCGGTGGACATCCGACGCGCCCGAAACGCCCCCCAGCGGATCCACCGAAACATGCCCAGGAGATCCACGGCGCGACGTGCCTCCCGATCGCTGGGATCCCGGCGGCTTCGGTGCCCTGTCCACATCATCCCCAGGCCCTACTTTCCCGGTCTCTCACCCTCTGATATATGGGGCTACCTCCTGAAAAGGAGCGCCTTCCCGCACCGCCGCACCGAGGACTCAGCTCTCATGCCGACACTCGAGCTGGAGATCGACCGCGCGACCTTCCTGGCGACGCTCTACAAAGCGCAGGGCGTCGTCGACAAGAAGAGCACCGCCAACGTGCTGAGCCAGATCCTGTTCGAGCCGACCGGCGACGGTCAGCTCCGGGTGACCGGCACCGACTACGACGTGGTCCTCCAGTCGGTCGTCGCCGCCGAGGTGATCCAGTCGGGTCTGGCCTGCATCAACGGCAAGAGCCTCTTCGACGTGGTCAAGAGCCTGGACGCCCCGCGGGTGCACCTGCGCACGCTGGACAACCACTGGGTCGAGCTGACCGCCGGGCGCAGCCGCTTCAAGCTGGCCGGCATCAACCCCGACGACTTCCCCGACATCACGACGCCCGACGACGTCCAGTGGATGGGGATCCCGCGCGGCACCTTCAAGGATCTCATCGAGAAGACCGCGTTCTCCGTGTCCGACGACGAGACGCGGATGAACCTCAACGGCGTCTTCTTCAAGACCGCGCCGGGCTCGGGCGATCTCACGCGCCTGGTGATGGTCTCCACCGACGGCCACCGCCTGTCGAAGGTGGACACCGAGGTCGAGGTGCGCGCCACCGGAGACCGCCAGAACCAGGCGATCGTGCACAAGAAGGGCGTGCAGGAGGTGCGCCGCCTGCTCGAGGATCAGGGCGAGGTCATCGAGGTCGGGTTCGCCCCGGGCTTCGTGCTCTTCCGCTCCGAGGGCACCACCTTCACCGTGCGGCAGATCGAGGACACCTACCCCGACTACGAGCGGGTCATCCCGCCGAGCTCGCCGGTGCGGGTCGAGGTGGTGCGCCAGCGGCTGATCCAGGCGATCCGCCGCATCGCGACCCTCATCAGCTCCAAGACCTACGTCGTGAAGATGGAGCTCTCGCCCGGCCGCATCGCCTTCACCACGTCGAACCCCGACTACGGCGAGGGGCGCGACGAGGTGGACGTCGAGTACGAGGGCGAGGGCCTGGTCATCGGCTACAACTACGTGTACCTGCTCGACGTGCTCAACGTGCTCAAGGGCGAGACCGTGGTGCTGGAGTGCTCCGACGCCTTCAGCCCCACCATCGTCACCTCGCCCGAGGAGGCCGGGGCCCTCTTCGTCGTCATGCCCATGCGCATCTGAGAGGGTGTCTTCATACTCTCCCGTCGCGTGGCTGGCTCATGTCTCTCCAGGGACTTGCGCGCCTCGGTCTCTTCCGCGCGGCGAGCGCCCTCCGCGCGTAGGGGCCTGAACAGGCGTCGCTGGCGCCCCGCTCGGTCCGAAGATGAAAACACCCTCTGACTGACACGGCGGGGGCGGACGCGCCGCCGGAGGCAGGCCCTTGCAGCTCCTCGCCCTGGAAGCCGAGCGCCTTCGCAACCTGGCGCCCCTGCGCCTCGAGCCGCACCCGCGCTTCAACGTGTTCGAGGGCGACAACGGTCAGGGCAAGACCAACGTCCTCGAGGCGATCTACCTGCTGGCCACCCTGCGCAGCTTCCGCGAGGCCCGCGCGCGCAACCTGGTGTGCTGGGGTGAGAGCGACGCGTGGGTGCGCGGCGAGATCGAGCGCCGCGGGATCCGCCGCAAGATGGGCGTCGAGCTGGCGAAGACGGGCAAGCGCGCGGCCATCGACGGGCGGGTGGTGGACCGGCTGTCCGAGTATTTCGGCCACCTGCACGTGGTGGTGTTCGGGCCCGAGGACCTGGTGCTGACCAAGGGCGCGCCGGTGAACCGTCGGCGCTTCCTCGACCGGGCGATCTTCAACCTGCACCCGAGCTACCTGGACGAGATGCGCGCCTTCGTGACGGCGCTCAAGCACCGCAACGAGCTGCTGCGCGCGTCGGCCGGGCGCGGCGTCGACCGCGCGCTGCTGGCCAGCTTCGACGAGGAGCTGATCCGCCGCGGCGGTCGCGTGCTCTGGCGCCGGACCCGCTTCGTCAGCGACTTCCTGCCGGTGGTGCGGGCGGTCTTCGACGACGTCACCGCGGGCGCCCACGCCATCGGGGTCGACTACGAGAGCCTGGCCGGGCTCGCCGCCGACGCCGACGAGGACGCCTGCACCGAGCTCTATCGGCAGCGGCTGTCCGAGGCCACCCCCAGCGACCTGCGCCAGCGCCGCACCACCCAGGGCCCGCACACCGACGACCTGGCCTTTTCCCTGGACGGCTTCCCGGCGCGGGTGCACGCCAGCCAGGGGCAGCACCGGGCGATGGCCCTGGCGCTGAAGATCGCCGAGCTGCAGCTCGCCGACAGCGTGCTCGGGGGGCCGCCGCTGCTGCTGCTGGACGACGTGTCGAGCGAGCTGGACCGCGGGCGCAACGCGCAGCTCATGGCGCACCTGAGCCGCGCGGCCGGTCAGATCTTCGTCACCACCACCGATCGCCGCTGGATCGCCGTCGACGGCGAGACGCAGGTCTTTCGCGTCGAAGCCGGGCGGGTGCTGCCCGAGCCGTGACCGGCGCGCGCCTCCGCACCGTCGCCGCGCAGTTGGCGTGACCGCGGCCGGGAGCGGAAGTAAGGTGGCGCCGCCCGGACGCCAGGAGGGAGAGATGGAGCGATTCGTCATCGAGGGTGGCAAGGCCCTCGAAGGCACGGTGAGGCCCAGCGGCTCGAAGAACGAGGCGCTGCCGGTGCTCGCCGCCTGCCTCCTGACCAACGAGCCGGTCATCCTGAAGAACGTGCCCGACATCGCCGACGTGCGGGTGATGCTCGAGGTGCTGGCGACCCTCGGCACCGAGGTGGAGCGCCTGGCGCCCGACACCTGGCGGCTGACCACGCCCGAGGTGACGACCGCGACCCTGGACGCCACGCTCTGCACGCGGATCCGGGCGTCGATCCTCTTCGCCGGGCCGATGCTGGGTCGGGTGGGCCGGGTGGAGCTGCCGCCGCCGGGCGGCGACGTCATCGGCCGGCGCCGCGTGGACACGCACTTCATGGGCCTCGAGGCCCTGGGCGCCCGCTTCGAGGCCGGCGATCGCTACGTGCTGGTCGCCGACAGCCTGGAGGGGACGGAGATCTTCCTCGACGAGCAGTCGGTCACCGCCACCGAGAACATCGTCATGGCCGCCGCCGCCGCCCGCGGCACGACGACGATCCTCAACGCCGCCAGCGAGCCGCACGTCCAGGGTCTGTGCCGCATGCTGGTCAGCATGGGCGCCGAGATCGGCGGCATCGGCACCAACACCCTGCGCGTGACCGGCGCCCGCCGTCTGCACGGCACCACCCACCGCATCGGCCCGGACTACCTCGAGATCGGCAGCTTCATCGGGCTGGCGGCGGTGACCCAGTCGGACATCACCATCACCGACGTGCGCCCCGACGAGCTGCGGATGATCCTGCACACCTTCGAGCGCCTGGGCGTGCGACCGGAGCTCGGTGAGTCGACGATCCGCATCGCGCCGGGCCAGGCGCTGAAGGTGCGCCGCGATCTGCACGGCGCCATCCCGCGCATCGACGACGCGCCCTGGCCGCAGTTCCCGACCGACCTCATGTCGATCGTCATCACCGTGGCCACCCAGTGCGACGGGACGGTGCTCTTCTTCGAGAAGATGTTCGAGGGGCGCATGTTCTTTACGGACAGCCTCATCGCCATGGGTGCCAGCATCATCCTGTGCGACCCGCACCGCATCGTGGTGGTGGGCCCGTCGCAGCTCTACGGGACGCAGCTCGAGAGCCCGGATGTGCGCGCGGGCATGGCGTTGCTCATCGCGGGCCTGGCGGCCAAGGGCACGTCGACGATCTACAACATCCGCCAGATCGACCGCGGCTACGAGCGGATCGACGAGAAGCTGCGGGCGCTCGGCGCGAGCATCCGCCGCGAGACGGCCTGAGCGCGATGGGGCGCGCTCAGGGGCCGGGTGGCGAGGAGGGCCGGCGCGAGCTGGGCCCGGTGCGGCGCGTGGTCGTGAAGCTGGGCAGCGCGCTGGTGGTGTCGGAGTCGCTGGGGCGACTCATCGACGAGATGCAGGCGGTGCGGCGAGGCGGCGTCGAGGTGGTCATCGTCACCAGCGGCGCGGTGGCCGCGGGGATGGCGCGGCTGGGGCTGGGCGCGCGTCCGGCGGCGCTGGCCGAGGTGCAGGCGCTGGCGGCGCTGGGGCAGGCGGCGCTGATGGCCCGCTACAACGAGGGCTTCGGGCGCTACGACACGGCCTGCGCGCAGATCCTGCTCACCCACGAGGACCTGAGCCACCGCGGCCACTTCATGAACATCCGGCACGCGATGGAGGCCGCGCTGCGCATGGGCTTCGTGCCGGTGGTCAACGAGAACGACACGGTGGCCACCGAGGAGCTGCGCTTCGGGGACAACGACCGGCTGGCGGCGGCGATCTCGGTGGTGGTGGGCGCGGACCTGGTGATCCTGCTCAGCGACGTCGACGCCCTCTACGACCGGGACCCGAGGGGCGACCAGGGGGCCCGCCCGATCCGCGAGGTCGGGCGCATCGACGAGGGGATCCGGGCCATGGCGGGGGCGCCTCGCAGCGCGGTCGGCACGGGGGGGATGGCGTCGAAGGTGGCGGCTGCGGAGCTGGCGGTGGAGGCGGGGATCCCGCTCATCGTGGCGCCGGGCGCCGAGGTGGGCGTGCTGGCGCGGATCCTGGCCGGCGACGCGGTCGGCACGCGCTTTCTGGCCGCCGAGCGCCGGGTCGGGGGGCGGCGGCACTGGATCCGCTACCTGAGCAAGGTGCGGGGGGCGCTGCACGTGGACGCGGGGGCGGCGGCGGCGCTGGAGACGCGCGGGGGGAGCCTGCTGGCGGTCGGGGTGCGCCGGGTCGAGGGGCACTTCTCCCGTGGCGACGCCGTGCGGATCGTGGATCCGGAGGGGCGCGAGCTGGCGCGCGGGCTGGCCGGATACGATAGCGAGACCGCGGCGTCGCTGGCCGGGCGCCACAGCCACGAGGTGGCGGAGCGGCTGGGGGCGCCGGCCGAGCCGCTGGTGCACCGCGACGACCTGCAGCTCGTCAAGGCGCGGGAATCGAAGGCCGCGATGGGGGGTTCGCACCCCCATCCATCCGGCGGCCCGCCCGGGGACGGCGTTGACACCGCGAGGGCGAACACTAAGATGTCGCGGCCACAGATGGGCTCCGAGGAGGAGACATGAACCGGTACCGCATCCTGACCTCCGGCGCGTTGGCGCTGGCCATGGCCACCACGACCGTCGGCTGCAAGAAGGACGAGCCCGCCACGCCCGTCGAGCAGGCGAAGCCAGCCGAGGCTGCCAAGCCGGCGGAGGGTGCGAAGCCTGCCGAGGGCGCCGAGGCTGCCAAGCCGGCCGAGGGTGCCGATCCGCACGCGGGCGTCGAAGGCGCAGAGGCGTCGCGTATCACCGGGCCGATCGCCAAGGTGAACGATGTCCCGATCGCCTCGGACGAGTTCTACGCCGAGCTCGACAAGATCACCGCGCGCGGGGCGAAGATCCCGGCCGAGCGGCTGTCGCGCATCGAGCAGAACATCCTCAAGCGCTTGATCGAGAAGGAGCTGGTGCGCCAGGCCGTCGAGAAGGCGGGCGTCAAGGTCGAGCAGGCGGAGATCGACTCGGCCTACGAGGAGTACAAGAAGCGCTTCCAGACCGACGAGCAGTTCGAGAACTACCTCAAGCACGGCCGGGTGACCGTCGAGTCGATCAAGGAGCGCATCGCCGAGAAGCGCGCCCTCGAGAAGCTCATCGAGTCCAAGGGCAACATGACGGTCACCGAGGACGAGGCCAAGGAGTTCTACGCCAAGAACGAGCGCTTCTACCTCGACAAGGCCGGCGTGAAGGCCAGCCACATCCTCATCAAGGTGCCCGAGAAGGCGACGCCCGAGCAGGAGAAGGCGGCGCTGGACAAGATCAAGGCGATCGAGGCCGAGCTGAAGGCCGGCAAGGACTTCGAGGACGTCGCCCGGCGTGAGTCCGAGGGCCCCTCGGCGCCCAAGGGCGGCGACCTGGGCTTCTTCGGCGCCGGCCAGATGGTCAAGCCCTTCGAGGAGAAGGCCTTCTCGATGAAGGTGGGCGAGGTCTCGGGCCCGGTGCGCACCCGCTTCGGCTTCCACATCATCAAGGTGGTCGACAAGCGCGAGGAGCGGAAGAAGACCTTCGAGGAGGTGAAGGACCAGATCGAGCAGAGCCTGAAGAACAAGAAGTTCTTCCAGGAGCGACGCGCGCTGCTCGAGGGCCTCGAGAAGGAGGCCAAGATCGAGAAGTTCCTGCCGGAGCCCCCCGCCCCCGCCCCGGGCGCGATGGCCCCCGGTCACGAGGGCCACGGCCACGGCGCCGAGGCGCCCGAGCCCGAGGAGGAGTCCGAGGGCGGCGGCGAGTAGCCTCCCACCCTCCCCGCGACCCCCCGACGCCCGCGCGGTGCCTCCCCCTCCGGAGACCACCCCGCGGGCGTCGCCACATCCAGCGCCCGCCCGCCGAGTGGCGCCGAACCCCCGACTGCGGCAGCATCACCCTGTCCGCGACCGGAGGAGAGCCAGCGTGACCCGACGAGCCCTGACCCTGCTGAGCTGCGTCGCCTGCCTGGCCGCCCCCCCCGCCTGCAACGACACCTCACTCCCGGACGCCGACACCCTCCGGGACACGGACACGGTCTCGGACGCGGTCTCGGACGCGGTCTCGGACGCGGTCTCGGACACGGACGCGGTCTCGGACACGGTCCCGGACGCGGTCTCGGACACGGTCCCGGACGCGGTCTCGGACACGGACGCGGTCTCGGACACGGTCTCGGACGCGGACGCGGACACGGCCTCGGACACGGACGCGGCCTCGGACACGGTCTGACAGACGACACTGACGCCGACTCCGGGGCCGACACCGACACCGGGACCGAGACCGAGGTGGACCGACGACACCGACACCGGGACCGACACCGACACCGAGACCGAGACCGAGACCGAGACCGACACCGAGACCGAGACCGACACCGAGACCGAGACCGACACCGAGACCGAGACCGAGACCGACACCGAGACCGGGGCCGACACCGAGACCGACACCGACACCGAGACCGAGACCGACACCGACACCGACACCGAGGCCGACACTGACACCGAGGCCGACACCGACACCGACACCGACACCGCCGCCGACATCGGCCCCGACCTCGACGTCACCCTGGACACCCCGCTGCCGCCCTTCTCCTACGCGACCTCGTGCCACCTGGGTCCGGATCCTTCCTCGCCGCCTTCCATCGCCTTCGTCGCCGCGTTCCCGCAGATGGCCACGAACGCCTTCGTGTCGCCCATCGAGCTGACCCACGCCGGCGACGGCTCGGGGCGCATCTTCGTCGTGGAGCGGGCCGGGCGCATCCGGGTCTTCGATGGCAGCCCCGGCGCCTCGCAGGTCCAGACCTTCCTGGACATCAGCGACCGCGTCTACGACCAGTTCGAGGGCGGGCTGCTGGGCCTGGCCTTCCACCCGGACTACAGCCAAAACGGCGAGTTCTACGTCGACTACACCCGCAAGTTCCCGGTGGCGGGCAAGCCGGACCAGACCCGCACGGTCATCAGCCGCTTCCGGGTCTCCGACGACGACCCCGACCAGGCGGCGCCGACCGAGGAGATCCTGCTGACCATCGACCAGTTCGCCGACAACCACAACGGCGGCAAGGTGGCCTTCGGCCCCGACGGCTACCTCTACATCGGCATGGGCGACGGCGGCGGCTCGGGCGACCCCCAGAAGACCGGCCAGGACACCACCTCGCTGCTGGGCGCCGTGCTGCGCATCGACGTGGATCACCCGGGTGAGGTGACCGCCTACGGCATCCCGCCCGACAACCCCTTCGCCGACGCCACCGACGGCTCCCGCCCCGAGATCTACGCCTGGGGGCTGCGCAACCCGTGGCGCTTCTCCTTCGACCGCCTGACGGGGGCGCTGTGGTTGGCCGACGTGGGCCAGGTGACCTTCGAGGAGGTGGACATCATCGAGAAGGGCCACAACTACGGGTGGAGCCTGATGGAGGCCTACGCCTGCTACCCGCCGTCGGACCCGCAGCTCTGCGATCCCGAGGCCCTGGGCCTGACGCTGCCGGTGGTCGCCTATGACCACACCGTCGGCATCTCGATCACCGGCGGCTACGTGTATCGCGGCCAGAGCGCGCCTTCGCTGTACGGCGCCTACCTGTACGCCGACTACAGCTCCAAGCGCTTCTTCGCCTGGAAGAAGGGCGAGGAGCCGCCACCCGAGAGCGCGATGGCCCTGACCCCCACCAACATCGCCAGCTTCGGCGAGGACGAGGCCGGCGAGGTCTACCTGCTGGGCCTCTTCAACAACCGCATCTACAAGATCGTCGAGACCAACGCGACGCCGCTGCCCGACACCTTCCCGAAGACCCTCACCGAGACGGGCTGCTTCGACGATCTGGCGACGCTCACCCCGGCGGAGGGCGTGCTGCCCTACGACGTCAACGTCCCGCTCTGGTCGGACACCGCGGTGAAGTCGCGCTACGTGGTGCTGCCCCCTGGCGGCGCGCTCGGCTACGACGCCGAAGGGGCGTGGAGCGCCCCCGACGGCACGATCTTCATCAAGCACTTCGCCATCGACACCGTGGAGGGCGACCCCCAGACCCGGGTGCGCCTGGAGACCCGCTTCCTGGTGAAGGAGGCCGGCGGTGTGCGCGGCTACACGTACCGCTGGAACGACGAGGGCACCGAGGCCTTCCTGCTCGACGGGGCCGACACCCGCCCCCTCGAGGTGCTGCGCCAGGGCGCCGACCAGCCGGTGGCGCTGACCTGGCGCTTCCCCAGCCGCCAGCAGTGCACCACCTGCCACACCGAGGCCGCCGGCGGGCTGCTGGGGCTGCGCTCCGGTCAGCTCAACCGGCCGCTCGACTACGGCACCGGCTCGGTCGAGCAGCTCCTCGCCCTGGCGGTCCAAGGCCTGCTCGACGGGCTGCCCACGGCCGAGGTCTCCGACCTTCCCCGCTGGCCCCAGACCGGCGACACCCAGGCGCCGGCCGCCGACCGCGCCCGCGCCTGGCTGGCGGCCAACTGCGCCAACTGCCACCTCCCCGGCGGCCCCAGCGGCGTCTCCCTGGACCTCCGCTACCCCACGCCGCTCGCCGACACCGGCGTGTGCGGGGCGACGCCCCAGGTCTCCAACCTCGGCGTCCTCGGCGCCGAGCTGCTGGCTCCCGGCGAGCCCGAGCGCAGCGTGCTGTGGCTGCGGCTGCAGGCAGGCCCCGCCGACCGCATGCCGCCGGTGTCCACCTCCCTGAACCCCGAGCCGGCCCTGAGCGTCATCTCCGAGTGGATCGGCGCCCTCGGGAGCTGTCCGGCCCCGTGACGGCCGCCACCCGCAGCACGCTCCTCGCGCTCCTCGCCGCGGCCGTCCTGCTCGGTGTGCGCCTGGGCGCGGGCAGCCTGGCCTCCACCGACGACGCGGTCTACGCCCAGGTGGCCCGTGAGATGGCCGCCCGCGGCGACTGGCTCGAGATGCGCTGGATGGGCGGCCTCATCTTCGAGAAGCCGCCCCTGCTCTTCTGGTGCCTGCGCGTCTCGGCGGCCCTGGGAGGCTTCAGCACCCTGGCGATCCGCCTGCCCTCGGTGCTCGCCGGCCTCGTCGCCCTGCTCTACACGGCGCTGCTGGCCCGCGCCGCGCTCCCCGAGGCCGCCCGACGCCACGGGCCCGCCCTGGCCGTCCTGCTCACCCTGGCCACGGTCACCTTCACGATGACCACCCGCCGCCCCATCACCGATCCCTTCCTCACTGCGGCGGTGCTGGCCACTCTCTGGCACGGCGCCCGCGCCTGCCTGGCCGAGCGCCCGGCGCGCCACGCCGCCTTCACCGGCCTGGCCGCCGGCCTCGGCGTGCTGGCCAAGTCCGTCGCCATGGGACCGGCGGTCCTCGCCGTCACCTTGGCCCTGGCGCTGCGCCGCCGTCCGCGCGCCCTGGCCCTCGCCGCTGTCACCGGCCTGCTGGTGGCCGGCCCCTGGTACCTCGTGATGGGCCTGCGCCACGGCGCCGACTTCTGGCAGACGGCCCTCGGCTATCACGTCGTCGCCCGCGCCGGCCACGCCCTGGTCGGGCACGCCGACCCCGCCTACTACGCCGTCACCGCCTGGGAGCAGGAGGGCGCCCTGGCGCCGCTCCTGTTGCTGGGCGCCCTGGCCGCCGCCTGGCGTCTCCGTCGGCTGGAGCCCCCGCAGCGGCTGGCGCTGGCCCTGGTGCTGGCCACCGCCGCCCTGACCGCCCTGGCCTTGCAGCTCAGCGCCACCCGCCTCTTCCACTACCTGATGCCCCTGGCGCCGCTCTCTGCCGTCGCCACCATCGCGGCCCTGGGCCCGCTCGCAGCCCGCCCCGCGGTCGCGCTGGCCACCGCCGCCCTGGCCGCCCTCGCCTTCGTGGTCGGGCCCCTGTCCCCCCACATCCTCCGCCCCGACTACGCCCCCGAGTCCCGCGCCCTCGGCGAGGCCCTGGGCCCGGCGATGCCCCCCGACGCGCGCCTCATCATCTGGGAGGACTACGATCCGGCGCTGATCTGGTACGCCGCGCGCCCGGCCCGGCTGTGGACCGAGCAGCCGGCGATCTACGCGCTCCACCGCTCGATCGACATGATGCGGCGCGCCGACGCCGTGGTGCTGGCCGACGCCGACGCCCGCCGGGCACTCATCGACGCCCCGGAGCCCATCGTCGCGGTGGCACCGCTCGAGCGCGCCTCGGGCCTCGACGCCCTGGCCCGAGAGGCCCTGCCCCGGCGCCGGGTCGAGGTGGCCGAGGCGGCGAACCACCGCATCCTCCGGCTGGGGGCGCATCGGTGAAGCTCTCGGTCTCGACCCGAATCTTCCTGGGCTTCACCGTCGTGATCGTCGCCTTCGGCTCCGCCTGCGCCTACACGATCTTCCGCATGACGCTGCTGCGCGAGTCGGTGACGCTCATCTGGGAGGAGGTGATGCCCGTCGCCTCCCAGATGAAGGACCTCTCGCGCCAGCTCCGCGCGCCCGAGGAGTTCCTCGACCTGCGCCGCCCCTCGGACGCGGTGTGGCTGGCGCGGCTCTTGCCCAGCCTCCAGCCCTTCCAGCACCTGCGCACCGTGGAGGCGCGCCTGGACCGGCTGGTCGAGACGCCGGCGCTGCCTGCCGAGGACCGCGAGACGCTGTCCGCCGTCAGCCAGGCCCTCGAGGACTTCCGCCAGGGCGACGGCCTGCGCGCGGCGATCGCCGGACCCGAGGGCGCCGCGGCGCTGGGGCTGCCCGAGACCGGCAGCTCCGACGCGATCTTCGATGCGCTCGTGCGGCGCACGGTCAAGCAGGCCAACGAGCGGGTGCTGACGGCGAGCTCGCCCGAGGTGCGCGCGATGACCCGGGCGCTCCGGCGCATCAACCGCGCCGTCATGGAGGCCTCGCGCGCCATCTCGGACCCCATCCGCGATCTCAACCTGCGCGCGGCCAGCGACGAGAAGGCCGCCACCCTGGCCGTGCTGCTGATCACCGCCGGCGCGCTGGTGCTCTCGCTGGTCATCCTCTTCATGATCCAGCGGATCCTGAGCCCGCTGCGCGATCTGCGCGAGGGCGCCCGGAAGATCGCCGCCGGCCACTACGACGAGCGGGTCGACGTGCGCTCCCGCGACGAGATCGGCCAGCTCGGCCTCGAGTTCAACACCATGGCCGAGGCGCTCTCCGCCCGCGACGCGGAGCTGGCGCGCCAGCGCGAGGAGCTGCTGCGCGCCGATCGCCTCGCCACCATCGGCAAGATGGCGGCCCAGATCACCCACGAGGTGCGCAACCCGCTGTCCTCGATCGCGCTCAACGCCGAGCTGCTCGAGGAGGAGCTGGAGAGCGCGGCGGAGGGCGGCGAGGCCCGCGCGATCCTCCTGCAGATCGACCAGGAGGTGCAGCGCCTCAAGGCGATCACCGAGGAGTACCTGGCCTACGCGCGCCTGCCGCGGCCGGCGCTGCAGCCGGTCGACGTGGGCGCCCACCTGGCGGAGCTGCTGCGCTTCGTCCGGCGCGAGCTGACGGCGGCCGAGATCGAGCTGCGCGCCGAGGGCGTGCTCCCGGCCGGCGAAGGCGGCCCGGCGCCGATCCTCGCCGATCCCGATCAGCTCCGCCGCGTCTGGCTCAACCTGGTGCGCAACGCGCGCGAGTCGCTGGAGGAGGTCGAGGGCCCACGCTGGCTCGAGGTGTCGCTGAGCGGGGCGCCCGACGGCGGCGTGGTGATCCGCCTGATGGACAACGGCCGCGGAGTGGATCCGGCGCTGCGGGAGCACCTCTTCGAGCCCTTCGTCACGGGCAAGGCCGGGGGCACCGGGCTGGGTCTGGCCCTGTCCCAGCAGATCGTCAGCGACCACGGCGGCACCCTCGAGGTGCGCGACCGTCCAGATGGCGGCCGCGGGATCGCGTTCATCCTGCGGATCCCGGCGCGCGGCCCCGCCTTTCGCGATCCCGCCGGTATTCACAACGGCCGATGAACGCGGTACACAGGGTGCACGCGGTCGGGAGGCTCGATGGACTTCGCTGTCATGACCTACAACATCCGCCTGGGGTTGGACAGCGACCTCGAGACCATCGCCGCCGTCCTGGCCGAGGCGGACATCGTCGCGGTCCAGGAGGTGGGCTGCGAGTGGGTCGAAGGCGTCCCGGGCAACCAGGCGCAGCAGCTCGCCAAGCTGAGCGGCCTGAACCACTTCCGCTTCGCCTCGGCGCTGACCGTGCGGCCGGGCACCGACCCGCCGGAGCCCATCCCGGCGCCGACGCCCGAGGATCGGCCCGGCTACGGCGTGGCGCTGCTCTCGCGCTTCCCGCTGGGTCCCTGGACGCGCCATCGCCTGCCCAAGCGCAAGGACGAGCAGCGCTGCATCCTCTCCGGGACCGTGGTGACGCCCTCGGGGCCGGTCACGGTCATGGTGACCCACCTGTCGATCCACGAGGCCGACCGCCTGGCCCAGGGCGGGGCCCTGGTGCGCCACGCCCAGACGCAGGCCACGCCGCTGATGGTGCTGGGCGACCTGAACGCCGAGCTGGGCGATCCCGCGCTCGACGGGCTCAACCGCTTCCTGCGCAACGCCGCGGGCGACAGTCCGCCGGTCTCCTTTCCGTCCAGCGCGCCGACCCGGGCCATCGACCACATCTACGTGTCGCAGGAGATCCGGGTCACCCAGCCCTCGGCGACCGTCGGCGTCACCTGCAGCGATCACCTCCCGGTGATGGCCAAGCTCGAGTTCTGATCGCGCGTCCGCCGCCCTTCCTAGAAGAGCAGGACGGCCCAGACGGTGATGAGCGCGGCGCCGAAGAGGTTGATGGCCAGCCCGGTGCGGGCCATCTCGGCGATGGGGACGTGGCCCGAGCCGTAGACGATGGCGTTGGGCGCGGTGGCCACCGGCAGCATGAAGGCGCACGACGCCGAGAGCACGGCCGGGATCATGATGGCCTCCGGCGCGAGGCCCGACGCCATGGCGAAGCTGGCCAGCACCGGCATCAGGATGGTGGCCGTGGCGGTGTTCGACGTGATCTCGGTCAGGAAGGTCACGACCAGGCAGATGGCGCCGATGAGCAGCAGCGGCGGCAGGGCCGAGAGCCCGGTGAGGCCGCCGGCGATGGCGGCGCTCAGGCCGCTCGACTGGAAGGCCTCGGCCAGGGACACGCCGCCGCCGAAGAGCAGCACCACCTCCCAGGGGATGCGCCGCGCGGTGTCCCAATCGAGCAGCGCCTCGCCCGGGTGACGTCGCGAGGGCAGCACCAGGAGCAGCATCAGCCCCAGCACGGCCACGGTGGCGTCGTCGGCGGTGCGCTCGACGCCGAGCAGGGGCGCCCAGCCCCAGGAGCCGCCGTCGCCCAGGGTCAGGTTGCGGGTGACCCAGAGCAGCGCCATCAGCGCGAAGATGGCGCCGACGGCCTTCTGGTCGCGATCGGCCGGCCCCATCGCGGTCAGCTCGCCGCGCAGGATCTGGCGCCCGCCCGTGGCCAGCCCCGCCGAGACGCGGTGCGCCACCCGCGTCAACCACAGCCAGGTCAGCGCCAGCAGCACCGCGGCCACCGGCGCCACCCAGAGCATCCAGGTCAGAAACGAGATCGGGGGGCGATCGGGGAAGCTCCTGGCGTAGACGCCCAGGAAGATCAGGTTGGGCGGCGTGCCGATGGGGGTGACCAGCCCGCCGATGCTCGAGGCGTAGGCGATGCCCAGGAACAGCGCCATGGCGAAGGCCCGCGTGGCGGCGGGGTCGCCCTCGCTGCGGCGCTCGGCCTCGTGCACCAGCGCGACGCCGATGGGCAGCATCATCAGGGTGGTGGCGGTGTTGGAGATCCACATCGAGCAGAGCGCGGTGGCCAGCATCATGCCCAGCACCAGGCGGCGCGGGCTGGTGCCCACCGCCAGCAGCACCCGCAGCGCCACCCGGCGGTGCAGCCCCGTGCGCTCGATGGCCAGCGCGGCCATGAAGCCCGCCATGAGCAGCACGATGAAGGGGTGCATGTAGGGGCGCGCCACCTCCTTCATGGCGACGGCGCCGGTCAGGGGGAAGAGCACCAGCGGCAGCAGCGAGGTGGCGCCGATGGGCGCGGCCTCGGTGATCCACCACAGCGCCATCCAGAAGCCCGCGCCGGCGACCACCAGCCCGTCGCGGGTGAGCCCCACCTCGGCGCCCGAGCCCCCCAGCGCCAGCGCCAGCGCGAAGCCGAGCGGTCCGGCGATCCGTGCCGCTCGCCGGCCGTCGATCACCGGCCCTTCCGCTCGCGGCCCTGCGCGTCGGCGTCCACCAGACGGATCTGCGACGGCGCGTCGCGGTCGACCGCGATGGCGCGCTCGCCGTCGAGGAAGCGCAGCACCTCCTCGCCGACCAGGGCGCGCCGCCAGCCCTCCATCATTCGGATCCCCTCGGCGGGCTCGGGCTTGCCGTCGTCCCACCAGGCGACCAGCGCCTCGATGTCGGCCCGCGTGCCGACGAAGCGCGCGGCGATGTCGTGCTCGCGGCTCACCGCCTGCACCAGGCCGCCCACCATCGGCGACAGCGCCTCCACGTCGGCCGGGCGCCGCGGCGGGCGCTTGGGCCGCTCGACCGGTGCCGCCGCGCCCGCCTCCAGCACCTCGAGGATCTCGCCGGCCATGCGATCGGCGGTCCGCCGCGGCATCGCGCGCACGCCGGCCAGCTCCCGCGCGCCCTGGGGCGGCCGCCGGCACAGCGCCAGCATCACCGGATCGGGCAGGATCCACGAGGGGGGCCGGTTGACCTCCAGCGCGGTCTGCTCGCGCCAGGCGGCCAGCGCCCGCAGGCGCCCAAGCTCCACCGGGTTGAGCTTCCCGTAGCCGCCCACCTTGCGGTAGCAGAGCTCCGGCGCCAACCGCGTCGCCGCGTTCTGCCCCAGCCGGTCGGACTCGTCGCGCACCCACTCCATCCGCTCGGTGCCGTCGAGCCGCCCCCGCAGCCGCTCCCACAGCGGCAGCAAGAGCCGCACGTCGTCCAGGGCGTAGCGGAGCTGCTCGGCGCTCAGCGGCCGCAGCAGCCAGTCGGTGAACTGCGGGCCCTTGTCCACCGGGATGCCCAGCTCGCGCTCCACCGCGGCCGCGAACCCCACCTGCTCGCCCAGGCCCAGGAACGCCGCCGCGATCTGCGTGTCCACCACGTGGTGCGGCTGCACGCCGAAGCGGTAGGCGATGAGCGCCAGATCGGCCTGCCCGCCGTGCAGCACCGTCTCGATCTCCGGGTCGCCGGTCAGCGCCAGCACAGGCCCGGGATCGGTGGCCACCGGGTCGATGGCGCAGACGATGGGCGCCTCGGGCTCACCCCAGGCCACCTGCACCAGGCCCAGCTCGGGCACGTAGCGGCCGTCGGAGACGAACTCCAGGTCCAGCGCGTAGCTGCCGGCTTCGGCCAGGGCCTCGGCGAGCGCTTCGACCTCGGCCGCGTCGCGGATCGGTTCGGTGGAGTGTGGCGTCATGGGGGCGTCCTCGGTGGGTCCCTGGGAGCCTGCAGCGCGCGACGGCGTTCGTCGATGGGCTGCGGGCTCCTAGCGGGCGTATCGCGGTGCCTCGCGCATCCGTGGCGTCACGAGGTCGGAGAAGTGCTCGACCATGTAGGAGTCGACGTAGTCGGCGATCTCCTCGGCGGAGCTCATGTTCATGATCTTCTGGAGCAGCACCAGCGCGTCCGAGCGAGGCGTGCGGCGCACCACCTCCTTGACGGCCGGGATGCTCGAGGCGGTCATGCTGAGCTCGTGAAAGCCCAGCGCGAGCAACACGAGCACGTAGCGCGGGTCCCCGGCCATCTCGCCGCACATCGAGATGTCGATGCCGGCGCTGCGTCCGGCCCGGGCGACCATCTGCAGCGTGCGCAGCATGGCGGGGTGCAGCGGGTTGTAGAGGTACTCGCCGGCGGTCTCGTCGCGCGAGATGGCGAGGGTGTACTGGATGAGGTCGTTGGTGCCCACCGAGAAGAAGTCGACGGCCCCCGCCAGCAGGTCGGAGATCAAGGCCGCCGCCGGCGTCTCTATCATCGCCCCCAGCGGGATCTCGGGCGCCATCGGCCGGCCCTCCGACTGGAGCTGGGCGCGGAGCTCGCCCAGGATCTTGCGGACGGCCTTCACCTCGCCCAGCGACGTGACGAAGGGGATGAGCACGCGCAGGTTTCCGTGGGCCGAGGCGCGGAGCAGCGCCCGGAGCTGGGTGTCGAAGAGCGCGCGATCCTTCAGGCAGTAGCGGATCGCGCGCAGCCCCAGGGCCGCCGCCGCCTCCGGGCGCTCCACGCGCAGCAGCTTGTCGCCGCCTATGTCCAGGGTGCGGATGGTCACCGGCTCGGGCGCCGTGGCCGCCAGCACCTGGCTGTAGGTGGCGTACTGCTCGTCCTCGCTGGGCAGCGTGGTCCGGTCGAGGAAGAGGAACTCGGTGCGGAAGAGCCCGATGCCCGTGCCGCCGGCGTCGGCGATGCGCGCGCAGCCCTCGGCGATGTCGAGGTTCCCGCGCAGCACCAGACCGTAGCCGTCGGGCGTCACCGCGGGCAGCTCGCGGTTCTGCCGCAAGGCCTTGAGGAAGGCGCGGGCTCGCCTGGCGCGCCGGCCGTAGACCAGCTCCTCGTCCTGGCTGGGGTGGACGATGACCTCGCCCTCGGCCCCGTCCAGGATGATGTTCTCCCCGTTGCCCACGTGCTCGGTCAGCCTGCCGACGCCGACCACCGCGGGGATCCCCAGGGAATGCGCGATGATCGCCGTGTGGCTGGTCGCCGTGCCGTCCTCGAGCGCGAAGCCCGCCACCGGCAGCCGCGCCAGGCTCAGCGTCTCCGCCGGCGACAGCGAGGAGGCCACCACCACCTCACCCGGCCGCACGGACATCCCCAGATCCGCGCCGTCGTCCTCGCCCAGCAGCGCACGCATCAGCATCCCGGCGACGTGCTGGATGTCGCTGACCCGCTCCCGGAAGAAGGGGTCCTCCATCCGGGCGAAGATCTCCTGGATGTGCTGCACGGTCTCGTGGATGGCCCACTCGGCGTTCAGGCACTGGGTGCGGATGCGCTGCTCGGCCTCGCCCAGCAGCATCGGGTCGCGCAGCATCACCTTGTGCGCGTTGAGCACGCCCAGGTGCTCGCCCTCGGCCAGATCGGACTCCACCAGGCTGCGCTGCAGCTCGTCGAGCTGAAGGGCCGCCCGGTTCACCGCGTCGCCCAGCCGGCTCACCTCGGCCTCGAGCAGCCCCGTGGGCAGGTGTACCCGCTCGATCTGCACGTCCTCGCGGTCCATGCGCGCGGCGACGCCCAGCACGATGCCCGGCGAGACTCCCACGCCGCGCAGCACCATGCCCAGGTTGCGATTGAGCTGCGTCATCCCCGTCATTCGCCGAATCCGCTCTCGATCACCCTCACCACGGCGGCCAGCGCCTCATCGGCGTCGTCGCCGGTCACCACCACCCGCACCTCGGCGCCGTGCGCGGCCGTCAGCAGTAGCAGGTTCATCACGCTCTTCCCGTTGGCCTGCACGCCGCGATGCTCGAGGGTGACGTTGGACGCGAATCGCACGGCCTCGCGCGCCAGCATGGTCGCCGCGCGCACATGCAGGCCCTTCGAGTTCCCGATCCGGACCGTACTCTCGAGCGTGGTCATGCTCTCCTGCTCCGCCGCGCGCGCTCCCCGCGTCTGTTCGCTCCTCATCGGTGGGCCGGCGGCGCGCCGACGCACCGCGCGCACCCTCGCCAGCGCCCCGCTACCGATCGATGTCCCGGTGCGCGACCGTGGTCTCTATCCCGCGCGCCGCCAACCCGGCGCGCAGGGCCTCCGCCATCGCCACCGAGCGGTGGTGCCCGCCCGTGCAGCCGACGGCGATGGTCAGGCTGGTCTGCCCCTCCTCGCGCGACAGCGGCACCACCTCGGCCACCAGGCCCTCCATCCGCCCGAGCAGCGACTGCGCCGCCGGCTGATCCAGCACGAAGGCCGCCACCTCGGCGTCGGTACCCCGCAGCGGCCGCAGCCCGTCCACGAAGTATGGATTGTCGAGGAATCGCACGTCGAACACCCAACTCGCCTCGGCGGGCAGCCCGAAGCGGAACCCGAAGCTCATCAGGTGCACCGTCATCGCGTGCTCGCCCGAGACCGCGAAGAGCGACTGCACCTGCTTCTTCAGATCGTGGACGTTCTTGCCCGTGGTGTCGATGACGAGCGATGAGAGATGGCGCAGCGGGCGCAACCACTCGCGCTCGCGCTCGATGGCCTGGGCGATCGTGTGGGCCGCGCCGGAGGCGATGAGCGGGTGCCGCCGGCGAGTCTCCTTGAAGCGGTTGATGATCCAGGTGTCGTCGCAGTCGAGGAAGATGACCTGCATCGCGCGCTCGGCGACGCGCAGCGCGTCGAGATCGCCCCCCAGCGACGGAAAATGCGAGGCCTCGCGCACGTCCATCACGACGGCGACGCGCTCGATCGACGGGTTCTCCTCGGCCAGCCGCAAGAAGGTCTCGAGCAGCGGCGAGGGGAGGTTGTCGATGCAGAACCAGCCGATGTCCTCGAGGGCCCGCAGGGCGGTGGTCTTCCCCGAGCCCGAGAGGCCGCTGATGATCACCAGTTCGACCGATCGCGTGCTCGTCATAGGAAGGAATCCGTCCGGTGCGGGGGGAGGCCGGGCGTCCGGTCGCGCTCTGGACCGGGGGAGGGGTTCTGAGGGTGTTCCTCTTGGGCCCCGGGACCGGGGGGCGGTCCCGGGGCCATGCGCTGCGGGGTGGCTCAGCCGATGAGCTCGGGCGTGCTCCCCTGGTTGCCCTTGTGGTGCTTGCGCCGGGTCTTGTCCCGGCGGAGCTGGCGGTCCAGCTTGTCGACGGCCAGATCGATGGCCTCGTACATGTCCTCGCGCGTCTCGCGGCACACGAAGGTGTGGCTGTTCCCGGTGACGGTGAACTCCACGGTCATGTGGCGCTTCTCGACCGAGTAGATCGCGTGGATGTCGAGCTCATGGTCCTCGTACCGAGACAAGCGCTGCAGCTTGTCGAGCGTGTGGTTCTTCAACGCTTCGGTGGAATCCATGTGCCGGAAGGTGAAGCTGGTCTTCATGTAGGCTCCCGTGAGGCGGTCGATGCGGCGCCCGGAGGATCCGGACGACGCCCTTCAATAGAGCTTCTTCCGCTTCGAAGACGGCGGAATGTTCAGCATTTCCCTATACTTGGCGACGGTCCGTCGCGCGATTTCCATACCCTCCTCAGCCAACATCTCGCAGAGAGCCTGGTCCGAGAGTGGATGTCCCGGCTCTTCCTGTCCGATGAGCTTCTTGATGCGCTGCTTGACGCTCTCCGAGGCCACGTCCGGCCCGGAGGTCGTCGTGATGCGCGAGTTGAAGAAGTACTTGAGCTCGAAGATTCCCTGCGGGGTGTGCACGTACTTGTTGGTGGTGACCCGGCTGATCGTCGACTCATGCATCCCGATATCGTCCGCGACGTCCCGGAGGATGAGCGGTCGCAGATATTCGACGCCCCGATCGAGGAACTCGCGCTGGAAGCGCACGATCGACTCGGTCACCTTGCGGATGGTGCCCTGGCGCTGGTGGATCGAGCGGATCAACCACACGGCGCTGCGGAACTTCTCCTGGATGAAGTCGCGCGTCTTGGTGTCGGCGTTGCCGCCCTTGATCTGGCTCTCGTAGAAGTTCGAGATGCGCAGCTTGGGCATCCCGTCCTCGTTGAGCTGCACGATGTACTCGTCGCCGACCTTCACCACGTACACGTCGGGCGTGATGTAGTGGGTGGTCTCCTCGGCGAAGTTGCGGCCGGGCTTGGGCTCGAGGGTGCCGATGAGCTCCATCGCGTCGCGGAGATCGTCGGTGTCGATGCCGAGATCCTTCAGGATCGGCGCGACGTTGCGCTTCTCGATATGCTCGAGGTGGTGGTCGAGGATCGCGTGTACCAGGTCCTCGTCGGGGTAGTAGTGGCGCGCCTGGATCAGCAGGCACTCCCGCAGGTCCCGCGCGCCCACCCCGATGGGGTCGAACTCCTGGATGACCTCCAGCACCGCCTCGGCCTCGTCGAGCTCGAGGCCCTCCTCCTCGGCGATCTCGGCCAGGAGCTCTCCGTTGAAGCGCCCGATGCCGTCGATGTTCCCGATGATGCGCTCGGCGACACGGTGCTCGCTGTCGGTGAGCTGGGTCAGGCCGAGCTGCCAGGTCAGGTGGTCGTCGAGCGAGCTGTGGCCGGCGACGGTCTGCTCGAGCGTCGGCAGGTCGTCGTCGCCGTAGCGGACGCCGCTGCTGCCCGGCGAGTAGCTGTACTGATTGTAGTTCTCGACGAAGGACTCCCAGTCGCGGTTGGCCGGGTCCACCACGTCGCCGCTCTCGGGCGCCGCGCGCTCCGGCTCGGCCACGCGCTCGCTCACGCCGTCGGCCTGGGCCTCGGCGCGGCGCTCCTCCCGCGTGCGGTCGGTGCGCTCCCCGTCGAGCCCGGCGTCCTCGAGCACCGGGTTCTCCACGAGCTCCTTCTGGATGGTCTCGAAGAGCTCGGGTCGGGAGAGCTGGAGCAGCCGGATGGCCTGCTGCAACTGGGGGGTCATCACCAGTTGCTGCGACATCTTGAGGTACTGCTTGAGCTCCATTCATTCCCCTGAGAGCGGGCGGCGCTGGCAGCGTGAGGCCCCGTCCGTGGTCTCTGCGGAGGCGCGGCCCATTCGGGGCCTCGCTCACCCCCATGGTAGCACCCGCGGAGGGCAGCGCCAAGGGCAGCGAGACAGCCTTGGTACGTTTATTGCTAGTCCCTGCCTCGGTTTCCGTTGATATCACCCGCCCAGCCATGCTAGACTCTCGCCCCGCGCGCCTCCTTCCCCCCCGGAGACCACATGCGTCCAGAGCCCCGGCGGGGTCGCTCGCCCCTCCGTCACCTCGTCTCGCTCCTCTCGGTCTGTGCGCTCGCCACGGCCGCCTGCGGTGGCGAAGACGCGGCCGACGGTGGCCCTGACACGGCGGCCCCCGACGTGGCCGCCGACGTGGCCGCCGACGCGACCTCGGATGCGACCTCGGACGCGACCTCGGACGGCGAGGTCTTCGTCCCGCCGCTCGAGCAGGTCTCGCGCATCGCCTTCAAGCTGGGCTCGGTCAGCAACGACTTCAACCTGGCCGCCTCGGCCGAGTTCACCTCCGGCACCATGCTGCTGAAGCTCAGCGCGTCGAAGGGCACCCGCAGCATCGAGATCAACCTCGAGCCGATCGATCCCTTCGCCACCGGCCACTTCGACGGCGCCCCGACCAGCGAGGTCGGCATCACGATCTGCTACTACGACGGCGTCACGGCCCAGCCCCAGGTCGAGGGGTGCCTGGTGGGCTTCAGCCACGTCTCCAGCGCCGCCGACCTGACCATCGAGAGCAACGGGGGCCTGGGCAACCGCATCGTCGGGTCCTTCTCCGCCACCCTCGAGGACGCGCTGGGGCAGCCGGTGTCGCTCACCGAGGGCACCTTCAACGTGCTCTACAAGTAGGCCGCCTTGGCGACCGCGCCCCGACAGCTCCTGGTCAACTGCCGGCCCGAACAGCGCCGCGTCGCGCTCATCGAGGGCGGCATCACGCGCGAGCTCTACTTCGAGCGCAAGGACGACCGGCGCCTCACCGGCAACATCTACAAGGGCCGCGTGGTCCGTGTGCTGCCGGGCATGCAGTCGGCCTTCCTCGAGCTGGGCCTGACGCGCACGGCGTTCCTGCACGTCACCGACGCCTACCCGGAGGCGGCGCGCCCCGACGACGGCGAGCCCTCGGGCCCGGTGGTCCACCCGCCCATCGGCCAGGTGGTGCGCGAGGGACAGGAGCTGCTGGTCCAGATCGCCAAGGAGCCGCTCGGCCAGAAGGGCGCGCGGGTGACCACCCACCTGAGCCTGCCGGGCCGCCACGTGGTGCTGCGCCCGGGCGCCAGCCAGATCGGCGTGTCCCGTCGCATCGCCGACGCCGCCGAGCGGGCGCGCCTGCACGCGATGGCCGAGCGCCTGTGCCCGCCCGGCGTGGGGCTCATCGTGCGCACCGCGGCGGAGGGGGTCGAGGACACCGAGCTCGAGCGCGACATCGGCTTTCTGCTGGCGCTGTGGAGCGACATCGAGCGGCGCGTGCCCGAGGCGCCGATCCCCTCGATGGTCCACGAGGACCTGGACATCACGCTGCGCTGCGTGCGCGACCTGCTCGACCGCGGCACCCACCGCGTGCTGGTGGACGATGAGACGGAGGCCCAGCGCGTGCTGGACTTCATCTCGCGCTTCGTCCCCGACTTCGAGGGCACCATCGAGACCTGGCCCGGGCCCGACCCCCTCTTCGAGCGCTTCGGCCTGGAGTGGGAGATCAGCCGGGCCGTGCGCCGGAAGGTGTGGCTCAAGTCGGGCGGCTACATCGCCATCGACCACACCGAGGCGCTCACCTCCATCGACGTCAACAGCGGGCGCAACGTCGGCAAGTCCAGCTTCGAGGAGACCATCCTCGAGACCAACCTGGAGGCGGCGCGCGAGATCGCCTACCAGCTCCGGCTGCGCGACATCGGCGGCCTGATCGTCATCGACTTCATCGACATGGCCACCGAGGCACACCGCCTGCGGGTGCAGGAGAGCCTGGCCGAGGCGCTGCACGACGATCGGGCCCGCTCGCGGGTGCTGCCGATGAGCGCCTTCGGCCTGGTGGAGATGACCCGCAAGCGGGCGCGCGAGTCGATCGTCCAGGGGCTGACCGAGCCCTGCTTCTACTGCGAGGGCCGGGGGCACCTGCGCTCGCTGCAGGTCATCATCGACAGCATCGTCAGCCGCCTGCGCCAGCTCGTCGTCAGCGGCGCCCGCGGCACGCTGACCATCGTCGCCCACCCGCGGGTCATCGAGGGCCTGGTCGAGGAGGCCCAGTCCACCATCAGCCAGCTCGAGCGCGAGTACGACCTGCAGATCCAGATGGCGCCGCGCGAGACGCAGCACTTCGAGCACATCGAGATCGAGTAGCCGGGCGCGGGGGGACGCGGAGCAGCGGGGCGCGGGCGCCTCAGTCGGCCGGCAGGAACGCGTCCAGACGCTCCCAGGCGGCCCGGATCGTCATGGTGCGCTCGGTGGCGCGCCGCTCGGCCGCGTCGTCGTGCTGGTGGCGGTCGGGGTGGTGGGTGCGCAGCAGCCGCCGGTACGCGGTCCGGGCCTGCTCGCGGCTGCTGCCCAGGGGCAGCTCGAGGGTGGCGTAGGCCTCGCGGATCTCCCGCGGCCAACGCTGCTGCGACGGCTCGTCCACGGGTGCCGACCGCGAGGCGCGTCCGGCCTGGGCCCGCGCCTCGGCCGCGCGGGCCTCGGAGGTCTCGACCACCTCGTCGTCATCCGCGAGCGCGTCGTCGGAGTCGCCGCTGAGCGCCTCCCGCACGCGCCCGCCCAGATGCGAGACCTCCGCCCGAGCCAGCCGCGACAGTCGATCGAAGATCCCCATGGCCTTTCTGCCCTCCCGGCGCCGCTACGTTAGCATGGGGCGGCCTCGCCACAAGGTCGTGCTGCTTGGACCCCGTCGCCACCTACATCCACCAGCTCCGCACCCTCGACAACGCCTCGCCCCACACCCTGCGCGCGGTGGCCGGCGACCTCCGCGACCTGGCCGACTACCTCGCCCGGGCCGGCGTCGACGTGGCTCCGGCCGACGTTGACCCGCCCCGGGTGCGTGCCTACGTTGCGGACCTCGCCCAACGCACGGGCGCCCGCACGATCGCGCGCCGCCTCTCGACGCTACGCGGGTTCTACCAGTGGCTGGTACGCCAGGGGCGCCGAGACGACACGCCGATGCACGGTCTGCAGAATCCACGTCAGGGGCGGCCACTGCCCGAGAGCGTGCCCGTCGACACGATGATGGCGCTGCTCGCGCCGCCCACGAGCGACGCCCCGGCGGCGCTGCGCGACCACGCGATCCTGCAGCTCCTGTATGCCTCGGGGCTGCGCGTGTCGGAGCTGTGCGGCCTCGACGTGGGCGACGTCGACACGTCCCGCGGCTGGGTGCGGGTGCTGGGCAAGGGGCGGAAGGTGCGCGAGGTGCCGGTGCACGCCCAGGCGCGGGCGGCGGTGCAGCGCTGGCTCGCGGCGCGGCCCGGGCTGGTGGCCCGCGGCAAGGGCGCCCAGCCCACCACGGCCCTCTTCCTCAACCGCCGCGGCGGCCGCCTCACCGATCGCAGCGTGCGGCGCGTGCTCGACCGGGAGGTGCTTCGGGTGGCCGCCGCCCAGCACATCCACCCGCACATGGTGCGCCATGCCTTCGCGACGCACCTGCTCGACGGCGGGGTCGACATCCGCCACATCCAGGAGCTGCTGGGCCACGCCAGCATCTCCACCACCCAGGTCTACACCCACGTCGGCATCGAGCGGCTCATCCGGGTCTACGACTCGGCCCACCCGCGAGCGACCGGCGCGGCGCCGGAGAACACACACCATGAGTGAGCAGCAGGGCATGCGCGGGACGACGATCCTGTGCGTGCGCAAGGACGGCAAGGTCGTCGTGGCCGGCGACGGGCAGGTCACCCTCGGCAGCCACGTGATGAAGTCGGGCGCGCGCAAGGTGCGGCGGCTGCACGATGGCCAGGTCATCATCGGCTTCGCTGGCAGCACCGCCGACGCGTTCACGCTCTTCGAGCGCTTCGAGGCGAAGCTCCAGGCCTACGGCGGCAACCTGCGCCGGGCGGCGGTCGAGCTGGCCAAGGACTGGCGCACCGACCGGGCGCTGCGGCGGCTCGAGGCGCTGCTCATCGCGGCCGACGCGCGCGACACGCTGGTCCTGAGCGGCTCGGGCGACGTCATCGAGCCGGACTTCGGCGTCGCGGCCGTCGGCTCGGGCGGCAAGTACGCGGAGGCGGCGGCGCTGGCGCTCTTGCGCCACTCGTCGCTGGACGCCGAGCAGATCGCCCGCGAGGCGATGGCCATCGCGGCGGGGATCTGCATCTACACGAACACCAACCTCACCCTGGAATCATTGGAGGCGTCGCCATGAGCGAGGACGCATCCGAGCGCCCCTCCATCGACGAGACCCCCCGCGGGCTCGTCCGCGAGCTGGACCGCTACATCGTCGGGCAGGACAAGGCCAAGCGCGCGGTCGCCGTGGCGCTGCGCAACCGCTGGCGCCGCCACCGGGTGCCCGAGGCCCTGCGTGACGAGATCATGCCCAAGAACATCGTGATGATCGGGCCGACCGGCGTCGGAAAGACCGAGATCGCGCGGCGCCTGGCGAAGATGGCGCGAGCGCCCTTCGTGAAGGTCGAGGCGTCGAAGTTCACCGAGGTGGGCTACGTGGGCCGCGACGTGGAGTCGATGGTGCGCGACCTGGTCGAGGTCGCCGTGAAGCTGGTGCAGGAGGAGGAGCTGGAGCGGGTCGGCGCCCGGGCGCGCGAGCTGGCCGAGGAGCGCATCCTCGACGCGCTGCTGCCTCAGCGGAAGCCCGGCTTCGAGGAGCAGGGCGAGGGCAGCGCCGCGACCACGCGCGAGAAGCTGCGCAAGCTGCTGCGCGAGGGCTACCTGGACGACCGCGAGGTCGACGTGCAGGTCAGCGAGTCGAAGATGCCGATGATGGAGGTGTTCTCCAACGCCGGCATCGAGCAGATGGGCATCAACCTGAAGGACGGCCTGGGACACCTGTTCCCGCAGAAGACCAAGAGCCGGCGGCTGAAGGTCAAGGAGGCCATCGACGTGCTCATCGCCCAGGAGGGCGAGAAGCTCATCGACCAGGACAAGGTGGGCCAGGAGGCCGTGCGGCGGGCGCAGGACGACGGGATCATCTTCCTCGACGAGATCGACAAGGTGGCCGGGCGGCAGTCCTCGTCCTCGGGCGGTCCCGACGTCAGCCGCGAGGGCGTGCAGCGCGACCTGCTGCCCATCGTCGAGGGCTCCTCGGTGACCACCAAGCACGGGATGGTGAAGACCGACCACATGCTCTTCATCGCCGCGGGGGCCTTCCACGTGGCCAAGGTCAGCGACCTCATCCCCGAGCTGCAGGGCCGCTTCCCCATCCGGGTGGAGCTCGAGAGCCTGACCCAGGCCGACTTCGTGCGCATCCTCACCGAGCCGGCCAACGCGCTGACCCTGCAGTACCAGGCGCTGATGGCCACCGAGGGCGTGACCCTCGACTACACCGAGGGCGGCATCCGCGAGATCGCCCGGGTGGCCTTCGAGGTCAACGAGCGCCAGGAGAACATCGGCGCGCGGCGGCTGCACACCGTGATGGAGCGGCTGCTCGACGAGGTGAGCTTCGACGCGCCGGACATGGACGGCGCCACGGTCACCGTCGACGAGGCCTTCGTGCAGCGCACCCTGGCCGACGTGGTCAAGGACCCGCAGCTCGAGCAGTACATCCTGTAGCGGCGTCCCGAGCGTGCTGGTAACGTCCGGCATCGCGCAGCCGGAGGGTGGCCGTTGAGCACGCTGTTTGCCGAGAGTGACACCGAGGAGCTCGTCGCCCGGGCGCGGGCCCACCAGACGCCGAACTACCGGCAGCCCCCGATCATGCTCACCCGCGGCGAGGGCATGTGGGTGTGGGACCGCGACGGGCGTCGCTACCTGGACATGTTCGCCGGCATCGCCGTCAACGCGCTGGGCCACGCGCACCCGCGGCTGGTGGCGGCGATCCGCGATCAGGCCGACAAGCTCTGCCACGTCTCCAACATCTTCTTCCACGAGCCGGGGCTGGCGCTGATGGACGAGCTGGTCGCCCGCTCCTTCGGCGACCGCGTGTTCTTCACCAACAGCGGGACCGAGGCCAACGAGGCGGCGCTGAAGATCGCCCGGCGCTTCCAGACCGTCGTGCGCGGCCAGGGCGAGCGCACCGACTTCCTGACCTTCGAGCACGGCTTCCACGGGCGCAGCTTCGCCTCGCTGACGGCCACCGCGCAGCCCAAGTACCACGAGGGCTTCCGCCCGCTGCTGCCCGGCTTCCACTACGCGCCCTACGGCGACCTGGAGGCCGCGGGCGCGGCGATGGAGGCCATCGGCGACCGGCTGGCCGCGGTGCTGGTCGAGCCCGTGCAGGGCGAGGGCGGCGTGCGGGTGCCGCCCAAGGGCTACCTGAGCGGGCTGCGGAAGCTGTGCGACGCGCACGGCGCGCTGCTGATGCTCGACGAGGTGCAGACGGGCGTCGGGCGCACCGGCGAGTGGTTCGCGTACGAGATCGACGGGGTGCGGCCCGACGTGATGAGCCTGGCCAAGGGCATCGGCGGCGGCGTGCCGCTGGGCGCGATGGTGTGCACCGAGGAGGTGGGGCAGGCCTTCGTGCCGGGCACCCACGCGTCGACCTTCGGCGGCAACCCGCTGGCGACGCGGGTGGGTCTGGAGGTGATGCGCACCATCGCCGAGGAGGGGCTGCTCGACCACGTCTACGAGGCGGGCGAGCACCTGGGGCGCGGCCTCGCGGCGCTGTGCGCGGCGCGGCCCGAGGTGTGCGTCGAGACCCGCGGCTACGGGCTGCTGCGGGCGCTGGAGCTGGGCGGCGACGACCCGGAGCTGCCGGCGC
The DNA here is from genome assembly GCA_020632695.1 of Deltaproteobacteria bacterium. Lineage (GTDB taxonomy): Bacteria > Myxococcota_A > UBA9042 > PHBI01 > JACKFB01 > JACKFB01. The sequence goes on from JACKFB010000003.1 coordinate 48,873, forward strand.
GGGTGGTGGAGCGGGCGCGCGAGCGCGGCTTCCTGCTCAACGTGGTGGTGGGCAACACGCTGCGTTTCGCGCCGGCCTTCATCGTCCAGCGCGGGCACATCGACGCGACCCTGGAGATGCTCGACGAGGTGCTCGGCGAGGCGACGGCCTGATCGAGGGCTGCGGCGCCCGCGAGGGGTGACGCCGGGGTGACGGGCCGTTGCGGCGGCCGCGCGGAATCGCGCCCGGGCGTGTGGACGATCGGTGAGGCTTGGGGCACCCTCGGTGCGGGGCTGGCCGCGGTCGAGGCCCCGCAGTGGCTTCGGAGGGTGGAGGATTCCGGCGTTGACGACCGAGAGCGCCTCGAACGAGACGCTGCTTGCCATCCTGGCGCCGGCGTTGTCGGACCCGGCGGCCGGCGAGCGTCGTCGGCGTGTGCTGGAAGCCGACGGCCGCGCGGAGCCCGAGTGGCGCGCCAGCCTGGCCGACCTGGACGCGGTGGTGGCGCTGCTGCGCTGGCCGTCCCGGGCCGTGGACGGACACGCCGACACCGACGAGCCAGGCGCCGCGCCGGAGCCCGCGCTCAAGGAGCATCCCGGCGACGACGGGCTGCAGGCCGCGGCCGACGCGGTCGATGAGGGCCCCACCCTCGGCGACGCCATCCCCACGCGCCCGCCGAGCAAGCCGATGGCGCGCGTGGCGCCCACCGCCGTCGATCACGCGCGCAGGGTGGCGTCGCTGCTCTACGAGGACGTGATCTGGCTCTTCTCGATCAACGACGGCGAGGGAGCGCTGGTCTCGCTGGAGCGGCTGCTGGTGCTGGGGCAGCTCGAAGGCGAGGCCGCCGAGTTCGTGCGGCTCAACTCCGACAAGCTGGTGGACATCTATCGGGAGTACATGGGCGGCTTCGACGCGGTGCCCCGCAAGGGCGACACCGAGCTCGAGAGCATGCCCCACGGCTACTTCGACCTGAGCGCCCTGGCCTCGGTCCACGCCCTGGTGGACGGCAAGCGCAGCATCCAGGCGCTGGTCGAGGCCTCCGATCTGCCGCCGCTCACCACCTGCGCCGCGCTCGAGCAGCTCAAGCGCTCGCGCGTGCTCTTCATCCCCGACCGCCACGGCGAGCGGTCACACGCGGCGGCCGTCGACGACTGAATCGGAGTCGATGGCCGGGGCGGCCGCTGCGGACGCCGCTGAGGGCAGCGCTTCCTCGGGTCAGGCCTGCGACGGGCTGAAGCCCGACTCGGCCTGCCCTCGGTCGCGCCGCCCTCAGCGGCGCCCTCGCTGGCCGCCTCGGCCATCGCACACGGGGGCGTAGTCGGTCGGGGTTGGGGCGAGGGAGGCGGGTCGGGATGTCGGGCCGCGGCCTTCGGCCGCGGCGGGGCGGGCCCGCGGTCTCGGGCTCGGTGCCGCCTCGGTCTCGGTCTGGCCTCGCCTCGGCCTCGGCCCCGGGCTCGGTCTCGGTCTCGGTCTCGGCCTCGGTGGCGGGCTCGGTCTCGGTCTCGGCCTCGGTCTCGGTCTCGGTCCGGCCTCGGTCTCGGCGCTGGTCCTGGTCTCGGTCTCGGTCTCGGTCACGGTCTCGGTCTCGGTGTCGGTCTCGGCCCCGGTCTCGGCCTCAGTCTCGGTCCCGGCCTCGGCCTCGGCCCTGGCCCCAGTCTCGGCCTCGGCCTCGGTCTCGGCGCTCAGGTCTCGGTCTCGGCGCCGGTCTCGGTCTCGGTCTCGGTTTCGGCCTCGGCCTCGGTCTCGGCCCCGGTCACGGTCTCGGTCTCGGCCTCGGCCTCGGTCTCGGCCTCGGCCCCGGTCTCGGCCCCGGTCTCGGCCTCGGCCTCGGCCCCGGCCCCGGCCTCGGTCTCGGTCTCGGTCTCGGTCTCGGTCTCGGTCCCGGCCTCGGCCCCGGCCCCGGCCCCGGCGCTGGCCCCGGCCCCGGCCTCGGCCTCGGTCCGTCAGAACCGCTTCGCCAGCGCGTCGAACACCGCGTCGGCCTGCGCGAGCAGCGCGTCGAGGGTGCCGTCGTTCTCGATGACGTAGTCGGCCGCTGCGATGCGCTCCTCGTTGGTGGTCTGGGCGGCTACGCGGCTGCGCGCCTGCGCCTCGTCCAGGCCGTTTCGCGCCATCAGGCGTGCGACCTGGGTCTCGACGTCGCAGACCACCACCACGAGGGCCGCCAGCCCGGGTGCCAGGCCCCGCTCGACGATCAGCGCCGCCTCGTAGAGCGCCCAGGGCGTCCCCTCGCGCTGCAGGGCCACCAGCCGGCTGGCGACCCGCGCCATCATCGCCGGGTGCACGATCGACTCGAGCCTCCCGCGCGCGGCGGCGTCGGCGAAGACCAGCTCGCCCATGGCCGCCCGGTCCAGGCCGCCGTCGGGCAGCAGCATCCCGTCGCCGAAGGTGCGACGGATCGTCTCCAGGGCCGGCTCGCCCGGGGCGACCACCTCGCGCGCGACCGCGTCGGCGTCGATGACCGGCACCCCGCGCTCGGCGAAACGCCTGGCGACGGTGCTCTTGCCCGACGCTATCCCGCCCGTCAGCCCCACGACCCCCATCGGCCGCCTCTCCAGCATGGCCTGCGCCTCCGCGTCCGTCCGACCTCGACCGCTACCACACTTTCGCCCGCCCGTGACCGCCCCCCTGGCCACCGGGCCCCGTCCCTTCGTTGCTCGCGCGGGGCCTCGGGTGCTAAGCATCCCGCGCGATGAGGCCTCTGCACCAGCCGCGCGCCCGACGCGCCCCCCGGCCCCTCTGATGGGGCGGGTCTCCCTGGGCATCCCGGTGATGGAGGCCGGGCCTCGTCGCAAGCGCCGCACCCACCCCTTCCTCGCGGGCTTCCTCGGGGTGGCGACGCTCATCGGCGTGGGCTGGCTCTGGTACCAGGTCTTCAACCCGCTCTTCGACGACCCGCGCGACTGGCTCAAGAACGAGCGCCGCTTCCGCCACGAGCTGCGCGCCGTGCTCACGGGCTCCTCCCGCCCCGACGCGGCCGAGGGCGGCACGGCGCTCCCCGACTGGCCGCCGCCCATGGACGGGGCCCAGCGCGTGCTGGTGGCCTGCGCCGAGGCCCAGGTGGCGCGCGGCGTGAAGCTGTCGACCCACTACCACCCCATGAGCTTCCCCTGGGGCGACGTACCCGAGCACCTCGGGAGCTCGCCGGATCTGGTGGTCCGCTGCATCCGCGCCACCGGCGTCGACCTGCAGCAGCTCGTCCACATCGACCGCGTCAATCACCCTCAGCGCTACCCGATCCATCTCTGGGAGCGCACCGCCCCGGACACCTCCATCGACCACCGGCGCCTGCCCAACCTCTACGCCTTCATCCGCGCCTTCGGCGAGGCGCAGTCGGTGCGCCACGACACGCCGGAGCGGCTGGCCGCCTTCCTCCCCGGCGACTTCGTGTTCTGGGCCGGCAGCACCGCCTCGGAGTTTCCCAGCCTGGCCGGCATCGTGCTGGACCGTCGCGACGCCCAGGGCGCCCCGCTGGTCGCGACGCTGTACCCCGACGACGGCATCATGAGCGACCATCACCGCGTCGACGAGTGGCCGATCCTCGCCCACGTCAGGGTGCGGCCCGACCGCTTCCTCGAGCGCTTCCTCGAAGCCAACCTCAAGGCCCGGCTCGTCGCCCGGCCACAGGCGACCCCATGAACCACCGCACCTCACTGCTCGCCGGCCTCCTCGTGTTGGCGGCGCCCGTCTGGACCGGCTGCGACGAAGGCTCGACCCCGGCGCGCCCCGACGCGGTCGTCGACGCCACCGCCGACGTCCCCGTCCGCTCCCGGACCCTCGAGGCGCGGGTCGACGCCGAGGGCCCCTTCCACGTCGGCTACCGCACCTGGGAGCACACCTACACGCCCCCGGGCACCGACGAGCCCCGCACCATCCGCCTGCACGTCTGGTACCCCACCGAGGCCACCACCGGCGACCACCCTACCTACTACGCGTTCTTCGAAGACGAGGACGCCCTCCTCAACGCCCCGGCCGCGCCGCCCCTGGACGCCACCTACCCGGTGCACGTCCACAGCCACGGCCACCAGGGTTTCGGCGGGACCAGCTCCTTCCTGATGCGCCGCTTCGCCAGCCACGGCTGGGTGGCCATCGCCCCCGACCACACCGGCGATCTCCTCTTCGACGACGACCTCGCGAAGACCGCCAACACCGTCCGGCACTACATCGAGCGTCCCAGCGACATCAGCGCGGCGCTGGACGCCCTCGACGCGCTGCCCGCCAACGACCCCCTGGCCGCCGTGGACGTCTCGCGGGTGGTGATGAGCGGGCACTCCCGCGGCTGCTACACGGTGTGGGCCAACGCGGGCGCCAGCTTCGACCCCTCCGCGGGCAACCTGGACGAGGCCACCGAGTCCGAGCTGGACGTCTTCGCCCAGGGCTTCCGCGACCCGCGCGTCGTCGCCGCCATCCCGATGGCCGGCACCTACAGCGCCGACTGGTTCGGCACCGACGGCTACCGGCAGGTGCTGATCCCCATGCTCTCGCTCACCGGCACCGAGGACAACGCCTCGGCGGCGCGCTTCCGCTACGACACCCTGACCGACGCGCCGCTCGCCTGGATCGAGCTGGCCGGCGGCTGCCACCAGACCTTCGCCCTGGGCTACTGCGACACCCTGGACTTCGAGCTGGGCTTCTCCATCGTCGACACCTATGCGCTGGCCTTCGCGCGGGTCCACGTGCTCGGCGACACCGACCCTCGCAGCCTGGGCATCCTGGCCGGCCTCTTCGAGGTCTCGCCGCTGGCGACGGTGCACCTGCCGCGCTGAGCGGCGCCGGGCTGCGAGGGCCCCGGACGCATCACGGCCGACCCACGCACGAGGCGCAGGCCGGCCGAGTCGGACACGTCGGGCCGGGTGTCACTCCACCCGGTCGACGGTGCCCGTGTCCAGGTGGACCAGGTAGCTCGATCCCGAGAGCTGCAGCGACGCGGTCGCGTCCTCGCCGAAGGTCACCCGGGCGTCGGCGTTGATGAGGGCGCGGTGCGTGCCCTTCGGTCCCGTGGCCAGTCGCTCGACGTCCAGGGCGTAGGTGGCGGCGCCGCCCACGGTGCGTCCCGACGCCGTGTCCAGCAGCACCTTGTCGTACACCGCGCTCGCCGAGACGTGCAGCGTGCGACGCTGCTGCCCGAGCTCCAGGGTGACGTCGAGGCGCGCCGACGAGTCGCCGTCGAAGACCGCGGTCTCCTTGTCGAGGCCGTCGATCATCCAGTCACCGGAGAGCTCGCTCTGCACGCTGAGGCCGCCCACCTCGAGCGCGCCCGACCAGCTCGCCACCAGGTCGGCCGACGTGGTCACGTCGTCGCCGCAGCTCGTGGCGCCGCCGCTGTCCTCGTAGCACTCGAGCTCCAGCAGGTAGTGGATGCCCAGGTGGGTGCCCTCGAAGCGGCCGTCGGCGTTCAGGCCCATGCCGCTGGCGTCGTCGCCCAACGCCAGGTGGGCGCTGGCCCGCACCGTGGCGAGGTCTCCGCCCTGGTCTGCGGCCATGAGCGCGCCGACCACCCGCGCGGTCTCGTCCAGGTCCTGCTGGGTGGCCGCCTCGGTCGGCGTGTCGGTGGCGTCGTCGCAGGCGGCGGCGAGGGTGGCCACCACGAGGGCGGCGAAGAGGACACGGGCGGGGAGTGGCGTTCGCATGGGAGGGCTCCTGGGCTGGGGACCTGCGCTCGGGAGCGTCGCAGGGGTCTGCCCCGGAGATTGCAACCGGCGGGCCAACGAGCCCGCCCCCCGCCAGCGCTGCGATCGCGCGGCCAACCAAGCCAGCGCGCGCCCCGCCGACGCCGCCTCCAGCGAGGCGGAGCGGGGCGATCGGGGCACGCTGCCCCGAGTCAGGGCAGGCCCAACACCTGGCGCGCGAGGATCCCGAGCTGCACCTCGGTGGTGCCGCCCTCGATCGAGTTGCCGCGGCTGCGCAGCCAGTCCCGGGTGCGCGCCAGGTCGGCGGCGTCGAAGCCCGGCCCCTCCCAGCCCAGGGCGTCCGGCCCGGCCAGCTCCACGCCCAGCTCCAGGCGGCGCTGGTTCAGCTCGGTCCCGAACACCTTCAGCGCCGAGCTCTCGGCGCCGGGGCGTCCGCTGCGGGCCATGTCGCGGGCCAACAGCAGGAAGGCCCGCTCGTCCATGGCGATGCGGGCGATGGCGTCGCGGTGCAGCCCGTCCGCCAGCGGCCCGTCGCCGCCGCCGGCGGCGCGCCTGGCGAGCGCCACCAGATCGCCCTCGTCGCCGGTCACCGAGCCCGCGAAGGCCTGCCCCAGGGTGGCGCGTTCGTGCTGGAGCAGCGTCTTGGCCACGGTCCAGCCGGCGTCCACGCCGCCCACCACTTGGTCGCGCGGGGTGCGCGCGCCGTCGAGGAACACCTCGCAGAAGGGCGAGGCGCCGCTGATGAGGCGGATGGGCTCGGTGCGGATGGCCGGCTGGTCCATGTCGATGAGCAGGAAGCTGATGCCCGCCTGCTTCTTGGCCTGCGGGTTGGTGCGGGCGAGGCAGAAGATCCAATCGGAGAGGTCGGCGTAGCTGGTCCACACCTTGTGGCCCGTGACCACCCAGTCGCCTCCGTCCAGGGTCGCGCTGGTGCGCAGCCCCGCCAGATCGGAGCCGGCCCCCGGCTCCGAGTAGCCCTGGCACCAGCGGATCTCGCCGCGGACGATGGGCGGCAGGTGCTGCTGCTTCTGGGCCTCGCTGCCGAACTCCAGCAGGGTCGGGCCCACCATCACCAGCCCGAAGCCCACCAGCGGCGCCGGCATCCCCAGGCGGCGCAGCTCCTCGGTGAGCACCTGGGCCCGGGCCCGGTCCAGGCCGCCGCCGCCGTACTCGGTGGGCCAGGTCGGCGCCGTGTAGCCTCGCGAGCCCATCGCCTCGCGCCAGGCGCGCTCGTCGGCGCTCTCGGTGCGGTCGCGGCGACGCCCGCCCCACGTCCCGGAGAACACCCCCTTCCACGTGCCGCGCAGGGCCGCGGGAGCGTGCGCCTCGAGCCACTCGCGCAGCTCACGCCGGAAGGCCTCGACGCCGCCAGCCGGTGGGGAGGGAGGCATCGAGGCTCAGTCCCGCTCGCAGGCGGTCAGGGTCAGGTAGGGCAGGCCGCTGCTGGTCGCGCTGCTGGTGCCGGAGAAGGCGTAGGTGCCCTTGGCGCCCGTGTTGCCGAAGCAGCAGCCCGCCAGCAAGGCCACCTGGCGCTCGGGCAGGGTGAAGGTGCCGCTGAAGGGGTGGGTGTGGGTGCGCTCCTCGCCCGGAGCCAGCGCCACGCCGACCACCGCCGGGGCCGCCTCTGCCGGGAGCCCTACAGACAGGCGGCCCTGGTGCTCCAGGGTGGGGGACCAGCCGGCCGGGCAGGTCGCCGCCTCGACCCACACCAGGGTCCCCGCGGGCAGATCGTCGTCGTCGATGGCGGCGCCGGGCGGCGCTTGGGGCGGCGCCTCGGCCCGGCAGGCCAGGTACTGCACGTAGGGCCAGCCGCTGGCCGACTGGGCGCTCTGTGCGGTGAACCCGTGGGCGCCCTTGGCCGCGAGCTCCTTGTTGCCGCCGCCCAGGGCCGCGATGCTCTTCTCGTTGACGTTGATCGAGGACGTGATGACGTGGGCGTGGACCCGCAGCTCGCCGTTCGACAGGGGCTCGCCCACCGTCGCGCCGGGCGTGCCGCCGGGCGGGGTGCCGACGATGAAGCGGCCCTCGGCCTCGGGCATGGCCAAAAAGCCCGTGGGGCAGCTCGACGCGTCGAAGAACACCACCGCCCCCTCCGGGAAGGGATGGGCCTGCGCCACCTCCAGGCTCGGCAGCGCGCGGCACAGCACCTCGTAGACCGCCGGCATCCCGTCCGGCGCCGGCCCGGTGGTGCCCGAGAGCGGGTTCGACCCCGACTCGCCCACGCCGCCAGTGCAGCAGCCGGTCACCCCGGCGATGCCGGTGGAGCCGACGACCAGCTCGGTCGTGAACGCATGCGAGTGCACCGGCGGCGTGGTGCCGGTCAGCGGCGCGCCAGCGGTCACGCCCACCTGGAGCGGATCGACGGTGCCCTTGACCAGCCGGCCCTCCGCGGCCTCCACCCGCTCCCACCCCGCAGGGCACGACGTCCCCGGCATGAACGACAACGCCCCCGCCGGCGCCGCGACCAGCCACGGCGTGGCGGCGTCGGCCACGGTGTCGGCGTCGGTGTCGGCGTCGGGCTCGGTCTCGGTGTCGGCGTCGGTCTCGGTCACGGCGTCGGCGTCGGGTTCGGTCACGGCGTCGGCGTCGGTCTCGGTCACGGCGTCGGCGTCGGTCTCGGTCACGGCGTCGGCGTCGGTCTCGGTCACGGCGTCGGCGTCGGTCTCGGTCACGGCGTCGGCGTCGGTCTCGGTCACGGCGTCGGCGTCGGGCTCGGTCACGGCGTCGGCGTCGGCGTCGGCGTCGGCGTCGGTCACGGTATCGGCCTCGGCGTCGGCCTCGGCGTCGGTCCCGGTCTCGGTCTCGGTCCCGGCGTCGGTCCCGGCCTCGGTATCGGTCTCGGTCCCGGCCTCGGTATCGGCCTCGGCGTCGGTCCCGGTATCGGCCTCCGCGTCCGCATCCACGATCGCGTCGGGCCCGACATCCGCGACGGGCAGCCCCCCGTCGGTGTCCGCGAAGCTGGTGGGGGTGTCCTCGGCCGTGGCTCCCGGGTTGGAGTCGGTGCAGGCCGCCAGCGACAGCAGGACCAGGCAGGCCGCGAGGGGGGCGGTGCGGACGGGGACGGCCATGGGGGCTCCCGAGGGGCCGGCGGACGGGACCGGGGTGAAGGAGGGACGCGGCGAGTATCAGGGCAGCCGAGGCTCAGGACAAGGCTGGCCTCGCCCGGAGGTGACGCGTGGTGGTCGGCCGCGGTAGCCTGCGCGCTGCGACGGCGAGGGGTGGGTGGCGATGCGGTGGTGGCTGCTCTGCGGCGCGTTCGTGTGGTTGGGCTGCGACGGCGGAGACGGGAAGCGCTCGCTGCTGTCGTCGGGGGCCGGACGGGACGTGAGCGCCAGCGTGCGGGGGGACGCGGACGCGGGGGCGGAGGCCGGGGCAGACTCCGGGGCCGGGGCCGAGACCGGGGCCGGGGCCGACTCCGGGGCCGGGGCCGGGGCCGACTCCGGGGCCGGGGCCGAGACCGACTCCGGGGCCGGGGCCGAGACCGGGGCCGGGGCCGAGACCGACTCCGGGGCCGGGGCCGAGACCGACTCCGGGGCCGGGGCCGAGACCGACTCCGGGGCCGACGGCGACACTGGGCCCGTCGCTCCCGCGTCGCTGAATGGGGGCTTCATCGGGGGGCCCTGTGTGGGTGGGGGGGACTGCGACTACGCGGGGGCCTTCTGCCTGGACCAGGGCGAGGGGTTTCCGGGGGGCCACTGCTCGCAGGCTTGTGACCTGTACTGCCCCGATCAGGCCGGCGCCATCACGACCTTCTGCGTGGATGCGTCCGCGCTGGGGCTCGGCGATCCGGGGGGCGTTTGCCTGATGCGTTGCGACTACGGCGCCAGCCCGACCGGTTGCCGCGAGGGCTACCAGTGTCAGCCGATCCAGCGCAACACCGACGCGGACACCGTGGTGTACGCGTGCCTGCCGGGCACCGACGCCCCCTTCGTGCTCGACGACTGCCACAAGGAGCTGCTGGCGCGCGGCATCGGCTTCACGCCGGCGCCCGACCCGCTCGACGAGACCGACAACGTGCCCGGCGTCATCTGCAGCGTGTTCGAGCCGATCCGCGTCTCGGGCCGGATGCACGGGGTCAGCTACCGCTACGCGACGGCGACGGCGGAGGTGAAGCCGATCTTCGCCTCCTGCCCGCTGGCCGTGGCGATGGCCGAGACGGCCGAGCTGCTCGCCGACCAGGGCGTCACCGACGTCATGCACTTCGGCGTCTACAACTGCCGCGCCATCGCCGGCACCACCAAGCTCAGCCAGCACGGGCTGGCCAACGCCATCGACATCGCCGGCCTGCGCTTCGCCAGCGGCACCACGCTGACGATCAAGGCCAACTGGGAGAAGGGCGTCGCCTTCCCGGTCACCGAGGGCGGCAGCTTCCTCAAGTGGATGGCCGAGACCCTCCACGCCCTGCTGGTCTTCACCGTCATCCTGACGCCCGAGTACAACGCCGACCACGCCGACCACTTCCACTGCGATCTCACCGAGGGGTCGAACTTCCTGAAGTGAACCCCGGGTCGACGGTCGCCCGCCTGCGGAGGACGCCTTGCCCACGCTGATCGAGAGCCCCACCCGTATCGTCGCTGCCGGCACGAAGCCCAAGCTCATCGACGAGCACGTCGGCCGGGTGAACACCGGGGAGGCGCGGCTCAGCGTCGCGCACATGCGAGCGCCCGGCGAGTGGGAGGAGCCGGGCCAGCGCCCCGAGTTCGACGAGTGGACCCTGGTGCTCTCCGGGCTGCTGCGGGTCGAGCACGAGGGCGGCACCCTGGAGGTGCGCGGGGGCCAGGCGGTGCTGGCGCGCGCCGGCGAGTGGATCCGTTACAGCACCGGGCCCGAGGGCGCCGAGTACGTCGCGGTCTGCCTGCCGGCCTTCTCGCCCGACACCGTGCACCGCGACGCCTGAGCGGTGGGGGCCCCCGAAGCGATCCACCTCGCCGACGGGCCGGGCTGCCTGCTGCCCACCGGCGGCGTCACGGCCTGGTGGTACCGGCCCGAGCGCCCCGGGCCGCGGGCGCGGGCCGGCGTCGTGGTGCTGCCGATCCAGGGTGGCGACTACGAGGTGTCCACCCACTTCGCCGAGGCCTTCGCCCGCATGGGCTACCACGCGCTGCGCTTCGAGCGGCGCGCGGAGTGGCTCGAGCCCGAGCGCCCGCTCGACGAGCTGGTGCTGCTGTTGCGGCAGTACCGCCAGGACGTGCGCGACGGGATGACCGAGTGGCTGGCGCGCCCGGGCGGGCCCGAGCGCCTCGGCCTCTTCGGCGTGAGCATGGGGGCGGGCGTCGGCGCGGCGGTGGCCGGCGTGGACTCGCGCCTGCGGGCCTCGGTGCTGTGCATCGGCGGCAGCGGGCTGGCGCGGGTGCTGATGGAGACCGAGGACACCGACATCCGCGCGTACCGCGACGCGCTGGCGGCACGCCTGGGCCAGGACCTGCCGACCCTGGCGCGCACCCTGGGCGAAGCGCTCTCGCCGGTGGATCCCGAGCACGAGGCCGGCGGCATGGACGCGACGACGACGCTCTTCATCGCGGCGCGCTTCGACCGGGTCGTGCGCTGGCGGGAGAGCCTGGCGCTGTGGCGGGCCATCGGGCGGCCGCGCCGCGTGACGCTGCCCTGCGGGCACTACTCGGCCGCGGTCTTCGTACCCTGGATCCGTTGGCTGGCCCGCCGCTGGTTCGACCGGCACCTGCTCTGAGCGCCACCGGCGCTCGCGCGGCGCCCGGTCAATCCTGCGGCGGCGGCACCACCCGCTCGGGCCGGGCGGTCCACAGCGCCTCGGGCGCCCCGCTGGCCGAGATGCCGTCGAGCTGGCCGAAGCGCCAGGGCGTCGGCGGCACCATGCGCGTGCCCAGATCGTTCTGCAGCCGGGCCGCCAGCTCGTCGAGCCCCTGCCCCGGCCTGTCGTCGAGGCGGTGCAGGCGCTCGGCCACGAACGCGCACGCCGCGCGATGCGGCGGGCTCTCGAAGAGCGGCGTGCCGTCGAGCAGGTGGCTCGGCTGGTAGGAGAGCGTGAAGCTGCGCGTGCGCGTCCAGGTCTTCTCCTCGACCACCTGCCGGTCCTGCAGGAAGAAGATCAGCCCGTCGCGGGGGTCATCCTCCCGCTGCAGCGCCAGCACCAGCGCCCGGAAGCGATCGTCGGGGCGCTCCGCGTCGCCCGCGCTCAGGAGGCTGGCGCCCTCGGGCAGCGGATCGGGCCCGCCGAGGGCGTCGATGAGCCGCGCCCGCAGGATCTCGCGCGGCGCGTCCTCGGCGTCGAGCCGATCGAGCACGCCCGTGACGTGGTCCACCACCGCGATGACCGCCTCGTGCTCGCGCGTGCTGCCCAGGCGCGGCGTGCAGCGGTAGCCGACCGCCAGGCGCTCCGTCGCGGTGTACTGCTGCGGCCCGGTGTCCCGGTCGGACGCGAACACGCGCACCTCGGCCCGGCGACCGTCGGGCAGCCGCAGGGCGACGTCCACCTCGAGCAGGCGCAGGTCGGCGTCCGAGGGCGGCGGCGCCTCGTGCTCGGTCAGGCGCAGCTCGAAGCCCTCGCGCACCAGGTCGTGCAGCCGCACCTCGCCGTCGGGGCCGGCCACCGGGACGCCGTGCGCCGCCACGTGCTCGGCGCCGCCGACCAGCACGTCGGGCTGCAGGGCGCCCGGCACCGACGCGTCGAGGGCCCGGGTGCGTCGCCGCGCTGCGCCCGCGTCGTCGAGCCCCAGCATCGAGAGGGAGTCGTCCTCGGAGAGCCCGTCCAGGGCCTCGTTGCGCAAGAAGCCGGCCGACACGTACAGGAACGAGCGGTAGGGCGTCACGCCGCGCTCGCGCCCGACCAGCTCCTTGTTGCGCCAGTAGACCGAGTCCCTGCTCGAGTCGTAGCTGTAGAAGGCCTCCACGGCGGCGAAGAGATCCTCGTAGAGCGTGCGGGCGGTGTCCTCGAAGTACTGGAAGAAGGGCTCCTCCAGGTCGGGGCGGTCCAGGGCGTTGTGGATGGCGAGGGCTGCCAGGTACGAGGAGTTCATGGCGAACTGGATGCCGTAGGAGAGCAGCGGGTCGATGAAGCCCGCGGCCTCGCCGGCCAGCGCCCAGCCCGGCCCCGAGCGGCGCGTGCAGCGGTAGGACCAGTCCCGGGCCACCCGCAGCTCGTCGACCCGCTCGGCGCGCCCCATGCGCGCGGCCACCTCGGGGGTGGAGCGCAGGATCTCCTCGTACCAGGCCATGCGCTTGTCGGCGTCCAGGCCGCGCGGCACCAGGTCGCGCGCGGTCACCACCCCGATGCTGGTGCGGCCGTCGTGCAGCGGGATGCACCAGATCCAGCCGTCGCGAAAGGTGGCCGCCAGCAGGTGCTGCTTCCCCGGCGCCTCGACCCGCTCGAAGCCGCGGTAGTAGCTCCACACGGCGAAGGACTTCATGGTCTCGGTGAAGCGGCGGAGCTGGAAGCGCTTGGCGAGCAGCGACTGGCTCCCCGTGGCGTCGACGACGTAGCGCGCGTCGACGTCGTGGCTCTGCCCGGCGTCGTCCTCGTAGGTCACGCCCACCGCGCGCTCGCCCTCGAAGCGCACGTCGCGCACCCGGCAGCCCTCGCGCACCCGGGCGCCCCTGGTGCGGGCGGTCTCCAGGAGGATCTGGTCGAAGTCGGCCCGGGTGACGAACCAGGTGTAGGAGAAGCGCTCCAGGTCGTGGAAGTTCAGCTCCCAGCAGGGGTCCTTGGGGTTCCAGCAGAAGGTCTGGCCCGACTTCTTCTGGAAGCCGAAGGCCTCGACCGCCTCGCGCGCGCCCAGGACGTCCAGCATCGGCAGCACGCCGGGCAGCAGCGACTCGCCGACGTGGTAGCGCGGGAAGTGCTCGCGCTCGAGCAGCAGCACGTCGTGGCCGTGGCTGGCCAGCAGGTTGGCCGCCGTCGAACCCGCGGGTCCGCCCCCGATGACCACGCAATCGACCGTCTCGGCCATCGTTCGCCCCCGAATCGCGACCGCGACCATAGGCAGCCGCCCGAACGGACACAAGGAACAAGTGCCAACAGCCACACCCGGCCACCAAGGGGGGTGGACGGCCTCGGGCCGATGGTCGAGACTCCGCCTTCACCCAGGCGTCGCCAACGGCGACGGCGTATGGCAGGAGGCGACCGCGTGGAACCGCAGATCACCGAGTGGGTCGCGCTGGTGGTGCGGTGGATGCACCTGGTCTTCGGCGCCGCGTGGATCGGCGCCTCCTTCTACTTCAACTGGCTCAACAACCACGTGCGCAAGCCCGAGGCCGGGCGGCCGGGCGTGGCCGGGGACCTCTGGGCCATCCACGGCGGCCACTTCTACGAGGTGGCCAAGTACGAGAACGCGCCCGAGCGCCTCCCCGACACCCTCCACTGGTTCAAGTGGGAGGCCTACTTCACCTGGTTCACCGGCCTGGGCCTCCTGGTGCTGGTCTACTACCTCCAGGCCAGCACCTTCATGGTCGACCGCGGCGTGATGGACCTCACGCCGGCCGCCGCCGTCGGCGTCGGCGTGGGCACCCTGGTGGCCGGCTGGATCGTCTACGACCTGCTCTGCCGCTCGCCGCTCGGCCGCACCGGCGCGCCCTTCGCCGCCATCGGCTTCGCCCTGGCCAGCGCCGTGGCCTGGGCGCTCTTCCAGGTGCTCGGCGCCCGCGCCGCGTACATCCACGTCGGCGCGATGCTGGGCACCCTGATGGCCCTCAACGTCTTCTTCGTCATCATCCCCAACCAGCGCAAGGCCGTCGCCGCCATGGTCGCCGGCGAGGTCCCCGACCCGCGCCTGGGCCAGGGCGCCGCCCAGCGCTCGCTCCACAACAACTACATGACCCTGCCCGTGCTCTTCATCATGATCAGCAACCACTACCCCTTCACCTACGGACACGAGCAGGGGTGGCTCATCCTGGTGGCCCTGGGCGCCATCGGCGGCGTGGTGCGCCACTGGTTCAACCTGAAGGGCCAGGGCGTGCGCAAGGACTGGCTGCTGCCGCTGGCGGCCGCCGGCCTGGTGCTGCTGGTGGTCGCCGCCGCGCCGCGCCGCTCGGCCTGGGCCGACACGCCGGTGCCCTTCTCGCGAGTGCGCGCCATCCTCGAGGAGCGCTGCCAGAAGTGCCACTCGGCCACGCCCACCTGGCCGGGCATCCTCACCGCGCCCCAGGGCGTCGTCTACGACACCGTGGCCGACATCACCCGCTACGCGCCGCGCATCAACGCCCAGGTCAGCACGGGGGTGATGCCGCTCGGCAATGTCACCGGCATGACCGACGAGGAGCGCGACATCGTCACCGCCTGGTTCGCCCAGGGCGCAAAGACCGTGGACCCGGCGCCCGCGGCCGCCGCGCCCTGACGGCGCCCCGCGCGCGCTCTCAGGCGGCTCCCAGCGCTTCGCGGACCGCCTCGGCCACCGCCTGCGAGATCCCGGGGCAGGCGCTCAGCTCCTCGACGGTGGCCCGCCGCACCGCCTCCAGGCTCCCGAAGTGGGTCAGCAGCGCCCGCCTGCGGGCCGGCCCCACGCCGGGCACCGCGTCCAGGGCGCTGGTCAGCGTCCGCTTCTGCCGCCGCTTGCGATGGTGGGTGATGGCGAAGCGGTGCGCCTCGTCGCGGAGCTGCTGCAGCAGGAAGAGCTCGCTGGTGTTGGGCTTGAGCACGACCGGGTTCTTCCTCCCCGGTCGGAACACACGCTCGGGCGAGCGGTCGGCCGCGTCGCTGGCGGGCCGCGCTCGCGACTGCCGGGACACGTGGCCGTCCTCGTCCAGCACCCGGCTCTTGGCCAGGCTGGCCACGTCGATGCCGGTGATCCCCAGGTCCTCCAGCACCGCGACCGCGACGGCGAGCTGCCCCTTGCCGCCGTCGATGAGCAGCAGGTCCGGGCGCGCCGTGGCGTCAGCCTCTCCCTGCTCGCGCCGCTTGAAGCGCCGCGACAGCACCTGGTGCATCGACTCGAAGTCGTCGGGCCCCACCTGCCCGCGCAGCCTGAAGTGGCGGTACTCCTTCTTCGCCAGCGCGCCGTCCAGCGCCACCACCATCGAGCCCACCGTCTCGTCGCCCTGGATGTGGGAGATGTCGTAGCACTCGATGCGCACCGGCGGCCGGGTCAGCCCCAGCCGCCGCTCCAGCCCCTCCAGGGTGCGCAGGGCGTCCGCCTCGGTGCGTGCCTTGGCGTTGAAGGCCTCGCGGGCGTTGTCCTCGGCCATGGTCAGCAGGCGCCGCATGGTCCCGCGCTGCGGGTGATGTACCCGCACCTTGCGGCCGCGCACCTCGCTCAGCAGCTCGCTCCAGACCTCGGCGTCCGGCAGCTCCAGCGGCGTCAGGATGAGGTCCGGCAGGGGCGAGCCCGTCTGGCTGCGGGCCGTCAGGAAGTCGTCGAGCACGTCCTCGTCGGGCAGCTCCACCCGGTCCAGCGCGTGGCTGCGCGAGCTGCGCAGCACCCCGCGCCGCAGCTCCAGCACCTGGACCACCCCGCGCGCGCCCTCGCGGTAGAGCGCCACCACGTCGATGTCGTCGTCGCCCGGCAGCCGCACGGTCTGCTTCTCGAGCGAGCGCTCGATGGCGGCGATCTGGTCGCGGTAGTGCGCCGCCAGCTCGAAGTCCAGCCGCTCCGCGGACGCCTCCATCTTCTCGCGCAGCCGCGTCACCAGCGCATCGCCTCGCCCCGACAGGAACAGCCGCGTGTCCTGCAGCCGCTCCTCGTAGAGCGCCCGGTCCACCTCCAGCACGCACGGCGCCGGGCAGCGGCCGATCTGGTACTCCAGGCACGGACGCGCGCGGTTCCGGAACTCACCGTCGCGGCAGGTGCGCAGCCCGAAGTGCCGGTTGATGACCCGCAGGGTGTGCCGGATGGCCGTCGCCGAGTCGTAGGGCCCGAAGTAGTCGGCGCCATCGGGCTTCTTGCGGCGCACCACCTCCACCCGCGGCCAGGGGTGCTCCTTGCCGATGCGGATGGAGAGGAAGGTCTTGTCGTCGCGGAGCTTGAAGTTGAAGCGCGGCTGATGCTGCTTGATCAGCTCGTTCTCGAGGACCAGCGCCTCCTTGTTGTTCTGGGTGACGATGAGGTCGATGGCGCCCAGGACGCGGTCGAGCAGCCCCACGAAGAAGCGCGTGTCGCTGGTGCCCGGCGTGAAGTACTGGGCCAGCCGCGCCTTGAGGTCCTTGGCCTTGCCCACGTAGACGATGGCGCCGGCGCGATCCCGCATCAGGTAGCAGCCGGGCGCTCGCGGGGCCGTGTCCAGGCGCTCGGCCAGCCAGCCCGGCAGGTGGTCGCGCGCGCTCACAGGTAGCCGTAGCGCCGCCTGAGCCACCACTCGGCGCCGAAGAGCAGCGCCAGGGCGACGAAGACCCAGGGCGCGTTCCAGAGCTCGTCGTGGCGGCGGCTCATCACCCGGGTCACCCGAGGCGGGTGCGGCTCGACCTGGGGCTCGGCCGTGGTCAGCGACTGCACCGAGCCGCCCGAGGCCTGGGCCAGCAGCTTCACCAGGCGCCCGTCGCCGATGACCGTCTCCAGCTCGGGGTCCACCTCGGTGCCGACGAAGAGGTCGGTGCCCACGGCGCGCCGGCCCGCCACCACGGAGGCGCTGGCCTCGATCTCGTAGATGCCGGGCGCGTCCAACCGCAGCGTCACGTCCAGCGCGCCCTCGGCGTCGGTGCGGCCGTCCGGGATGCGCAGCACCACCTCGCCCTCGCCGGCCCCGGAGCCCTCGTCGCGCCGGCGCACGGTCACCTCCACCGGCTGGTCGGCGGCGGGCTGGTAGTCCGGCCGGTACGCCTCGATGGTGGCGCGCGCCTCCTCGCCCACCGGGACCTGGCCGCGCACCGCACGCACCCGCACCAGATCCATCTCCGGGTCCTTGATCAGCCAGCGGATGGCGTTGGACCAGAAGGTGTCGAAATGCCGCGGGTCCTCGCCCTCGTTGCCCGCCTGGAAGCCCCAGGCCCACAGGCTGTCCGTCGCCACGGCCATCGAGCGACCCTTGTCGACCTCGCGCACGGCGACCACCGGCATCGGCTGGCCGCGATCGTCGCGCAGCGTCGGGTGCTCGGCCAGCACCACCGCGTCGGCCCGCGGCCGGCTGACGACGTTGACGCCCTGCAGCGGGTGCAGGTGGTCCCACACGCTCTGGTTGGTCGCCGGGTCCAGCATCAGCCGGGTGATGGGGTGGTGCTGCCCGGCGTCGGTGAGCCGGGCCTGGAACTCCCCGGTGTCCACGCGCTGCTCGTCGCCGAAGCGCGGCGGGATCTCCACCGGCAGCACGTCGGTGATGGGCGTGCCGTAGTAGCCGCCGTTGCTGAAGGACTTGGGCCCGCCGATCATCAGGAAGGCCCCGCCGTCGCGCACGTACTGGGCGATGGTCGGCAGGTACTCCCGTGTCTTGAAGGGGCCGTAGTTGAAGTTCTGGAAGATCGCCAGGTCGAAGCCGCCCAGCTCCTCCTCGAAGAGCTCCTGCGCCGGGAAGGGGATGAGGGAGGTCTCCCCCGAGGACACCGGCCGGTAGCTGTCCTGGTTGACCAGGATGAAGAAGCTGATGAGGTCGATGTTCGGGTCCTCCTTCAGGTGGTTGCGCAGGAAGCGCTCGTCCCAGCTCGGCTGCCCGACGATCTGCAGGATGCGCACCTTGTCGCGGATGACCTTCACGATGACCTGGCGGGCGTTGTTCTGGCCGTAGATCTCGTCGGCCAGGTGGTCGACGGTGACGCCGTAGACCTGCTTGCCCAGCTTCCGCGGGACGTACTCGAAGGTCACCGGGTAGTCGGTCTGCCCGGTCATCAGCGGGATCTGCTCCTGGGCGACCTCGCGGCCGTTCTCGAGCAGGTGGGCGGTCAGCGTGCCCTCCTCGTAGCCGTGGACGCGGATGACGGCGTCCAGCGAGGTCGCGTTCATCACGAAGGCGAAGCCGTTGGCGACGATCTCGGCGACCGACACGTCCTTGAGGTGGCCGTCGTCGGGCAGCCCGAAGGTCACGATGGGCGCGTCCAGCTCGCGCACCAGGGCCTCGCCGCTGGGGTCGAGGCGGGCGCGCCGGCCGGCCGCGCTGGTGTCGATGGTGTCGGTCAGCAGGAGCACGGCGCCCAGATCCTGGTTGCGGTAGCGGGCGCGGAGCTGGGCCAGCGCCTCCATCAGGCGGGTCTGACGCGCCTCGGAGGGCAGCGCCGCCAGGGCGTCTGCGTCCTCGGTCAGGTCGGGCAGGTCGCTGAGCTCCTGGCCGAAGGCGTGGAAGACGAGGTCGTTGCCCTCGCGCAGGCGGTCCCAGAGGTCCCCGTGCTCGCGGATGAAGGCGCGCGCGAGCTCCAGGCGGCTGGCCTCACCGTGGGGCAGGCCCATGGACTGCGAGGTGTCGACGAGCACCGGCACCACGTTGCGCCCGCGGGCCGTGTTCTCCTCGAGGATGGCCGGCTGATAGAACATGGCCAGCAGGATGACGAGGATGCACGCGCGCAGGGTCACCAGCAGCGCCCGGCGCCAGCGGGGCCTGAGCGCCCGGTAGTTGTAGAGCGTCAGCCCGAGGATCCCCAGCGCCAGCGCCACGACCAGCGCCTGGACCCAAGGGCTCCACCCGCCCAGCAGCACCAGCTCCCGGACGATCTGCACGGCGGGCTGCGCCGCGTCGGGCGCTACCGTTTCGGCGAGGGCGAACACGCGTGCTACTCCGGCCGCCGGATCTTCCACTTGCGGTTGTGGAGCAGGTAGTCGAGGTGCACCTGGTCGTCCTTGTAGTGCAGGCACATGGCGTACATGACGACGTTGACCGCGAAGCGCATCGCCATCTCGCGCTGGCTCTCGCCGCCCGGCGTGGGGGTGGCAGCGAAGCGCCCGCCCGGCTCCCGGGCCAGGGCGCCCAGGACGTCGTTGTGGCTCAAGATGACGCCATAGCGGCGGCCGATGGCCAGCCCCTCGGCCCAGGGCTTGCGGATGGCGCGGCCCGCCGGATAGTCCAGGCGGTAGAACGAGCGGTACAGCACGTGCTCGGGCGAGATGCGGCTCAGCGGCTCCTTGGGGAAGAGCCGCGCCAGCTCGCGCCGCACCGCGCGGTCGAAGGCCTCCGACGGCTCCGCCTGCCCGGCGTTGTCGATGAAGAGCAGCCCCCCCAGCTCCAGCCAGCGCCGCAGCGCCTCCTGCTCGCCGTCGCGCAGCGCGAAGTCCCGGTCCCCGGCCAGAAACGCGAAGGGCCGCTCGGCAAAGCGCCGGTCCTCGAAGCCCAGCGTCTCCTCCTGGGGCGACACGTCCACCGAGGTGCGCATACCCACCTCCTCGGCCCAGGTCGACCCTGCCCCCGCGTGCACGCTCCAGTTCCCATCGTAGCGGATGCGCGAGACGTGCAGATCCTGGGCAGGACCGATCCCGAACGCCCTCCGCGGAGCAGCAGCGAGCGCCCCCAGCGCGAGCGTGGTCTGCAAGAAACGCCGACGATCCAACACCAAGCCTCCTGGCGCGGCGAAACCTAACACCACAGGGGGATCAGCGTCGATGGCCGGGGATCGGTGTCGATGGCCGGGGCGGCCGCTACGAGCCTCGCTGGCGGCGTCGCTCCCTCACGTCAGGCCTGCGACGGGCCTGGGGC
Source organism: Deltaproteobacteria bacterium (assembly GCA_020632695.1). Taxonomy (GTDB): domain Bacteria; phylum Myxococcota_A; class UBA9042; order PHBI01; family JACKFB01; genus JACKFB01. Next base: position 68,993 of record JACKFB010000003.1, read on the forward strand.
CCGCCTCGGCCTGCGCTCGGTCGCGCCACCACCAGCGAGGCCCTCGCTGGCCGCCTCGGCCATCGCACACGGGGGCGTAGTCGGTCGGGGTTGGGGGTGGGGGTGGCGGGTCGGGATGTCGGGGCTCGGCCTTCGGCCTCGGGTTGGGGGCGGGCTGCGATCTGGGGGCTCGGCCTTCGGCCTCGGGCTGACGACGGGGCAGTGACGGGCTTGGGCTCGGGCGCGGTACCGGTCTCGGTGGCGGCGTCGGGCTCGGTGCCGGGGTCGGTGTCGGGCTCGGCCCCGATCTCGGTCTCGGTCTCGGTGGCGGCCCCGGTCTCGGTGTCGGGCTCGGCCTCGGGCTCGGCGGCGGGCTCGGACTCGGTGTCGGGCTCGGGCTCGGCCTCGCTGACGGCCACGGCCTCGGTCTCGTGGCGGCCCCGGCGTCGGTGTGGGCCACGGCCCCACCTAGACTCGAGCTCCCGATTGCCGCTGAGGCTGATGGCTCCACTCGACACGCCAGACTCGTTCACCGAGAGTGCGCTCCATGCGGAGTAGTGGAGGCAAGACATCGACAGCGCGGCCCGCCGATGGCACCGCCAGCGAGACCTTTCGGTTGCTCGTCCGTCGAACACCCGATATTGGCGCCGACCGCCGGTCCGTCCAGATCGGCGGCCAGCCTTGGGTGCTTACGACGAGCGCTGAAATCCCGAGCCTCGAGGACGCGGTCGATTACGTATGCGTCTCTTACGCCTGGGGCGACAGGACCACGCCCCATCCCTTCAACGAACACGCCTCCATGTCGGACCGGACGATGCCCGCGTTGGAGGCGACCGCACGGTCTCAGCACTTTTCCGCGCTGTGGGTCGACGCCTTCTGCATCCCGCTCGAGGAGCCGGCGAGGGCCCAGTGCCTCCGCTGGATGGGCGCGATCTTCGCTCGGGCGTCGCGGGCGGTCGTCGTGTTGTCGGAGCCGTGCGCGGTGGCGTTGGAGCAGATCCGGGCTACTCAGGGGGTCGAAGCAGCGGCTTTGCCCTCCTTGGACGACGACCCATGGGTAACGCGCGCCTGGACGTACCAGGAGTTGGTGAACGCCCGCAGCGTCCGCTTCGTGGCCGAGGGGCGAAGCACGGCCTGGGCTGACGGCGATGAGCTGCTCGACTACGTGGGTCACGCGGTCAAGCGGTACGGGGAAGAGCATGGGCTGGATGTCCACGAAATCCGCGCGAAGTACCGGCGTCTGGACGGCTTGGAAGACCTCCTCCTGGACTGGAAGACAGCAGACTACATGGAGCGGTCAGCCTACCAGGCGGTCTCGAGCATGCATCGACGGGAGGCCGGACGGCCCGACGACCACTTCAACGCCATGGTCGGCGCGATAAGCCCGGCGCCAACGGCCGTCGCGCCCCTACGGGCCGAGCACCCAGCGGACCACTTCATGCGCGTCTGCGAGGCCAACGGCGACTATTCGTTCATCTACACCGCTGGGCCGAGGAGTACCGCGTCCGGGCGAGGATGGAGACCGGTCGCGGTTGACCGGTTTCAGGCGGTCCTGCCGTGGCACAGCTTTGGTGAAGGGCAATCGGCCAAGGTGCACTCCACTCATATCGAGCTGAACGGCATGTGGCGTCTGCGGCCGCGTCCCACCGCTCAAACAGCGATCGACTCCACTGAGAGATGGCTCAGGATCGGCCATGCGGACCACACCCAGGGCGATGTCGCCACTCGTCTCCTGGCACGCTTGCGACTGGCGGGCTTCTTGGGATGCGGAGAATACATGGAACTGGCGGAGGGCTTCTTCTACTCGCAATCACCGCTGCCGACCGACAGGCAGGTGGTCGTCGCAGTCGCGACGGGCGTCCGGATGGTTCACGGAGCGCCAGCGCTCCTTCTCCGCGAGGGCGAATCCGAGATCCACGACCTATGCGACGTCGGCGTGTTCATCGGCAAAGTGCCGGATGCTGGTGATGTCATCTGCGTGAGATAGCAGAGGCAACGTGACCGCTCCCCCGCTTCGCTGAAGCCCGGAACGGCCTCCCGAACCGCCGCCGAACCCGAAGCCACGTCCACGAAATCCCAGCCACAGCCACGGTCTCGGTGTCGCGCTCGGTGACGCCCTCGGTGACGGCCTCGGTCTCGGTGTCGGTCTCGGCCTCGGTCTCGGTGACGGCCGCGGTCTCGGCGACGGTCTCGGCCTCGGCCTCGGTCTCGGTCTCGGTCTCGGCCCCGGTCTCGGTGACGGCCGCGGTCTCGGTCTCGGTCTCGGACTCGGCCTCGGCGACGGTCTCGGTCTCGGCTTCGGCCTCGGACTCGGCCCCGGCCCCGGCCTCGGTCTCGATCTCGGCCTCGGTCTCGGTCTCGGCCTCGGTCTCGGCGACGGTCTCGGTCTCGGCGACGGTCTCGGCCTCGGTCTCGGTCTCGGCCTCGGTCTCGGTCTCGGTCTCGGCCTCGGCCCCGGCCCCGGCCCCGGCCACGGCCCCGGCCCCGGCCTCGACCCCAGCCTCGGTCCCTCCCTCGCCTGTCCCTACAACTCGAGCAGCCACGCCACCGCGCGCGAGTCGGGGATCTCCTCCAGCGTGCGGCCGACCAGGATCACCGCCAGGTCGGAGGCGTAGATGCCGTAGGCCTCGTGGTTGTCGGCGATGGCTATCTCGGTCCAGCTCGCCGGGTCGTCGGGGTCGGCGTCTCGCGGCACGATCCACAGCGTGGCCTGGACGTTCCCGGTGGGTCCGGGCGAGCGGCCGAAGATGAACACGTGGGTGCTGTTGGTGGCGATGCCGAAGGCCGCGGCCACGGTCGAGGCGGCCGGGCCTCCCACAGCGACCCAGCCCGTGGTCGTGCGGCGGCGCAGCGTGCCGTTGTCCCCGACGATCCAGGGCTCCGCGCCGACGTAGGCGATGTCGTGCATGTCGATGCCGATGGGCAGGTGCTCGACCTCGAGGTCGGAGTCGCCGTCGCTGAACAGCACGCTGACTCCACCGTTGTATCCCCGGGCGAGCACCCCGACCTCGGCGACGGCTCCGGCGTCGGTACGGCCGGCGATGGCGGTGGGGTAGAGCGCGCCGGCCACCGCGGCCTCCAAGGTCTGTCCGAGCGCGCCGCAGGTCACCGCCACCGTGCCGGCGTCGTCCTCGCGCTCGCAGCGGACGACCCGGATGCCAGCGGCGTCGCGGCCGGCGATGTAGTACGCGTCGGTCGTGGTCCCGTCGTCGAGCGCCGCGCTCCAGACGCCGCTGTGGGAGCCGATCGGCAGCACCGCCTCGAGCGCGTCGAGGACGTCGCTGCCGACGAGGTCGACGCTGTCGGAGCCGGGCTCGACGCGGCCGATCTCGCCGTCGACACCCACCGTGAGGTCTCGCGAGAGCCCGGTGAGCGCCCCGGGGATGGGCGTGCCGGCCAGCGGCGACGCGGGGGCGGCGCCCTGCAGGCGATGCAGCACGCTCCAGATGCCGCCGTCGCCGACGCACTCGTCGCCGACCAGCAGGTAGCGGGTCAGGACGTAGTAGGACCCGCCGAAGCGCGTGGCCTTGATGGTGCCCTCCGCCGCCACCGCGCAGGTGGCCGTCCCCGAGAGCGGGACCTGCGCCACCTGGGTGCCCACGCACAGCCCACCCACGCACAGGTCGGGCGCCGTGGCGGCCGTGGCGTCGTCGCAGCTCGTGAAATCGGGGCGCGCCTCCTGGACGCAGCCCGTCTCCGCGCTGCAGGTGCCGATGCTGCATCCGCTGCCGTCGTCGCACGCGGCGTCGTTCGGGGTGTGGGTGCAGGCGTCGCCGGTGCAGGTGTCCTGGGTGCAGGCGAGCCCGTCGTCGCAGGGCGCGCCGACGCCGACGCAGGTCCCGGCGTCGCAGATCGACGCGGGGGTGCACGGGTCCCCGTCGTCGCACGAGAGGCCGCCGGTGACCGGGCTGCTCTCGCAGGCGCCCGTCGCCTGGGAGCAGGCGTCGGTGGTGCACGGGTTGGCGTCGTCGCAGTCGGGGGCCACGCCGGGCGAGCAGGCGCCCTCGACGCAGAGGTCTCCCACGGTGCAGAGGTCTCCGTCGTCGCACGCGCCGGCCACCGCCACGTGGCTGCAGCCCGTCCCGACCACGCAGGCGTCGGTGGTGCAGGGGTTGCCGTCGTCGCAGGCCCCGTCGTCGGGGGCGGAGATGCACCCCGCGAGCGGGTCGCACGCGTCGGCGCTGCATGCGGCGCCGTCCTCGCAGCGGCTGTCACGCGGCTCGGACACGCACCCCTCCAGCGTGCAGAGATCCTCGGTGCACTCGACGGCGTCGCTGCACAGGGCGTCGTCCAGCGTCGTGCGGCAGCCCTCGGAGGGATCGCAGACCTCCGACGTGCAGGCGACCTCGTCCTGGCACGCCGTGTCGACCGCCGCGTGGCTGCACCCGATGTCCGGCACGCAGGCGTCGAGGGTGCAGTCGATGGCATCGTCGCAATCGGTCGGGCTCGTCGCACACAGTCCGGACTGGCAGACCTCCGCGGTCGTGCACGGGTCGTTGTCGGGGCACGGGGTGCCGTCGTCTACGGCGACGGACTCGCACGCTCCCGTGACGGAGCTGCAGGCCAGCACCTGGCAGGGCTCCGTCGACGGCGTGCACACCACCGGCGGCGCCGTCTGGACGCACTCGCGGGTCAGGTCGGGCAGCTCCACGCAGTCGAAGGTGGCCCCGCAGGGGTCGCCGTTGCCGCAGTCGGCGGCGACGGTGCACTCGCAGACGTTGTCGCCCGGCTGGCAACCTCCGCCGGAGCACAGGTCGCCGTCGGTGCATGGGGAGCCGTCGTCGCAGGCGGCGCCGTCGTCGGGCGTGTTCTCGCACCCGGTGATCGCGTCGCAGCGGTCGCTGGTGCAGGGGTTCCCGTCAGCGCACGGCGAGTCGTCGGGCGTGTGGACGCAGACGCCGTCGGCGCCGCACGCGTCGATGGTGCAAGGCACGTCGTCGTTGCAGTCCGGCGGCCCGGGCACGCAGACGCCGCCATCGCACGCGTCGCCGACGGTGCACGGGTTGCCGTCGTCGCAGGCCCCGACCCGAGGCGGGTTGGCGCAGCCGGCCACGGGGTCGCAGGACTCGTCGGTGCACGGGTTGCCGTCGTCACAGCTCGCCGCGTCCGGCGTGTGGACGCACTGGCCCGACTCGCAGGCGTCCATCGTGCAGGCCACCGCGTCCGAGCAGTCCAGGGCAACGCCGGCGCAGACCCCGGTCGCGCACTGGTCGGCGGTGGTGCAGGGGTCGCCGTCGTCGCACTCGCCCGTCCACGGCTGGTGCGTGCACCCCTCGGCCTCGGTGCACGCGTCGGTCGTGCAGGGGTCGCCGTCGTCGCAGTCGGTGGCCTGGCCGGTGCACACGCCCGCCACGCAGACGCCGTTCTCGGTGCAGGGCGAGCCGTCGTCGCAGGCCCCGCCGTCCAGCGGAGTCGCCGCGCAGGCGCCCGTCTGCGGGTCGCAGGCGTCGCTGGTGCAGGGGTTCGAGTCGTCGCAGGGCAGCACGTCCCCCTGGCAGACGCCCGCTGCGCAGGCGTCGTCGATGGTGCAGGGGTCGCCGTCGTCACAGGCCGCGCCGGTGTCGGGCTCGTGCGTGCACAGCCCGGTCGCCGCGGCGCAGGCGTCGATGGAGCAGGGGTTCTGATCGCTGCAGTCGCGCGGCTGACCGCGGCAGGCGCCCTCGTCGTCGCAGCGGTCGTCCAGCGAGCAGGCGTCGCCGTCGTCGCAGGCCTGGCCGCCGAGGACCGTCGCCGCGCAGAGCCCGGTCGCCGGGTCGCAGGCCACCTGCGTGCAGGGGTCGTCGTCCTCGGTGCAGGTGGTGACGGTGCCGGGGTCGATCTCGCAGGCGCGCTCGCCACCGGGAAGGGACACGCAGCGGAGCTCGCCAGCGCAGAGGTCCTCGGGCGGCGCGCAGTCCTCATCGACCTCGCAGGGGCAGGTGCTGGCCCCGCCGCCGCAGGCGCCGGCCTCGCAGACCGTGCCCTCGGTGCAGGGGTCCGAATCGTCGCAAGCGGTCCCGTCGGCCGCCGGCCCCGAGACGCAGCCGCCGCTCACCGGGTCGCAGGACGCCTGCTGACAAGGCGCGTCGGGCAGGCACACGACAGGCTCCCCGGGCGAACACACCCCGCTCCCGGTACACGCCCCCACCCCCGCGCAGGGGTCGCCTCCATCGCAAGCGACGCCGACGGCCACCTCGACCACGCACGCCCCCAAGCCATCGCAAGCAGCCACGCCGCACTGAGGATCCACCGCGCCCGGCAGCGGGCACGGGCTGCCCAGCTCCAAGGCCTGCGGCACGCAGAACCCGCCCACACACGCGCTCGGAGCACACGGCGGGTCGCCCTCCGCCACGCACTCGGCGGCGCTGCCGCACTCGCTGCCGACGGTGTCGGTGTCGGTGTCGGTGTCGGTGTCGGTCTCGGTGTCGGTGTCGGTCTCGGTCTCGGTGTCGGTCTCGGTCTCGGTGTCGGTCTCGGTGTCGGTCTCGGTCTCGGTCTCGGTCCCGGTGTCGGTCTCGGTCACGGTGGCGGACTCGGTCACGGACTCGGTCACGGTCACGGTCTCGGTGCCGGACTCGGTCACGGCCCCGGTGCCGGCCACGGCCTCGGGCCTCGGTCGCGGCTTCAGTCCCGGCGGCGGTCACGCTGACCGCCGCCGGGCCCGGCCTACCGCCGCGGATGGATCATCCGCCAGGTCATCGCCTTGACCCGGTCCAGCAGCTCCAGCACCTCCGCACCGGCCGCCTCCGGCACCGCCCCCGCGCCGACCATCAGCTCCAGCGCCATCGACGCCTCCCGCGCGCTGCCGTAGGCGATGCGGTAGTGCTGCACCCGGTCCCGCCCGAAGCGCCCCGAGCCCTCGGCCAGGTTCAGCGCCGCCGACGCCCCCGCCCGGGTCGCCTGGTCTCCCAAGCCCCGGAACGAAGGCGGCAACCCCCGCGCCAACCCGAAGAGCCCCACCGCCGCCCGCGCCGCCACCCGCTCCGCGTCCATCCCCGACTCGCCAACCATCTCTCGCCTCCAGGGCCGCCAGTTGAGCCCCCACCACCAGCCGCTTCCGGGCGCCGGGCCGTCAGGGACGGCCGCAGGCCGCCGCGAAGCGGCCGAGGAGCGAAGCGACGCAGGTCCTTGACGGCCCGGCGCCGGAGCGGCAGCAGCCACCTCAACTGGCGGCCCTGGATCGGCGTCGATGGCCGGGGCGGCCGCTGCGGACGCCGCTGAGGGCAGCTCCCTCGGGTCAGCCTTGCGACGGGCCTGGGGCCCGACTCAGGCTGCCCTCGGTCGCGCCACCCTCAGCGCGGCGCCCTCGCAGGCCGCCTGGCCATCGCACACGATGGCTGCCAGGACGTTGCCAGCAGCCGTCCCCGGGTCAGGCCTGCGACGGCTGAGCCTGACCTGGCCTGCCCGGTCGCGCCACCCCTCAGCGGCGCCTCGCAGGTCAGCCTCAGCCACTGCACACGGGGGTTGCCGCCTCGGGGTTGGGGCTGTGAGGGCGGGCTGGAGCTAGGGCTCGGCTGCGGGTGTGTGGCGGTGGTGGGCTGAGTCTCGGCGGTGGGACCTCGGCGGTGCCGGTCTCGGCCTCGGTGCCGGTCTCGGCCTCGGCCTCGGTCCCGGTCTCGGCCTCGGTCTCGGTCTCGGCCTCGGTCCCGGTCTCGGTCTCGGTCTCGGCCTCGGCCTCGGCCTCGGTCTCGGTCTCGGCCCCGGTCACGGCCTCGGTCTCGGTCTCGGTCTCGGCCCCGGCCCCGGTCACGGCCTCGGCCTCGGCACCGGCCTCGGTCTCGGCCTCGGCTCCGGCCTCGGCCCCGGCTCCGGTCCCGGTCAGTGGATGACGATCGACAGGTCGTACGCCACGCGCTCGGTCTCGAAGGGGCTGATTACGAGCGTATAGTCGCCGGGTTCGGGGGTGAGGATCTCCAGGTCGACGCCGAGGCCGAGGTCGTAGGCGGAGTCGAGGGGTTCGCCGGTGGGGTCGAGCAGGGTCAGGTCGGTGTAGCCGTCGTCCACATGGGCGGTGAGCACTGTCAGTACGTCGAAGGCGTCGAGGGTGAGGCGGAAGGCGTCGACGTCCTCGCCGCACAGGCGTAGCTGGGTCTGCACGCCGGGGCCCAGCGGGGTGGCGGCGGCGGCGGTGTCGTTGGGCTCGAAGCGGTCGGGCTGGCAGGGGCCGTCGGGGTCGGTGATGTCCTGCAGCAGGGTGTAGCCGGTCGGCGCCGACGCGCTGACGCGGTACCAGAGGCGGCCCGGACCGGGGGCGACCAGGGAGGCCTCCGCCAGCTCGCCGGGCGCGGCCGTGCTGGACGCGGCGGGCTCGCCGGTGGGCGCGGTGAGGATGTCTACGTCCAGGGTGCTGCCCTCGGACTCGGCCAGCACCGTCACGGTCTCGCCGCCGTTGAGCTCGACGGCGAACCAGTCGGGCGCGTCGGGGCAGACGCTCAAGTGCTCGAAGAGGCCGCTCATCAGCGCCACCGCCTGCGCTGCCGTGGCGTGCGGGCCCAGGATGTCGTCTTCGCAGCTGGCGCCGACCTGCGTCACCGTCGTCTCGAGGCGGTACGCGTTGCCGGCGCCCTGGTAGCCGACGACGCCGAGCGCCACCGCGCGCGCTGTCGTGGCCACGAAGCGCAGCGTCTCCAGCGAGGCCAGCGTCCCGGCGGCCTCCAGCAGCGCGCCGCTGGTCGGATCGCGCAGCTCCAGGTCCAGGTCGCCGAGCTTGGCGTCGTGGTCCAGCGTCGCCTCCAGCCGCTCGCCCGCGGCCAGCGAGAAGCGGTACCAGTCCTCGTCCCCGGCGCAGAGCACGCCGCCGGTCAGCACACCGGGAGTCATCGGCACGGCCTCGGCGGGCGAATCGTCGGGCTCGAGCGGGTCGTCGACGCAGGGCGCCGACGCCAGCGCGATCTCCAGGTCGTAGGAGAGGCCGCCGTCGCCCTCACCGGGCGTCACCGTGAGCAGTCGCGTGCCGGGCACGCCGCGCGGGTCCACCACCCGAAGGCCAGGCCCGTCGCCCGTGTCCTCGTCCACCACCTCGCCCAGCTCGTCCGTCAGCGTCAGCCGCGGCGAGCCATGGGACGGCGCGCGGGTCAGCGTCACGGTCAGGCGCTCGCCGGCGGCCACCGGGACGCGCACCGCGTCGGGATCCGCCGGGCACAGGCGGCGGTTGGGGTAGCTGCCGGCGCCGAGCAGGGGCGCGTCCTCTGCGCCGTCGTCGGGCTCTGCGCCGTCGTCGAGGCAGGCGGCGGGGTCGGCTCCCGGCGGGTAGGCGGCGATGGCGTACCAGCCCGTCTTCGGCGCCCGGGCCTTCTGATCGCAGTCCACCCCCACCGGGTCGTCGTTGTCGCGCGCGAGCACGCGGTAGCGCAGCAGGGCGCCCTGCGCCGGCAAGGCCTCGGGCGCCAGCGTCGCCTGAAAGCGCGAGCTGCCCTCGGCCTCGCGGGTCATGACCAGGGTCTCCAGCCCCGCCGTGGGGTCGCCCAGCGTGAAGCCGACCGTGACCGAGGCCACCGTGGACTCGGCGTCGGTCACCGTCGCCTCGAAGCGGATGGGCCCCTCGCCCAGGAACACGTCGGCCGGCGGGACGTGCTCCAGCCGCGGTGGCGTGCCCGCGCAGCCCGCGCCCTCGTCGGCGTTGAGCAGGACCACCAGCAGGGTGTGGGTGATGAGGCCGTGGTCACCGTCCTCGGCGCCCAGGATGATCCGGTGGACGGTCTGCTCGCGTTGGGCGGGGTCGGGGCGCCAGAACAGGATGGCCGACTTGGCGCCGCTCCGGGACAGCACCGCGCCCTCGGGCGCCTCGATGACGCTCAGCGTGACCGAGGTCGAGTCCTCGTCCTTCACCCGCACGGGCAGGTCCAGCGCGTCCTGGCGCGCCAGGTTCAGCGCGATCCCCGCCGGCAGATCGAAGGTCGGCGTGCCGAAGACCGGGAACACGCTCACGGTGAAGTCCTGGCTGGCCTCGCCGCCGTGGCCGTCCCGCGCGATGGCCCGGGCGCTCAGGAGCGTGCCGCCGGGCTGGGTGTCGGTGATCGACGGGCTCCAGGTGAGCGTCGCCGTGATCGGCCCGGTGGGCGTGATCGTCGCGGCCTCGGGCAGCCCCTCCACCGCGAAGGCCAGGGTGTCACCGTCGGCGTCGGCGCCGATGAGCGGGATCTCCATCCGCTGGCCGACCAGGACGAACTGGTTGGCGACCAGCACCAGCGAAGGTGGGTGGTTCGCGTCCTGGCACGAGGCGATCGCCCCGAGGCACGCGAACGCAGCGATGGCGGAGATTCGGCGCATGTCCGGAGGGTGGCACGGTCGCCGGAGCCGACACAACGCATCCGATCGGCTAGGATGTCCTTCCAGGTGCTCGAGCGGGGCAACATGATGGAAGCGATCGACCGACTGGACGCGATGCGGCGCGAAGGCATCGAGCTGTCCCGTAATCGCAACTTCGAGTTCTTCGAGGACCCGGAAAACCGCGCCGCGTTGTCGCTGTCGAAGTATCTGCGGGCCCTGGCCGACGAGATCGCCGAGGGCGCGCGCCAGGGCACCCTGCGGCTGCAGGTGCGCCCGGCCGGCCAGGCGCTCTCCGTGCGGGTCGAGCGCGTGGATCTCAGCGTGCGCCACGTCGCGCAGCTGTCGCGGCGCGAGGCCGAGTGGCTGGCGGACGAGGGCGGGGTCGGTGAGCTGATGCAGCGCGCAGGCTACAAGCCCAAGCGCTGACCGGAGCGCGCGGACCGCGCCGCCGCCGGGGGAGCGCCCTACCCAGGCCGTGCCCCGGACCGGCGCCTCGCGCGCGGAGGGCGCTCGGGGAGGCTCCCGAGCTCAGCGGGCCTGCAACATCACGACCGCGTCCAGGGTGCGCACCACCACGCGCGCTCCGACGAAGAAGGGGCTGGCCCGGAAGGTGGTCCCGAGCTCGATCCGGCGCGTGATCTCCGGGGTGGGTCCGCGCGAGAGCGCCAGCAGCGTCCCGCCCGGGCCGCCGACCCAGATCTCCGAGCCCGCCCTGGCCGGGCTCGGGAACACCTCGCCCTTGTCCAGCGGCAGGTCGGTCTTGTGCACCAGCTCCCCGGTCTCCGCCGACAGGATGCGCAGCCGCCCCCGGGAGTTCACGCCGTAGATGAGGCCGCCGTCCACCAACGGGTTCACGTATTGATCGTAGGTGGTGGGGAGCTGCTTGTCCCACAACCGCTCGACCCGCACCTCGCCGGCGCCGCCGCCCGGGTGCAGCCGAACGGCGGCCGCGGCCAGATAGCGCACGCCCTGGTCGCGAGAGCCCTGACCGAAGAAGTACACGGTCGAGCCGTCCACGACCGCGCCGCTGTACTGCACCTTGCCGAGCCCCTCGGCGACGACCGCGCCGTCCGACGCCCGGATGAGCTTGCCGCCCGGGCTCACCAGGTAGTCCGCCCCCGCCACCTCCACCACCGCGGGGGTCCCGAAGTCCTGCCAGGTCTCACCGCTCCACCGCACCTCGCCGGTCGCCGGATCCAACCCGCGCAGCGCCCCGAAGGGCACGACGAGCAGCCCTGCGGCCAGCACCGGCGAGGCCGCGTGGCCGCGGTGGTAGCCCACCATGTCGTCCGAGCGCGGCCCCAGCCAGCGGCTCCAGACCCGCCGCCCGGCGAGGTCGAAGGCCGAGACCACGCCCTGGGCGAACAGCGCGTACACGCGCCCCTCGGCCACCACCGGGGTGCTCGACCCGTAGCCGATGATCTCGATGGGGTCGGCCGTGCGCCACGCGGCCACGGCGTCCAGGCTCCGCTTCCACGCGTTCGACTTCGCCTCCAGCTCCTCCATCTCGCGCGCGATCTCGGGTGCGTCGACGTGCCGGCGCAGCTTCCGGCGCAGCGCCACGATGCGCTTGCGCGCCGCGGCCAGCTCGACCTCGGTCCGCTCGGCCTCCTCGAGCCGGACCTTCACCGCGGCCGCCTCGTCCGGGGGCAGCGTGTCCAGGTACTCGTTGCGCGCCCGCCACGAGACCTTGCCCGTGTCGGCGTCCAGGCAGGTCAGCGTCGTCGGTTCCTCGGTGACGAAGACGCGCCGGCCGATCACCACGGGCGACGCGTTCCCGGCCGCCCGAAGCGGGGTGGTCCAGAGCGTCGCCAGGGTCCCGGGGTGTGGCGGGACGGAGAAGGAGCCGGTACCGTCTCCCCGCCAACCGACGCTGGGCGTGCGCGCCGCAGCATGGTCGCTGGCGAGTGCCAGGATGAGCAACGCAACAGCCAGTGAGAGTCGTGGCATCTCCCCCCGTGGGGCGTGAGGGCGTCGAGTCAGGCGATGTGGTGGAGCGGCCCAACCCTATAGCGCTGGTTCACATCGTCAACGAAGCATGGTCCGCGTACCAACCAGGCATCCGATGAGACACGCAAGCAAGGCCGGCATGGTCCTCGTCCTACTCGGCGCCGTCGGTGGCATCACGGGCTGGTGGTATCTGCGTGACACCCCCGGTGGGACCGAGGCGCCGGCGTCGGCCCCGACGCTGTCAGCGGCGCCGGCGCCCACGGCGACCCCCACGGCGCCGGCCGCGACGAGCGAGGTCAACCCCTACCCGGTCGACGGGACCTCCTTGTGGGACCGCGAGGTGGTCCTGGTGCCGGGCGGCACCTTCCTCATGGGGGCGCAGTCCACCGACCCCGACCAGCCGGGCTACGACCCCGACGCGCGCCCGGACGAGGGGCCCCCACATCCGGTGACGCTCTCGCCCTACTACATCGACGTCTACGAGGTGAGCGCCCGCGAGTTCGCGGAGTGCGTGGAGGCCGGCGGCTGCGATCGGGCGTCGGTGAGCTGGGACGGCGGGTATTTCACCATGGGCCGCGAGGGGGCGGGCGGCCACCCGGTCAACGGCGTGACCTGGCAGGGGGCGGCCGACTTCTGCCGCTGGCGCGAGGGCCGCCTGCCGACCGAGGCCGAGTGGGAGTTCGCCGCGCGGGGGCCCGGAGGCGCCATCTACCCCATGCCCGGCCGCGATCCCTGCGTCTGGATGATCCCGACCTACACGGCGCGGCGGGTGCCGGTGCCGGACGGGAGCTGCGCGGCCCGTGGCACCGTCTCCGAAGCCACCATGGGTGATTTCAGCTACTTCGGCGTGCTGGGGATGACCAGCAACGTCGTCGAGTGGGTGGCCGACTGGTACGCGGCCGACGCCTACCGTCGCGGGCCGGTCCAGGACCCGACGGGCCCGGCCACCGGCACCGAGCGGGTGCAGCGCGGTGGCGGCTGGACCTACGACATGCGCCGCGACCTGCGCTCCGCCGGGCGCGGGGCGACGGAACCGACGCTGATCATGGACGACGTGGGTTTCCGCTGCGCGTACGGGCCGGAGCGCTTGCCGCCCCACGCCGCCGCCGCGTTGATCGCGCGAGGTCTCGACGCGACCGGCGGCCGGCCGATCGAGGGGACGGCGCCGCCGGGTGACGAGCGGGAGCGCCTGGGCCCGCTGGCGGTGGGGCTGGAGCTGCCCGGCGGGTGGAAGATCGAGCGCGTGCTGGTGGTCGAGGAGGGAGCTGGCCTGCATCTGCGGGCCGACGACGACGCCACGGTGACGCTCATGCTGGCGCCGCACGGCGACGTCGAGCAGTCCTTCGCCGCGCTGGGCGGGGCGGCGCTGTTCCACTACGACGCGACGGTGGAGTCCGGCCGCTTCGTCCGGGCGGCGCGTGAGGTGGCGAAGCGGCTCCTCGACGCCGCCGGGGAGCGGCCGATGCCGCAGGCGCTGGAAGCGTGGATCGCCGAGGGGGGGCCCGAGGCGGACGCCGGGGCTGACCCCTGACCCTCACGCCGCCGGCAGCCCCGGGAGCTGAGGGAGCACGCGGCGGCTCAGCTCGCTGCTGAGCAGGCCGTCGGGATCCAGGCGCCGCTTGAGCGCGACGAAAGTGTCGATGCGCTCGGGTCCGAAGGTGGCCAGCACCTGGTCGGGGCGCGCGACGGCGTCCTTGGCGAAGTAGAAGCGGCCGCCGGCGTCGACCACGATGTCGCCGATGGCCCGGCCCAGCTCCCACACGCGCTCGCGGTTGCGTGCGGTGACCCGCAGGTCCATGGCCATCGAGTAGCCGTCCAGGGCGTGGGAGAGCAGGAAGTCGTCGGGGCGATGGCGCTTGAACACGCCGAGATACGGCACCAGGTCGTGGGCGTGGCAGGTCTCGATGATGCGGCGCATGGTCTGGCGCGCGCCGTCGGCCGGGATGAAGGGCTGGACCTGGATGAAGCCGCCCAGGCCGTAGGCGTCGCGCCAGCGCGGGACATAGTCCAGCAGGAAGGCGAAGGCGACGTGGGACTGCAGCACGGTGCGGCCGGGGCGCTCCAGCAGCCGCGAGGAGGTGTACTTGGCCAGGTTGACCAGGCGCATCCCCAGGTCGTTGACCCACGGGCGGAGCAGCTTCCACATCAGGCCGCGAGGCACGACGCCGAAGAAGCGGTCGGGCAGATCCTGGGCGTCGGGGTCCAGGGTGCGCCTCGGGTCGGGATCCTCGCCCGGCGCCAGGTGCCGGGCGGCGTGGATGACCGAGCGCCCGAGCCCGCGGCCCCGCGCGAAGAGGTCGGTCCAGCCCACCAGGTAGTCGGCCTCGGGCAGGCGCGCGTCGAAGGCCTCGAAGAGCGCGTCGAGGTTCGGCACCGCCAGCCCCTCCACCCGCAGGTTGCCCGAGTGCACGCGGTGCAGCCCCAGCCGCACCCGGGTCAGGGCTCCGAGCATCCCGAAGCCCCCGATCGCGGCCCGGAACACGTCGGCGTTCTGCTCGGGCGAGCACCGCAGCGTCTCGCCGGTGGGCGTCAGCAGGTCGAAGTCCAGGACGTGGTCGCCGAAGGGGCCGGCGCGAAAGTGGTTCTTGCCGTGGATGTTCATGGCCACGCAGCCGCCGACGGTCGGGAACATCGTCCCCGGCACCACCGAGGGCCAGTAGCCGTCGGCCAGGGTGTGGCGCCACAGCCCCTCGATGGTCACGCCGGGCTGCACGTCGATGACGCCAGTGGCCGGATCCCAGGAGAGCACCCGGTCGAGCTGACAGGTGTCGACGACCAGGTGACCGCCGTTGAGCGCGGCGTCGCCGTAGCTGCGGCCGGCGCCGCGGAAGGCCAGGGGCTGCCGCTCCTCGGCCGCGCGCAGCACCAGCGCTCGCAGCGCGTCGGTGGACTCCGGCACGTAGCGAACCGCAGCCGATCCGACGGCGCGGCCGAACCCGTCCAGCGCCGCCCGCGGGCCCTGGTTCAGGCGTCGAGTGCCGGAGGAGCGTCGTGCCACGTCAGATGTTGGTCCGGCGGAAGAGCCACGAGGGGATGGCCCGCACGATGAACCCCACCAGCGCCCAGCGTCGCGGCACGAAGCCGGTCCGCGAGCGCCCGGTGGCCAGCGCCAGGCAGGCCCGCGCCGCGTCCTCCACCGGGATGGGCGCCAACCCGGGCGGGTGTCCCGGCAGATCGGCGGTCATCACCGTGTCGACGAAGCCCGGCTTGGCGGTGACCACGTCGACGCCGTAGCGGGAGACGCGGTTGCGCAGCGCCTCCAGGTAGGTGCTGAGCCCCGCCTTCGACGTGCAGTAGGCGGGGTTGGCGCGGCGGCCGCGCTCGCCGGCGATCGACGAGATGCCCAGCAGCGTCCCGGCGCGCTGGGCCTCCATGTGGGCCGCGGCCGGGTTGAGCCAGGCCATCGCGCCCAAGAGGTTCACGTCGATGGTCAGGCGGTCGCGCTCGAAGTCGTACTCGTGCTCGGCGACCGCGGGGAGGACGCCCGCCGCGTAGACCAGGAGGTCCAGCCCGCCGAGCTCGGCGACCAGCTCGTCGAAGAGCCCGGGGATGCGGTCGGTGTCGCACACGTCGTGCACCCGGACCAGCGCGTCGCCGCCGGCCGCGGCGATCTCGGAGCGCGCCTGCTCGAGCTCGTCCGCGCGGCGGGCCAGCAGCGCGACGCGCGCCCCCGAGGCAGCGAGCTGGCGGGCGATGGAGCGTCCGATGCCCGAGGAGGCACCGACGACGATGGCATGACGGAAACGCTGCACGGAGACCCTGCGGGTTCAGAAGGAGAGGCGCGCGCCCAGACCCACGCCGCCGCGTGTGGGGGCGATGACGGGCGCCAGCCGGGGCGTCGCCACCTCGCCCTCCGAGCGCGCGTGCGGCTTGCGCATCAGGAAGTAGATGCCCACGCCGACGGCGGCCGCGCCCACGCCATACGAGATGAAGGCGACCGTCTGCTCGCGCTCGGCCCGGGTCTCGAGCGTCTGGAAGCGCTCGTCGTCGGAGGTGGTCGTGGGGTCGTTCACCACCGCGCCCGCGTCATTGGCGTTGCTGAAGGCCAGCCCGTGCATGACGGCCCCCAGGATGGCCACGCCGACGCCGCCGCCGATGAAGGCCACGCCCAGCGTGGGCCGCGGTCCGCCCACCATGGCCGGCGGCGCGGGGGGCTCCAGCGGTTCCATCAGCGCCCGCACCGCCGTCTCCCGGTCGGCCACGACCAGGACGCGCTCCTCGAAGGGGTGGCGGCCCGCGCTCTCGACGCGCACCACGTGCTCGCCCTCCTCGATCGGCACGGCGCTCAGCGGCGTGGACCCCGCCGGGCTGCCGTCGATGGTCACCGCGGCCCCCTCCACCGGAGCGACCACGGCGATGAAGCCCTTGCGCGCCATCGGCGGCAGCACCAGCTCCACGGTGAGCTCGGCGCCGGCCGTCACGTCGACCTCGGCGTCACCGTCGACGAAGCCGGGCCGGGTCCCGCTCACCCGCAGCCGCCCCGCCGGGACCCACAGCTCGGCAGGCGCCACCGCGTGGGTCTCGAGCGGCTCGCCGTCCACGGTGAACCGGAGCTGCACCTGCGCCGACGGCGTCGAGGTCACCCGCACCAGCCCATGGGTCTCGCGCAGCTTCGCCTGCAGCGCCACCACCCGCTTGCGTGCGTCGGCGGCGAATGTGTACTCCGGGTCCATCTCCAGCGCACGCCGGAACTCGCCCAGCGCCGTCACCCGCTGCCCCAGCTCCTCGTGAGCGCGGGCCAGGTTGTGCAGGATCTCCGGGTGCGGGTAGAGCTTGAAGGCCTGGTCGAAGCGCGTCGCGGCCTCGGCGAAGCGCCCGGCCCGCGCCATCTCGAGCCCCTCCTCCACAAGGATGCCCGCCTGGGCGCGGTCGTCCTGCGCACGCGCCGCCGGGCCCAGGACGCCGAGGCACACCGCACACGCCGCCGCCACGAGCAGCGCGCGCGAGCGACCGAGCCTCGGGCTCTGCACCGCCTACTCCAGCGGGCTGCAGATGAGCTGCGCCGAGTCGAGATAGAGACCCGACCCGCCGCGCATCCCGGTCACGACGTACCCCTTGGGGCACTTGACCTCGTAGGCCACGCCGCCGTCGCCGCCCGCTCGCGCGGTCAGCCGCGTCTTGGTCCCCACGCTGGCCCGGCCGCCGCCCTGTTTGAGGCGGTCCTCGATGTCGGCGGCGCTCAGCGTGCCGATGCGGTCGGCCGCCTTGGCGTGCTCGGCCTCGTACGCCAGACCCGCCGTCTCGGCGTAGTCGACCACCTTGCGCCCGCCGGGGCCCGTCGCGTCTCCGCCGCGCCCTCCGGTCGCCGCACTCGGCGCCTCGGTGCGGGCGCTGGGGTCCAGCCGCTCGCGCACGATCTCGTCGCCGCCGGTGATCGACACGGCCAGATACACGTGCGCGATGTCCACGTTCGGCGGGATCGGGCGCTTCTCGCCCAGCGTCGCCACGTACCGCCCGCTGTCCACCGCGACGAAGTGGCTCTCGGTCCACAGCGACTTGCCGCCCTTGGCGTTCTGATGCAGCGAGAAGGTCAGCGGGAACACGCCGCCCACGGGCTTGCGGCTGGCGTCCTCGAGCTTGCCCTCGTAGACGAAGGTCCCGGCCTCCAGCCCCAGCGCGTGGCCACCGCCCAGCAGCAGCGCCAGCACCACACCGATGAGGACCGTGTTCCTTCCGCGCATCGCCTTCTCCCACGGCCTGCGGACGGCCCCGCCGCTTTGCCCGCGGGGCTCTGTGACTCGCCGTCCCGCCGTCGCGGGGACGTGACGGCTCAGCCTCGGTTTACGGGCGCGGTGCGTCGCTGTCAATCGCTGACCCCGGCGGGCGGCGAGGCAAACACGAGGTAACCGCCCTCCAAGGTCACGTGGTCGTGCGGCTCCAGCGGGAAGGGCGGGAGCCACCAGATCGGGCGCGCCGAGAGCAGCGCGTCGGCGAGCGGCGCGGCCAGCCCCTCGGCCATCTCCGGCGCCGGCGCCCGCAGAAGCCCCGCCGCGGACCCCGCCGCCGTGACGGTCACCGCCTCCGGGACCAGCCACACCGCGCGGTCGGCGCTCACCGCGAAGCTGGCCTCCACCTCGAAGCCGACGGTGATCGTCGCCAGCCGCACGCGCGCGCCGTCCAGCTCGGCATAGAGCTCCAGCGTCCACGAGGGCACCGACAGCGCCGCCCGCGCCTCGCCGCCCACGGTGTCCAGGACCAGCTCCGGCGCCTCGTCCGGCCACACCCGGACGGTGAGGGCGGTCTCGGGCGGCAGCGCGTCCAGCGCCGGCCATCCGGGCGCCAGCTCATCGGCGCGCCAGCTCAGGTCGTGGGCGATGCGCTCCCCGCACAGGCCCCCCGAGCGCCACAGGCCCCACACCGCCTGCTCGACGATGCTCGGCGCCAGCAGCAGCGCCGCCTCGGCGTCCACCGTCGGGATGGCCGTGGGCGGCGCCACGGCCCGATCGGGCGCCGGCGCGCACGGGTGCCCCTTGGTCTCGAGAGCCACCGCGTAGGGGACGTGGAGCCGCGCGCCGGCGAGCTGCCACCAGTTGTCCTGCTCGGCCTCCGACGCCCGCACCCGCGCCCGCACCCAGCCCTCGCCCACGCCGTCGTCGCCGAAGCGCACCGTCGCGTCGGTGGCGATGTCCAGCCCCATCGCCTCCGGCACGGCGTCGGCCAGCGTGGGCGCCAGCGCGTTGAACGCCTCCAGCGCGACGGCGTCCAGCACCGCCTCGGTCAGGTAGCCGTCGCTGGCCCCGGTGAACCTGCCGCCCGCGCTCAGCCCGATGTCGGGGCACTCCGACAGGTCGACCAGCGCGCCGGGCGCCTCGAGGCTGACCGCGCCCAGCCCCCCGGCGTGCACCCGGCCGAGCTTCGTCCGCGTCAGCGCCACCGTGCCCCGAAGCGCCGCCCCATCGAAGGCGACCGACACCTCGCACAGCGACTGGCCGCCCAGCTCCAGGGTCAGCGCCATCGGCTCCAGGGTGGCGGTCACCTCCAGCGTCACCCCCAACGGGTCCACGCCCAGCTCGACCGCGCCGGTGTGCAGCCTGGCGCTCTCGAAGCCCACCCCCACCGTGCTGGGCCCGCCGTCCGACGGCGCGGGCAGCGCCGAGTCGAACTCCAGCCCGTCGGGGAAGGCCGCGGTCAGGTCCTTGGCCACGCGCTGCGCCGCGACGCTCCAGCCGGCCTCGCCCAGCACCAGCACCATGGCGTTCGGGGTCGCCTGTCCGGCCGGCGGCGCGTCCGAACCCAGCCCCTGCCCCCAGAATCCGGCCGCGCACCCGCCGAGGACCAGCCCCGCCAGCCCCACCGCGGCGGCACCCCGCACCACCGCTCGCCCCGCCGCGCTCACGGGCCCACCGGCGGCGCCAGCTCGAAGGTGTCCAGCCGCGTGCGCAGCCTGGCGTCTCCGACCCACGGGCCGTAGGCGCCGCGGATGCGGCCGTCGTCGGCGATGCGGAAGTCCACGTGCCCGCCGGGCGGCATCCCCGCCACGTCCTCGACCTTCGAGACCACCGTCCCGACCACCGTCGCGTGGCGCATCACCAGGCGCCCGGCGTCCAGGTAGATCATGTGCGCCCGGCCCTGCGCGTCGTAGCGCAGCGCGACGTGCTGCCCCACCGGGGTCTGGCGCAGCGCCCCCGACTCGCCCGCCGCGTACACGCCGTCGTCGACGCGCAGCGGCCCCGACGCGGTGCCCTCGGGGCCCAGATACCGGAGCTGCCCGCGGGTGGCGTCGTAGTAGGCGATGCCCACGCGCCGCTTCGGGTCGAGCGCGATCCGGGCGAAGCGCCCCACGTCGCCCGTGTCCATCCCGCTCACCGGGTCCCACCCGTCGAGCACGCTCACCCGCCAGCCATCCTGCTCGCGCACGGCCAGGTCCAGGTCGCCATGGGCCCGGTCGTAGAAGGCCACCCGGGGCTGACCCGCCACCAGCACCAGCGCGGCCCACTCGCCGCGGTCGATCTCCTCGTCCTCGTCGCACCCGGATGGCCGCGCGCACCCATCGACCGGCTCGTCCTGCCACCGCCCCTCGGGCGAGCGCACGGCGTATCGCAGGCGGCGCTGCCCGCGATCGCGGTACGCCACGTGGACGCTGCCGTCCGGGCCCAGCGCCAGGCTCGAGTGCGAGCCGCGGTCGTTGTCCCCGCCGCCGTCGACCTGCTCGACCAGCAGCGTCCCATCGGGCGCCAGGCGCGCCCACATCAGCGCGTGGGCGTAGGCGTCGTACCAGGACAGATGCACCGCGTCGTCGTCGGCCACGGCGATGGAGGGCCACCGCCCGGCGTCGGCGTCCACGGTGCGGTGGTCCTCGACCCGCCAGCCGGCGACGATGCGATCGACGAAGCTGCCGTCGTGCTCCTCGGTGCGCACCACCAGGTTCGTGTAGCTCGTGTCGTAGGTCGCGATCACGAGGCGCCCGTCGGCGCGCACCGCGACCCGGGTGAAGCGGCCCAGGTCACCGGTGGTCTGGGGCGCCTCGACCGGCTGGCACACGCCGTCCACGCACACCTCGGCGCCCTCGCAGCCCGCGTCGGTGCACGCTGCGTCCTCTTTCGCGCCGCAGCCGCCGGCCAACGCCACCAGCACCGTCGCGCCGACCCACACCCTGTCGATGAAGCCCATCGCGCGTCAGGCTATGCAGCGGAGCCCGATGGATCAACAATCACCGGCGATCGTGAGATCGGTCGGGCCCTTCGCCCGTCTCACGCTGGACGACGGACACCGGAGCGCGCTCGCCCATGGCCGACACACCCGACACGCCGAACGATCCCACGCCGCCTGTCGCCGGGGGCGGCGACGACGCGAACCTCCCGCTGCGCAGCCCGCTGGAGGTCGCCCGCGAGCTGGCGGCCGCCCAGTCGACCCGCGTGCTCGGCGAGTCGGCGACCCCCGCGAAGCCGGCGTCCCAACCCGAGGACGGCACGGTGGCCGAGCTGGGGCCGCCCGCGGCCGCGGTGGAGAGCAGCCCGACCAAGCACGACGACTCCCGCCCCACCAACGTGGGGCCGGCCGAAGACGGCGACGCCGAGCTGCAGGCGCGCATCCGGCGGCGCCTGGACATGGCCGACGCCGCGCCGCTGGTGGACCCGCTGCTGGGCTCCGAGATCGCCGGGCGCTTCCGGGTCGTGTCGAAGATCGGCGAGGGCGGCATGGGCGCCGTCTATCGCGCGCGCCAGAAGAACATGGACCGCGACGTCGCCATCAAGGTGCTGCTGGGGCGGGTGGCCGACAACCCCACCATCGTCCGGCGCTTCCACCTCGAGGCCCTCGCCGTCTCGAAGCTGAAGAGCCCGCACACCATCCAGATCTACGACTTCGGTGAGACGGAGACCGAGCAGCTCTACATCGCGATGGAGTTCCTCGAGGGCTCGTCGCTGCACGACACGCTCAAGCGCGAGCGCGTGCTGGCGGTACGGCGCTCGCTGCGCATCGCCGAGCAGATGGCGCGCAGCCTCCGCGAGGCGCACGGCAAGGGCATCGTCCACCGCGACCTCAAGCCCGACAACGTCTTCCTGATCTCGGTCGGCGAGGATCCCGACTTCGTCAAGGTGCTGGACTTCGGCGTCGCCAAGCTGCGCGAGAGCTCGGACGACGGCGGCACGGTCACCAAGACGGGCACGATCTTCGGCACGCCCAAGTACATGTCGCCCGAGCAGGCGGGCGGCAAGTCCATCGACGCCCGGTCGGACATCTACGCCATCGGCATCATGCTCTACGAGATGATGGCGGGGACGGTGCCCTTCAACTCCGACAGCTCCCTGGGGATGCTCATCAAGCACATCCAGGAGCCGCCGACCCCCATCGAGGAGATGCGGCCGGACCTGATCTTCCCCGAGGAGGTCAAGGATCTGCTGGACCGGCTGCTCGCCAAGAGCCCCGACGACCGCCCGCAGAGCGCCGAGGCGCTGATCCGCGACATCGGCAAGATCCTCGACGGGCTCGACGACATCTACCGCAACGTCGTCACCTCGGAGGAGGCCCAGCGCATCGGGCTCGAGATCACGACGATGCCGCGCACGCGGCAGAACACGCGGCTCAACGAGAGCGCGCCCGAGATGGTGCCCACCCTGGGCAACGTCACCGGCCAGACCCTGTCGCCCGGCGACCTGGGCACCGGCGCCGACCGGCGCTGGCGCTACGGCCTGGTGGCGCTGCTCCTCCTGCTCATGGCCAGCCTCGGGACGGCCGGCGGCGTCTACGCCAGCCTCGAGCCCCTGCCCGACTCCTACCGGGGCTTCCCGCCGCTGGCCGTCGCCGAGGTGGCGGAGGTGCCCTCGGCGCAGGTCGAGATGGTCACCGTCGCCGTCAGCGTGGTGCCCATGGACGCCAAGGTCTACAAGGACGGCGTCGAGCAGCCCCACACCGGTGACTTCATGCTCAAGCGTGTCCGCCTGGCCGCACCCGAGAAGTACGTCTTCAAGGCGAAGGGCTACAAGGACGCCGAGCGCACCTTCGAGTTCAAGGACGACAAGACCGAGCGCGTGGAGCTGACCTCGCTGGAGGCGCCCAAGCCGGCCGTGGTCGAGGTCGAGCCCGAGAGCCCGAAGCCGGTGCGGAGGCCCTCGGGCGACAAGCCGGCCGGCGACAAGCCCACCGCGGCCGCGCCTGAGGAGACCAAGCCCTTCGAGTTCAACCCGGGCAAGGTCAAGGACACCAAGAAGTCACCGGCGGGCGCGGGCCCGGGCGGCACCAAGGCCTCGCCCTTCTGAGAGGCCCTGGCGGCCGAGAGCGCCCTGGGGCTTCAGAGCGACTTCGCGCAGCGGAACCCGACGTTGAACTTGGAGTCGTCCGCGTCGGCGGCGAGCAGGCGGTAGTCGCTGCGGAGCTGGCAGGCCTGGGCTTGGTTGATCCTGACGTTTCCGCCGCGGATCATGCGGCCCGTCGGCGCGTCGGTGAGATCGGCGGTCAGCTCCTCGGTCGAGACCGAGACGCCGGAGGGGTAGGCCGTGCAGAAGGGCGTCCTGAGCGAGGTGTCCTCGCACAGGTAGAAGCAGGACACGCTGCCGCCGTCCTGGGCGCAGTCGCCGCAGGTCTTGCACTCCTGCTGGCACTGGGTCTGCTCGGTGCCGCTCAGGCCCTCGCAGTCCAGACACGACTTGCACGAAGAGGGCAGGTCGCCGGCGCAGGTGGTGACCGAGGGCGCGTAGAAGGTGTCGACCCACTCCGCGGCGTTGCCGAACATGTGGTTGATGTTCTGGCCGTTCTCGGTCACGAAGTCCCGCGGGGCGTTGTCGACGGCGTCGAGCAGGGTGTCGTTGCGGCAGGCGGAGACCGGGAAGTCGGTGCCGAAGCAGTCGGAGAGCTTCTTGACGCCCTCGGCCGGGTAGAGGCGCGGGTTGGCGCGGTCGGGTCCCTTGGCCACGCGCTCCCACTCGAACTCGTTGGGCAGGCGCTTTCCGACGAACTCGCAGTAGGCGCTGGCCTGGTCCCAGGTGATGTTGACCACCGGGAACTGCTCGAAGCGGCCGCGGCCGTAGTAGTCCTGCTGCTCGGTGGCCACCGCGTTGTCGAAGGGCGGGTCGGTGCAGCCGCCGGCCGCCACGCAGTACTCGTACTGCAGGTTGGTGACCTCGTGCTTGTCGATGGCGAAGGCCGGGATCGTCACCTGCACCTGCGGATAGGTCGTGGGCACCTTGCCGCCCGACACGTCGCAGGGGTCGGTGCTGCCGTCGCCCACGCAGGGTCCCGGCGGCCCGAAGTCGAAGGTGAGACCGGTCTTGATCTCGACCATCTCGGTCGGCTCGGGCGGGACGATGCCCTCGGCGCAGCTCCCGATGAGCGCCGCCGAGGCGCCAGCCAGCACCACGGCCGCCATGAACATGCGTCGCATCTCGATCCCCTTCACGGCTAGAAATCCACGCGGGCGCCGGCGAATCCGCCGTTCGGGCTCGCCCCGACCAGCGGGGTGATCAGGGGCCGCGGGCCCCCGTCGCTCAGCTTGTCCTTGGCCTTCACCTTCTTGCCGCCGGCGTACTCCCAGATGATCAGCGCCAGCCCGACCGCGCCCAACCCGCCGCCCAGGCCGTAGCCCAGCTTCTCGCGGAAGGCCCAGTCGTCGAACTCGCTGGTCCCGGCGAACTTGGTGTCCGCCTGCTGCCCCGCCAGCACGCCCCCCACCGAGAGCGCCGCGCCCAGCGCGATGGCCGTCCAGCCCAGCGGGCCCTTGGCGGTCTTCTGCCGCTCACGCAGGAAGAGCGAGCCCTTGACCTCGTAGCTCTCGTTGGCGACCACCGAGATCTCGGTCGAGAAGGTGTTGTAGTCCTCCTTGCTCATCGTGATCTGGTGGGTGCCCTCCTCGAGGACGATGTCCTCGCCGTAGGGCGTCAGGCCGATGTTGCGCCCGTCGATGAAGATGGTGGCGTCGCGGATGTTCGACTTGACGCTCAGCGTGCCGACGCGACGGAACTTCTCCATCTCGAACACGAGCTGCAGCGGCTCGCCCGGGCGGACGACGATCTCGCGCTCGATGGGCTGGTAGCCGTTGAGGTCCAGGAAGAACTTGTAGGTGCCCGCGTCCATGCGCGTCGAGTAGGGCGTCTGGCCCAGCAGCTTGGTCTTGTCGCCGATGTAGACCTGGGCGCCCGGCGGCTTGGAGTCGACCCGCACCTCGACCTTCGCGCCCAGCCGGCACTTGGTGATGCTGTTTCGCACGTCCACCGAGTCGGGCGCCGGCGAGCCGTTGGCCGCCAGGTACGCGTCCAGGTAGGCCTGGTAGTAGTCGACGCAGTTCTGCGAGTCGGCCAGCCGCTCGTAGGACTTGGCGATGTTGTAGAGCGTCGCCGGCGCCGGGTAGAGCTCCTGCGACTTCTTGAAGTTCTCGATGGCCGCCGAATACAGCTCAGCGTCGAAGAGGCGCTGCGCCTCCATGTAGAAGTCGGCGGCCTTGCGCTTGGCCTCTTCGGTCGGCTCCGCGAAGGCGGGCCCGCTGGGGACCGCGGTCACGACGAGCAGGAGAGCCACTGCCATGAGGCGGAGAACGGTCGGCATGAACGGCTCCGGCGACGGATGGGACGAGGCCGGACCTTAAGCGGAGGCCCTTTCCCTGTCAACGCATCCGCCCCCCCGGCTCCGCGGTGGTCACACCCCGGACCCGGCCGAGCGGGCGAGGGGCGATCCCATGCCCCCCGCGCGCTCCACGAGCGGGCGCGGAAGGGGCCCTCGACGATCAGCCGCCGGTCTGGGCTCCGATGGCCAGGACCATGATGCCGCCGTCGAGCACGCGCCCCGCCTGGAAGAAGAGCCCGCCGTCCTTGACGTTCACGGTGGTCTTGAGGCCGTCGACGGTCAGGTGGACGCGGACGAAGCCCTTGGCGGCGCCCAGGTAGCTCAGCTCGAGCTGCTTTCCGCCCGGCAGCGGCATCGTGGCCGACCCGTCCTGGGCGACGGTCAGCGTGCGGGCGTCGAGGCGCTTGAACGACTTGTAGCCGGAGAAGGACTTCTGCAGGTACGCCAGCAGCTTGCCCAGCGCCGGGTCGGCGGCGCCATCGGACTTGCTCGCCTGGATGACCGTGACATCGAAGGTCGCCGTGCCGCCGCCGTCCGCCCGCGCGGGTGCGCTGAGGCCGACGCCGAGGCAGCCGATGACCAGCGCCGCCCGCAGCACGAAGAGTCGCCTGCCGATGCCCATATCCAAGTCCTCCCCTGCACCCGCAAGCGCGCGATCGCGCTCAGCTCAGAGCCCCTTCTCAGGAGCCGTGGTAGCACCCTCGTCGACGATGTGCCAGACGACCATCGGGGTGTCCGGGTCGTTCTGATGGTCGATGACCACCTTACCATCGGCCGCTTCGAAACTCTCCACCGACGCGGCGTTGCGTCCGGCGACCACCTCGACCTCCATGTCCCGGCGCGGATGCGTCACCGAGGGCTGCTGCTGCGCCACCGAGGGACCGGCGCCCGGCGTCGGGAGCACGCTCGGCGCGTCGGAGCTCGCCAGGAACACCCCGGCCAGCAGCACGGCCACCGCCGCCGCCATCGCGAAGGCCGCCATCGGCCGCTCGAAGCGGAGCAGCTCGCCCATCCAGGTCGACACACGCTCGACGAAGCCCGGCGGCTCCGGTGCGCCCACCGGCGCGACCGGCGCCCCGCGGAGCGCTCCCTCGCCCTCGAGGCGCGCCATCACCCCGTCGAACACGCCCCCCAGCTCCACATCGGCCACGTCGGCCTCGAAGGCCTCCCGCGCCCACATGCGCACCGCGGCGATCTCCGCCAGCTCCGCCTCGCACTCGGGGCAGCTCGCCAGCGCAGCTCGCACCGCGGCGGCCTCTTCCGCGCCCAGCTCGCCGTCGGCGAATGGGAGCAGGACCTTCTGGACTTCCTGGCAGTTCATGATGACCTCCGCGATGATAGCAGAGCCGAGCCGATGCGTGCGTAATCGTTCACGATGACAGGTATCCTTGCAGCGCCGCCTGGAAGTTCTTCCGGGCGTGGAAGAGCCGGCTCATCACCGTGCCCTTGGGGATGTCGAGCACCTCGGACAGCTCCTCGTAGGAGAGGCCGTCCACCTCGCGCAGGATGAGGATCTCGCGGTGCGCGTCGCTGAGCTGCTCCAGCGCCTCGCCCATGTGCTCGCGCAGCTCCTGCCGCTGCAACGCCCGGTGCGGCGAGTCGATGTGGATCGACGCCAGCGTCGGGCCATCGGTGAAGCGGTCGGACCCGTGCGACAAGGTGTCGTCGTAGTCCACCTCGGCCGCCTTCTTGGCCCGGCGCTTCTTGTCGATGCAGAGGTTCACCACGATCCGGTACATCCATGTGTAGAAGGCAGAGTCACCCTTGAAGTTCGGGAGGTGCTTGTAGACCTTGACGAAGGCGTCCTGGGTGACGTCCATCGCCGTGTCCGGGTTGCGCATGATGCCGAACGCGACGGCGTAGACCCTGCGCTGGTAGCGCTCCACCAGGACCCGGAAGGCCTTGTGGTCGCCCGCGACGATGCGTTCGACGAGCTGGCGATCGTCTTCGTGACCCAAGATGTGTGTCTCCAACCATGGGCGCCGAGACGCGGCCCGCGGGTCGTTATTCACTGGCGCGTGGCGCGCGGTGGCGGAATCGCGCGACCGCCCGCTCCCGCCGCCAGCGCGCCCGCCATCCCAGCACAGCGGCGGCGGGTCGTCCACCGGGCACCGGCGCGGAACGGGGCTGGCGGCTCGGCTGTTGACCCCGGGAGGCGCCGCTCGGATCATGGCGCCTCCCAAGGCCCGAGGCGACGGTGAGCCAGGACCCGATCGAGCGCATCCACACCTACCTCCACGCGCTCCGAAGGCGACTCGACCGGGTCGGGGCAGCGGAGGCCGGCCTCGCCGCGCTCGCCTGCTTCGGGTTGGCGCTGCTGGCCGCGCTCCTGCTCGGCGCCCTGCTGGGCCCGGGGCCGGGCCGCTGGGGCTGGCTGCTCATCGGCGCCGGGCTCACGGGCTCGGGCGCGCTGGCCTTCACGCTCTGGCGCAGGCCCCGAGCCGGGCGTGCCAGCGACGAGGCCCTCGCCCGCTGGGTCGAGGCGCGGGTCTCGCACCTGGACTCGGGCTTGATCACCACCGTCCAGGCGCGCGAGGCGATGCGCACCGGCGACGTCCACCGCTGGCCCGGGTTCTCGGCCAGCCTCGCGCGCGCCACCGCGGGCGCCACGGCCACCCGCCTCGACGGCGCCAGCCCGGAGGCGCTGGTCGACACGACGCGGCGGACCCGGCTGGCCCGCCTGGCCGCGGTGGTGGTCGTCGGCGGCTTGAGCGCGGTGGCGCTGAGCCCCGGGTTCTTCGCCGACGGCGCCCGCGCGCTGGTGGTCCCGCCGCCCGCGGCGGCCGACCCCGGCGTGCGCGAGGTGGAGGTGGCGCTGAGCGACCTGTCGCTGCGCCTCATCTACCCGGCCTACATGGACCTCCAGCCGCGCGACGTGCCGCGGTCCAGCGGCGACCTCAGCGCGGTGGCCGGCACCGAGGTGCGCTTCTCGGGGCGCACCACCTTGCCCGCGACCTCGGCGGTGATGGAGTTCGAGAGCGACCCCGACTCGCGCTGGCCGGTGGAGCTCGAAGAGGGCGGCGTGGCCCGCGGGCTCTTCCGCGTCGGCAGCTCCGACCGCTACCGGTTCCTCCTGACCACCTCCGACGGCGAGGTGGTGCGCGAGTCACGCTGGCGCACCATCGAGGCGCGGCCCGACCTGGCCCCCGACATCCGGCTCCTGCTGCCCGAGGCCGACCTGGAGGTGCACCCCGACGAGGAGGTCTCCTTCCTCTACGAAGGGGTCGATGACCACGGCCTGGACAAGGTGGAGATGGTCATCTCCCGCGACGGCGCCGAGCCCGAGCGGCGGCTCTTGCGCCAGGCGGCCGGCGAGCGCAGCGCGCGCGGCAACGAGTCGCTGGCGGTGAGCCCGCTGGGGCTGGAGCCGGGCGACGGCGTCGAGGTGTGGTTCGAGGCCAGCGACCTCAACACGGTCAGCGGGCCCGGCGTGGGCAAGTCGGCGGTGCGGCGGCTCACGATGCACAGCCCCGAGGCCGAGCACGAGGAGCGGCTGGCCGACATGGAGCGGCTGCTGGAGCAGCTCGTCGGGGCGCTGGCGGACCGCCTGGAGAGCCCCATCGACGAGGACGACCCGCTGGAGCTGCCGCGCTACGTGGCGGCGCAGCAGGCGGTGTCGGAGTCGGTGGGTCGCGCGCTCGAGACCTTCCGGGCGCTGGTCGAGGCGCTGGAGACGGACGTGCTGGCCGCGGACGGGCTCCGGGACACGCTGGCGCAGGTGCTGGACGGTCTGCAGGGGCATCACGACCAGGAGGCGGCGCAGCTCCGACAGGCGGCGGTCGGGGCTGGCCTGACGCGGCGGCCCGTGGAGCTGCTCGCGGTGCTGACGGCGCTCAACGACGAGGGCGTCGGCGACATGGAGGAGGCGATCTGGACCCTCAAGAAGTCGCTGGACCAGAGCCGCACGGACAAGCTGCTGGAGGCCGGCCGCGAGCTGCTCGACACGCAGGCCGACCTGATGAAGCTCCTGGAGCAGATGAAGGCCGGGCCCGACGACGCGCTGACCCGCGACGCGGAGCGCAAGCTGGACCAGCTCATGAAGCGGCTGGCGGACATGCAGAAGGACCTGGGCAAGCTCGGGGAGCGCAGCCCGTACGAGAACCAGAACATGCAGACCGAGCCCAGCGACACCCAGCAGGAGATGAGCTCGATCCACGACCAGGCCGAGGAGATCCGGAAGCTCCTGCGCGAAGGGAAGATCGACGAGGCGATGAAGAAGCTCGAGGAGCTGAACCGGCAGACGCAGGAGATGATGGCGCAGCTCCAGTCGGAGATGGGCGACGGCAGCCAGATGGCCGGGCCGACGCGGCGCAAGCTGCAGGAGCTGGGGCAGCGCATGGGCGAGGTGGCCGACGGCCAGCGCGGCGTGCACGACGAGACCGACGCGCTGCGGCAGAAGATGGCGGAGCGGCAGCGACAGGAGATGCAGGCTCGGCTCGACGAGGTCATGAAGGACGCCGCGGACAAGGCGCGGGAGCTGGAGAAGAAGCTGGCGGAGACGCCCGAGGCCGAGCTGCCTGCGTCGGACAAGGAGGCGCTGCGGCAGCTACGCCAGAAGGCGCACGAGCTGCGCAAGTCGGTGGAGAGCCAGGAGCTCGAGTCGGCGCGGGACCAGGCGAAGAAGGTGGCCGGCGAGTGCAACGGGCTGGGCACCGAGGTCGGGGAGACCGAGTCGCGGGAGCTGGACGAAGCACGGGCGGTGGCGCTGAAGGACGCGATCGCCAAGCTGGGGCAGGGGGAGAAGCTGGCCCAGGACATCGCGGACGCGCTCGACGCGCTGCAGCAGCAGATGCAGGGGCCGCCGTCGGCGGGGGAGCGCGGCCAGATGGGCCAGCTCGGGCAGCGGCAGGGCGACCTGGAGCGGGCGGTGGGCGAGCTGCGCGAGAAGCTGCAGTCGATGGAGGGCGAGGTGCCGGGGATCGGCGATGAGCTGGACCCGGCGCTGGAGGGAGCGGGCGAGGCGATGCAGCGGGCGTCCGAGCAGCTCGAGGGCGAGGCGCCCGACGAGGCGGCGCGCCACCAGCGTGAGGCGATGGACCGGCTGCAGCAGGCGCAGAAGGCGCTGCAGAAGAAGATGCAGTCGGACCCGCGCGGGCAGCAGGAGGGCGTGGGCACGGACGAGTCGC
Source organism: Deltaproteobacteria bacterium (assembly GCA_020632695.1). Classification (GTDB taxonomy): domain Bacteria; phylum Myxococcota_A; class UBA9042; order PHBI01; family JACKFB01; genus JACKFB01. The sequence goes on from JACKFB010000003.1 coordinate 99,289, forward strand.
GCAAGAAGGTGGCCATCCCCGAGGCCGAGGACTACCGGGCGCCCGAGGCGTTCCGGCAGGAGCTCATGAAGGCGATGAAGGAGCGGGCGCCGGAGCGCTTCAAGCGCGCCATCGACCGCTACTACGAGGAGCTGGTGAAGTGATGGTGCGCAGGTGTGGATGGCGGGCGGGGCTCGTGTGCCTGGCGCTGCTCGGCGCGGCCGGCCCTGCGTGGGCCGGGCTGGACTCGGAGCTGGAGGCGGCGGCCCAGGCGCTGCGCTCGTGGGACCAGCCGGCGGCCGACGCGGCGGCGGAGCGCTTGATGGCGATGGCGCCGAGCGACCCGGCGGTGCTGCTGGCCGCGGGGCATGCGGCGCTGCTGGGCGGGCGCTACGCCGAGGCGGTGGAGCAGCTCCAGCAGGCGGTGCATCTGGGCGCTGGCGAGGGCGCGGCGCACCTCCTCGAGCTGGCCAAGGCCACCGAGGAGGAGACCCGGGACTACGAGGAGCACCTGACCGCCTCCGGGCACTTCCTCATCCGCCACGCGCCGGGCATCGACGCGGTGATGGTGCCCTACGCCGAGCAGGTGCTGGAGTCCGCGTGGACCGAGCTGACCCCGATCTTCGGCCACCAGCCCGCGCCGCCCGTGCGGGTCGAGATCTACCCGCGGGTCGAGGTGTTGGGCGCGGTGAGCTCGCTGACGGTCGACGAGATCAAGACCTCGGGGACCATCGCGCTGTGCAAGTACAACCGCCTGATGATCACCTCGCCGCGCGACCTGGTCTACGGGTACGGCTGGGCCGACACGCTGGCCCACGAGTTCATCCACCTGCTCGTCACCCAGAAGAGCCGCAACACGGTCCCGATCTGGATACACGAGGGGCTGGCCAAATACTTCGAGGGGTACTGGCGCCGCGGGCACGTCCCGGCGCTGGACCGGCGCAGCGAGGACCTTCTGGCGCGGGCGCTGGGGGACGGCTCGCTCATCAGCTTCGAGGCGATGAGCCCGTCGATGGCCAAGCTGCCCAGCCAGGAGGCCACCGCCACCGCCTTCGCCGAGGTGTTCACGGTGATCCAGTACCTGGAGCGGCAGGCCGGGCCCGCCGTGGCCGCGCGGCTGGTCTCGGCCATGGGCGAGGGGCGCAGCGACCGCGACGCCGTGGCCGAGGTGGCGGGGATCCCGTGGGGGCGCTTCGAGCCGGCCTGGAAGGGGTTCCTGAAGGAGGCGGGCCTCCGGCGCATGGACGACGTGTTCGACCAGCGGCTGCTCTTCAAGGGCCAGGACACCGAGGCGAGCGAGCTGGACGCCATCAAGGGCGAGGCGGCGCGCAAGTTCGTCTGGCTGGGCGACCGGATGCGGCTGTCGGAGCGCTGGAAGGCCGCCGCCAAGGAGTACGCGAAGGCCTCGGCCGAGGTGGGGCCCGACACCCCCATCGTGCAGTCGAAGCTGGGCTTCGCGCTGCTGCAGCTCGGCCGCGTCGACGAGGCCATCGCGGCGCTGGAGCCCCCGCTTTCGCTCTACCCGAGCTACATGCTACTACGCGTCTACCTCGGCGACGCCTATCTGCGTCGAGGCGATTACGAGCGGGCCCGCGAGCACCTGGAAGCCGCGATCCTCAACAACCCCTTCGACCCGGAAGTGCACGGGCATCTGGCCAAGGCGCTGTCCGCGTTGGGGCGTGAGGCTGAAGCCCAGCGCGAGCGGCAGGCGCAGGAACTGGTCAACCGTCGCTGAGGGACGCCCCCCACCGAGCCGAGGAGCATCGATGAACGCACCCGCCACTCCCCACGGCGCCGGCCCGGCGCCGGTCTCTCCCGCCGACGTCGAGGCCATGGCGGAGGCTCGGACGCGGGTGCTGGGAGAGCTGCGCAAGCGGATCATCGGCCAGGACGACGTCATCGAGCTGCTGCTCATCGCGCTGTTCGCGCGCGGCCACGGCCTCTTCATCGGCGTCCCGGGGCTGGCCAAGACCCTGCTCATCTCCACGCTGGCGGACGCGCTGAGCCTGGGCTTCAACCGCATCCAGTTCACCCCCGACCTGATGCCCAGCGACATCACCGGCACCGACGTGCTCGAAGAGGACCACGCCACCGGCAAGCGCTTCTTCAAGTTCATCGAGGGGCCGATCTTCACCAACATCCTGCTGGCCGACGAGATCAACCGCACGCCGCCCAAGACCCAGGCCGCGCTGCTGCAGGCGATGCAGGAGCACCGGGTGACCGCCGGCGGGACGACCTACCCGCTGCCGCCGCCCTTCCTGGTCTTCGCGACGCAGAACCCCATCGAGCAGGAGGGCACCTACCCGCTGCCCGAGGCGCAGCTCGACCGCTTCATGTTCTCCATCGCCGTGGACTACCCGACCTTCGACGAGGAGGTCACCATCGTCACCCGCACCACCGGGCAGGCGCAGGAGGCCGTCAACCCGGTGCTGGGGCAGGACGAGCTGGCGCGCTTCCAGGACGTGGTGCTGGGGATCAACGCGGCGCCGGCCCTGGTGCGCTACGCGGTCGAGGTGGCCACCCGCACCCGGCCGGTGACCGAGGCGGCGCCCAAGCTGGTCAAGGACTTCGTGGCCTGGGGCGCCGGCCCGCGAGCCAGCCAGTACCTGATCCTGGGCGCCAAGGCCCGGGCGGCGCTGCTGGGGCGCACCCACGTGTCTCACGACGACGTGGACGCGCTGGCGCCGGCGGTGCTGGGCCACCGCGTGCTGGTGAACTTCCAGGCGGAAGCGGAGCGGGTGGGCGCGCGCGACATCGTCGCCGAGGTGCTGCGCTCGGCCGCCTCGACGCGTTGACCGGAGCGGTGAACATCGCCGCCGGGCGGCCCGAGCGCCTGGGCGGCCTCGGCGCTTCGCGACCGCTGGTCCCGTGAGCGCGGCCGCAAAGGGCCGCCCGCGGCTGCTCGACCCGCGCGCGCTGGCCCGCATCAAGGGCCTGGCGCTGCGTTCGCGCCTCGTCGTGGACGGGGTGCTCCAGGGCCTGCACAAGAGCCCCCACCACGGCAGCTCCATCGAGTTCGCCGAGCACAAGGAGTACACGCCCGGCGACGACACGCGACACATCGACTGGAAGGCCTACGGCCGCGTCGACAAGGTGTACGTGAAGAAGTTCGAGCAGGAGACCAACCTGCGCGCCTTCACGGTGCTCGACGTGTCGGCGTCCATGGGCTACGGCGCCGACGGCGCGCTGACCAAGCTCGAGTACGCCTCCGTGCTCGCGGCCAGCCTGGGCTTCCTGCTCCTGCGCCAGCAGGACGCCCTGGGCCTGGTCGCCTTCGCCGGGCAGGTCGAGACCGCGTTGCCCGCGCGGGCGCGCATGAGCCACCTCAGCCACTTCTGCGCCAACCTGGAGGCCACCCAGGCCCGCGGCCCGACCCGCATCGACGTGGGGCTCAGGCGCGTCGTCGAGCAGGCGCGAAAGCGCGGCGTGGTGCACGTGTACTCCGACTTCTTCGGGGACGACGCCGAGGCCTTCGCGCTGTTGCGACAGCTCGTCACCCGGGGGCACCAGGTGACCGTGTTCCACACCCTCGACGGCGAGGAGCTGGACTTCCCCTTCGAGGAGATGACCGTGTTCCAGGGCATGGAGAGCAACCAGCGCCTGCTCGTCGAGCCCAAGCTGGTGCGGGACGCCTACCTGGAGCGCATGACCACCTTCCGCGAGGGTCTGCGGCGGCGGTGCCTGGCCGACCGCGTGCAGTACGTCCTGGCCGACACCCGCGAGCCGCCCGAGAATCTGCTGCTGCGCTACCTCACCGGCCAGGACGCGGCGCGCGGCGGCCGCGGCGGGGGGCGCTGAGATGCGCTTCGACAACCCCTGGATGCTGCTGGGGACGCTGGCGGCGGCCATCCCGGTCATCATCCACCTCATCAACCGCCACCGGGCCCGGGTGCGCCCCTTCGCCGCGGTGGAGTTCCTGCTGCTCTCGGACAAGCGGCTGGCGCGCCGCCTCCGGGTGCGCCAGCTCCTGGTCCTGGCGCTCCGAGTGCTGCTGATGCTGGCCATCCCCTTCGCGCTGGCCAAGCCCTACCTTCAGGATGAGCCCGCGCCCGGCGTGGATCTGGCCGAGCCGGGCGCCGTCGTGCTCATCGTCGACGACTCGCTGTCGATGCAGGCCGTCCCCGAGGCGGGCGCCGACTCCCTGCTGCAGCGCGCGGTGGCGCGCGCCCAGGAGGCCGTCGAGGCCGGCGGCGCGCGCACCAGCTTCGCCGTCGTCGCCGCCGGGCTGCCGGCGCGCCTCTTGACGCCCGGGCTGACCTACGACCGCACCACGCTGACCCGCGCGCTCGAGCGGGTGGTCCCCAGCGCCCGCGGCGGCGACATGGCCGGCGCCCTGCGCGAGGCCGAGCGCGTGCTGGCCGAGAGCCACGAGCGCCGCCGCCGGGTCATCGTGCTCTCCGATCAGGCGGCCCACGCCTGGGCGGGCATCAGCGAGCCCTGGGCCCTGGCCGACCCGCCCGCCGTCGATCTGGTGGACGTCGGCCTGCCCGACGCGCCGCCGCCGCCCAACGCCTCGGTCGCCGGCGTCGCCGTGCGCCCGGCGCCCGAGGTGGGACCCGGCCAGGTCCACGTCGACGTCACGGTCGCCAACCACGGCGCGACCGAGCGCGACCTGCCGGTCACCGTCGATCTCGCCGGCGTCGTGGCGACCTCGTCGGCCACCCTGCCCGCCGGCAGGCGTGACCACGTCACCTCGGTGCTGGGCCTCCCCGGCCCCGCGTCGGGGCTCCGGGGCAGCGCCCGCCTGCCGCCCGACGCCCTGGCCGCCGACGACACCTGGTACTTCACGGTGGACTTCGGCGGCGAGGTCACGGTGGGCGTCGTCAACGGCTCCCCGCGCAACGTCCCCTACCTCGACGAGCTCTTCTTCGTGCGGGCGGCCCTGGAGGCCCCCACCGGCGACGTGGCGCGCATCCACCCCATCTGGCTGACCCCCGACGACCTGGAGCCGGGCCGCATCGAGCCGCTGGACGCGCTCATCCTGGCCAATGTCGGGCGGCTGACGCGCCCGCAGGAGATCGCCGTCGAGACCTTCGTCGAGCAGGGCGGCGGGCTGCTGGTGACCGCCGGCGACCAGCTCACGCCGGAGTCGTCGCTGAGCTACGGGCCGCTTCTACCCCTGCCGATCCGCGCCACCAAGCAGGTGGGCAAGCCCGGCGACCCGGCGACCGAGCTGTCGCTCTTGCGCTTCGACGATCTCGACAGCGAGCACCCGGTGATGCGCGAGTTCGCCGAGGTGGACGAGGTCAGCCTGCTCAAGGCGCGCACCTGGAGCTACGCGCTCCTCGACGCCGCGCAGCGCGAGGGCGTGCGCGTGCTGGCCAGCTTCACCGGCGGCCAGCCGGCGCTGGTGGAGGCCCCCTTCGGCCGCGGCCGCCTGATGATGCTCACGACCACGGTGGACCGGGACGGCTCCGACCTCTGCATCCGGTCGAGCTTCCTGCCGCTGCTGCACCAGCTCACCCTCTACCTGGCTGGCAAGCTGGATCGGGAGTCCGGCGAGAGCCACCGCGTCGGCGAGCCGGCCATCGTCGAGATCCCGCCGGGCGAGGGCGCGCTGGTGCTGGAGCGTCCCGACGGCGCGCAGGTCGCCATCCCCGACCCGGCGCCCGAGACGAAGATCGAGGTCGGCGACATCGACGTGGTCGGGCACTACGCGCTGCGCCGGCGCTCGGGCGACGCCGCCGAGACCGTCTTCGCCGTCAACGCCGACCGCGCCGAGAGCGAGCTGGCCCGCGCCGACCTGGTGGCGGTGGCCGAGCTGCTGCGTCGCCCCGGCGCCGGGGTCGCGCCGCCGGTGGCCGAGGCCGAGGACCCCGAGCTGAGCGTCGACGCGCCGAGCAGCCGCCGCACGCGCCTGTGGCCGGTGGTGCTGGTGGCGCTCTTCTGGCTGCTGGCGTCGGAGGCCTGGCTGGTCCTGCGGAGCTGAGCGGGGCGCCGCGCCGGCTTGGCTCCTGCGCGCCGTCCGCGGTCAGGCCGAGGCGAGGCGACGGGCGAGCGCCGCGGCGGCCGCGCGCTCGGGCAGGGGGGAGACCGCCGGCTGCAGCGCGTGGTCGGCCGCCGCGCGCCTGAGCGCCAGCACGCGGCGCCCGGCGTCGGCCGAGGGACCGAGCCGCGCCAGGGCGTCCCGCAGCTCGGCGGCCCGCTCGAGGTCACGGCAGGCCAGGAAGAGGTCGACCGTCGCGGCGCGCCCTTGCTCGGCGATGGCCCGAGCGTCGTGGTGGGCGGCGATGGCGGCCATCTCCAGATCGTCGCTGAACACCACGCCGTCGAAGCCCAGCTCACCGCGCAGCAGCTCGGGCAGCACGCGCGGCGAGAGCGTCGCCGGCCACACCGGGTCCAGGGCCTCGAACACGATGTGGGCCGTCATCAAGGCCGGCAGCCGCGCAGCGACGGCCGCCGCGAAGGGCACCAGCTCCACCGCGCGCAGCCGCTCGAGGGAGTGGGCCAGGCGGGGCAGGGTCAAGTGGCTGTCCACGGCCGTGTCGCCGTGGCCGGGGAAGTGCTTGCCGCAGGCCAGGATGCCTGCGCGCCCCAGCCCGCGGGCGAAGGCGAGGGCCTGCTCGACGACGCTTCGGGCGTCCTTGCCGAAGGCGCGGCGGCCGATGATGGGGTTCGCCGGGTTCGAGTCGACGTCGAGCACCGGCGCGAAGTCGAGGTTGAAGCCGATGGCCGCGAGCTCGACGCCCAGGACGCGCCCGGCCTCCTCGGTCAGCGCGGGCTCGCCGCGGCTCGCGAGCTCGGCGGCGGCCGGGAGCTGCAGCACCTCCGGGCAGTCCGGCGCCTTCAGTCGCCGCACCGGCCCCCCCTCCTGGTCGACGGCCAGCAGCGGGGCGGGGCCGTCGGTCGGCCACAGCGCCCGCAGCTCGCGGAGCAGCGCGGCCGTCTGGGCCAGCGAGCGCACGTTGCGCCCGAAGAGCACGACGCCGGCCGGCGCGGCCTCGGCCACGAAGCGCCGCAGATCCTCGGGCACCGCCTCGCCGTCGAAGCCGACGACGAGCTGGCCCCCTGCGGCCTCGAGCGCGGCCCGCGCCGGGGTCACCGGGGCAGCGGAGCCATGGTCGGCGCCGGCGCGGCGCGCTGGAGCCGACGCCGACGACCCGAGCGGCACCCGCCGGCGGCTCGCAACCTCTGCGGGCGGGAGAGGCTGCCGTCGGGGTGGTCGCGACGCCCGGCGGCGATCTTCGCCGATCCGCTCAGAGCGTGCCGCCCAGGCGGATGATCGTGTTGCGGATGACCTCCGCGTCGGCCGCGCCGGGGGAGAGCGAGAGGTACTTCTTGTAGGCGGTGATGGCGCTGGTCTTGTCGCCCCGCTGCGTGTAGAGCGAGCCGATCTGGCGCCAGGCGCGCGAGTAGCCCTTGCCGGCCGCCTGCTGATAGAGCTTGAGCGCCTCGTTCGGGTCGGAGCCGTGCACCGCCCGGGCCTGCTTGTAGAGGTCCTCGGCGCTGCCGCCAGCCGCCTTGCTCGGCTCGGGCTTGGGCGGCGCGGCCTTGGGAGTCGGTTCGGCCTTGACGGCGGCCGGCTCCGGCCTGGCGGCGGCCTCGGGCCGGGTCAGCTCCGCCGCCTGCTCGGCGCGCTTCTCCACCCGCTTGATGCTCTGCTCCAAGGCGTCGGCGCGGCGGTTCATCGGGTCGATCGAGAGGGCCTGCTTCACGAGCGCCGAGGCCTGCGGGAAGCGCTTCTTCTCCAGCTCGGAGTCGGCGCGGTCGAGCAGGCTGTTGAGGTAGAGGGTCTGCAGCGTGCCGTTCAGCTCGGTGGCGCGGCTTCTGTAGCTGCTCTCGGGCGCGACCTCGGTCAGCGCCGCCCGACCTTCCCACGCCTCGTCGATCTTGCCGGCGCTCACCAGATCGGAGACGCGCTTGTACGCCTCGGCGCCCTTGCGCTCCTGCGCGACGCGGGTGAGCCCGGCCTTGGCCGCGGCGTTGTCCGGAGCGGCGGCGAGCACCGCGTTGTAGGTGCGCTCGGCGTCGTCGAAGCGCTCCGCCTTGGCGTGGGCCTCGGCCTCGGCCAGCAGGCCTGCCACGTCGACGGCCGCGGGCTCCTCGGCCGCAGGCGCCTCGGCGGCGGGCTCCTCGGCGGCCGCGGGCTCGGCGGCGGGCTCCTCGGCGGCCGCGGGCTCCTCGGCGGCCGCGGGCTCCTCGGCCGCACCCGCCGGCGGCGTCACGGCCTCCGGCTGGATGAGCCCGACCCGCGGCGCGTCCTCGAGGCGCTGGCTGAAGTAGCGCGTCCAGGCGAGCGCCATGCCGCCGGCGACCAGCAGCAGCAGGATCAGGATCCACAAGCCCGCGCGGCTGCGGCGCTTGCCCACGGCGGCGTCGGCCAGCGGCCCGTCGTAGACCCAGGACTCGCCCGGGGCGACGAAGCGCAGCTTCACGTGCCCCAGCTCGATGATGTCGCCCTTGCGCAGCGCGGTCTGCTTGTACTCCTCGCCGTTGACCTTGATCCCGTTCGAGGAGCCGGCGTCGGCCAGCATCCAGGTACCGTTGTCGAGGCTGATGCGAGCGTGGCGCCGGCTGATGGAGCGATGGTCGACGACCAGATCGCTCTCGTCGGTGCGACCCAGGACCATGTCGTCGCCGGTGATGTCGAACTCGGTGCCGGCCAGGTCGGTGGTGAGGGCCACCAGGCGCGGACGCCCGGGCTCCTCGCCCTCGGCGCTGCCCTGGGACGAGCCCATGGCGTTCACCAGCGAGGTGGCATCGCCGCGCGCCGCGCCGTCGCCGCCGGCCTCCTCCGCGACCCCGTCGAGGTCCAGGGAGATCGAGTAGTCGCCGATGAGCACCGAGTCGCCGGCCTCGAGCACGGTGGGCTCGGTGATGCGGCGGCCGTTGATGCGCGTGCCGTAGCGGCTCAGATCGTCGACGACGATCTGTCCGTTCTTCTTGACCAGCCGGGCGTGCCGCCGGGACACGTTCCGCTCGGTCAGGCGGATGGTGTTCCCTTCCTTGCGACCGATGGTCACCTCGTCCCGCAGCAGCGGTACCGAGGTAGTGCGGCCTTCGTCATCACGGATCTGCAGCTTGTACATGAACCTCTCGAGACCTCGAGTGGGATGTAGCGGGCGACCCCCCGTGACGGCTCGCAAAGGCGCGTGACATCACCGATGCAACAGACTCGGGATTAGCACATGCAGGAGAAGCCTGACAAGCCAGCGCAGGAGGCTGGCGCCTCGCCGATCCGGGGGGTGGTGGAACAACGGAGCGGTGCCCCTCACGTAACGCGGTGAGGGCATCGGGTCCGCGCCCGCAGTGTGCCTCGTCCGCGGGCGCGGTGCCAGATTGTCGCGCTCCGCGAGGCTGCGCTGACAGAACGGCCGGGACCGAGGAATCCCGGGCTCTCGACGGGCGTTCGAGAATTCGCTCGAAACCTTTTGGCCCTCGAGGCGTCCAACGCTCTCGTGAGCGCACGAAGACGAGGCCTGCCACCGTCCCGCACGCGCGTGGCTCGGGTGACACACCCTGTGTCACCGATGGGACACTCCCGGCGCGGGAGCCCCCGGGAAGCTGGGGAACGGCGCGTGGCACGATCGTTGAATGCACTCCTCCACCGTGGGCTCGTCCCGGGCCCCGATTCGCTATGGAGAGGACGCCATGCCGGACGCCACTGAGCTTTCGACGCCCGCCACCACCGCCACCGCCGCCGACGAGCGCCGCATGCGCGAGCTGTTCCGCAGCGAGGCCCTGGTGCACCTGGACGCGCTCTACGGGACAGCGCTGCGCTACACCCGCAACCGGGAGGCCGCCGAGGACCTCGTGCAGGAGACCATCCTGCGCGGTTGGAAGAAGTGGCATCAGTTCCAGGAGGGAACCAACTGCAAGGCGTGGCTGTTCCGCATCCTGACCAACACCTTCATCAACGGGTACCGCCGGCGCACCAAGGAGCGCGAGATCCTCGACGCCCAGCGCAGCGGGCGCCTGGCCGAGCGCTTCTTCTCCGTCGGCGCCGCCACCCGCTGGGCCGACCCCGAGGTGGGCTACGCCGACCGCAACCTCTCGCCCCGCGTGCTGGACGCGCTGGACGCGCTGCGTCCCGACTTCCGCACCGTCGTCGTGCTGGCCGACCTCCAGGACTTCAGCTACCGCGAGATCGCCGAGATCGTCGGCTGCCCCATCGGGACGGTGATGTCGCGGCTGTTCCGGGCGCGCAAGGCGCTGCAGGCGGCGCTGGCCGACCACGCGCGCGACTACGGCATCGGCGTGGCCGTGCCTGCCTGATCGGGGTCGGGGGGCCAGGCGCCCGGTTCGGGCAGCAGCACCTCCACCAGGGTGCCCGACAGCGGCAGGTGCAGCCAGGTGCTCTCGACGGGCACGCCGCGGGCCGCCTGCGCCGCGGCGGCGTAGAGGGCGAGCTGGGGCGCGTAGGCCGTGGCCAGCTCGGCGTGGCGCGCGGGGCCTGCCCAGGGCACCGACTTGTGGTCGATGATGATGAGGCGGTCGCCCAGGTCGAGCAGCAGGTCGATCTCGCCGACCAGGAGGCGGCCTTCGCGCCACGCGCGCACGGGCAGCTCGCGGTGGCGCCGGGCCTGGGGCCAGCGCCGGGACAGCTCGGCGTCGAAGCGGTCGGCCAGGGCCACGACGTCCGATGGCACCAGCGCGCCCGAGACGGCGAAGGCCTCGAGCTGGGCCCGGGCGATGGCCTCGCGCTCGGCCGCCGGCGCCGCCGGGCCCCGGTCGCCGGCCAGGAAGGCGTGCACCGCGCTGCCGAGCCGGTCCATCGCCGGCTGCCCGGCGGGCGCCAGCGGGGAACCCAGCGGGACGACGCGGCCCACCGCGACCCGGGCGGAGCGGGCGGCGTCGAAGCGGGCAGACGACGGGCGCAGGCGCTCGGGCACCCGGGGCGGCGACGCGGCGCGCTCGCCGGCGCCCAGGGCGCGACGCGGCTCAGGAGCGAGCCCGGTCTGCGCGGGGGGCATCCCGTCGAAGGTGCGCACCACGCAGGGATGGCCCGATGAGCTGTGGGCGCTCTCGATGGAGGCGTGGGGCGCGTCGCCGTCGTCGCCACCCCAGGGCAGCGAGAGCAACGACGCGTCGTCGTCGTCGGACTCCCTCAGGGTGTCCAGCCAGCCGGTGGCCGGGCCCCGGGAGGTGGTCTCCGCGAAGAGCACCAGGCGGTCCCGGGGGCGGGTGAAGCCCACGTAGAGCAGGCGCCCGCGCTCCGCCTCCTCGCGGCGACGCACCCGGGCGGCGTCGGCGCCCTCGTCCAGCCGAGCGCCGAGCGGCACCCCGGCGCGCTTGCGGCCGTAGGGCCAGGCCCAGTAGCGCAGCCCGCGCCCCCGCAGCGGCGCCGCCGCGTCGAAGCCGTCGGGCGCCCCGAGCACCTCCAGATCGTTCACCGACGCGCGCGGGGCCACGTCCAGGCTGCTCAGCACCACGATGGGCCACTCCAGCCCCTTCGAGGAGTGCCAGGTCAGCACGTGGACGGCGTTCGGGTCGGTGGGGGTGGCCTGGGCGTTCGCCGGGTCGTCGGGCTCCAGGTCGCGCAGATGCGCCAGCAGCCCCACCGCGGTCGCCGCGGTGCGCTCGACCCGGCACAGCTCCTCGTAGGCCCGGGCGGCCGCGCGCAAGGCCTCCAGGTTGGCCAGCCGGGCCTCGGGCTCGGGCCAGCCGAGGCAGCGCTCGTGCACGCCGGCGGCCGAGAGCGCCACGTCCAGCGCCTCCGAGGGCGAGAGCCCGTCGGACTCGGCGTGGCGGGCGCGCAGGCGGGCCACCACCGGGTCGTCGGCGAAGGCGGCCGGCGCCGGGGGGCGCGGCTCGTCAGTGGCGGCCGCCGCGTCACAGCGCTCGCGCCAGGCGGCGACCTCGCGCAGCCGGCCGGCCAGCCACCCGTCCGGGTCCTCCTCGGGCGCCCCCGAGAGCCAGCTCACCAGCGCGGCCGCCACCCCGGCCTCGGGGTCGGCGAGCACCCCCAGGGCCGCCAGCGCCAGCTTGCCCTCGGGCGTCCCGGTCAGCCCGCCCAGCGAGACCGCCGCCGGGATGCCCCGCTCCCGCAGCGCGTCGGCGATGTGGCGGCACTCGCTGTTGCGGTAGGCCAGCACCGCGATGTCGCGCGGCTCGGCCGGGCGCACCGTGGGCTCGCCGGGCCCCGGGCGCCGCACCCGCACCGGCGCGCCCTCGGCCAGCAGCGCGGCGACCCCCTCGGCGATCGCGTGGAAGCGGGTGGGCTTGGGCTGGTCCGGCTCGGCGCGCCGGCGCGGGTGGGACCAGCACTCCAGCCAGGGCACCCCCTCGAGCTCCGGCGGGTCGGGCTGCGCCGCGGTGATGCGCACCTCCTGCTCGTCGTAGCCGTGGCGCGCCAACGCGTGGGCGAAGAGCTCGCTGGTGAACTGGACCAGCGCCGGGCGCGAGCGCCACGAGCGATCGAGCATCTCCGGCGTGCGGCCCCCCAGCACGTGACGCTGGGCGGCCCGCATCAGCTCGGGATCGGAGCCCTGGAAGCCAAGGATGGCCTGCTTGGGGTCGCCCACCCACACGGCGCGGCCGGCCAGCTCGGCCAACCGCACCACGATGGCGAGCTGCAGCGGCGAGATGTCCTGGAACTCGTCGACCACCAGCAGCTCCAGCCGCTCGGACAGCGTCTCGGCCACCTCGTCCTGGCCCAGCAGATCGTAGGCGACGGCCAGCATGTCGTCGTAGTCCAGCACGCCGGCGCGGGCCTTGCGCTCCTGGAACGCGGTGAGCGCGCGCGACGCCAGGTCGAAGAGGCCGGCGGTCATCGTCTCCAGGTCGGCGCGCAGGCGCGGGTGGCTCTCGTGGTCTCCCAGCGCCTCGAGCAGCGCCGTGGCCTCGGGCCGCGCCGCCACCTTCTTGACCCCGCCGATGCTGGCCTGCACCCCGGCGAGCAGCCCCCAGGCCGGGTGCTCTGGCGAGCGCAGGGCCCGACGCAGCGCCAGCACCTGCTCCAGGCGACCCGCGCCGGCCTTGGTGCCCGTGTCCTGGCGCAGCACCGGCAGCAGCGCGTCACAGGCCTCGAGCAGCCGCTGGTCGCGCGAGCCCTCGTCGCCGCGCACGGGCGGCAGGAACGCCGTGACGCCGGCCACGCTTCGGGCCGCGCACCCGGCGAGGGTCGCCGGATCGAGCCGGTTCGCCCGCGCCGCCTTCACCATCGCCCGCAGCACGCCGTGCCAGTCGTCGAGGCCCAGGCGCCGCGCCACCGTGTCCAGCCCATCGTCGCGCGCGTGGGTCACGTCGGCGATCGCCTGCGCCATCAGGCGCTGCTGTTCGCCCTCGGGGACCAGCTCCAGCGCGGGCGAGAGGCCGGCCTCCAGCGCGTGCTCGCGGCACAGGCGCTGGCACACCGCGTGGATGGTCCCCAGGTAGCCGTCGCGGATGCGGGCCGCGTCGTCGTAGCGGCCGTCGCGCATCAGCTCGGTGCGCAGGCGGCTCTCCAGCTCGCGGGCGGCCTTGCGCATGTAGGTGATGGCCATCACCGCCTCGGGGCGCACCGCCGCGCCGTCGCAGCCCCGCAGCGCGCGCGAGAGCAGCACGGTGAGCCGGTGCGTCTTGCCCGTGCCCGCGCTGGCGCCGATGACGTCGATGCCGCTCACGACGTCCCCTCGTCCGCGCCCAGCTCGGTGAAGCACAGCGCGTGGTAGTCGCAGAACCTGCACGGGGCGGCCACCGCGCCCGGCCCCTCGGTCGGCGCCGGCTCGCCCGCGGCCGCCTCGCAGTCGGCGGCCACGTCCTCGTCGGGCAGCCCGCGGGCCGGCACCAGCCCCGCCCCCATCACCCGGCGCCAGAAGGCGAAGGCGCGCTCGGCCATCACCAGGGTCTCGCCCAGCGAGGGGCCCTCGACGGCCTCGGTGCCGGTGAAGGTCTCGCCGTCCACCGTCAGCAGGCGCCGGCCCTCGACGACGAAGTACCCCGCGGGCGGCAGGGGCCCTCCCGGCTCCGCCAGCCCCTGGGCGTAGAGCGCGAGCTGCAGCGCCTGACCGCCGGCCAGCGCCTCCCTGCGGTAGGTGGCGCCTCCCTGCTTCAGGTCCAGCAGCGCCTTGCCGCGCGGTCCCTGCAGCACGAGATCGGCGCTGCCGCGCCAGGGCTGGCCGGCCAGCACGCCCGAGGTGGCCTGCTCGGCGGCGACGGGGCGCAGGCCCGCCTGCTCCAGCGCCTCGACCAGCGCGCGGGCGGCCTGGGCGATGGCCTCGCGCGCGCGGGTGCGCTCGAGGTCGCGCCCGCCGCTCAGCAAGGTGGCGGCCTCGCCCGCGACCGAGGCGTCGAAGTCGGCCGCCACCGAGCGCGCGGCCTCGGCCGGGTCGCTCGGGGCCGCCGGGTCCAGCAGCAGCGTCTGGATCAGCCGGTGGGCGAAGGTGCCGATCACCCGCCGGGTGTCGGGCAGGCCGGCGGCCGCGCCGGGGCGCAGCATCGCGCCGTAGCGCAGGGTCCACTGGAGCGGGCAGCCGAAGAGCGCCTCGAAGGCGCTGGGCGAGAGCGACGGCCGCGGGCGCAGGGTCTCGGGGGGCAGGCGCCACAGCGGGCGCGGGGCGGGCGGCGACGCCGGCTTGCACGTGCGCGTCGCCGGGCGCCAACCGGCGGCGGCGGCGGGCAGCGGAGCGGTCGGGGAGGCCGCCAGCAGCGACTCGGCGCGCAGGGTCACCCGGGCGAGGCTGCCCGGGCCCAGCCGGGCGTCCAGCTCGTCCGACAGCGGGTGTGGCGTGGTGGGCGTGGCCCCCGCCAGCCGCCAGCGCACCAGCACCACGCGGCTGGCTGCGCACTGGAAGGGGCGTCGCCAGCCGCGAGCCTCTGCGCGGCGGCGCTCGCCAACGCCGGCGACGCGAACGCCGGCCGCCGCCAGCGCGCGCGCCTCCTTGGGGGTCCAGGGCTCGGTGCCGGTGTCGCCGGCCGCCTCGCCGACGAAGCCCCACCAGACCACCTCCTGGGCGCCGGGCAGCACCGCGGCCGGATCCGAGCAGAGCGCCGGGCGGTGCGCCTCGGCCACGGCGCCGGGGCGTGAGGTGCCCAGGCCGGCGATGGCGTCGTGCATCTGGAGCAGCTGGATCCAGGGGATCGGGCGCTCGGGGCCCAGCGCGAGCGCGGCGCGGGCCAGCTCGTCGGCCACCGAGGCGGCGCGAAGCAGGGTCTCGTCGGGGGCGTCACCCTGGGCGTGGGCCCGGCGCCTCGCGTGGTCGCGCACCAGGTGACACAGGCGCGCGGCCTCCGACGCCGGCATGCCCTGGTCCGGGTCGTGCACCGGGCCGCCGAACCAGCGCTCCACGTCCTCGAGCGTGCGCTCGGGGTCTTCGGAGCCCTCGGTCGCGCGCGCTACCGCGTCTCGCCAGCGCGGCCCGCCGACGCCCGGGCTCTCCAGCAGGGCCTCGAGCAGGCGCGCGCGCAGGCGGGCCGGGACCGGGCTCTCCGGCAGGGTGAGCAGCTCCAGGGCGAAGCGGGGGTCGCGGGGCGCGTAGCCCAGCGAGAGGCGCAGGGGGAGGACCTGCAATGCCGGGCGCCAGGGCGACGCGTCGGAGATCCCCAGGGCCGGCAGGCGGCGGGCCTGGAGCGCGGTGTCCAGCCACGAGGTGCAGTCGGCGGCGACCAGGGTGCGGCGCGGCTCGGGGTGGTCGGCCAGCCAGGCGGCGAGCAGCTCGCCGGCCTCCCAGGGTGTCTCGGCGTCGAGCACCAGCACGCCGGCGCCCGGGGGCAGCGGCGCCGGGTCGGCGGGCGGGTGCTCGAAGGCCTCGAGCAGGGCGGCGAGGGCCGGCGGGCGGTCCTCGGCGGCCAGCTCCAGCGGGGCGACCGTCGCCCCCATGGCCTCGAGGCGGTCGAGCACCCTGGCGAGCAGCGCCGGGAGCGACTCCCGCGCGTCCACGTGGCGCAGGCGCATCGGCTCGGGCAGCTCATCGCGAGCCTCGAGGGCCTCCAGCACCGCGCGCGCCAGCTCGGGCAGGCCCGGCGGCAGCGGCAGGGCCTCGTCGGGCGCGTCGAGCGCGCTGAGATCGGCCAGGCGCGCGCTGCCCTCGAGGGGGCCGCCGGCGTAGCCCTCCATCCGCAGGTGGTCGCGCAGGTTCAGCAGATGGGCGGCCGTGCCCCAGGGGTCCACCGAGAAGGAGCGCCCGAAGGCCCGCGCGCTGGGGGCCCGGGCCTCGACCCGGGCGAGCCAGGCGGCGGTGCGGGGGCCGGACTCGGCCAGGGGCAGGGCGACGCCCAGGGCCACGGCCAGGCGCCCCAACAGTCCACCGGTGCCCACCGCCTCGAAGCCGGCGGTCGCTCCGTCCTGGGGCAGCAGGTGCCTCCAGGAGGTCCCGGCGCCGAGCGCCTGGCCGTAGACGATGTCGAGCACGGGCGCTCCTGGTCTGCTCGCGTGCGGAGCGGCGAGCGTCCCCCGAAGCGGTCCGGTGCGTCAATCGGCGGCGGGCGCGGCGTAGCGGACCTGGAGCGGACCGCGCAACCCCACCGGGGCGAGGCGGTCCTTGCGCTTGGCGAACTCGCGGTACCGCGGGTCGCCGGCCTCGCCCAGGCCCACGTAGCGGTTCAGCGCCGGCGGCACCAGGCGCACGGTCAGGGTGTTGGCGCCGGGGCGGGCGGCAGCGGTGACGTCGGCGGAGAAGGGCGGCACGAGCAGCGACGCGATGGGGGTGTCGTTCCAGGTGAGCTCGGCGACGCCGTCGACGCGGCCCAGCTCGACCAGGACGCGCGCCGGGGTCCGGTCGGCCGGCAGCGTGACCGTGGTGCTGTAGACGCCCTCGCTGGCGCTGCGGGCGAGCGCCTCGACCTCGCGCCAGTCGGGCAGGTCGGGGACCGCCAGCGTGGTAGCGCCGCCCGGGACGTCGGCGCCGGTGACCGTGAGGGTGAAGGGGGTCATCGGCGCGTCGAGCGAGGCGGCGGGGAGCGGGGCCGGGGCGGGCAGCTCGAGCTCCTGGCCGCAGAGGAGCAGGGTGGCGCCGAAGGGAGGCAGGTCCAGGAGCAGCTCGCCGCCGGGCAGGGGCTCGGCGGCGACGGCCTCGCCGGTCCAGGGGTCGAGCCAGGCCGGGGTGGTGCAGGGCTCGAGCGCGGTCAGGGCGGTCTCGAGCGGGTCGCGGCGGGCGTTGGACAGGAAGGTGAGGGTGCGGGAGCGGCCCAGGCGGCGGGTGATGCGGCGCAGCGCGGGCGGGTCGCCGAGGGCGCGAAAGAGGGGGCGGACGCCGGCACGCTCCAGCGCGTCGTGGAGGCCGGCGGCGTTGGGGCGGGCCACGGTGCGCTCGGCCACGAGCAGGCTGGCCATCGCCTGGCGCACGCGGGCGTCGCCGCCGGCCGGGTCGTGGAAGCCGGGCTGGCGCTCGGGCGGGGCGCCCACGACGACGACGCGGGCGCCGTCCCTGGCCAGGGCGGCGATGTGCTCGGCGACCTCGGGGGGCAGGGAAGGGAGCTGGGGCAGCAGCAGGGCCTGGTAGCGCAGCGCGCCGATGGCGACGCGGCCGTCCTCGACCCGGGCGCTGAGCAGGCGGGTGGCGTTGACCCAGTCGTAGCCGTGGCCCGCGGCGCCCAGGTCGTCGAGCAGCGCGCCCGTCTCGAGGTACCAGCGGTCGCGCGGGCCGGGCTCGGGCGAGCCCAGCAGCAGCGTCACCAGATCGAGCAGCGCGTTGGGGACGGGGGGTTCGTCGGGTTCGAGGCGGCCTCCGAAGAGCGGCTCGTCGCGGTCCTCGACGCGGGCGAAGGAGGCCGGGAAGCCCAGCCAGGGCGTGTAGACCAGCAGGTCGGCCTCGGGCTGGCCCAGGCGCAGCGCCATCTGGAGCCGCGTCACGTAGCGGGTGAGCGCGGGGAGGAAGCGCCAGAAGGGGTTGGACTCACCGAGGTTGGAGCCGAAGGTGGTGAGCCCCGACCAGGGCGACGAGAAGGGGTGCCAGCCGGGCTCGCCGTAGCCGTCGTCCTGCCGGTAGGGGAAGCCGTGGAACACGATGTGGGTGATCCCGGCGCTCAGCAGCTTGTCGGCGACGGCCTTCATCCGGAGCGGCGTGGCCATGTGGTCGCGCCCGGCCCAGGACATGGCCTCGGCGCTGGCCCCCTGGCGCCCGAAGAGGTGCGCGGCCGACGACGCCATGTGGAGCAGGAGATCGGTGCCGCCCGCATAGAGCTGCTCGGTCTCGGGCAGGTCGGCCGCGCCGCCGGCCTCGATGAGGTCGACGTCGATGCCGTGGGGCTGAAGGCGCAGGGTCAGGCCGCGGGCTGCCGCGTCCGCCCGGACCTGCGCGACGAAGCGCTCGACGAAGAGCTCGGAGACGGTGAGGCGGTAGTCGTACTGCACGCGCTCGTCGTCCGGGCCCAGGCGGAAGGGCGAGGCGGTGGGCAGGCCGGCGCCGTCGAAGACGTTGTTGTCGGCGCCGGGCGCGACGACCGCGGGCAGCCAGGGGGTCAGCGGGTAGCCGCGGCGGGCCTCGAACTCGGCGGCGAAGTCGTCGGTGGTCAGGCGCTCGGCGACGAACTCGAAGCTGTCGACGAAGAGCCCGCGGATGCCCTGGCCGTAGCGGTCGGCCAGCCCGGTGCGGGCGCCCAGGAGGTGCTCCAGCGTGCGCGCCGTGGCCGCGGCGTCCAGGTGGTCGACCACCCGCGCCTCGCCGCCGGTGGCGTGGAGCTTGACCGGCTCGCCGTCGGGCATCGCGTAGAAGGCGATGAGCTGCCACTGGCCCGGCGGGACCTCCCAGCGCAGGGTGCCGTCGGGGGAGACCGCGGCGCCCAGGTCGCGCAGCTCGCTCGGGTCCAGTGTCACCTGGTCGGTCAGGTCGAAGAGGTCGTCACTGCGTGCGCCGCCGGTGACCGGAGCGGCCAGCACGGCGACGCGGTGGGCCTCGTCGGGCAGCCAGGTGACCAGCGGCTGACCGCCGTCGTCGACGCTGCCGGCGAGGGTGTAGAAGGGCGGCTCGGCCGGGCCGTCCAGCACGAGGTCGGCGGTGGTGGGGCCCGTGAGGCGTCGCTCCGACCAGACCAGGGTCTGCAGGGCGTCGTCGGGGCCGACCTGCGGCCCGCCCGTGGCCCAGCCGGAGCCCAGGGTGAGGTCCAGGCGCAGGCCCACGTCCTCCGCGGCATCGGCCGCGGCTCGTACGTGCTCGAAGTAGCGCTCGCCGTCGACGCCGTGGCGGCGGGCCAGGGTCGCCTCGTCCACCTCGGGGTCCAGCGCCGCGTCGAAGGCCTGCAGCTCCGCGCCGCCGAAGCCCGCCTGGGCCATGGCCGCCAGCTCGCGCCGCAGCTCCTCCGGCTCGACGTCGTCGCCCGGCCACCACCAGCGCAGCCAGGGCCGCGCGTCGTCAGGCGGCGCGGCGAAGGCCGCCAGGTCGACCAGGACGCCCTCGTCGACCCCCGGCGCCTCCTCGGCACCGGTGGTGCAGCCAGCCAGCGCCGCCGCCGCAGCGACGACGAGCCAGCGGCGCGTCGCCCTCACAGCGCCTCGCGCCGCCTCCTCGAGCCGAGCGCCAGCAGCGCGAGCGCCAGCGCTCCCAGCAGGCCGGTGCCGCCAGCGCCGCCGCCCGAGCAACCGCCGCTGCTCGCCGGCTTGACCGAGGGATCGGCCACCGCGTCGGTCCCGGAGGTGTCGGTGGTGGTCGTGTCGCCCGACGCGTCAGGCGTCTCCTCGGCCGTCGCGTCCGGCGTGGGGTTCACCACCTCGCCGGTCCACGTCTTGTAGGGCGTGGGCGAGGTCTCGTAGTTGTTGGTGTTGTGGGGGTCGTGCCCGAAGCCGTTCCACTCGTAGATCGACTCGCCCGCCTTGCCCGGCGTCTTCCAGGCGTAGAGCCACCCGTCGCGCGTGGGCACCGCGATGTCGAACTTGCGGTCGCCGTCGAAGTCGCCGACCGCCGTCGAGGCGATGATCCAGCCGCCCGTCTGCTTGGGCCAGCCGTCGGGCTGCTCGCCCTTCCAGTTCCAGGCCCGCACCAGGTAGCCGCCCGAGCCGATGATCGCCTCCGGGTCGTTGTCGTTGTTCATGTCCACCAGCGACGGGGTGTTGAAGAACATCCAGTCGTCGATCTTGCGCGGGAAGCCCTGGAGCATCATGCCCGTGTCGGTGTCCCAGCCCGACAGGTGGTGGTCGAAGGGCTTGCGCGTGCCGCCGCCAGCGAAGGCGATGGCGAAGTCGAAGCCCGCGGTGCCCTTCACGAAGTCGAGGCCGCCCTCGCCGTCCATGTTCCCGATGGCGCCGTTGTTCATCAGGATGTAGCCGGGGCTGTCGGTGGTGTTCGATCCGGAGCCGAACTGCTGGTTGTTCATCTTCCGGTAGCTGGTGCCGTCGTGGTTGAAGAAGAGGCCCTGGGTCGAGATGGTGTCGAAGCTGATCTCGAGGGTCCCGTCGTAGTCCAGGTCGGCGAGGATCGGGTTGGTCACCACGCCGCGACCGACGATGGGCAGCACGGCCACGGTCAGGCCGTAGAGCGAGACCGGCCAGCCGGGCGCGATGTCACCGGACTCCGCCTCGAGCACGTAGGCGACCGCCTCGTTCTCGCTGCCGGACGCGCCGTAGACCTCGCTGGTGCCGACGGCGATCTCGGGCTTGCCGTCGCCGTCGATGTCGCCGATCGCCGGCGTGGCGATGATGCGCGCGCCCTGGTCGGGGTCGGCGCTCACCTTCACCGGGTAGGGCGCCATCGTCGTCCCGTCGGCGTGCCAGACGTAGATGTGCTGGTCCATCGCGGCGGCGACGATCTCCAGGCCCGGCTTGCCGTCGAGGTCGTAGAGGACCGGCGCGGCGAAGAACCCGGACTCGATGAGGTTGTCGGGCCCCGGGTTGGCCAGGGCGAAGTCCACCGAGCGCGGCCAGCCCGGCCGGGTGCTGCCGTCGTGCTCGAGCACGAAGATCCAGCCGTCCCAGGTCGTGACGACGATCTCCAGGGTGCCGTCGCCGTCGAGGTCGCCGATCGCCGGCGCCATCATCATCGTCACGCGCACGTCGGGGTCGATGACGCCGTTCTTGGCGATGCAGGCGGCCTTGTCGGCGCGGAAGGCGCAGGAGCCGCGCGCGTTGGTGGGGTTCGACGGGTTCATCGCGCGGCGCACGTCGAGGCCCACCGGGAACCCGGCCGCCTCGGTGCCGTCCGGCTTGTAGGCGTGCACGAAGCCGTCGGCCAGCGGCAGGACCAGCTCCTCGGCCTTGTCGCCGTCCAGGTCGGCGAAGGTGGGCGACGACTCGCCCGAGCTCTTCAGGTGAATCGGGAAGGCCGGCCACAGGTCGGGGTCGCGGGCCAGCAGGAAGCCCTTGCGCATCTCGCCGGTCACCGTGCCGCCGCCCGCCAGCGTGGCGGTGGCGCGCAGACGCACGGTCACCGCGTTCTGGTGGGAGTCGTCGACGCGGATGTCGAGGTCCAGCGGCACCTTGCTGACGTCCCAGCTGGTCACGATGCCCTCGACGCCCGTCGTGGTGCCGCTGTCGGTCGTGACGAAGTCCGACTCCTTGGGCTCCGGGCCGATGGCGTACTCGAAGGTCCAGTCCACCGACGTGTAGCGGGCGGGCAGGCCGTCCCGGCGCTGGTTGAGGCGACCGACGATGTCCACGGTCGGCGTGCGGTCGGGGTAGATGACCTGGAACCAGTAGGGCTCGACGATGTCCACCTCGGGCGGGATGCGCCCCTCCATCACCGCGTCCACCGACTTGCGGGCGTTGTTGCGGCCGTAGCCGAAGTGCCAGTCCCACCCCGGTCCGGACTTGTACTTGGTGGGGTCGTTGTCGAGCGGGTTGATGTTGATGTCGTCGACCTCGGTGGTGAGGACCTGCTTGATCTCCTCGGCCGAGAGCGGCGGGTTGAGGCCCTGGCGGAGCCCCATCGCGTAGAGCAGGCCCGCCTGCCCCGAGGTGAGCCCGGTCGCCCCGGAAGAGCAGCCCGTGGTGGGCGTCGACAGCACCAGGTTCATGCCGTAGTTGGTGCAGTTGCTGAAGTTCATGAAGGTGGTGGACTGGTCCGCCGAGGTCCCGTCGTACTGGTTCGCGTGCACGTACACCGTGTGGTTCCCGGTGCCCGGCGCGTTGTGATGGAAGGAGAGCTCGTCGGCGGCCGACGCGATGACCACCACGTTGTTGTCGTAGGCGTAGTTGATGGCCTCGTGGGCGAAGGGCGAGTTGTTGATGGCGCCCAGGGCCTCCTGGATGACGCTGGCGCCCGAGTCGACGGCGAAGGCCACGCCCTGCCCGAAGTCGTTGGAGTCGGCCACGAAGCTGTCGCCCGCGCGCACCATCAGCGCGGTGCAGTCGGGGCACACGCCGACGCTGCCGATGCCGTTGTTGGCCTCGGCCATCGACCACTGGGCCTCGCCGTTGCCGTGGCCGAAGCGGTTGTCGTCGTAGGCGTCGTTGTCGTCGGCGAAGAAGTCCCAGCCGGAGATGTCGTCGACGTAGCCATTGCCGTCGTCATCCTTGCCGTCCGAGCAGGCCTGGATGAGGTCCTGGGGGTCCAGCATGCCGTTCTTGTTGGTGTCCAGGGTCGCCAGCATCGCCGCCTCGCTGCCGGCGGCGGCGTAGTAGTCGCGGATGTCGAACCAGCCCGACCCGTCGACGTCGAACTCGTCGGCTCCGGCGGGCGGCGAGGCCATCGGCTGGGGCTTGCAGCCGCCCAGCTCGCCGCGGTTCAGGTAGAACTTGTTGACCAGGTCGCGGTTGTTCCAGTACGCGCCGGAGTCGAGCACCGCGATGATGACGCGGCGGTCGCCGGTGATGCGCTGCCAGGCGCGGTCCGCGTGCATCCCGGAGCCCAGCGCCTTCTCCTCCTCGCGGAAGCCGGGCACGGCCGTCCAGTCCTTGCGCACCCACGGCTCGGTGCAGGCGGCGTCCACGTGGGGGCCGGGGACGAAGGACCAGAGGTGCCAGTCACCCTTGTATCCGGGATCGTTGGGCAGGTCGGCGCAGGCCGGCTCGTCGGGCCCGTTCGGCCACGCGAGCGCGGCAGGGGCGGCGAACAACGTGGCCAGCAGGACGAGGGTTCGGACCTTGCGCATGGGGATCTCCGTGCTGGGAAGGCCTCCGGGGTCAGCGTGACGGCGTGGTCTCCCCGAGGCGCGCGCAATTTCCCCCGAAGCGCTCACTGGATGCAAGCATCACGGCACTCGGTGACACCAAATCGCTGCGAGGCGGCCGACGTTGACGCATCGGGCGCCCGACCCCTATAGATCAGCGCTCGCCCGGCCCACCCGCCGACGGAGACAGCGCGATGTCGATGAAGGAGCTGCAGCGCCGGTACAGCGAGCGCTTCCCGGCCCTCGGTCTGGTCGGCGACACGCCGCTGGTGCGGATCGACCTGCTGCGCGCCGAGTGCCCCGACGTCGAGGTCCACGCCAAGGTCGAGAGCTTCAACCCGGGCGGCTCGCTCAAGGACCGGCCGGTGCTCTACATGCTGCTGCAGGCGCTCGAGGATGGGCGGCTCGACGCCTCGCGCACGATCATCGACAGCTCCAGCGGCAACGCCGGCATCGCCTACGCCTGGATAGGCAACGTGCTCGGGCTGAGCGTGAAGCTGGTCATCCCCGACAACGCCTCGGCCGAGCGGAAGAAGCGGATGATCGCCCACGGGGCGCAGATCCACTACACGTCCGCCCAGGACGGCTACGACGAGGCGCTGCGCGAGGTGCGGCGGCTCGCCCACGCCGAGCCCGACCGCTACTTCTTCTGCGACCAGTACGGCAACGAGTACAACTGGCGCGCGCACTACGAGTCGACGGCCGAGGAGATCTGGGCCCAGACCGGCGGCCGCGTCACCCACTTCGTCGCCGGCGTCGGCACGGGCGGCACCATCACCGGTGTCGGGAAGCGGCTCAAGGAGCTGAACCCGAAGGTCCAGGTGCACTGCGTGGTGCCCGACGCGTTTCCCGGGGTGGAGGGGCTCAAGCCGCTCAAGGACCCCGAGGACATCGTGCCGGCCATCCTCGACCAGACGGTCATCGACAGGATGTGGGACTCGGACGTGGACGCGTCCTGGGCGATGAGCCAGCGCCTGGCGCGGGCGGGCGTGTTCGGTGGCCAGTCGTCGGGCGCGTACATGGCCGGCGTGCGTGACCTGGCGCGGGCGCACCAGCAGGCCGTGCGCGACGGGCGCGCCGACGGCCCGGCGGTGATCGTGACCATGGTGAACGACATCGGCGAGCGCTACATGTCCACGCGGCTCTGGGACCAGTAGTGGCCGAGCTCCCGCCGCCCTTCGCCGGCGACGTGGCGGCGCCCACGCGGCTGAGGCCGAAGGTCGCGATCATCGGTGCCGGGCCCGCGGGGCTCGAGGTGGCCCGGGTGCTGACGGGGCTCGGCCTCGAGGTGCTGGTCTACGAGGCGGGGACGCAGGTCGGAGGCGGCTTCGCCCGCTTCTCCCACGTGCGCCTGTTCACGCCGTGGCGCATGAACGTGGCGGAGGGGGCGCTGCAGGACCTGGCCGAGGGCGGCGTGCCCTGCCCGGTGGACTGGGACGAGCGCCCGACCGTGGGCGCCTTCGTCGAGCGCTACCTCGGCGCCCTGGGGCGCCACCCCCGCATCGCGCCGACCTTGCGGCTGGAGCACCGCCTGCTGGCGGCCGGCCGCGACCGGGCGCTGCGCATCGACCACCCCCGCATGCCCCAGCGCGCGGACAGCCAGTTCCGCCTGCTGCTCCAGGACGGCCGCGGTCGCGAGCGCATCGCCCGCGCCGACGTGCTGGTGGACTGCACCGGCATCACCCAGCGCGCGGCGTGGGTGGGCCGCGGCGGCATCCCGGCGCCGGGAGAGACGGCGCTGCGAGCGGCGGGGCGCATCGAGGGCTGGCTGCCCGACCTGGCGGGCGAGGCTCGCGAGCGCTTCCGCGGCAAGCGGATCCTCCTGGTGGGAGCCGGCTACTCCGCGGCCACCGCGGCGGTCGAGCTGGCCGAGCTGGTGCGCGAGACGCCGACGACGCGCGTGGAGTGGGTGGTGCGGCACGAGGCCACCGATCCCATCGAGGCGATCCCCGACGACCCCCTGCCCGAGCGCGCCGCGCTGACCCGCCTCGCCAACGCGGCGGTCGCGCCCGGCGGTCCCATCCGCCTGCACCGCGAGAACTGGGTCGAGCGCATGACCTCGGCCCGCGACGGCGTCCTGGACGTGACGCTGTCCGGCGGCGCGCGCATGGTCTTCGACGAGCTGCTGGCCATGGTGGGCTTCGCGCCGGACTTCACCCCCCTGGACGGCCTGCAGGTGCACCTCGACTACGCGACGCGCGGCCCGCGCAAGCTGGCCCAGCTCCTGAGACAGGAAGACCAGGCCGGCCCCCGCCGTCCGGTCGCCGCCGCCCGAGCCCCCACCCCGCCCGGCCCGGAGGTGCTGATGCACCCCGAGCCCGACCTCTTCGTCCTGGGCCACAAGAGCTTCGGCAACCGCTCCGACTACTTCTTCCAGTCCGGCTACTTGCAGGCGAGGTTGCTGGCAGAGGTCATGCGCTGGCGCACGTTGTAGCGTCGATGGCCGGGGCGGGAATCGGCGTCGATGGCCGGGGCGGCCGCTACGGACGCCGCTGAGGGCAGCGCTCCCTCGGGTCAGCCTTGCGACGGGCTGGGGCCCGACTCGGGCTGCCCTCGGTCGCGCCACCCTCAGCGGCGCCCTCGCAGGCCGCCTCGGCCATCGCACACGGGGGCGGGATCGTTCGAGGTTGGGGCTGGTGGTGGCGGGTCGGGATCTCGGGCCGCGGCCTTTGGCCGCGGGTGGTGGCGGCGGGATCGGTCTCGGTGTCGGTCTCGGCCTCGGCCTCGGTCTCGGTGTCGGTCTCGGTCTCGGTCTCGGCCTCGGTGCCGGTGTCGGTCTCGGTCTCGGTCTCGGTCTCGGCCTCGGTCTCGGCCTCGGCCTCGGTCTCGGCCTCGGTGTCGGTCTCGGCCTCGGTCTCGGTCTCGGTCTCGGTGTCGGTCTCGGTCGGCCTCGGTGCCGGTCTCGGTCTCGGTCTCGGTCTCGGCCTCGGTCTCGGTCTCGGTCTCGGTCTCGGTCTCGGTGCACGGTCTCGGTCTCGGCCTCGGCCCCGGCCTCGGCCTCGGTCTCGGTCACGGCCTCGGTGCCGGTCTCGGCCTCGGCCTCGGTCACGGTCCCGGTCTCGGTCACGGCCTCGGTGCCGGCCTCGGTGCCGGTCCCGGCCTCGGCCATGGTCCGGCCTCGGTCTCGGCGGCGACGGCCTCCGCGACCGCCGCCGCCGTCCGCGCTACCGCCGCCGATGGATCATCCGCCAGGTCATCGCCTTGACCCGGTCCAGCAGCTCCAGCACCTCCGCACCGGCCGCCTCGGGCACCGCCCCCGCGCCGACCATCAGCTCCAACGCCATCGACGCCTCCCGCGCGCTGCCGTACGCGATCCGGTAGTGCTGCACCCGGTCCCGCCCGAAGCGCCCCGAGCCCTCGGCCAGGTTCAGCGCCGCCGACGCCCCCGCCCGGGTCGCCTGGTCTCCCAAGCCCCGGAACGAAGGCGGCAACCCCCGCGCCAACCCGAAGAGCCCCACCGCCGCCCGCGCCGCCACCCGCTCCGCGTCCATCCCCGACTCGCCAACCATCTCTCGCCTCCAGGGCCGCCAGTTGAGCCCCCACCACCAGCCGCTTGGCGCTGGGCCGTCAGGGACGGTTGAAGGCCGCCGCGAAGCGGCCGAGGAGCGAAGCGACGCAGGTCCTGACGGCCCAGCGCCGGAAGCGGCAGCAGCCACCTCAACTGGCGGCCCTGGAGGCGGCGCGATGGCTGAGGGGCGGGTCCGTGAGCTGAGTGGCTGAGTCCGAGGCCGAGTCGGAGTCTGGAGTCCGAGCTGACGAGTCTGAGTCTGAGTCTGAGTCTGAGTCTGCTGGTCTGAGTCTGAGTCTGGGTCTGAGTCTGGGTCTGAGTCTGAGTCTGAGTCTGGGTCTGAGTCTGAGTCTGAGTCTGAGTCTGAGTCTGAGTCTGAGTCTGGGTCTGCGGCTGAGTCGAGTCTGAGTCTGGGTCTGAGTCTGCGTCTGAGTCTGGGTCTGAGTCTGAGTCTGAGTCTGGGTCTGAGTCTGAGTCTGCGGCGGCTGAGTCTGAGTCTGAGTCTGAGTCTCGAGTCTGAGTCTGAGTCTGAGTCTGAGTCTGAGTCTGAGTCTGAGTCTGCGGCTGAGTCTGGAGTCTGAGTCTGAGTCTGAGTCCGTCGCTGCCTCTGCGGCTCGAGTGCGAGGCGATGGCTGGGCCAGTGTCAGTCACGGTGTCGGTGTCAGCCTCTCGGTGCCCGTTTCGGTCTCGGTGCTGGTCTCTGGTCTCGGTGCTGGTGCTGGTCTCGGTGCTGGTCGGTCTCGGTCTCGGTCTCGGTCTTCGGTCTGGTGCCGGTCTGGTGCCGGTCTCGGTCTCGGTCTCGGTCTCGGTGCCGGTCTCGGCCTGGTCTCGGTCTCGGTCTCGGTCTCGGTCTCGGTCTCGGTCTCGGTCTCGGCCTCGGTCTCGGTCTCGGTCTCGGTCTCGGCCTCGGTCTCGGTCCGGTCTCGGTCTCGGTCTCGGTCTCGGCCTCGGTCTCGGTCTCGGCCTCGGACTCGGACTCGGCCTCGGTCTCGGTGCCGGTGCCGGCCTCGGTCTCGGCGCCGGCCCCGGCCTCGGCCTCGGCGCCGGCCCCGGCCTCGGCCCCGGTCTCGGTCTCGGCCTCGGCCCCGGCCTCGGCCTCGGTCCCGCTTCGGGTCCTCCGGTCTCCCGCGGGGCATACTGGCAGGGATATTGCTTCGTCTCAGCTTGCGGCGCTGTCCGGGGCCGGAGGTTCGGTGGGACGGGGCGCGGCTTGGAGGAGAACGATGACCGACCTCACACCGGACGGGGTAGAGGCCCAGCGGCTGGAGATCGAAGCGCAGCTCAGCGAGCAGCTCGAGACTCTCGAGCTTCGGCTGGCGCGGATCCACGCCCACCAGAAGAACGCAGGGCGCGAGGTGTCCCGGGACTGGGACGACCGCGCCAGTGAGCGCCAGAACGACGAGGTGGTGGAGGCGCTGCTGCCGCACACGCTGGCCGAGATCGCCGCCATCCGCCGCGCGCTCGAGCGGCTGCAGGGCGGAGACGCCCTCACCTGCGAACGCTGCGACGGACCCATCTCGCCGAAGCGCCTGGCGATCGTCCCCGAGACACGCTTCTGCGCGGAGTGCGCGGGCTGAGCCAGGCGGGTGGCCCTCGTCGGGTCCGCCGCTGGTGTGCTATCGCGCACAGCGCGCCGGGCGCCGCTCGGACGGTCCGCCCTGCCGCCTGCCAGTCCGGGCGCCGCTCGGACGGTCCGCCCTGCCGCCTGCCCGTCGCGCCCCTCCCTCAGGAGCCCTCGCCCTTGGAACTCTCGAACTTCGTCGGCCACGACCTCGACGCGATGCCCTCGACGGCGCGCGGCGAGGCCAGGGTGCACCGGGTGCCGCGCGTCCCCGCCTCCGACGCCTCGCTCGCCGGTTACGGCCGCCTCGTCCAACGCTTCGACCCCGCCGACGTGACCCTCGTCCCCTGGCCCGTCAGCGGCCGCCGCCCGCTGGTTCCCGGCACCGGCGCCGAGGGCGGCGTGGTCCAGGATCGCTTCGTCTTCGAGCGCCGGGGCGGCCTCCAGTTCGCGACCAACCACGCCGTGGGGCGCAGCTACCTCACCGGCTGGTACGGCGACCCGGCCACGGCCTCGTCCGAGCGCGAGCCCGCCCGCACCGACGCGCTGCTGACCCACGAAGCGAACTATCACCCCGACGGCGGCCAGATCTTCTCCCCACGCGACGGCTGCCCCTTCGTGGCCTTGCTCGCGCGGCCCGGCGACGACGTGCGGCCCGAGGACTTCGTCGCCTTCGCCTTCGACGGCCGCGCCGGCGTGCATATCGACCCCGGCGTCTGGCACCAGCCGGTCTACCCCGTCGGCGGCGCCGGCACCTTCGACGACGCCCAGGGGCGCGTCCATGCCTGCGTCTCGGTCGATCTGATCGCGGAGTTCGGGCTCTACCTCGAGGTGCCCCTGCGCGGCTGAGGCGGCGCTACCCGTCCAGCCGCACGGCGCGCCGGCTGAGGCTGCCGAACTCGAAGCCGGTCACCGGGAAGCTCACCTCGGGTCGGCCATGGCCGGCGGCGCCGGCGACCACCAGCAGCGGGCGCAGGTGCTCGTCGGTCGGGTGGTTGGTGCGGAACTCCGGGGCGCGGGCGGGCGCGTCGAGCAGCGCCTCCACATCCCAGCGCGTCAGCACGTCCGCGGCCCACGCGTCGAAGTCGGCCGCCCACGCCGGCGGCGGCTCCCGCTCCGAGAAGTCCACGCGGCGCAGGTTGTGGGTGAGGTTCCCGCTGCCGACGATCAGCACCCGCTCGTCCCGGAGCGGCGCGAGGCGCTGCCCGAGGGCGTACAGCTCGGCGTAGCTGGCGCCCGCCGGCATCGCGAGCTGCAGCACCGGCACGTCCGCGTTCGGGTACATCCACACCAGCGGCGTCCACACGCCGTGGTCCAGGCCTCGGCCCGAGGCCTCGTCGGCGTCCCCGCCGAGCAGCTCGCGCACGCGCCCCGCCAGCTCGGGCGCGCCCGGCGCCGGCCAGCGCACCCGCGAGAGCGCCTCCGGGAAACCCTGGAAGTCGTAGATCAGCGGCAGGGTCTCCACCGCGCCGAGGGTGGCGCGCGGGGCCGTCCAGTGCGCCGAGACGACCAGGATGGCGTCCGGGCGGTCGAAGGATCCGGCGAGGCGTGCGAGGGGGGCACCCTTGTCGGCGTCCAGGGCGATGGTGGGCGCTCCGTGCCCGACGAAGATCGCCGGCGTTCGTGATCCCATGGCAGCACCTCCCGCGGGATCGCCCGCGCGCGCCGCCGTCTTCCCCGCGGCCGTCGCGTCGCCCGCGCCCGGCGTGCGTCCGCCGAGGACCAGCCCGGCCCCGCCGCCGGCGGCTACGGCCAGGGCGGCGACGAATCGGCGTCGCGTCAGTGCGGGCGGGCTCACCGTGGGGGCTCCGGCGTCCAGGGGCTACAGGTTCCTCCTCACCAACTCGCGACGCACGCGCGGAGTTCATCGAGAAGCGGATCGGATGTGACCGGCGGACGGCACGATCCATGCAACCCGAGCACTGTCCCACGGGTTCGCGTCGTCGCTGTGTGCTATACGACACAGCGGTGGCCGTCCCGCGTGCCGGTAGGAGAGAGAGATGGCCCTGCGCGTGCTCGTCTGCGATGACGAGGAGCTGATCCGCTGGTCTTTGCGCGAACACCTCGTCGCCGAGGGCTACCTGGTCGAAGAGGCTCGGGACGGCGAGGAGTGCGTCGAGAAGGTCACGGCGTCTGCACCGGACGCGGTGCTCCTCGACCTGAACATGCCGCGGCTGGATGGCATCACCGCCCTGCGGCGGCTGCGCGAGGCCGACGTCAACGTGCCCGTCCTGGTGATCACCGCTCACGGCGCCGTCGAGAGCGCGGTCGAGGCGACGCGGCTCGGCGCCGTGGCCTACCTCTCCAAGCCCTTCGACCTGCGCGAGGTCTCGCTGCAGCTCGAGCGCGCCATCGCCCAGCACCGGCTGTCCCAGGAGGTGCGACACCTGCGCGACCGGCAGCGCGAGGGCTACGGCAAGCTCATCGGGCAGTCGCCGTCGATCGTGCACGTCTTCGATGTGCTCAGCCGCCTCGAGGACGTCGACGCGCCGACGGTGCTGGTGCAGGGCGAGTCGGGCACCGGCAAGGATCTGGTCGCCCAGACCATCCACAGCCAGGGCCCGCGAGCCGACGCGCCCTTCATGGAGGTGGACTGCGCCAGCCTGCCCGAGCAGCTCATCGAGTCGACCCTCTTCGGCCACGAGAAGGGCGCCTTCACCGACGCCCGCACCACCAAGCGAGGGCTCTTCGAGGTCGCCCGGGGCGGCACGATCTTCCTCGACGAGATCGGCGAGATGGCGCCCGGCATGCAGGCCAAGCTCCTGCGCGCGCTGGAGAATCGGCGCTTCAAGCGGGTCGGCGGGCTGGTCGACATCACGCTGGACGCCTCGGTGGTGGCGGCGACCAACCGCGATCTGAAGAAGGACGTCGTCGCCGGACGCTTCCGCGAGGACCTCTACTTCCGCCTCGGCGTCATCATCATCGACGTGCCGCCGCTGCGCGATCGCCCCCAGGACGTGCCGCTGCTCGTCGACCACTTCCTGCGCCACTTCAACCGCAGGATGCCGCGTCCCGTCGAGGGCATCTCCGAGGAGGCGCTGCAGGCGATGCAGCGCTACGAGTGGCCCGGTAACGTCCGCGAGCTCCGCAACGTCATCGAGCGCATCCTCATCCTGGAGCGCGACGCGACGATCATCCGTCGCGATCACCTGCCGCCCGAGATCCGGCGGCGCGCGGGCCAGGCGGCGGTGCCCGGCCAGGCGGCGCCCACCTTCGTGTTGCCCGAGGGCGGCGTGAACCTCGAGGAGCTCGAGCTGAGCCTGCTGATGCAGGCCCTCGAGCGCACCGAGGGCAACCAGAGCCGCGCGGCGCGCCTGCTCGGCATCAGCCGCTACGCGCTGCGCTACCGCATGGAGAAGCACGACCTGCTGCCGAGCCGGTCGAACGACCAGGCCTGAGCGGGGCGGCCGCGCCTGACCCGGTCACGGCCGGCCCCTCGGCGTGGCCTCGGGCCGAGGCGCAGGGTCGATCAGGGCTCGCGCACCACCAGCACCGGGACGGGCGAGGCGCGCACGACGCGTTCGGCCACCGACCCCAAGAAGAGCCGGCGCAGCCCCCGCCGGCCGTGCGTGCCGACGATGATCCGCGTCGCCTCCTCCTGCTCGGCGGCCTCGAGGATCACCTCCACCGGGTGCCCCTCGGAGACCTCGACGGTGGTCACCAGCGCCGGATGCTCGGCCCGCAGCTCGTCGGCCACGCGCTCCAGCCGATGGCGCGCCGCGGCCCGTGCCTCCGTCAGGTGCGACACCATCGGCACCGCTACCGCCCCCGTGGCCCACTCGACCGGGGCGGCGAGCACCTCCGGGTCGAGCGCGTGCAGCAGCACCAGGCGCGCCCCCTCGATGACGGCGTCCCGCGCGGCCTGGCGGACGGCCACCTCCGAACAAGCCGAGAAGTCGTGGGCCGCGATCCAGACTGTGTTCATCGCACGCTCCTGCTCAGACGCGAACTCCCTCGTCGGCGCCGCGGACCCTTCTCACGTCTCGGTCTTCGGCAGCCGGAGCACCAGGACCGGGACCGTCGCGTGGCGCACGATGACCTCCGCCACCGAGCCGATGAGGAGCCGGCGCAGCCCCGTGCGCCCGTGCGAGGGCACCACGATGAGACCGGCCGAGATCTCCTCCGCGTAGTCGCAGATCGTCACGCCCGGCGGCCCCGTGCGCACGTCGAGGTGCACGCCGCGGATGCCCCGCTCCTCCAGCGTGCGCTCCAGCGTCGCCCGGACCCGCGCCGCCCGATCGGCGTCGTTGATGGTGCCGTAGATGACGCCGGGCTCGATGGCGCTCAGCGGCTCCAGCACGGTCACCACGTGGACCCCCGACGCCGGCGCCAGCTTCAGCGCCGTCTCCACCGCGTACATCGAGAGATCGGAGAGATCCACCGGGACCACCACCCGATCCACGCGCCATCCCTCACTCACGATCGCCTCCTGCTGAAAACGGGGGATTCCGCCCACACTGACACGCAAGGACCGTGCCGAATCGCGCGATCCGTCGCACCGCCCCATGGTCGCATGTCCGCGCGTTCCACGCGATCACCGGGAGTTCCTGGTGGTGGCACGCTCCTTGCTCACTCCTGGGGCCGTGGAGAGACAGCACGCCTTCGCGCCGCTCGACCGAGCCGCGCCCCACACGCGTTCGTCGGTCGGGCCTGGGTGTGGCGTTCATGGTCCGACCTGCGCGGCAGGTAGGGCGACGCGAGGCGTGCACTTCTCCAACCCTCCGCCACACGACGCGCGACCGACATCGGGCGCCGGGCCGGGAGCCCACCAGGTCCGGCTGTGTCAATTCGCACGGCCCGTGGTATCAGATCCCCCACGCCGGCAAGGAGCACACCATGGAGCTCGTACCCTACGCCTACACCGTGGATGTCCCGCTCGGTCATGACGCCGCCGTCGAGCGCGTCACCGGCATCCTGGCCGACGAGGGCTTCGGCATCCTCTCGACCATCGACGTGGCCGGCGCGCTGAAGAAGAAGCTGGACGCCGAGATGCGCCCCTACACGATCCTGGGCGCCTGCAACCCGCCCTTCGCCCACCGGGCCATCACCGCCGAGCCGGCGATCGGCGCGCTGCTGCCCTGCAACGTCGTGGTGGAGGAGCGCGAGGACGACCGCTGCCGCGTCCACTTCCTGCGCCCGGACATCATGTTCACGCTGGTGGCTCGCGACGACATGGAGACGCTGGCCACCGAGGTGAACGAGCGCATCGAGCGCGCCGCCCGGCGGCTGACCAGCTTCATGCGCTGACGCCAGGGTCGGCGTGAGGGGTGCGGCTCGGGGCGTCGGCCCCGGGTGCTGTCTCGCGGCGCGGTCTGTGCTATCGGGAGCGACGGCTGGACCTGTCCCGGAGGCCTCGTGCGCGCTCTCATCGCCCTGCTCGTGCTCGCGTCGGGTGCGCTCGCCGGCTGCCCGGACACGCGCCCCCCCGAGGCCCCGGCCGCGCCCGACGCCGCCGCCGCTGCGCCCGAGGCCGCCTACCTGGCCGGACGCGTGCACTTCGGTGGCCGCCAGCTCGCCGTGGTGCCCTTCATCGCCCACCCGCCCGAGATGGACCTGCGGGTGCAGTGCCTGTCGATGCGTGACCGCCTGCGCAGCCAGGGCCAGCCCACCGGGCCGCTCTGCTTCGACGAGACCCCGCGCCAGGCGGTACGCACCCTGCGCATCGAGGCGGTGCCGGGGGTCTCGGGCCGTCAGACCATCGCGCGGCTGGCGGCGGCCAACGACTCGGCCCACTTCATCATCGAACCGAGCGGCAGCATCTATCAGATCCTGGACCTGGCCTACGCGCCGCGCCGCGGTGGCGCGGTGCAGCCGGGCGAGATCCGCGTCATCAGCGCCGACCCGGCAGCCACCGAGCGCCTGCGCGCGGCCCTGACGGGCGCCATCTCGGGGCTCGGGGTGGACGCCGTCGCCGCCCAGCCGCCCCCAGGCGAGGTCGCCGCGCCCGCGCCGCCCGCACCGCCCGCGCCGCCCGGCGAGGAGCACCCCGATGCGCGATGAGACCCAGGCCCCGCCCGGAGTCCTCATCCTGGGCTGTGGTTTCACCGGCATGGTGCTGGCAGCCCGCCTCGGCTTCGCCGGGCGCCCGGTGTGGGGGACCACCCGCACCGAGGCGCGCACCGCGGTCATCCGCAGCCGCGGCAGCCAGGCGGTGCTCTTCGACGGCAGCGACATGGCTCCGCTGCGCGCGCTGCGCGGGCGCATCGGCGCGGTGGTCGACTGCATCCCGCCCCGGATCGACCGGGACGGCGCGGTGGAGGACGCCACCGGTGCCATCCTCGACGTGGTGGCGGACTTCGGCCTGCGCGCCTTCGTCTACGTGTCGGCGACCAGCGTCTACGGCGACCAGCAGGGCGGCGTCGCCGACGAGCACACCGAGGCCAGCCCCGACAGCCCGCGCGGCCGGGCCCGCCGCGACGCCGAGGCGCGGGTGCTGGCGAGCGGGCTGCCGGCGATGGTGATGCGGCCCTCTGGGATCTACGGCCCGGGGCGCTCGCAGCTCCACCGGATGGCCGAGCGGCGCTACCGCCTCGTGGGCGACGGCTCGGCGCTGACCAACCGCGTCCACGTCACCGATCTGGCGACGCTCCTGGAGGCGGCCATCGACCGCGGCACCCCCGGCGCCACCTACCTGGCCACCGACCAGCGGCCGGCCAGCCAGGCCGAGGTGGTCGAGCACATCGTCACCCGCTACGGGCTGCCGCGGCCACCCGCCATCCCGCTCGACGAGGCGCGGGTGCGCATGAGCCGCGACGTGTTCGCGATGATCACCGGCTCGAAGCGCCTCGACCCCACCTGGACGCTGGACGCGCTGGCCGTGCGCCTGCGCTTTCCGGACTACGAGGCGGGGCTCGCCGACGTGTGGCGGCGGGACGGGGCGGCCCTGCGCGCGTTGGCCGAAGCCGCCGGGTGAAGCGGCTGGTCCTGGCGCTGGCGCTGCTGGCCGCCGCTTCGTGGCCGGCGCGGGCGTGGGAGACGCCGGCCTGGTACCCGCAGCCGGTGACGCCGGCCCCGGACGACGCGACCAGCACGCGGCTGAAGAAGGAGCTCCTGGACGCCCAGGCGGCCGGCAAGCTGCTCAGCGCCTCCGAGATCGCGACCGAGCTGTTGCGGCACGACGAGCGGCGCTTCGGCAAGGACGATCCTCGCATCGAGAAGGCGCTGGACGACGCGGCGCGGCTGGCCAGCGCGGTCGGCGACTACGTGCGGGCCGAGGAGCGCTACAGCCGGCTCCACGAGCTGGCGGCGAAGGTGCACGGGGCGGGGTCGGAGAACGCCGCCCAGGCCTTGGAGCTGGTCGGCATCGAGCGCTGGATCCGCGGCGACCACGAGGGCGCCGAGCAGAAGCTCGTCGCGGCGCTGGAGCTGCGCGAGGCGATGATGCCTCCCGACGAGCCGACCCTGGCGATGCGGCTCATCACCCTGGCGAGCTTCTTCCAGAACCGCGGCCAGTACGCCCGCGCCGAGCACCTCTACGAGCGGGCCCTGGGCATCCACGAGCGCGCCACCGGCGCCGAGTCCTCGCCGGTGGCAGGCGTGATGGTGTCGCTGGGCTTCCTGCACCAGGCGCGCCAGGACTGGGCGCGGGCCGAGGAGGCGTTCAAGCGGGCGATCGCCATCTACGCGAAGCAGGCGGGGCCGAACGACACCTCGGTGCCGGCGTTCTCGGCGGTGCTGGCCGAACTCTACCACGCGTCCGGGCGCGAGGCGGATGCCGAGGCGGCGTGGGCGCGGTCCGAGGCCGGCTACCGCGAATACCTGGCGGCGCAGGAGGCGGCGTACCCGGCGGGCTCGCCGATGGTCCAGGCCGCCCTGCGGCTCCTGGCGGGGCAGGTGCAGCGGCGCGGGCGCCTGGACGAGGCGCGCGGCATGCTCGAGCGCGTGCTGGCGGCGGAGGAGGCCCAGTACGGTCCGGGGGCCGCGGCCTCGATGGGCACCTTGATGACGCTGGCCCAGATCGACATGGATCAGGGGCGCTGGGACGAGGCGCGCAAGCGCTACGAGGCCGTGCTGGCGCGGCAGAAGGTGGTCTGGGGGCCCACCCACAGCCTGGGCAGCGAGTCGGTGCTGGTCACCATCGACGAGGCCCAGGGGGAGTGGGAGCAGGCGGCGCGGCGGATGGAGGGCGTGCTGAAGGGCTACGAGGCGGCCTACGGCGAGGAGAACCCGCTGATCGCCGCCAACCGCATGCGCCTGGGCATCCTGCGCTGGGCCCAGCACCGGCTCGGCGACGCCGTGACGCTGGTCGGGCGGTCCGAGGCGGTGGTCGAGCCGCAGCTCCGCACGCTGCTGGCGGTGGGCACCGAGCAGGACCGGCGCACCGTGCTGGCGCAGCACGCGTGGCAGACCGACGTCGCCGTCTCGCTGGGCGCCGACCCGGAGGCGCCCCCGGCGGCCGCGGAGCTGGGGCTACGGCTGGTGCTGCGGCGCAAGGGGCGGCTGCTCGACGCGATGGCCAACACGATGGGGACGCTGCGAAAGAAGCTCTCGCCCGCGGACCGCGAGGCGCTCGACGATCTGGGCGCGGCGCGCTCCCAGCTCGCGAAGCTGGTGACCCAGGGCGCGCCCCCCGCCGGCGAGGAGGCGCTGCGAAAGAAGCGCCTCCTCGAGCTCTCCGACACCATCCGGCGCCTCGAGGTGCAGATCGCGGCGCGCAGCGTCGAGTACCGGGTGCAGACCGCCGAGGTCACGGTCGCGGGCGTGCGCGCCCAGCTCCCGGAGGCGACCGCGCTGGTCGAGATCGTCGCCTACCGCCAGGCCGACCCGCTGCGCGGCAGCACCAGGGCGGTCACCGACGCCCGTCGCTACGCGGCTTTCGTGCTGCCCCACAGCGGCCCGGTGCGCCGCGTGGAGCTGGGCCCGGCCGAGCCGATCGAGAAGGCGGTGTCGGCGTTTCGCGAGGCCCTGGCCGACCCCGACCGCGACGACGTCAAGCGCCTGGGCCGCGCGCTGGACCGCCTGACCATGGCGCCGATCCGTCAGGCGCTGGGCTCGCTGCGCGCCGTCCTCATCGCGCCGGACGGGGCGCTGAACCTGGTGCCCTTCGCCGCGCTGGTGGACGAGCACGGTCGCTACCTCCTCGAGGACTACGCGATGAGCTACCTCACCAGCGGCCGCGACCTGCTGCGCATGAAGGTCCACGTGAAGCCCAGCGGGGTGCCGCTCATCTTCGCCGCGCCGGACTTCGAGGGCGAGGGCGCCGAGCAGACGCCGCCTGTGCCGGAGGGGCCGGTGCCGCCGACCCGGGGGCGCCTGGCCCGTGGCCTGGGCGCGCGAGCCTGGGGGGCCATCCCGGGCACCGCCCAGGAGGCCAGCGCCCTGGCAGCGGTGCTGAAGGACGCGCGGGTGCGCACCGGCTCGGCGGCCACCGAGGCCGCGCTCAAGGGCTCGGCCGCGCCGCCGCTGCTCCACGTCGCCACCCACGGCTTCTTCCTGCCCGCGACCGACGCCGCGGGGGGCGCCGACGCCGACAACCCGCTGCTGCGCTCGGGCCTCGTGCTGGCGGGCGCCAACCACCTGGTGAGCGGCCCCGACGACGGCGTCCTCACCGCGCTGGAGGCCAGCGGCCTGGACCTGTGGGGCACGCGCCTGGTCGTGCTCTCGGCGTGCGAGACCGGCGTGGGCGAGGTCTCCAGCGGCGACGGCGTCTACGGGCTGCGGCGCGCGCTGGTGATGGCCGGCAGCGAGTCGCAGCTCCTGAGCCTGTGGCAGGTGGACGACGAGGCTACCCGCGACCTGATGGTCGGCTTCTACCGCGGGCTGCTCGGGGGGAGCGGCCGGGCGGCGTCGCTGCTCGCCGAGCAGCGGCGCATGCAGGCCGACCCCGAGACCGCCCACCCCTACTTCTGGGCCCCCTTCATCGAGGCGGGCGACTGGCGCCCGCTGCCCGTCTCGCGCGCCCGCTGAGGCGGGGGCGAGGCGGCGCGCGCCGGCGCCGGGGCCCCGGCGGCTACTGGCAGAACCTCACGCCGAGCAGCGGGTCGAGGGACTGGGAGGCGCCCGAGCAGCGGCTCTCGCACGACGGAAGCCCGGGCCCGTGGCAGAGCGCGCGGCAGCGGAACTCGCCCGCCAGCCCGAGGCAGCCGTACCCGGGCCGGCAGTCGTTCGAGTACTTGCACTCGGCCCCCTCCTCGCCGTCGCCTGCCCAGTCGCAGACGAAGGCGCCCACCCAGTAGCAGCCCTCGCCGTCGCCGCAGGACGCCCCGTCGCCGAAGCAGGAGGGCGGAAGGCACACCGCGGCGGGGCCCTTGGGCGAGAGCAGGCCCACGCCGTGCTCGCAGCGCGCGTCGCAGTCGCCGGAGTCGCGGTCGCAGAGCGGCCGGCATCGCGAGCCGAAGCAGGTCAGGCCGGCGGCGCAGTCGTTGACGTACTCGCAGGCGGCGTCCAGGGGGCGCGTGCCCGACCAGAGGCAGGTCGGCTCCCCGGACAGCGCGTAGCAACCTTGGCCGGGCCCGCAGTCCTGGGCGGCGGGGGCGCAGCCCGCGGGGCGGGTGGTGAAGGTCCAGGTCTCGCTGAAGGGCTCGTCGTCGATCTCGCCTTCGACGCGCACGCGGTAGGTCGTGAGGGCGTCCAGCGGGCGGTGGGGGATCAGCGAGAAGACACCCGGGCGCAGGCTCGGGTCGTTGTCGGTGGTGAGCTCGGTGGCCGGGACGGGGCCGCCCGAGGGCTCCGGAGCCAGGCTGGCGCCCGTGACGCGCAGGGAGCCGGCCGCGTGCAGCGTGATGACGGGGCCGCTGGGGTAGCCGGCCGGCGGCGGCGGGGGCTGGGGCACCTCGGCGCCGTCCCAGCTCCAGGGGACGTCGGTGGCGCCGCGGGGGGGCCAGAACACCAGGCGCGGTGCCTCCGGCGGCGTGGCGGACTGGCCCAGCTCCATGACGTTCGCGTAGCGGGCGCCGTCGGCCAGCTCGCCGAAGCCCGCCTCGTCCACCGCCGGATCCAGGAGCGGCAGCCGATGGTAGAGCGACTCGGTCCACGAGCGGGCGGCGCCGACGCTCGAGGGCTTGAAGGCGACCACCTCGGCCATCGGCCGGCCCGGGTAGTCCGCGGCGTCCAGGCGCTGGGTGAAGGTCTTGCCGGTGAAGCCGGGCAGCCCCTCGATCTCGATGTGGGCGCTGGTCCCGCTCTGGTCGTAGGCGTCGCGGTTGCGCACCAGGAAGGACGCGTGGGCCGCCGCGGCGGCGCCCAGGTGC
Source organism: Deltaproteobacteria bacterium (assembly GCA_020632695.1). Taxonomy (GTDB): domain Bacteria; phylum Myxococcota_A; class UBA9042; order PHBI01; family JACKFB01; genus JACKFB01. The sequence continues at coordinate 138,422 of JACKFB010000003.1, forward strand.
GGTTCGGCGCTCAGCGGGTCCAGGCCCACCTGGGCGCGGGCCGTGTTGATGTAGGCGAGCACGGCGGCCTCCCCCGAGACGGCAGGGTCCGGTGGCGGCGCCTGGCCGTCGGCGGGCAGGGGCGCGTCCTCGGAAGCCGCGTCGTCGGCGGCGGCGTCCGCGCCGCTGGCGTCCGGCCCGGCCGGGCCCGCGTCGCGCCCGGCGTCGGTCGACCAGGCGTCGCCGGTCTCGCCCGGTCCCTGGTCCCGAGCGCTGGCGTCGGTCGAGGAGGCGGCGTCGGCGACGCGCGAGGGGAGGGTGAAGGGTTCGCAGGACAGCGCCGTGGCGACGAGCAGGAGCCCCATCGCGGTCAGCAGCGGACTGTGGAGGCGGCCGTGGGCGTGACGTTTCATGGTCATCCCATCGGCCCTGGCCGGCGGGATCTTCACCAGATCCTCGCTGACGCCCTGGATCCGGGCCGCTCGAACCCGATGAACGATCGAGGCGACCGCTGCGTTGATCCCAAGTCGGGCGTCGCCGATCCTGGCGGCCCCCTACCCGGAGTGAGCTTGGCCTGGTTCCGTCGACGCACCGCCGCCCCGGACGACGCCTTCGTCGAGCGCGTGCTCGCCCACGGCGACGCGCTCTATCGGTATGCGGTCCGGCTCACCGGCGACGAGGACAGCGCCGGCGACCTGGTCCAGGAGGCGCTCGCCCGCGCCGTCGAGGCCTTCGGGCGCCTGCGACCGGACACCAACCACCGGGCGTGGATCTTCACGATCCTGCGCAACGCGTGGATCTCCCGCCTGCGTCGCTCGGGCCGCGAGGCGGAGCTGGCCGAGCCGGAGCTGCTGGCCGACGAGGACGCGCCCGACCCCGCCGAGGGGCTGGTGCGAGCCAGCGACGGCTACCGGCACGGGTTCGAGGATCAGGTGCTGCGCGCGCTGGCCCGGCTGCCCGAGACCCAGCGCAGCGCCATCCTGCTCTGCGACGTCGAGGGCATGCGCTACGAAGAGATCGCGGTGGTCATGGGGTGCCCGGTCGGCACCGTGCGCAGCCGGATCCATCACGCGCGCCGTCAGCTCCGGGGCTGGCTCGAGGAATACGCTCGCGAGCGGGGTTATGGAGGGAGCGATGTCGCCATGTGATCGGATACGAGCGCACCTGTCGGCGCTGGCCGACGGGGAGATGCAGCCGCTGGAGGCGATAGCACTCCAGCGCCACCTGGCGAGCTGCGCCGGGTGTGCCGCGGAGTACGAGGCCGTCGCGGCGTTGAAGGTGAAGGTGCACGTGGCGGCCGGCGAGGTGGTCGCGCCGGCTGCGCTGCGCGCGCGGTGGCGCTCGTCGGTGAGCGAGGCGGTGGCGGCCAGGGCGCGCGGGCCCTGGTGGGCGGCCGTGGTGCTGCCGGCCGGGCTGGCGGCCGCGGCGGCGGTGCTGGCGCTGATGTTGACGACGCCGCGCTCGGAGCCTGCGCCGCGTGACGAGGTCGCGGTGGCTCCCGTCGCCGTGGCGCAGCCGCCGGAGCACCGCCCGCTGGTCCTGCTCGACGGCGACGCCCTCGAGCGCATGGCGCGTGTGCACCGGGCCACCGCGACACCGAATCTGCTCGACGATCTGGTGCAGGCCGGCGCGCTGCTCACCTTCGAGCGCCTCCCGGCGGATTTCATGAATCGCGGGCTGGAGCGCCTGCGGGTGGTGCGCGCGCGCCACGTCGACTGCGACGCGTCCTGGATGGGGTCGAGCCTGGCGGTGCTGCGGGCCGACACGGTGGACCTCCCCGACGACGTGGACCACGCCCTGGTCGACCAGGGGGTCTTCGTGCGCTCGGTGGCGGGGCTGGAGGTGCGGGTGAGCCGCTCGGGCGACCAGATCTTCGTGCTGCTCAGCGACCCGGCGACGGTGAGCACGGTGGACACGTCGATTTGACCGGGTCAGCGACAAGCGCAGCCGGCCGGCCGTCGCGGCCCCAGCGGCTGCCTCTTCGGGCCGGCCGCCTGCCACAGGCCGATTGGCATGTCCCGGCGTCCGGTCGACGGATCCGTCTCGCCGGCGCCGCCGATTCGGCTCGGCTCCTGCCATCGCTGACCCCGTGAGCGGCCCGGTCGACAGCCCCGCGGCCGCGCTGCGGCTGGTGACCGAGCTGGGGCCCGCCGAGCGGGCGGCCGCCATGGCGCTGCGGCAGCGCGTCTTCGTCGACGAGCAGGGGGTCCCGGTGGAGCTGGAGCGCGACGGCCGCGACGGCGAGGCCCGCCACGCGGTGCTGCTCACCGCCGACGGGCGGGCCCTCGCCACCGGGCGGCTGCTGGTCCTGGGCGACACGGGCAAGCTCCAGCGCATCGCGGTGGAGCGCGGTCGCCGCGGCGAGGGGCTGGGACGCCGGGTCATGGCCGCGCTCGAGGAGCTGGCCCGCGACGCGGGCTGCCGACGGGTGCGCCTGTCGAGCCAGGTCGAGGCCATGGGCTTCTACGAGCGGCTCGGCTACGTGGCCGAGGGCGAGACCTACCTGGACGCCGGCATCCTCCACCGCGACATGACGCGAGCGCTGCGCTAGGGAGCTTGTAGCGGACAAGGGATTCAGGTGGATCCGGGGTGCTCTCGGGGCGATCCGGCGAGGCTTGGCGAAGCGAAGCCGTTTCCAGAACCCGGGCAAACCGAGGGGTCTGCCGCAGCGCTTCTGGGATGCGAGGCGCCCGAAAGCGCCTGGAGCCGACGAATCATCCATCCGCTGCGCGCTCCTGCCGCCTCCGCGCTGCCGGGGAGCAGGCCTGGGCCTCCTGTGGGCTACCGGCGCCGAGCCTTGACCCGCGCGCCGGCCGCTCCCCACCATGGGAGGGAGATGATGGGAGCCGATTCGATGATGGCGCGCGTGTTGCGATGGATGATGAGCGCCGCCCTGGCCTCGGCGGTCGGGTGCGCCAAGGTCACCATCGCTCGCGGCCCCTACGTCCAGGACGTTCGCGAGAATTCCGCGCTGGTCGTGTGGGAGGGCGAGGCGCCGCCGGGCGCCAGCGTGGGGTTCGGCGTGCAGAGCACCGACGAGCGCTCGGCCCCGGCCACCTGCGAGGCGATCCACTGCTCGGCGCTGCTCTCGGGGCTCGAGCCCGACACGGCCTACGTCTACCAGGTGGTGCAGGCCGACGGGACGGCCGCCCCCGAGGGGACGATCCACACGGCGCCGGCCCGGTCGCGCCCCTTCACCTTCGGGGTCTTCGGCGACAACCGCACCGACGCCCGTTCGCACCGCGCCGTGGTCGAGACGATGCGCTCGGTCGGCGCCCCCGAGTTCCTCGTGCACACCGGCGACATGGTCGAGTCGGGCAGCGACGAGGGGCAGTGGAACCAGTTCTTCGCCATCGAGGCCGAGCTGCTGCGCGACGTGCCGATCTACCCGGCGGTCGGCAACCACGAGAAGACGGGCGGAAAGGCCGCGATCCTCGAGCGCCTCTTCCATCCGCCGGCCGCCGAGTCGGGCTCCACCGCGGACACCTACTACTCGTTCGAGTGGGGAAACAGCCACTTCATCGCCATCGACGGCCAGATCCACATCGACGACGAGGACGCATGCGCTGCCCGCGGGAAGCCCTACGCCGGCTGCCTGGACGCCGCCCAGCAGCGGTGGCTCGAGGCCGACCTGGCCAAGGCGGCGGCCGACCCGGGCATCGAGCACGTCTTCGTCTTCATGCACGTGGGCCCCTACTCGTCGAAGGTAGGGCGCACGGGCTCGGAGACCATCCGCCGGCTGCTCGGCCTCTTCGCCGAGTCGAAGGTCAAGCTGGTCATCAGCGGCCACGACCATTATTACGAGCGAGGCGTCAGCGGCAACGGGCTCGACTACGTCATCTCGGGCGGCGGCGGGGCGCCGCTGTACCGCACCGACCCCGACCGAACCAGCGCGCTCTGGCCGCACGAGATCGACGTGAGCGTGGCCACCCACAACTTCCAGATCATCGAGGTGCGCGGCTCGCTCATCGAGGTGACCTCCTATCGCGGCGACACCGGCGCCGTCCTCGACCACTTCCTCATCGGCGAAGACCCGGACTGCGTCGCGCCGGTGGACTGCCTCGGCGAGGAGCCCGGCATCTGCGAGGGGAGCTGGACCTGCCCCGACTTCACCTGCGTCTGGGAATGTGCGCCCCCGCCTGCCTGCGAGGTGGCCGCCGACTGCCCCCTGAGCTCCGGCGGCTCCTGCCCGGGGCACTGGGAGTGCCCCTTCACCGGGCGCTGCCAGTGGGCCTGCGACGTCGTCGGTGAGTGCACCGTGGACGCCGACTGTGACGCGCTGGAGCCCTTGAACGCGTGTGAGGGCGGGCACTACGTGTGCGAGACCGCCCTGTGCGAGTGGCGCTGCGACGCGCTGCCGCCGCCGGCGGGCCCCGCCGACGACGCGGGCGAGCCCGACGCCGGAGCCGACGCGTCCATGGCCCTGCCCGCCCCACGGAGACCGGCCCGCCCGTGCTGAGCCTCGACACCCTGCTCCTCGTGCTCCACGGGCTGTCCGCGGGCGTGCTGGCCGGCGCCAGCATCCACAACGCGCTGCTGTCCTGGCGCGACTACGTCCGCGGACGCAGCACCAACGTGCGCCTCCAGCGCTTGTACCCGCGCGTCATCGCCGGCGCGTGGCTGTTCACCTTCGCGCTGGGCCTGCTGATCTACCCCGCCTTCCGGGTCGGCGCACGGGTGACCACCTTCGACCCCCACCTGCCGCTGGCGACGGGGTTCTTCGAGATGAAGGAGCACTGGCTCGGCATCGCCGCCCTGCTGCTCCTCTACCTCGTGCCCACCAGCGCGCACCTGGGCCCGCGCGCCACGCCGCCGGTCGACCGCGCGCTCTACCACCTCGCCACGATCGCCCTGGGCATCATCGTCGCCTACGCCACGTTGACGGGCATGACCCTCACCGCGATCCAACCGCTTTGACCGCTCCCACCCAGTCCACCCTGCACCCCCGGGGCCCCGCGCTCCTCGCCGGCCTGACCCTCGGCGTGGCGTGCTACCTCGCCGGCTGGCTCGGCCTGGTGCCGGTGCTGATCTACGAGCCGGTCGCCGCCCGCTTCACCTTCCACCCCGAGCCGGGCGCCATCGGCATGGGCTACTACGGCATCCTGCTGCTGGGCGCCGCGGGGTTCTTGGTCGGCCACCTCGCCGTCCGCCTGTTCACGCGCGGCCGCGGCACCGCGATCACCCCGTCGCGCCTGCTCGCCCGCGCCGCGCTGCTGCTGACGGCCGGCGCGCTCATCGCCATCGCCGTGGTGGAGCTGCGCCACGCCGCCCGCGCCCCCGCCCGGGTCCCGGCCCAGCCGCGCTCGGGCCTGACACCCCCGGCCCCCGCCGCGGCCCTGGCCGGGACGCCCCGGTGATGCTGCGACGTCTGGTCCAGCTCCTCGCCGTCGCGGCCATCGCGCTCGGCGCCTGGCTGGTCCTCGACCACCGCGACGCCGTGCGCGAGGTGCTGCACGAGGTCACCGAGCGCGCGGCGACGGGCTGGAACGAGCCCCCAAGCGAGCTGCCGCCTGCCGGGGAGGGCGTGGCCGACCGCTCGGCCGCCCCGCCCACCTTGGAGCCCCAGCCGCCCCCGCCGCCGGGCACCGCCCTGCGCGTCGAGCTGGTCGAGGCGCCGGCCGAGCGCTACGCCGACCCCACCTACGCCGAGCCCGACCGCTACTTCAGCCGGCTGGTCGGGCGCGTCCCGGGCCTGCGCTACGACCCGGCGCTCTCCCACGCCGCCCGGGAGCTGGCGGCCTTCCACGCGACCGAGGGCCAGCTCGCCCCCGACGCCGTGCTCGCCTTCTTCCTCGACGCGGGTGGCGCGCCGGAGTGGGGCGTGGAGCAGACGATGCGCGTCACCACCGCCAGCGGCGACGAGCCGGTGCTCAGCCAGCTCCAGGGTGTGGCCCGCAGCGCGGCCCCGGGCGAGCCACCGCTGCGCGTGGGGGTGGGCGAGGGGCTGCGCTTCGGGCGCCCGGCCACCCGCCACATCGCCGTGCTGGTCTCCCGCGGCGGGCTGAGGCTGGACCCGCTGCCGCGTCGGGTGCGCGGCGGCCAGGCCCTCACCATCGACGGGGTGGTCCCGCCTGGGACCGAGCGCCTGGGCCTGCTGGTGGCGGCGTCGGACCAGGTCTTCACCGAGGTGCCGGCCGAGCTCAGCGGCACGGCCTTCCGCGCCACCCTCGACGTCCCCGGCCTGGCCGGGCCGCTCCTGGTCGAGCTCATCGGCGACTCGGCCGCCGGCCCCAGGCCGCTGGCCCAGCTCGATCTGCGGGTCGACTCGCCGCTCCCCGACGCGCTCGAGACCGCCTGGCCGCCCGACGAGTCGCAGATCGGGAGCGCCGCCGAGGCCGAGGCCTTCATCGCCGGGCTCATCGCCAGGGACCGCGCCGCGGCGGGCCTGGGCGGCGTCGGGCGCGACCCGGCCTTGGACGCCGTCGCCCGGGCCCACAGCGCCGACATGGCGCGCCACCACTTCTTCGCCCACGTCTCGCCCCGCACCGGCGACGTCACCGACCGGCTGCGCGCGGCCGGCTACCGCTCGCTGATGCACGGCGAGAACATCGCCCGCAACGGGACCCTCTTCGACGCCCAGGCGGGGCTGATGCGGAGCCTGGGGCATCGGCGCAACATCCTGTCGCCCGACGCCACCCGGGTCGGCGTGGGCATCGCCGAGACGGGCGAGGGCGAGACGCACCAGTGGGTCGTGACCCAGGTCTTCGCGCGGCCCTCACCGGTGGTGGACCCGCTCAGCGCGCGCGTCGAGCTGGTGCGGCGACTGGACCGGGCGCGCGCCGAGGCGGGTCTGCCGCCGCTGCGCCTGGACGACGCGCTGTCGGGCGCCGCCGAGCTGGAGGTGCGCCGGGACGCCCCCACGCCCCGCGGGGTGCTCGATCGCGCCTCGCGCTACCTGCAGCGCGGCGGTTTCGCGTCCATCGCCACGCTGCCCGAGCTGTCCAGGCTCGAGGTCCCCGCCGACTTCCTCGAGCCGCGCTACCGCCGCCTGGGAATCGCCGTCCGCCAGGACCTCAGCCGCGACGGCGCCGACATCCTGGTCGTGATGGTGGTCGGCGGCGGGTAGGCGGCGGCGCTTCGGCGTGCGCTGCTCAGAGGCGCGCCAGCTTCTGGCCCAGGCCGCGGAAGATCTCGAAGGCGCCCCGCCGCAGGTTCGGCAAGGCGTAGCCTCCCTCCTGGACGACCAGCACCGGCACGCCCAGGCCCCCGATGGCCTCGCCGATGCGGCCCATGGCCTCGGGGCTGACGTTGAAGTCGCCGGTGGGGTCGCCGCGCATCAGGTCGAAGCCCAGCCCCAGCACCACGGCCCAGGGGCGGTGATCGGCGATCCGCGAGAGCGCCCGCTCCAGGGCGGCGAGCCACGCCGCGTCGTCGGTGCCGGCCGGCAGGGGGAGGTTGAGGTTGCAGCCCTCGCCAGCGCCCTCGCCCACCTCGTCGTCGAAGCCCGAGAAGTAGGGGTAGGCCTCGTTGGGGTGGCCGTGGATGGAGACGGTCAGCACCGTGGGGTCGGTCCAGAAGATGCTCTGGGCGCCGTTTCCGTGGTGGAAGTCGATGTCCAGCATGGCCACCGGCCCGCGCTGGGTGAGGTGGCGCGCCGCGATGGCGGCGTTGTTCAGGTAGCAGAAGCCGCCGAAGAGCGCCGGCTCGGCGTGGTGGCCGGGCGGGCGGCACAGGGCATAGGCCAGGGGCTCGTCCGCCAGCAGGCGGTCGGCCGCGGTGACGGCGCAGTCGACCGCGCGCCGCGCGGCGAGCCAGGCGTTGCGCGACAGCGGGGTGAAGGTGTCGATGCAGTAGTAGCCGGCGCGCAGCCACAGGGCGTTGGGCTTGCGATCGGGTCGGCGCACGGGGAACACGTAGGGGTAGACGGTCTCGGTCTCGGGCAGGCCCATGCAGATGGTGCGCAGGTACTCCACGAAGTCCGGGGTGTGGACGGCCGTGATGAGGGCCTCGTCGCAGGTCTGGGGCGCCAGATGCGTGATGGGCAGCCCCTCCAGGCCGGCCAGCACCGCGCTGACCCGGGCCGGGCGCTCGATGTAGCCGCGCTCGCGCACGTGGTGGATGCGGTGCTCGTCGCTGGCCACCACGGCGAAGGGTCGCACGCCCTCGGCCTTGCGGGGGCGCGCCCGGTAGCGGGGCGGGCGGAGGCGGACCGGGTCGTCGGTGAAGGAGGCGGCGACGGCCTCGACGTAGGGGTGGTCGGCCTCCCAGTCGTAGCGGCGGATCAGGATGGCCCGGGCCATGGCGGCGGCGTCGGCGCGAGCCAGCGGCTGGTCGCGGTCGAGCCCGTCGAAGACCAGGAAGGGCGGGTCGTAGGTCTGGCCCAGCGGCGGGGGGCCCTCCCAGACGGAGCCGATGATGGGGCGGGCGCCGAAGCGCTCGTAGAAGCGCAGGCGGGCGCGGTTGGCCGAGAGCGCCTCCGGGTCGGCCACCATGTGGGGCTCGTCGGGGGGCACGTCCATGAAGAGGCCGCGCACGCCCATGGCCGACAAGCGCTCGCGCAGCGCCTGGTAGAGCGCGCCGCCGTAGCCGCCGCCGCGCTGGCCGGGCGCGGTGGCGATGATGTCGAGGAAGGCGTAGCCGAGGTCGGCGTGGTGGTGGACCAGGGCCACGGCGCGCGGGCGCAGGCGGGCGTCCTCCAGGGTGAGCAGGAGGATGCCGAACTCGCGCTCATGGGCCGCGTGGAGCTGGCGGGGCAGCGCCGCGATGCGGTCGGCGTAGTCGGGGAAGGCGCCGGCGAGGACGGCGCAGGCGTCGGCCAGGCGCTGCGCGTCTTCGGCGGCGCCGGCGCTGGTGACGTGATCGACGCGGAGGATGCTCATCGGGGGGCCTCGAGGCGGGCGGCGGCGTCAGATGCGGGGGTCGGGGACGCTCTCGAGCTCGCCGAGGCCCAGGTAGCGGCGCATCCAGGCGACGCCCAGGTAGAAGGGGATGGTGTCACCGAGGGCCATCACGAACTTGAAGACGTAGCCGCTGAGGATGAAGGTCCAGAGCTGTGGCCACAGCGGCGCGGCCTCGTCGATGGGCAGCGCGTGCGCGTAGAAGTGGGTGATCAGGATGACCGCCACGGTGTCCACCACCTGACTTACCATGGTGGAGCCGTTGTTGCGGAGCCACAGGTGCCGTCCGTGGGTCACGCGCTTCCAGAAGTGGAAGAGCCAGACGTCGCAGAACTGGGCGCTGACGTAGGCCGCCATCGACGCGCCGACGGCGCCGAGGGCGAGGCGCTTGACCTCGAAGAAGACGCGCCCGTGCTCGCCGACCGGCGGCAGGCCGGTGGCGGGATCCAGGGCGAGCTGGGGCGGCAGCACCGAGCCGAGCCAGAGGATGAAGACCACCCAGGCGTTGAGCAGCAGGCCGGTCCAGACCACGCGGTTGGCGCGGCGGCTGCCGTAGATCTCGCTGAGGAAGTCGGTGCAGAGGAAGGTCAGCGGGTAGGGCAGGACGCCGACCGCCAGGGGCATCGGGATGGTGACGCCGAAGAGCGTGAAGCTGAGGTCGACGAAGCGGGTGATGCCCAGGATGTTGAGCATGGTCAGCGAGCCGAGGAAGAGGCCCGCCAGCACGAGGAAGACCTTCTCGCGACGGTCCTGGTGCAGCGGCGAGGTGGAGGCGTCGGGGGCGATCACCTAGAGGCCGCGCATGCGGCCGCCGTCGACTGCCAGGCTGGTGCCGCGGACGTAGGCGGCGGCTGGGGAGGCGAGGAAGGCCACGACGGCGCCGAGCTCGTCGGGGCGGCCGATGCGGCCCTCGGGGACCGCCTCGACCCAGGCGGCGCGGACGGCGTCGACGGGCTGGCCGGTGCGCTCGGAGATGGCGGCGCTGAGGCCGACCAGGCGATCGGTGTCGGTGAAGCCGGGCAGCACGTTGTTGATGGTGACGCCCGGGGGCAGCTCGCGCGACAGGGTCTTGGCCCAGGCGGCGACGGCGGCGCGGGTGGTGTTGGAGACGCCGAGGCCGTCGATGGGCTCGCGCACCGAGGTCGAGATCACGTTGATGATGCGCCCGAAGTCGGCGGCCACCATGCCAGGGAGGCAGCGCTGGACCAGAAGGTGCGCGGCGAAGAGGTGGGGCCCCAGGGCGGCGAGGAAGTCGGCCTCGGTGGCGTCGACCAGCGGGCCCGAGGGCGGGCCGCCGCTGTTGTTGACCAGCACGTGGACCGGCCCGTGGGCGGCGAGCAGCGTGTCGATGGCGCGGCCCAGCGCGGGGCGGTCGGCCAGGTCGGCGACGACCGACCGGGCGGCCTGGGCGCCGGCCTGGCGGAGGTCCGAGACCGCGTCGGCCAGGCGGTCGGGCGAGCGCGCCAGCACCGTGACCTCGGCGCCGAGGCCCGCGAGCGCCAACGCCGAGGCGCGTCCGATCCCCGCGCTGCCGCCACACACCAGCGCGTGCCTGCCTGCCAGCGAGAGCTCCATGGCCTCCACCCCCTCTCAGAGCCGCCTCATAGCACATCGCGGCGGGGCGGCGTCACCCGCTTGGGTCCGCCCGCGCTCCGGAGTAGCATCACCCCATGGGAGACGCTCCACCGCACGCCAGCGAGGGCCGATGAACCGGGCGCTTCCGCGCGAGGTCTTCGACCGCATGCGCGTCGTCGAGGGCGACATCACCGCGCTGGACGTGGCGGCCATCGTCAACGCGGCCAACCGGACGCTGCTCGGCGGCGGCGGCGTCGACGGGGCCATCCACCGCGCGGCCGGACCGGCGCTGATCGAGGCCTGCCGCCAGCTCGGCGGCGCCGAGACCGGGCAGGTGAAGGCGACGCCGGGCTTCGACCTGGCGGCGCGGTGGGTGCTGCACGCCGTGGGCCCGGTGTGGCACGGCGGCGGCCGCGACGAGGCCGAGCACCTCGCCGCCTGCTACACGGGCGCCCTGGAGCTCTGCCGCGAGCTGGGAGCCGAGAGCGTGGCCTTCCCGGCGATCAGCACGGGCATCTACGGCTACCCCCACGCCCTGGCCGCCCGGGTGGCCACCGGCGCCGTGGCCACCGAGCTGGCGCTGCACGAGGCGCCGAGGCAGGTGCTCTTCTGCGCCTTCGACGCCCACGCCGCCCAGGCCCTGTCCGACGCCCTGGCCGCCCTGGCCGCCGAACGCTGATCCCGCGGAGTAGCTGCCATGCTCGAGGTCATCGCCCCCGATCTCTACGTCGCCGCCGCCCCCTTTCGCGCCTTCGGCGTGGACCTGGGCGCCCGCATGACCGTGGTGCGTCTGCCCTCGGGCGACCTGTGGATGCACTCGCCCATCCGCATCGACGACGCGCTCGCCGACGCGGTGACGGCGCTTGGCCCCCTGCGCCACATCGTCGCGCCCAGCGCCTTCCACCACCTCTTCGTCCGCGGCTGGATGGACCGCTTCCCCGCGGCGACCCTGCACGCCCCCGACGCCCTCGGGAAGAAGCGCCGCGATCTGGCCATCCACCGCCCCCTGGCCGAGGAGCCCGACCCGGCGTGGGGCGGCGTCATCGCCACCTGCCACATCGACGGCGCGCCCATGGCCGACGAGTGGGTGTTCCTGCACGAGCCGACGCGCGCGCTGATCACCACCGACTCGCTCTTCCACTTCATCGAGCGCCCGGACTGGCCTCGCTGGAAGCGCACCTACCTCCGGCTCACCGCCGCCAGCGGGGGCGTCCGCACCAGCCGCGTCTTCCGCTTCATCGTGCGCGATCGGGCGGCCTTCCGCGCGTCGATGGAGCGGGTGCTCGCCTGGGCGCCCGACCGCCTGATCCCGGCGCACGGCGAGGTGCTCCCCACCGGCGCCGCCGCGGCCGTGCGTGAGGGCCTGGGCTGGCTTCTGGACGAGGCCGGCCCGCGACCTTGATCGAGGGTCGCGTGGCCCCTTTACGCGAGGGTCGGCATCTGGTTTGTTCGAGCGGACCAGACAGGGTCGGCGAGACCGGGTCGAGGTCGATCGACCACCAGGATGGTCGACACGCCCGGCGCACGTCGCTGCTGACGCTGTCGCAGCTCGTTCGCACCAGGGAGCCTGCCGGAGACGAGGGGCGCCAGCCCGCGTGGAGGAGGCCGTACCGAAGGCCCTGAGCCGCGGGACACGTTCCCGGCCGCGCAGTCTCCCACATCCAGGGAGAACGCCCATGGGCACCGGGAAGGACTACACCACCGACCGCATCCGCAACGTCGTGATCGTCGGGCACTCGCGGGCCGGCAAGTCCATGCTGGTCGACGCGCTCACCTTCGTCGGCGGCACCAACCCCCGGCGCGCCGGGCCCGGCGACCCCACGGTCACCTGCTACCGCGACGAGGAGGTGGCCCACCAGATGTCCATGGTGTGCACGCCGGCCGCGACCGAGTGGATGGGCGCCAAGCTGAACCTCATCGACACCCCCGGCTTCGTCGACTTCGCCGGCGAGATCGAGGCGGGCGTGCGGGTCGCCGACGCCGCGGTGGTGGTCGTCGGCGCGCGCTCGGGCGTCGGGCTCGGCACCATCGACGCGTGGGAGCGCCTGGACGCGCGCGGCCTGCCGCGGATCGCGTTCATCTCGAAGATGGACCGCGAGGGCGCCGACTTCGAGACGGCGTGGCGCAGCGTCAAGGAGCGCCTGTCGGCGACCGTGATCCCGGTGGAGATCCCCATCGGTGAGGGCGACGACTTCCACGGGATCATCAACCTGTTCAGCGGCAAGGCGCACCTCTACGAGCGCGGCTCGATGGCAGGCGAGTACGAGGAGTCGGAGATCCCGGCGGAGCATCAGGCGACCTACGAGCGCTGGCGCACCGAGCTGATGGAGACGGTGGCCACCACCGACGAGGCGCTGTTGGAGCGCTACCTCGACGGCCAGGAGATCTCGCGCGACGAGGCCATCGCGGCGATGGCGCGCTCGGTGTGCGCGGGCGAGCTGGTGCCGGCCTTCTGCGGCTCGGCGCTGCTGGGCTACGGGATGCGCGCGCTGCTCAGCAAGATGGTGGAGCTGCTGCCCTCGCCGGCGCAGGTCCCCAGCGAGAAGGCGCACGACGACGACGGCGCGGAGATCGAGCTGCGCGCCGACGACCGGGCGCGGCTGGCGGCGCTGATCTTCAAGACGGCCAGCGAGGCGCACGTCGGCGAGCTGAGCTACTTCAAGGTCGTGTCGGGGTGCCTGGAGAACGGCCAGGAGCTGTTGGACGTGGAGACCGGCAAGACCGAGAAGCTCGGGCACGTGAGCGTGCCGGTGGGGCGGCAGCGTCTGGAGGTGTCGCGCCTGCACGCCGGCGACATCGGCGTGGTCGCCAAGCTGAAGACGGCGCGCACCAACCACACGATGTGCGACTCCGCGGGCCAGCTCCACCTGGAGCCCATCGCCTTCCCGTCGCCCGACACGCGGGTCGCCCTGTCCGGCGTGGATCGCAAGGACGAGGACAAGCTCGGCGAGGCGCTGCAGAAGCTGGCCGCCGAGGACCCGACCTTCGTGACCGAGTTCGACTCCGAGCTGCGGCAGACCATCGCCCGCGGCCTGGGGGACCTGCACCTGCAGGTGCAGATCGAGCGGCTGGAGCAGCGCTTCCACGTCAAGGTCGAGACCGAGGCCCCGCGGGTGGCCTACCGCGAGACCCTGCGCCGCAAGGCGAGCGGGCACGGGCGCCACAAGAAGCAGACCGGCGGGCGCGGGCAGTTCGGCGACTGCCACGTCACGCTGGAGCCGCTGCCGCGCGGCGAGACCTATGCCTTCGTGAACCGCGTGGTGGGCGGGGCCATCCCCAGCAAGTACATCCCGGCGGTGGACAAGGGGATCCAGGAGGCCAGCGAGCGCGGGATCCTGGCCGGCTTCCCGGTCATCGACTTCCAGGCGACCTGCACCGACGGCAGCCACCACTCGGTGGACTCGAGCGAGATGGCCTTCAAGATCGCCGGCTCGCTGGCCTTCCAGAAGGCCGCCCACGAGGCCGACCCCTATCTGCTCGAGCCGGTGATGGCGGTGGAGGTCTCGATCCCCAACGACGCGATGGGCGACGTCACCGGTGACATCAGCCACCGGCGCGGGCGGGTGCTGGGCATGGACGCGCTGGGGGCCACCTCGGTGCTGAAGGCGATGATCCCCGAGGCCGAGCTGCTGGGCTACGCCGCGTCGCTGCGCCAGATGACCCACGGGCGCGGCCACCACACCCGCAAGTTCGCGGCCTACGAGGAGGTGCCGGCACACATCGCGGAGAAGATCATCAAGGAGCGTCCGGCCCAGGCGCCCCTGGAATGAGCGGCGCAGACCCCCACCAGCCGCTCCGCGACGACGTGCGCGTGCTTGGCGAGATGTTGGGCGACACGGTGCGCTCCGCCGAGGGCGCGGGCTGCTTCGACGCGGTGGAGCGCGTGCGGCGCCTCTCGAAGCGTGCGCGCGGAGGCGACGAGGGCGCCGAGGACGAGCTCACGGCCTTCCTCACCGAGATGCCGGACGAGGAGGCGCTGCCGGTGGCGCGGGCGTTCGCGCAGTTCCTCAGCCTGGCCAACATCGCCGAGCAGCACCACCGCATCCGGCGGCGCCGGGACTACCTGCGCGACAAGGCGGGCGCGCCGCAGCGCGGCTCGCTCGAGGACGGCTTCCAGCGGCTGCTGGCGGCCGGTGTGGCGCCCGAGGCGCTGCGGGAGCTGATCTGCGACACCCGCATCGAGCTGGTCCTGACGGCGCACCCCACCGAGGTCAACCGCCGCACGCTGCTGCAGAAGCACAACCACATCGCGGCGTTGCTGGCGCGCGGCGACCACGCCGACCTGACGCCCGAGGAGCGGCGCGGCGTCGAGGGCGAGCTGCGGCGCGAGATCGCCGGCATCTGGTACACCGACGAGATCCTGCGGCGGCGCCCGACCGTGGTCGAGGAGGCCAACGCCGGGCTGCTGATCTTCGAGCAGACGCTCTGGGACGCCGTGCCGCGCTTCGCCCGCGGGTTGGACGACGCGCTGTCCCGGCACACCGGCGAGGGGCTGCCGCTGGGGACGGCGCCGATCCGGTTCGGCTCGTGGATGGGCGGCGATCGGGACGGGAACCCCAACGTGACGCCCGACGCGACGCGGCGCGTGTGCGCGCTGGCGCGGTGGATGGCGGCGGACCTCTACTGGCACGAGGTCGACCGCCTGCGGGCCGAGCTGGCGCTGGAGCCGGCGTCCGATGAGCTGCGCGCGCGGGTCGGGGACGTGCGGGAGCCGTACCGCGAGCTGCTGCGGGGGGTGCGCGACCGGCTCGACGTGACGCGGCGGCACGCCGAGGCCGTCGTGCACAAGACCGCGCCGCCCGACGGCGAGCCCTACCTGGACGCCGAGGCGCTGCGCGAGCCGCTGATGGTGCTCTGGCGCTCGCTGCACGACGTGGGCGCGGGGCTGGTGGCCCAGGGGCGGCTGCTGGACCTGCTGCGGCGCCTCGACGTGTTCGGGCTGACCCTGGTGCGCATCGACATCCGCCAGGAGGCCGACCGGCACACCGAGGCGCTGGACGCGGTGACCCGGGCCGTGGGGCTCGGCTCCTACGCGGCGATGAGCGAGGAGGAGCGCCAGCGATTCCTGCTGCGTGAGCTGCAGGGGCGGCGGCCGCTCATCCCGCGCGGGCTCGAGACCAGCGACGCGGTGCGCGACGTGCTGGACACCTTCGGCGTCATCGCGGACGCCGCCGAGGGCTCGCTCGGCGCCTACGTCATCTCGATGGCCACCTCGCCCTCGGATGTCCTGGCGGTGGAGCTCTTGCAGAAGGAGGCCGGCGTGGCGCGGCCCCTGCGGGTGGTGCCGCTCTTCGAGACGCTCAGCGATCTGGAGGGCGCCGGCGCGGCGCTCGCGCGGCTGCTGGACCTGCCCTGGTTCCGGGCGCGCTGCGGGGACTCGGTCGAGGTGATGATCGGCTACTCGGACTCGGCCAAGGACGCCGGGCTGCTGGCGGCGAGCTGGGCGCTCTATCGGGCCCAGGAGGGCATGCTGGAGGTGTGCCGCGAGCGCGGCGTGACGCTGACGCTCTTCCACGGCCGCGGCGGGACGGTGGGTCGCGGCGGCGGACCGGCCCACAAGGCCATCAGCGCGTTGCCGCCGGGGACGGTGGGGCGCTCGATGCGGCTGACCGAGCAGGGGGAGGTCATCCAGGCCAAGTACGGCCTGGCGGACATCGCGCTGCGCAGCCTGGAGCTGATGCTGACCGCGGTGGCCGAGGCCAACCTGCGTCCGCCGCCCTCCCCCGAGCCCGCCTGGCGCGCGCTGCTCGACCGGCTCTCCGACACGGCGAAGGCCACCTACCGCGGCGTCGTGCGCGAGGACCCGCGCTTCGTCCCCTACTTCCGCTCGGTGACGCCCGAGCCCGAGCTCGGCGGCCTCAACATCGGCAGCCGCCCTGCCCGGCGGCGCGCGGGCGGCGGCGTCGAGAGCCTGCGCGCGATCCCCTGGGTGTTCGCCTGGACCCAGACACGGCTGCTGCTCCCCTCGTGGCTGGGCGTGGGGGCGGCGCTGCGCGCGGCGCTGGACGGCCCGGACCGCCAGACCCTGCTGGAGGCCGCCACCGCGTGGCCCTACTTCCGCACCCAGCTCTCCCTGGTGGAGATGGTCGTCGCCAAGACGGCGCCCAACATCCACGCGCGCTACGAGCGCCTGCTCTGCCCCGAGGAGCTCCTGGCCCTGGGCGAGCACCTGCGCGAGCTGCTGGCCACGACCCGCGCCGCGCTGCTCGAGGTGATGGGAGAGGGGGAGCTGCTGGAGCAGAACCCGACGCTGCGCCGCTCGGTCGACGTGCGGAACCCCTACGTCGATCCGCTCAACATCCTGCAGGCCGAGATCCTGCGGCGGGTGCGCGCCGGTGACGAGTCGCTGGACGACGTGCTGTGGGTGACGGTGAACGGCATCGCCGCGGGCATGCGCAACACCGGGTGACAGGGGCAGCGAGGACGGCGGCCCGCCGGCCGGAGCGGTCCCCCCGACCGCCTCCTCAGCGACGCCGCCTGCGAGATGCCGTCGGTATGGCTCGGCGTCCGGTCGGCCGGGCCGGCTCGCCGGTGCCGCCGGTCCGGCGCGGCCCATCTCCTCGCCGTCCCTCTGAGCGGACGCCGGCGGCAGCCGCGGGGAAGCGCCGGCGGCGCCCTCTCCGCGCCCCGCGACCACGTTCCAGGCGGGCGCGCACCGTCTCCAGACGAATTCGCTCAACGTCTCCACCCGGGCGGCCGATGACAGGAGGGTCGGAGCGATGGCTCACCGGCCAGGCTCTCGACTCCGTCTCGCCAGCGTCCGGGACCCTCGTGGACCGGCGCGAGCGCTTCAGCCGAGGTTCCCGCGTCAGGGGGAGCGCCGTCCGGGGCTGGGGTGGGGGTCGCACATGCGGCCAGCGCCCCAGCCTCGGGCATCGTCGCGCCACGCTCGGCTTCCGTGGCCCCGTGCGGCCGCGACGCCGCCGGCAGCACCCGAGTTGGTGCGATCCGGCGGTCACTCGATTAGGATTCGGCGCCATGGGATTTCCGACACCGTTCTTCCGCTGGCGCCCCCACCCCTGGCACGGGCTCGACCCCGGCCCCGACGCCCCGGAGCGGGTGCTGGCGTACATCGAGATCACCCCCTTCGACCTGATCAAGTACGAGGTGGACAAGATCACCGGCTACGTCCGGGTCGATCGTCCGCAGCGCAGCTCGTCGCAGCCGCCCAGCCTCTATGGCTTCATCCCGCGCACCTATTGCGGGGAGCGGGTGGGAGCCTTGTGCCCGGGCGCCGACAAGGGCGACGCCGACCCGCTGGACATCTGCGTGCTCAGCGAGCGGCCGATCGACCGGGGCGACATCGTGCTCCAGGCGCGCGTGCTGGGCGGCCTGCAGCTCCTCGATCGCGGCGAGGCCGACGACAAGATCATCGCCGTGCTCGAGGGCGACAACGTCTGGGGTGGCGCCTCCGACATCGGCGACCTGCCGCCGGTGCTGATCGAGCGCCTGCGCCACTACTTCTCGACGTACAAGATGGTGCCGGGCGAGGCGCGCGCGCAGATCGAGGTGCGCGAGCTCTACGATGCGGCGCACGCGCGGGCGGTGGTCGAGGCCGCGATGGCCGACTACATCGAGGTGTTCGGAGGCTGAGCGGCCGCCCCGGCGGGCGGTCGCCGATGGCCTCCGGTCACAGCTCGGCGGGCAGGTAGCCGTAGTAGCGGCCCATCCAGTAGGGCAGCAGGTAGTCCGCCGGCTGCAGGATCGTGCGGTCGTCGGCGGTGCAGGCCGAGCGATCGTAGGGGCTGCCCCACCACAGGAAGGTGCGGACGCAGCGCTGGGCGACCGGGATGGGGCTGCCGGCCTGGGAGCCTCCCAGGCGGCCCTCGCAGTCGTGAGGCCAGAGGCTCCCCGGGTCCAGGGTCTGCACGGCCTTCGAGGCGGGGAACTGGCGCAGCCCGCAGACGGCGGTCTCCATGGTCGCGCGATCGGCAGCGCTGGCGGTCTCGGGCTCGAGCCGGTGCATCGCCGCCCACATGAAGGTGAACCAGGTGTTGTGCTGGGCCTCCAGGTTGCGCGGGTTCGGGGCGCGGAAGATCTCCTGGTCCAGCGCCGCCAGGGCCGGCGCCCGCACGGCCGGGTCGTCCTCTACCAGGAGCAGGTCGAAGAGCCAGGTCATCACCATCGAGAGGTTGTTGTAGTTGCTCTTGCACCCGTCGGGTTCGGCCAGCACGGCCATGAACGAGAGCCAGCTCGTGTAGGGATCGCCGGACTCCAGCGGGTAGGGCAGGCAGGGCTCGGGGCCGGCCTCCTGCAGGAGGCAGTCGTGGTAGTAGCGGTCCAGGTCCTCGCGTCCCGAGGCGTCGGCGGCCAGGCGGATGAAGGCCAGCGACTCGGCAGCCAAGAACCCCGGCGTGTCGGCGAACGAGGTCGCCCAGAGCCGGCCGTGCTCGGTGACGCGGCCGTCCCAGTCCACGAAGGCCAGGTCGTGCTCCATCAGGTGGACGCCGACGGCCTCGAGCAGCGCGGCGGCCGCGTCGCGCACGCCAGGCACGTCGACCAGACGCCAGATGGCGCCCAGGGCCAGCATGTGCCCGGCGTACTCGTCCTGGCTGACGTTGTCGAGGAAGCACCAGCCTGCGTAGGCGTCCAGGCCGCAGTGGCGGGTCGTGGTCCACTGGCCGGTCGCGTGGTCGACCACGTTGGCGCAGCCGCCCTGGTCGATGCGTACCCAGCGGTTGTCGTCCTTCTCCACGTCGGTGGTGTAGGCCGCGTCGTCCTCGGGACAGGCGATGCCGGGGACGCCGGGTGGGATCATCTGGCGCGTGAACACGCCAGGGACGCCGGTTATCCGCATGCGGTCGGTCTCGGAGGCCAGCAGCAGCTCCAGGTTCGACAGGGCCTCCTCGTCGCCCGTCGTGGCGTAGCGGAAGGCCTGCGAGGCCATGTAGAGGCCCGACCACAGCCCGTCGTTCTCGCCGGTGTGCCACGCGGCGACATCGTCATGGGTCGCGCTGTCCTCGTCGACGCCGGTCGCCAGGGTGACGCTCATCGCCCACCCGAGCTCGGGGTGCAGGTGAAGCCGGCGGGCGATCGCGTCGTAGCGCGCCGCCTTCTCGGCCAGGCCCTCGGCGGTGGCCAGGGGGTCCTGCTCGCAGGTGCCGAAGGGCTCGGCGTCGGGGCCCAGGTCGCCGAGGTGGACCTCCGGGGAGGCGCCGTCGACGTCGCCCGCCCCGTCGGCGTCGCCCGCCCCGTCGGCGCCGTCGTCCGCCGTGTCGCCGCCCGGCAGCTCGGCGTCGGTCGCCGCCCGGTCCTCGGACTCCCCGCAGCCGGAGGCGCCCACGGCGAAGAGCGAGAGCGTCAGGGCGAAGGCGAGGGTGGGGTGGCTCATGCAGGCCTCGGCGGCGGGTTGGACGGTGGGGGGCGTCGGCGGCTCAGACGCGGAGGCTGACGGTCCGGAGCACCTCGGGCGGCGCGTCTGCCGGCGGCAGCTCGCCGCGCTCGGCCTCCTTGAGCAGCCGCCAGATGGGGCCGCCGAGGATGTCGATGTCTGTCGACACGTACTGCTCGCCCCCGAAACGGCGGATGGTGTCGCGCTGGTGGCGAAGCATGCGGGCGTCCTGGCCGAAGATTCGGAGCGCGATGGGTGTCAGCACCGCCCGCACCAGCCAGGTGGGGATGCGCAGGCGGAAGCAGACCGCCGCGTGCAGCACCGTCTCGAAATCGCTGACCGGCGTCGCCATGGCCGAGACCAGGATGTGGGCGTCCTCGCCGATGGCGTACTCCACCTCGGAGATGCTCGGCAGGATGAAGCGGTCCCAGTGACGGACCACGCCGCCGCCCGGAGCCAGGATGCGCCCCGCGAGGCCTTCGGGGCGCGGCTCGCCCTGGTAGTCGGCCTCGACCCGATCGGGGAAGCGCCGGACGGTGGCCTCGATGAGGTTGGGCTCGCCCGCGCCGCGAAAGAGGCCAGCGTGGAGGAAGGCCGTGTGAGGCACGTCCAGGGCGTTCTCCACCGTGGCGTGGAGCGTGCCCGGCGCGACGACCCGGCGATGAACGGTCGCGTAGCCCGGCTTGCCGTCCAGGCCCAGGCGGTAGGGCTCGCGGTCCGGCTCGGTCTCCGGGTCCATCCACACCCAGACGTAGCCGTCCAGCTCCCGCACCGGGTAGGCGGGCACCCGGCGCCCGCGCCCCTCCGCCTCGCCGCAGAGCCCTGGGATGGCGCGGCAGACGCCGCCGCCGTCGAAGCGCCAGCCGTGATAGGCGCACTGGAGGCGCTCGCCCTCGACCTTCCCCAACGAGAGCGGGACGTTGCGGTGGGCGCACCGGTCGAGGAGCGCGGCGGCCCTACCCTCCGTCCCGCGGAAGAGCACCAGGGGGGTGCCGAGGATCGTCACGGCCAGCGGGCGGCCGCGGAGCTCGCCCGCCGCGCAGGCGATGTACCAGGCCCTGGGGATACGGACCACCGACAGGTTCGGCTTGGCCGCCGGCGCCGTGAGCACGTTGGGGAGGTCCGTCATCTCGGGCCCACCTCAGATGGTGTGTCCACATTCTCCTCTTGCGTGGCTGGATCATGTCTTTCCATGGACCTGCGCGCCTCGCCTTCTTGCGCGCGGCAAGCGCCCTCGGCGCGCAAGCCGCTGAAAAGACGTCGCTGGCGACCCGCTCGGTCCGAACATGAAGACACCATCTCAGAGATCGATGGCGGTGGCGGAGCCCAGGTCGCCGCCGGGAAGGAAGGTGCTGCCGACGCGGATGAAGCGCTCCGGGGCGTCGGTGCAGAAGAAGGAGCGGCGCCCGGCCCGCTCGGGGGCGGCCAGATCCTGATCCTCGATGAGGGCCGCCAGCTCCGTGGTGACCGCCTCGGCCGAGTCGACCAGGACGACGTCCTCGCGCCCGAAGCGCTCGCGCAGCACCGACGCGATGAGCGTCTTGAAGACCGGGTAGTGTGTGCAGCCGAGGACCAGCGTGTCGACGCCGGCCGCGACCATGGGCCCGAGGTAGGTCTCCGCGGTCAAGCGGGTGACCGGGTGGTCCAGCCAGCCCTCCTCGGCCAGCGGCACCAGCAGCGGCCAGGCCATCGCCGTGAGCTGGGCATCGGGCAGGCGGGCCAGGATCGCCCGGTGGTACGCCTCGGAGCGGATGGTGGCTTCGGTGCCCGTGATGCCGATGCGCCCCGTGCGCGTCGCCTCCGCCGCCGCTCGGGCACCCGGCTCGACCACGCCGAGCACGGGCATGTCGGTCAGCTCACGGAGGGTGGGCAGCGCGTGGGCCGTGGCCGTGTTGCAGGCGACGACCACGGCCTTCACCGGGTAGCGCAGCAGCAGCTCCATGGCCCGCTCGGCGTAGCGCGTGACCGTGGCCGCGGACTTCGTGCCGTAGGGAAGCCGCGCGGTGTCCCCCAGGTAGATGATGTCCTCGGCGGGCAACCTCCGCGCGATCTCGGCAGCCACCGTGAGCCCGCCGATGCCGGAGTCGAAGATGCCGATGGCGTCTCGGTTCACCTGCCCCCCTCCGCAGCCGTGGCCGGCTTCCCGGCCGCCCCGTCCGGCGCCACCGAGTCGATCATGCGCTCGATGACGTCGCGATCTCGCGTACCGACGACGTGGTGTCCGTTGACGAAGAAGTTCGGTGTCCCCTTGACCCCGGCCTCCGCGCCCCGGGCGATGTCGGCCTGGATGGTCTCGACGACGGCGGGGTCGTCCAGGCAGCGAGTGTAGGTCTGGCCGTCCAGGCCGAGCTCCGCGGCGTGGGCGATCAGCTCGTCACGGGTCACGCTGGGGCCGCGGTCGAAGATCCAGCCGGCCATCTCGAAGAATCGCCCCCCCGGATGGGCGCACTCGGCCGCGATCGCCAGCCGGCAGGCGTCGGCGTGAAAGGGCTGGGCGATCAACGGGTTGCAGGCCGAGTCCAGGGGGTGGTGGAGGAAGGTCAGCCGGACGCGCTGCGGTTGGGCCTCGGCGATGGCGTGGAGGGTGTGGAAGAGGCGCTTGCAGTAGGGACACTCCAGATCGGCCACCTCGATGATGTGCACCGGAGCGTCCGCTGGCCCGGCGCTGGGGCGGCCGTCGTCGGCGAGGGCCACCGTCGGGCTCTCCGAGAGCGTCGTGGCCGCCTCGAGCATCTTCTGGTGACGTGACTCCACGCTGGCGAGAAGCGGGGCCGAATACGCCGCATAGCCCGCGCCGACGGCGATCAGGAAGGCGAGCAGGGCCGTCGCCCCCACCCCGCTCAGCGCCGCGCGCAGGCTGCCGGCGAGCAGGCTCCCGAAGCGCTCCCGCAGGGCGAGCAGCGCGACGACCAGCAGCAGCAGGTTCACGCCGTAGAGCACGGCGCAGTATGGACAGAGCTTGCCCTGCGCGCCGAAGGAGACGCCGGCCAGGACCACCGAGTAGACCACGGCCCCGAGGCTGGTCAGCGCGACCAGGCGCAGGGGGCGCTCGTCCTCGGGGCGCAGCAGGCGGCGGAGCGCCAGCACCATCACCGCGACGTAGAAGCCCGCACCGAGCAGGGCGATGGGGAGGCCGGGGCGCGCGCTGCCCAGCGGGACCTCGCTCCAGTAGGAGATGCGGCTGATCTCGCACCCGTGACCCCGCTGGCAGAGCCCGGCGGCGCCCGCCGGATCCAGCACGAAGACCTGGTGGTCCCAGGCCAGGAACCCGGCGTCCACCAGCCCGAGCAGCGCCAGCAGCAAGAGAGCGGCGCTCGCCGCGCGGCCCCTCACGGCGAGGCCGATCGAGGCGGGTGCGCCGCGGGGCGGATGGGAGGGGAGGGCGGTCGCATGGCGAGGTTGGCCGTTAGCATGGGGGGCGGGGGGCGGCAAATCCCGGCGCGAGGCGGACGCGGACGGGTGCTGGCAGCGGCGGGGAGGCGGAGCCGCACACGCGGCTTCGGGAGGCCCTCACGCGGCCTCGGTGGTCGGGCGCTCGAGAGCGCCGCGGGCGCGCCCGCCCGCCAGGCGCGCCTCCAGCGAGGCGCCCAGGACGCGGTAGAGGGCGGTGCCGGCGAGGATGCCGGCGATCGTGGCCAGCGCGGTCAGCTTGCCCTCGCCGAGCTGCGCCAGGGCGGTCCCCGGGCAGGTGCCCGTCAGCGCCCAGCCGGCCCCGAAGATCAGGCCGCCGACGATCAGGCCGGGCTTCATCGGCTTGCGCTCGAGCGTCATGGGCAGGCCGACGGCGCTGCGCACCTGCCGGGCCCGAAACCACGCCATCCCGAGGCCCGCCACCACCATGGCCAGCCCCATGACCCCGAAGAGGTGCAGGTCGGTGAGCAGGAACATCGAGGCGATCGTGTCGAAGTCCGTCGCGCCGACCCGGGAGAGCAGGAACCCGAAGAGCAGGCCGAAGCCGAGCGTACGCAGCATGGGGTCCTCTCAGGCGAAGAGCAGGTGTGCGGTGAGGATCCCGGCGACCATGAAGGCGCCGGTGGCGAGCCAGGAGGCGGGCGCGAGCAGCGCCGTGCCGACGATGCCGTGACCCGAGGTGCAGCCGCCGGCCAGTCGGCTGCCGAGCCCGATGAGCAGGCCCCCGCCGGCGAAGATCAGCGCCTTGAGCGCCGGGTCCGCGGTCACGGCCGCGTCGAAGCGGCCCATGTCCAGCCGCGGCGCGAGCTGCCCCGAGAGCGCCGCGGCGATGACGCCACCGCCGATGAGGCCGACGAGGAAGACCAGGCGCCAGGAGCGCCGCGCCGCGGGATCGAAGGCCGCCGAGCAGGCGTCGGCGAAGCCGCTCGACACCCCGAGCTGTCGGTCGTCGCCCCACAGGAAGAAGAGCACGAAGAGGCCGATGGCCGGCCCGCCCAGCCAGAAGGGCCAGCGCTCGTGGAAGAGCGCGGCGTGGAGCGGCGGCGGGGCGAAGGCCCAGGCGGCGCCGAGGACCGCGACGAGCGTCAGCCACACCAGGGCGGGGAGGCGTCGACGCCTCGGGGATGCGAGCGCTGGGTTCACAGGGGAGCTCCCGGCAGATGACGGTTGGGAAGACGTGAGCCCTCGCGCGGCGGGGCTGACCGGGAGCATAGCAACCTGCGTGCCAGAGGCGAGCACCGAGGCACGGCGGGCGCTGGCGGCGCAGATCCCTCGGCCATGGGACGGTCTCGCTGTCCCACGGTGTCCCGGCCCTGTCTCACGGGTCCTCGGCGCGCGGGACACCCTCGGCGGCGCAGGACCGCCGAACCCCGGAAGCAGGGCGCTCCGGGCCACCGGGACGAGGCTCCCGGGTGTCCCGCCCGGCTCACGCCGGCCCGAGCTCCAGCCAGGCGGTGTGCCCGGAGGTGCAGCGCGCCTCCATCCGCAGCGACGCGCCGACGCCGTCGCCCAGCGCCGCCAGGACCTCGTCCACGCCTTCGCCGGCCAGGGGATCGGGGTCCGGCCAGCTCCCCGGGCGCCGCGCGCCGAACGCCGTCCCGCCGGACACCGTCGCCAGCGCGGCGGCGCCACGGGCACCCGCCGAGGGGCGCGATTCCAGCAGGAAGGCCGCCATGATCGGCACCGGGACCGTGCCCAGCGCGTCGAAGAGCCGCCCGGTCGCCGGTCCGAGCACGTCGATGACCAGCACCAGCGCCAGCTCCACCTCCTCGGTGTCGATGAGCGCCGCGCCCTCGACCAGCGCGGCCAACCCGGAGGCGCGCCCGCAGGAGACCGCGAGCTGGTCTCCCATGAACCCGTTGGCGATGGCGACCTCACCCAGCACCATGTTGGACAGGGTGTAGGCGAAGAGCCGCGGGTTGGCTCGCTCGAGGCCCACGTCCATGATCTGGCCGTAGTAGAGCGCGTCCGTCTCCAGGCAGCCCGCGGCGCTGCCCACCAGCAGCGCGTGGCTGCGCTCCGCGATCGCCGCCTCCTCGACGCCGGCGCTCTCCAGCACGCGCCGCGCCGCGACCAGACCGGCGAGGCACATGACGTCGAGCCGCTCGGGCCGCGCGACCAGGCTGCGCGCACCCGCCAGCAGCTCGTCGCGATCGGGCACGCCGCTCCACACGGCCGTGATCACCGCGCTCGACACAGCACCACCGCCGCGTTGATGCCCGAGAATCCCGACGAGCTCGACACCACACACGCCAGCGGCAGCTCCCGCGGCTCGGCGTGCACGATGTCCAGGCCCAGCTCGGGGTCCCCCTCCAAGAAGCCCGCCGTCGGCGCCCACAGCCCGGTCTCGAGCCCTCGCGTGGCCACCACGGCCTCCACGACGCCCGCGGCACCCATGGTGTGTCCGATGCCGCCCTTCAACGAGTGGACCGGCGGCGGCCGCTCGCCGAACACGCTGCGGTAGGCCACCCCCTCCATCTGATCGTTGTACCGGGTGGCGGTCCCGTGGGCGCTCACCGCGTCGACCTGTTCGGGCCCCATCCCGGCGGTCCGGAGCGCCATCCGCAGCGCGCGCGCCAGCCCGCGCCCGTCCTTGGCCGGCCCCGTCACGTGCACGGCGTCGTTGGCGCCGCCGTAGCCGACCACCCGCGCCCTGGCCGGCCCCTCTCCGCCTTCCAACAGCACCGCCGCCGCCCCCTCGCCGGCCACGAGCCCGGTGCGGTTCACGTCGAAGGGCCGCGCCGGCCCACGCGCCGT
The DNA here is from genome assembly GCA_020632695.1 of Deltaproteobacteria bacterium. Classification (GTDB taxonomy): domain Bacteria; phylum Myxococcota_A; class UBA9042; order PHBI01; family JACKFB01; genus JACKFB01. The sequence goes on from JACKFB010000003.1 coordinate 164,312, forward strand.
CGCGCGCAGCGACGCGAAGCCCAGCGCGATGAACTCCGACAGCGCGTCGACGCCCAGCACGATCACCCGCCGGGCCCGCCCCTGGCGCAGCAGCCGCAGCCCGTGCCCCAGCACGGCCGTCCCCGATGCGCATGCGACCGAGATCGTCGCCACCGGCCCGCACACGCCCAGCTCGTCCGCCAGCTCGGCGCCGAGCGCCGCCAGCGGGTAGGCGGCCAGGCGATCGGCGGGCGCCTTGCCCTCCAGCACGTGCTGGCCCACGCCGATCCCCGCCTTCGTGGTGGCGACCAGCAGCGCGGTCCCCGGATCCCGCACCCGCGCGCCGTCCCAGCCACCGTCGGCCAGCGCCTCGGTGACCGCCAGCCTGGCCAGCCGGGCCGCCCTGTCCTCGCCGGGCGCCGTCCGGGGCAACGCCTCGCCGACGTGCATCGCTCGCAGCTCGGGCAGGTCGAGCGCCTCCGACGGCCCCGTCGCGATCCGCCCCTCGAGCGCGCCCGCGAAGGTGGCCTCGACGCCGAGCCCCCACGCGGTGACCGCTCCCAGCCCCGTGATCCGAGCATTCATGCCGCGCTTCTAGCCCGCAACTCGCGCGATCGTCCACCCCAGAACGGCGCCCCTGACCCACCCAGGCCCCCACGACCGCCCGCGCCGCCCGGCGAGACAGCCCTCGGTGCCGGTGCTATCGTCCGCGCGCCACGCCCCCCAAGCCCCCACGTCCCGCGGAGCGCACCCCGTCCATGGCGCCTCTCGACGTCCTCATCATCGGCGCCGGACCGGCCGGCTCGCTCATGGCGGCCCTGCTCCACGCCCGCGGGCTGCGCGTCGAGGTGGTCGAGCGCGCCCGCTTCCCCCGCTTCGCCATCGGCGAGAGCCTGCTGCCGGCCTGCCTGGACCGCCTCGCCGAGGCCGACCTGCTCGAGGCGGTGCGCGCTCGCGGCTACCTCCGCAAGGACGGCGCGCTCTTCGTCTCGGCCACCGCCCGACGCCGCTACGACTTCGGGCGCCAGCACACCGTCGGCTACGACCACGCGTTCCAGGTCCCGCGCGACGACTTCGACATGACCCTGGCCGACGCCGTCGCTGCCCGCGGCGTCCCCTTCGCCTACGAGACCGCCGTCACGGCGGTCAGCACCGACCCCGCCCCGCGGGTGCACCTCGAGAGCGCCACCGGCGAGCGCGTCGTCGAGCCGCGCTTCATCGTCGACGCCAGCGGCACCGGGCGCGTGCTCCCTCGGGCCCTGGGCCTCGACCGCCCCTCGGCGGAGCCGCCCCGCGCGGCCCTCTTCGCCCACATGACCGGCGAGCATCGCCCCGACGGCCCCGACGGTGGCCTCATCTGGATCGGCCTGGCCCGGCCCGGCGTCTGGCTCTGGGTCATCCCCTTCGCCGACGGCCGCACCTCGGTCGGCGTGGTCGCCGACGCCGCGTGGTTCGACGATCTCCCCGCCGACCCCGCCGCCGCGCTCCGCGCCGCCATCGACCTGGAGCCCCACGTCCGCCAGCGCCTGGTCGACGCCCGCTTCATCTTCCCGCCCCGCCTGCTGCGCGGCTACTCCTCGTCGGTCTCCAAGGTGTGGGGCCCGGGCTATTGCCTGGTGGGCAACGCCACCGAGTTCCTGGACCCCGTCTTCTCCTCCGGGGTGCTGCTGGCGCTCGAGTCCTCGGCGCTGGCCGCGCCGCTGGTCGCCGCCTCCCTCGCCGGCGAGCCCGCCGACTGGGACCGGGGCTACGCGCACCCGCTGGCCCGCGGCGTCGACGTGTTCCGGGCCTTCGTCCACGCCTGGTACGATGGCCGCCTGCCCGAGATCATCTTCGCCCCTCGGACGCTCCCCTCCATCGAGCGCGCGATCTGCTCGGTCCTCGCGGGCTACGTCTGGGACGAGGGCAACCCCTTCGTCCGCGACCCCGACGGCCGCCTCACGGCGCTGGCCCAGCGCCTGGAGCGCATGGCCGTGACGACCGCCGACGAGGCGCCCTCGTCGTGATGGCGTATCCCGGCCCCATCGTTTAGGCTCCCGCCGCTCGTCCCCGTCAACCGACTCCGGCTCGAGAGAGGCCGCCGATGGATGCCCTGCACGCCGAGCTGTCCCAGCTCATCATCGACACGCTCAACCTGGCCGGCACCACGGCCGAGTCCGTCGATGTCGACGCGCCGCTCTTTGGAGAAGGGCTCGGCCTGGACTCGCTCGACGCGCTGGAGCTGGTCGTCGCCCTGGAATACCACTACGGCATCGAGAAGCCGCTGGAAGGCGACGAGGCCCGCGCCGTGTTCCGCTCGGTCCGCACCCTGGCCACCTTCGTGGCCGAGCACCGCACGAAGTGAGCCCCGAGCGAGCCGCCATCGCCGTGACCGGGCTGGGCGCGGTCTCGGCGCTCGGGCCCGACCTGGCCTCGCTCCTGCACGGCCTGCGCACCGGCCGCTCCGGGCTGGCGCCGCCCACGCGGCTGGACCTCGGTGACCTTCCGGCGCGTCCGGTGGGCGAGGTCGGGAGCCTGCCCGGCGACCCGGGGGAGGGGGGGGCCACCCACCGGCTGGCGCTCGCCGCGGCGCGCGAGGCGTGGCGAGACGCGGCGGCGACCGGCGACCCGGCGCGCATCGCCGTGGTGATGGGGACCACCACCGGCGGCATCGGCGAGAGCGAGCGGTGGTACCTGGCGACGCGGGCCGGGGTGGCGGCCGATCCCTCGGCGCTCCGCCACCACGCCGTGTGCACCGTCACGGCGGCCGTGGCGCGGGCCGTGGGCGCCACCGGCCCGACGATGACGCTGTCCACGGCCTGCTCCTCGGGGGCCAACGCGCTGACCGTGGCGGCGGACCTGCTGCGCTCCGGCGCCGTCGACCGGGTGGTGGCCGGGGGCGCCGACGCCTTGTGCCTGACGACCTACGCTGGCTTCTCGAGCTTGCGCCTCATGTCGGAGCACCCCTGCCGGCCCTTCGATCGCGACCGCGACGGCTTGAGCCTGGGCGAGGGCGCGGCCTGCCTGGTGCTGGAGCGCGAGCCCGACGCCCGCGCCCGCGGCGCAAGGATCCACGCGCTGCTGCTGGGCTCGGCCGTGTCCTGCGACGCCCACCACATGACGGCGCCCGCCCCCGACGGCCACGCGGTGCACGCCGCGCTCATCGGGGCGCTGGCCGAGGCCGGCGTCGCGCCGAGCGAGGTGGGCTACGTCAACGCCCACGGCACGGCCACGCCCGCCAACGACGAGGCCGAGGCCCGCGCGCTCGAGCGGGTGTTCGGCGCCTCGGGCCCGCCGGTCAGCGCCTCCAAGTCCTTCCTCGGGCACACCCTGGGCGCCGCCGGCGCGCTGGAGGCCGTCATCACGGTGCTGGCGCTCCGCGAGGGGCTGCTGCCGGCGACCCTCGGGACCGAGCACCCGGGCCCCGACGCCCCGCGCGACCTCGTGCTGGGCGCCCCTCGCGAGGCCGCCATCCGCGTGGCGCTGTCGACCTCGTTTGCCTTCGGCGGCAACAACGCCGTGCTGGTCTTCGGCAGGAGCGAGGCGTGAGCCGGCCGCTCTGCGTCACCGGAGCCGCGTTCTGGCCGCCGGCGGGCGCGACCCCGGGCCAGGCGTCGCCCGAGCCGGAGGTCCCGGACGGGGTCGACCCTCGCACGGTGCGTCGCAGCACGCGTCTGGGGCGGCTCGCCTTGGGCGTGGCCAGCGAGGCGCTCGTCCAGGCGCGCCTCACGCCGCCGCCCGAAGGCACCGGCCTGGTGGTGGGCACGGCGCTGGCCGATCTGGACGAGACCGCCGGCTTCCTCGGCGGGATCCACGTGCGCGGCGCGCGCTTCGCCAGCCCGCAGTTCTTCCAGCGCTCCGTGCACGGGGCGGTGGCTGGCGAGCTGGCCATCCTCTTCGGGCTGCGCGGCTTCAACCTGACCGTGAGCGAGGGCCTGTCCAGCGGGGAGGCGGCGCTCGAGGCGGGCGCGCTGGCGGTGCGGGCCGGGCGCGCCGAGCGCTGCCTGATCGTGGCGGTGGACGGGCGCTCGCAGGCGCTGACCGACGCGCTGGCCGCGCTGGGCATCGAAGGCGGTCAGGGCGAGGGCGCCGCGGCGGTGGTGTTGGAGACCGAGGAGGGGGCGCGCTCGCGCGGGGCGGAGATCCTGCTGCGCCTCGAAGGCGTCGACGCCCGCCGGCGCCCGGCGCCGACCGTGCACACCCACGGCGCCTCGAGCCTGTGTCAGCTCGCCCGCTACGCGTCGGGCGTGCCGGGCGCTGCGCCGCCCGCGTCGGTGAGCGTCGGGTCCGAGTCGCCGAAGTAGTCGTAGAAGTTGAACCACTGGTAGGGCCAGCGCCGGACGAAGGCCTCCAGCTCCTGGGCGTAGGCTCGGGCGAGGGCCTCGGCGGCGGCGCGGCGCTCGGCGCGCGGGGTGTGGGCGGCCACCGGCAGCGGGCGGGCGTAGAAGTGCTGCAGGTCGGGCTCGAGCTTGGGCGCGAAGGTGACCAGCGTGGGCGCGCCGGAGACGACGGCGACGAGGAAGGGGCCGGCGGGCAGGTCGGCGGTCCGGCCGAGGAAGGGCACGGTGAACACCTCCTCGCCCCGGGTGCGGTCGGCCAGGATGGCGACCAGCTCGCCGCGCTTGAGGGCCGACAGGATCGAGACGGCGGCGGCCGGGCCGTCGCTCACCTCGATGACCCGCGGTACGTCCTCGCGGCTGTGGCGATCGAGGAAGCGCCGGATGGTGGCCGCCTCGTTCTCGAAGGCGACGACGTTGACCTTCATGCCGTTCAGGCGCGAACCGGCGAGGCCTCGGTTGCCCACGTGGGCCGAGAGCAGCAGCACCCCGCGGCCCTCGTCGTACGCCGCCGCGATCCGGTCGTGACCGTCCGACGAGTAGCGCAGGGTGTCGTCGCGCCCGGCCAGCAGGAGCATGTCGTCGATCATCGAGCGGCCGAAGGCGCCCAGGTGTCGCCAGTGGTCGCGCCAGCGCGCCCCGAGACCGCGAGGGCCGAGCACCCGCGACAGGTACGCGGCGGAGGCGCGCCTCGCCGACGGCGCGAACACGACGTAGTAGGGCAGCACCAGCCAGAGCAGCGCGTAGCCGCCGCGGCGGCCCAGCAGCCGGATCGTCCCCAGGAAGAGGCTGAACCCCAGCCCGTGACCCCGCCCGCGGCCGGTCCAGCGCTGTCTGGGGCCGAGGCGCGCGGCGCCCTCCGCGTCCGCCCGGCGCACGCTGCGCACCACCCACGCCGTGGCCACGCCGAGCACCGCGCCGAGCACGGCGCCCACCGGGAGGCTGCCCAGCAACCAGTCGGCGAAGAAGTCGCTCGCCGTGGCGAGGTCGAAGGTGGTGGGTGTGGTGGCGAGGAAGGCGCCGTAGCGCATGCGGTGCCCCGTCTGCACCGAGGCGAAGGCCAGGAAGGGCGCGAAGATGGGCAGCGAGACCTGCTCGCCGGCGAGGATGGCCACCTGGTTGAGGCGCAGCAGCCGCCCCAGCGCGGCGCCCATGAGCATGTGCAGGCCGAAGAGCGGGGTGGTGCCCAGCAGGGCGCCCAGGGCGACGGCGGCGCCCAGGCGTCCCGGCCCGGTGTGCTGGCGGGCGAGGCGCAGGAAGAGCTCGCGACCTTGCCGCGGCAGGTCTCGCAGGCGCTGCGCGATCGTCGGGCGCGCCGGCTCGTCGGGCGCCGTCACGGGCGGGGGAGCAGGCGCCGCGTGGGCCAGACCAGGCGCAGCACCTGCCGGAAGACCAGGCGCGTGTGCATGACCGAGAGCCGCGCCGAGTCGACGAAGCCGCGGAAGTGGCTGGTGCGCTCGTCGGGCGGCGGGTAGTAGACGCGCACGGGCTCGTCGCGCACCTCGAGGCCCGCCCAGGCGGCGCGCACGAGGACCTCGACCTCCCACTGGAAGCGCGAGGGCGGCACGCGGAGCGCCAGGGTCAGGGCCACCGGGTAGACCCGGAACCCGCTCTGGGTGTCGGTGAGGCGGCGAAAGGTCTCGAGCGCCACCCAGAAGTTGGAGAAGGCGCGCCCGAAGCGGCTGCCGCCGGGGACGTGGGGCACGTCGAAGTCGCGCGCGCCCACGATGAGCGCGTCCGGGCGCGCGCGCGCCGCGGCGAGCAGACCCGGGATGTCGTCGGGATCGTGCTGCCCGTCGGCGTCCAGGGCGACCGCGTGGGTGTGGCCGCGTTCGCCCGCCGCGGCGAGGCCGGTGAGCAGCGCATGTCCCTTGCCGCGGTTGCTGGGGTGTCTCACCACCACGGCGCCAGCCTCGGTGGCGACCGCCACCGAGTCGTCGACGGAGCCGTCGTCGACCACGATCACGGTGCCGACGTGGGCTCGCGCGCGGCGCACGACGGCGCCCAGGGTGGACGCCGCGTCGAGACAGGGCACCAGGGCGCAGGCGTTCACGCCGCCGCTGGCCGCGGGAGCCGGAGTCAGGCTCATCGGCGACCCAGAGGGCGTTCCCATGGGCTCCCGTCGCGCCGCTGGCTCAGGTCTCTCCGCGGACCCGAGCGCGGCGGCTGCTCGCGCGCGGCCCGCCGGCACACGCGCGGCGCGGTCGTGGTCATGCACACTCTCCCGCCCCGGCGCGCGATCACTCCAGCAGCGCCGCCGGGACCTCCCACACGAGGTCGGTGAGCAGCTCCTCGCCCAGCTCCGTCGGGCGCTCGCGATCGGCGCCGTAGACGTGGGGGATGACCACCCGGAAGGCGCCCGCGCTCTTTCCGCGCACACCGCGGCACACCATGGGCAGCACGATCTCGGCGCGGGGATCCAGGGTCAGCTTGGTCCCCCGCCCCGCCAGGCCCAGCAGCTCGATATCGCCCTTCGACGCGCCGCGCTCGCAGCGCAGGTCGGTGGTCAGGATGTGCAGCGCGCGGTCGGTGCGGTTCCTGAAGCGCAGGCTCATCTCCACCGAGTCGGAGTGCGGCTCCACCCACTCGCCGTCGACGTGCAGGGGGCGCCACTCGCCGCCGGGGTTCTCGGAGGGGCCCAGGTTGACGCGGCCACCGCACGCCGACAGGGCGAGCGCGACCAGCGCGGAGACGAGCACGAGGGGTCGGGTCATCGGGATTCCTGGGGCGCCGGAGCGGGGAGCGGCTCCGGGCGTAGGGTCAGTGGAGCAGGTGCTCGTTCACGCGCCAGAAGAAGTACGACGTGATCGGCGGGCCGAGGCCGTTTTCGGTGCGCGAGTCGGCGTCGAAGACCTGGGGGACGACGATGCGCAGCGCGCCGCCGGGGCGCGTGTCGAGGTGGCAGGTCAGGGTGAAGCTGACCACATCGAAGGGGTAGACGACGATGTTGCCCTTGGAGGCGACATGGTCGGAGAGCTCGACGCGGCCCGGGCGCTCGGCCATGTCGCAGGTCAGCGTGTCCACCGGGATGGCGATGGCGCCCGCGGCCCGCGACTCGACGTTGATGCGCACGCGCACGGCGTCGGCGGAGGTCTCCGCCCACGAACCCCACATCGCCAGGGTGTTCGGGAGCACGCGCTCGGTGTGCGTGCGTTCCAGCTCGACGCGGTGGGTTGCGCAGGCGGCCAGCACACAGAAGGCCAGCGCGACGACGCGGAGTGCCCGAGACATGCGGTGGCTCCGAGGCGACGGTTCGGCGCGATGATGGCGTGACGCGGGCGAGCGCGCAACTCCGTTGATCCGCCTGCGACCACGCGGCCGCTCGGGCGGTCGCCGGCCGTGCCGGGAGCAGCGCCCGGCGATTCGCGCCCACCCGAGCGCCACCGGCGATCCGGGAGTGCGATCACGGCGCCAGTCGTCTAGCTTGGCCGCATGACGCGCGCGGACTGGATCGGGCTGGGGTGGGCGGGCGCCACCGGCGGGCTGGTGCTGGCGCTCGGGCCCTCGGCGCTGACGCTGGGGGTGCCGGCGGCCGCGGCGGCGCTGCTGGTGGCCGACGGCGTGGCCCGGCCGGCCTCGCAGGTCCTCGTGCCGACCATCTCCCGGGGACCCGCGCGGGCGGGCCGCCGGGTGGCGCTCACCTTCGACGACGGTCCGGACCCGCGGTGGACGCCGGCCATCGCCGAGCGCCTCGAGGCCGCCGGGGTCCGCGGCACCTTCTTCTGCATCGGCGAGCACGTGCTGGCCCACCCGGCGCTGGTGCGGGGGCTGGCCGCCGCGGGCCACGAGCTGGGCAACCACTCGTTCTCCCACGCGCGCACCCTCAACTTCCGCCTCACCGCCGCCATGGAGCGGGAGGTGCGGCGCGGGGAGACCGCGCTGCTGAGCGTGCTGGGCGAGGGCCCGCGGCCGCTCTATCGCCCGCCGATCGGCCTGCGCAACCCGTCGCTGGCCAGGGTCGCCCGACGCCTGGACCTGCGGGTGGTCAACTGGTCGCTGCACTCCCGCGACACCTTCGCCCGGGATCCTGCGGCCGTGGCCGATCGCGTGCTGACCCGCTGCGCACCGGGCGACATCGTGCTCCTCCACGACGGCAGCGACCGCCCCGGCGCCGATCGCAGCGTCACCCTCGCCGCGTTGCCTCGCATTCTCGAAGGGTTGCGCCAGCGGCAGCTCGAGCCGGTGACCGTCTCCGAGCTGCTGGCCTCCTGAGTCGCTGCTCCCCCGCCCTCGACCCCGGGCGGGCTCGGGCGTAGCGTCTGGCCATGCCGTGGCGGCTCCCTCTCACCGACATCACCTTCGTCGCCGTCGACCTCGAGACGACGGGGCTGGCGCCGGGCTTCGATCGCATCATCGAGGTCGGCGTGGCGCGCTTCCGCATCCGCGATGACGGCGCCGTGGTCGCGGGCGCCGTGCTCGACGCGCTGGTGGACCCGGGCAAGCGCATCCTGCCCACGGTCTCCGAGCTCACCGGCATCTCCGACGCCGACGTGGCCGGCGCCCCGCCCATCGCGTCCCTGTGGCCGCAGATCGTCGAAGCCACGCGCGCCGAGGGCCCCACGGTGCTCCTGGCCCACAACGCCGCCTTCGACGTGTCCTTCCTCATGGCCGCCGCCGCCGATCTCGACCCCACCTGGACGCCGCCGCCCGCGGCCTGCACCGTGCGCATCGCCCGCCGTGCGCTCCCCGACGCGCCGCGCTACGCCCTGCAGACCCTCATCGGCTGGCTGGGATGCGGCGGCGACTCACCCTCGCACCACCGGGCCCTCGCCGACGCGCTCCACGCGCGCAACCTCTTCAGCCGCTGCGTCTCGCGCACCGGCGCCCGCTCCCTGGCGGAGCTCGGCGTCACCGCGCCCGTGCCGACGCCGACCCTGAGCGAGATCGCCGCGATGGTCCCGCCGAAGCTGCTCCCGGTCGAGCAGGCCATCCACACCCAGACCCGCGTCCGCATCCGCTACCGCGGCGGCAGCAAGGGCATCCAGCGCCGGTCGATCACCCCGCTCGGCTTCTACGTCCGCGACGACGTCCTCTACCTGCGCGCGTGGTGCCACGTCGACGACGTCGCAAAGTCCTTCCGCTGCGATCGGATCCGAGATATCGACGGCTGAAGGTCGGCTCGGTCGATCCTTCTTGCATCTTTATGCGCAATCGCTGCATATCCATGCCGCCTTGAAGATTCGCCGCCGCCATCTCATCCTGCGCCTCGTCGAGACCCACGACGTGGAGAGTCAGGAGCAGCTCCAGCACCTCCTCAGCGCCGAGGGCTTCGACGTGAACCAGGCCACGCTCTCCCGCGACCTCCGCGCGCTCGGCGTGGTCAAGCAGCCTCGGCCGGGCGGCGGCGCCCGCTACGCTCGCGCCCGCAGCGCTCCCGACACCGGCGTCGCCGTGGCCAACCTGCGCGCCTTCCTCCGTGAGATCATCGCGTCCCGCAACCTGCTGGTCATCCGCACACGCACCGGCGGCGCCCAACCCGTCGGCCTCGCCCTCGATCAGCTCCGCGTGACGGGGCTCATCGGCACCATCGCCGGCGACGACACCGTCCTCGGCATCGTCTCTGAAACCCACGACCCTGACGACATCATCGCCGCCATCTGGGCGCTCATCGAAGAAGGAAAGGCAAGCCCGTGAACCCACCCGTTTCCATCAAGAAGGTCGTCCTCGCGTACTCCGGCGGCCTCGACACCTCGGTCATGCTGACCTGGCTCAAGGAGACCTACGGCTGTGAGGTCGTCTGCTACACCGCGGACGTCGGCCAGGAGGAGGAGCTGGACGGCCTCGAGGCCAAGGCCCTGGCGTCGGGCGCCACCGCCGCGGTCATCGAGGACATCACCGAGGAGTTCGCCCGCGACTTCGTGTTCCCGGCCGTCCAGGCCAACGCGGTCTACGAGGGCACCTACCTCATGGGCACCTCGCTGGCGCGGCCGCTCATCGGGCGCCGCCTGGCCGAGGTCGCGTCGGAGCACGGTGCCGACGCCGTCGTCCACGGCGCCACCGGCAAGGGCAACGACCAGATCCGCTTCGAGCTGGCCAGCTACTCGGTGAACCCGCACATCCGCGTCATCGCGCCCTGGCGCTACTGGGAGTTCACCGGCCGCAGCGATCTCATCGCCTACTGCCGCGAGAAGAACATCCCGGTGACCTCCACCCTGGAGAAGCCCTACTCCATCGACCGCAACCTCATGCACGTCAGCTTCGAAGGCGGTGTGCTCGAGGATCCGTGGTCGGAGCCGCCGCCGGAGACCTACCTGCTCACCCGGCCGGTCGAGAAGACCCCCGACGACCCCGAGACCGTGCTCATCGACTTCGAGGAGGGCATCCCCGTCGCCGTCAACGGCGAGAAGCTCGGGCCGGCGGCGCTGGTGCGCAAGCTCAACGCCATCGGCGGCCGCCACGGCGTCGGGCGCGTCGACCTGGTCGAGAACCGCTACGTGGGCATCAAGAGCCGCGGCGTCTACGAGACCCCGGGCGTGACCCTGCTGCACGCCGCCCACCGCGCCGTCGAGTCGCTCACGATGGACCGCGAGGTCATGCTGATGCGCGACGGGCTCATCCCGCGCTACGCCGCCATGATCTACCGCGGCTACTGGTACTCGCCCGAGTGCGAGCTGATGCGCAAGATCGTGCGCGAGACCCAGACCTCGGTCACCGGCACGGCGCGGCTGCGCCTCTTCAAGGGCAACGTGGTCACCACCGGCCGCAAGAGCCCCAACTCGCTGTACTCGTTCTCGTTCGCGACCTTCGAGAAGGACACCGTCTACGATCAGAAGGACGCCGAGGGTTTCATCCGCATCAACGCGCTGCGGCTGCGGCTGCGCGCGCTCAAGGAGGGCGGCCTCGACTGACGGCAGCGGCGCCGGACGCGCGCTCACGGGGGCAGCGAGGAGATGGGCCGACTCGGCCAGCTATTCTCGCTGACCCTGTGCGGAGCCGTGGCCGGCGCGGTCGCCCCCCGGCGCGGGCCAGGCCGCCAGGAAGGCCCGCCTGGCGGCCTCGAGGACCTGGGGGACGGTCGGGGCGACCGGCGCCTCCCGGGCCAGGGTGCTCATGGCCAGGTCGGTGGCGCCGCAGGGGGTGATGGCGGCGAACCCGGCGAGGTCGCAGTCCACGTTGAGCGCGAACCCGTGGGTGGTGACGCCGCGGTGGACGTGCAGGCCGATGGAGCCGAGCTTGCGTCCGCCTGCGTACACGCCGGGTCGCGCGGCGTCCCAGGTCGCGACGACGCCGGACGCGGCGCACAGCGCCTCGAGCAGGTGGCCCAGGGTGGCGACGAACTCGCCGACGCTCAGGTGGCGCCGGCGCAGGTCCACGATGGGATAGCCGGTGAGCTGACCCGGGCCGTGCCAGGTGGCCAGCCCGCCGCGATCGGTGGCCACCACCGGCACGCAGAGCCGGGCGAGCGCCGCCCGGTCCACCGCGCCGCCGCGGCGCCCCAGGGTGACCACCGGGTCGTGCTCGAGCAGGAGCAGCTCGTCGGGGCCGCCCGCCAGCACGCGCTCGCGCGCGGCGAGCTGCAGCGCCAGACCCGCCGCGTAGGAGAGGCGGCCGGGCGCCGCCACGATCACGCGGTGACCCGCCGCGCGACCTCGGGCAGCAGCGAGAAGATGCGCATGACCTCGTCGGTGGTGTTGGGCGGGCCCACGGTCACGCGCACCACGCGCAGGGCCTGCTCCGCGGTGTAGCCCATCGCCAGCAGCGTCGACGACGGCTCGGGCGTGCCGGCGTGGCAGGCGCTGCCGGCGCTGATGCACACGCCCTCGGCGTCCAGCGCCGCCACCAGGGCGGCGCCACCGATGCCGTGGGGCAGCATCAGCGCCAGGGTGTTGGGCAGCCGCGGGGCGCCGCGCCCGACCACCTCGGTGCCGGGGAAGGCCTCGATGAAGGCCTGCTGCAGCCCCTCGCGCAGGCGGGAGAGCCGGTAGGCCTGGGCGATGCGCGACTCGGCGACCACCGCCATGGCGGCGCCGAAGCCGGCGATGGCCGGGACGGCCTCGGTCCCGCCGCGGCGTCCGGCCTCCTGGCCGCCGCCCGAGATGAGCGGCGGCAGCTCGCGACCGGCGCGGGTGATGATGGCGCCGACGCCCTTGGGGCCGCCGACCTTGTGCGCGGTGATGATGGTGAAGTCGGGCTGGAAGGTGACCGGCAGCTTCCCGGCGAGCTGCACCGCGTCGACCATGAAGGGGACGCCGCGCGCCTCGAGGTAGGGCACCAGCTCGCCGACCGGCTGGATGACGCCGGTCTCGTTCTGGGCGGCGATGAGCGCCACCAGCGCCACTGGCCCGCCCTCGTCCACCCGCGCCAGGATGTCGCCGGGCTCGCACAGGCCGTCGCTGTCGACCGGGCACCGCACCAGCTCGCGCCCGGGGCGGGCCGCGACCGCGGCGTACACCGCCGGGTGCTCCACCGCGCTGGCGATGACGCGCCCCGGGCCGGCGATGGCCACGATGTGGTTGATGCCCTCGGTGGCGCCCGAGGTGAAGGTCACCTGGGCGGGCTCGACGCCCATGGCCTCGGCGACGGCGCGCCGGGCGTCGTCGACCACCGCGCGTGCCTCGCGCCCTGCGGCGTGGGCGCTGGACGGGTTGCCGAAGGTGCGCTCGATGGCGTCGACCATGGCGGCGCGCGCCTCGGGCAGCACCGGCGTGGTCGCGTTGTGGTCGAGATAGACGCGCTCGCTCATCGGATCCGTATCCTCACGCCGTGGGTGTCGCCACGCGTCCCCAGCTCGAGCGACGCGGATGCCTCGGCGTGCGCCGCGAAGGTCTCGCGCCACGCGCCCGCCTCGCGAGCGTAGACCCGCAGCGCCGCGTCCGCGACCCCGGTGTGGAGCCGATGGGCGATTCGTCCGTCGGGATCGGCCTGATCGAGGCCCACGAAGCGCTCGGTCCCCGCGGCGAACGCGCACTCGACGCGCCGGTCACCCGACCGCACGTCCAGCCGCACTCCCAGGCCGTCCGGCTCGGGGGCCAGGGTCCAGCGCCCGCCCAGCGGGCCCATCGTGATCCGCTCGCCGGGGATCCGGACGTGCAGCACCCGCAGCGGCGGCCACGCGAGGCGCCCGGCGCGCTGCCGAGCCACCAACGCCTCCACGACCACCCCGGGCGCGCCCACGAAGCCGTTGCAGCGCAGCGCGCGCCACGCCTCGGGCTGCCGCGGCCCCCAGCGATGGCCGAGCCGCGCCGGCGCCTCGCTCACCGGGTGCTCCTCGCCGCCGACCCACACCCGGCCCGAGGCCCGGCTGTCCGGCTGCGGGGTGGTCCACTTGCCCCAGGGCATCCCGTCCCCGTACATCCAACCGGCCGGCAGGTGCCGGAATCCTTCGTGATCGCAGGAGAAGTCCAGCTCCCATCGCAGGCTCGGCCCGCCGCCGGCGTCCTCGAGGCAGCCGGTGGCGCGCCCCTGGCGCAGCTCGACCTCCCCCGCCCGCAGGTAGAAGGCCTCGCCCTCCGCCAGCGCCTGGCCCGCCGGCATCGCGCGCCGCAGCGCCACGTGATCGCCGCCCGGTCCCAGGCCGAAGGCCACCGCGCTCACGATGACCTGCGGTTGGCGCCCGCTGAGCGTCGGCGTCCACAGGGTGTGCCCGAGCCACAGGGCGCGCCCCCCGCCGAGGTCCACCTCCAGCGTCAGCCCCTCGATGTGTCCCCGGGGATCGCCCGCGCGATGGCGCACGAGCGCGTCGGCCTCGGCCGGCGTCAGCGGCTGTTCCACACGGACGCTGCTACCATCTTCTCCCGTCGCCTGGCTGGGGAACGTCGCCGGGGATCGAACCGGCCCGGGCAGCGATCAGTGACGAAGCGCCGCGACCCGGCGCCGGCTCGTGGCCAGCCCGGCCAGCAGCGCCAGGCCCAGGGCCCAGCCGCTCGCGCCGCCGCCGCCGCCACCGGCGCACCCGCCGCCATCGCTCACCGCGCCCTTGGGGCCGGCGCTGTCGGGAGCCGTCGCCTCGGCCGCGCTGCTGTCGCCGGGGCCGCTGGCGTCGGGGCCATCGTCCGGCGTGCCCGAAGCGTCGGGCGCCACCTCGCTCGCCGCGGTGTCCGGGGTGGGCCCTGCGTCGGGGACCGCCTCGGGGGCCGCGTCGGCGGCGGCGTCGGGGACCGCCTCGGGGGCGGCGTCGGCGACCGGCTCGGGGCCCGCGTCCGGCGGGTCCGCCGGGAAGAGCCCCAGGTCGAAGCAGCCCCCGTTGGTGCTCCCGTAGCTCCAGCAGCCGCGCCCGGCGCCGCAGGACCCGGCGTTCCCCGCGTCGCACAGCTCGGTGCACACCTTCTTGTCGCCGGTGGGCGTCGGCAGGCAGAGCTTGCCGCCCAGGCACACCTCGGTCGACACGCAGCCCGCGGGCCCCTGCCCCGGCTCCTTGGGGATGCCGTCCGCCGGCAGGCAGGCGCCGTACTTGGGCACGTTCTGGAAGGGCGCGCACACGAAGTCCTCGGGGCAGCCCGAGTCCTCCACCAGGCAGTAGCCCGTGCACACGGCCGTGTCCTGCCAGGGCAGGCAACGCAGCCCCTCGACGCAGCTCGAGTCGTACTCGCAGATCTCGCCGATCTGCGCGATGCCCGCCGGGAAGTACTCGACCGCCCCGCAGCTCTTCGTCGCGGCGTCGCACTTCACCCGGCCCGAGTAGAACTCGTCGCCGCTGCTGGTGCGTCCGAGGATCATCGGGCAGTCGGTGTCGCCCGCGCACGCGTACTGCGCGACCGGGTAGAGGTAGCACGCCGCCTTGGTGTCGTCGGCGGACAGCGTCCGGCTCTGCAGGTTGGGCAGCACGCTCGGGTGCATCGTCGGCAGGTCGCTCTCGTCGTAGGGACCCAGGTTGTGGTTGAGGCCGAAGGCGTGGCCGATCTCATGGACCGCGACCGACTCCACGTCGATGCGGCCGTCCCCGTTGATCGACCACTGCTGCTTGTAACCGTTGAAGGCGATGTCGGCCTCGCTGATGTGACCGCTGCTGTTGGTCAGCGGCGCGGTCACCCCCAGCACCCACTTGCCGAAGGTCCACGACGAGTCCTCCAGCCACTGGACCTCGTTGAGGCCGTTGGGGTTGGCGCCCGCCAGCAGGTTGGACTTGGGGTTCGGCGCGTCGCCGACCCGCTTCAGCAGGAGATCCGAGCAGGCCAGGTCGTTCCACGTCGCCATCGCGTTGTTGATGGCGATGTCGGTCTTCGCCGGCGTCAGGTCGTCCGAGCCGGCCGCCTGCACGAGGAAGGAGACCGTGGAGGACTGCCAGCGTATGGGAACGCCGCCGAAGACGCCCACGCTGTAAGCGAAGGCGGGACTCGTGGCGAGGCAGAGCAGGGCGGCGGTGCTGAGCGTGAACTTCATGGCGGGGGACGGTACCACCGACGTGGACTGGATCCGAGCGTTTGGTCGCGCAGTTCGCATCAACGAATCCGTCAGGGCCGCGGCGCGACGCAGCCCATGGTCTGCGCGGCTTGTGGGCGCGTCGAGCCGTGTGCTAGATGCCGCGCTCCGCCGAGGACGGAGGGTTGCCGTGGCGCGGTGTGGGCTGGTGGGGTTGTTGGCGCTGGGCGTGCTCGCGGGGTGCGCCGACCGCTACCCCGCGCCCGCGACGGCGGGGCAGGACCTGCGCCTGACCATCCTCCACACCACCGACATCCACTCCCGGCTGTTGCCCTACGACTTCCAGGTGCTCGCCGGTGACGAGGCGCTGGGCCTGCTCCAGGAGAACGGGCCCTTCGGCGGCATCGCCCGGATGGCCACCGTCATCGAGCGCGAGCGTGGCCGCTCGGGGCGCTCGATCTACGTCGACTCGGGCGACTGCTTCCAGGGCGCCCCGATCTTCAACGCCTTCCTGGGCGAGGCCGAGCAGCGCGCCCTGAGCCAGCTGCGCCCGGACGCGGTGGTCATCGGCAACCACGAGTTCGACGAGGGGCTCACCAACTACGTGAAGCAGCTCCAGCGCTGGGCGACCTACCCGCTGGTCGCCGCCAACTATCTGTTCGAGCCGGGCGAGCCGCTGGGCGAGATCGCCCACCCCGTCGAGATCATCAACGCGGACGGCATGCGCATCGGCATCATCGGGGTCGGCAACTTCTCCTCGCTCTCGTCGATCACCGACGTCGGCAACTCGCTGCACATCGTCCCGCTGGAGATCCAGCAGACCGTCCAGGACTGGATCGACATCCTGCGCCCCCACGTCGACCTGATCGTGGCCGTCAGCCACGCCGGGCTCGGCGAGGACGAGGACATGATCCGCGCCACCGAGGGCCTGGACGTGGTCATGGGCGGCCACCTGCACATCGTGCTGATGCCGCCCAAGGTCATCCCCGACCGCACCGGGAGGCCGGTGATCCTCGCCCACTCGGGCGCCTTCGCGAAGTTCGTCGGCCGCC
Source organism: Deltaproteobacteria bacterium (assembly GCA_020632695.1). Lineage (GTDB taxonomy): Bacteria > Myxococcota_A > UBA9042 > PHBI01 > JACKFB01 > JACKFB01. The sequence continues at coordinate 180,957 of JACKFB010000003.1, forward strand.
TGGACCTGGTGGTCCGCGACGGCGAGGTCGTCGCCCACGACTACAAGGTCATCCCCATCGACAGCCACGTCCCCGAGGACCCGGGGATGCTCGACCTCATCGAGCCCTACGCCCGCAAGCTGCATCAGCTCATCGACCTGGAGTCGGTCTACGGCTACGCCGCGCGCATCATCCGCCGCTTCGGCTTCGACGGCGGCGACTCCCCGCTGGGCAACCTGGTGGCCGAGGCCATCCGCCAGTACGCGCGCGCCGACTTCGGCATGACCAACTCGCTGGGCATCCGCACCGACATCAACCCGGGCGCCATCACGCTGGACCAGCTCTACAACATCTTCCCGTTCAACAACTACGTCACCACGATGTACCTGTCGGGCGACGACGTGCAGGAGCTGCTCGACTTCTCGACCCGCCGCAGCGCGGGCCGCGGCTGCGCCACCCAGATCCAGGTCTCGGGCATCGAGTTCGTGATGGACTGCGGGGCCGACCCGCCGGTGGCCCGCGACATCTTCTTCACCAACTGCGGCGACCCCGAGATCACCGACCCCGAGGGCTGCGTCCGCCGGCCGCTGGACCGCAACGCCGTCTACGAGATGGCGACCAACGACTACATCGCCAGCGGCGGCTCGGGCTTCACGGTCCTCAAGGTCAACAACACCCAGATCGACACCGACGTCGCCCTGCGGGACGCCGTGCTGGAGACCGTGCTGCGCAGCGACCTGTGCGTCGAGGAGTGCCGGGCGCCCGGTGGCGAGCTGCTGCTCGAGGGCTGCGTCGGCTTCGAGAGCTGCGTGGCCGACCTCCAGGCCTTCTACGCCCGCGACTGCGTGCGCGTCGCCCAGACCACGCCGGGCGAGGTCGAGCCGCTGGCCCACTGCCCCCTCGACCCGGGCGGCGAGTGCAAGCAGTCGAGCACCTGCCGGGAGCCGGTGCCCTGCACGGCGGCGACCTGCGCGGCCTGCGACCTGGCGAACCCCTGCCCCGACGGGCAGCTCTGCACCGACGGCTTCTGCCTGCGCCAGGAGATCGTCTGCGAGGCCGCCCGCTGCGAGCGCACCTGCGCGGCCGACGCCGACTGCCCGGGGGCCGCGCTGCCCCTGGCGCCGGGCCAGCGGCTGTGCGTCGGCGGGCTGTGCCAGCCGCGCGAGGGCGCCCCCTGCGACGACGACGGCGGCTGCATCGACGCGGACGCCGTCTGCCCCGGTGACGCATGCGACCCGTGCGAGAGCGCAGCCGAATGCGGCGACGGCGAGCGCTGCGTCGGCGGGCGCTGCGCCGTGCCGGTCGCGGCCTGCGTCGACCACCGCTGCCGGCTGCCCTGCCTCGACCGGGCCGACTGTCACCCCGGCGAGCGCTGCGGGGACGACGGGCGCTGCCGCCCCGAGTCCTGCACACCCACCGTCGATCGCGGCGCCGCCTGCGAGCTCGACGCCCGCTGGCGCGCCCTCGAGCGCTGCCTGGCCATCCCCTGCCCCCACGCCGAAGCCGACGGCCGCATCGGTCGCATCCTGCCGCCCAACCTCGAGGACCTCCCGGCCGACGACAACCCCGATGACGACCTCTAGCCCCGCCGGCGGCTGCGTCCGCGCCCTGCTCGTCGCCTGCCTCGCCGCCACCGCGGGCTGCGTGGACGACAAGCCCTTCGCCAACGATCTCTTCGCCTTCGAGGTCCGCCTCGCCGCCGGCACCGAAGAGCAGCCCCTGGGCTCCGCCGAGGCGCCCCTGGCCTTCGCCAACGGCGGCGCCTGCACCACCGACGCCGACTGCCCCGAGGCCCTGACCTGCGTCCCGGGCGCCGCCGGCGCGAGCTTCTGCGCCCTGTCGATGCGCTTCGACATCCAGGCGATCGGCCGCGACGGGCTGCCCTTCCCCTACCGCGGCCCGCTGCACGTGCGCAGCACCCCCGGCGAGCTGACCGGCACCGACCAGGTCCTGCTGATGGAGGATGGCCGCCTCGAGGGCGCCGCCGTCCAGCTCATCCGCGCCATCGGGCCCACCCACGTCTGGTTCGAGGCCGACGGCTTCTTGCCGCGCCCGCCCGGCGCCGACTACGGCCAGTGCTCCGACGGCATCGACAACGACCGCAACGGATTCGTCGACCTGGCGGACCCGGGCTGCGCCGGCGCCGACGACGACCTGGAAGCGCCGGTGAACCTGGCCACGGGCGTCTCACCCACCCTCTGGTTCGACAACCCGCGCATCCGCGACATCCAGCAGACCGAGAGCCTCCGCACCAGCCCGCTGGTCGGCCAGCAGGTGCAGGTCACCGCCGGCAACCTGGTGGTCACCAACGTCATCGCCAACGGCTTCTACGTCGTCGACCTCGACGACAACGTCCCGGAGCGCCTGTTCAACGCCATCTTCGTCTTCACCTTCTCCAAGCCGCAGGGCCTCTTCTTCGGTGACAAGCTCTGCGGCCTGTCCGGCGCGGTCGAGGAGCACGTCGGCCAGACGCAGCTCGTGTTCCCGAGCTTCCAGGCGTACTACCCGGGCAACCCGGCCTGCGCGGACTTCCCCGGCCTCGACCCGAAGGCCAAGGTGCCCGGCCCGTGGGACGTGACGCCCCTGCTCACCGCCGAGGTGGCCCAGGCCAGCAACCTGGACGAGGTGGTCTACCAGAACAGCCGCCTGCTCGAGCGCTTCGAGTCCAACCTGGTGACCTTCTCGGACGTGGCCGTCTCGACCCGCTTCATCGCCTGCGACCGCAACGACAACGGGCGCATCGACCTGGGCGCCGAGCGCGACTGCCGCGACGCCTGCCAGGACGAGGAGCTCTGCTCCGACCTCGAGGGCTACTTCGAGTTCACGCAGTACGCCGGTGTCACGGCCGGCAAGAAGAAGATCTACGGGTCGCTCGGCCTGGCCGACGAGTTCAAGCCGCTCGACATCCGCTCGGTCGGCGGCCCCGACGAGAGCGGGCGCTGCGTCTACGCGCCCACCGACGACGGGTTCGCCCAGTACCTCTGCCCGCCGACCACCCTCACCTCGATCACCGGCTCGCTGCGCCACATCTATCTGTGCGGCGAGGACAGCGACGAGGCCCGCTGCAACCTGCAGTTCTGGGTCATCGATCCCCGCTTCGACGGCGACGTCGTCGTGGCGCCGACCCCATGACGCCCCGGAGCGCCCCCATGCGCCGATTCGCTGCCTCCCTCACGCTCTCGTTGTGCCTGTGCGCGCCGATGTCCCGCGCCGACACGCCCGCGAACGACGATGGGCCCCCGCCCGCGGTGCCGACGCCCACCGAGCCGCGCCCGGACGCCACCCCGGTCAGCGCGCCGCCGCCGCTCGCCGCCGCCCCCGCGGCCGAGCCCCAGCGCTCCAGCGCCTTCGACCGCGTCCTCATCCAGCTCAACTGGGGCGACGACAACCTGCTCGTCGGCGCCGGCGAGACGCGCGAGAACAGCCCCGACCCCAACTTCAGCCGCTGCACCCGCACCCAGATCGACGGCGTCCCCCACCGCGACTGCTCGGCCGGCCGCACCCGCCTCGGCCTCTACAAGGCCGTGCCGCTCCGCGGTGGCCTCACCGTCTCGGGGGCGCTGGTGGTCGGGCTGGCCGTGGTCACCGACCCCGAGTCGTCGCAGGCCGGCAAGTACGAGCTCTACGACCAGGGCTCCTACCTGCGCGTCGCCAAGGCCTTCGGATCCTCGCTCTCGCGCGAGTTCGCCGTCGAGTTCTACCCGGTCGACGCGCGCCCGCTGACCCTGGGCTTCCACCCCGACCTGGAGTGGGGCACCAAGGACGAGTTCCCCCGCAACTTCCGGCGCGGCCTCGCCCCCGGCCTCAAGCTCGGCCTGGACCTCGACGGCTTCTACGTCTTCGCCGGCGCCAAGTCGGCGCTGATCAAGAGCCCCCTCGAGGTGGAGCTCGAGAACGAGGGCGGCAACCGCATCCTCTTCTCCACCCGCACCTTCTACGGCCTGCTCGGCGGCTTCGGCTACGGCCACGCCGAGGGCTTCTCCGCCGAGGTGAACGGCGGCTTCTTCCACAAGGGCACCCTCTCCAAGGAGGGCGTCATCGGCAAGCCGATCCTCTCGGGCGGCGCCTCGCTGCGGCTGATGTGGCGCCAGGGGCTGCCGGTGGGCCTGCGCATCGCGTCGGCGCTCTACCAGCGGGCCACCTCGGGCTCGGAGCAGATCATCCAGACGCCGTCCTACGAGGGTCACCTGGCCTGGGCCGTCTCCGGCGAGGGCACCCTGCGCGTGCAGGACCTGGCCGACTCGTCGCGGCCCAACTCGACCGCCCTGGAGTGGTCGTGGGCGTCGCACCTGGGCTTCCAGCTCCGCGTCGGCAACACGCGCCTGCACGTGGAGCAGCGAAACCGCAGCCTCACCTACATCGTCGCCGACGTGCCCGGCCTCATCCCCTACTCCACCCTGCCCGACGGCGCGGAGACCTTCCCCGAGATGCAGGCCCTGGTCTCGGTGGACCACCGCCTGGGCGACTTCACGCTGGCGCTCACCGGCGGCGTGCGGATGCCGGCGACCTACCGCGGCCCCTCGGTGGAGGGCAGCGGCACCGACCCGGCCTCGGCGGGCGTACGCACCGTGGTCGTCTCCGACGCGGACGCCGGCGGCTGGTACATCCTGCCCGAGGGCGACGACGCCGTGCCGGTGTGGTGGGCGGAGCTGGGCTTCAAGTGGGCGCCGGCCAAGGAGTTCGCGCTGCTGGCCGACATCCTCTTCGGCCGCGACCAGAACCGCACCCAGGTCGAGCGGGACTCCGCCGGCCACGCGCTGCGCGTCTACACCGAGCCGAACGTGCTCTCGCTGAACCTCGTGGGGCAGTTCCTGTTCTGAGGGGCGCCATGTATCCTGCGGCCATGCGCTGGCACGTCCCCACCGTCCTCCTCGTGCTCGTCCTGACCGCCTGCGCCGACGGGGGTGGCGGCGCGGACGGCGCGCCTCGGATCACCAGCGTGCCGCCGCGCGCCGCCACGGTCGGCGTGGAGTACACCTACCGCGTCGAGGCCACCGGCGACCCGGCGCCCACCTTGGGGCTGGTGGGCGCGCCCGCGTGGCTCCTGCTCGACGGCGACGTGGTGGCGGGGGTGCCCGGCCCGGCGGACGTCGGCAGCGTCAGCTTCACCGTCAGCGCGGTCAACGGCCTCAGCCCCGACGCGCTCCAGACCGTGCAGATCGGCGTGGTGGACGTGGGCGACGACGACGGCGATGGGCTGAGCAACGCCGAGGAGGTCGAGCTGGGCACCGACCCCGGCGACCCGGACAGCGACCACGACGGCAAGCCCGACGGCGTCGAGGTGGGCCCGCGACCGGCGCCTCCGCTGGACGGCGACGGCGACGGTCTGATGGACGCCCTCGAGGGGCTGCACGCCGACAACGACAGCGACGGCGTGCCCGACGAGCGCGACCCGACCGCGGGCTGGCAGATGGGCTGGGGGCGCTTCGTGCCCTTCGCCGTGCGGAACGATGGCACCGAGGCGGCGCGGCTCGAGGTGCGGGTGACCGGCGGGGCGCCGCTCCAGGTCTGGGCGGGCGTGTCCGGCAGCTCCGCGTCGCCGCTGGACCTGCCGCCGCTCTCCGATCTGCGGGTCGACGGGGTCGGGGTGGGCCAGGACGGCATCGAGCTCTTCGACGACGGCAGCCACGAGGACCGCTACGCCGGCGACGGCGTCTGGTCACGCGGCGGCATCACGGCGGTGACCCCGGCGGACACCGGCGCTCGCCTCGGCCTGCGCTCGCTCGACCTGGTGCGCGTGCGCGAGGCGTCGGGCACCACCGCGCGGCCCGTGTGGCAGGGCTACCAGGACCAGCGCTCGGTCTTCGTCTCCGGCACCTTCGACCTGGGCGTCATCCGGCCCTCGGCGGTGCAGACTCCCCAGCCGCGTGGCGAGGGCGCGCAGGCGACGACGCACCTGGTGAACCTCGTCGCGCCGCAGGTCATGCCGATCATCACCGCCATGCTCAACGGCGACGAGGCCGACGTCCCGGCGCTGTCGCGCGCGGTGATGGGCCGCCTCGGCTACGAGGTGGATCTCCTCTACGTCCTGCCCGAGTACTACGCCGTCTCGGGCGCCGGCGGCGCCACCTTCAACGTGCGGAACGCGGTCGAGGGCATCGGCAGCAACGTCGGGGTCAGCGCCGGCGAGTGGGGCAGCGAGCGGCTCCAGAGCGTGTTCGCCATGAACTTCAGCGACACCGGGCCGCTGCTCCACGAGACGGCGCACCGCTTCGCCGTGTTCCTCGACGCCCGCTTCGGGTTCGCCGGCAACTTCTGGGGCACCTCGAGCGCCAACGGGCAGCTGGGCGGCTTCGACCTGGACACCCTGGTCGACCACGGCGACGGCACCTACACCGTGGACCGCTTCGGCCGCTTCGCCAACGGCGGCGAGACCTTCCCCTACGGCCCGTGGGAGCTCTACCTGATGGGCCTCCTCGACCCCGCGGAGCTCGAGCCCCTGCGGGTGATGCGCGACGCCGAGAGCCTGGCCATCGCCGGCGAACGCGAGACGCTGCGGGCTTCGGCGCTGGACACGGTGACGCTGGCCGATGTGGTCGCGGTGCACGGGCCGCGCAAGCCGGCCTTCCCCCAGGCGCCCGATCAGTTCCGGGCCGCCTTCGTCGCGCTCTCGTCGCGGCCGCTCACCGCCAGCGAGATGAGCTTCTACGAGGCCTGGGCCGCCCGCTTCGGCGCGACCGAGGGCGAGGGCGGGCTGCTCAGCTTCTACGAGGCCACCGGCGGCCGCGCCCGCATGGACACCGCGGTCCCCTGAGGGAGCGCCCGCGGTCCGCGCGGGGCGTCCATCCCTCGGGCCGCACCGCCCCAGGGGGGCTCAGCCTCCGCGCACCGCCTTCACCAGCGCGCGGGCTCGCTCGGGATCCACCGGCGCCGTCGTCACGCCGTCCACCTTGATCGCGGTACCGACGATCGCCCCATCGGCGCGCCCGAGCAGCTCGGCGACGTTGTGTGGCCCGACGCCGCTGCCGAGCAGCAGCGGGACCTCGGGGACGGCCTCGCGCACCGCCCGCAGGTCGGCGGTCTCGATGCGCGCGCCGGTCGCCTTGCCGGTCACGATGAGGCCGTCGGCCAGCCCGCGGCCCGCCGCCTCGCGCGCCGACTCCTCGATGCGCGCGCCGATGCCCAGCGGCCGGGCGTGCTTGACGTCGATGTCGGCGAGCACCGCGATCTCGGAGGCCCAGCGGGCTCGCTCGCGCATGGTCTCGAAGGCGCGGCCCTCGATGATCCCCTGATCGGTCACCGCGGCGCCCACGTGGACGTTCACCCGCACGAAATCCAGGCCGCAGGCCGCCGCCACCGCCAGGGCCGAGAGCGCGTCGTTGCGCAGCACGTTGACCCCGCACACCGAGTCCGCCCCCCGCGGGAGCGCCGCGGCGATGCGCGTCATCGCCGCCACGGTCACCGCCGGCACCGGCCCCGGGAAGAAGGGTGCGTCGCCGAAGTTCTCCAGGATCCACCCGTCGAACCCCGCTTCCAGGAGCGCCGTCGCGTCGCGCTGCGCCGCAGCGATGACCCGCTCCACCCCGTGCCCGGCGCCCCGGGGGCTGCCCGGGAGGGGCCCCAGGTGCACCATGCCAAGCAGCAGCTTCCCGCGCCGAACCCGCGCGTGCCAGCGCGTCGCTCCCACCGCCATCGCGTCCCCCGGCGACCGCGGCCGACGCGGTCTCGCGACGCATAGCATGGAACGCCACCGGGCCGCCTCCGTTGTGGTGGTGACCGAATCGTCACTCGCCCCCGGCCCGCGGATCGGTCATGCTCGATACGGTGAGGTTTTCCAGGTGTCGAAGCGCTCCGAGGCTCGAATGACGACCCAGACCGCCCTCGAAGGGTCGGCGGTGCCGACCGAGCGCGCGACGCCGACGATCGTGCCCGATCTCAACGACCCGCGGCTCTACATCCACCCGGAGCAGAGCCGGCTGGCCTTCAACATGCGCGTGCTCGCGCTGGCCGCCGACACGGGCGTGCCGCTGCTGGAGCGCCTGCGCTTCTTGACCATCGCCAGCACGAACCTGGACGAGCTCTTCGAGATCCGGTTCGCCGGCCTCATCGAACAGTCCCACTACGGCGTGCCCACCGCCGGGCCCGACGGGATGACCCCGGGCGAGGTGCTCAGCGCGCTGGCCGACGACGCCCGCGCCATGGTCGACCAGCAGTACGCGATCCTCCGCGACGAGCTGCTTCCGGCGCTCGAGGCCCAGGGCATCCGCATCCCGCGCCGCAGCGCGTGGTCCAAGCCGCAGCGCCAGTGGATCCACAAGACCTTCGTCGAGCAGGTCATGCCCGTGCTGACCCCGACGGCGCTGGATCCCTCGCACCCCTTCCCGCCGATCCAGAACAAGTCGCTCAACTTCATCGTGAGCCTCAAGGGCAAGGACGCCTTCGGGCGCCGCATCGGGTTGGCGGTCGTCAAGGCGCCGCGCTGTCTGCCGCGGCTGATCCGCCTGCCCACCGAGCTGTCCAGCGGCCGCGACGAGTTCGTGCTGCTCTCCTCGGTCATCCACGCCCACGTCGACGAGCTCTTCCCGGGCATGCAGGTCACCGGCTGCCATCAGTTCCGGGTGACCCGCAACAGCGATCTCTGGATCGACGAGGAGGGCGCCGAGGACCTGCTGCTGGCCCTGCGCGGTCAGCTCCGCGCCCGCGAGTGGGGCGACGCCGTGCGCCTGGAGGTCGCCGACACGTGCGACGCCGAGATCTGCTCGTTCCTGCTCCAGCAGTTCGGCCTCGAGCGGCGCGACCTCTACCAGGTCGATGGGCCGGTGAACCTCTATCGCCTGCGCGAGCTGTGCACCCGCGTCGACCGCCCCGGCCTCACCTACCCGCCCTTCGTGCCGGGCCTGCCCGTGCGCCTGCGCCAGGGCGAGGACCTCTTCTCGGTGCTGCGAAGCCGCGACGTGCTGCTGCACCACCCCTACCAGAGCTACGTGCCGGTCATCGATCTCATCCGCCAGGCCGCCCGCGACCCGGACGTGCTGGCCATCAAGCAGACCGTCTACCGGACCGGCGTCGACTCGGAGATCGCCGAGGCGCTCATCGAGGCGGCCCGCCGCGGCAAGGAGGTGACCGCCGTCATCGAGCTGCGCGCCCGCTTCGACGAGGCGGCGAACATCGACGTGGCCCAGCGACTGCGCGACGCCGGCGCCCAGGTCGTCTACGGCATCGTCGGGTACAAGGCCCACGCCAAGATGATGCTCATCGTCCGGCGCGAGGACGATCAGCTCCGGCGTTATGCCCACCTGGGCACCGGCAACTATCACGCGTCGAACGCCCGCAGCTACACCGACTTCAGCACCATGACCAGCGACCCGGAGCTGTGCGCGGACGTCGCCAACATCTTCCAGCAGCTCACCGGCCTCGGCAGCGTGGTGCGGCACCACAAGCTGCTCCAGTCGCCCTTCACCCTGCACGAGACGATGCTGCGCCTCATCGATCAGGAGGCCGCCCACGCCCGTGCCGGCAAGCGCGCCCTGATCATGGCCAAGCTCAACAACCTGAGCGAGCCGCAGATCATCCGCGCGCTCTACGCCGCGTCCCAGGCAGGCGTCGAGATCCGGCTGGTGGTGCGCGGCATCTGCTGCTTGCGGCCGGGCATCCCCGGCGTCTCGGACAACATCCGCGTCCGCTCCATCGTCGGGCGCTTCCTCGAGCACGCCCGCTGCTACTACTTCCACGCGGACGGTGAGGAGATCACCTACCTGTCGAGCGCCGACTGGATGCCGCGCAACGTGTTCCGGCGCGTCGAGGTCGCCTGGCCCATCGCCCAGCGCGGCGGTCGCCGCCGGGTCATCCGCGAGCTGCTCACCCTGCCCTTCGAGCCCGACGTCGACGCCTGGGACCTGGCCGCCGATGGGACCTACACCCGCTACCGGGCGAGCGGCGCCGAGACCCGCAGCATCCAGCGCGAGCTGGTCGCCGAGCTCTCGGCGTTGGACACGCTGGACACCTGAGGGGGCGTCTTCGAGTCCTGCCGTCGCGCGGCCGGCCCTTCCCGGGCCTCGAGCGGGTCGCTCTCTCACGCGCGGCAAGCGCCCTCCGCGTGCGAGGTCCTGAGAACAACGCGCTGGCGCCCCGCTCGGCCTGACCATGAGGACGCCCGCGCCGCCGCCCCGGCGCGCGCTCGCGGCCGGCCGCGCTCGCGTCGGCGGACCAGCAGTGCTAAACGCTCTGAAGGCGGGTCTGCCCGCCGGTTCCCGTCGCGCGGAGCGGCCTTTGCCCACCTACGCCATCGGTGACATCCAGGGCTGCTACGAGGCGCTCACGCGGCTCCTCGACGCCATCGCGTTCGACTCGGCCCGAGACACGCTCTGGCTGGTCGGCGACCTCGTGAACCGCGGCCCCGACTCCCTCTCGGTGCTGCGCTGGGCGCGCGCCCTCGGCGACCGCTGCGTGATGGTGCTGGGCAACCACGAGATCCACCTCATCGCGCGGGCCCTGGGCGCCGTCGACGCGCGGCGCAACGAGACCCTGGACGACGTGCTGGGCGCGCCGGACCGCGACACGCTCATCGACTGGCTGCGCGCCAAGCCCCTGCTGCATCACGACGACACCCACGCCCTGGTGCACGCGGCCATCCACCCGGCCTGGGATCTGGCCGAGGCCCGCCGGCTGGCAGAGGAGGGCCAGGCCGCCATCCTCTCGGCCAAGGCGGCGCGCTGGCTTCGCCCCCTCAGCAAGATGCCCACGCGCTGGGACGACACCTCGACCGGTCGCAAGCGGCTCCAGGCCATCCTCGCCGGCTTCACGCGGCTGCGCTGCATCGACCGCCGCGGGCGCATGGCGGACTACGCAGGGCCCCTGGACGAGCGACCCAAGCGCCTCACGCCCTGGTGGGCCGTGCCCGACCGCGAGCCCATCGACCGGACCGTGATCTTCGGCCACTGGGCCGCCCTGGGCCTGCACCAGGCGCCGGGCGTCCTGGCCATCGACACCGGGTGCGTGTGGGGCCGCCAGATGACGGCCGTGCGCCTCGAGGACGGCGCCATCTTCTCGGTGCCTGCCCAGCCGCCCCAGCCGAGCTGAACCCGCCAGCCGCTGCTCAGGCCCGCCCGCCGAAGAGCTCGAGCTGACCGCGCACCCGGAGCCCGCTGGGCGCGTCGAGGCAGGTGTGCGCCGACGCCCCTCGGGTGCAGCGGCAGACGTGCAGCCCCACCCGCGCGACGGCTGCGGCCGGCTCCAGACGGGTCATCGCGTGCTCGCGCACGCTCTCCGGGAGGCGACGGTGGCCGGCCATGGTGCCCGCCCTGTCCAGCCGGAACCAACCCTCCAGCATGCGGGCCCGGCTGCGCGTCACCTCGCGCTCGACCTGCCGCACCAGCCCGAGGCCGTCCTCGATCCAGCAAGGCGTGGCCTCGCGAAACCCGTGGCGCGCCAGCTCACGCATCAGCGCGCGGAGCTGGGTCTCGCCGTCGTTCACCAGCGGCACCAGCGGCCCGATCCGCGCGCGCAGCTCGGCCCCGGCCTCCGCCAGCGCGGAGCCCAGCTCGAGCCGGGCTGCCATCGGCGCGGCCCCACGCTCCCACGCGGCCATCTGCTCGCCATCGCTCGAGAAGAACCCGACCTCCACCCGCAGGCGCCGCCCGTACCGTCGCGCCAGCGCGACCAGCCCGCGCGCGTCCTCCAGGCCGCCCCGGGTGCGCACCACCACGCCCAACCCGCGGCCGAGCAGCTCCTCCATCAGGCGCAGCGTGGTGAAGCCCAGCGCCCCAGCCGCAGCCGGGGCCCAGGGGTCCGCCTGGGGCGACATCCACACCCACTCGATGCCGCGCCGGCCGCGCCGGCCCAGGGCGTCGCTCAGCTCACGGGTGAGCAGCTCCACAGGCGCCGCCGGCACCGGAGGCCCGATCCGCCGGGCCCGCACCGTGCAGAACGCACACTCGGCCTCGCCCCGGTGGTCCGGACTCACCGTCCAGACCGCGCCCGCGCACGCGTGGCGCGTGATCTGGAGGAGGCCGCTCTCTGCTCGCATGTTCATGCTGAACATTTGTACGGATCCTCCCCGCTCCGGTCAACCCCCGAGCACCATTTCCGAGACAACACCCCGATCCGTGAGATCCTTTCCTTTCACCGTCCGTCCGACCTGCTTCGTCGGTTCGCCCCCGCCACCACCCGGCGCAGGCGACAGGCGCCGTCCACCACCGTCGAGGTTGACCATGCGACGCGACGTCCTCGCCTTCATCTGCCTGCTCGTGGCCCCCTCGGCGCTGGCGGCGCCCGACGACGCGGGCCAGGTGCAGCTCCCACTGGCGCGCTACGAGGCGCTGATGGAGGCCGCCCGCGGGAGCGCAGGCGTGGTGACGACCTGGTCGCGCGGGACCGTGTCGGCGACCCTGCCGCAGAGCCCGGGTGGCGCCGTGCAGGTCACGGTGGACGCGCGCCTGACCGCCTCGGGCGAGGGCACCGTCCGGGTCCCGATCATCGCCGCCGACGTGGTGCTGCGCGAGGCGACCATCGACGGCGACGTGGCGCTCTTCACGACCCAGGGCGGCGTGCTGATGGCCAGCGTCCCCGCCGGCCGGCCGCTCGAGGTGCGGCTCCGCTACAGCGTGTCCCCGAGCGCGGGCGAGGCCGAGGGCGGCGTGGCGGTCATCCCCCTGCCGCCGCTGGCCTCCTCCGAGCTCACCGTGAGCGGCCCCGGGCGCGCCGACGACATCGAGGTGTGGCCCGCCCAGGACATCCAGCGCTCCGGTGACACCCTGAGCGCCGGCGTCTCGCCCACGCTCGGCCTGGTCGTGCGCTGGGGCGCCGGCCACGCCGGGCAGGCCGTGCGCCGCGCCGACCTGCTGGTGGTCCCCGAGCGGGACGGCGAGGGCGCCGACGTGACCGGCACCTACGAGGTGGTCGTCGCCGGCTCGCAGGCGATCGTGCGGGTGGCTCCGCCCGGCGCGGCGCTGGTGGACGTGCGCGAGGGGAACGAGCTGCTCGGCGCCCGCTTCACCGAGGAGGGGCACCAAGCGGTCGTGACCGGTCGTGGTCGCCACGTCGTCAAGGTGCACTTCCGCGTGCGGGTCGACCGCTCCCAGGGGCAGCCCCAGGTGACGCTGGGCCTGGAGCGCGTGCCGATCACCCGGGTCGAGGTGGCCGTCGACGGCAAGCGCGACGTGACCTTCGACCCGCCGGCGCCGGCGCGCATCGAGGTCACCGGGGAGGGCGACGCTGCCCGCACCCGCGCCGAGGCCCACCTGCCGCCCACCGATCGGGTGGTGGTGCGCTGGACCGAGAGCCGCGCGGCGCCCGAGGACCTGGTGCGGGTGAGCACCGAGACCTTCCAGCTCGTGACGCTGCGCGAGGCGGTGATGCGCTCGCGGGTCATCATCCACTATCAGGTCATCCGCGGGGCCGTCCGCGAGCTGCCGATCGAGCTGCCCGACGACGCCGTGCTCTTCAAGGTCAACGGCGTCGGCGTCGACGACTGGCGCACCTTCGCCCGCAGCGACGAGGGGCCGCGCCAGGCGCGCGTGTACCTGAGCGGCGACGTGGACGGCGAGTACACGCTGGAGTTGGAGCTGGAGACCGTGGTGCCGACCGCCGAGGGGACGCCGCTCTCGGTGCTGCTGGTGCGGCCGCTGGGCGCCTACCGCGAGATGGGCGTGGTCGCGCTCTTCGACGGCGACAAGGTGGGCTTCGCGCCGGCCGAGCCGACCGGCTACTCCAAGGTCGGCGAGGACGCGCTGCCGGTGGAGATCCGCAAGGGGCTCACCGACAAGGTGGCGCAGGCCTTCAAGCACGTGGGCGCGCCCCAGCCGGTCGCCACGGCGGTGTCTGCGGCGCGCGAGCGCGAGATCCGCTTCGACGCGCGCGTCGACACGCTCTACTTCGTGAAGGACGGGGCGCTCATCGGCAACGCGTCGGTCATCGTCGAGGTGAAGAGCGGCCGCCGCGACGCCATCGTGCTGAGCGTTCCCGAGGCGGTGACGATCCTGGCGGTGAACGCGCCCAGCCTCAACAAGGCCGAGCCGGCCAAGGACTTCGACGCAGGGCCGGGCCGCAAGGGGCACCGCATCTCGTTCACGCGGGCGCTGGAGGGGGCCATCCAGATCGACCTGGAGATGGAGCTGCTGCTGCCCAAGGAGCTGGGCCGCATCGCGCTGCCGGACGTCCGGGTCGAGGGCGCCGAGGTCGAGGAGGGGGCCTTCGGGATCACCGCCGAGACGGGCATCGAGGTGCAGCCGGGCGAGGCCACGGACGTGCGACAGGTGGACTCGAGCGAGCTGCCGCGCTCGGTCCGGCTGCGCAGCGAGCGCGAGGTGGTGCTGGGCTACACCTACGCCCGCGCGCCCTGGTCGGTGTCCTTCGACGTGCGGCGCCACCGCACCGTCGAGACGCTGAGCGCCGTGGTCAAGCGCGCCTGGCTGGAGACCACCATCCTGGAGGACGGCCACGTGGTCACCCACGCCACCTTCGACGTCACCAACAGCGACAGGCAGTACCTGCGGCTGAGCCTGCCCGACAACCACAAGGTGTGGTCGGTGACCAGCGACGGCGAGGCGGTCAAGGCCGTGTCCGACCAGCAGGGGGCGCTGGCCATCCCGCTGCGCAAGGGCGCCGACGTGCGCATCGACGTGATCTACGAGGTGCGCCGCGACCCGCTGGGCGTCGTCGGCGGCCTCGAGCTGGTGGCCCCCAAGGCCGACCTGCTGCTGACCGACCTGAAGTGGCTGGTGCGGGCGCCCTCGCGGATGAGCCTGTGGCGGGTGGCCACCGAGATGGAGCGCGGGCAGCCCTGGGAGTATCACCAGAGCTACGTGGCCACTCCGGGGCTGGAGGTGCCGTTCTCGCTGCCCGACAGCCAGGAGTTCCAGGAGCTGGCCTTCACCTGGGCCGTGCACGACCCGACCGAGGAGGCCCTGTCGGTGGGGATCTCGTTCCTGGTGACGCCGGGGCAGGGGCTGGGGGTGGTGCTGGGCTTGCTGGCCCTGGTCCTGCTGGTGCCCGTGGTGCGGCGCCGGGCGCGCGGCGAGGCGCTGAGCGGGCGCGAGAAGGGGCTGCTGGCGCTGGGGCTGGTGCTGCTGGTGGCGCGAGCGGTCGGCTGGGGCATCGAGCCGGTCGAGGGCGGCGTCGCGGTGGCCGTGCTGGTGGGCGTGGCGCTGGTCAGCGCGTGGCGTGCCCGCGGGACGAGGGGGGAGTCGTGATCTGCCGCATCGTCTCGCTGGCGGCGCTGGTGCTGGTGGGCTCGTGCGCCAAGATGGCGGCGTCGCCTGAGCCGGCCGCCACCTCCGTGTCCGAGTCCCAGATGGACGAGGCCAGGCAGCTCCCGATGGCGTCCGGAGGCGAGGACGGCAATCAGGCGCCGGGCAGCCCCGCGGCGCCGCCGGCTCCGCTGGAGGTGCTGACGGGGGACCGCGGCGCGCTGGGCGAGGACAGCGACATGGCGGCGGCGCCGGCGCCCGCGATGCAGAAGGAGGAGGCTCGAGCAGACGCCGCGCGCGGCTGGGAGGGCGTGGCCGGAGCGATGGGCGGCGGCGAGGGCTTCGTCCTGGGCAAGGGATCGGGCGGCCGCGGCGTGGTGGCGGAGAAGCCGAGCGACGTCACGGCCGAGGCGCTGCCCGCCTATGAGCCGGAGCCCGAGGCGCTGCCGGACTTGGGGCTGGACGTCGCCGACGACGAGAAACGAGAGCGGTCGGCGCCGGCCAAGCGCAAGCAGGACGACCACAAGGACGTAGCCTCGGCGCTCTTCGGGCTCGGGACCGGGGCCGGTGCGCTGGCCCAGGACGCGCCGGCCCTGCGGAAGGCGATCAGCGCGCCGTCGGGCGCGGTCGCCGCGAACGAGGAGGAGGCCTCCAAGCGCAGGTTCCAGCGAGGCGGGCCGGGCAGCGACGCGCCGGAGGCCGAGGAGGAGCTCCCGGCCCGGTTCGCGAAGCCGGAGCGCTTCCTGCCGCGCATGGCCTACTTCGAGAACACCTACCTGGGCGGAAACGCGGCGCACCAGCAGATGGTGCGGCAGGTCGAGCGCGACCTCGACAGCGCGCGCAAGCCCTGGGAGCAGGCCTACGCGCCGCCACAGCCCTTCGACCCGCCGGCGGAGCAGGCCCTGGCGCTGAGCGCCACCCTGGACCGGCGCTGGGTGGACGGCGAGGGGCCCGTGTACCTGCAGGTGGGCATCCAGGGAAGCCGTCGCTACGGCTGGCGCCGCCCGCCGCTGGACCTGGTGCTGGTGGTGGACGGGCCGGTGGTCGCCCAGGGCGCGCGGGCCACCGACGAGCTGGTGGCGGCGCTGCTGCGCAGCCTGGGCCCGCAGGATCGCCTGGGCATCGTCGTCGCGGGTGAGCAGGTGCTCACCGTGAGCGAGGTGGAGCCGGTCAAGGGGCTGCGCATGGTGCTGGCCGAGCGGCTGCAGCGACTGGGCTCGGTGCGCGGCGGGGACCCGGCGACCCTGGCGCGCGCCATCGACCGGGCGGGCGAGCTGCTGCAGACGGCGGCGCAGGCCCAGGCGCGCGTGCCGGGCAGCCAGGTGACGCTGGTCGCCGTGTCCGAGGACGCGGGCGACGGCGCCGAGCGGGCGCGTCTGGGGGCGGTGGCGGCCCACCGGCTGACCCTCCAGGGGGCCATGACCTCGATCGTCGAGCTGGGCACCGCCGACGACGGGCCCTACTGGCAGGTCGCCGCCGCCGGGCACGGCAACTACCACCGCGCCCGGCCCGGCGAGGAGGCCCAGGTGGTCTCCACCGAGCTGGAGCTGCTCTCCAAGGTGGTGGCGAGGCTGCTGCGCATCAACATCCGCCTGGCGCCCGGCGCCCACGCGGTGCGCATCCTGGGCAGCCGCGTGCTCGGCGCCGAGCAGGTCCGGCAGGTCAAGGCGCGCGAGGTGGCCACCGACCGCAACCTGTCGCGCACGCTGGGGGTCACCGCCGACCGCGGCGAGGACGACGACGGGCTGCAGACGGTCATCCCCTACTACTACGGAGGGGACTCCCACGTGATCCTGGTCGAGCTGTGGGTGGACGGCCCCGGCGCGGTGGCGGACGTGACGCTGCGCTACAAGGACATGGTCACCCTGGACAACGCCACCGCGCGCACCAGCGTCGCCCTGGGCGCAGCGCCCAGGCCGCCTTTGCCCGAGCAGCTCCTGGTGCGCCGCAACCTGCAGGGCTTCGCGCTGGCCGACGCGCTGCGTGGCGCCTCGAGCGCGCTGCACCGCGACGACACGGGGCTGGCGCTCTCGCGCCTGCAGGAGGCCAACCGCCACGCGCGCGGCCCGGCCGACCTCGCCGTGATCTCGGGCTTCGCCGCCCTGGTGCGCGAGTCCGCCGCCGACCCCGACGAGGCCGAGCCGCTGTCGCGCGCCTTGGGGGTCGCCGCCCGGCAGCGGGTGGGTCTTCTGCGGGAGTGAGGCGCCCGGGGAGGGCGGCCCCGGCCGGCTCCGGACGGGACGCCTCTCAGGCGGCGTCGTGCGCGATGAAGGCCCCGACCGCGCTCTGGATGGCGGCGAGGGCCTGGTCGTCGTCCGGCGCAAAGCGCAGCCCGTAGCTGACGCGGCCGCCCGACAGGCGCCTGTGGCGCAGCGCCACCTGCGTCGTGAGCTTGCCGTGGGTCTCGTCGAGCTCGATCTCCGCCTGGAAGCGCACGGCTCCGGCGAGCCTGCCGTCGTCCATGGGCGCCATGCTCACGCCCACGCCGCCCAGCGACAGGTCGAAGGCCGTCGCGTAGACCGCCGGGCCGTGGGGGTCGTCCGCCGGGCAGAGCGTCACCGGGGTGAAGCTGCGCACCGGGTGGCGCGGCGTCTCGCGCCGGTTGAAGACCACGCCCAGGTCGTGCGCCAGCTCGCGGTCCACCGCGTCGGGCTCGGTGAAGCGCAGGCCCAGCCGTCGCCGGTCTCCCTGTTCGGTGGCCGACACGATCTCCGCGGGCACCACCACCGCGCGATGGCGCATGACCAGCCACACGGTGAGCTCGACCAGGTTCCCGGGAGAGGTCGGGATGTGCGAGTCGGCTCCCATGTCGACGGCGATGCCGCGGGCGTTGGCGTTGCGGATCTGCACCCCGATGGGCGGCCAGCCGCGCACCGCGAGCGTGACCTTCACCGGGTCGACGGTGTCGACGCTGACGCGATATCGGCTCCTGCGACCCATGGACGGAGTGAGGCCCTTGATGAACGGTGAGTGGTGCGCGAGGGGGTGACGCTCGTGGCAGTGTCACCCGGGTGTCGCCCGGGCGCCAGCGGAATTCCAGAGGTTTTGAGGAGCGGACCCGGGTCAGTCGAAACCCGAGAGGCCCGCCCGCTCCAGCCGCGCCGCCAGGATGCGGGACAGCTCGTCGACCGCGGAGAGCTCGGGATCGGTGAAGCCGCCGGAGCGGCGGGCGTTCAGCAGCAGGATCAGCGCGATGGCCTCGCCGGCGACGGTCACCGGGGCCCAGACCGCCGACTTCACGGCCACCACGAACTTGCGGCCCAGCCCCCGCGTGCAGCGCACCGAGGCCCCCGCGCCGACGAAGGTCCGGCGCCCCGGCCCGCCGGCTGCGGCCCCGGGAAAGAGCTCGCTCTCCCGCAGCAGCACGCCGGGGACGAAGCGGGGATCCAGGCCGCGCGAGGTGTGCAGCCGCCAGCCGTGCCGCGACGGGGCGGGGATCCAGAGCTGGATCTCCTCGCAGCGCACATGACGCTCCAGCATCTCCAGGGCGTCTTCGGCCGAGGTCACCGGGCCGCCGGTGAGCGGGGCCGCCGCGGGCACCACGAGGTCGGGTGCCACGGCGTGGGCGGTGCCCGAGTCGGGCTTCTTGGCGTGGCCGACGCGGCGGATCCTCGGGCGCTCGGCCGGCGCGGCGGGCGCGACGGGCTGGGCGTCCACCGGCACCCCGGGGTTGCCGCTCGGACTCTCCCGGAGGTCGCGCCGCGGCGTCGACTGGATGAAGAGGCGGCGGCCCGGTGCGGGGGCGATGACCTCCACCGATCCGTCGTGTCCGATGCGGCAGGTGACCTCGTGGGGTGGCGGGACCGCCTCGTCCAGCTCGTCGAGGGCGCATCGCCAGGCGTCCATCCAGTGCTCGGCCTCGACGGTCATGCGGATGGACGTGCCGCCACCCTCTTCGGGCGGGACCGTCACCTCGAATGTGGGCATCGTGCCTCGCAGGGTGCGCGCCACGACCTCTGGTCGAAGTCGCCAGGCCGGGATTGTCACCGACGCAGCGGCGAAGGGCAAAGGCCGCCCGGGGTACGCCAATCACCGCCGCCGCGCCGCGACCTTGCGCGCCAAGGGCCCGCTCGGTCACAGTGGGTCCGAGCCCACAAGCGGGCCCGACGCCAACGCTCCACGTATCTCGAGGTGCCGCCGTGAAGGCCGAGACACACGATCGCTACCGCCTCGCCGTCGACGACACGCTGCTCCTGGTCATCGACTACCAGGAGCGCCTCTTCGCCGCGATGCCCGAGGGCGTGCGCGAGCAGCGGGCCCACCAGGCCGGCGTGGCCATCCAGGGCGCCCGGGGGCTGGGCCTCCCGGTGGTGGTGACCGAGCAGTACCCCAAGGGGCTGGGCCCCACCATCGCCTCGCTGGCCGGGCTGCTGTCCGGCGTGACGCCGCGCGAGAAGATGGCCTTCTCCTGCGCGCGCGACGAGGGCGCCTGCGCCGCCATCGAGGACGCGGGGCGCAAGCGCGTGCTGGTGGTCGGTATGGAGACCCACATCTGCGTGTACCAGACCGTGCTGGACCTCTGCGCGCAGGGCTACCTCGTGCACGTGCTGGCGGACACCTGCCTGTCGCGGCGCAAGGAGGCCTGGCGCTCGGGCCTGGCGCTCTGCGACGCGGCGGGCGCGGTCGTCACCAACACCGAGACGGCGCTCTTCCAGCTCCTCGGGGTGGCCGGCACCGAGCAGTTCAAGCACATCTCACGGCTCATCCGCTGACGGGACCACAGGTTCAGGCGCGGGCGCGCACCCGGCGCCGCCAGAGCGCCAGCCCGAGCAGCGTCAGCGCCAGCGGCGGCCAGAGGGTGACGGCGAAGCGTGAGTCGCCCGGCGGCGTGGCCCGGGCGGACTGCGGCGCCGCCGACTCGGTGCCGGCGCCGGGGCCGAAGGTGGTCGAGCCGCTCCCCGGGGCGACGCAGCTCAGCAGGCCGCCGGGCTCCAGGCAGGCCACGTTGCCCGCGGAGCAGCTGCAGGTCGGGAAGCCGCCCTTCAGCACGCAGGTGCCTGCCCCACAGGGGTAGGTGGCGCAGGGGTCGAAGGCGGTGCCGGCGCCCCCCGCCGCGTCGGTGACGCCGAAGGGGTTCTTCGCCGGGGCGCAGGTCACGTGGTCGGCGCCGTCGGGGCCGGTGACGCGCTGGGCCGTGGCGCCCGAGGGGCAGGCGCAGCCGACCCGGCCGTCGGCGACCGTGCAGGTGGCGCCGACCCCGCAGTAGTTGAAGGCGCACGGCGAGGGCAGGCGCTCGTCGATGACCGTGTTGCCGCACTGCCACAGGGTCGGGCGGGCGGTGAAGTCAAGGACGCGCTGGCCGGGCAGGTTGAAGCCCGTGGCCGGCTCGTCGGGCGCGTCGTCGGGGGCGAAGATCGGGTCGACGTCCATGTGCTCGGGTCCGACGCGCGTGTAGAAGCGGCTCACCCGGCGCCCGCTCAGGGTGACGCCGGCGTCGGTGTAGGGGACGCCCTCGAGCGGGTTGAAGCCGCGGAACTCGCGCACGAACTGATGGCCTCCCGCCTCGGCGGTGCTGCGGGCGACCCACTCGAAGTAGCTGGTCTGGCCGGTGCCGTCGAAGAGCACCTGGCTGGCGTCCGGCTCGATGTGGCTCCAGTTGTCGGGCGCGTAGTAGCGGTCGCCGACGATGAAGACCAGCACACCCATCAGCGGCTGGGCGGCGACGGCGGTCAGGCGCAGCGGGATGACGGGCAGGGTGGACTCGTAGGTCATGGCGATGGGGACGATGTCCGACGCCGTCTTGCCACCGCGCAGCTTCAGCGCCAGGAACTTCGCGCCCTTGTCGCCGTTGTAGGGCGCGATGACCGGGGCCATGTTGTCCGACACGTTGTAGCCGTTCTCGCGCAGCCACTTGACCAGCACGGTGGTCTCCTCGGCGCCGACCACGGTCCACTCATAGTTGGTGGTGAACTCGTGGGCGAAGACGGTGACCGGGCTCTCGCCGTCGCGGGAGTCCTGGCTCGCCGATTCGAAGCCGCCGAAGGACGCACTGTCGGCGCAACCGCCCGAGCCAGCGGACCCTCCGGAGACCGACTGCGGGCAGGCCTCGGGCGCCGGCAGTTGCACCTGGATCGCCGTCCGGGCTTCCAGGTCACGGAAGAGCTGGTCGTCGGACTCCGCGACCGCCGGCACCGAGGGCACCGGCACGATCCAGGCGAAGGCGTCGGCCGCGCCGGCGTACTGGATCTGGACGTGGGTGGTGACCGTGCCGTCGCCTACGTCGAAGATGATGCGCTCGGCGTTCTGGTCGATGGGCTGCGGCGGGACCGGGCCCGCGGGTGCCGAGCAGAAGAGGCCGCCGCAGGCCAGGGCCACCGGCGAGAGGGTGACGAGGGCCAGCGCCAGGCTGCAGGCCGCGAAGAGGCGACTCATGGGGGCTCCGGGGGCGAGGGGAGGGCTCGAAGGTACCGACCCGGCGGCTCGCGATGCGAGCGCGGCCGCAGGCGCCAGCGCGCGAACCGGCTCCAGTCCTGGGTTCAGTCGAGCAGCGCCTCGACGAGCGCGTCCACCGCCTCGACGTCCGTGTCGGGGTGGGTCGCGTAGCCGTGCGCTCCGGCCGAGGCCACGGCGGTCGGGCGATCACAGGTGTTCAGGCACGCGACGGCGACCACGTCGAAGGCCGGAAGCCCCGCCTCGAGCCGCCGGGCGCGCAGCTCCAGGAAGCGCTCGAGCACCGGGACGGCCCCCCAGGCCTGGCAGCCCCCCGTGCACACGCGCACGGTCAGCGCGCTCTGCCCCTGCCAGTCGATGTCCGGGTCGACGCTGGCCGCCACCCAGGCGTGGCTCGCCGGCACGCCGGCCTCGTCGGCGGCTTCTTCGAGCATCGCGGGGGTCACCGGGCCCCCATCGCGGCGCTCGTCGATGGCGTCGCTGAGGTCCCAGATCACCTCCAGGTCCAGCGGCTCATGGGTGGGCGTGCGGTCGGGCGCGAGTGGCATGGGGGCCTCCTTGCGAAGCATCTTGCCGCCGCGGCCGCGCTCGGACAAGCTGCGCCCGATTCCGCGATTGCATGGTTATGCACCGACGTGTATAAACATGCATCACCCGGAGGGGGCATGGGCTATCGCGTCGGAATCGCAGGTATTACCGGTTACACCGGCGTGGAGCTGGTGCGCCTGGCAGCGTCGCACCCGGAGCTGGAGGTCGTGCTGGGCGCCGCCGGGGCCTCCGCCGGCCAGCCGCTGAGCACCAGCTGGCCCGGCCTCCAGGGTCTCACCGAGCTGGACGTCGAGTCGATCGATCCGGAGCGGCTGGCCGCCTGCGACGTGGTCTTCCTGGCGCTCCCCCACGGCCACGCCGCCCGCCTCGCGCCCCAGCTCGTCGACGCGGGCGTCCTCGTCGTCGACCTCGGCGCCGACTTCCGCCTCCGCGACCCCGAAGCCTACGCCCGCTACTACGGCCTGACCCACCCCTGCCCGGAGCGCCTGCCCACGGCCGTCTACGGCCTGCCCGAGCTGACCCGCGGCCAGCTCGCCCAGGCCCGCCTCATCGCCAACCCGGGCTGCTACCCCACCGCCGTCACCCTGGCGGCGCTCCCCCTGGTCGAGGCCGGGCTGGTCTCGACGCCGCTGGTCGCCTCCTGCGTCTCCGGGGTCTCCGGCGCCGGCCGCTCGCCCGGCCCGCGCAACATCTTCTGCGAGACCCACGACAGCGCGCGGCCCTACGGCATCGCCGGCGCGCACCGCCACACGCCCGAGATCGAGCAGAACCTCGGCTGCCAGGTGGTGTTCTCGCCGCACCTCGTCCCCATGAACCGCGGCATGATCGCCACCGTCCACGCGCGCCTCGCCCGCCCGATCGCGGCCGCCGAGCTCCAGGAGCTCTACGCCACCCGCTACGCCGACGAGCCGATGGTGCAGATGCGACAGGACGCGCCGGGCACCGCCGACGTGCGCTGCTCCAACCGGGCGCACGTCCACGTCGCCCTGGACGCGGAGCGCGCCACCGTCACGGCGGTGGCCGTCATCGACAACCTGATGAAGGGAGCAGCCGGTCAGGCCGTCCAGGCCATGAACGTGGCCCTGGGGCTGCCCGAGGGCCTGGGCCTCCCCCTCCACCCGGTGATGATATGAAGCCCGCCCTCACGGTGCGCGCGGCCCGCTCCGCCGACATCCGTGCCATCGAAGCCCTGATGGCGCCCGAGGTGCGCGCCGGCAAGCTCTTGCCGCGCCGCGTGCGCGCCGAGGACTTCCTGGTGGCCTGCGCCGGTCGCCGCCTGGTGGGCGCGGTCGGCGTCAGCGCGGTGACCGGCCACACCGCCGAGCTCGGATCGCTGGTCGTCGCGCGGCGCGGCCTGGGCATCGGGCGCGCCCTGGTCGAGGCGGCGATGGCCGAGGCCTCCGCGCGCGGTCTGGACACCGTCATCGCGCTCAGCGACGCGCCCGAGTTCTTCGAGCGCTGCGGCTTCGAGCGCGCCGCCGACACGCCCTGGCTGCGCGCCCGCGCCGCCATCGGCCTGGGCGCCGCCGTCGCGCTGCACACCGACGCCGACCTCGGCGCCGCCTCCTCTGCCCGCTCCCAGGTGTGCGCCGCGTGTGACCGCCTGGCCGCCTGCCGCCAGTCCCTGCTGGTGCGCCGCACCACCGTCATGGCCCGGAGCCACGCATGACCGAACCCCTCGCCCCACCCGTACGCCCCCCGCTCGCCGAGCTCGACCCCGAGCTCACCTGGTCCGACGTGGCCGGCACCCGCGTGGGCGTCACCTCCGCGGGCATGTACGGGCGCCCCCGCGACGACGTCACGGTGCTCGTCGCGCCCGGCACGGCGGCCGCCCTCACCACGCGCTCGTCGGCCGCCTCAGCACCCTGCCGCTGGACCCGCGCCCGGGTGCCCGGACCCTGCGACGCCGTGGTGATCAACGCCGGCAACTCCAACGCCGCCACCGGTCCCGAGGGCGAGGCGGCCGTGCAGCGCACCGCCGAGGCCGCCGCCCGCGTCCTGGGCACCACGCCCGAGGCCGTGCTGGTCTGCTCCACCGGCGTCATCGGCGTGCCGCTGCCGCTCGACCGCCTGCTCCCCGGCGTCGAGCGCGCCGCCGGCAGCCTGGACGCCGACGCCACCCGCGCAGCCCACGCCATCCTGACCACCGACCTGGTCCCCAAGCAGGCGGGCGCCCGCGCGGGCGGCCTCAGCGTCGCCGGCTTCGCCAAGGGCTCCGGCATGATCCACCCCAACATGGGCACGATGCTTGCCTTCGTCGCCACCGACGCCCAGGTGGAGGCCGCCGATCTCCAGAAGCTGCTGGGCGAGATCGCCGACCGCACCTTCAACTGCGTGACGGTGGACGGAGACACCTCCACCAGCGACACCCTCATCGTGCAGGCCACGGGCAAGGGGCTCGACGCCCGCCCGGGGATGCCCGGCCGCGCCGAGCTGGCGAGCGCGCTCGAGGCCGTGTGCCGCGAGCTGAGCCGCATGATCGCCCGCGACGGCGAGGGAGCCGAGCACCTGCTGCACGTGCTGATCCAGGGCACCGAGAGCGACGCGATCGCCCGCGAGGCGGCCCGCGCGGTGTGCGTCTCGCCCCTGGTGAAGACGGCGGTCTACGGGCGTGACCCCAACTGGGGCCGCGTCGTCGGCGCGCTCGGGAAGGCGGGCGTGGCCGGGCTGGACGTCCTGGATCTCGACTTCGCTGGCGTCCCCGTGTTGCGTGCCGGTCGCCCCCTGGACTTCGATGAGGCGGCGGCCTCGGCCGCCCTGGCGCAGCCCGAGGTGACCATCCACGCGCGGCTCCCCGGTCCTGGCCTCGGCGAGGCCTGGGGCTGCGACCTCACCCCCGGATACGTGAGCATCAATGCCGACTACCGTAGTTAGCGCGCTGGTCGAGGCGCTGCCCCACGTGCAGGCGTGGGCGGGGCGCACCGTGGTCATCAAGTACGGCGGCGCGGCGATGACCTCGCCCGAGCTGGCCGCCGCCGTCACGCAGGATCTGGTGCTGCTGCGTGCCATCGACGTGAAGGTGGTGCTGGTCCACGGCGGCGGAAACGCCGTCTCCGAGATGGGGCGCAAGCTGGGCATCGAGCCGCGCTTCATCGACGGCCTGCGGGTGACCGACGAGCAGACGATGCGGGTCGCGCAGATGGTGCAGGTGGGCGGGATCTCGCGCGACATCGTCGCCGACATCGGGCGCCGCGGCGGCCGCGCCATCAGCCTCAGCGGCCACGACGGCGGGGGCTGGTTGCGGGCGACGCCCCGGCGGCACCGCTCGCGCGAGAGCGGCAACGAGGTGGACCTGGGGCGCGTGGGGGACATGACCTCGGTCGACGCGCGGCTCATCCGTGGCGTGCTGAAGGCGCGCCTCATCCCGGTGGTCGCGCCGGTGGCCGTGGACGACTCGATGGCCTCGCTCAACGTCAACGCCGACGCGGTCGCCACCGCCGTCGCCTCGGCGCTCTCCGCCGACAAGCTCATCTTCCTGACCGACGTCGACGGGATCCGCGGACCCGGCGGCGCCATCCGCTCCGAGGTCTCGGCCAGCGAGCTGCGCGGCTGGATCGCCGACGGGACCGTCAGCGGCGGCATGATCCCCAAGGCGGAGGCCTGCCTGGCGGCCGTGGACGCGGGCGTGCGCCTGGTCACGGTGGCCGACGGCCGCGTGATGCACGCGCCGCTGGTCGAGCTGCTCACGGACAAGGGCGTCGGCACCATGGTGGTCGCCGACGCGCCCTGAGCGCGCCGAGCGTCGGGCGCTGGATCAGGGGCTGAGCTTCAGCAGGCGCGCGGCGTTGTCGTAGTAGACATCGCTGAGCACGTCGTCCGGCAGGTCGATGGCGTCGATGGTCCAGCGCCCCTGGATGGGCGTGGGGTGCGGGATGCCCCGCTCCTTGCCCTCGAAGAAGCGCCAGTGGGCGTCGTAGAAGGGCTTCACGTCGGCCATCGTCGGCTCGTCGGCGCCGGTGGAGCCCAGCATGATCCCCTGGCTGGACAGCCCCAGATCGGTGCCGAAGAGGATGCGCTTGCGGTATTTGATGAAGAAGGCGCGCACCGCGTCCGGCGGGTGGCGCCCGATCTCGCCCAGGCGCGCGGCCGTGTCGATGACCACGTTCGGGTAGGTGTCCAAGAGCTTCGTCACGTAGTCGAGGTCCTCGGAGTTGCTGCCGAAGTGCACGCAGATGAAGGTGGTCTCCGGATGCTTCGCCACCATGCGGTCGCGCTCGGCGAGCAGCACGGCCCGCGGCGGGATGCTGCCGTCGGCGTAGGACCAGCCCGGGTGCACCGAGAGCTCGTCGTAGCGCTCGTTGGCCGGCGTCACCGGCTCCCAGAAGGCCTTGGGATCGCCGGTGTGGATGGCCACCGGCACCCCCAACTCGCCCGCCTTCGACCACAGCGGATCCAGCTCGGGCCAGTCCACGGGCACCCGCTGTCCCTGGGCGTCCGGCAGCCCGATGCCGAGGATCTTGGCGATCTTCAGCCCGCGGAAGCCGTGCTCCTTCACCGCCCGCTCCAGCGCCTCGGCCTCCCGGCGTCCGAAGTCGGGCGCCGTCGCTCCGCGCCAGTTGGGCGTGTAGAAGTTGATGAGCCCCGGCAGGCGCTGCGCCATGGCCTCGCTGATCTCGAGGCCGCGCCCGAAGGAGCCGCCGGAGAGGTTCACCACGGCCGCCAGCCCGTTGTCGCGCATGATCTCGGCGAGCCGCTCCAGACCCGAGGGCATGATGTGCGTATGCATATCCAGCACCATCGGGCGGCTGTAGCCTGGACGCCACGGCGGTCCCGCGGGCTTTGCTGCGGCGCTTTCTTTCGCGTCGGCGCCCGAGGCCTCATCATGGAGCGGCGCGCCGCAGGTGCCCCCGCATCCCGCGAGCGTGAGGAGCCCTCCCAGCATCACGGCCGCCCTTCGAAGTCCTCCGGCCATCCATCCCCCGTTCTGCGGCCGCGAGACCGTCGCCATCGTGCTCGGTGGCGCCCCTCGCGCCGACTTTCATTCTAGGCGTCGCCAGCTATACTCACAACGCGCGAATCCTCCGAGGGACCACGGCGTATGGCGGATCGAGAGCAGGCCTTCCTCATTCGCTTCTGGGGGGTTCGGGGAAGCATCCCCACGCCGGGCCCGGAGACGGTGCGCTATGGAGGCAACACCACCTGCATCGAGGTGCGCTGCGACGACGTGACCCTGATGATCGACTCAGGGACCGGCGCGCGGCGCTTCGGGCGGCGTCTGCTCCGCGATCAGCCGACGGGGACCGTCCGGATCGCGCTGATCTTCAGCCACCTGCACCTCGACCACGTGCAGGGCTTCCCCTTCTTCGCGCCGATCTACGAGGCGCGGACGCACCTCGACATCTACAGCGCGACCCCGGCCGAGTCGACGACCCAGGGCGCGCTGGACTCACAGATGGCCTACCCGTCCTTCCCCATCGGGTTGGCCAACCTGGCCGCCAAGCTGGAGTTCCACACGGTCGAGCGCGACGGCAGCTTCGAGGTGGGCGGCGTGCGCGTGTCCACCTGCCCGCTCTCCCACCCCGGCGGCTCGATGGCGATCCGCATCGATCACCGCGGCAAGAGCTTCGTGCAGGCCTCGGACATCGAGCACGGCGACGGCCCGGCGCCCGAGCTGGTGGCGCTGTCGCGCGGCGCCGACTTCCTCAGCTACGACACCACCTACGTGGACGGTGAGGAGTACGAGCGCCACCGCGGCTGGGGCCACAGCACGTGGCGGGAGGGGCTCGCCGTGGCGCGGGCCGCGGGGGTGAAGCGCTTCATCGCGTTCCACCACGAGCCCAGCCACGACGACGCCTTCATGGACCGGGTCGCCGCGGAGCTGCGCGCCGCCGACCCGAACGCGGTGGTAGCCGTCGAGGGGATGACCATCGACATGCTGACCGGCGACGTGAGCTACGAGGCCCGCGAGCCGGAGACGAGCTGACGCGAAGGCGACGGGGGCGTGGCCTCCGGAGAGGGGGGAAGCCGTGGTCCTGGATATCGCCGCCGTCGTCCTGGCCCTGCTCTGGGGGGTGGTCGGCTACTACGTCGGGGTCATCAAGCAGGGCAGCCGCATCATCCCCATCCTCGTCGGCGGCTTCCTGGGCTGGGTGACCGCCGGCCCGCTGGCCGGCTTCGTGCTTCGGATGACCACCCACACCGAGCCCGAGACCGCCGTGGGCGGCTCCTTTCTCGGGGTCTTCCTGGTGGGCTTCGTCATCACCTGGGTGGCCGTCGGTCGCCTGACCTCGGACATCAGCGACGCCGACGACCGCGGGCAGCTCGATCGCTTCCTCGGCTTCGCGGTCGGAGGCGCGGCCGGGTTGGTGATGGCCTTCGTCGTCACGGTGGGGCTGCTGAGCGTGACCGAGGGCTCCGGCAAGCCGCGCCTCGACTACGGGGCGAGCCGGATGGGGCGCCTGGCGCTCGAGCGCGACTTCCTGGCGGCCGCCACCGACAAGGTGGTCGCGGCCGAGGAGGAGCGCACCGGTGAGAAGCTGCGCGGCTTCGAGCGCTCGGACTGGGACGCCGAGTAGGGCGCTCGCTCGGGCCGGCGCACCTGCCGAAGGGGGCCGTCGCTCAGCCGCTGACCACGGCGGCGGCCGGCTCCGACGTGAACGCGGCGTGGAGCAGCCAGTAGGAGAGCAGCGCCAGCGCCGACCAGAGCAGCACCAGCGCCCCGTTGACCAGCCCGACGGCCCCGGCGAGGCGGCGCTGGTCCACCCCGAGCATCGGGCCCACGCCCACCGCCAGCACGTAGAACGCGTAGGGCATCGCCAGCATCTCTGCCACCTGGGCGACCCAGGGCACGGGGACGACGGCCAGGCTGCCGGCGATGAAGAGCGGCGTCACGCCGTAGCCGGCGAAGGCCATGGAGCGGCGGAACGACGCGCTGCCGCCGCCGACGCCGCCGATGATGCTGGCGACGATGCCGAGCGCCACGGGCAGGAGAACCCAGGCGACCAGCGCCCCGGTCGCCTTGGAGATCGCGGCCGACAGGTCGACGTCGGGGTCGAGCAGGCCGCCCACGAAGTCGGCGCCCGAGCGCAGCACGATGAGCACCAGGAGGTGTGGCCAGAACACGACCCCCAGCGGCGGCGGCCCCGACTGCCGCATGCCCACCCAGAAGCTCGAGGGGCGCATCATCACGCGCAGGATGCGGCCGACGAAGCGGCCGAAGGACTCGTCGCGCGCCTCGGGCACGCCGCCCTCGGGGGATTCCGTGAGCTCCGACTCGGACATGGGGTACCCCCCTCCACCAGCCGGGGTGGGCTGGGTGTCGCTTCACTCGGGCACGCCGGGCAGGCTGGCCTCGCGCGATTCGGTGCCCAGCATACCAGCGTGAATACCGAACGGTCGACCGCGTCAGGTCCTCCCAGCACGCCCTCGGGGAGACAGCTCATGCCCAGCCCGCTCACCGTCTCGCGCCGCCTCGCGCTCGCGGCGCTGATCACCACCGCCCTGGCGCTGCCGGTGGCTGCCCACCCGGCGCCCTTTCCTCACAGCCACGACCCCCAGCACCCTCCGACCCGGCCGATGCAGCCGCCGCCCCGCAGCGCGCCCGCGCCGGTCTACGTCGAGGCCCCCGCCGAGGCCCCGCGCCCCTGGCGTCGCCCCATCTTCTATCTGGGGCTGGGCGGCATCGGCTCGGCCGTCACCTGCGACCCCGACAGCTCGCTCTCCTGCGCCATGGACGGCGGCGCCGGCCTCGAGCTCTTCCTGGGGTGGCGCGTCGGCGGCGTGCTGGGCATCGACCTGGACTGGACCACCAGCTTCCACGACGCCCCCAACAGCTTCGACCCCGGCATGCGCGCGGCGCTGACCACCGTCGCCGCCAACTTCCGCTTCTTCCTGGTCCCGTCGTCGTATCGCATCGAGCCCTACGCGCTCTTCGGCATCGGCGGCACCGCGCTGAGCCGCGGCAACGGCGAGCTGCCCACCCTGACCGGCGCCAGCATCGACGCCGGCGCGGGCATCGACATCAACCTCAGCCGCCGCCTCACCCTCGGCATCAAGGGGAGCTGGCGCGGCGCCTGGCTTGCGGACCGCGAGACCTTCGCCTTCGACATCATCGAGAAGACCTTCCTCAGCACGCTCACCGCGGGCGCGCACGTGCGGGTGAACTTCTGACGGGAGCCGGGGACGCTGGACAGCGCGGATTTCTTGCCCGCGGGGTCCGAATCCGCTAACGGTCTCGGGCACTTCCGTCCGGAGTTCCGCGATGGCCCTCGACATCCTCGCCGGCGTGGTCGTGCTCTGGGGGCTCGTGCGCGGCTGGCTGCGCGGGCTCCTCTTCCAGCTCGGCCAGATCGGGATGCTGGCCGTGGCCTTCGTGGCCGCGCGCTCGCTGCGCGGCGTGGTCGAGCCCTGGCTCGGCGATGTCTTCGGCGCGCGCCCCATGGTGCGCGAGTCGCTGGCCTTCTTCCTGGTCTTCCTGGTGGTCGCGGTGATCGGCACCTTCATCGTCCGGCGTTTCACCTCCGACCTGCACCGCCTCTCCGGCACCCTCACCGCCGGCGACCGCATCCTGGGAGCCGCCGCCGGCGCCCTCAAGGGAGCGTTGGTCGCCTACCTCCTGGTGGTCGCCCTCATCATGGCCAACCAGATCACCGGCGCGGTGCCCGTCCCCTACGCCTCGTCCACCACCGGCCGCTTCGTCATGAGCCACAACTTCCTGGAGTCCGAGGAGTTTCCTCGGGCCCAGGCCCTGGTGAAGCTCGGCTGGCTGCTCGGCACCCGCTCGGCGGTCGATCTGGTGGAGGACCCCCACATCGCGGCGATCCTCGAGCACCCGAAGGCCCAGGTGCTCCGGTCGCCGGAGGTGATGCAGGCCCTGGCCGCCAGTGACTGGCTGGCCCTCGTCGGCAACGAGGCCATCTGGGATCTCCTCGACGAGCCGGACATCCAGGCCCACCTCGAGGCCATCGAGTGGCAGGAGGCCCAGGAACCGGCGCCCGCCCCCGGCGCGCTGCCGCCCGCCCCCGGCGCGCTGCCGTCGGCCCCCGCGCGCTGCCGCCCCCGCCGGCGGAGCGCCCGCGCGACTGATCCTCCGGGCGCTGGTTCAGTCCCTGGGCGTGCGGGCCAGGGCGGCGACCTCCACCGAGGCGGCGCCGGCCCGCAAGAGCGCCCGGCTGGCCGCGCGCGCCGTCGTCCCCGTGGTCATCACGTCGTCCACCAACAGGACGGCCCGGCCGCCGACCCGCTCGGCCTCGCCGACGTACACGCCCGCGAGCCGACGCTGCCGCGCGCGCCACCCGAGCCCCCGCGTCGGCGCCACCGCGCGCCCCACGCCCAGGCCCAGCGGCTCCAGCGGCAGCCCCAGCGCCCGCGCCAGGCCCGAGGCGAGCACGCCGGCCGGGTTGAAGCCGCGGGCCCGCAGCCGCGCCGCCGCCGATGGCACCGGCACGACCAGGGTGTCGCGAGCCAGCTCGGCCCAGCCGGTGGCGGCGGCCCGGCGCACCATCAGCCGCGCCAGCGGCGGCCCCAGGGTGTGGTCGGGGGCGTTCTTCCAGGCTGTGACCACCTCGCGCAGCGCGCCGCCGTAGGCGTAGGCGCCGCGCGCTCGCGAGAACGGGGGCGGCTCGGCCAGGCATCGCCCGCAGGTGTGGGTGCCGCCGCCCGCCGGCGGGTCGAGACGGATGTCCCCACAGCGGGGACAGCAGTCTCCATCGCCCGGGTGGAGGGTCGCCGTGCAGGCGGCGCAGAAGAGCGCGCTCTGCACCGGCGTCTCGCAGCCGGCGCAGCAGAGCGGGAGCAGCAGGTCGAGCAGGCGGTGCCACATGGGCGGCGAGCCGTGCAAGGCGCAGGCCAGCGCGGAGGCTACTTGTGGTAGGGCTCCCCGCGAGCGATGGTGGCCGCGCGGTAGAGCTGCTCCCACAGCACGACCCGCGCCAGGTCGTGGGGCAAGGTCAGCGGGCCCAGCGACCAGCGCTCGGTGGCGGCGTCCTCCACCTCTTCGGCCAGCCCGTGGGCGCTGCCGAGGGCGAAGACCACGGCCCGGGCCCCCGAGCCGAGCCACGCCTCGTAGCGCTCGGCGAGCTGCACCGAGGTCCAGCGGCTGCCGCCGATGCTCAGCGCCACCAGCCGGTCCCGCGGTCCCACCGCCCCGAGCAGCCGCTCCGCCTCGGCCGCCAGCGCGCGCTTGACCGACTCGGGCCGCTCGTCGGGCAGCCGCTCCGAGCGCACGAAGAGCTCCTCGACGCGCACCGAGCGTCCCAGCCGCCCCATGTAGCTGCGGGCGGCCTCGTCGAGAGCCCCCGACCCGGCCGAGCCCGCGTGGATCAGTCGGAAGATCACCCGGCGGCGGGCGCGTCGTCCGGCCGCGACAGGGTCAGCTCCGGCGCCTCGCGCCACAGCCGCTCCAGCTCGTAGTAGGCGCGCACGGGCTCGTAGAAGATGTGGACCACCACGTCGGAGTAGTCCATCACCACCCACTGGTTCTGCTCGCCGCCCTCGACGGCCATGGGCTTCTCGGCGGCGTCGGTGCGCAGCGACCGCTCGATGTGCTGTCGCAACGCGGCCGCGTGACGATCCGAGGTCGCGCTCATGACGACGAACCAGTCCGTGTACTGGACCAGCTCGCGCACGCGCAACACGCGGACGTCCTCCGCCTTCTTCTCCCATGCCAGTGCTGCGATTCGCTCCGCCAGCTCGCGCGAGGCCAGCTCAGGGAGCGGGGCCTCGTCAGAAAGGCCCTCGGCCGGTGCCTGTTTCAAATCGTTCTCATCTCCTCGCCCTTCAGCGTCGCGGGCCCGTCTTCGGGCCGCTCCGGGGTTGCCGCACAGATCCCTGCGCTCATCCGCGCACCTGACCCTCGCCGTACACGATCCACTTGCGAGCGGTCAGCTCCTCGAGTCCCATCGCTCCGTACGCGTGCAGCCGCGACGTGCTGATGCCGATCTCGGCACCGAGTCCCAGCTCGAACCCGTCGTTGAAGCGCGTGGACGCGTTGATCAGGACGCAACTGGCGGTGACCTCGCGGAGGAAACGCTGACCGCTGGCATATTGGTTGGTGACGATGGCTTCCGTGTGCCCGGAACCGTACCGGGCGATATGGTCCAGGGCAACGTCCATATCGTCGACCAAGCGGACCGAGAGCACCAGATCGAGGTACTCGGTGTCCCAGTCGGCCTCGGTCGCCGCCTGCGCCGCGGGCCACAGGGCGCGGGTTCGCGCGTCGGCGCGCAGCGTCACCCCGGCGGCCTCGAGGCGGGGGAACAGGCGCGGGATGAGCCGGGGCGCGAGATCGCGGTGGACCAGCAGGGTCTCCATGGCGTTGCACACGCCGGGGCGCTGGACCTTGGCGTTGAAGGCGATCTCGGTCGCCATCTCCAGATCGCAGTCCCGGTCGAGGTACACGTGGCAGACGCCCTTGTAGTGCTGGATGACCGGCACCGTGGCGTGCTCGGTGACGTGGCGGATCAGCGCCTCGCCGCCTCGGGGGATGACCAGGTCCACGTCGCCCGAGCAGCGGATGAGCGCGTCGGTGACGGCGCGATCCGAGGTGGCGACGGCCTGCACGCAGTCCGCGGGCAGCCCGGCGTCGGCCAGGGCCTCGCGCATCAGGGCGACCAGGGCCGCGTTGGAGTGGATGGCCTCCTTGCCGCCCTTCAGGATCGGCGCGTTGCCGCTCTTCAGGCAGAGGGCGCCGGCGTCCACGGTCACGTTGGGGCGGGACTCGTAGATGATGCAGATGACGCCCAGCGGGATGCGCATCCGGCCGACCATCAGGCCGTTGGGGCGGCGGGCGAGGCGCTCGATTCCGCCCAGCGGGTCGGGCAGGGCCATGACCTGGCGCACGCCCTCGGCCATCGCGGCGATGCGGGCCGGTGTGAGCGCCAGGCGATCGCGCAGCGCGCCGGTGACGCCGGCGGCGTCGGCGGCCTCCAGATCGCGCGTGTTGGCGGCGACCAGCTCGTCCTGGCGCTCCGTGAGCAGCGCGGCCAGGCGCTCGAGCACCCGGTCCCGCTGGGCCGAGCTGGCCCGCCCCAGCGCTCGCGACGCCGCGCGCGCCGCGCTGGCCATGCGGGCCGCGAGCGCGCCCGCGTCGATGGTCTCGTCCATGCTCGCTCCCTGTGCCGGCGGATTCAGGCCCCGCGGCGGCGGCGCAGCCAGGCTCGACCGAGGAGGCCGAACGAGGCCAGCAGTACCAGCACCGCGGCTCCCCACACCATCGCGAAATGCGAGTAGTCCTCGGGCCGGTCGCCGTCGATGAGCAGCCACAGCTCGCGCGGGTCCTTGTGCGCCACCCGCGCGAAGTGCACCACCGGCCGGGCGTGCCAGCGCGACACCTGGTCGCCGCGCACCAGGCGGCCCGTCGCCTCGGCGGTCACCGTCAGGTCGTAGGGGAAGGCGCGGCGCTGCTCGAGCAGCTCGATCCACGCCGGGTCCACCTCCACGCTGGCGGCGCGGTGGAAGGGCTTGTCCGGGAAGGGCTTCGAGGTGCGTACCACCACGTCGAAGAGCGGGCACAGGTAGAAGTGGCGCGTGTCGGCGCCGCCCTGGCCGTCGCCGCCCACCGTGCCGTCGCTCTCGTGGGTCATGAACAGACCGCTGGCGTGGACGTACTGGTTCGACGCCACGTCCAGCTCCCGCTCGCCGGCCTTGTAGCGCTCGCCCAGGTCGCCGAGCTCGACGGGCGCCGCGTCCCCTTGCAGCCAGTAGGCGACCTCGTGACGGGTGCTGACCATGAGCCAGCCGCAGAGCGCCGCGCCCAGCAGGGTCAGCGTCAGCCACAGCCGCAGCGGGTCGAAGCCCCAGGCGCGCCGCGCGCGCAGCAGCTCAGCGTCCACGTCCTCGGGCGGGCTGGTGCCCTCGACGCGACCGCGCTCGTCCCACGCCGCGAAGAGCGCCTCGAGCTGCGCCTTCTTCTCGGCCTGCTCCGACGCCTCCTCGGGCGGCTTCGGTCCCGTGTCGCTCATCCCGCTCCCCGCGCTGCCGGCGCGCTGCCGCAGGCCGCTCTGTGTCGGCCGCCGGATATAGCACGCGCGTCGCGCGCACCGGAAGGCGAGCGCGCGCGACGGTGGGCTGCCCGGGGCGAGCGCGGCCCACCAGCAGGCGGGCGACCGGGCGGGTGTGGTCCTACCAGACCACGACCGCGCCGAGCCCCAGCTCGACCGCCAGCTCCGCGTCCGGACAATCGCCGGCGCAGAACTCCGGCCCCGCCGAGAGCTGCCCGGTGACCGACACCCGGGCCTCGTCGCTGCGCCACGCCTCGACCTCGAAGCCGAGATCGGCGAGCACCGGCGCCGCGAAGCTCACCGAGGGCGTGAACATCACGCGCATCGGGACGCGCAGCCCGTAGTTCATCGCGACGCGCGACGCGATCTGCCAGCCGCCGGCCAGCCCGGGCCCGCCGATGCGCAGGCCGACCTGGCCCTTGGTCCCGTCGGTGGGGACCCAGAGCAGCAAGGCGGGATCGGCGTAGAAGGCCAGGCTCACCGCGTGGCGCTGCCAGAAGCTCCAGCGCAGCTCGACGCCCGGCTCGTAGCCCACCACGCCGGTGCGCAGGTTCTGGCCGTAGCGCAGCGTGAACTGGGGCGAGATGTCGACGCGTTCGGTGAAGGGCACCACCCAGGTGAGGCGCAGATCGGGCCAGCCGATGTCGGTGCGGGCGGCGTAGCTCTGGTCGAGGCCCAGGGTGGTCCCGCCGAGCAGCGGGGTCATGGCGCGGGCCTGAGGGCCGGCCCCCAGCGTGAGGGCGGCGGAGAGCAGGACGGCGAGGCCGAGAGCGGCGCGGGTGAGTCGGAGGGTTGGGGAGCACATCGGGGATACCTCTCGCGGGCGCACGGAAGAGAAAGTGCGCGCTGGTGCCCATGTTTGAAGGACTCGAGGGAGTACGCAAAAAAAGTGCGAAACGATCGGGCCGCTCGCGGTCATAGAAGAGGTGGGCCTGCACCGCGGACGGGGACGGCGGTTCGGCAATGGAGCCGATCCCGTCTCGGAGGAGGCCAGCATGAGGCTCGAGGTCGGACATCGCGTGACGCAACCGTTGGTGGTCACGCGCCATTTCAGGCGCAAGGTCGGTCGGGAGGGGGCGCCGGTCCTCGTCGCGGAGGGGCGGGCGCTCGCGCTCGTGCCGGGCGAGGAGGTGGCCGCCGGCAGCGGGCGTGAGTGCAGGATCCGCCTGCCGGATCCTCACGTGTCGGGGCGGCACGCCAGCTTCACGCGCGTCGGGGGCGAGGTGGTCGTGCGGGACCTCGGCAGCCGGAACGGCGTGTGGGTCGACGGGAAGGCCGTGCGCGAGGTGCGGCTGGGGCCGGGGCAGGTGGTGGTCCTCGGGCAGTCGCGCGTGCTCATCGCCGCGGAGGCGGGGACCGCGCGCTACCCCGACGCGGTGCGCTGGGCGGGGATGCTGGCGCGCGACCCGCGCAGCATGGTGCTGCTCGGGGAGCTGGCCGAGGTGGCCAGCTCGGACGCGCCGGTGTGGCTGTGCGGCGAGTCGGGGACCGGCAAGGAGGTGGCCTCCCAGGTCATCCACGAGGTGGGGCCGCGGCGCGCGGGGCCGCGGGTCGCGATCAACTGCGCCGCGCTGCCCGGATCGCTGGCCGACGCCGAGCTCTTCGGCGTGGTGCGCGGGGCCTTCACCGGGGCCGACCGCAGCCGCCCGGGCGCCTTCCAGCGGGCCCACGGGGGCACGCTGCTGCTCGACGAGATCGGCGAGCTGGGGCCCGAGGTGCAGGCGAAGCTGCTGCGGGTGCTGGAGACCGGCGAGGTGCTGCCGGTGGGCGGCGACGCGCCGGTCGCGGTGGATGTGCGGATCATCGCGGCGACCTGGCGGGACCTGGCCCGCGACGCGGCCTCGGGGCGCTTCCGCTTCGACCTGCTGCAGCGGATCTGGGTGCTGCGGGTGGACCTGCCCGCCTTGCGCGACCGGCCTGGGGACGTGGGGCCGCTGCTGGAGACCTTCCTCGGCGCGGGGGCGGCGGCGCTGTGGCCGTCGGCGGCCGCGCTGGAGCGGCTGGAGCGCGACGGGTGGCCGGGCAACGTGCGCGAGCTGGCGAACCGGGCCGAGCGGGCGCGGGTCTCGGGGCGCGCGGCGGCGCTCGAGACGGGCGGGCCCGCCTCCGGCGCGTCGGCGGCGGGCGGGCCGATCGAACGAGCGCGCGCGGCCATCGCGGCGGCGCGGGGGAACCGCTCGGCGGCGGCCCGCGCGCTGGGCGTCAGCCGCTCGACGCTCTACCGCTGGCTCGAGGGCCGCTGACCGGGGGGCCGACCTCCGAGGCCGGCGTGGGCGGGGCCGCGAGGCCGGGGTCGCGTGCGGCTCGGGCCCGCGGTGGGTTGACACGCCCGGACGCCGGACTATCATCGGTGCGCTTGGACACGCCTGCAACCCCTCGAACTCCAATGGATACCGTTGGCCTCGATCACTGAGTACAGCCGGTTCCAGCTCGAGGCGAGCAAGCTCGGCCGGACGGTGGTCTTCCAGGTCACCGTCTACGAGCGCAAGGAACGCAACAAGGTCCGCCTCTACGCCGAGACCGAGTGCTTCGATCCGCTCCACTACATGATCCAGTTCATCATCCGTGACGCCGACGACATGGGTGGGGTCATCGAGCGCTTCCGCGTGCAGCTCCAGCACCGTGGCTTCAACCCGGTGTGCTACCGGCTGAAGAAGGACAACGGCGCCTGGGCCGAGTGGCAGGCGATCGCCGCCGCCTGAGCGGCGCGCGGGCTGCTCCCGGCCCGGATCGTCGAGGCGCGCAGCTGCCACCTGAGCGGCACTCGAGCGGCTCTAGCCCGGATCGACCGAGGCGCGCAGCCGCCGCAGATCGCCGACGCGCAGGGTGACGCGCACGCGGTCGAAGTACTCGCCCAGCGGGATGGTCCACTTGCGGCTGGTGCCGGTCAGCTCCTTGAACGCCCCGGTGTCGATGGTGCCGTGCTCACGCAGGTGGGCGACCAGCCGAGCCTCGAGCTCGGAGAGCTGGCCGGCGTCGTAGAAGAGCTCGCGGGAGACGCGGACCACGCCGCCGTCCAGCAGCAGGAGGTCGAGGGCCTCCTGCACGGCGGCGGCGGAGAGCCCCGTCAGCTCCGGCAGATCCTGGACCCGCGGCGGGCTCAGCCCGCCCTGGCTCAGCGCGGCCGCCACGGCCTGGCAGGCGGCGCTCTGGTGCTCGTCGAGGCGCGGCGTGAAGCCGGCCATTGCCAGCGCGTCGCCGCGACGGACCACCTGCCCGTCGGCCTCCAGCCGGCTGACCAGCACCTGGGCCAGCTCGGGGGCGAGTCCGTGATGAAGGCGCGTGCGCAGCTCCTCGGTGGACAGGCCCGCCAGCGCCGGCCGCGCGCGGTGGTGCTCCTCCAGCGCGGCGACGGCCTCGCGCGCCAGCCGATCGAGGGTGTCTCGGTGCAGGAGGATCTCGCCCGCCAGCACGACGCGCCCTCGCTCGCCGAGGGTCTGCACCGCGTCGCTCGCGGCGGCGCGGGTCAGGGGCAGGCGGCGAGTCAGCGCGCCGACGGGCACGCCCACCAGCGCCGCGTGGGCCACCAGCGCCTCCACCATGGCCTCGGCGTCGGAGCCGGCCAGCGCGGCGATCAACGCGGCGTCCTCGTGGGTGTGACGCCGCCGGTGTCTCCGCGTGGCGGGGGTCCAGAGGCGACCGCCGGCCACGGTGTGCCCATGGCCGGGCAGGGCGGCGAAGCCCCGCGCCACGAAGGGCTCGCCGGGGAGGATGGCCATCGGGCCGTCCAGTCGGATCTGGGCCGGGGCCGACTCGCCGGCGGGCAGCTCCTCGCGCCCGATGAGCGCGACGGTGCCCTCGACCTGGGCGGTCCCGGCGTGCACGAGCACCCGCGCGCCGTCGGCCAGCGCCACGCCCGGCCCGCGCGGCACGGTCACGCTCGCGTAGAACATCGAGGCCACCTCGAGCGCCCCCGGGTGGGTGAGCACCTCGCCGCGCCCGACCCGCCCGTGGTCGATCCCCTGCAGGTTCACCGCCGCGCGCTCTCCGGGGCCGACCGTGCCCACGGACGCGTGATGCACCTGCACCCCGCGCACCCGCCCGGTCGCGCCGCCGGGCAACACCACGACCGCGTCGCCGGCGCTCAGCGTCCCGGACGCGGTGGTGCCGGTGACCACCGTGCCGAAGCCGCGCATCGTGAACACCCGGTCCAGGGACATCTTGAAGGGGCGGTCGGCGCTGCGCTCGCCGCGCGGGGTCGCGAGCGCCTCTCCCAGGAAGGCTCGCACGGCCTCGGGACCCGAGGGATCGCCCGACGCGTGGCGGAGGACCGGGGCCCCCTCGAGGAAGGTCCCGCGCACCGCCTCGGCGACGTCCTCGGTGACCAGCATCAGCCAGTCCTCGTCGACGAGATCCACCTTGGTCAGCACGACCGCGCCCGCGCGCACGCCGAGCAGCTCGCAGATGTCGAGGTGCTCCCTGGTCTGCGGCATCACCCCCTCGTCCGCCGCGACCACCAGCAGCACCAGGTCGAGGCCGGCGGCCCCGGCGATCATCTCGCGCACGAAGCGCTCGTGACCGGGGACGTCGACCAGGGCGACGCGCCCCGCCGGCAGGTCCAGCCAGGCGAAGCCCAGCTGTATGGAGATGCCGCGGGCGCGCTCCTCGCCGAGCCGGTCGGTGTCGATGCCGGTGAGGTCGCGCACCAGCGTCGTCTTGCCATGGTCCACGTGGCCGGCCGTGCCGACCACCGCGGCAACCGCGCGCGCGTCCGAGTCGCCTTCCACAGCCTCGCGACCTCCCGCTCGGGGGCCCGCCTGGCGGACCGCCGGTCGGGAAACCTACTGGCCGCGCGTTGCCTTGACCACCCTCGAACGCGACTGCTAGCATTTCCGGGTGAGGGTCCATTCGAGCTTTCTGCCCCCTCGGCGAATCCCGGCCGCCCCGGCCGCGCCCTTCCAACTCGCTGCCGCGGAGGTGTCCTCACCTTTGCGACCGTGCCCTTGCAGGTCTGACCCGGAGCGGGGGAGCCAGCTTACATGAAGCGGATGTGCCCGAGCTGCGGCTCTGAAACGGATGTCATCGGCCCCGGCGAGGAAGCCGTCTGCACGGTCTGTTTCCACGCCTGGGTGGTCCCCGCCGACAAGGCCGGGGGTGCTGGCGAGGCGACGCGCGTGCTCTCCGCGGACGCCGGCTGGGACGACGAGATCGCCGAGATCGCGCTGGAGCTGGACGCGGACGATATCGAGATCCTCACCGAAGAGGACTTCATCTCGGAGCCGGCCACCCAGGCGCTCGATGTCTCTGCCTTCGGCGACTTCGACGACTTCCCGCTCGACGATCCGGCCGACGCGGTGCTCGACGTGGACGACCCGACCGGGGATCTGCCCGAGGCCACCCGCGCGATGATGGCGTCGGGCAGCGGGTTCGACGAGGAGGAGGCGAGTCGCACCTTCGCGCCGCCGGCGTCCCCCTCGAGCGGTGGCTCGAGGCCCGTCCGCGAGACCCCCAGCCGCGGCTCGGCTGCGGCGTCCGCCGGACCGGCCGACGACGACACGGGCGCGGCGTCCTACCTCTTCAAGCGGCGGCGGCGCGAGCTCAGCGAGCACGACGTGGCGGTGATCGGCACCTATCAGCGCCGCAGCGTCGACATCAAGCAGTCGGACGACGTCGTCTGGAAGCCCTCTCCGGGGGCGGCCGAGTCGCGCCCGGTGACCAACGCCGGCGGGCGGCAGCCCATCCAGGACGATCCCTTCGGGGACACCTTCGGGTCCACCGAGGTCATCAAGAACCAGCGCCCCGCGGCCCAGGGCACGGGCGGCGATCATCGGCCGAACTCGACGGTGGCGTGGGGCGCGGAGCCGGAGAGCGAGGTGCCGTCGCGAGGCGGCGTCGACTTCGGCGCGGCCTCGGGGCGCACGGCCAGCTTCGGTGACACCGGCGCCTTCCGCGGCGCCGAGGATCCCTTCGCCGGGTTCGGCTCGGCGCCGCTGGAGAACGACCCCTTCGCCCAGAACCCCTTCGCGCAGAAGCCCGCGGGGACCGGCTCCACCGGGAACTTCGGCGCCGAGAACCCCTTCGACGCGCCCGACTTCTCGACCGGCAGCCGGCCGGGGGTGTCGGGGGGCGCGGCCACGGGGCTGGAGCCGCTGGACTTCTCGGACCTGGGTGAGGACGCGCCGGCGCCGATGCAGCCCAACGGTGGCAGCGCGCCGGCGGGCGCGGGCGGCCGCGCTGGCAAGGGCGGCGGGTTCCTCGACGGGCTGGGCTCGCGGCCGGTCACGGGCAGCGGCGCGCGCACGGGAGGCGCGCCCCCAGCGGCGGCCCGCGACGACGCCTTCGACCTCGACGTGGGCGGCGGGCCGGACGAGGCGACCCTCGTGGGCACGCCGGCGGGCGCGGAGCCGGCGAAGAAGCGCCCCGGTCGCCGGCGGCGCGCGAACGCCGGCCGGGCGGGCAAGCCGTCTTCGGCCGGGCGCAAGGTGGCGCTGGTCCTTCTGCTGCTGGTGCTGGCGGCGGGGATCGGGCTGGGCCAGACCGACTACGGCTACTTCGGCGTGAACGCGCTGCTGGGCTCCGAGGGGTCCGGGGAGCGCCCGGTCGCGACGCAGGTGCGGCCCGCGCGCCGGCCCGAGGCGACCGAGAAGGCGGTCATCGCCCCGCTCTCCGGCGACACGCCGCAGGACTACGCCGCGCGGATCATCGAGCTGGACAGCAAGCTCACCCTGGCGCCCACCGACGTGAAGCTGCGCGAGGAGCTGGTGCGCACCCTGATGCGGCTGCAGGAGCGCTACCCCGCGGTCTACGAGTCGAAGCCGACCTACGACGCGCTGCTCCACAAGATGCTGACGCCCGACCAGCTCAGCGGCGACAAGCGCCTGCTCATCTCCAAGCTGCTGGCCGAGAAGAAGACCGAGGACGCCGCGAACGCCCTCGAAGCCTACGTGGCGCAGAAGACGACCAACCCCGACGACCTCTACCTGATGGCGCGCGTGGCGGCGGCCCAGGGCGAGCGTGATCGCGCCGTCAGCTACTACCGGCGCGCCCTGGAGACCGATCCCACCTACCAGCCGGCGCTCTACGATCTGGGGATGATCCAGCTCGAGGCCTCTGAGTTCCCCGACGCGAAGCAGCTCTTCACCAAGCTCTTGGAGGTCAGCCCGAACCACTCGGGCGCCAAGCTGGCGATGGCGCGCATCTCGCTGTTCGAAAGGGACTTCGAGGCGGCCAACCGCTACGCCGACGAGGCGCTGGCCCTCTCGAAGCAGGCGGACAATCGCGACGCCACCTTCGACGCGTGGATGGTGAAGGCCAACGTGGCCGACGCGGAGCAGAAGCCCGACGAGAAGCGACAGGCGCTCGAGCGGGCGCTGGAGATCCAGCCCTCGAACGAGACGGCGACGCTGAAGCTGGCCGCGCTGCTCACCCAGACGGGGCTGCACCAGGACGCGCTGCGGCGGCTCAAGGAGTGCCAGAAGGCGGGCTGCGCCAGCGCCGAGTTCTATCGGGCGCTGGTCCAGGCCTACCGCGACGGCGGCCAGGCCGAGGACGCGAAGAGCCAGCTCAACGAGGCGCTGCGAGCCCAGCCCAACGATACCGGGCTGCTGATGCTGCAGGCCGCGGACGAGGTGAAGGAAGGGCACATCAAGACGGCCAAGGCGATCTACGCCCAGATCATCGAGAACGACCGCACCTTCGCCGACGCCTACACGGAGCTGGCGGCGCTCGAGCTGGCCGAGTCGCGCCACGCCGAGGCCGTCGAGGTGCTGCGCCAGGGCGTGGAGGCGGTGGACCAGAAGCTGCCGCTGCTCGAGAAGCTCGCCGAGGTCCAGATGACCGTGGGCGCGACGCTCAAGGCCAAGGAGACCATGGCGGAGATCCTGAAGCTGGATCCCAACAACACCGACGCCAAGCTCCGCTTCGCGCGCCTGTTGAAGGGCCTCGGGTTCGCCGATGAGAGCGCGCGCTTCTACCAGGACCTCAACACCACGGGCGCGCTCAACGGCAGCGACATGCTCGACTACATCGAGGTGCTGTTCCGGCAGAAGGAGTACGAGCGCGCGCTGGACTCGGTCAAGCTG
Organism: Deltaproteobacteria bacterium; assembly: GCA_020632695.1. Taxonomy (GTDB): domain Bacteria; phylum Myxococcota_A; class UBA9042; order PHBI01; family JACKFB01; genus JACKFB01. Next base: position 223,959 of record JACKFB010000003.1, read on the forward strand.
GTGCTCAGCTCCGACCCGCTGAACCTGCGAGCGAACGTGCTCCAGGGGGCCATCCACAGCGCGATGGGTGAGTACAAGGACGCCGACGAGGACCTGCGCAAGGCGCTGAAGGTCGACTCGACCAGCGCCGAGGCCTACTACTACCTGGGCCTGAACGAGCTGGCCCAGGGCCGCACGGCGCCGGCGGTCGAGTACCTCTCCAAGGCCTCGTCGCTGGCGCCGAACAACCTCGACATGCGCCATCAGCTCGGGCGGGCCTTCAGCGAGGTCGGCGGCGTCGGGAACCTGCGGCGTGCGCTCTCCGAGTACTCGTTCATCATCAACGAATACGAGAAGTTCACCACGCCGGTCGAGAAGAAGCAGATCAACCCGGAGATCTACCTGCTGCGCGGCCAGCTCTACTTCGACAACGGACAGTTCCGCGAGGCGCTGGCCGACTTCAAGCAGGCGATGCTGCTCGACCCCGTCCGTCAGGACCTGATCATCGAGTTCGCCAAGACCCTGCAGACCATGGGCAAGCAGGACGAGGCCAAGACCTACCTCGAGGAGGTGCTCTCCCGGGACCCCAAGAACCCGGCGGCGCACTTCTATCTGGGCGTCATCGAGGCCAAGGACGGCGACAAGAACTCGGCGGAGGAGCACTTCAAGCACGCGATCGCGGGCGGCGGCGCCAACTTCCCGTCGGCCCACCGCTACCTGGGCTTCATGTACAAGGACAAGGGCCTGACGGCGCTGGCCTGCAACGCCTTCCGCGAGTATCTGCGGGTCGCTCCCAAGACGGCCTACGACCGCGAGGAGATCGACCGCCAGATCGGGCGCCTCTGCCGCTGAGCGCCGCGGCCCTCGTGCGCCGCGCGCTCCTAGAGCGCTGCCAGCCGGGTGATGAGGCGGTCGATGGCTGCGCGCAGCGCTGAGGTGCGGTCGGGGCTGCCCTCGTTGATGAAGACGGCGAAGGCCAGGTGCCGGTCGGAGCGGGTGGTGAGGTAGCCCGAGAGGCTGACCACCTCGTCCAGGGTCCCCGTCTTGGCCAGGACGCGGCCGCGAGTGGCCGGTCCGCGCAGGCGGTGGGACAGGGTGCCCGTGGTGCCGGCGATGGCGAGGCTCTCGCGGAAGGTCCGCGCGTGTTCGGGGTCGGCGGCCATGGCGACCAGGAGCTGGACCATGGCCCGCGGACTGATGCGGGTGGCGTGATAGAGGCCGGAGCCGTTGACCACCTGGAACTGCTCTCTGGGGAGGCCGAGCGCGACGAGGGTGTCGGTGACGGCGCCGCGGGCGCGTTCCCAGGTGGCTGGCTCGCCCGCCGGTCCGCGGCCCAGCTCACGGAAGAGCAGCTCGGCCATGAAGTTGTTCGACCAGGTGTTGGTGTCGCGCACCACGTCGGCCAGCGACCCGCTGTCGTGGCGCGCCAGCTCGGGCGGCAGCGGCTCCGACGCGCGGCGGCGGACCCGGATGGGGCCGTCGACGGTGACGCCCCGGCGGCGGAGCGCCTCGGCCAGCAGGTACCCGCTCAGCAGATCGGGATCGGCCACGCGCAGGCGCTCGTTCAGGCCGAAGCGCCGAGGACCGAGGGAGCCCCGCACGGTGACGAGGGTGCGCCCGTCGTCCAGGGCGGACGCGGCCACGCTGACCCCTTCGCCGCGGCCGGACACGGTGCGCGCCTCGTTGTGCACCTCGACCGCGTCCGTGGACGGGTCCAGGCTCACGATCACCGCGCGCCCCGCCCGCTTCGAGCCGCGCACGATGACCCGGATGGCGCCGAAGTTCGACGCCGCCGCGCCCACCGAGGCCCGGTAGCCCGCGTCGGTGTCCTTCTCGTCGTAGGCGGGGGGCAGGCACGCCTCGTCGTGGCGCGTGGCGTCCACGATCACCCCGCCGCGCACCGAGCGCACGCCGCGGGTGGCCACCGCGTCAGCCAGCGCGCTGATGTCGCCGGGCAGCAGCTTCGGGTCACCGCCGCCGACCAGCACCAGCGCCCTGGCGACGACCCCGCCCTCGACGTCGCCGTGGACGCGCGTGGTCCACAGGGTGCCGGGGTCCAGCCGACGCAGCGCGCTGGCCACCGTGAGCAGCTTGGCGCCGCTGGCCGGGAAGAGGACGCGGTCGGCCCCGTGCTCGGCGAGGATGTGACCGTCGGGGAGCTCGGCGACAGCCACGCCGACCGTGACGCCGCGCAGCGCAGCGTCGTCGGTGAAGGCCTCGACGAGGGACTCGGCTTCGGTCGCCCGCGCCGGCGGCGGGGCGCTCAGCGCGAGCAGGATGGCGATGAGCGAGGCGACCGGGTGGGACGCCGATCGACGGAGGTCCATGACTCATCTTGATCCCGCGGCATAGGGATGACAAGGAACGCGTGCGCGCGGGCCGCGCCGGGCAGGGAGGGGTCGTGAAGGAGTCGGGGACGCGAGGACGCTGGGTGGCCGGAGGCAAGAGCCTGCTCGGCGACCTGGCCGTCGGGGCCCTGGTGGCGCTGGTCGTGCTGGGGGCGATGCAGTGGATCCAGCGGCGCGGGCAGCGGGGCGGCGGCGGCGTGCTGACCGTGGGCGCCGAGGCGCCGGCCTTCGAGCTGACCGATCTCCGGACCTCCGAGCGGCTGGGCCTGGCCGACCTGCGGGGAGCCCCGGTCATCCTGAACTTCTGGGCGACCTGGTGCGGGCCCTGCGTGCGTGAGCTGCCCGACATGGAGGCGCTGCATCGCGAGTCCGCCGGTCGGTACCACGTGGTGAGCGTCGTGTCGGAGCAGCCGGCGGTGGTGCGTCCGGTCGTCGCGCGCAAGCACCTGACGATGCCGGTGCTCGGCGACCTGAGCGGGCGCACTTTCGGGGCCTACCGCGTGGAGCGCTTGCCCACGACGGTCATCCTGGACCGTGAGGGGCGCATCGTGCACGACTTCACCGGCGCGGCCGACCCGGACATCCTGCGCGAGCACATGGCGCGCCTCGCCACCGCGCCCTGACCCGCCCCGGCGCGAGCCGCCCTCCGCCCGCGCCGGTCACGGAGGCGCCCCCGCAGCAGGCTCTCGCGGGTCCTCTTCTCCCAGGGCGCGCGCTCGCCGCGCTCGCGGCTCGGTCAGCACCCGGCGCTCCAGCGCCTCGATCTGCACCACCAGGCCGGGATCCCGCCGCGCCTGGCGCGCGAGCAGGTGCCGGTAGTGCTCCAGCGCCTCGTCCAGCAGGCCGTGCCTCTGAAGCGTCCACGCCTCGATGAGGTCCAGGGCCTCGGCGGCCACCCGCAGGCCGGGCCGGGCCGCGGAGATGGCTCGCAGGTCCGCGTCGGCCGCGTCGATCTCGGCGTCGGTCATCACGTAGAGCCAGGTGGACTCCGGCGGCTGGTCGCTGCCGTCGCCCCCCTGCCCGCGCACGGTCCAGGTCACGAAGCTGCCGGGGGCCAGCTCCAGCCACGGCGTGAGGGCGGGCGTCTCCACGTTGTCCCAGCGCTCCAGCGGGACGAGGCTCCCCTCGGGGCCCAGACGCCAGGTGGCGACCAGGTGGCGCCGCGCTCCGCCGCGCACCAGCCAGGACAGGGTGGGGCGCCGGCTGCGCACGGCGGTCTCGCGTGGGCTGAGGTCGCGGCCCTCGGGCTCGGGCAGGGGGCACTGGTCCACCACCGGGACCTGCCGTTGCCAGCTCGGCCCCCTCTCCTCATCGCTCTCGGTGAGCCCTGTCAGCTCCAGCGAGCTGGGCACAGCGGCGGTCGGCCCCGCGCTCAGCGTGGTGACGCCGCGCTCCCCCAGCGCGTAGACGCCGGGCCCGGCGAGCCGCCAGAGGGTGGACGGGCGCTCGAGCAGCCACAGCGTCGCGCCCTCGGCGACGGACAGCGAATCGTGGGCGTCCACGCCGTCCAGCAGCACCACCGGCCGCTCGGCGCCGTCGGCCAGCACCCCCGCGGCCGCGCGCGGAGTTCGCGCCTCCCGAGGCTGCGCCCGCGCCCGCGTCACCGTCACCTTGCCGGAGACCCCCGCTACCAGCCCCGCCACCGGCGCGGGCTCGGGCGCAGCCTCGGTCGCGGCGGCGCCGAGCGGCCAGGTCAGCCAGACGAGCTGGAGCGCCACGGCCGCGCCGCGCCGCGCCCGCCCTGCGTCACGCGCCGTCACGGTCCCCGCGCGCCGCCGCGTCCTGCGCCCGCACCACGGTGTAGGCGGCCAGGTTGACGATGTCCGACGCGTCGGAGTTGAAGGCCAGGATGTTCACCGGCCGCTTCATCCCCAGCAGGATGGGACCGAAGATGCTGGCACCGCCGAGCTGGTGCAGCATCTTGTAGGCGATGTTGGCGGAGGCCAGGTTCGGGAAGATGAAGGTGTTGGCCGCCTCGGTCAGCCGGCTCCAGGGGAAGGAGTGGTTGCGCAGCGCCATGTCGACGGCCACGTCCACCTGGATCTCCCCCTCGATCATCAGCTCCGGCTCGCGCTCGCGGATGCGCGCCGCGGCGCGGGCCATCTTCTCCGTGTCCGCGTGGCGCACGGCCCCGAAGTTGGCGAAGGAGAGCATCGCGACCCGCGGCTCGATGTCGAAGGAGCGCACGTGCGCGACCACCTCGCTGGTCATGTCGACCAGGGCGTCCACGTCGGGGTCGATGTTCATCGTCGTGTCGGCGAAGAACAGCGTGCGGTCGCGGGTCAGCACCATGTGGAGCCCGCAGGCGCGCCGCCGCGTCCCGATGATCTGCAGCGCCGGACGCACGGCCTCGGCGTAGGGGCGGGTGGCGCCCATGACGGCGCCGTCGGCGTCGCCCTCGCGCACCATCATCATGGCGAAGCTCGACCGGTGGCCGACGTCCTCACGCGCGCGCGCCGGCGTGGCGCCACCCCGCTGGTTGAGCTCGAGGTAGCTGCGGGCGTAGCCGTCGAAGCGCGGGTCGGTCCGCGGGTAGACGATCTCGATGTCGGCGAGGTCCACGCCCGCCTCCCTGGCGGCCTCCCGCACCTCGTCCTCGCGCCCCATCAGTACCGGGATGGCGATGCCCTCGCGCTGGAGCACCGCCGCGGCCTTGATGACCCGCGGGTCCGTGCCCTCGCTCAGCACGATGCGCTTGGGGTCGCGCCGCGCCTTCTGGATGATCTCGCGCAGCAGCCCGCGCCCCGGGTCCATCATGTGCTCGAGCCGGACCCGGTAGGCCTCCCAGTCCTCGATGGGCCGCCGCGCGACCCCCGAGCTCATCGCCGCGCGCGCCACCGCCGGCGCCACCCAGAGCAGCGCCCGCGGGTCGAAGGGCGTCGGGATGATGTACTCGGGCCCGAAGCGGAACTCGCGGTCGTTGTAGGCGCGGCTGACGCTGGGGGGGACCGGCTCCCGCGCCAGGGCGGCCAGCGCCCGCACCGCGGCGATCTTCATCTGCTGGTTGATGCTCGTGGCCTGCACGTCCAGCGCGCCGCGGAAGATGTAGGGGAAACCCAGGACGTTGTTGACCTGGTTCGGGTAGTCGCTGCGTCCGGTGGCCATGATGGCGTCGGGCCGGGCCTCGGTCGCCTCCGGCCAGGAGATCTCCGGGTCCGGGTTGGCCATCGCGAAGATGATGGGCCGCTCGCCCATCTTCGCGACCATCTCGCCGGTGACGATGCCGCCCACCGACAGGCCCAAGAAGGCGTCGGCGCCCACCAGCGCGTCGGCCAGCGTGCGCGCCTCGGTCTCACGCGCGAACTGGGCCCGGTAGGGGTCGTTCATCTCGCGGTCCGGCCGCAGGATGCCGTCGCGGTCCGCCATCAGGATGTGCTCCGGGCGGAGTCCCAGCTCGATGAGCAGCCGGGTGACCGCGATGGCGGCGGCGCCGGCGCCCGACACGACCAGCTTCACCTCCTCGATGCGCTTGCCGGAGATCTCGACCGCGTTGAGGAAGGCCGCGCCGGCGATGATGGCGGTCCCGTGCTGGTCGTCGTGGAACACGGGGATCTTCAGGCTCTCGCGGAGCTGCTCCTCGATGTAGAACGCGTCGGGCGCCTTGATGTCCTCGAGGTTGATGCCTCCGAAGGTGGGCTCCAGCGCCCGCACGACCGCGATGACCGTCTCGGGATCGCCGCGCAGCTCCAGGTCGAACACGTCGATGTCCGCGAAGCGCTTGAAGAGGACCGCCTTGCCCTCCATCACCGGCTTGGCCGCGTCCGGGCCGATGTCGCCGAGCCCCAGCACGGCGGTGCCGTTGGTGACCACCCCCACGAGGTTTCCGCGGTTGGTGTACTCGTAGGAGGCGTCGGCGTCCTCGGCGATGACGCGGCAGGGCGCCGCGACGCCGGGCGAGTAGGCCAGCGAGAGGTCGAGCTGCGTGGACATGGGCTTGGTGGCCCGGATCTCCAGCTTCCCCGGCTTCGGCGGGCCGCTGTGGTAGTCGAGCGCTTCTTGATCTGAACCTGTCATCCGGACCCCGGGTGGCGCTTCCAATGCCCGCCCTTGCTGGGCACGCTAGCCACCTGCATGGGCGAACTCTATACTCCCGGCGATGCCACTGTCACCAAGACCCCGTGAATCCCGCCCGCGCCTCGGCGCCGCCCTGGGCCTGTCGGTGGCTTCGCTGCTCCTGCTCTCGCTCACCGCGTGGCCGGTGGTCTACTTCTGGCTGATGACGCCGGCCGGGCAGGCCGCCGTGCATGATTCGCTGGTGCGAGACCTGCGCCCGGGGTCGCTCGATTTTCGCGCCTCGCAGTGGGGACCGGATCCGCAGGAACTTTGGTTGTGCGATGCAATGATCCGCACCCGCGCCGGCCAGCCGGCCATCGGCGCGGCGGCCATCGGCGGCGCCCTGTCGCTGGGCGAGCTCAGCGAGGGCAAGGTGCACTTCGTCCGGACGCGCGCCACCGACTTCGAGGTGCGCCTGGGCTGGGACGCCGAGGGCCGGTTCAGCCTGGCCCACGCCTTCCGCGAGCCGGGCCCGGAGCCCACCGGCCCCAAGCCGACGCCGCCGCTCATCCGCTTCGACGGCATCGAGCTGGAGCGCGGATTGGTGACGCTGGACTGGCCGCGCTTCGGGCTGCGCTTCGAGCGGGTGGGCGCCGTGGGCAAGGTGCACCTGGGCGGGGAGCGCGGCCTGTACATCGAGGCGCGCCTGCGCGGCGAGGACACGCGCGCCACCCTGGTCGAGCCCGAGCGGCGGTTGGCCTTCGACGGCATCCGCATCGACGAGTTCGTCTGGGACGGCCCGGGCTTCTCGGTGCGGCGCCTCGGCCTGAGCTCCGAGGCCGGGGCCGAGGTCGCGCTTGGCGGCGAGCTGTCCTTCGGCGAGGGCGGCGGGGCCATGCACGTCGCCGGCTCGGTGAGGGTGGGCGCGGCCGAGGTCGGCGAGGTGCTGGCGCAGTACACGCCGCGCGGCTTCGGGCTGGACGGGCTGGTCCTGGACAGCCGGGACGGCCAGGCGACCCTCGCCGTGGAGCGCGCGCAGGTCGACGAGCTGCTGGCCGGGCCGGTGCGGGTCACCGGGCTGGTGCTGCCGCTGCGCGCCGAGGCGACCGGCGTCGGGACCCTCGGCCAGCAGGGCAGCGTCGAGACGCACGACGCCCAGGCGCGCCGCGTGGAGGGGCCGGACGAGCTGGCGCTGGACGAGGTGCGGCTGGGGTCGCTGACGGCGCGCGGCGGCAGCACGGGCGGCGAGGCGGCGGTGGCGGGGCTCGAGGCCTCGGCGCTGCAGCTCCCCGCTGGCACCGCGCGCAAGCTCCGGGCTGAGGGGACGGTCAAGGCGGGGCTGGCCGGCGGGACGCTGAGCGGGAAGGTGGCGACGGCGTCGGGCCGGGTCGACGCCGAGGGGAAGCTCGGCGTGAACCTGCTGAGGCGGGACCTGAGCGTCGACCTCACGCTGACGCTGGGGGGCCTCGAGGACGCGCTGGCCCGCACGCTGCTCGACGCCCTGCCGGCGGAGGTGAGCGCGAAGCTGGTCCCGCCGCTGGACGGTGAGGCCACGGTCTCCGGTCGCGTCGGCCGCACCAAGGACCAGAGCGGCAGGTCGCGCTGGGGCCTCGAGATGACGCTGGAGTCGGGCGAGATCCGCGGCCGTCAGCGCGCTGAGCTGCGGGACGGCACCTGGGTGCTGGCCGACGCCCTGGCGGTCCCGGCCCCGTGACACGCGGTGTCCTCGGCTTCGTGGCGCGCGGACTGCGGCTCGGACTCAAGCTCGTCTTCGCGCTGCTGGTCGCCACCTATCTCTTCATCGTCCGCACCTTCCTCTTCGCGCTGACCGCGGTCGTCGGGCTCTACTTCGCCATCGGAACGCCCCCGGTGCGGCACCTCATCGAGGGGGTCGTCGCCGACGCGCTGCCGGGCAACATCACCTTCGCCTCGGTGCAGTGGGGGCCGGCGCCAGGGGCCCTGCGCGTGGCCGACGTCTCGATCCGAGGCATCCACGGCGAGTCGATCATCACGGCCGAGGCCGTCGACGCCGAGATCGACCTGCCCGCCGAGTTCGCCGGGCTGGTCGCCCTCTTCGTCGACCCCCACGCGCCCATCCCGATCCGGCTGCGCGCCGCGCGCATCACCGGGGCCGACGTCGTCATCCGTCTCAGCGAGGACGGCGAGGTCGGCATCGAGCGCGCCTTCGTGCCGCCGCCCGACCCCGACGACGACTCGGAAGGGCGCGGGGTCACGCTCCAGATCGACTACGCGCTCGTCCAGCGCACCAGCGCGCGCGTCGAGACCCCCGAGGTCTCGGTGCAGGTCGAGGGCTTCCACGCCTCCACCGACTTCTCCCTGCGGGACGGCCACCTTCACTTCATGGTCCCCCACGGCACCGCCGCCCGCGGCTCCTTCTACCTGAAGCCCGGCTACCGGCCGGTGGACCTGCCCACCCGCTTCGCGCTGCCCTTCGAGAACTTCGACGTGCGCCACTTCCGCTGGGAGGGCGACGCCTTCGAGTTCCTGCGGGCCACCGCCGACGTCGAGGGCGGGCGGCTGGTGGCCGGCGGCACCTTGGACCTGGAGCCCGAGGAGCCGCGGTGGACCCTGCAGAGCCGCGTGACGCTTCCGGCGACCGCGCCGTTCCTGGCGGACATGCTCGGCGGCCTGGTCGCCGGGGAGTTCGACGTGAGCGCGCGCGGCTCGGGCACCTTCGAGCAGGCGACGGTGGAGGGGCGGCTGCGCTCGAAGCGGCTGGAGGTGGCCGGGTTTCCCCTGACCGACGTGGCGCTCGAGCTGGGCATCGAGCCGCGCATCACGCCCGACGGGCGCCTCACCCACCGCTTCCTCGTCCCGGAGGTCGAGGCGAACGCCCTGGGCGGGCACGTCGCGGCGGGCCCGCTGAGCTTCACGCCCCGCTGGGCGAGCCTCGACGACGAGCAGGTCCTGCGCCCGACCTCGGCCGCCCTCGACGCCACGCTGCGCCTGGAGTCGGTCTCGCCGGCCGCCGTCCTGGCGTCGGACCTGGTGGGGCTGGACCTCGCCGCGCTGCCCTTCCTCGGTGGCTCGCTCGACGGGACCGTCTCCCTCGCCACCGCGGCCGATGAGCAGACCGGCGCGCTGAGCCTCGAGGTGCAGAGCCAGGACCTCACGCTGACCTGGGCCGGGCTGCAGAGCCTGCCGCTGGCCCGGCGGCTGGCGGTCCAGGGGGGCGTGCGCTACCGCTCCGCGCCGCCCGGCGCCGAGCCGCCGACCGGAGACCGCTTCGAGGCGGTCTCCGAGCTGCGCCTCGACGAGGTGGTGCTGGAGAGCGCCGACGATCGCGTGGAGGTGGACGGCACCCTGGACTTCGCCCACGACCTCCTGGAGGGGCGCGCCGATGTACGCATCGCCGACCTGGGCGCCTTCCTGGCGCCCTTCGGCGTCGAGGGCATGGGGGGCTCGGTCACCCTGCGTCAGGCGCGGCTCGGCGGCCGGCTCAGCGACCCGGCGGTCTCCGGCACGGTGCGCGTCGTCGGCGCTCGGGTCGCCCACCAGCTCATCGGCGACGTGGAGGCGAACGTGGAGCTGGCCTCGGGCCTGCTCTCCCTCGTCGAGCTGCGGGCCACGACTCCGCTCGGCCGCCTGGTGGCCTCGGGCTCGCTGCGGCTGTGGCGCGACAGCGTCGCCGACCTGGACCCGCGCATGCCCTTTCGCATCGAGAAGGCCCAGGCCTCTGGACTGGCCCTCGAGCGCATCCTCCCCAGCCTCGGCGTCTCCACCGTGCTGACCCTGGACCTGCGCCGCGTCGAGGGCGAGCTGGCGGACCCCCTGGCGACCCTGACCGGCTCGGGCCACGTCGAGACCACCGAGCTCAGCGTGGGCGGCGAGCACATCCGCCGCGTCAGCGCCGACCTGCGCGCCGATCCCCGCCGCCTCGCGGTGGACGCCATCGCCATCACCCTGCAGAGCGGCGACGTGGTCCGCGGCGACCTGCTCTACGACAAGAGGGGGCGCCGCTCGACGCTCCACGTGCGCACGCGCGACCTGGGCTTCGACGCCTTCCGCTACTTCGAGACCCACGAGATCCCCTTCCACGGCACGGTCACCGCCGACCTCACCGTGGACGGGCGGCCCGACGACTACGCGGTCATCGGCACCGTCGCGGTCGAGGACTTCGGCTTCGACCCCGTCGCCCTCGGCGCGGCCCGCTTCACGCTGACCACCGCCCCCGGCGGGCGCATCGACATCGTCGCCGACAAGAACTTCCCGGGGATCGAGCTCATCGACGGCAGCTTCGTGCAGCTCGTCGGCGGCGTGCCCACCCAGGTGGCCATCCGCACCCAGACCGGCGCCATGGACGTCTACGAGACGCTGCCCTTCTTGCGCATCCCGGACACGACCCTGCGCGTGGTCAGCGACGGCCTCCCCCAGGGTATCGCCCCGGTCATCATCGGTCTGGACCTGGACCTGGCGGCCGACCCGATGCGGTGGGAGCTGCGCGTGGACGCCGTGGAGCGCACGTTGCAGCTGGGCCTCTACGACGGCGAGATCGTCTACACCAACCTGTCGCCGGTCTACGTCGTGCTACATGACGAGGTGCTGGACATCAACCCGCTCACCATGGGGCGCAGCAACGACGACGCACTGACGGTGTGCGGCCGCCTGGGGCTGGACCAGTCCATCGACCTGCGGGTCGGCGGCAGCCTCGATCTGGAGGTGCTGCGGCCGCTGCGCGAGCTGCTCAGCGTGCACGAGGGCACGCTGGTGGTGGGCAACGATCCGTACACGGTGGACACCCTCGGCGACCGGCGCTGCCTGCCGCTGGACGACGACTCGGTGCTGCACCTCGGCGGGACGCTGAGCGCGCCGGTCGCCTCGGGGCGCCTCGAGCCGCACGGGGTGCGCATCGTGCCGCGCTCGCTGGGCTACAGCATCCGCCTGGTCGACGGGCGCAGCGTGCTGCTGCGGCCGGGCAAGGAGGCCGGCGTGCTGCGCGTCGTGTTCCCGAAGGACCCGGCCCGTCGGGTCTCGGGCGACATCGACGACGGCACCTTCAGCCTCTCCGGGGAGCTGACCCTGCGCGACTTCGCGCCCGACACCGCGGCGCTGCACCTGATCGGCACGGACATCTTCTTCAGCAGCGCCGGCGAGTTCCGACTCACCTTCAGCCCGGAGGTGGACCTCACCGCCCAGGACCTCTCCAACGACGAGCGGCGCCAGATGAGGCTGAGCGGCCAGGTGCTGGTCACCGAGGGGACCTACTACAAGAGCTTCGACACGCTGACCCAGTCGATCACCGGCGGCTCACGTACCGGCGCGCAGATCCCGCTGACCGAGCAGGTGCCGTGGCTGTCGTCGCTGACCCTCGCCCTGGAGGTCAGCGCCTCGGACTTCGCCGTGCGCTCGAAGCTGCCTTTCGGCGAGACCGACCTGGAGACGCGCGTCGATCTCTCGGTGCAGGGCACCCTGGACGCGCTGGAGCTCTACGAGCGCATCGAGCTGCTCCCCGGCGGTCGCGTCAGCTATGACCTCATCAATCGGGAGTTCGAGGTGGTCCAGGGCACCCTCGACTTCCTGGGCAACCCCAACGAGCCCGAGCTCGACATCGAGGCGCAGACCGAGGTGACCTACCTGGCGCTCTCCGACGCCGCGCTCTCGGACACCAACGAGGAGCGGCAGGTGACCGTGTCGATCCGCATCACCGGCACGCCGAGCCACCTCAACCTCGAGCTGTGGTCCAACGACGCGCCGACCTTCGACCAGGCGGACCTGCAGTCGCTCATCCTCACCGGGCGCCCCAAGGACGAGGCGGCCTCGAGCCAGGGCGGGCTCTCGCTCCGGTACGACTTCGGCGACGCACTGGCGCGCGTGCTGCAGTCGCCGATCATCGATACCTTCAGCGTCGAGGTCGGCGCCGACGCCAGCGTCACCGCCGAGGTCGCCAGCGCGCTGGGCCACGCCGCCCGGCTGCGCACCCGGGTCGCCCAGGAGGCTGAGGAGACGCGGGTCACCGCCGGATTCCGCTTCCAGATCACCGACTCTCTCTCGATCGAGGGCAACCTGCAGCGCGTCCAGAACTCCACCAACCCCTCGCAGACCTACGAAGCTCGCTTCAAGTACCGGATCCCCCTCGATTGAGCCGATCCCTCCTCACCGCTCGCGCGCTCGGCCTCGCGCTGCTCGCCACGCTGGCCTCGTCTGTCGCCGCGCAGACGCCGCCCGGCCTCGAGCCGTTGCCCGCCGAACCCACGGACCCCTACGCGCCCGCTCCCGAGCCGCCGCCCGTGGCCCAGGCCACCGACGACGACTGCCTGTTCAAGCCCATCACTCGCGTGGCCTTCGCCCCCTGCGAGGCCGGCGTGTGCAAGGAGGCCGGCGATCGCGAGCGCCTGCTCGACCTCGCCGGGCTCCAGGCGGGTCGGGTGATGGGGCCCGACGGGCGCGACCGGGCGATGGCGCGGCTGGCCCAGACCGGGTTCTTCAACGAGGTGGTCTTCCGCTGCGAGCCCGACCCGGCCGCCGAGGGCGTGAGCCTGACGGTGGTGGTGCGACTCAACCGCTTCGTGCGCAAGGTGCATATCCACGGCAACAAGGCGTTCCGGCTCGAGGAGATCAAGAAGCGCGTGTTCCTGCGGCCGGGCTCGATCCTCGAGGTGGTGCCGGGTCAGGAGGACCAGAGCGAGGCCATCGCGCGGCAGATCGACTCGCTCACCCGGCTGTACCGCCGCGAGGGGCTGGAGCAGGTGCGCTTCGACGTCACCGTGACGGCGGTCGACCCCATCACGCTGGATGTGGACATCGCCATCGACGAGGGGGCGCGCTCGCGGGTGCGCGAGCTGGTCGTGGAGCACCAGCAGCTCCTCACGCCCGCGCCGGGCGAGCCCGGCTGCCCGCAGGTGTCGCGCGCTCGCATCCGCAAGCTGGTGGCGCTGCGCGTCGGCGGCGTGGTCACCAGCCGCAACCTGCGCAACATCCGGCGCACCCTGGAGACCTTCTTCCAGTCCATCGGCTACATGCGGCCGCAGGTGGAGGTGCGCGCCGAGGGGGACCCGCTGACGCTGACGGTGCTGGTGCGCACCGAACGGTGCTGGCTCATCCGCGTCTGGCGCCGCCCGACGGCGGCGGTGGCGGGCGACGAGGCGCTGCCGGCCTTTCGCCTGGGCGACCCCTACGGACTCGAGGAGACCAGCAGCTTCGAGGGGGCACCCTATGAGCGCGCCAGCTTCAGTGAATGGCGCCAGACGCTGCCCTTCGGGGAGTCGGGCGTCTTCGACCGCGACGAGGCCGTCCGGGGCGCGGAGAATCTGCGCTATGCGCTGCAGCAGCAGGGCTACCTCTTCGCCGACGTGTCGATGACCCATGTCGAGGTGCCGCGCGCGGACGTCGCGGGCGCCGCCGTCTCGCCGGTGGCGGGCACCATCGACTATCGGCTGACCCTGGAGGGGGAGCGGCGCATCCAGGGCATCCTCTTCCCCGGGAGGCGGTCCTTCTCCGAGGACGAGCTGCTCGAGGTCATCAGCACCAACGTCTACGACACGCTCGGCGACGGCGGCTTCGTCGGCGTGGACGCGGTGTTCGCCGACCTGAAGAGCCTGGCGCAGTTCTACCGCGAGCGGGGCTTCTACGCGTTCCGCTTCCTCTCCTCGGGCGAGGAGCGACCGCGGGTGCCGCGGCGGCGGAAGATCGAGTCGAAGGGGTGGCTCATCTGGGAGTACAGCCTCGATGACCGCGTCTTCCGGGTGCGCAAGCGCAAGAGCGAGACGGTGGTCTACCTGGAGATCCCCTTCGAGGAGGGCCCGCGCACGCGCCTGTCGGAGGAGCCGACCATCATCGGCAACAAGGCGCTGCCGACTGCGGAGCTCGAGAAGCTGCTGAGCCTCCACAAGGGCGACGCCTTCGGCACCTACCAGCTCGAGAACGGGCTCAAACGCATCCGCCGCTGGTATGAGCAGCGGGGCTATCACCAGGCCGAGCTGACGACCACCTGCGACTCCGAGGAGGCGCCGCCCGTCGGAGGCGACTGCGCCCAGGTGCACTCGCGGACGGCCGAGCTCATCCTGGTGGTCGAGGAGCGGCGGCGGAGCGTGGTCGGGCAGATCTTCTGGCGCGGGAACTTCAAGACGCGGCCGAGCGTGCTGGTGCGCGACCTCCCCAAGCCGGGTGAGCCCTACAGCCAGGCCCGGATCGTCGAGGCCTCCAAGCGGCTGCGCAACCTCGGCGTCTTCACGTCGGTGAAGATCGAGCGCATCGGCGCGCAGGAGACCCCGGCGCCCGAGCAGATCTCGCTGGTGGTGGCCGTCGAGGAGGCCGAGAGCCGCTTCGTGGACCTGGCCGCCGGCTTCCGCACCATCGACCGCGAGGCCGACCGCAACAGCCGCGCGCCGCCGATCATCGGCTCGCTGGTGGCGCAGGGGACGGCCGGCGGAGACCGGAGCACCTCGGGGCTGGCGCGGGTGTTCGCCCTGGCGCTCCCCGACATCCTGCTCAACTTCGAGGCCGAGTACATCGACCGGCACTTCCTGGGGCTGGGCTACCGCCTGCGGGTCCCGCTGCAGTATGGCTTCTCCACCAAGGTGCCGGTGCGGCTGCTCTCGATCGTGCCGACGCTGGAGATCCCGCGCTTCCTCGACTCGGACATCACGCTCACCTTCGAGCTGCTGGCCGAGCTCAACCGCGTCGACGAGCAGCTCGACCGCGAGGAGCTGGGGGTCGCCACCAGCCTCACCTGGCCGCTCACGCAGCGCATGAGCCTCAGCGTGGGCGTGAAGGCCTCGATGATCTGCTTCGCCAACCCCGGCGGGGAGGCCTGCCTGCGCGGGGGCGACGCGCCGCCCTTCCAGCCCCAGGTCCGCCCGTCGGTGCGCTGGCGCTGGGACAACCAGGACAACCCGCTGCACCCCACCCGCGGCTTCGCCATGGCCGCCGAGCTGCGCTACATCCTGGAGATCGACCGCCAGGGCGTCGCCGAGTCGCGCACGGCGCGGGTGAACAACTTCGTGAAGTGGCAGGCCCAGTTCGAGGGCGCGCTGTCGCCGCGCTTCGGCCCGATCATCGCGTACTTCATCCGGTATGGCGGCAGCACCAGCGCCGGCGGTGACACGCTGCTGCCGCCCAACGAGCGCTTCACCCTGGGTGGGTCCAACGGCCTGCGGGGCTTCGCCGACCACTCGGTGGGTCGCTACGACAAGCACGGCGTGCTCGAGCGCGACATCACCAGCGTGCGCGAGCTGGGCGGCGGGAACTTCGTCCTCAACGGCAGCCTCGAGCTGCGCATCCCCGTGCTGCGAGGGGCCGGCATCTGGCTGGGCAGCTTCCTCGACGGCGGCGCGCTGGCGCTACGGCACAAGGATCTGCACGCCCAGAGCTTCCGCTTCTCGGCGGGTCTCGGCGTGCGCTGGCTCATCGGCGGGCAGATCCCCGTGCGCTTCGACTGGGGCAAGGCCTTCGGGCGCCGGCGCTGCATCGAGTGGCGGTCGGACGTGGCGCTGGTCGATCGCGGCGACGAGGGGACCTGCGCCAGCTACGAGCGCGGCCAGCGCTTCCACTTCGACCTGCTCTATCCCTTCTGAAGGGGCCGGCAGGAGTCGCCGCCGGCCGGGCCCGACCGGGTCGACACCGCCTCCGCCGCCCGGGTGCGACGTGCCGCCGCCAGGTGCGGTCGACGGAACCGCCGCCCAGGTGCGACGTGCGACCGGTACCTCTCGGCGTGCGGTCGACGGATCCTCCTCGGCCCGGCGGCGACGTGCCACCGCCAGGTCCCGGCGTGCGGTCGACGGACCCGTCTCGGCGGTGCAGCCGATGCGGATCAGCCCATCTCCTCGCCGGCCGGGTGGGCGGCGGGCCCGGCCGGGTCGCGCCGGGCCAGCTCGGCGCGCAAGGCCGCCACGCACTCGTCGACGCCGGGCTCGGGGGGAAGGCGACCGGCGGCCAGCTCGGCCTCCAGCCACGAGAGGTGCCGCCCCACCTCGGGGCCCGGCGCGATGTGCAACGCCTCGCACAGCGCCCGCCCCATGCGGTGGGGGAGCGCCGGCGGGGTGGCGTCGGCGGCGGCCAGGGCGTCCACGCGCGAGCGCAGATCGCGCAGGTTGCCCCGGATCTTCGACGCGCGCTCACGCCTCCGCGTCGTGTAGTCGGCGCCGGAGAAGGCCATCAGGTCGTCCAGCCGGACGCCGGCCTCCCGGACGAGGCGGCGCACGGCCCGGTCGCTCCAGTCGCGGCGGTAGGCGTTGACGCGCGCGTGGTGCTCGATGACGAAGGCGATGCGCTCGATCCGCTCGGGGGCCATGGCCAGTCGGGCCCCGGCCCCGCGCATCAGGAGGGCGCCGACGCGCTCGTGGCGCAAGAAGCTGACCCGGCCGCGCTCGTCCACGGTACGTGTGGGCACCTTGCCCACGTCGTGCATCAAAGCGGCCCATCGGATGTCCGGATCGGGGAGCGCGCGCTCGACCACCTCGAGGGTGTGGGCCCACAAGTCCTTGTGGTGCACCCGGCAGGAGCGGTGGAAGCCGTGCAGGGCCTCCACCTCGGGCAACAGGATGGCCAGGGCGCCGCTCACCCGCAGGAGCTCCAGGCCCTGGGCCGGCTCGGTGGCCGCCAGGGTGGCGTCGAGCGAGGCGACGATCTCGGCCATCCCCGCGTCGAGCACGCGCGCGGCCTCGCGTCGGCAGGCCGCCGACGGCGCGGCGCCGGACCAGGCCAGGTCTCCTTCGGCCACGCCCCGGGCGAAGGCGAGCAGCGTCGTCGGATCCTCGGGTGGCGGGGCAACAGCGGGCGCGGGGCTGGCGTCGGTGGCGGCCGTCTCGATCATGCAGGCTGCATATCACAGCGGACGGCGGGCGACAGTCTGCGACCCGGGTCCGCGCGAACGCTGGCCGCGGGCGCATCTCCGGTGGCGAAGGCGTGCAAGCTACCGGGGAATCCCGTAGATCGGTGGGGGTGCTTCTCCCCGGACGTCGGTGCCCGTCGACCGCGAGGTGGGAGATGAGCCGGCTCGCCCCGGCGGCTTTTGCCGTTCCGCCAGGCGACCGTAGTAGAGTGTGTGCACGGAGCCGCGGGTCCCTCCGTCGACCCGGGCTGAGACGAGACCAAGCGATGCCCCGATTCCAGATCCTGCTGGCGGAGCGCCAAGGGGGCAGATCTCCCACGCGCTTCAGCGCTGACGCGCCGCACTGGATGGCCGCGCTCCACCTCTGCCTCGAGGAGATGGAGACGCCTTGGGCCATCGGCAATGCCCTGTGCGCGCTGGACGACGACGGGACCGTACGCCTCACCGATGTGGAGGGGCGCCAGGCGATCATCCGCGCGGTGAAGGCCGACGACCCCAGCCGGCGCGGGCCCCCGACGGCCTTCGAGGCGGCCCAGGCGCGCTGGTTGGGGCGCCTGCCCACCCTGGACTCGATGCCGGCCGCGGGGTTGGCCCCGCCCGCCGAGGAGGACGATCGCGCGCTCAGGGCCATCGCCGACTCGCTGGACCGCCTCGACCCGGACGCGAACGACACGATGAGCCTGCTGGAGCTTGCGACGCGCATGATCTGGGAGCACCTGCGCTGCGACTCGGTGCAGTGCCTCGTCGCCGAGGAGGGGACCGACGCCTGGCAGGTGGTCGCTGCCCGTGGTGACCTCTCCAGCGAGCTGCTGCACGGCACGATCCGCTTCGCCGACACCCCGCTGGCCAGCCTGGCGCCGTTCTCGGGGCGCCCTCTGCAGGTCGAGGTGCCCCGCAGCCGCCTGCGCTTCGTCGCCCGCGCCGGGACGCCGCGCTTCCTGGCGGTGGATCAGCTCCTCATCGTGCCGGTGGAGGACGGCCAGGGGCCGTGCGCGCTGTTGACCGTCGGCTGTCGCGACCCCCACACCCACGTGGGGAGGGTGCTGGTCACGGGCGCGACCCTGCTGGGCACCCGCCTCGGCAACGCCCTGGCCCGGCGCCGAGAACGCTGAGCCTCGCGCGTCCGCACCGCCGAGCTTCGCGCGCCTGCGATGCTGAGCCTCGCGCGCTGGTCACGCCAAGCGCCTCGCCCCCGCAGTGCCGAACGTCGGGCGCCGGGACCGCCGGACGTCGGGCGCCGGAAACGCTGACGGTCGCGCGCCGGGAGGCCAGAGCAGCGGGCGCCGGCAACGCTGAGCGCCTCGCGCGGGGGACGCCGAGGCCCTCGCGCCGGGAAGGCCGAACGTCGGGCGCCGGTAGCGCCGGGCGTCCCTCGGCGGGAACGCTGAACGTCAGGCGCCGGGAACGCCGACGGTCGCGCGCCGGGAGAGCAGAGCGGCGCTCGCCGGGAACGCTGAGCGCCGCTGGCCGACAAGGTCGAGGGTCGCGTGCCGGGAAGGCCGAATGTTGCGCCGTGAAGGCCGAGTGTCGCGCCGGGAAGGCCGAGTGTCGCGCCGGGAAGGCCGAATGTCGCGCCGGGAAGGCTGAGCGTCGCTGCGACCGACCTCGGCCGGCATGGCCGTTGCAGCCTGTCGGGCCGCGCACGGCGAGACGCGTCGTGCCAGCATCCTGTTGGAGGGCGCCGAGTGGTCCGACCTCGGCCGCGGCCGACGCCGCTCCCCGCGCCCCTCCCAGACACCGAGAGGAGAGTTCCATGTCTGTCGCCAAGTCGATCGAGATCAGCAGCACGTCGCCCAAGGGTTTCGAGGATGCCATCCGGCGTGGCCTCGAGCGCACGGGCAAGTCGCTCAACGACATCCGGAGCGCCTGGATCAAGGACCAGCAGGTGAACCTGCAGAACGGCCAGGTCCACGAGTACCAGGTCAACATGAAGGTCACCTTCGTCGTCGGCGAGTGAGCTCGCCGCTTCGCGCCCCCGCGTCCGCCTCGCGGCGCTCGCGGTTGGGGCGCGGACGTGCGTGCCCTGCTGCCCCACGCCTCTGTCCGGCGAGGCACATTGCCCCGGCCGAGGCGCCCTGATGGGCGCCCGCTTCAGGCGGTCTCAGCGAAGCCGAGCGATGGGGCCGCTCCGCCTGCGCCGGAGCGCGGCGGCCAGGCCGCCGAGCGTCATGGCCCAGAGCAGGCCCTGATCCCACGGGACCGCGCCGCCGCCGCTGCAGCCACCGGTTGCCGCGCCGGCGGAGACGCCGCGTTGCGCCGGATGGGCCGCGGGGCCCGCTTCGGAGGGCGGCGCGGAGTCGTCCGCTGCCCCGGGCTCACCCTGGGGCGCGGCGCCAGGGGATCGCTGTGCGCCGGCACCCTGACGGTCGCCGTCGCCGGAGGCGCCGTCTACCGCGAACTGCGGGTTCAGCCCCTGGCAGGCGTCGCCCTGGCCGTCTCCGTCCTGGTCCGCCTGGTCAGGGTTGAAGGTGGACGGGCAGTTGTCGCCTGCGACCTCGGCATACCCTTCGGGCGCGAGCGCGGCGCACTGTACGAGCGGGTCGGCTGCCACGCCGAAGCCGTCGCCGTCCTCGTCGGCATGGAAGGTCTGCTCGAAGGCGACCAGGGCGTCGTCATCATCGCAGTCCACGTCGCCCGGCGTGCCGTCCCCATCCCGGTCCTCGTCGCAGGCGTCGCCCACGCCGTCCTGGTCGCTGTCCAGAGAGCTCGCGTCCGGGGTGGTAGGGCAGAGGTCGTCGGCGTCGGCCACGCCATCGCCGTCGTCGTCGTCGTCGCACGCGTCGCCGAGCCCGTCGTCGTCATGGTTGGCCTGGCCCCGGTTGGGGACTCCGGGACAGTTGTCCGCCTCGTCGGGAACCCCGTCGCCGTCGTCGTCCTCGTCGCAGGCGTCGCCCCAGCCGTCCCCGTCCAGATCCTCCTGTCCCGGGTCCGAGTCCCACGGGCAGCCGTCGATCCGGTCGTGCACCCCGTCGTTGTCATCATCATCGTCGCAGGCGTCGCCGAGCGCGTCGGTGTCGTGGTTGGCCTGCGCTGGGTCCGGGACACGCGGGCAGTCGTCCTCGTCGTCCGGCACGTCGTCGCCGTCGTCATCGAGATCGCACGCGTCGCCCGCGCCGTCCTGGTCCAGGTCCCGCTGCTGGGGATTCGGCTCATCGCGGCAGTTGTCGTACCAGTCGGGCAGGCCGTCTCCATCGTCGTCGTCCTCGTCGGTGGCGGTCACCGTCAGGGCGATGGTCGCCGCAGCCGAGGTCTCGCCCCCCGCCACGACCTGGAACGTGAAGCTGTCCGAACCGACGTAGTTCGCCTCCGGCGTGTAGACGACCAGGCCGGCCTCGGCGTCGAGCAGCTCGACGCTGCCGTGGGCGGCTGCCTGGGTCACGATGAAGGTGGGTTCGTCGTCTCCGTCTCCGCCCTCGAGCGCGATGGTCAGGGGGCGGTCCTCCACCGTGCTGGCTTCGCCGCCCACGGCGAAGGGCGCCTGGGACGACACGAGGATGGTGACATCTCCGGCCGCCCACACCTGTTGGATGCCGTCGGTCAGCGCGTAGATGAACACGTCCTCCGTGGCCCCATCGTCGGCCGAGGCGTAGGTGAGCGTCCCATCCGGATGGGCGGTCACCTCGCCGTGGCTCGGCGGGGCGATCACCCCCACCAGCGAGATCGGGTCGCCGTCGGGGTCCGTGCTCCCCTGCAGCGCGTCGAGCGTGACGCTCTCTCCGCTCGCGACCTCACCGGAGAGCGCCCCCGGCTGCAGCAGCCGGTTGCCGACGCCGAAGCGCATGGTGACGGTGCCGCCGAGGCCGATCCGGGTGATGGCGCCGTCCTCGTGTCCCGCGGTCTGGACCGCGCAGTCGGCGCCCCAGGTCAGCGCCAGCTCGGCGGAGGGCACGTCCGCGAAGGCCGCGGACGTCAGCGCCACTCCCACGAAATAGAAGCGGTCCTCGCCGGGCTCGAGGACCAGCGCGCCGGGCTGGAGCGAGAAACGATACTCACCGCCCTCCACGCCCGCGCTCGTCTCGAGCGCGGGCTCCCCCGCCTGGTGGGTCAGGCTGTGGTTGGCGTCGAAGTACAGCGTGACCTCGAGCCAGCTCATCAGCTCATCGGCGCTGAGCGGCACGCCCGCGAGCGTGCCGCTCAGCGTGCAGGAGCGCAGCTCCAGGTCGAGGTCAGCGGGGACACCCAGGTGATCGATGAAGAACTGCGCGCCCTCGTAGATGGTGTCCGGAGCCGCCCTCGGCCAGCTCTGCTGCTGCAAGCTGACCGCGGAGAGCGCGGCGCTCTCCCGGTCGTTGAACCAGATGGCGATCCGGTCCTGCCCCTGCACGGCGGCCACCAGGTCGAGATCGCCGTCATGGTCCAGGTCGGCCACCGCGCTGGCCGCGACGTCCGTCGACGAGGTGGTCAGTCCCGACTCGAACACGTCGCCGTGCAGATCCATCCAGCTCATGAAGAGGCTGTGGGGCGCGGTCCAATCCGGGCGCCCGTCGTAGTCGATGTTCACGAGACCGCCCAGCGCGACGCGCGCTCCTCCCAGCGGCCAGTCCACCTCGACCTGCCACTCCGCGGCCGGATCGACGATGGGCCCCAGGACCTGGATGCCGGCGGCAGCGGTGGCCACGACCACTTCGACGACACCGTCTCGGTCGATATCGCCCGCCGTCACGGCCGCGGGTCCCTCGACCGCGGCGATGAGGTGCCGCTCCCAGCTGCTCCCGTCTCCCCCGTTCCGGTACCAGGCCACCTCGTCGGATTCACCATCGAACTGCGCCACCACGAGGTCCAGCGCACCGTCGCCGTCCACGTCGGCCATCGCCAGCTCGTCGAAGCCGCTCCAGCTCGCGTCGATGGAGTGGGTCGCGAGATCTGAACCCCAATCGAGGCTCTCCACCCACGCCAGGGCGCCGGAGTCGCGTGAGCCGGTCATCACGTCCGGGTCTCCGTCGCCGTCGAGGTCTCCGACCGCGATGTCCAGCCCGGAAGCCACATCGTGGCTCGAACCGGGCCAGGGGATCGCGCCGTCGTTCCGGAGCAGCGCGATGCCGCTGTCCGTGGCGCCCAGCACGTCGATGTCGCCGTCGGCGTCGAAGTCCACCGCCACGCCCTCGCCATGGAGGCGGACGCTGGCGAGGACGCCGGCCTGACTCCAGACGCCGTCCTTCCAGGTCAACAGCCGGGTGCTGGCGCTGCTGTCGCTCGCCACGGCGAGGTCCTGGTCCCCGTCGCCGTCGAAGTCGCCTGCGACCACGAAGTCGGGCGCTGTGTAGGTGCCGGGGAGGTCGACCGAGCGCGTGGTGTCGGAGGCGGCGTGGACGGTGACGTTGGCGTGGAGGTACAGCCCGCCGTCGCCGGCGACCACCACGTCGAGATCGCCGTCCTGGTCCAGGTCGGCCGCCACGAGGGCGGAGGGCGCCGGGGTCTGCGCCGCTCCCAGCGTCCGCACGTCCCACTCGCCTCCGTGCAGGGCGAGCAGACGCAGCCCGTTGTCGGCGTCGACATGGAGGATGTCGGCGCCGCCGTCCTGGTCGACGTCGGCCAGCGCGATGAGCAGCGAGGTCGCTGGCGCGAAGGATGGCACCGCATCCGAGAGCGTGCCGTTCACGTTCTCGCTCCAGGAGATGCCGATCAGCCCCACCAGCGCGACATCGGCGTCGCCGTCCCCGTCGATGTCGCCGGACACCAGCTCGTCCGAGACGAAGGGGCCGGTCACCGAGGAGGTCGACCATCCGCCGGGCGTCCTGCTGTAGACCTCGAACCCGAGACCGATGGGGTTGTCCGTCAGGACCTCGGGGAAGCGGTCCCCATCGAGGTCGACCACGTCGAGAATGGCGTCGTGCAGCGCCAGGGTGATGGGGTCAGCGGTCGCCTTGGTGAAGGCCCCGCGCTCGCCCTCATTGTCGTGGAAGTCGATGAGGCTCTTCTCGACCAACGCGAAGAAGTCGGGCCAGCCGTCGAGCCGCACATCGTAGGCGGCGACTCGCGTCGCGCCGACATAGGTGTCGGAGACGCGCGTGAAGGACCAGCTGGTCCCGGCCTGGTCGTTGTAGAGCACTCCCGCCTCGGTCGGGCCGACGAAACCGACATCGACGGCTCCGTCGCGGTCGAAGCGCGCGGTGACCACCGCGCTGCACTCGCCCAGCGCGGTCTGCGCCGTGATGGCGTGCTCCACCCACGCGGCGCCGGTGTTCTCGACCCAGGACAGCCCCGCCGCGCCGCAGAGGACGAGGTCGTCGTCGCCGTCGCCGTCGATGTCCGCGGCGGTGACCGCCCGCGGTGCCGCCGCCAGGGACAGTATCGGCGTCCCCGCCGCGAAGATGGGCGGGTTGGCGATGGCGGCCCCTGGCAGGAGGAGCCCCAGCACTGCGAAGCCCGAGACGTGTCGCGCACCCATGGTCTAGTTCCCCGCCTTGACGTCGATGGAGCCGAGCAGCACCTGAGGCCGGAAGCCGGTGATGTCGTACTTGAAGGTGTCGTCGTCGTGCCCTTCGAGGCAGCCGCCGGTGAGGCCGCCGGTCTGGTTGATGGTCTTGACCGAGCACTGGTCGTCGAAGACAGGGCCTCCCTCGCGCACCAGCAGCACCTCGCCGCTGTCGTCGATGACGGTCATCTTCACGCCGGCGATCGTCGTGGTGAACCCGACCTTCTGGTTGGTCCTCAGACGGCTCTTGAACTTCGCGTGCGGGACGATGGCCACCTCGATGCCGACCAGACCGTCGTCGTAGACGGGGTCGCCGGCCGGCGGCATCGCGAGCTGCCCCACGGAGCCCAGCGGGAACTCGGTGACGCTGCCGTCCTCGAGGGTGACGGCCACGTCGAACCCGTCCACGTCCATGTCGAAGTCCCACTTCGAATCGAGGATGTAGACCAGCTCCTGGTTGAAGATGACGTAGTCGATCTGGGTGGAGTACGCGGCGCCGTCGCCGTCGTTGATGATCGTCCCGGTGTTCAGCGGGATGCCCAGCTTGCTGACCAGGTTCAGGAGGATGTGGTCCCAATCGATCTGCAGGTCGGCGGTGTCGGCGACGATGGGGGAGGTGGTCGCCGCGGACCACTCGGTGCCCGACGAGGACGCCGGACCCATCCACGCCACCGGCTTCAGATTGAACCCGTCGCTCGCCTGGGCGTTGAGGGGACCGGGCTGGTCGACGACGACGGTGCACTCCTGCTGGCCCTGCTCGAACCAGAAGCCCTCGCAGTAGTCCATGTGGACCGACACGTCGAAGGCCTCGATCCCGCCGCGGACCTCCAGGCGGGGCGTGTTCCCCCAGAACGCGCCTCCCTGCTCGGGGATGGTGTAGCTCGTGGCCAGCGCGACAGTCTCGCCGGGCGTCACCTCGTCGGGGAAGCCGATGTCCACGGTGACGGGCACGTCCGCGTTGAAGCGGCCGGTGTCGTAGGCGACGCCGACCTCCACGCAGAGGGTGCCGGCGGTCTCGGCCTTGAACTGCATCGGCAGCAGCGCCGCGGTGGGGATGTTGTTGCCGAAGGTCTCCTGATGCTCCGCCCCGCCGGTGATGTCCCAGGTGATGCAGAGCAAGGGCAAGCCCGCCGCCGTGGTCGGGTAGAGCTCATAGATGTCGAAGTCCTGCGCCTCGTTGTCCGAGCGCAGGCCCCAATCGCGGAGCGCCGAGGTCAGCGTGACGTGCTGCTCGATCTGGTCGCGATCGCGGACCTCGATCGTCAGGTCCGATTCGGCGGAGAGCCCGCCTGTATCGGTCACGGAGATACCGAGGGTGTGCTCGGTGGCCGTCTCATAGTCCAGCGCGGTGCCCACGCGCACGGTGACTGCGCCGGTGTCGGCGTCGATGGCGAAGAGCTCGTCGGGGTCGTCGACGATGGCGAAGCTCAGGGCGTCGCCTGCGTCGACGTCCTGCGCGGATACGGTCCCGATCACCTCGGTGGGCGCGCCGCCCTCCTCCACGCTCCAGAGCTGATTCGCGTAGAAGAACTCCGGCGCCTCGTTGACGTCCTGCAGGGCGAAGGTGGCGGTGGTCGTCTGCGAGAGACCGTCTTCGTCGTGAACCTGCACCACCAAGGTCATCGTGTGGGCGGCCTGCTCGAAGTCGAGCTTGCCGCTGTCGGCGACCCGGATCTCGCCGGTGCTCGCGTCCACCTCGAGCGCACCGCCGTCATCGCGTTCGAGGATCGTCCACACCAGCGCGCTGTCGTCGCCGTCGGGGTCCGTGGCGTCGATCTTGCCCAGCACGGTCTGGTCCGGCGTGTTCTCGTCGAGGTCCACCGACAGCTCGGTCACTGTTGGTGGGATCGTCGTGTCGAGGCGGACGTCGATCCAGAGCTCTGCGAACCCGTCCACCAGCTTCAGGTACTGCTGCCCGCCATCGCTCACCAGGCCCTGACCGCGCCAGGCGTCGTCTTCGAGCGCGATGACGTGCCCGCTGGCGCCGTCGATGATGAGCCGATTGCTGGTGCTGCTCAGCCCCGTCACGCTGACCTGGCTGACCACCAGCGACTGGCCGCTCAGGCCGACGCGCTCGATGTCCGCCACCCGGCTGGCCACGGCCGCGAAGTCGAAGCTGGTGATCCCGGCGCCCAGCTTCAACGTGTCGTCGCCCCCGCCGCCCCGGACACGGCGGAACGAGGCGTCGGCCACCTCCAGGACGTCGTCGCCCGCGCCGCCGTAGAGCACGTCCTCACCGCCCGCTCCGACGAGGAGGTCGTCGCCCTGACCGCCCACCATCGCGTCGGCGCCCGAGGTCCCCATCAGCGTGTCGGCGTCTCGCGATCCGTACGCCGTGATGAGTCCGCTGAAGTCCCGGCCGTACTCGATGACCACCCTGCCGGCCTTCGCCTGTCCGCCCACCGTGGCGAAGGGTGCCCCGACCAGCACGTCGTCGAGCCCGTCGCCGTCGATGTCGCCGCCCGCCACCGACCAGCCGAGCTGTTCGCCGGGCTCGCTACCCTCGATGACGAAGCCGCCGACGCCCGCCAGCAGATCGTCGAAGCTGACGCCCGGGTCGCCCGCAGCGCCGAAGACCACATAGGTGCGTCCGACACCCGCGTCGGTCGGCACCCCCATCGCCACGTCGTCGTACCCATCGCCGTTCACATCGCCGACGATCCGGACGTCGCCGATGAAGGCGTCGACGTTGGTGCCGCCGCCCACCGTGAAGCCCCTGGAGCCGTCTGCGGCCTGGTCCAGGCCGACGACCGCGCTGCGATCGGGGCCTCCATAGAGCACGCTGAGCCCTGCAGGCAGGTCGAAGTCCACCGCCTGGATGGCGATGTCGTCGTAGCCGTCGCCGTTGACGTCGCCGCCTCCGCCGGCGGGGAGACCGCCCGCGTAGCGCCCGGTGAATCCGTCGGCCGCGGTGTACTTGAAGTCCCCGTGCCACAGCGCGAGGGCCTGGGGAGGCCCCGCCGTCTCGAGCTCGAGCGCCACCGCGTCGGGCCCGCCGAAGACCAGGTAGGAGTAGGGTGCGCCCAGTCCGGGTGCGTGGAGCAGCACGTCATCGTAGCCGTCGCCGTCGAAGTCGCCGGCCGGTGCGATGGAGCGTCCCCAGTTGGACTCGCCGATGCCCGCGTCGTAGCCGAGGATCGCGAAGCCGGCCTGGCCCGACCGCGCGCCGGGGCCGTCCTGCTCGTTGGGGAAGCAGCCGCGGGAGTAGAGGTCGCTGCCGGTCACTCGCTGGCCGTCCGCGCGGCCATACACCACGTACACGGTACCCTCGTCGACATCCCCGCTGTTGACGGCGCCCACCGCGAAGTCACCCAGGCCGTCGCCGTTGACGTCGCCGAGCTCGGCCACGCGGAAGCCGGCGAGGTCGCCGTTGCCGCCATCGCGAGCCACCGCGACCCCCTCGGTCCGGTCGACCTCGAGCCGGCGGCCGCACTCGCCGTCGAACACGTAGCCCGCGCCGTCGCTCCCGCTGGCGACGCTGCCCAGCAGATCGGTCGAGTGTGCCGCGCCCTGACCCGAGATCACGAAGGTGCGCCCGCGGAAGACGCGCCCGATCTGCATGTAGGGCGCCGACGCGACCATGTCGGCGACCCCGTCGCCGTCGATGTCGCCCGGGCTGGCGACGCTGAAGCCCAGCCCCGCGCCCGCCGGCCCCTTGACGAAGCCGTCGATCTCGCCGGGATCGCTGAGCTGGGGACAGCCTCCGCTGAAGGTGAAGGGGCCGCAGACCATGTGCTCGAGATCGTAGCCGCCCGAGTCGCCGATGACGGCGTTGCCACCCACCCCTTCGCGGATCCCGGCGAGGTCGAGCAGCTCCACGTCGTCGCGGCCGCCGACGACGAAGAGCGCTCCCGCCTGATACGCGGCTTCGGTGCTGGCGCCCGGGGCCCCTACGAGGATCTCGTCGAACTGGTTGCCGTCGAGGTCCGGCACCACGTCGAGGTCGTAGCCGAAGAGCGCGTCCGCGGAGTCGCCGACGATGCTCCAGCCGGTGGCTGAGAGAACCAGGGTGTTGGAGGCGGCGGCCGCGGCGTACTGGAGGGCGTCGAAAGCCGCGACCGTGCACTTGACCTCGGCGCCCGGCGAGGCCTCCGGGATGCGCAGCTCGACCCCGGTCTCGTCGGGCAGCGTCTGCCCGTCGATGGACCACAGGACCACGGTCTGGGCGACCGAGCAGTCATCGGTGACGGTGAACTCGCACCGGGCCAGGTCGCCTGAGCGGCCGTGGCTGCGGATCGTCGGTTCGGAGAGGAAGCTCGGTGGCCGATCGCTGGCGGTGACCGCGGAGGATCCGAGCTCGGCGCCGTAGATCGGCGCCCCGCCATCGTCGGCGGTCCCGTCGGACGCCCGGGCGAAGCAGCGGACCGCCTGGCCCAGGCCGACCTCCTCCGCCGGGAGGGTGGGCGCGGTCACGCCGGGGTCCACGCCGTCGACGGTCCAGCGGTAGGCGATCGAGGCCGTCGGCAGCGGCGACCCGCTCGGGTACGCGACGCCCTGGGCGTCGCAGGTCCACGGCTGGCACCAGGAGCCGCCCTCCAGGACGACCGCGCCGACCTGGGGCGGGGCGTAGGTCGTGTGCAGCGACGCCGAGACCGCGGGCGCGCCGGCGTCCCACGGATCCTGGGGCGTGACCGAGCATCGCAGGTCGACGTCGGCCGGTGCGTCCTCGAGCAGGAACGAGTCGGCGCCGTCCAACGGCGAGTCGTCCGCCGTCCACGCGTAGTCCAGGGTCACCAGGTCACCGTCCGGGTCGGCGACGTCGCCATGGACGCACACGTAGGACGCCTCGCTGAAGCCCAGCCCGGGGACCACGGTGGCCGAGGCCACCGTCGGCGGGCCGTTGACCACGACGCTCTCGCCCGAGCTCAGGGTCGGACCCGCGTCGAAGCTGTCGTCCGGTGTGGCCTCGCAGACCACCCGGTCCCCCGGCAGGAGGTCGGCGGCGCCGCGGGTGGGCCCCTCGCCCGAGAGGCGGTGGTCCCCGCCGTCGGTCACGCGGTACCAGGCCACCAGGACCTTCACCTCGTCCGCGTCGAGGTCGGCGGGCTCCGGCCACGAGCAGGTGAGCGTCGCCGCGCGACTCACCTGGGCGGGCGCCAACGAGGCCGCGGCCAGCGACGGTGGGGAGTTGCGGATCACCGTCGCCGCCCACGCCGCAGCCGAGTCCGGTGGCGCGAGCGGGCGTCCGACCACCCGCCAGCGCTGGCCGTGGGCGGTGAGCCCGCTGGCGACGGTCGCGCTGGCGACCGACGACGGGGCGCCGTCCACGGTCCAGGTCCACTCGACGGACGCCGCGTCGAGCGGCTGCCCGTCGGAGAAGAGGGTCGCGACCAGATCGGTCTCGGTGGTCGGATCGAGGGGCTGGATGGTCAGCGAGAGCTTCGGGGAGGCGGTGTCGGTGTCGGTGTCCGCGTCCGAGTCCGCGTCCGGGGCCGGGGCCGTGTCCGTGGCCGAGTCCGGGGCCGCGTCCGTGGCCAAGTCCGGGGCCGAGTCCGGGGCCGCGTCCGGGGCCGCGTCCGGGGCCGCGTCCGTGGCCGAGTCCGGGGCCGTGTCCGAGTCCGAGTCCGAGTCCGAGTCCGTGGCCGCGTCCGTGGCCGCGTCCGTGTCCGTGTCCGCGTCCGTGTCCGTGTCCGTGGCCGTGTCCGCGTCCGTGGCGGCGTCCGGGGCCGCGTCCGTGGCGGCGTCCGGCCGAGTCCGTGTCCGTGTCCGCGTCCGCGTCCGCGTCCGCGAGTGTGTCGGTGTCCGTGTCGGTGCCGGTCGCGGTGTCGGTGTCGGTGTCGGTCTCGGCCTCGGCCTCGGTGTCGGTCTCGGCCCCGGTGTCGGTCTCGGCCTCGGTGTCGGTCTCGGCCCCGGTGTCGGTCTCGGTCTCGGCCCCGGTGTCGGTCTCGGTCGGTCTCGGTCTCGGTCTCGGTCTCGGTGTCGGTCTCGGCCCCGGCGTCGGTGTCGGTCTCGGTCTCGGTCTCGGCCCCGGCCCCGGCGTCGGTCTCGGCCCCGGTGTCGGTCTCGGCCCCGGTGTCGGTCTCGGTCCCGGCGTCAGTCTCGGCCGCGGTCCCGGCGTCAGCCCCCGCGTCGGCCCCGGCGTCGGCGGTGTCGGGCTGTTCTGAGCCTCCGCCGCATCCGAGCGCCATCAACAGCGCCAGGGCGAGGCAGAGGCCGCCGCGCCGACGACATGTTCCTGATGTCACCTGTCCACTCCCTGTGATCACCGTGTAATTGGTCTGGCGCAATGCCGACCCGGATCCCGCAATCGGACGGCAGGTTTTTCTCGCGGGGGGGCGCTCGGAAGCCGCGGTCGGCTTGCGTCGACCCGTGCATCCAGTAGGATTCGCACGCACTCGCGGGACTCCTTGCCACACGCCGCGAGCGGCACACGGGGGACCCGGGAGTGGACGAGAGCGGTCGCCACGCGCCGTCGCCTCTGGCGTCAGCAGGTTCGGCTGCGGTGCTGAGGCGGCCACCCGACTCGGAGCCGGTCGCTCCCGCAGCGCTGGCCGCCCCACCGCATTTCGGCCGCTTCCTGGTGCTGGAGCGCGCCGGGGCAGGCGCCATGGGCGTGGTCTACGCCGCCTACGACCCCAGCCTCGACCGCCGCGTCGCCCTGAAGGTGCTGCGCGGCGCCGGCAACACGCCGCGCGAGCGTGATCGCGCCCGCCGCGAGGCGTTGGCGCTGGCGCGGGTCAACCACCCCAACGTGGTCTCGGTCTTCGAGGTGGGCGAGACCGAGGGCCGCGTCTTCATCGCCATGGAGTACGTCGACGGGCCTCACCTTGCGGCCTGGCTCGCGGCGCGCACGCCCGACTGGCGGCAGATCGTCGAGACCTTCATCACCGTGGGCGGCGGCCTGGCTGCCGCCCACGACCAGGGGCTGGTTCACCGCGACTTCAAGCCGGGCAACGTGCTCGTCGGCCCCGACGGCCGGCCGCGCATCATCGACTTCGGCCTCGCGCGTGCTGCCGACGGCGCGCCCTTCGACGACGGCGCCACCGACGGCGCGCTCCTCGGCGACACCCTGACCCGCACCGGCCGCCTCATGGGCACGCCGGCCTACATGGCGCCCGAGCAGCTCGACGGCGGCGAGCCGACGCCGGCCAGCGACCAGTTCGCTTTCTGCGTCGCGCTCTTCGAGATGCTCCACGGCGCCCCGCCCTTCGTGCGCGACAGCCTGCCGATGCTGCGGCTTGCCATCGCCCGGGGCGCGATCGCCGTGCCCGAGCACAGCCCGGTCCCGCCGGGCGTGGTCGCCGTCATCCGCCGCGGGCTGGCCGCATCACCCGCGGCGCGCTGGCCCTCGATGGATCAGCTGCTCGTCGCGCTCGCCGACGCGGGCGAGTGTCGCCCGGATCCCGCGGCCGGCTGGCGTGCTCGCGCCGCGCTGGCCGGCGCCGCCTTCCTCATCTTCGCCGCCGCCGGCCTCCGCACCCTGCGCGTGGGCCCCCCGACGGATCCCCAGCAGATCGTGCTGGCGCAGCTCGCCATCACGGCCGCGGTGGGCGCCGTCGTGTTCGCCTGCCGCCGCTGGTTCGCGGCCGAAGAGCTCAACCGCCGCCTGCGCACCTGGCTGCTCCTCTTCGTCCTCTTCAAGCTCGTGGCGGCCGCGCTGGGCGCGCGACTCGGCGCGTCGGTGCAGCAGATCTTCGCCGTCGACGCCGTCGTGATGGCGGGCGTGTTCGCCTTCGCCGAGCCCTACATCGGCCTCCGGTCACGCGCCGCGCTCGGAGCGATGCTCGCCGCCATCGCCGGCATCGCCGCGTGGCCCGCCTTCACCATCGCAATCCACCACGTCGCCGGCCTGCTGATGATCCTGGGCATCCTCCGCAGCGAGTGGGCGCTTCGACAGACCCTGCGCTCGCCCTCCCGCTCGGGCCCGCGACCCGCATGACCAGCCGGGGCCACGTCACCGCCCTCCTCGAGCGGGCCGCCCAGGGCGACGCGGACGCCTCCGCCGAGCTCATCGGCGCGGTCTACGCCGACCTGCGGCGCCAGGCGTCGGCGCTGATGCGCCAGGAGAAGGCCGGCCACACGCTGCAGCCCACCGTGCTCGTCCACGACGCCTTCATGCAGCTCATCGGCCACGAACGGATGAGCTGGCAGGGGCGCGCCCACTTCTTCGCGGTGGCGGCCACGGTCATGCGGCGCATCCTGGTGGACCACGCGCGCAAGCGGAACGCGGCCAGGCGCGGTGGTGGGGCCCCCAGGCTCTCGCTCGAGGACGGACTGGGCCTGAGCACGACCAACGAGACCGACGTGCTCGAGCTCCACGACGCGCTGAACCGTCTGGAGACGCTGGATGCCAGGCAGGCCGAGGTGGTCGCGCTGCGGTTCTTCGGCGGCCTGACGGTGCCGGAGGTCGCCGCGATCCTCGGCGTGTCGACGCGGACGGTGGAGGGCGACTGGGCCATGGCGCGTGCGTGGCTGCTGCGCGAGATGACGGCGGCATGACCGACCCCGCCGCCCGCCACGCCCGGGTGAAGGCCTGCTTTCTCGACCTGCGCGAGTTGCCGCCCGATGGCCGCGAGGAAGCCCTGGCCGCCATCGAGGACCCCCGGGTGCGCCAGGAGGTCGCGTCGCTGCTGGTCTGCGACGGCGCGCCGGTCGACCTGCTCGCGGCCGACTCGACCGAGCGCGCGCCGCTGACCCTCGCCGCCGAGCGTCCGCCCCCGCCGCTGGCCGGGGCCTTGCTCTGCGAGCGCTTCGAGGTGCAGTCGGCCCTCGCCGAGGGCGGCTTCGGCTGGGTGTTCCGCGGACGGGACCGGCAGCGCGAAGAGGCGGTCGCGGTGAAGCTCTTCAAGCCGATCGCGGACCCGCGGCTGGCCGCCCAGGCCGAGGCGGCGTTTCTGCGTGAGGGGCAGGCGCTGGGCGAGCTGGCGCGAAGCTCCGCGCACATCGTGGCCTACCGCGACGCCGGCGTCTGGCGCGACGGGGACGGGCGCGGGCATCACTTCATCGTGATGGAGTGGCTGGAAGGCCCCACCTTGCACGCCTACGCCGCGAAGCGCCGCGCGGAGGCGCCGCTGAGCTTCGAGGACGCCGCGGCCCTGCTGGCGCCGATCGCCGAGGCCCTGGCCATGGCGCACGAGCGGGGCATCGCCCACCGCGATCTCAAGCCGGCCAACATCCTGTGCGTCGGGGACCTCGGGTGCCCGACGTTGAAGCTGGTGGACTTCGGCGCCGCCAAGCTGGCCACCGAGCGGGCGCGTGGGTTCGAGAGCACCGGCGCCCACCTGGGCATGGTCACCCTGGACCACGCCGCGCCCGAGCAGCTCAGCAAGGAGCTGGGCCCCACCGGACCGTGGTCCGACGTCCACGCGCTGGCCCTGCTGCTGGTCGAGCTGGCCCTCGGGCGAGCGCCGCTCGGGGGGCCGGACGTCATCAGCACCATGTACCGGATCATGGACCCCAGCGATCGGCCCACCCCGCGCCGCCTGGGCATCGCCGTCGACGACGCCGTGGAGGCGGTGATGCAGCGGGCGCTGGCGGTGGACACGGCCGTGCGTCACCGCGACGCGCGCGCATTCTGGGACGAGCTGAGCGCTGCGTTGGCCGAGGAGGCGCCCGCGGCGCGCCCGGCGCCACGGTCGCGCCGTCGGGGTCTGCGGGGGTTGCTCACCGGGCGGGGCGAACCCTGAGCTCGAGCGGCCGCGCGCTCGGGTGACACGCCGCCGAGCGACATGTTGCAATCTGCAACGTGCGCAACGCGTTTCGCGTGGCTTCCGCAACGCCGCCCTGCGGCCGCGGCGGGGTGCCGGTGCGCCCGCGCCGCCACCGCGCTGAGGGCGCCCGCCTCGGTCCCGCGGAGCGCTCAGGCGCGCCAGCGGAGGCTCTGCGCGTGGCGCGGGGTCCGCCGCGTCGCCCCTGGGGTTCGCGGCGCCCGGGCCGCCGAGCCGCTGGCACAGCCCTTGCTCCAGCAGCGCGGCGAGGCTGCCCACCGCTGGGCGCTCTCGGCTCGCGGCGGGCCCGTCCGCCCGGAGGAGTGAGGTCGATGCTCTCGAAGTCGGCCGCGCGCGCGTTCTTCCTCATCGGAACCGTGGCGTGCGGCGGTGCATTCATCTGGTTGACGGCGGACACGATGGCCGAGGTGCCGGGGCGCTCGCACGCCGACCGCATCGACGCCCGGGTCGTCCGCGGCCACGATATCTGGACGGACAAGAACTGCATGGGGTGCCACACGCTGCTCGGCGAGGGCGCCTACTACGCGCCGGAGCTGACGAAGGTCGTGTCGCGCCGCGGGGAGGCCTGGATACGGACCTTCCTGAAGGACCCCGCGGCCATGTATCCCGGCCGCCGCCAGATGGTCCGATACGACTTCAGCGACGCCGACATCGACGCGCTGGTGGCCTTCTTCACCTGGGTCGAGGGCATCGACACCAACGGATTCCCGGCGAAGCCCATCTACGGGGACGCCGCGAAGCCCCAGAGCGCGCGCGCGGCCGTCCCCGAGGCCGCGACGAAGAACCGGCCGGCCTACTTCGACTCCATGTGCGTGGCCTGCCACTCGCTGGCCGGCTCGGGCGGCAACGTGGGCCCGGCGCTGGACGGCGTCGCCACCCGCTTCACCCGCGACGACATGGACCTGTGGCTCAAGGACCCGCCGGCCATCAAGCCGGGCACCAAGATGCCCAACCTCCACCTCTCCGACGAGCTCCGAGCGGAGCTGGTCACCTTCCTCATGGCGCAGAAGTGACAGGAGCCCATCGGTGAAATACCAATCCCAACGCATCGCCTGGCTCTTCTTCGCCACGTGCATGCTGCTCTTCGGCTTGCAGATCATCTACGGCTTCATCATGGCCTTCGCGCACATGGGGCTCGATGGTCTGCACGACTGGATCCCCTTCAACGCCGCCCGCGCGGTGCACACCAACCTGCTGGTCGTCTGGCTGCTCAGCGGGTTCATGGGCGCCGCCTACTACGTCATCCCCGAGGAGTGCGACCGCGAGCTGTGGTCGCCCAGGCTGGCCCTGGTCCAATGGGGGAGCCTGGTGCTGGTCGGCGTGGTCGCCATCGTGGGCTTCCACTTCGGCTGGTGGGAGGGGCGCAAGTTCCTCGAGATCCCTCGCCCGCTGGACTATCTGGTGGTCGTCAACGTGCTCGCCTTCCTGCTGAACATCGGCATGACCATCTGGAAGGCCCCGCGCTACACGACCACGGCCATGGTGCTCTACGTCGGGCTGGTCGCCGCGGCCCTGCTCTACCTGCCCGGCATGATCGCCTTCGACAACCAGGTCTTCGACTCCTACTACCGCTGGTGGGTGGTCCACCTCTGGGTCGAGGGCGTCTGGGAGCTGGTCATGGGCGGCATCGTCGCCTTCCTGCTCATCAAGCTGACCGGCGTCGACCGCGAGGTCATCGAGAAGTGGCTCTACGTCATCGTCGGCGTGACCTTCCTCTCGGGCATCCTCGGCACCGGCCACCACTACTACTATATAGGGACCCCGAACTACTGGCTCTGGATCGGCGGCGCCTTCTCCGCCCTGGAGCCCGTCGCCTTCCTCGGCTTCGCCTGGTACGGCATCGCGATGGCACGCAAGGGCGGCCGGCGCCACGAGAACGGCACGGCGCTGCAGTGGACGCTGGCCTGCTGCGTGATGAGCTTCGTGGGCGCCGGGTTCCTGGGGATGGCCCACACCATCCCCGCTGTGAACAAGTGGACACACGGCACCCTCATCACCGCCATGCACGGCCACCTGGCCTTCTGGGGCGCCTACGCCCTGCTGGTGCTGGCCTTCATCAGCTATGCGCTCCCGCAGCTCACCGGCCGCGCCCGCTACAAGTCGGCCCTGGGGCAGTGGGCGTTCTGGACCTCCAATATCGGGATGCTCGGCATGACCGGCGCCTTCGCCGTGGCGGGCATCGCCCAGGTCTACATGGAGCGCATGTCCGGCATGGACTTCCTCGAGGTGCAGGAGGCCCTCGAGGTCCACTTCATCGGCCTGGCCCTGGCCGCCACCCTCTTCACCATCGGCATCATCTGCTACATCGTCGACTTCGCGAAGCACGGCCTGCCCACCCTCGAGGCCCTGCGCGTCGATCCCGGCACCCCGCCCGCCCCCGCCGCCGCCGAGGTGCTGGCGTGAGCGCGCTACCCCAACCCGGGCCGGCTGTCGTGCAGTCGCTTCCCTGGTACCACCCCGTCGGGCGTGAGCTCGAGCTCTTCGAGCGCTGCTACCACGCCGGCCTGCCGCTGATGCTCAAGGGGCCGACCGGCTGCGGCAAGTCCCGCTGCGTCGAGCACATGGCCGCCCGCCTCGGCCGGCCGCTGGTCACCGTCTCGTGCCACGAGGACACCAGCGCCGCCGACCTGCTCGGGCGCTACCTGGTCCGCGGCGGCGACACGGTGTGGCTCGACGGGCCGGTCACCCGCGCCGTCCGCGAGGGCGCCATCCTCTACCTCGACGAGGTCGCCGAGGCCCGCGCCGACGTCATCGTCGTGCTGCACCCGCTGACCGACCACCGCCGCACGCTCTACGTCGAGACCCACGCCGAGACCCTGGCCGCGCCCCCCGAGTTCATGATGGTGGTCAGCTTCAACCCGGGCTACCAGCACGCGCTCGGTGAGCTCAAGCCTTCGACCCGCCAGCGCTTCGTCGGCCTGACGATGGGGTACCCGGACGTCGAGACCGAGCGCCACATCGTCGCGGGCGAGACGGGCGCGGACCCCAGCATCGTCAAGCGCCTCGTCGCCCTGGGTCAGAAGCTGCGAGGTCTCGGCGAGCTGGGCCTGTCCGAGGGCGCCTCCACGCGCCTGCTGGTCGACGCGGCCCGGCTCATCGACGCGGGCTTCCCGCCGCGCCAGGCCTGCTACGCCTCCATCGTCGAGCCGCTGACCGACGACGCCGAGATCGCCGCCGGACTGCGGGACCTCGTCGACATGGCCATGTGAGCGCGCCGTGAACATCGCAGGCACCGTCGAGCGCGCGCTGGGCTGGGAGGAGAGGCTCTTCGGCTACGCCTTCGGACGCCTCCGCGCGCTG
The DNA here is from genome assembly GCA_020632695.1 of Deltaproteobacteria bacterium. GTDB lineage: Bacteria > Myxococcota_A > UBA9042 > PHBI01 > JACKFB01 > JACKFB01. The sequence goes on from JACKFB010000003.1 coordinate 260,451, forward strand.
GCCGGCGGCGGTGGGCGAGGCGAGCCCGACGCCGACCGCGCCGCGCTGCTGGCTACCCACGCGGCGCGCCTCACGGTGCTGGCGCAGGTCATCGCCGAGCGGCCGGTGCGGGTGCGCGAGTCCGAAGGCGAGGGTGGCCTGCGGGGCCCCGTGCTGCTTCTGCCGAGGGCCCTCGCGCTGGGGCCGGACGTCGAGACCAACGCGTCGCTCTACGTGCTGCGCACGCTCATCGGCGCCGAGATGGCGCGCCGGGAGCTGGCGGCCGCCCCCGCAGCGCTCGAGCCCGCGCGCGACCCCCTGGCGGCGCACGTCGCGCACGCGCTGTCGGCGCGGCGGGCCCAGGACGCCCTCGCTGCGGCGATGCCCGGCTTCGCCGCGGGGCTCGCCAGGGCCTGGGAGCTGGCCCGCGCGCCGCTGGCCTCGCGCCGGGCCGCCCCGAAGCTCACGCACGGCGAGGCCGCCTGGCTCGACTGGCTCATGGCGCTGGGACGGCCCGAGGGCGCCGTGCCCGAGGCGGCCGTCGCGCTGGCCGAGCTGCGCGGCGCCGGCGCGCTGCCCCGAGGCGCGCTCAGGGGCTGGCCGCTCTGGGGAGGCCCGCTCTCGCCGGCCGACGAGCTGGTCGCCGAGGCGGCCGCCGCGACCATGGCCGAAGGCGCTGAGCACGCCGACGGCACCGAGCACGAGGCCCCGAGCCGCGACGAGGTGCGCCGCGTGCTGCTGGAGAAGACCGAAGAGGTGGAGCCGATGCCGGTCCACAGCTTCGAGAAGGCGGAGTGCCTCGACAGCTACCGCGGCGGACAGCGGAAGGTGGACGGCGACGACGAGCTCGACGAGCATCTGGAGGCGCTCAGCGAGGTCGACCTGCGCGAGGTGTTTCGCGGCGGACGGGACACCCACAGCGTGCTGCGGGCCGACCTGGATCTGGGGGGCGGCGTCCCCGACGTGGAGCGGGTGCTGCCCGGCGAGCGCGGCGTCTGTTACGACGAGTGGGACCCGCGCAAGCGCCGCTACCTGCGCGACTGGGTGACGGTGTACCCGGCGGCCTTCCGCGCCACCGACCCCGCCTGGGGCGCCCGCGTCGCCCGCGAGCAGCGGCGCACCATCGACCGCCTCCTCGGTCGCATCGTCCGCGAGCGCACGCGCCTGGAGCGCACCGGGCGCCAGCTGGACGGCGAGGGACTCGATCTCGCCGCGTTCATCGAGGAGCGAGGGCTGCGCGCCGCCGGCCGGTCGGCTCCGGGGCGCATCTACGAGCAACGGCGGCGCCGCTCGCGCGATACGGCCTGCTCATTGCTCCTGGACATGAGCCTGTCGGCGGGGAGCTGGATCGACGACCGCCGGGTGCTGGACCTGACCCGCGAGGCCGTGGTCGTGCTGGGCGAGGTGACCGCCGCGCTCGGAGACCCGCTGCAGGTCCTGGGCTTCGGAAGCAACACCCGCAACCTGTGCCGCGTGTGGGAGCTCAAGGCCTGGCGCGACCCCTGGCCCGAGGCCCGCCACCGGCTGGGCGCCATCGAGCCCCGGGGCTACACCCGCATGGGCGCGCCCATCCGCCACGCGGTGGCCGAGCTGCTGAAGACGCGACAGCGCCACAAGCTCCTGATCGTGCTCACCGACGGCAAGCCCACCGACTACGACCGCTACGAGGGCGCCCACGGCATCGGCGACGTTCGGCAGGCCGTGCGCGAGGCCGCCCGCGACGGTGTGCTGGTCCACGCCCTGGCCTACGACCCCAGCGCCCGAGCCCAGATCCCGGCGATGTTCGGCCCGGGCGCCAGCACCTTCGTGCGCCACACCGAGACGCTGGCCGAGGCCGTCGCCGAAGCCTACGCCCGCCGCACCTCACGCGGCTGACCGCGCGCTCCGCACACCGCCCCCCCGGCCCCGACCGCGCGGGGTCGGCACCTCGCCGGAGGCCCGGCGGACTCCAGCAGCACCGTCCACCGTCGCTCGGCGCGCGTGGACACCCGGGGGAAGCGGATGGGCCCTACGACCTGAAGCTGGTCTGCTACGGCTCGACCTCCATGGCGAAGGTGTGGAGCGGCGCCAGCGACTTGTCGAGGCCGAAGTCGGATGAGGTGATGAGCGCGAACGGTGACCAGGATTGGACGACCGCCTCGAACTCGGGGGTCGGGGTGTTGCTCTTCGCCTCCAGGCGGTAGTCGAGCTTCCAGGGGGTGAAGCTCAGGTTGTCGTCGAGGATGACCCAGAGGCCCGCGCCGGGGGTGGCGACCGCCCCCATCAGGCGCTGCGCGCGGCCACCTCGAGGCCGGAGATCGACCGGCGCTTCCCAGTCGACGCCGTCTTCCGAGACCGTGTAGAAGACCCGCGTCGTGCCGGGTTCTGCCTCGCGGGACCCGACGAGGACGAGCCGGCCGTCGCTCAGCCGCAGCAGCCGGCTCTGCTGCGGCACCTGGTGGTTGACCTCGATCGGCGAGAAGAGCGCCTCCAGAAAGATGCTGCTCACCTCCCCGGTGTCGGCGTCGACGACTCGCAGGACCGGTCGTACCTCGGCGCCGAGGTCATTCTCGAAGGACACCACGTCGCCGTCGTTGGTCAGCGCCGCGTTGATCGCATAGTTGGGAAGCTCCGCGCCGGGGTCGACCGAGATCGTCTGCTCCGTGAGGATGGTGCCCGCGGTCGCGTCGACGCTGACGAGGTGGATGGCGTGAGCCTCGATGTCGTTTCGGATCAGCACCGCCTCGCCATCACCGGTGCCGTCGACCAGGCGAATGTGCCCAGCGCTCCGCCAGGTGCCCACCGGAACGAAGCTCGCCGCCGGGGTGCTCAGGTCCGCATGCTCGAGCCGGTAGTGCGTGTAGTCGTCGATGGCCTCGACGACGATGGCCAGCGCGTGCCCCGAGGGCGTCCCCAGGAACTGGTAGAGCTGGGGCACGGCCGTGAGGTCCTGGTAGTTCGCCCCCAGAAACCCGCGCGCGTACCAGTTGGCTCCGCCGTCGTCGGTGCAATACGGCGTGATCCCGACCGAGCACAGCCCGGTGCCGACCGAGACGATCTCGGGGATCTGCGTCTCGGGGTAGCTCGCGTAGAGGTCGTCGAACGGACGCACGACCTCCAGCGGGGAGTCGGGCCCATCGGCCGCCAGCACCTTGCCGAGGTTGCCGGAACCGCCGACCCAGCTGACGTCCGAGGTGAGCAGCCAGCGCTTGCCATCGGCGGTGACCAGCGGCGGCCGTAGCGCCAGGGCGGAGACGGGGATGGCGTCGACCAGCTGGCCGTCGGCCACCGACGAATCGGCGCGGGCGTCGACGCGGGGCATCTGCAGGACCCGAAGGGTGCCGCTCTCGCCCGCCCCGCCCGAGCCCATCGCCAGATACAGCGACTGGTCGTCTCCGGCGTAGGCCTCCACCCGACCGAAGGGGAAGCGCTCCAGCTTGTCGGTGCCGTCCTCCGCGACCAGTGGAAGGTCGAATCCGCCGACCCCCGACGCCAGGGCATAGCGCCAGATGCCGAAGAGCCGCCCGTCCGCCTGGGCCTCCCAGGTCACGCTCCACTCGCCGGCGATCGCCTGGGGGAGCTGCGGGATCGTGTCGGGGACCTGCGCAGTCCACTCACCGTCGCGTACCGCGAGCAGGTGCGTGCCGCCCTCGCCCGAGACCGGCCACGCGCTCGCGATCGTCGGCGTCTCCTCACCGTGCTCCGGGGCAAAGAGCGCGAGGCGCTGGACGTCCTCGGGCGCATCGGGCGGCGTACAGGAGTAGAAGGATCCTGGGGCCTTGACCGGCTGTTCGAGCACGGCGACCGGGCGAAGGGTGAGCTTGTCGGCGTCGACCTCGATGAGCCGGTGGACGTCGAGCCAGCGGCGGTTCAGGTCGTAGGGCCGGCCCCGATAGACGGCGACCCACGCGCCGCCGCCAGGGCGAGCCCCCACCGTGAAGTCGACGACTCCCCGCAGGCAGTCGGTCCGGTCGACGACCTCTTCGTCCAGGCGTAGCGGCGCCGGGACGCGGCGCATCCGCCAGTCGCCCGGCCCCTCCTCCAGGGCGCGGTCGGCGATCACCAGGCGCCCGTCGACCGCCGAGTGCCACACGACGTAGATGCGCTGGTCTTCGCCGATGGCCAGCGCGATCCCGGAGACGCGCTCCCAGGGGGGAGTCACCCGCTCGAACCCGAAGCCCGAGCCGGTCCAGCGGACCAGGAGCCCGGCCGCGTCGACCAGCTCGTAGCCCCCGCCGCTCGGCCCCTGCGTGGCCACCAGGTGGGGGTTGCCGCGATCATCGAGGACCATCCGGTCCGGGTAGGCGCGGCGGGCGAGGGGGCCGCTCTCGCCGATGGCGAAGGCGGGCACGTCCGCCGGCACGCTCCGGAACGGGTGCAGCCCGGGGCCGGGCGGGCCCATCTCGCCGTCGGTGACGGTGAGGGTCACCGATCGCGACAACCCCAGGCCCTCGAAGCCGTAGCGGAGCTCGGCTTCGCCTGGCGAGACGGCCCGCACCACTCCGTCGGCGTCGATCTCGGCCACCGAGGTGTCGGAGCACTCCCAGACGACCCCTTCTTCGGGGAAGGCGTAGCGGTCGGCGCCGTCCTCGCCGGCCGCGGCCATCCGACCGATGCCCAGCGCGGTGACGGGCCGCTCCTCGCCGACGACCATCTCCATGGCCGAGGTGGGCGCTTCGACGCGCTCGGGCTCACCGCCCCAGTACCGGATGATCTTGGTGGCCGTGGACCCCTGGTCGGCGCGCGCGCTCGCGTCGTGGCCTTCGACCTCGAGCCTGGCCCGCAGCCGCACCACGGCGGCGCGGTGAGCGACGACGGTGACCTTCTCGCGGCCGGCCCCGAGGTGCTCGGGGCTGAGCTCGACATGCTCCAGCTCCGGCTGGCCGGCCTGCTCGAGGACGTCCCAGGTGAGCGCGTAGTCGGAGGCCGGGGTCCCGTCGTCCAGCACGACCTGGACCTCGAAGCTGACCGGCTCGCCGAGCTTTCGGACCACGAGCTCGTCGGTGTCGAGCCCGACCACGGTCGGAAACGGCGAGGGTTGGGACTGCGCGACGTCACCCCGGTTTGCGTCGCCGGTCCCGCCGCCGCACGCGGTCGTCGCGGCGGCGAGCACGGCTGCTGAGACGATGGCTGCGTACTTCACTGGCTGGCTCGCGTGCGGAACGTGATCTCTCTCGGGGCGCCCTCGAGGTACTGGTCGCCTCCCACGACCTCGAAGCTGCGGACCGACGCGTCCAGGGTCAGCCGGTAGCGCGTGTCGGCCTCGAGGCGGGCGTGGTTGAGCGTATAGGTCGAGGGGCCGCTGCGAGCGCCCGTCAGGGCTACGGGCGAGCCTTCCATCCATACGGGTTGGCTGCTGGGGCCGCCCTCGGGGACGAGCCGGGCGCCTTCCTGGAGCGAGGCCAGCTCGATGTCGAGGTTGAACTCGACCACGAGCGGCGCTGCCGGGTCGACCTCCGTGGCGCCGTCCTCGGGGATGGTGGACAGGAGCCTGAGCGCGCTGGCCGCGGTGCGGAACCGGATCCGCATGTCGTCGGGGTGGATCGGAGTGCCCATCCCGTCGTGGATCCCGTCGGGATAGACCAGGGTGTACTCGACGCCCTCTTCGAGCGGCTCGGTGAATCGAATGTGATCCCAGTTCCGATCGCGCCAGGGGTCGTACCAGAGGTGGGTCTCGCGCGGCTCGACCACGATGGTGTCGACCCGAGCGCCGTCGGGGTCGATCAGCCACGGCATCGCTCCCTCCGCGGTGTCCGGATCGAAGTTGAGGAGCAGCAGCACGCGCCCCTGCGCGAACTCCGACATCGCGTCCGGGATGACCGGCTCGAGATAGCTGCACACGCCGTCCGCGTCGCGCACGAAGCCCAGCTCCTCGCAGGGCATCCGATACGCGGTCTCGCGCGGATCGGCGTACCGGAACCGGCCGTGCTCGCCGGGCACCCAGAAATCCAGATAGGGCCGTTTGCCGTAGGGATACTGCCACATGGGCCCGACCAGTGAGTTGCCCTGCTCGTCGAAGGCCTCGATGAGCCTGAGGCGATAGGTCTTGTAGGGTTGGAAGCCGCCTCCGACCACGAAGCTGCCGTCGGAGCTGCGCTGAGCCGTGAGCTCCACGCCCGCCTCCGAGTCGCCTTCGCCCTCGACGACGTCCGTCAGGTTGAAGCGCAGCGAGTCGATCTCGTCGGCGGGCCGGTCGAAGCGGATCCGCACGCCCTCACCCGGCGGCTGGCGTCCGTCCGCATCGATGGAGGTCTCGACGACCTGCAGCGGCTCGTCGACGGGCTGGAGCGCGTGGGCCTGTCGCCCGCCGGCACACACCACCAGGTGGCGCTCCCGGTCGACGCAGACGCCGGCGAACCAGCCGGCCGGTCCTCGGGTGAACACCGGCGAGCGGGCCTCCACGTCGGGCTGCCACACCGGCGCCGCGTAGGCCGGCCGAAACCCTGCCGCCTGCGAGAAGCTCTCCTCGTAGACCCCCTCCCACCTGTCGGCCTTCGCCGCGATGTGCATGTAGATCCCGCCGATCATTCGCGCGGCGTCGCCGAAGGGCGCCAGGAGCGCCTCATCGTAGGTGCGATACCAGAAGTCCTCCCGTCGGTACGCGGGGTAGTCCTCGTCGGGGACGCGCGGTCGGGTGTCGACCTGCATGGCGTGCAGGTTCAAGGTCAGGCGGGTCCGGTCCGCGCGTTCGGGGTCGCTGGTCTGGTCGGGCCCTACGGCCGGCAGCCCCATCGGGAGCTTCATCAGCTCCATCGACATCATCGAGCCGCCGTGGTGCGGCCCGGCCCACTGGCTGCGCCCGTCGGCCAGGTGGACGGGCCGGCTCGGGCGCCACTGCTGGTCGGTGCCCACGAACAAGCCCAACCGGCCGATCGTGTCCCGCCCGGAGCCGACGTGCTCGACGGTCGTGATCAGCTCGGGCCAGCCCGACTCGTCGTAGCCGAGCAGGCTGTGGCACCCGACCTCGGCGGGCTCGCCCTCGACGAAGATGCGCTGGATCCGCTCATCGTCGTCTCGCGCGGCGACGCGCGCCTGCCAGGAGCCCCCATCGAGGGGACGGCGAAGGTGGTGTACCGAGAAGCGCCCCTGGGCGCTGACCTGGCGGAAGGCCAGATCGAGGAACCCGTCTGGCGAGACGTTGATCGCCAGGTCGGGACAGCGGTCCGCATCGTCCTCGAAGGGATGCGAGGGGCCGTCGGGGCGCTCGACCTCCTCACGGACGACGGTCCCGTCACCGTCGCGGCGAATGAGCGTCAGGCGCTGCGGCTCGCCGCGCTCGCGCACCAGGACCCACACCCGGCCCTGCCGATCGCCCACCGCGGCGACGTCGCCGACCTGGTCGAGCGGCGTGTCCATCAGCGGCTCGCGGCTCCAGGGGTGGTCCAGCCCGGCGAGCGCCAGGTCCAGCCCCTCGCGGTCCGCCGGCGGAAAGACCACCGCCAGCTCGTCGCCCTCCATCGCCGCGGCGGCCGCCAGCAGTGACAACGGGCGCACCCGCCGGTCGGTCTCGACGCCCTCTCGCGCCTGCCAGGGAACCCGCCCGTCGGGCCAGCGCCCGGCCATCGGGTGGTCCGGGATGTGATCCACCGTGTCGCCGGTGTCGCCGGGCTCGTCGCCGCCACAGCCCGTCAGGCCCATCATCGCACCCAGCACCCACGCCAGCCCTACGCGCCCGAAGTCTCGAACCATCACTCCCTCGAATCCGGTCGGAGCGAGTTCTCAGGCACGCCCGACAGCAAGAGCCAGAGAATCGCCGCGTTGTGTCGCACCAGGACGAGGGTGCGAGGACCACAGCCACGCGCGACGTTCGCACATTACAATGCCGGGCGTGGATCCCGAAAACAGGCCGAGCATGACGCGCGACGGGCCCCAATGGATCCATCCCCTCGCTTGCGCGCCGTGGGCCGCGGCGTGCGCGCCGGAGGAGCGGCCGCGGATCGCGCGCGGGCGCGGATTCGCGGCTTGACAGCCCCCGCTCGGGTTGGCGACGTTCGCGGGATGGCAAGCACGATCACCCGTCTCCTGATGATCGCGGCGCTGGCCTCGTTGGGACCTTCCGGCGAGGCCTTCGCGCGCAGCTTCACCCTCGACGCTCCGGCCCTGGTGGAGCTCCCCTGGTCCGCCGCCCCGGAGGTCAGCGTCCACGCCGGGCCGGTGGCGCCCGCGCGCGTCGGCGCCGAGCTGGCCGGCTTCGAGACCGAGCTCGCCCCCACCGCCGAGGGCGGCTGGGCCGGCGCCTTCGATCTGGCGCCGGTACCCCTGCCGCCGGGCGACTACACGGTGCGCTTCGAGGCCGAGGACGAAGACGGCGAGGTGACCCGCTTCAACCAGCGGCTGCGCCTGGGTGCTCCCGCAGGTGGCGCCACGCCCTGGCTGCCCGGCGATCGCCCCACCGGTGGGCCCCGTGACATCGAGCTGCTGACCCCGACCGCCTTGGAGACCGGCCTCGCCTGGGGGATCCAGGTGCGCATCGTGGACCAGGGGCGGCCGGCGCGCTTCGAGGCGCTGATCGCCGGATATCGCGCGGGCTTCCTCAACAAGGGCGACTATCGCTACGACGCCCGCTTCCAGCAGGCGTGGCTGCTCCCGCCCGCGACCTACACGCTGCGCATCGAGGCCGAGGATGCCGACGGAACGCTGACGGTGCTGGAGCAGGCGGTCGAGCTCACTCCGCCCCCCGACGGCTCCACGCCGTGGCTGTCGGCCGTCGCCCCCACCGTGTGGGAGGCCGAGCCGCTCGACCTCTCCCGCACCATCGGGGGGGAGCCCTCGAGCGGCTGTCACGGCGGCCGCGGCTCCGAGGCGCCCTGGGGGCTCGGCCTCGCGCTGGTCCTCGCCGCCTGCGCAGCGGGCCGGCGGCGGCGCGCGGCCCTCGTCGCGGCGGCGTTCGCGGCCGTGGGCTGCGGCGGCGGCGCGGAGTCACGCTCGGTCGGCCGCGGCGAGGCCCTGGTCCAGATGGTCGACCCGGGCGAGGGGTTCACCAACGAGGCACCCTTGTGGCCGCTGGCGCTGGGTCACCGGCGTGTCCTGGCCAGCACGAGCGGCGACGAGACGACCGTCACGCCGCACACGGGCGAGCTGTGGGTGACCGAATCCTGGCCGCTCGAGGGCGGCGGGCGCGGCATGGTGCTGCGCACCCGCAGCCAGGACACTACCTGGTTCGAGCTGGCGCTGACCGCCGACGGCCTCTACGCCGTGGGCTCGGCGCGCGGCGGGCGCCTCCACCGGCCGCTCCTCGTGCTCCCGGCGGAGGTCCGGGTAGGGATGACCTGGCGCTCCTGGGCGCACCCGGCCGACGCCGACCGCCTCGACCTCTTCCCGGCGGAGCTCGTCGACGACTCCGGAGGCTTCGAGTTCCGGGTACTGCGGGTCACCGAGGACACCGCCGCCAGCACGCCGCGCGGGCGCGCCCGGGTGTGGGAGATCGCCTGGAAGGGGCCGCTGCCGCCGAGCGCGACCTTGGACTGGCTCCTCGAGCTGGATGGCACCCCGCGCAGCCCCATCAACGGCGTGATGCGCTTCGTCGAGGGTTACGGCCCCGCCACGAGCTCGTACCTGCCGACGCTGGCATACCTCGACTACGCCCAGCCGGGCCCGGAGGAGGAGCTGGGCGCCGCGCACCTCCTGATACCCGCACCCCCCGCCGACGACGCCACCGGGCCCCAGGTCACGCTGAGCGCGGTCGAGCGGCCTGAGCGCGTCGACGGGCAGTCGATCCACCAGATCGGCGTCATCGACCTGGAGGACGGGCACGGCCCCTGGCTGCGGCTCGACGGCAACACCGCCGGGCTGGGGTATCCCTCTGCATTCCCGGGCTCTGGCGGCGGTGGGGGCAACGCCAACCTCTGGGTGGCCGCCGCCCGCTCCGAGTGCTTCGCCTTCGAGGGCGGTCGCCTGATCAGCGGCCAGGAGCTCGGCGTGCTGGGCGAGGAAGACACCTGTGTCCATGCCGCTGGCGTGCTGGTCCCGCCCGACGGCGCACAAGCCTACGAGGTGCCCTTCATGGGCTACTTCGGCGCCCTCATCAGCAAGAAGGTGCTCGAGGGCTGCGACAACGACCCAGGCTGCTTCATCAGCACCTTGCCCTACGCCGTGCTGCCCTCGGACGACGGCGTCGGGGCGTCGCTGCTGGCCTGGTACAGCAAGTTCCCCGGTTCCTGGCACCGCACGCCCTGGCGTCCCTTCGAGTGGCAGGAGCGCCACCAGCTCAACGACCTGGAGCTGACCGCCGACGTCGACGGCGCCGCGCTGGACGCGCTCATGGCCGATGTGGGCCTCAGCCAGCTCGTCGCGCGCTCGCTGGGCGACGGTGCCTACGGGCTGCTCGCTCGCGGCGCCACGCGCTACGGGGACCCCACCTCCTTCGGCTTCGCGCGGCTCGACCCCGACGGCGTGGTCCGCGACCCCGTGTCCTACGGGCCGGTCGGCTGGGGCACCTCGTTTCGCTCGGACGCGAGTGGCGCGGAGATCTGGCAGGTGGACCGCGGCGGGCGGGTGTGGGAGTGGCGCTACACCTCGTCCGGGATGGAGCGGCGGGTGCGCGCGCGGCTCTCGCTCTCTGCGGACGAGACGCCGACGGCCGCCGTACGCCTGGACGACGAGCGCCTCTTCGTCGTGACCGCGGGCCCCTCGCCGGACAATGTCCCGCCGGCCACGCCGCGCCTCATCTGTGCGCCGAGCCACTGCTGGAATGCGCCGAATCCGGCGCCGCCGCGGCTGTGGACGGCGCCGCTGCCCGCCGAAGCGAGCGCGTCCCCCTGGGAGCCGCCGCCGGCCGTGCTGGGCCTCGAGCCCTATGGCGACGGCAGCGGCGCCTGCGTCCCGGCGGCCCGCGGCGAGACGCCGGCGCTGGTCGGGTCGCCTGCGGGCATCGAGGCCGAGGTCGAGGAGGGCGGCCGCTGCCTGGGTCTGCACGCGACCGGGTCGGCCAGCGCGTCCGTCGACGAGTGGGAGGCCCGGCTGCCCGGCACGGCGCCGGTCCGGGTGGTCCCCGTCGCGCCCGTGCCCTGACGGGGGCGGCGAGACAGGGGCGGCGAGATGGACCGCCGACTGACGGATCCGTCTCGCCGGCGCCGTCGATGCGACCCGACCGACGTTTTCGCCGAGCCTGCGAGCGCGGCGCCGCAGCGTGCGCCCGACTCGCCCCGGGTCAGTGGAAGGTGGGGCGGCGGCGCTCGAGGTAGCGGTACAGGAAGTCGAAGTAGAGGTGGATCATCACGCGCTGCACCGCCGGCGAGGCCTGGGCGATGCGGGCGCGCTGGGCCTCGATGCCGGGCAGGCCGCGCAGGCTCTCGATCAGGCTCTCGGCCTCGCGGGCGGTCCCGGCGTCCACCCAGGCCCGGCTCGGAGGGCCGAGGGACAGCGCCTCGCGCAGGCGCGCCTCGTCGAAGAGGTGGTGGTAGCCGTCGAGGGCGCGATCGAAGACGAACTGGAGTTCTTCAGCCATGACCCGAGAGGATCATGGCTCCGCCGATCCGTCCAATTCCTCGATCGGTGCCGCCCCGGGCCTCAGCCGTCGCCGAAGTCGATGGCCGGGCCGACCGGGATGATGCCGTGCGGATTGATGGTCTTGTGGCTGCCGTAGTAGTGCCGCTTGATGTAGGGCAGGTCCACGGTCTCGGCGATGCCCGGCAGGGCGTAGAGCCGCTGGGTGAAGGCCCACAGGTTCGGGTAGTCGCGCAGCCGCCGCAGGTTGCACTTGAAGTGGAAGTGGTAGACGGGGTCGAAGCGCAGCAGCGTCGTGAAGAGGCGCCAGTCCGCCTCGGTCTCCTGGTCCCCGACCAGCCACTCGTGGCCCTCGAGGCGCTGCTCCAGGCGATCCAGCGTCGAGAAGAGGTCGTCGAAGGCGTCCTCGTAGGCCTCCTGGGTGGTGGCGAACCCGCAGCGGTACACGCCGTTGTTGACGTTGTCGTAGACCTCGTCGTTGACGGCGTCGATCTCGCTACGCAGCGCCTCGGGGTAGAAGTCGTGCCGCACCTCGGTGAAGGCGTCGAAGGCGCCGTTCATCATCCGCAGGATCTCCGACGACTCGTTGTTGACGATGGTCTCGCGCTCCTTGTCCCAGAGCACGGGGACCGTGACGCGCCCGGTGTAGTCGGACTGCGCGGCCGTATACACCTCATGCAGGTAGCGGGCCTGGCCCAGCGGATCGGGGTAGTCCTCGTCGAACTCCCAGCCGTGCTCCAGCATCAGCGGCGCCACGCTCGAGACGCTGATGACGTCCTCGAGGCCCTTGCGCTTGCGCATCACCAGCGTCCGGTGCGCCCAGGGGCACGCCCACGACACGTACAGGTGGTAGCGCCCCGTCGCGGCGGCGAAGCCGCTCGATCCGTCGGCCGTCACCCGGTCCCGGAAGGACGACTCCTCACGTTGGAAGCGCCCGTCCTGCGTCGGGTACCAGACATCGTGCCACCTGCCCTCCACCAGCTTGCCCATGGCCACGTCTCCCGCTCGTCGTGCGAATCCCATGGTCGCCCGCGGCCCGCCCGCGTCAACCTCCGGGCTCGGCCGCCCCAGCGTCAGCGACGCCGCTGCCCCTCTCAGAGGTCGCCGACCGCCGTACCGCCCTGGATCGCGGCGTGGGCCGGCACCGCGAGCCAGTCGCGCCGCCTCGCCGGGTCGCGGATCGTGGCGGCGACCCGCCTGAGCTGCTCCAGCGCTCGCTGCTCCAGCGTGTCCGCCGCCCGGTGCTGCCGCGCGCTCCGCCGCGCCTGGGCCAGCACCCAGACCATCCCGTGGATGTCGGCCTCCCACCCGGGCCGCCGGTCCGCCGCCGAGAGCGCCCGCTCGGCCAGGTCCAGCGCCCCCTCGTGGTCGCGCCGCTCCATCGCCGCCCGCGCCGCCAGCGCGAACGCCCGCCCCGCACGCGGGTACTCCTTGCGCCGCGCGGCCTGCGCGGCCAGCGACTCGGCCTCCGCCTGCACCTGCTCGCGCTCGGTCACCCCGTCGGCCAGCCCGTACTCCAGCATCGCCAACCGCAGCTCCGTCAGCTCGGTCCACGACAGCGCGTCGCGTCCCGCCTGGTAGGCGGCGTCCAGCAGCCTCCGCCCCTCCTCGGTGCGCCCCGTCAGCCGCAGCGCGGCCGCCTCCACCGCCTCCGCCATCGCCTCGCGCGCCGGCAGCCGGTCTCGCGCGGCCAGCTCCCGCGCCTGCCCCGCGTGGTCGCGGGCCGTGTCGATCCACCCGAAGGCCAGGTGGATGCGCGCCAGCTCCAGCTCGAGCAGACACGACGCGTGCCGCAGGTGCTCCCCGGGCATGTCGTGCGCCACCTCCAGCAGCAGCTCCAGCGCCGCCTCCGGGCGGCCGGCCTGGCGGTGGAGGACGGCCCGCTGGATCCGCGCCCGCGCCGTCTGCGCCGGGTCGCTGGCCGCCTGCGCCGCCGCCAGCGCCGCCGCCGCGGCCCGCTCGCCCTCGTGGACGTCCTCGATGTCCACCAGCACGTCGGTCCGGGACGCCGCCAGCCGCAGCGCCACGCCCGGCCGCGGCCGCGCCGCTTCGGTCCCGAGCCCCGTGCGCAGCGCCTCCAGCGCCGCCGTGGTCTCGCCGAAGGCCCGCAGGCGCAGGCCCTCCGCCCACAGGAAGAAGCCGCGCGCGTCCGGGCTCGGCTGGTCGCCCTCGAGCGCGAGCCGTGACTCGGCGTGCTGCACGAGCTGGCTCCACGCCGAGCGCTCGAAGGCCGCCACCATCCGGGTCTCCAGCGCGAAGGCCAGCGTCGGCATGTGCGCCGCGTCGGAGCCGTAGCCGACGAGCTGCTCCGCCGCCGCGTCCACCTTCTCCAGGTCGCCCTCGGCCAGCGCCAGGCGGACGCGCGCCTTGAGCAGCATGACCCACCAGCGCCAGGCGTCCTTCTCCTCGGCCGGGCCCAGGTGCTTCTCGAGCAGCTCCTGCGCGCGGTCGAGGTACCGCGTCGCCCGCTGCGAGGAGTCGGCGCCGACCGCCTCCGACGCCGCGGTCACCAGGTGGGGCGCCGCGTGCGCGGGCTTGTCGGAGAGCAGCAGCTCGGCGGCCACCAGGCTGCGCTGGTCCCGGAAGGCCGGCGCGGCGTGCAGCGCCTGGGCCAGCCTCCGGTGAAGCCGCATCCGCACCACGGCCGGCGTGGCGTCGTACATCCCCTGCCGCCAGGACTCGTCGCCGATGGCGAGCTGGTCTGCGCCGGACTCCACCAGGGTGCCTCGGGCCAGCAGCTCGGGCAGGCGCGGCGCCCACGAGTCGAGGTAGCGCTCGACGACCCCGCGAGGCATCGGGTGGCGCAGGCAGCTCAGGAGCTGCTCCAGCGCGCCCGGCGACGACAGGGGCAGGGGCTTGCGGCGCGTGTCGCCCTCCACCACGAAGCCGTCGCGCGTGCGCTTGAGGACGCCGCGCCGGAACAGGTCCACCAGCGCCGCGGTCAGCCCCGCCGGCGTGCGCCCGGACTCGCCGTGCAGGTCGGTGATCGCCGGCAGGCTCAAGACGCCGCGGCCCACCGCGCGCTCGAACCAGGTGGCGGCGTCCTCCAGCGTGGGCTCGGGGAGGCGCTCGGTCGCGACGTAGGGCGCTCGCAAGAAGGTCTTGAAGGGCGGGGCCACCGCCGGCTCGCCGGGGTCCGTCGTCGCCAGCAGCCGCAGGTTGGGCGTGCGGCTGCCGGTGAACACCGCGTGCAGCACCTGCAGCGAGCGGCTCTCCATGCGCTGGATGTTCTCGATGAGCAGCACCGTCGGAGTGTCCAGGCGCGAGAGCATCGCCGCGGCCCCGGCGGGACCCGGCAGGGGCTCCGGAGCGACGCCGCCGGCCTGCTCGGCGCGCAGGCGCTGGAGGATGATGAGGGCGGGTCGCAGGCCGTCCAGTTCGTTCTCGCAGGCCCGGCCGAGCGAGAAGCGGATGACGCGGGCGCCCTGCACGGCGGCGCGGTCGGCCACCTCGTGGGCCACGGAGCCCCCGTCGAAGCCCGGCGGGGACTCGATGAGCAGCGCCTTGGTGACGTTGGACTCCGCGTCGGTGCCGGGCGCGATGCCGGTCAGGGTGCGCTCGCCGGCGGCGACCACGGCCTCGCGACGCGGGAACACCACGCCGTGCAGGCGCCGGGCGAACGCGTCGGGGAGCTCCAGCGGCACCTGGCGCCCGACGGCCTGGCCGAAGCGCTCCAACACCTCGGCGGCCTGCCGTGGGCGCTTCTGCGGCTGCGGCTGCAGCAGCGCCAGCACCAGCTCCGTCAGCGCGGGGGGGCATTCCGGGTGCGTGATGGGCGGCGGCGGCGTGCCCAGGCGCGAGTCCAGCAGGAGCTGCTCGTCGCTGCCGGGCCACGGGCGGCGCCCCTCGATGACCTCATACAGGATGAGGCCGAAGGCGTAGAGGTCGGAGCGCTCGTCGAAGGGGTAGCCGGCCAGCATCTCGGGCGCGCAGTACTCCGGCGTGCCGATGAAGAGCTCCTCGGGCGGGTCGCCCAGGCGCGAGGCGACGCCCAGGTCGATGAGCTTCGTGCTGGTGTCGCCGGGGCGCTCGGTGTCGACGAGGATGTTGCCCGGCTTGAGGTCGCGATGCAGCCAGCCTCGGCCGTGCACGTAGTCGAGCGCGCGCAGCACCTGCTCCATCCAGGGCCAGGCCTGGTCGAGGGCCCGCAGCCTCGGGATCGCCAGGTACAGCGACACGCCGCGGCAGTACTCGAGGGTGAAGTAGGGCACCTCCCCGCCGCGCGGGTGGTTGGCGAACCCGACCTCGTAGACCTCGGGGATGTTCGGGTGGTGGAAGCTGCGCTGGGTGACGAACTCAGCCATGAAGCCCGAGGTCGAGTTGCGGTACTCGGGCAGCAGGATCTTCACCGCGAGCGGCCGCTCCTCGGCGGCCAGGTCGGCTGCCAGGAGCACCCGGCCCATGCCCCCCTCGCCGAGCGTGCGCTCGAGGCGATAGCGCCCGTCCCAGCTCACCTCAGACGCCCTCGGCGACGCGCTCGCCCACCGCGGCACGCCATAGCGGCACCAGCTCCCGCGCGTCGGCCTCCAGCACCGCCACCGTCGCGCGCAGCGTCGGCGGACGCGCGGCGAAGGCGTGGCGCCGGGCCAGCACCAGGGGGCGGCCGGGTTGGGGCGGGGCGATCTCTGCGCCGTCCCGGCGGGCGGCGTCCAGCACCTGGGTCTGGGGCACCTGCGCCCCCTCGGGCACCAGCAGCGCCAGGGAGACCCCGTGCCGCTCCAGCGTCAGCTCGAGCCGCGGCTCACCCTCGACGGGCGCTCCCGCCGCGACGGCCTCGTCGACGAAGGTGAAGACCAGCGAGGTGATCGGCGCGCCGCCCGCGTCCTCGGCGCGCCAGGCGCTGGTGCGCTCGGCCTCGTCGCCCGCGGGCTGCAGCCGCCCCTTGGAGGCGCGCCCCAGCGCCGGCAGCAGCGCGTCGGCCAGGGCGATGAGCCCGTCGCGGGCCTGCGAGCGCGCCAGGTTGTCCTCGGGCCGCGGCGGGTCCGCGCCGAGGCCGGCCAGGGCCTCGGTCGACACGAAGGGCCCCTCGGTGTCGTCGGCCGCCGGCAGAGGCCCCTCGGGCGCCGGCTTCGCCCGCTCGGCCGTCTCTGGTCCCGGCGCCAGCAGCGGAGCCGACCGGGTGGCGAGCCAGCCCAGCACCTGCTCGGTGAGGAATCGCCGCTGGCCGGCGATGGACAGG
The DNA here is from genome assembly GCA_020632695.1 of Deltaproteobacteria bacterium. Taxonomy (GTDB): domain Bacteria; phylum Myxococcota_A; class UBA9042; order PHBI01; family JACKFB01; genus JACKFB01. The sequence goes on from JACKFB010000003.1 coordinate 277,033, forward strand.
CGGGGCAGATCGCTCTCGGCGAGCAGGCGGCTGACCAGGGCCGGTGTGATGCGGAGAAGCTCGGCGAGTTCAGCTTCCGTGAGTACCGGGTTCATCGCGACAGTATAGTCGTGTCCCCGCGGGACGCCACCCCATCACCCCCGCGCGCTCGGCGGCCCGGAGGCTCTGCCCGAGCAGGCGCCGGTCGCGCCTGTCGGGCGCCTGCCCGGTGGGGTCAGAGGCTGTGTCCATCTTCGGAGCGAGCGGGGCGCCAGCGACGTCTCTTCAACGGCTCCAGCGCGAGAGACCGAGGCGCTCGAGCACCTGGAAGGAGGTGAGCCAGCGACGCGGGTGTCCGCTACACGCTCCTACCGGCGGCGTGAGGGTCCCCCGCGGCGCCCGGGGCTGGCCCCCGGCGTCGGACGGGGCACGGGAGCCGCCGCGGGCGCGTTGCGGCGCTTGGAGCGGTCCGAGCGCTCGCGGTCCGAGGAGCGCGAGGGCTGCGCGGGCGCCGAGGGGGGGCTCCAGCTCGGGCGGGAGGGCCGCGCGGCGGGTCGCGACGGCGCGGCCGGCCTCGAGGGCTGGGCGGCCGGGCGCGAGGGCCGCGAGGGCCGCGAGGGCTGGGCCGCCGGGCGCGAGGGCTGTGAGGGTCGCGAGGGCCGGGCCGCCGGGCGCGAGGGCTGCGAGGGCCGGAAGGGCTGGGCCGCCGGGCGCGAGGGCTGCGAGGGCCGGAAGGGCTGCGCCTGGGGCCGCGACGGCTGCGCCTGGGGCCGCGAGGGCGGGGTGGCCCGCCGCGGGGTCGCCCGCTGGGGCGGCGTCGTGGGGCGCTCGCTACGCTGGGGGCTGGGCTGCGGGCCCATGCGTCCCCTGGGCGTCTCCCGCTCGGGCGAGGTGGCCCGCTCGCGCCGTTCGGCGTCCCGCTGTCCGGGCAGCGCGTCGGGGTAGAGAGGCGTCGCCTCCGCGCCGCGTCGCGCACCGCGCTCGGACGCCGCACCCTTGGGCCGGCCGCCGAAGCCGTCGTCGCCGCGGTGACCGGAGCCCGCGCCTGCCGCCCCTCGCCTGGAGGGATCCGGCCGCTGCTGGGCGCCGCGCTCGGGCCGCTGGTCCGGCCGGTCGCCGCGCCGCGCCGGCGTCGCCGCAGGACGCGACCCGCGCCCGCCGCCTCGCGGCACCGCCTTGGGCTTGTACTGTCCCGCCGCCGGCCGGGGCTTGGCCCCGTGCGGTGCCGGCTTCGCCTTGACGTGAACGGGCTTGGCCTTCACCGGGTAGTGCGGCGTGTAGCGGGCGTAGCGCACGTGGCGCACGTAGTGGTGCTGCGGGTGGTAGTGGATGCCGTGGTGGTAGTCGTACCAGGCGTAGTGCGCGCGCCGGTAGCGCGACGACCAGTGCCAGTCGCCCGCGTACCAGTGCGGCGCGACCCACAGCGGGCCGTCCCAGTAGCCGGGCACCCACGAGTAGCCGACGCGCACCACCGGGCGCCAGAAGCCCAAGGAGATGACGCCGCCGACCACATAGCCGGGCACCCAGATGTAGTTGGAGCGGCTGACCGTCGGCACCCAGTAGCCCTGGTACCACGCGCCGTCGGCCCAGTAGCCGTCGGTCCACTCGTAGCCGGGGACGTAGTCCTGGCGCCAGTATCCGCCGGAGTAGAGCCCCACCGGCGTGCGGTAGCCGGGGACCCAGGTGTAGCCCGAGCGGGGCTGGAGCGGGGCCCACTGGCCGGGCACCCAGACGCCGTCCTCGTCGTAGTAGCCCTCGACCCAGGAGAAGCCATCACGCTCGGACTCGCGCCAGAAGCCGCTCACCCAGACGCCGTTCTCGTCGTGGTAGCCGTCGACCCAGACCCACCCGTCATCGGGCGGCTGGACCTGCTGCCACTCGCCGGCGTGGGCGACGCCGTCCTCGTCGACGTAGGGATCGATCCAGGCCTCGCCCGGTCGCTCGGACTCGCGCCAGAACCCGTCGATCCACGAGCCGTCCTCGCTGTAGTGCCCATCGACCCAGACCCAGCCGCTCTCGTCGACGATGGGCTCCTCGGCGTGGGCCGCTCCGACCAGCGCGCCGCTGAGCGCCAGCGCGAGGAGGGTGTTTCGAAGTATCGTCCTGATGGCCATGGTCTGCTCCTGCCGCGGGGCTGTGAACGGGCGTGCGACGCGCTCACATTCCAGCTATTCACCGGGCCCGCGCGGCCGCGCTCCGGTCGCGCCCCGATCCAATAAGCCCCATCCCGGGCCCGGACCACTCCCAGGCCTCACTGGCGCGAGGCGGCGACGACGACCTCGGCGTGGGGTGTGTGGGGGAACATGTCCAGCGGCACCACGTCGGTGATGGCGTAGCCTGCCGCGACCAGCCGGGTGAGGTCGCGGGCCAGCGCGCGCGGACCGCAGGAGACGTAGACCAGGCGACGCGGCCCCGAGGGTGCCTCGAGCGCGGCGACCACCGCCTCGTCCAGGCCGCGGCGCGGCGGGTCGACGATGACGGCGTCGGGCGCCGGCGTCATGGCGCGGGTGATCGTGTCGGCGAGCGCGCCCTCGATGACCATCACGTTGCGGGTCCCGAGGTGGGCCGTGTTCCCGCGGGCGTCGGCGCAGGCGTCGGGCGCCGCCTCGGCCAGCACGACGCGGGCGGCCCGGTGGCGCAGCGCCAGCCCGAACACGCCGACGCCGGCGTAGAGGTCGGCGAGCTGCTCCATCCGGCGGGGCATCAGCGCCACCACGCGCGCGACCAGGGTCTCGGCCATCTGGTGGTGGGTCTGCAAGAAGGCCGTGGGGCCGACCTCCAGCCCCAGCTCGCCGTAGGTGACCCGCTGCCGGTCGGCGCCGCCCAGGGGGATGGTGACCTCACCCAGGACCGGCCCGCCGTCGCGCGGGTTGATGTTGGCGAAGACGCCGACCACGCCGGGGATGGCCAGCAGATCGCGGGCGATCTCGTGAAGGCGCGGCTCGTCGCGGGTGACGACCAGGGTCAGCAGCCCGCGCCCCACCGACGGGTCCATCCGCAGCATCACCGCCCGGATGACGCCGGGGCGCTCGGGACCGTCCCAGGTGCTCAGGCCGCTGCGGTCCAGGATGGCGCGCACGGTGCGCAGGGCGCGGTCAAGCTCCGGGTGCTGGACCACGCAGCGGTCGACGGCGACCAGGTCGTTGCTGCCCGGCGCGTAGAAGCCGAGCTCGAGCCGGCCCTCCCGCCGCCGCGCCATCATGAGCGCGCGGGTGCGGTAGCCGGTGACGAGCTCGGGGCCGGCGCCTTCATGCCACGTCGCGTCGGGCGCGAGCGGGTCGAGCAGCGCGTGCAGGGCCTCGGCGCGCGCGCGGCGCTGGGCGGGGAGCGAGACCATCTGCCAGGGGCAGCCGCCGCAGCGGTCGACCAGCTCGCAGGGTGGGTCGACGCGGTCGGGCGAGGGGGTCTCGAGCTGGTGGATGCGCCCCCAGGCGGCGTTCTTGCCGACGTGGGTGATCCGGAAGAGCCCGCGGTCGCCCGGGACGCCGCCGGGGACGCGCACCTCGAAGCCGGCCGTGCCCACGCGAGCGCGCGAGCCGTCGGACTCCGCGAGCGCGACGACCTCGCCGGGTGCGAGCTCGCCCTGGGTGAGGCGGGGCGGTGGGTCGTCGGAGGAGGCCATCGGGCGCAACTACCGCGCGGCGGCGCTGGTGTCCATGGGGACGCCGCCGCCGCGGGTGCGCGGGCGCGGCCGGCGGCGGGTCACCGGGGCGCCGAGAACGTGGGCCGCGTCGGCTCGGCGGCACCGGCGATCGGGGCGGCCGCGGCCCGCGGGCAGCGCCTCCCGCCGACCCCCGTCAGGGTGCGGGCGCGAGCAGGCTCTCCAGGTAGGCGCTGGCGCTGGAGACCTGCGGGATCACCGTGCAGCTGGCGCCCTGACCGACGACCTGCTGGTCGCCCGCCGCGATGCTCCAGGCGCCGCTCAGGGCGACGCGCACCGTGTCGTAGCCGCGCTCGGCGGCCAGCGTCGGCGGCAGGACGATCTGCAGGTCCCAGTCGCTGGGCCCGGTCATCGAGGGGTGGGTCATGGTGACCGCCAGGTGGTCGGCCAGCAGCGGCGCGCCCGCGCTCAGGCCCAGCGCCGGCAGGGGGCCCAGCAGCTCGATGACCACGTGCGCGTCGAAGGGCAGCGTCGCGAAGTCCAGGGCGAAGCCGTCGCCCGGTGTGGTGTAGAGCTCGGTGGCCGTCACCCGCAAGGGGCCGCCGGTGCACATGCGGAACTCGATGCGCTGCATGCGCTCGAGCAGGTCGCGGGGGATCGGCCACTCCAGGATGTCGCCGGCGACGCGGATGGGGCTGTCCAGGGTGCGCGCCTGCTTGATGATGAGGCGCGGTCCGGGCGCCGTCCCCTGGGCGAGCTGGGGCCAGCCGGCCGCCATGCGCTTGAACTCGAGGTCCAGCACCAGGGTGCTGCGCCGCTGGGCCGGCGGGAGCGCCGTGTTCTTCTGGTCCAGCCACGCCTCCGAGACGACGGTGAGCGTGTCGGCCAGCCAGAGCAGCTCTTCTTCGGTCAGCACCCACTCGCCCGCCGGCAGCTCGGTGGAGCCCTGGGCGCGGGTCACCGTGGCCGGGCCGTCGGCGATGCGCTCGACCAGGTCCACCTCGGGCTGGGCCGGGTTGCCCGGCTCGGGGTTGGTCACGCTGAGCGCGCCGTCCTGGACGTTGACCACCATGCGCACCCGACCGCCCGCCGCGTCGCGGGCGATGAACACCGTCACGACGCCGTTGGCCAGCTCGTCGGGGTCGTCGAAGCGCGGGTGCACGGCCAGGGCCATGTTCCCCGACAGGTGGTCGATGCCGGCGGCGCGCCGCTCCTCGAAGGCCTCGAAGGTCCAGTAGCTGGCCCAGGTCTTGAGGATGGCCCAGCTCAGCGTGCGCTTGTGCTCGGAGGGGTCGGGCTGCAGCGTCGGGTCGAAGAACCCGGTGTTGGAGTCGTAGAGGCCGGCGCCGTTGAAGCCCTCGATGTCCTCGGCCGTGGACGAGGAGCGGAAGCGCAGGCCCTGCAGCGGCGAGAGCTGCGCGAAGTGCTCGCTGAGCGCCGTGGTCACGGTCTGCAGGTACTCCGCCGAGATGGCCTGGTCGCGTATCATCTTCTTCACGCCGCCCTTGGCGACCAGCCCGCCGAGGAAGGTGAGCGGGCCGTGGCTGGCCATGAACCCGGAGAGCCACGCGAGCGCCGCCGCGTCCTTGGCGTGGGCGTCCTCGAAGTCGCCCTTGCCCTCGAGCAGCAGGAAGCGGACGCGCTCGGACTCGGTGAACTCGGGGTCGGCGATCAGCGCCTCGAGCGTCGGGCGCAGCGGCTCGATGTGCTCGTGGTAGCCGCGGATCGACAGCGCGATGGGCACCTCGGGCAGCGGGACCTCGGGGAAGTCCAGCAGCCCCATCAGGCCCGCCGCCTTGCCGCCGATGAGCGGGACCGCGTCGGCGAGCCCCGCCAGGCCCGCGTCGAGCTCGACGACGTAGGGCGCGTTGGGGATGTCGATGGGGGTGATGCTGACGTTGGTCGAGCCGACCGCCAGATCCTTGTATTGTTGGTATTGCGCGGCGGTCAGCGCCTTCCAGGTGACCGTGTCCGAGTCGACCTTCAAGATGACGGGCGTCTTCCAGTCGGCCCAGCTCGACACGGCCTGGTCGCTGAAGATGCCCGCGACATAGGCGTTGGGGGTGCCCCGGCTCTTGGCCAGCAGGTTGAGGTGCGCCAGGGGCGTCTGCGGCACGGCGGTGACGATGCCGGCGACCGGCGGCAGGAAGTCGGGGACCTCGGCCAGCACGACGATATCCTCGGGGCCCATCGAGGAGGCGCCCGACGCGCCGACGGGGATGCGGCGGATCTTGCCGGCCACGATGCCGTCGTTGTAGCTGGCGACGGCGCCGGCGACCACCAGGTCGCTGTAGCGGACGATGCGGTCCGCGTAGGGCCCGCCGCCCGCCTCGATCGTGGCGCCCAGCGCCTCCTGGGCGGTCGAGCGCACCAGCCAGCGCAGGTCGGCGGCCATGGCCTGGGGCAGCGACGCCTCCAGGCGCTGGAAGAAGGTCGTGACCTGCGCCTCGGTGACCTTGTCGTCGACGAACTCCAGCTCGAAGAGCCACAGCTCCTCGGGCAGCACCCGATCCGGGTTCGCCGGATAGTGCAGCACCGACCCCACGCCGAAGAAGCGCGGCTCCTTCCAGATGGCGATGTCGTAGAAGTGCGGCGAATACAGCCGGCCGCCGCCCAGAAAGCGCAGGTCCAACGGCAGATCGCTCTTGCCCGTGAACGCAGCGTAGATCTCGGCGATGGACTCGAACTCGTAGCCCTCGACCGGCTCCACCGCCAGACCCGGGATCGGCAGGCCGTTGAGCAGCCGGAACCAGTACCACTCGTCGTGCAGCTCGTAGAAGTTGGAGTCCAGGTAGAAGGTCGGACCGCCAGGCTCATCGCTGAACCCGGTCATCACGAACTTGCCCTGCACCGGCTCCTCGCCGATGTCGTTGAAGGCGAGGAACGCCGCCGCCGAGTCGAAGGACGTCACCGCATGGTCCGGGCCAGCAACGACGACGACGTCGGTGTCGGTGTCGGTGTCGGTGTCGGTGTCGGCGTCGGTGTCGGCGTCGGTGTCGGTCTCGGCGTCGGTGTCGGTCTCGGCGTCGGCCGCGGTGTCGGCGTCGGTCTCGGCGTCGGTCTCGGTCTCGGTCTCGGTCTCGGTCTCGGTCTCGGTCTCGGTGTCGGCCGCGGTGTCGGTCTCGGCGTCGGTCTCGGCCGCGGCGTCGGTGTCGGCCGCGGTGTCGGTCTCGGCCGCGGCGTCGGCGTCGGTCACGGCGTCGGCGTCTGCCGCGTCGGCGACGCCGTCCGGCGACGTGTCCGGGCGCGGGGCGGACGTACCGGTGCATGCCGCCAACGCGGCGCACACGAGGATGATTGGCCAACGCCGGGCGCGCATGCCGGGACCTCCGCTGAAGACGCTCCCCCATCGTAGAGGGACGGGGGTCACCGACTCAATCCGGCCGGTGGCGTCGGGCAGGTCAGGGGCAGCCGCCGGGCTGGTCGGCGCCGCCGGCGATCCAGTCGATGATGAGCTGGCGCTGGGCGTCGGTGTAGGTGGCGCCCCCGAGCGGCATCTTCTTGCCGAAGCTCGGCACCTTCTGGAACTTGTCGAGCAGCGTCCCCTCGTTGGGCGCGCACGGGACCACGGCGGGACCGTGCTTGCCGCCCTTGATGAGGGCCGCCGGGTCGGCCACCGACAGGCCGCTGGCCTTGGCGCTGCCGTGGCAGAACGACGCCGCGCAGCCCGTCTTCTTGAAGAGCGGCTTGATGTCGTCGTCCCAGGTGACCGTGGGCCCCACGACGACGCCGTCCGGGCCCGGGCCGTTGTCGGGCACCACGACGCCGTCGGGCAGCTCGGCGACCGTACCGTCGCCGATGACCTCCGAGGGGCCCGCGCCGTCGAGGTCGGTCACGCCGCTGTCGCCGTCCGGACCGCCGACGGCGGTGCCGAAGGCCTGCAGGAACTCGTCGCCGGCCTCGGTGCAGCCGCTGGCTCCGGCGAGGCCGAGGAGCCACAGGGCGGTGATCACGCGAGAGAGACGAGCCTTCATGGCCCGGCACGGTAGCCAAGGCGCGGCGTCGCCGCAATGGAATCCCACGCCGCGCCGCCTGCCGCCGCGTTTCGTCACCGCGAGCCGCGGCGGCGGATCGCGCAAAGCGCCGGCTGGACCGCGTGTGCGCTCGCCGACCGTGCAGGGCGGATCGGCGCGCGCCGCCGCAGCCTTGACCCTGCGCGCGCGTGGCCAGTAGCGTGCCCCGCGCGCTGTGCGCTCGATCGGCTCCCGTCGAGCCGCACGTGGGGCCGCGCCGCCGAACCGCCTCGGGAGTCGACCATGGCACGCTACCTCGCGCTCTCCGCCGCCCTGCTCGCCGCGCTGTCCGGCTGCGACGCCCCGCCCGCGGCCGACGGCCCCGGCGCCAAGGCGACCGCCGCCACCGACCAGTCGACGATCCCCCAGATCGTCATCGCGCCGGACGGCACCGAGCGCATCCGCCGCATCCCGGGCGTCACCGACTACATCCGCTACCCCGACGACCCGATGCTGCCCGCCTACCGGACCACCCAGGAGCTGCTCGCCGCCAAGGCCGACTCCTACGACGACCAGCGCTACGCGGCCCCCGAGCGCTACGCCATCACGATCCCTCCCAACAAGACCGTCCGCCCGATGGTCGAGTGGGAGCCGATGCAGGCCATCATGATGGGCGTGCCCTCCTACGTGATGACCGCCAGCTACGTGAACACGCGCAACACCGTGCTGCAGATCGCCAAGAACGCCGCCACGGTGGCGCAGGTGTGGTTCGTCGTGCCCAGCAGCTCGGTGGCCAGCTCGCTCCAGTCGGCCCTGCTCAGCGCCGGCATGAGCCAGCAGTCCATCACCAGCCAGGTGCGCTTCATGGTCCAGCCCATCGACAGCATCTGGTTCATCGACTACGGGCCGCTGCCCATCATCGACACCGTCACCGGCACCTGGTCCTTCGCCGACTTCCGCTACTACCACCAGCGTCCGCTGGACGACGGGATCCCCTCCTGGATCTCGCGCAACCTGACCAGCCTCGGGCTGCCCGGCGACACAGAGACCTACCGGATGCCGGTGAGCATCGAGGGCGGCACCTTCCAGTCGACCACCGACGGCGTCTGCTTCACCGGCAGTCGCGCGCTGACCTACACCGGCGACTGCGCGGCCTCGGGCTGCACCAACAACCTGGAGTTCCTCCCGCTGTCCCAGATCCAGACCACCGGCGAGGCCAAGCTGCTCGAGCAGACCTGGGGCAAGTACGCCGGCTGCAAGGACCTGGTGGTGACCTACAGCATCACCGACGACGGCACGGGCCACATCGACATGTACCTCAAGGTGCTCGACGACAACACCGTGCTGGTCGGCGAGTACCGCGAGCCCTTCGCCAACACCGCCGAGCAGACGAACGCCGCGCGCATGGACGCCAACGCCGCCTTCCTCCAGGCCTACGTCAAGCCGGACGGCAGCAAGTTCACGGTGAAGCGCATCATCATGCCGGGCCACCGCGAGAACACGCCCTTCACCTACGTGAACTCGACGCTCATCAACGGCCTGAACCTCTGGCCGGCCTTCACGTACAGCGACTGGGTGAGCAGCCGCAACACGGCCGAGGCCGAGTGGGAGGCGGCGCTGCCCGAGTACACCCACGTGTGGATCGACTCCGAGGAGCTGAGCTTCGCCTCGGGCGCCATCCACTGCATCACGCGGACCATCCCGGCGTCGGCCGCCGCCAAGTGGATCGGTGACGGCACCTGCTCCGGGGCGAGCTGCGTGCCGCCGCTCGGTGGCTACGACGGGGTCTGCGGCCCCAACGGCGTCACCACGCCGGTCTGCTACGGACCCCAGTGGCTGTGCGGGTGCAACGATTGCAACAGCGGCTGCACCGGCGGCGGCACCAGCGCGTGCGGCAGCGTCACGGTCCAGGGCTGCTGCACCGGCGGCACGCTCTCGTACTGCGACAACAACGCGTTGGGCGGGCAGGTGTGCTTGGACGGTTGCGGCTGGGACGCGTCGAAGTCCTGGTACGACTGCGGCTTCACCGGGTCGGACCCGGCCGGGGTCTACCCGCGGGCCTGCCAGGGCGAGTGCGTGCCCGACTGCTCGGGGAGCATCTTCGGGGGCGTGAAGGAGTGCGGCTCCGACGGCTGCGGCGGCTCCTGCGGGACCTGCCCCGCCAACGAGACCTGCTCGAGCGGCACCTGCGTGAGCACCTCCGATGCGTGCGGCGGCATCACCTACGAGGGGTGCTGCGACGGGGACACGCTGCGCTGGTGCGAGAACGGGCTCAACGCCCAGCCGTGCGCGGCGGGGCAGTGCGGCTGGGAGGCCGGCGGGCCCTTCTACAACTGCAACACCGCCGGAGGCGCCGACCCGAGCGGCGCGAACCCGAAGAGCTGCTCCGAGCTGGTCTGCACGCCGAGCTGCACCGGCAAGGTGTGCGGCTCCGACGGCTGTGGCGGGAGCTGCGGCAACTGCGGCGCGTCCACGGTGTGCAACGCGGCGGGCCAGTGCGTGGCGGCGTGCACGCCGAAGTGCTCGGGCAAGCAGTGCGGACCGGACGGGTGCGGCGGATCGTGCGGCACCTGCGCCGTCGGCAGCACCTGCAGCGCGTCGGGGTCCTGCCAGGCGGGCTGCACACCCGCCTGCACCGGGAAGACCTGCGGCCCCGATGGGTGCGGCGGATCGTGCGGCACCTGTGCCGTCGGCGAGAGCTGCAGCTCGGGGAGCTGCGTGGGCGGCTGCACGCCGAGCTGCACCGGCAAGGTGTGCGGGCCCGACGGCTGTGGCGGGACCTGTGGCACCTGCGGCGTGGGGCAGACCTGCAGCGCGGCGGGCCAGTGCGAGGCGGCGTGCGCGCCGCTGTGCACCGGCATGGCGTGCGGGTCGGACGGCTGCGGCGGGAGCTGCGGCACCTGCGCCGTGGGGCAGGTCTGCAACGCCTCGGGTCAGTGCGAGGGGCCCTGCGCGCCGAGCTGCTCGGGCAAGGCCTGCGGGCCCGACGGCTGCGGCGGGTCCTGTGGGACCTGCGCCGTGGGGCAGAGCTGCACGGCGACGGGGCAGTGCGTCGAGGGGTGCGCGCCGAGCTGCTCGGGCAAGGCGTGCGGGCCCGACGGCTGCGGTGGGTCGTGCGGGACCTGCGCCCTCGGCGAGACCTGCACGGCGGCTGGGAAGTGCATCGAGACCTGCGCGCCGGCGTGTGCGGGCAAGGTCTGCGGCGACGACGGCTGCGGCGGGACCTGCGGCACCTGCGGGGCCGGCGAGAGCTGCACCGGCGCTGGACAGTGCGTGACCGGCTGCGCGCCGGACTGCGTGGGCAAGAGCTGCGGCGACGACGGGTGCGGCGGGAGCTGCGGGAGCTGCGCGGCGAGCGAGAGCTGCGAAGCCGGGCAGTGCGTGGGGACCTGCGCGCCGGACTGCGAGGGCAAGAACTGCGGCGACGACGGGTGCGGCGGGAGCTGCGGGAGCTGCGCGGCGAGCGAGAGCTGCGACGCCGGACAGTGCGTGCCGAAGGTGTGCGTCCCGGCGTGCGCGGACAAGGCGTGCGGGCTGGACGGCTGCGGCGGGAGCTGCGGGGCGTGCGGCGCCGGGCAGGCCTGCGACGGGGGGCAGTGCGCGGACGTGGAGGGCTGCGGCGACGTCACGGCCGAGGGGAGCTGCGAGGGCTCGGTGGTCACCTGGTGCGAGGACGGGGCGCTGAAGTCCTTCGACTGCAAGGACCAGGGGCGGATCTGCGGGCTGAAGGAGGGCGTCGGCTCGACCTGCATCGACGCGTGCGTGCCCGACTGCGCCGGCAAGCAGTGCGGCGATGACGGGTGCGGAGGCCAGTGCGGGACCTGCCCGCTGGGGCAGGCTTGCGGCGGCGGGGTGTGCAGCGACGTGGCGGGCCCGGACGCGACGCCGGACAGCGAAGCGGACGCCGGGGACGCAGGCGACACCGGCGACACCGCCGACGCGCCGGACGCGTCGAGCGGCGGCGACGCCGAGCTGGGTGACGGGGCGCCGGACGCGTCGGGCGGCGACGCCGAGGTCGGAAACGGCGCCGTAGAAGGTGGCGGCAGCCCGGGCGGCACGGGACCTTCGGGCTGCGCGGGCGGCGGCGGCGCCGGCGGACCGCTGGGCACCCTGGCCGCGCTGCTGCTGCTGCTGGTCGCGCTGCGGCGCCGGCGCGCTCGCCTGAGCTGATCGGCACAGGCGCTGCGCCGCTACGAGGGTGCCGCGTGACCTCGGCTCACGCGGCACCCGCTAGTGGCAGCGGAAGCCCACCATCGGCGAGGTCTCGACGCCGCCCAGGCCCTGGGTGTCGCCGAAGGAGATGAGGAGGCCGGCCGGCCCGAAGGCGATGGCCTCCTGGTTGGCGGCGCCGGTGAGCGAGAGGGACCGGGCCTGGGCGGTCGCCGGGTCCTGGTAGCCCGTCACCTCCCACAGCGCGCTGAAGGAGAAGAGGTTGCCGGCCACCACCAGCCGATGCGGCGCCTCCAGCTCGAAGTCGCACCCGGAGAGCTGGTCGGCCTCACCCACCGTGATGCGGCGCGTGGTGTCCAGGCGGTAGCCGGCCGGCGTCTCGACCACGCAGACCAGCTCGCCGCGCGCCTTGGAGACGGCGAAGCCCGCGCAGGCCCCTCCCGGCTTCGGCGCCGGGTGGAGGCAGAGGCCCTCGAAGTTGGCGCCGCAGTTGCCGCCCTTGGGGTCGCACAGGTAGTCGGCGTCGTCGGTGATTGGCGCCGCCAGCCGGGTCAGGTCCAGGGGGGCGGCGTCGGCGCTCCACTCACGCAGGTATCCCGAGGACACCAGCCCGACCAGCCGGCCGGACGGCGTGAGCGTCAGCCCCTCGAGGTCGTCGCCGGCGCCGGCGTCCAGCTTGAAGGTCAGCGGCTGCGTCTGCAGGTCGGCCTCGTTCAGCAGCGCGCCGGCGCCCTCGTTGCCCGAGTCGGCCAGCACCAGCCAGCCGCGGCCGATGGGCGCGTCGATCCACACCGCGCCGCTGGCCTCGGGTAGCGCCAGTCGCGAGACCGCGAGCGGCTCCGGCGCGCAGCTGAGCGGCTCCGGGCCGGAGGTCTCGGCTTCGGCGAGCGCGCCGTCGTCGGGCGGGTCGGCGTCGACGGTGCCATCCAACGCCGCGTCCAGGAGCTCGGCGTCCCGGGTGTCGCCAGCGTCGCGCGGCAGCTCCTCCGGCACCCCCTCGTCGCGCGGGCCGCTGTCGACCACCTCCGTGGTGCCGCCGCTGGAGCACGCCCCGACCAGCGCCCAGCCCAGGAGCGCGCCGAGCGCCAGCCCAGCGCGACCCGATCGCCGCCGCTCAGTCCGCCTCACCCGCGGATGCGGACGCCGCTCGCCTTCACGACCACCTCGGTGCGGGTGCCGGAGACCTCCTCGGGGTTGCCGCCGCGATCGGCCTCGAGGTGCTTGACCTGCGCCTCATCGAAGGTGCGCAACCCCAGGGTCCCCTCGACCACCACCTGCTTGCCCTTGGAGTCGATCGGCACCACGAACGCGTGGTCCATCATGGTGATCCGCGCCGTCTTGTCGCCGTCGCGCATCACCAGCCAGCAGCCGCGCTTCTGGCACACCTGGTCGATGACCCCGCTCACCTGGACCTGCGCCTCGGTGGGCTCCGGCTGGTCGGCCAGCACCGCGGCCAGCGGCTTGGACTCGCTCAGCGCGAAGGCCGCGCCGTAGTGGTGCTCGCCCTCGGGCGCCGCCACCGCCTGCTCCGCTGCCGCCGCCCTGGCCGCCGCCGCCGCGTGGGGGCAGCCCATCTCCTCGCCCTCACTCGCGGCCGCGGCCTTCGCCTCGGCGAAGGGGCAGTCGCCTTCGCCCCCGGCCGCGTGCCCGCCGCAGTCGGCGTGCTCGCCTCCGCCCGCGTGCCCCGCGCAGTCGCCGTGACCGCCCGCGTGTCCCGCGCAGTCGCCGTGACCGCCCGCGTGTCCCGCGCAGTCGCACTCGCCGCCCTTGTGGCCGGGGCAGTCCGCGTGCCCGCCCTCGGCGCAGCCGGCGCAGTCGCACTCACCGCCGGCGTGCCCCGCGCAGTCGGCCTTGCCCTCACCGCAGCAGCCGGGCGCCTTGTCCGCGCCCGCCGGGGCGCCCGCCGTGGCCGCCGCGACCGCGGTCGCCGTCTCACCGCCCGCCGCCGGGGCCACCGCCTCAGGCGTGGCGGCCGCCTCGGGGGTCTGGTTGCAGCCGCCGAAGGCCAGCAGGCTGGACGTCAGCAGCGCCGCCGCGAAAAGGGAGCTCAGATGGGGCTTCTGCATGGGACACACTCCTCGTCGGGTCGCCCTCTCGCGGGCGGCGCCCAGCATGCCCGCCCCGCTGCCGCGTCGCAACGCCCCGGTCGCCTGAGGTCACCGGCCGGGCGCCCCGGGCGCGCTCCGCTGTCCGCGCCGCCTGATTGACGCTGGATTTCTCCGCGCCGCCGTGAGAGGCGAGGAGTCGATGGACGCTTCACCCCCACCCTCCGTGCTGCCCACCGGCGTGGACCCGGCCGAGCTGCGCCTGCGGCTGTCGGCCTGGTACCACACCCGGGCGCGCCGCCTGCCCTGGCGCGACCAGCCCACGCCCTACCGCGTCTGGGTCTCGGAGATCATGCTCCAGCAGACCCAGGTGGCCACCGTCCTGCCCTACTTCGAGCGCTTCGTCGCCGCCCTGCCCGACATCGAGAGCCTCGCCCGCGCCGACGAGCCGACGGTGCTGGGCCTGTGGGCCGGCCTGGGCTACTACCGCCGCGCCCGCTTCCTGCACCGCGCCGCCCGCGAGGTGGTCGCCCGGCACGGAGGCCGCCTGCCCGCCTCCGCGACCGACCTGCGCGCGCTGCCCGGCGTCGGTGCCTACACCGCCGCCGCCATCGCCTCGGTCGCCTTCGGCCTGCCCGAGGCCGTCGTCGACGGCAACGTCATCCGCGTGCTCTCGCGCCTGGTCGCGCTGCCGCAGCTCACCGACACCGCCCCCGGCCAGCGCGCGCTCCAGGCGGTGGCCGACGCGCTGCTCGACCGCAGCGACCCCTCCTCCCACAACCAGGCGATGATGGAGCTGGGCGCGCTGGTCTGCTCGCCGCGCGGCCCAGACTGCGCAACCTGCCCGCTGTCTCCGTCCTGCGCCGCCCGCGCCGCCGGCACCCAGGAGCGCTACCCTCGAAAGCGCGCCCGCACGCCGCCCCAGAAGGTCCGCGCCTGCTGCGGGCTGGCCACCGACGAGGCCGGCCGCCTGCTGATGGCCCGCCGCCCCGCCGGCGTCCTGCTGGGCGGGCTCTGGGAGCTGCCCGGCGGCGAGCTCACGCCCGAGACCTCTCCCCAGCGCTCGCTCCAGGCCCACCTCCACGAGCGCCTGGGCCTCGACGCCGAGATCGGCCGCCGGCTCGGCGTGGTCGAGCACGTGTTCAGCCACCGCCACCTCACCCTGGACATCTACGCCGTGCCGGCGGCCCGCGGCGCCCTGACGCCCGCCTGGTACGACGAGTGCGCCTTCCTCGACGCCGCCGACCGCGCCCGGGTGCCCCGCTCCCGGCTCACCGACAAGGTCCTCGAGGCGGTCGGTCATGGCTGAGACCGCCCACCCGGGCCGCCTGGTCCGCGACCTCCTGCTGCCGCTGGGCGCTCCCCCTCAGAAGCTCCGCGAGCTGGCCGCCCGCTCCCTCGGGGTCGCCGCCTCGGCCATCGCCGAGCTGCGCCCCGAGCGCATCTCCCTGGACGCTCGCCACACCAGCCCGCGCCGCGTCTACGCCGTCCGCGTCTGGCTCACCGGCGACTCCGTGCCTCCCGAGGCGACGCCCACCCTGGACCCGCCGCCGTCGATGCGCCCGCTGCGCCGCGGCGAGGCGCCGATCATCGTAGGCACCGGCCCGGCAGGCCTGTGGGCCGCCATCCACCTGGTGCGCGCCGGCCAGCCGGTGGTGCTGCTGGAGCGCGGCGGCCAGGTCGAGGCCCGCAACCGCGCCAGCCACGCCCTGCGCGTGCGCGGCGCCCTGGACCCCGAGTCCAACCTCTGCTTCGGCGAGGGCGGCGCCGGGACCTACTCCGACGGCAAGCTCTACACCCGCGTCAAGGACCCGCGGGTGCGCGAGGTCTACCGTGATCTGGTGGCCTTCGGGGCGGACCCGAGCCTGCTGGTGGACGCCCACCCCCACGTGGGCACCAACCGCCTCATCAAGCTGCTGGGGCGCATCCGCGGCTGGCTGGTCGAGGCCGGCTGCGAGCTGCGCTTCGACGCCCGCGTCGACACCCTGCTCCGGGACGGCGCCGGCCGGGTCCGGGGCGTCCGCCTGTCGGACGGCGAGGAGCTGAGCGCCCCCGCGGTCATCCTGGCGACCGGCCACTCGGCCCGGGACGTCTACGAGACCCTCGCCACGCTGGGCGTCCCGATGGCCCGCAAGGCCTTCGCCATCGGCGCCCGGGTCGAGCACCCCCAGGCCCTGGTCGACGCGATCCAGTACGGCCGCCACGCCGGCCACCCCGACCTGGAGGCCGCCGCCTACGCGCTCACCGCCCAGGTCGCCGGACGCGGCGTCTACTCCTTCTGCATGTGCCCGGGCGGCTTCGTCATCCCGACGACCACCGAGCCCGGTCACCTGAACGTCAACGGCATGTCCAACTCCAACCGCGGCAGCCGCTGGGCCAACTCGGCGCTGGTGGTCACCGTGGAGCCGGCCGACTTCTGGATCGAGCGGCCCGGCGACCTCGACCGGCACGGCGCGTTGGCCGGCGTCGCGCTCCAGCGCCACCTGGAGCGCGCTGCCTTCGAGGCGGGCGGCGGCGGCTACGTGGCGCCGTCACAGCGGCTGACCGACTTCCTGGCGCTGCGCACGGGCGATCTCCCCGGCCGCTCCAGCTACCGGCCGGGGACGGCGCCGGCCGATCTGCGCGCCGTGCTCGGCCCGCGGCTGGCCGACCCGCTGGGGCGCGCGGTGCTCCGCTTCGAGCAGAAGATGCGGGGCTTCCTCACCGAGGAGGCGGTGCTCATCGGCGTGGAGACGACCACCTCCAGCCCGGTGCGGCTCGTCCGCGACCCGGACCGCTTGGACTCCCCCGGCTTCGAGGGCCTGTACCCCACCGGCGAGGGCGCGGGCGAGGCCGGCGGCATCGTGTCGAGCGCCATCGACGGCCTGAAGGTCGCCGAGGCGGTGCTGGCGGAGCTGCCGCGGTCCCGGCGCCATTGACAAGGGGGACGCCTCGCGCCCCCCTCCCCGCGGGCAGAGCCCGCAGGGCCCCTCCCCCCGAGGCGGCCCGCCGACGCGGGCCGCGTAGCCGCCCACGCGCCCGAGACAACCTTCATGCCTCGGGAAGCGGTGAAGGCGCGTGGGCGACTACTGACAAGGGGAACGCCTCGCGCCCCCCGCCCGCTCAGCGCGGCGCGAGCTGGCGGATCGCCTCGTCGGGCAGGTGGACCTCGTCGCAGTTGGCGCCGGGGCCGCCGCGGTCGATGACCAGGAAGTCGCTCTCCGCGTCCAGCGCCAGCAGCGGGTGGTGCCAGGTGCCGCGGGAGTAGCTGACCCCCTGGCGCGCGCTGGCGAGGAAGGCGCGCATCGTCTGCGGGTCCAGGGGATCCCCGGGAGCGGCGACCACCACCAGGTAGGGGCGACCCGACAGCGGGACGAAGGCCTGGCTGCCCAGGGGGTGGCGCTCGAGCAGGCGGATGGTGACCGGCTCGACCACCGGGCGGGCGCGGAAGATGTTGATGAGGGCGTGGCCGGAGCTGGCCTGGACGTCGACCGGCGCCAGGTCGTGGAAGCGGTCGGTGGTCCCGCCGTTGATGGGGTAGCTGGCGCGGCCCTCGGTCTCGATCACCTCGCCGAAGGGCAGGAAGGCGGCGCGGGTCAGCGGCTCGACGGCCAGCAGGCGGGGGGTGGTCACGGGTGGGCTCCACGGGCGGGCGCGGGTCGGAGGCGATGGTGACCCGGCGGCGGGGCGCGGGCAACCGCCGGCCTGGGACGCCGCGCGTGGGGCAGGTTGCCTCGATGGGGGAGGGGTGCCCCGGGCCCGGCACCGCGTGAGGCGGGACGATGCGCGACCGCGGAGCGCGCTCCCGCGACGCCGTTGGGGGCGGCGCTGGGTGGCGACGCTCTTGCAACACCCATCCAGGCACCGGCCGGCCCCAACCACCCGGTCGAGGAGGAGACGATGAGCAGCGACGACCGAAAGCAGCAGTCCCAGGGCAACGAGGGCGAAGGCAGCCGCACCGCCGACCGGCACTACCGGCAGGGCGTCAAGCACCACCTCGAGACCCACGACATCGACGAAGAGGCCCGGCGAGCGGCCAAGGCCGTCGAGAGTGAGGAGAACGACGACCTGCAGGCCGCCGAGAAGGCGGGCAAGAAGCGCGCGAAGGAGTTCGAGCCGAGCTAGGAGCCGCTCGCCCGCTCTGTCAGGACCCACCCCGCTTCCAGGAGACCCCGCGATGAGCCAGACCACCCGATACGATGTGAAGTACGACGCCGACGCCGAGACGTGGCGCGTCGAGAAGGCGGGCGCCAGCCGCGCGACCGCCGTGTACCCCGACAAGCACGACGCCATCGGGCGCGCGACCGAGCTGGCCCTGGCCGCGCGGCCGTCGCGGGTGGTCGTGCATGACCGGGACGGTCGCATCGAGGAGAGCCGCTACGACGACCGAGGCGTGGCGGCCTGAGCGGGCTGACCGAGGCCTGGCGGAGAGAGACGGGGCCCGTTCGCACCGGAGATCGCCGGAGCGAGCGGGCCTCGCCGCGTCAGAGGGCGGCCCGTTCGCATCGGAGATGGCCGGAGCGAGCGGGCCTCGTTGCTTCCGGGGGCTGGCTCCCGGGTGCCCGCTCGCCTGCGGGCGACCCCGGCGGGGCGCGCGTCCGGCCGCTGGCCTGAGGGCGAACCCGGCCGGTCGCGACCTCACTCGACGTCGACGTCGTCGTCGGGGTCGGGCTCCGGCGGCTTCAGGACGGCGCGCACGGTGTCCTCGTCCATCTCGGACTTGGGCGGCACGTGGTCTGCGACGTAGGCGCCGCGAGAGCCCATCGGCTTCGCCTCGCCCACGGTGGTGTCGAGGAAGGTCTGGTACTCCATCTCGGCGTTGAGCTCCGCGCCGAGCAGCACGGTGAACACGCTGAACTGCAGCCAGAGCAGGGTGACGACCACCGCCCCGAGCGAGCCGTAGGTCTCGTCGTAGTTGCCGAAGTTGCTGATGAACACGGAGATCAGCGCCGAGCCGGCCAGCCACAGCACGGTCGCGGCCACCGCGCCCCAGCTCACCCAGCGCCACTGGGCGGGGCGGCGCCGTGGGCCGAAGCGGTAGGCGGTGGCCAGGCTGAACATGACCGTGAGGGCCAGCAGCGGCCAGCGGATGGCCTCGACCAGGAGCTCGGTGTCGGGAGGCAGCCCGAGCGCGTTGAGCGCCAGGGGCAGCGCCACCAGCAAGGCCAGGACGATGGCGCCGCCGACCAGGCTCCCGGCGGTGGCGAGGATCGACATGACGTAGAGGCGGATGATGCCGTGCTGGCGGGGCTCGCGGTAGGCGATGCCCAGGGCCTCGATGAGCGAGCGCAGGCCGCGTGACGCGCTCCAGAGCGCGAAGAGCAGGCCGACGATGAGGCCGGTGCCGAGCTCGCTGCTGGGCCGGCGCACCAGCGCGTCGAGCTGCTCGGTGAGGATCTGGCGCACGTCCTGGGGCAGGAAGCGCTCGAGCGCGCCCACCTGGGTCTGGACGTCCAGGGGATCCGAGATGATGCCGTAGAGGGAGACCAGCGCGGCCATGGCCGGCACCAGCGCCAGGAAGGCGTAGAAGGAGACGCCGGCCGCGACGATGTCGACGTGGTCGTCGCCGATGCGTTTGAAGACCCGCTTGAGGATGTCGAGCCAGCCGCGGGCGGGGATGCGGTGGGGCGAGCGGGCCCAGCGGCCGATGTCGTCCTGGTCGTCCGACGACTCCTCGCCCTCGCCGTCGGCGCCCTCGGCGCCGGGGTCGGCCTCGGCGTGCTCGCGGGGCCGGGGAGCCTGCGCGCTCGCGCCATGGCGGGTGGTTCGGTGGGGTGCCTCGGCAGGCGAGGACACGGGCTGCGGGTGGGTCTTCATGGCGCTGGCCTCCGCCCGGGCTTCGGCGACGCGTCGGTGGAGCGCGCCGGGCGCACGGGATCGACGTCAGGGACACAGCAAGTGCCGTGCCAGCACACCGGCCCAACGCGGTGAGACGCCACGTGCGCGAAGATCGCCCCGTGCCGGCACCGGTGCTATATCAGCCGCCCGCGGCGGGTCCGGACGGCAGGGAGGGACCGAAGGCGATGCTGGAGATCCTGGAGAACCTGGCGCTGGTCGGGCTGTCGATCGTCATGCTCTGGAAGTGCTCGGACTGGCTGGTCGAGAGCGCGGCGCGCGTGGGCCGGCGCCTCGGCTTCTCCGAGCTCACCACCGGGCTGGTCATCGTCTCGATCTGCACCTCGGCGCCGGAGTTCGCCGTCTCGGTGATGGCGGCGTTGCAGGACAAGGACGACATCTCCGTCGGCAACGTCGTGGGCTCCAACATCTTCAACCTCGGCATCATCCTGGGGTTGTGCACGCTGATCCGCAGCATGCCGACCAACCGGCGGCTGGTGCTGCGCGACGGCGGCATCCTCATCGCCACCACCCTGGCCCTGGTCCTGATGCTGCACGACGGGCACCTCTCGCGCGTCGAGAGCGTGCTGCTGCTGGCCGGCCTCGCCGGCTACATCGGGCTGCTGATCTTCGGCAAGCAGGAGCTCGACGAGGAGCTCCCCGAGGACCCGATGACCTGGCGCGACCCGCTCTGGCTCATCGCGGGCATGGTGGGGGTGGTCGGCGGCGGCGAGCTGCTGGTGGTGGGCGCCTCGGAGCTGGCGCGCATGGCGGGCGTGAGTGAGTGGGCCATCGCGGTGACGATCGTCGCCGGGGGGACCTCCACCCCGGAGCTGGCGGCCTCGCTGCGGGCCGCGCTCAGCGGGCGCTCGGGCATGTCCATCGGCAACCTGGTCGGCAGCGACATCTTCAACATGCTCGGCGTGCTCGGCGCCGCCGGCCTGATCCGGCCGATGTCGATAGGCTCCGACGCCCAGGGCAGCCTCGTGATGCTGGTCGGCATGTGCGTGGTGGCCGTCGGCTTCATGCGCAGCGGCTGGCGCCTCTCGCGCTGGGAGGGCGCCGTCTTGCTGGTCGCCGCGCTGGCCCGGTGGGGTGTGGACCTCGGGACCTGAGGCGGCCGACCCGGCGCGGCGTCCATTGACCGCGCGCGACGGGCCGCCTAGCCTGCCATCGCCCGCGCCCGGTCAGCGCCCTTTGCGCACCGGCGCCGCAGGCGACGGAGGGCGGGATGGCTGAGATGATCCACGGCGGCCGACTGGTCGCCCGCGCGCTCAAGGCCGAGCAGGTCGACTGCCTGTTCACGTTGTGCGGCGGACACATCCAGTCGATCTACGACGGCTGCCTCGACGAGGGCATCCGCGTGGTCGACACGCGTCACGAGCAGAGCGCAGGGCACGCCGCCGACGGCTGGGCCCGCGCCACCGGCCGCCCCGGCGTCTGCGCCGTCACCGCCGGCCCCGGCGTGACCGACGTCGTCACCGCCCTGGCCAACGCCCAGCGCGCCGGCGTGCCGCTGGTCTGCTTCGGCGGCGCCGGCCCGCGCGTCTTCAACCACATGGGCTCGCTCCAGGACATGGATCACCTCGAGCTGGTCAAGCCGGTGACCAAGTGGGCCGCGCGGGTCGAGGAGACCCGCCGTCTGGCCGAGTACGTCAGCATCGCCTTCCGCAAGGCGACCTCGGGGGTCCCCGGCCCGGTGTTCCTCGAGGTGCCCATCGACGTGCTGATGGAGTTCGTCGACGCCGAGAAGGTCACCCTGCCGACCAACTACCGCACGCCCGCCCGCTCCGGGCCCGACCCGAAGTACCTGGACGAGGCCGCGGAGCTGCTGCGCAGCGCCCAGCGCCCCATCGCCATCGTCGGCTCCCAGATCCGCTGGTCCCGTGACCCGCTCGAGACCATGGCGCGCTGGACCGAGACCGGCATCCCCACCTTCGTCAACGGCATGGCCCGCGGCCTTGTGGACCCCCAGGGCCCGTGGTTCCTCAACCGCGCGCGCAAGCACTGCCTCAAGCACACCGATCTGGTCGTGCTCTGCGGCACGCCCTTCGACTTCCGGTTGGGCTACGGCCAGTCCACCCGCATCCAGGCCGGCTCGCAGTCGGGGCTCTCGGGCACCGCGCTGCTCAACCTGACGCGCCCGGTCATCAACCCCCAGGCCCGCATCATCCAGATCGACCTGGACGCCGACGAGCTGGGCCGCAACCGCGACAACGGCGTCGACGTCGGGCTGGTGGCCGACACCGGCCTGGTGTTGGACGCCCTGGCCGCGTCGCTGGCCGACCTGGACCGCGGGCGCCTGGACGGCTGGTGGGAGGGCATCCGCGCCGACGAGAAGGCCCAGTGGGACAAGATGCGCGCGGAGATCGACGAGGTCAGCGACCCGCCGAACCCGCTGCGGGTGTGCGACGCGGTCGACCGGTTCATCCGCCCCGGCGACGTGGTGGTCGGCGACGGCGGAGACTTCGTCGGGACGGCGGCCTACGTGGTGCGCCCCTACGGCGTGGGGACCTGGATGGACCCGGGGCCGCTGGGGACGTTGGGCGTGGGCCCGGGCTACGCGATGGCGGCCAAGCTGGCCAACCCCGACGCCCGCGTGGTCATCATGTTCGGCGACGGCTCCTTCGGCCTCAACGGCATGGAGTTCGAGGCCTTCGCGCGCCAGGGCATCAAGGTCGTGGGCATCATCGGCAACGACGCCGGTTGGACGCAGATCCTGCGCGGGCAGCGCCAGATCTACGGGCCCGAGCGCGTGGTCGCCACCACCCTGGACTACACCCACTACGAGAAGGTCGTGGAGGCCTGCGGCGGCCACGGCGAGTGGGTCGAGCGCGACGCCGACCTGGTGCCGGCGCTGGAGCGCGCCTTCGCCAGCGACAAGCCGGCCCTGGTCAACGTGAAGATCGCCAGCAGCCAGTTCCGATCGGGCGCCATCAGCGTCTGACCGGCTACCCTCGTTCGACAGCCAGAACCGCGCGCGAGCTTGGCGCCGCGTGGCGATCGTGCATCATGGTCGCCTGACCTGAGCCGCACCGCGACCACGGACGGGAGGCCCGCTCGATGGCTCCAGCACGCCTGACAGTGCTCACGCTGGCGCTCGCCATGAGCGCGCTGGCACCCGTCGCGCCTGCACGAGCCGCCGGCGAGGCCTGCGATCCCGTCGAGGCGGTGGACGACGCCCGCTACCTGCGTCAGCTCACCCTGGACCTCTGGGGCCGGGTGCCCTCGATCGAGGAGCTGGACGCGGTGGCCGCGGCCGGCGGGGTCACCAAGGCCCACATCGAGGCGATGCTGGCCGACGAGCAGTTCTTCACGATGGTGCGGCGTCACCACGCCGACCTGCTCTACCCCAACATCGACCAGCTCGAGCTGGTGCCTGCCGCCACCTCGCTGCTGCTGCCGGCGATGTACTACGAGTACGACGAGAGCAGCGACCCGACGCGGCTCTTCATCCTCTACGTGGGCTTCTACCAGCGCGGTGGCCTGGTCCCCTGCGCCGACGAGCCGGCCACCTTCGACGCGCAGGGCCAGGTGGTCATGACTCCCTGGCCCGACGGCACGATGCGCGACGGCTGGGTGATGGTCGAGCCCTACTGGGCGCCCGGCACCCAGGTGAAGGTGTGCGCGCTGGAGGCTCGCTGGGTCGAGACCGCGAGCAACGGCGAACCCTGCACCAGCGCCGCGGGCGCCGGCACCGGGAGCTGCGGCTGCGGCGACGACCTCCGCTACTGCCTGTCCCTCGAGTCGGGCGACCGGGTGCGGCAGAGCCTGCGCGACCAGATGGAGCGCGCCATCGAGCGGCCCATGCGCGAGGGAGGCAGCTACTTCGACTTCCTCACCGACCGGCGCGAGGAGCTCGATGGCCCGCTCGAGCACTACTACAAGTACATCGCCCAGAAGGCCGTGGACCCGGTCATCTTCACGCCGCCGGTCCCGCCGGCCTCCATCGGCGACCGCCCCTTCACCGACGCGACCTGGGTCAGCTACGACCGCCCCGAGTTCAACAGCGGCATCCTCACCGGGCTGCAGTACCTGCTGCGCTTCCAGACCGCCCGCGCGCGCGCCAACCGGTTCTGGGACGCCTTCTTGTGCGCGCCCTTCCAGGCGCCCGACGTCGCGCTGCCCAGCCCCAACGACCCCTGCAGCCTGAACCCGAACCTGCGCGAGCGGTGTGGCTGCAGCGGCTGCCACGCGGTGCTGGAGCCGGCCACCGCCTACTGGGCGCGCTTCGCCGACGCCGGCACCCTGCGCCTGGAGCCCTCGGTGTTCCCCGACTACCTGCCCCAGTGCGACGGCTGCGAGTCCAAGCCCGGTGGCTGCGGCTTCTTCTGCGACCGCTTCTACCTGACCCACGCCGGCCACCCCGACGAGCAGCCCTACGTCGGGACGATGCGCTCGCTGATGTGGCGCGACGCGGACGAGCTGGCGCTGGTGGGCACGGGCCCGCGGGCGCTGGTCGAGGAGACCCTGGAGAGCGGCGCGCTGGGTCGCTGCGCGGCGCAGAAGGTGTTCGAGCGGCTGCACGGGCGCCCCCTGGACGAGCAGGACGAGGCCGAGCTGCTGCCCGACGTGCTGGCGGCCTTCGAGGCGTCCGGCTGGGACTTCCGCGCGCTGGTCGAGGCATGGGTGATGAGCCCCAGCTACCGGAGGATGGTGCGATGACGCGCGAGCTCACGCGGCTGCTCATCGTCGGCGCCTTGCTCCAGGCCTGCGGCGGCGAAGCACGGGAGGTGGACGCCGCGGGTTCGGACGCGCCCGGCGGCGACGCGCCCGTCCTCGAGGTCGACGCCGGCCCGGACCTGCCCGCCGGGCCGCCCGGGCGCGCGGTGCACCGCATGACCGTCGAGCAGCTCGCCCGCTCCATCCCGGTCGTCACCGGCGGGATCGCGTGGACCGAGGACTTCGGAGGCGGCCCGCTCGACATCCTGGGCTTCCTGGCGCCCACGCTGGGCGCGCCCGACTACACGCTGGTGGTGAGCGAGAACCTCGAGCCCTCGCTGCTCATCGCCAAGTTCATGCAGGACGCCTCGCAGCGCATCTGCGCCAAGTGGGTCACCCGCGACCGCGAGCGGCCGCCGGGCGAGCGCACCCTCATCGTCCACGACGACTGGGACTCCACGGCCGAGGCCGACGTGAAGCAGAGCCTCCGCGCGCTGGAGCTGCGCTTCTTCTCGCGCCGGATAGCGCCCGGCGACGACGCGCCCATCGCCGACCTGTACCAGCTCTTCACCGAGGCCGCCGCCGCCGCCCCGCCCGGCAAGGGCCCCGACGACGGCTGGCTGGGGGTGTGCATCGCCATGATGACCGACCCGGCCTTCGTGCTCTATTGATGAACCGTCTTCGCTCGCCCCGCGCAGGAGGCATCGCCTCATGAATCGCCGCGCATTCCTCGCCCGCACCGGCCTCGGCGTCGGGAGCCTCGCGCTCTCCGGCGGGCTGCTGCAGCGCCTGGCGCGGGCCGCCGAATCCACCGACCGCTACTACGTGTTCTGCTACTTCGAGGGCGGCTGGGACCACCTGCTGGCCCTGGACCCCCGCGACCCGGCGGAGTTCACCAGCGCCGCCGTGAACGAGACCGGCATCGAGCCCGCCTGGGACCTCCTGCCCGCCGACTTCACCCGGCAGCTCGTGGTGGCGGGCGGCATCCGCTTCGGCCCCGCCATCGGCGAGATGGCCGAGCTGACCGACCACTTCAGCGTCGTCCGCGGCATCAACATGGCCACCCTGACCCACGAGGTGGGCCGCCGCTACTTCATCACCGGCCGCCCGCCCTCGGGCAGCACGGCGCGCGGCTCCTCGGTCGCCAGCCTGGCCTCGTGGCAGCTCGGCAGCGCCGAGCCGGTGCCCCACCTCTCGCTGTCGGTCGAGAGCTACCTCGAGCCGGACCTGCCGGCCTACGCCGCGGCCATGCCCGTGGCGGGCGTCGACAGCATGCGCTACATCCTGCGCGAGAACCTGGGCATCCCGACCCTGGTGCGCCCCGGCGTCAAGGACGCCCTGGCCCGCTACTGGGAGCGCGCCCGCTCCTGCGACGACGGGGGAGCCGCCTCGTCGCAGCTCGCCGAGACCTACCGCGACAACCGCGCCCGCGCCGTCGAGCTGGTCAAGTCCGACCTCTGGCGCGAGTTCGAGTTCTCCCAGCCCCAGCTCGCGTCGGTGCGCGCCCACTACGGGCTCAGCCCCACCCAGCTCGAGACCCCCTTCGGCCGCGCGGCCCTGGCCAGCCAGGCCATCAAGACCGGCCTGTCCCGCGTGGTCAGCGTCGCCCTGGCCGGCCAGCTCGACACCCACGACGGCCAGTGGGCGGCGCAGCACTCCACCCGCCTCCGCGACGGCTTCGACGCGCTGGCGCGCCTCATCACCGACCTGCGCGACACCGAGGCTCCGGGCGGCGGCTCGCTGCTCGACAAGACCACCCTGGTCGCCTTCAGCGAGTTCGGGCGCACCGCCCGGCTGAACTCCCGCGGCGGGCGAGACCACCTGCTGACGAACTGCGCGCTCCTCGCCGGCGCCGGCATCGCGCCCGGCCGCGTGGTCGGCTCCTCGAGCGACAACGCCATGGGGCCCGACCTCGTGGACCTCGCGACCGGCCAGCCCAGCGAGGACGGCGTGTCGCTCAAGCCGGAACACGTGATGAGCACGGTGCTGGCCGCCGCCGGGATCCCGGCCGACCGGCTCCGCAGCGAGCCGCTGCCGTCGCTGCTGCTCTGATCCGCTTCCCGCAAGGGGCAGCGCGCCCAGCCCGCCCCCCCTGTAACCCAGGGCTTTAATTCTTTCGGGATCGGTCCCGTGGTAGTTTCCGGGGGAGTCTTGCCCTCAACGAAACCACGGTGGTTGGCATGGTGCGGCATCGGGTGCTGTGGGCGTCTTGCCTCTTCGCGATAGCCGGCGCCTGCGGGGGCTCTTCCAGCCCGGCGGACGCGGTCGACGCGACCGGCGACAACGGATCGGACGACGGCGGGACGGTGATCCGCGACGCCCTCGCCGAGGTCGACGCGGAGGTGGGCCCGGACATCACCGGGGAGCCGGGCACCTTCGGCGCCCCCTGCGAGACCTCCGAGGACTGCTTCTCCGGCTTCTGCCGGCCCAGCCGCGACGGCTTCGTGTGCTCGCTGGGTTGCTCGGGCGCCTGCCCGGCGGCGTGGACCTGCGAGGCCATCGCCGACGGTGGCGGCAACCCGGCCTTCGTGTGCGTGGACCCGTACGCGTACCTCTGCCTGCCCTGTCTGGAGAACCGCGACTGCAACCAGGGCCTGGGCACCACGACGGCCCAGTGCCTCGACCAGGGCGGCGAGGGCAGCTTCTGCGGCGTCGCCTGCAGCGAGCAGAGCCCGTGCCCCACCGGCTACTCGTGCCAGACCGCCACCACCACCAGCGGGACCAGCTCCACCCAGTGCGTGCCCGACGACGGCATGTGCGAGTGCGGCCCGCTGGCCGTGGCGCTCGGAGCGCGCACATCGTGCCGGCTGGACAACGAGTTCGGGAGCTGTCCGGGCGCGCGTGGCTGCACCCTCGAAGGGTTGGGCGCCTGCGACGCGCCGGTGGCGGCGGCCGAGGTCTGCAACGGCGCGGACGACGACTGCGACGGCTACACCGACGAGGAGACCGGCGGCGGGCTCTGCGACGTGGAGACCGGCGCCGGGAAGTGCCCCGGGGTGCTGGCCTGCAAGGCGGGCAACGAGATCTGCGTCGGCATCGAGCCCACGAGCGAGAGCTGCAACGGGGTCGACGACGACTGCGACGGGACCACCGACGAGGGCTTCTCCGACCACGACGAGGACGGCAAGGCGAACTGCGTCGACATCGACGACGACAACGACGGCTCCTTCGATGACGAGGACTGCGCGCCCTTCGACGCCAGCGTCTATCCGCTGGCGGACGAGCTGTGCAACAGCAAGGACGAGAACTGCAACGGCCAGATCGACGAGGACGGGGCCGAGGGCTGCGTCGACTACTGGCAGGACGTCGACAAGGACGGCCAGGGGGCGGACACGGTCGCGCCGCGATGCCTCTGCGCGCCGGACGCCGCGGCCTTCTTCATCGCGTCGGCGGGCGGCGACTGCGACGACAAGAACGCCTTCGTGAAGACCGGCGCGGTGGAGGGCTGCAACGCACGCGACGATGACTGTGACGGGATGACCGACGAGGGGTTCCCCGACACCGACGGCGACGGTCAGGCCGACTGCCTCGAGATGGACACCGACGGGGACGGGGCGCCCGACAACCTGGACTGCGCGCCGCTGGACGCCGACATCTTCCCGGGCAAGGCGGAGGTCTGCGACGGCAAGGACCAGGACTGCGACGGTCTGACCGACGAGCAGGACGCCACGGGCTGCAAGAACTACCTGCAGGACAAGGACGGCGATGGGCAGGGCGCGCTCACCGTGGCGGCGCGGTGCCTGTGCGCACCCGACGTGGCGGCCTCGTTCACGGTCCAGGTCGGCGGTGACTGCGACGACCTGGACAAGACCGTCTACGCCGGCGCGACCGAGGTCTGCGACGGCAAGGACAACGACTGCGACGCCTTCACCGACGAGGGGTCGCTCAACACCGACGGCGACGCGAAGGCCGACTGCGTCGACAGCGACGACGACGACGACGGCACGCCCGACGACGCCGACTGCAAGCCCCTGGACCCCACCGTGCACCCGGGCATGGTCGAGGCGTGCAACGGCAAGGACGACGACTGCGACGGGCAGACCGACGAGCCGGGCGCCACCGGCTGCGACGAGTACTGGCGTGACTTCGACGGCGACGAGTACGGGGCGAAGGACGAGCCCACCTCGTGCCTGTGCGCGCCGGACCCGGCGACCTTCTTCACGGCGACCCAGGGCGGCGACTGCGACGACGTGGCGGCGGGGACGCGGCCCGAGGTCTTCGAGACCTGCAACGGCGTCGACGACAACTGCGACGGCGCCACCGACGAGGGCGCGCTGTCGCCGTGCAACGACTGCGCGGCGGTGTGCTACCTGCAGGTGGGGCCGTCCGACGACATCGACTTCACGGTCAACGCCGGCAGCAGCGAGAACGTCGTCGTCGACGCCAGCGGGCACCTGGCCCTGGCGGACGGGCAGAGCTCGGGCTACTACCGGCAGCTCCTGGTGGGCTGGCCCAGCGGCGACGCTCGCTGGGATCGCCTGCTCGTCACGGCGACCGACACCAAGACCGGCGAGTCCTGGGTGACCGTGCGCTACCGCACCGGCGGCAGCCCGGCCGACCTGACCTCCGCCTCGTGGCAGTCGGCGCCGGGCCAGTACCCGCCGGCCTTCTTCCCGCTGCACCTCGGGGTGTACGGATTCTATCTCGAGATCGAGCTCCAGCTCTGGCGTGTCGGCGCAGTGGCGGGTCCGCGGGTCCAGCGACTCGGCGTGCTCGCCTGGGAGGACTGAAGATGTTGCGACGGAGCATGGGCGTGGCGGCGTGCGGGCTGCTGTCGGCGGCGATGGCCGTGGCGGGGTGCTCGGCGTCCTCGTCGGGAGGCTCCGACCTGGACGGTGAGCCGGTCGAGACCGATCTCCCCGAGGGCGACGCCGACGCGGACGCGGCGGAGACCGATGGCGACGCCGCCGAAGACGAGGTGGACGCGACCGAGCCCGGCGGCGCGTTCCAGACGCCGTGCCTCAAGGGCACCGACTGCGCGTCGGGCTTCTGCGTCCCCAGCGCGGAGGGGTCGGTCTGCTCGCGCACCTGCGTGGCGGACTGCCCGGACGGCTGGTCGTGCCGCTCCATCGCGAACCCCCAGGGCGACCCGACCTTCATCTGCGTGGACGTGACCGCGTCGCTCTGCCACCCCTGTGGCGAGGACGCCGACTGCAACCAGGGCCTGGGAGCGCCCGACAACCGCTGCGTGTCCTTCGGCGACGCCGGCTCCTTCTGCGGGCTGGCCTGCGACGGCGGGGGCGGGTGCCCGAGCGGCACCACCTGCCGCGAGGTGGAGGGCGGCGCGAGCCAGTGCCTGCCGCCCGAGGGCACCGAGTGCACGTGCAACCCGGTGGCGAAGGCGCTGGCCCTGCGCACGAGCTGCGCGGTCAGCAACGAGCTGGGGAGCTGCGGCGGCATGCGGAGCTGCGGGCCGGAGGGGCTGTCCGCCTGCGGCGCCAAGGAGCCGATCGCCGAGCTGTGCAACGCGGCCGACGACGACTGCGACGGCCAGGTCGACGAGGGCCTGTCGGGTGAGTCCTGCGAGAACAGCAACGAGTTCGGGACCTGCGCAGGCTTCAACGGCTGCGTCGAGGGCGAGGTGGTGTGCCTGGGGCAGATGCCCGCGGCAGAGATCTGCAACGAGCAGGACGACAACTGCAACGGCGACGTCGACGAGGGCCTGCCCGACACCGACGGAGACACGCTGCCCGACTGCGTCGATGACGACGACGACGCCGACGGCTGGCTCGACGAGGTGGACTGCGCGCCGCTGGACGCGGCCATCAACCCCGGCGCTACCGAGGCCTGCAACAGCAGCGACGACGACTGCGACGGCAAGACCGACGAGGAGGACGCGACCGGCTGCGGCGGGTTCTACCGCGACGTGGACGGCGACGGGTTCGGGGCGGACGCGGTCGGCTCCAGGTGCCTGTGCGGTCCCGACGTGGCCACGTTCTACACGGCGCCGGGCCAGGGCGACTGCAACGACCTCAACGGGACCACCTACGAGGGAGCCCCCGAGCAGTGCAACGGCCAGGACGACGACTGCGACGGGGAGACCGACGAGGGGACCGACGTCGACACCGACGGGGACGGTCAGCCCGACTGCGTCGACGACGACGACGACGGGGACGGGGTCGCCGACTCCCTGGACTGCGCGCCCCTGGACAAGACCGTGTTCCCGGGCGCGACCGAGACCTGCGACGGGGTCGACGACGACTGCGACGGCCTCACCGACGAGGTCGGCGCCATCGGCTGCACCAGCTACTTCGTGGATGTCGACGGCGACGGCCAGGGCGCCAAGGGCTCGGCGCCGAAGTGCCTGTGCCCGTCGTCGCCGGCCGGAGACTTCACCGCGCAGGCCGACCAGGACTGCGACGACCTGGCGGCCACCGTCTACGAAGGGGCCCCCGAGCTGTGCAACGGTCGGGACGACGACTGCGACGGCGTCACCGATGAGGACACCGGCGGAGACAACGACCAGGACGGGCTCGCCGATTGCATCGACGACGACGACGACAACGACGGGTGGAAGGACGGCGAGGACTGCGCGCCGCTGGACGCCGCGGTGTTCCCGACGGCTCCGGAGACCTGCAACGGGGTCGACGACGACTGCGACGGCGTCACCGACGAGCCGGGCGCCACGGGCTGCTCGGACCTCTATCTGGACGCCGACGGTGACGGCTTCGGCGCCAAGGACTCGACGCCGGTGTGCGCGTGCCCGGGGGCTCCGTCGCCGCTGAAGCTGGTCGCCGACGCCACCGACTGCGACGACACCCGCGCCGCCGCGTACCCGGGCGCGGCCGAGGTGTGCAACCTCCGCGACGACGACTGCGACTCCCAGACCGACGAGGGCGTGGCCTCGCCCTGCGGCACCTGCTCTCCCACCTGCGTGCTGGAGCTGGGCGAGGAGGGGGCCCCGCCGCTGGTGCCCACCGACTCGAGCACCGGGCTGGTGTCCGCCCCCGACGGCGGGATCACGCTGGGCTCCTCGTCCTTCGACTTCCCCTTCATCTGGATCGCCAACTCCGCCGAGGACACGGTCTCGAAGCTCAACACCACCAACGGCTGCGAGGTCGCGCGCTACAACGTGTGCCTCAACCCCAGCCGCACGGCCGTCGACCTCGAGGGCGCCGGCATCAT
This sequence comes from Deltaproteobacteria bacterium, assembly GCA_020632695.1. Classification (GTDB taxonomy): domain Bacteria; phylum Myxococcota_A; class UBA9042; order PHBI01; family JACKFB01; genus JACKFB01. Next base: position 308,382 of record JACKFB010000003.1, read on the forward strand.
CGCCTGCCGCGACGACGGGCGGGTCGCCAAGATCGCCGTGCTGATGCCCGACTGCATCGACAAGAACGGCAACGGCACCATCGAGACCTCGACCGACCTCAACGGTGACTGCGAGATCTCCAACGACGAGATGGTGAGCGGCGACGAGTGCGTGCTGTGGACCTCGCTGCCCGACGGCAACGTGGGCGGCTGCGGCGACGCGATCGGCTGCGCGCGGGCGGCGGGCGTCGACGCGGCCAACAACGTCTGGGTCGGGTTCTGGTCGTCGAAGCGCCTGGCCAAGCTCGACGGACAGACCGGCGAGGAGCTGGTGAGCTTCCCGCTCACCGGCAACCCCTACGGGCTGGCGATCGACGGCGACGGTACCATCTGGGTGGCCGCGCGCGCGCCGACCCACGACCTCATCCAGGTGGACCCGCTGCTGGGCGAGGTGCACAAGTGGCCGCACCCGTCGGGCGAGTGCTACGGACTGGCCGTGGACCCCTACGGCAAGGTGTGGGTGGCCGGCGGCTCCAAGAACACCGTCGCCCGCTTCGACCCCATCAGCCAGACCTGGACGAACTTCACCGGCCTGTCGCCCGGGTTCACGCGCGGCGTGGCCGTCCGGCTGAAGAAGGACACGGCGGGCGCGCTCATCGGCGCCGACGTCTATGTGGGCCACCACAACTGGAACAACTGCAGCGCCAACACGGAGCACCGGTACATCACGGTCATCGACGCCGTCACCCTGGAGAAGAAGACGCCGCTGGATCTGGGCGACGACCGTGGCCCGGTGGGCGTCGCCATCGACAGCGACGGCATGCTCTGGAGCGTGAACCAGTGCACCTCGAGCGCCACCAAGCTCGACACGTCGACCGGCGCCATCGTCGCCGACTATCCGGTGGGGCTGAGCCCCTACACCTACAGCGACATGACCGGCTACGCGCTGAAGACCATCACGACCCCCGTAGGCTTCCACCGCGAGATCTTCACCGGCTGGCTCGGCTCCGAGACCCGCTGGTCGCAGCTCTTCGTGACCGCCGACCTGCCCGGCGACGGGCTGACCCACCTGTCGGTCGAGTACCGCATCGCCGACGTCGTCACCGACCTCTCGTCGAAGCCCTGGCAGGGCCCCTTCGGACCCTATCCGCCGGAGTCCTTCCCGCTCACCATCGAGAAGACGGGCAACTACCTCGAGGTGCGGCTGACCCTGGCGACCGACGACGACACGCTCAAGCCCGTGGTGAAGGGCGTGTCGGTGCTGGCCTTCGAGGTGAAGTGAGCGGCCGGTCTGCGCTGGCCGCGCCGCGGCAGGGGAGGGCACCGGGATGCTCCAGCTCCGCGCGCTGAACCGGCGGGCGCTGCGCCGCCTGGAGCGGGAGTCGCCCTTCCCGCCGCCCTGGCAGAGCATGGCGCGCCTCGAGGCCTTGGGAGACGCCTGGCTCGAGCGCCTGCGCGACGCCCGGCGGGGTGAGGCGCGCCTCGCCGGCGGACTCGCCGCGCCCGTCGAGGCCCTGGACCGCGCGCTCCGCACCGACACCGTCGAGCTGCTCGACCGCCCCGACGTGGACCCGGCCCGCAAGCTGCACATGGTGCGCACCCTGGCTCGCCAGAACCGTCTGCTGCGCTCCCATGCCCGCTTCCTGGCGACCGTCGCGCCGCACGTGCGCGCCATCCACGAGCGCGAGGGCCGCCCGGCGCGCCTGCTCGAGCTGGCCAGCGGGGCGGGTGAGTTCAGCCTGGCCTGCGCCGCCCACGCCGCGCGCCAGGGCCTGCCGGTCGAGGTCACGGGCTCGGACATCGTCCCGGAGTACGTCGCGGCGGCCAACGAACGAGCGCGCCGCCAAGCCATCCCGGCCCGCTTCCTCACGCTGAACGCCTTCGATCTCTCCGAGCTCCCGGCCGGCGCCTTCGACGTCGTGTTCATCAGCCAGAGCCTGCACCACTTCAGCGGCGGACAGCTCGCCATGATGATGGCCCAGGCCCGCCGGGTGGCCACCACCGCCTTCGTCGGGGTCGACGGCCGGCGCGGGCTGGCGCTGGTCGGCCTGGTGCCGGTGCTGGCGGCGGTCGTCGGCGGCCCCGTCCTCGTGCACGACGCCACGGTGTCGGCCCGGAAGTTCTACGCCGAGGCCGAGCTGGAGCTGCTGGCCCGCATCGCGCTGCCCGACGCCGCGGTCACCGTGCGCTCGTCGCACCCGGGCTTCTCGGTGCTGGACGCCCGCTGGGGCTGAGCCGCCCTCAGCCTTCGAAGGCGGCGTCCATGACGTCCAGGGCGCGCCCCACGCGGGCGAAGCCCTCGCGCAGGTCGGCCTCGTCGATGCAGAGCGGCGGCAGCACCATGAGGGTGGACCAGCGCACGTAGGCGAAGAGCCCCTCCTCGAGCAGCCGCACGTACAGATCGTGCATGAGCGGGTGCTTGGCGTTGAAGCCGCCGAAGGGCTGCCCGCTGGCGTCGCGCTGCAGGTCGATCATGGCGAAGAGGCCGATGGCGCGGCCGCCGCGCACCGAGGGGTGGGCCGCGGCGAGCCGGTCGATCTCCTCGCGCACCACCGGCTCGAGCGCGGCCGCCCGCGCGACCAGCCCGTCCTGCTGCAGCACCTCGACGTTGGCGACCGCCGCGGCCAGCGACACCGGGTGCGCGTGGTAGGTGAGGCCGGTCTGGAAGACCCGCTCGTCGAAGCGCCGGGCCAACCCGCGCCGGAGCGCCATCGCCCCGAGCGGCGCGTAGGAGCTGGTCAGCCCCTTGGCCATCGTGACGATGTCGGGGGTGATCCCCTCGTGCTCGAAGGCGAACCAGCGCCCCGTGCGCCCGAAGCCGCACATCACCTCGTCGCACACCAGCAGGATGCCGTGGCGCTCGGTCAGCTCACGCACGCCGCGCAGCCAGCCGTCGGGCGGGGCCAGCACGCCGTTGGTGCCCGTCACGGTCTCGATGAAGAGCGCCGCTATCTGGTCGGGCCCCTCCATCCGGATGACCTCCTCGAGGTAGGCGAGGTGGCGCGCCGTGCGTTCGGCGGCGGTGGCGCCGAACGAGTAGCCGTAGGGCTCGGGGTCCAGGACGTGGATGAACCCGGGCGGGCCGGGCTCGGTGGCCCAGCGCCGGGGGTCGCCGGTGAGCTGCATCGCCCCGGCGGTGGCGCCGTGGTAGCTGCGGTAGCGGCTGAGGATCTTGTGCCGGCCGGTCGCCCAGCGCGCCGCCTTGATGGCGCTCTCGTTGGCGTCCGAGCCACCAAGCGTGAAGAAGAACACGTCCAGGTCGCCGGGCAGCACCGAGGCCAGGAGCTGACCGGCCCGCGCGCGGATCTCGGTGGCCGCTCCCGGGTAGGCGTAGGGCAGCGCGTCGAGCTGGGCCTTCATGGCGTCGATGACGCGGCGCTCGCCGTGCCCGACCGTCACGCTCATGGTCTGGCTGTTGAAGTCGAGCAGGCGCTTGCCGTCGGCGGTCCAGAACCAGGCTCCCTCGCCCCCGACGACGGCCAGGGGCTCCACCGAGTCCTGACGGCTCCACGAGTACAGCGAGTGCTCGCGGCACAGGCGGATCATCTCGTCGGCGTTCACCGGGCCACCGCCACGGAGCGAGGCGAGCGCGCGCCAACCTTGCGGGCCACCTCTGCCGCTCAGTTCAGCGCGTTCGGGAGCGCCAGCGTGAACGGCGCGATGGCCGCGTCGAAGCTGGAGCCCGAGGCCGACACCATCTGGTAGGTCCCGTGCATGGTCCCGACCTGGGTGCGCAGCGGGCAGGCGCTGGTGTACTCGTGCGTCTGCCCCGGCTCCAGCACGGGCTGCTCGCCGATCACGCCCGGGCCGCGCACCTCCTCGACCTTGCTGTCGCCGTCGGTGATGACCCAGTGGCGGCTGATGAGCTGCACCGTCTCCTCGCCCTCGTTGGCGATGCGCACGCGGTAGGCGAAGAAGTAGTAGTCCTGCTCGGGGGCGCTGCGTTCGGGGACGTAGGCGCTCTCGACCGTGACTCGCACACCGCGCGTCGTGCTCTCGCTCATGCCGACCGGATTACTCCGAGGCGCGTTGGGGATCAAGCCCCGGCGCCCAGACCGACCGGCAACGCCCGGTCCAGGGCCACGTCGGTGGGCCGCACCCGGCAACGCAGCGCCACCGCCTCGACGCCCCCGGCCACCGCCTCGCGCAGCCCGGCGGCGTATGCGGGATCGATGGCCTCGGCCGGCGCGAACCGCTCGGCGTCGCCGCGCTGGACCACGTACACCATCACCGCCCGGTGCCCCGCCCGCACCATGGCGCCGAGCTCGCGCAGATGCGTCAGCCCGCGGGCGGTCACGGCGTCGGGGAAGAGCGCGGTGCCGCCGCTGACCAGCGTGACGTTCTTCACCTCGACGTAGCACGGGCGCCGGTCATCGGGGTGACCGTCGGCCAGCAGGTCGATGCGCGAGCGCTCGCCGTAGCGCACCTCTCGGCGAAGCGAGGTGTAGCCCGTCAGCTCGGGCACCGCGTTGGCCGAGACCGCGGCCGTGACCAGCGCGTTGGGGAGCTGCGTGTCGACGCCCACCAGCACGTCGCCGTCGCTGGCGAGGCGCCAGGTCCACTGCAGCTTGCGCCTGGGATCGTCGTGGGGCGTGAGCCACACCCGGCTGCCCGGCTCCTGGCAGCCCGTCATCGCGCCGGTGTTCATGCAGTGGGCCGTGACCTCGCGGCCGTCGTCCAGGCGCACGTCGGCGAGGAAGCGCTTGTAGCGCCGCGAGAGCACGCCCGGCACCAGCGGCGGGGCGAAGGGGAGCGAGACCGCCGCGGTCACCCGATCAGATGCGGGCCAGCGCGACGCGGCGGCGGCGGCGCGCCAGCAGCCCCAGCGCCAGCAGGAGGCCCGCGCCCAGCCCCAGCGTCACGCCCGGCGCCGGCACGACGGTCTCCGGCACCACCTCGGGCCCGTCCTTGGCGAAGGTGACGACCGGGTCGGCCATCGAATCCGCGGGGACGCGCGCGTGCAGCCGGGTGAGGAAGCCGCGCTCGTCGTCGACCAGGGCCGCCACGCTGGCCGGCAGATCCGGCGTCCCGGCGTCCAGGTCCACCGAGAACTCGGTGACGAAGACCCGACCGCCGGCCTTCATGGTGATGGCGTCGAGCGCCGCGTCGTAGTCCCCGGCCCGCCCGGCGGCGAGCTGGTCGTGCACGCCCGTGCCGATCTGCGCCAGGTCGACGGAGCCGTAGTCCAGGATGCGGAAGCGCTTGTCGGCGACGACGAAGATGGTGGTCTCTGCCAGGTCCGGCGTGGCCGGCGCGGCCTGCGCCAGCGCCAGCTCGAGCCGGATGTCGGGCGGCTCGAAGAAGGTCACGGCGACGGGCGCGGGCTCGGTGAGCGCGCCGGTGCGGGGGAAGGTGACCCCCACGAGGCGGGCGCCGCCGTCGAGCTCGGCCTTCAGCGCGGCCACGTCGTCGTCGGTGAAGGCCAGGCCCGCGCCGGTGAGCCAGGACCTGACCGCGCCCTCGTTGGAGGGCGAGATCACCGTGGCCTCGATGGCGCTCGGGGTGCCCGCCAGGTCGTCCACCGACGGCGTGAAGACCTCGTCGCGGGTGACGCTGGCCGAGTCGCAGCCGTCGCCGGCGTTCTGGCGCTCGGTCACGACCGCGGGGCCGGTGAGCCCGAAGAGTGCCGAGAAGACGTCCGGATCCGCGTCGACCAGCTCCGGGATGCCGTGTACGGGCAGGACGTAGCCCAGACGCCCCGTCTCCTCCCCGCCGGTCGAGCCCACCACCGGCTGGACGGTCAGGGTGACCTTGCCGCCGCGCCACACCGTCAGCATGCGGTGGGCGGCCACGTCGAGCTGGACGTCTGAGGAGTCAGCGAAGAACCGAGCGGTGGCGTGCGCCGGCGCAGGCGCCAGCGCGGAGGCGGCGAGGAGGGCGGCGAAGGCCAGGCGAGAGAGCGGCAGACGCTTCATGGACGAAACCTCGAGGGCTCGGGAGAGCGACCGGCGGCCTCGAGCGGCCGCCGGCTTCGGCGGGCATTATTTTCCGGGCGGGCGGGGTGGGGCGGAGGGGCGCGGAGGCGCAACCGGACGATCGGCCGAGGCACCGCCTGAGGCGGCTGCGGCCACCGCTGACGACTGATCGGCCGAGGCACCGCCTGAGGCGGCTGCGGCCGTCGCTGACGACGTCGCTCCCTCGGGTCGCGGCTGCGACGGGCCTGGGGCCCGACTCGCCGCGCCCTCGGTCGCGCCGCCGTCAGCGGCGGCCTCGCTCGCCTCATTCGGCGCCTCTACATCGGTGGGGGGCTTGGTCGTGGCACCGGGCTGGGTTGCGGCTGCGGGCTTGGGCTCGGTCGCGGCGACGGGCTCGGTCGCGGCCACGGGCTCGGTGGCGGCTGCGGGCTCGGCTGCGGCTGCGGGCTCGGCTGCGGGCTTGGGCTCGGCTGCGGGCTTGGCTGGGGGGGAGACGGCCGTCAGGGCTGGGGCGCCTGCTGGCGCTACTACCGAGGTCTCGGAGGCGGGCTCCTCGTCCCTTGCGGGGCGGCGGCGTCGTACTGTGGAGGAGCGCTCGGCCTCGGCGGCCTCGGCGGCCTCGGCTTCGGCCTGGGCGGCGGCGGTGGCCTCGGCGGCCTCGGCTTCGGCCCGGGCGGCCGCGTCGGCGTCGGCCTTCGCCTTGGCCTCGGCCTCGGCCCGGGCCTTGGCGTCGAGCTCGGCCTGCGCTGCGGCTCGCGCCGCCGCCTCGATGGCCGGGTCCGGCTCGGGCGTCCCGGGCAGCTCGATGGGCGCCGCGTCCAGGTTCGGCTTCACGACCTCGCTCTTGGGCTCCAGCGCCCGCCGCTTCTGCGACTTCTCGGCGCGCGGCATCGGCGGCGCCTTGCCGTGCTGCAGCACGTAGTTCTCGTCCTGGAGCACGTCGAGCTGGAGCTGGGTCACGATCCACGCCCGGCGGTTGGCCTCGTTCTTCTTCGCCAGCACCCGCGCCTCGTGGGTCTGCTCGACCAGCGCCTGCTTGAGCCGCTCGGCCCGCTCCTGCGCGCGCTCCGCGTCGCGGCGCGCCTGCTCCAGCTCGCGGGTGGCCTTGTCCAGCGCCCGGGAGATCCGCGCCGCGTCCTCGCCCCCGCCGCCCTGGGAGCCGCCGGCCGGCGGCGCCTCCACGACGGGTCGGTGCGCCACCTGCGGCTCCTCGTCCACCGTCCGCCGCTCCATCGCGGCCGTCTTCGCCAGCTCCCTCGCCTGCGCGAGCTCGGCTCGCAGCTCCTCGCGGGCGATCCGCAGCTTGTTCATCTCCGACGACAGCTCGCGCACCCGCTCCTGGGCCTGCTTGAGCTCGCTGCGCACGCCCTGCAGCTCGTCCTTGGCGGCCTGTGCGCGCTGGCTCTGCCCCTTCGCCCGCGTCTCCTTCTTGGACGCCTCCTGGGCCTTGGCCTGATAGCGGTTGGCCTGGGCGTCGAGCTGCGACTGCAGCTTCTTCATCTCGCGCTGCAGCCCGCTGTTCTCCTCGCGCGCCGCGGTGAGCTGCGTCGACTGCTCCATCGAACGGAAGAAGAGGTAGCCTGCGGCGACCAGGGCGAGCACGGCGGCGATGCCGATACCGATTTCCATGCGGCGTGTCCTGACGGTCGGGAGAGGTGCGCGCCTGCGCCGCAAGTCCCGAGGCTGGTGCGGCGTGGGGCCCGTCGAGGTTCAGGACGGGCAGAGGCCGGGGACGCTATCACGACTCCGGTCAGTGATCTCGCGTCAATCTTCCTTGCCGAAGACCCAGCTCTCCCAGCGCTCCACGTCGAGCCCGAGGTTCTTGCCCGAGATCTCCTGCAGCGCCCAGGCCGCCATCTCCTTGACCTCCTGCTCGTCACGCTTCAGCGCGCCCAGCAGGGCCTCCGACGAGGACTCGTCGGCGATGCGGCCCAGCGCGTCGGCGGCCCAGGTCGCGATCTTCGGATCGGCGTCGAGGAGGAAGGGCTTCAGCGCCGTGGCGGTGGACGGCGAGCGCAGCGCGCCCATGGCCACGAAGGCCAGCTTCAGCGTCTCCGGCGGCAGCTTGCGCTCGGTGAGCACCCGCAGCAGCGCCGGCAACGCGTCCATGTGGGCGATCCGCCCCAGGGCCTCGATGGACGCCGAGGCGAGCGCCGGGTCACGCACCAGCAGCGAGAGCAACGGCACCGCCACCGGATCGCCGAGCTGCCCCAGCGCCCGGATCGCGGCCAGGCGCACCTGCGGCTCCGGGTCGCTGGTGGCCATCAGCAGCATGGCCGCGCCGTCGGGGTCGCCCATGCGGGCCAGCGACTCGCAGGCCGCCACGCGCACGGGCCAGCGGTTGGTGGGATCGGCCAGCAGCGTCCCGATGGGCAGCGTCGCCCGCCGGTCGCGCATCGCCCCCAGCGCGCGCGCCGCCGCCGCCCGCACCTTGGGGTGGAAGTGGCTGAGGGAGCTGATGAGCGGCATCACCGCGCCCGGCGAGCCGGTCTGACCCAGCGCGACGGTGGCCATGAGCTTCTCGTTGACGCTCTTGGCGCCCAGCGCGCGCGCCAGCGCCTCGACGGCGCCCTCGGGGTTGATGCGCCCCAGCGCGCCGATGGCCGCGACGCGGACGTTCTCGTTGGGGTCGTCGAGCAGCGCCAGCAGCGCGGTCCCGGCCTCGGGAGCTGCGATGTGACCCAGCGCCGCGGCGGTCGCCGCGCGGACGGTCACGCTGTTGTCGTGCAGCAGCGGCAGGAGCTGCGGCACCGCGCTCGCGCCCAGCTCCACCACGTCGGCCAGGGCGGGGCAGCGCTGCGGGTGCAGGATGTTGCAGGCCGTGGCCTCCTTGATCTGCTCGAGCACGGCGCGGCGGCCCACGCCCTTGGTCTTGCTGGCCGGCTTGGCCGTCGGCGCCGCCGCCCACGTCGCGGGTGAGGCGATGAGGCCCCCGATCAGGGCCAGCGATACCGCGAGGCGGGTGTGCGGGAGGCAGTGGTGACCCATGGGAGCCCTCCGAGGTGGCGGCGATTGTCTGGGAGCGGCCGCCGCGTGGTCAAGGCGGAGGCGGCGAATCCATGCGATCCCGAGGCCCCGACCGCCACCGCATCCGGCCGCGCCCACGCAGGCGGCAATCGGCGCCACCGGCTCGGCAGACGCCGCGACGGTGTAGGATGTTCCGGGCGGCGTGGCACGGGCGCGCTCTGCGCCGGCGCTCGGCACGCCTCCGCCCCGCACCTCCCCTCGACCGCGTGGAGTCTCGATGCGGCCTCTCTCCTGCCTGCTGCCCGCGCTGGCCCTGGCGGCGCTGTCGACGCTCTCCTGCACCGGCGGCGAGCGCTCGCCGGTCACCGTCCCCCCGGCCGACGCACCCGGCGCCGACGAGCGCGCCGGGCCCGAGGACTCGACGGCGCTCCCCGAGGCCACCCCCGCCGACGGCCACCCGGCCGATCGCTGGCAGCCCGGCACCGGCGGCACCGGCGGCGGCCTCTTCGTCGTCGACGCCCAGGGGACCGACCTGGGCCTGCTCATCCGCCGTGGCAGCGACGACAGCGTCGCCGGCCGCACCATCTACGACACGGTGACCGTGTTCCACCCCGGCAGCGGGCTCTTCTTCGACATCACCATGACCGACGCCACGCCGCTCCTCCCCGGCACCACCTTCTTCACCAGCTCGGACTGCGCCACCCCCGTCGGCGTGTCGGCCGGCGGGTGCGCCACCTGCCTCGCTGGCCACGGCATCGGCTTCCTCCACGGCGGCGCCTGGTGGCGCGTGGTCGCCGGCGCCGCCCGCGAGGCCATCGCCAACGGCTCGGCCCGCGGCCCGACGGCCGACGCCGCCTGCGTCCCGCACTCGTCGAGCAACTCGCCGGCCTTCCCCGTCGAGCCGGTGAGCGGGCCGCACCCGCCCACCGCGTTCGTGCCGCCGCTCCGCTTCGCCTACCGCTGACCCGCCCCCGCCCGCCGGTGGCCGGTCAGCGGCAGCAGCGGAAGCCGCGGAAGGTCGCCGCGTCGCCCTGGCCGCCGTTCCAGCGGTGGGTCGCCCGCACGAACTCCTGGATGCTGTCGGCCCCGCCGCCGCGATACACCCGCAAGCAGCTCGCCTGGTCCTCCCAGGCGCTGCCGTCGGTGGGCGCCCCGTCGAAGCCCCCGTGCCAGCAGTCCTGCACCCACTCCCAGGCGTTGCCGGCCATGTCCATCACGCCGTAGGGGCTGGCCCCGGCCGGCTTGCTGCCCACGTCCAGCGTGTCGCCGGTGCCGCACCCCACCGGGTCGGTCGCGATCTCCGTCATCACCGCTCGCGAGCAGTCCGCGGCGGCGCCGCCCCACGGGTACACCCGCGCGCCGGCCGTGCAGTCGCCCCCGGCCAGCTCGCACCCGCCGCGGGCCGCCTTCTCCCACTCCGCCTCGGCGCAGAGCCGCTGCCCGCGCCACGCGCAGTAGGTCTGCGCCCCGTACCAGGTCACCTCCACCACCGGCCGCAGCTCGCGTCCGGCCTTGGCCTGCCAGCGCCCGCCCGCCTCCTCGACCGGCGGGTCGACGAAGGCCGTCTTCACGCAGGGCGCCGCGCCGCACACGTTACCCTCGGCGCGCAAGAACGACGCGAAGTCCGACGCGGTGACCTCCCGGCGGTCGATGCGGTAGGCGGCCGTGGTCACCACGTGCGGCGGCGACTCGGTCTGGGCGCAGTCGGCGTCGCCCGCCGGGTCGCAGCCCATCAGGAACTGCCCCGCGGGGATGGACGCCTCGTCCAGCGCGCTGCGGCCGCTCGTCGCCGCACCCACACAGGTCCCGCCCCCGCCCGGCTGGTCGCACACCTGCGCGGCGCCGCAGTCGGTGTCGCGCACGCAGGACGCGCCCCCGTCGCACGCCGACAGCGCCGCGCCCGCCAGGGCCAGCGCGACCATCGCCCGCGTCGTCTTCCCCACCTTCATCGCGTCTCCCCCGTTCGAATCGGTAGCGGCAGGATCGCCCGGCTGCGGCGCAGGCGATCGGCGAAGGCCGGCCGCCGGGCCAGCATCCGCGTGTCCATCAGCGGCACGCTCACCCCGGCGAAGAGCGCCGTGATGGCCACCGGCCCGGCCAGCGTCCACCAGGCGCTCGGGTCGGCCGCCATCGCGAAGAGCCAGAGCCCCCACCACAGCAGGATCTCGCCGAAGTAGTTGGGGTGTCGCGACCAACGCCAGAGTCCGGTCTCCAGCGTCTGGGCCGGGTCGGTGCGCGCCAGCACGAAGCGGCGGAGCTGGGCGTCGGCCGTGGCCTCGATGGCGATGGCCGCGCCCGTCACCACGGCCGCCACCGCGTCCAGCCAGCCCGCAGGTCGGCCGCCCGCTCGGATGGCCACCCACGCCGACAGGCACCCCAGGAACACCAGCACCGTGGGCATCAGGTGGATGCCCAGCAGGCTCACGATCCAGTAGCCAGCGCCGGTCTTCCCGCGGATCTCGACGTAGCGCCAGTCCTCGTGCCCCAGGCCGCTCCACCCGCGCAGGAAGTTCCAGGTCAGGCGCGCCCCCCACGCTCCCAGCGCGAGCAGCACCAGGGCCTGCCGCAGGCCGGAGCCGCCGTCTCCTGCCACCAGCAGCCAGTACAGCGCGATCGGCAGCGGCGCCACGCTCCAGTACGGGTCGTAGACGCTGGAGTTGTCGAGCGCGCGGCTGCCGGCGAACACCACCAGCGTCGCCGCGAGGTCCCCGAGCGCCGCAGCCCACACCGGGCCGAGGTGCGCCGCCGCCTGGATCACGACCGCGCCCGCGGCCAGCGCCAGCACGTAGATCGCGCCGACGATCGCCACGCTGCGCCCCCAGGTATGCCGCTGCTGCCCCATCGCCCCTCCCGAGCGACCTCTATACCGCGCCCGCTCGTCTCACGGGAGGCTCTTCGTCGTTGCCCCTGCGCCTTCGCCGCTGCCCGAGTCATGAAGGGAGGCCCCGTGCGCATGGGCAGCTACACGGCCCGCGTGGGCCGGCCGCCTCGGGGGGAGGGGCCCTGCGGCCTTGTCCGCGGGGAGGGGGCGCGAGGCGTCCCCTTCTCGACAGGCCCCCGGCGATTCGCGCGACTTCGCCATCTCCGCGCCCGCGGCCGTTCCCCTGGCCGCCGGGCTCTGCTTCAATGCCGCCATGCTGACCCGCCCGCACCTGACACCCAAGGAACGCGCCCGCCGCCGGGCGCTGCTGCGCGAGACCGCCGGCTTCGCCGATCTGGATCAGACCGTGCTGGACGCCGCGCTCGACCGCATCGCCTCGGTGCGCCTCTTCGCCGGGGAGTGGCTCTTCCGCGGCGGCGAGCCCGGCGACCGCATGTACCTGGTCATGAGCGGGCGGGTGGAGGTCATCCGCGAGGGCGCCGACTCGGTCCTGGCGGTGGTCGGCCCTGGCGAGACCATCGGCGAGCTGGCCGTGCTGACGCAGGCCGACCGCTCCGCCTCGGTGCGGGCGCTGCGCGACGCCGAGCTGCTCGAGATCGGCGCCGACCTGCTGGGTGAGCTCCTCGCGCAGCACCCCGCGTTCGGCGCGTCGCTGGCCCGGGTGCTGGCCCGGCGCCTGCACGACGCGGCGCGCCAGGTCACCCGCCGGCGCCCGCGCCTGGGCGTGCTGGCGGTGATGGTGCTGGGTGACCCGGCGATCGCCGACGAGGTGCTCGCCCACATCGTCGCCTGCCTCGAACCCGAGGGCCGCGTCGACGTGCTCACCGGCGAGGAGATCCAGAGCGCCGGCCTGGACCCCGACGCCGCCGCCGCGGCCTACGCCGGCCTGGTCGACCGCCACGAGCACGACGCCGCGGTCACCGTGCTGCACGTGGACGCGCGCGCCGCCTCGCCGTTCTGGGCCCGCTTCGCCCTGCGACAGGCCGACCGCGTGGTGCTCCTGGTCGACTCCCGCTCCGACACCCGCGACCTGGAGCTGCTGCCCGAGTTCGCCGAGCGCGCCGTCGCCTTCTACGACCGCCCGCCCGGCGTGGCGAGCTGGCTTCGCCTGGTGGCACCCGCCAGCCACCACTTCATCGACCCCGGCGCCGACCTCCAGCGCACCGTCGCGCGGATGATGCGCCGGCTGGCCGGGCGCTCGCTGGGCGTGGTGCTCTCGGGTGGGGGCGCCCGCGGGCTCGCGCACATCGGCGTCCTCGAGGCCCTCGAGCAGGCGGGCCTGACCATCGACCGCGTCGCCGGGACCTCGGTCGGCGCGCTCGTCGCCGGCCTGTACGCCACGGGCATCACGCCCTGGGAGATCCGCGACGTCTGCCTGCGCGAGGTGCGGGCCCCCTTCGACGACTTCACCGTGCCCATGGTCGCGCTCTCGCGGGGGCGACGGATGGAGCGCATGCTGCAACGCATCTACGGCGACGCCCTCATCGAGGAGCTATCCATCGACTTCTTCTGCGTCAGCGCCGACCTGGTCAGCGCCCAGGCCGTGGTGCATCGCAGCGGGAGCCTGGCGGCCGCCGTCGCAGCCAGCGCGTCGATCCCCGGGGTGGCCCCACCGCGCGTGCACGAGGGGCGCCTGCTGGTGGACGGCGGCGTCCTGAACAACCTGCCCACCGACATCATGGCCGCCCGCGCCGAGGGCCCCATCATCGCCAGCGACGTGATGAACGACGACGAGGTGGCCCACTCCGGGCGCCCGCATCGCCCCTCGCGCACGATCGCCCAGCGCCTGGTGCGCCGCCTCCCCGCGGTGGACGCGCGCCTGCCCACCATCGTCGAGACCCTGTCCCGGGCCAGCCTCCTCGGCAGCGTCCACGCGGCCCACGCCCAGCGGGAGCTGGCCGACCTGGTCATCCTCCCCGACGTCGCCGGTTTCCCCTTCATGGACTTCGGCGCCATCGACCCGCTGATCACCGCAGGCCGCGAGGCCGCCCGGCACGCCCTGGCCACCGCACCCGACCTGGACTGAGCGGGCCCTCGGGGCGCCCTTCATCTCCGGACCGAGCGAGGCGCCGGGTCATGCCCATCGCGGGTCGCAGCGGCTCGGCGGCCGAGGCCGCCGCCCGGGCGGTGGAGGCCGGCCGGCCGCTCTGTTCGCCGTCCTCGTCAGCACCCGCTGCGCCCGCGAGTCTCCCCGTTGCGTGCGACCTGGACGCTCGCTAATCTGCCTGGCTGGCGCCGGGAGGGGGCCGCTCAGGCGACCCGGCCGCGGTCCGTGTCGTTGTCTGCGAGGCGTGCGATGGGGCGGAGCCGGGCGAGACCGTGGTGGGTGGCCGCCGCGCTGACGTGGGCGCTGCTGCCGGTGCTCACCACCGCCTTGGTGTACCTGCGCCCTGCCGGGTGCTGGTTCTACGACCTCCGCCGCGGCGAGCAGTCGTTCTCCGAGTGGGCCACCCTGGCGCAGTACGCCCTGGCCTTCGCCCTGCTCGCCCCGCGGGTGCGGCGCGTCCGGGGCGCGCTGCGGGCCGCGCTGACGGTGGCGCTGGTCGTGATCGCCCTGGTCTTCCTCGAGGAGGCGAACTGGGGGCAGGTGCTCACCGGCCGGGCCCTCTTCTTCGACGGCCAGCAGCGCTCGATCCACACCGCGCTCCAGACCACCGACTTCGGCCCCCTCAACGCGCTGGTCGCCGTGGTGAGCGAGCTCCCGCCCCTGGCGCTGCTCTTCCTCACCTCGACCTGGCTGCCCCTGCTCCTGCTCCATCGCGCCCGCCCCGCCCCCCAGGCCTTCTTCGGGCTGCTGTGCCTGCCGGCGATGACCGCGACGCTCACCATCGCGCTCTTCCAGTGGGGCGAGGCCCAGACCGGCCTCTCGGCCCGCTGCGCGCCCACCCTGGTCGAGGAGATCGTCGAGCTCACCGACGCCACCCTGGTCGCCTTCCTGGCGCTGGTCTGGCGCGCCTTCCCCGAGACCTGCGAGTCCGGGCCATCCCTGCCGCCGACCGGCCCGGTCCCCCGCGGCCCGGCCTTGACGCCGCAGGGCGCCGCGCCATAGTCGACGAGCCTGCCGGCCCAGGAGCCCCCGTGAGCGCGTCGCCCCCTCCGATCGTCCGTCTCTTCCTGGCCGCGGCGCTGCTGGCCACGGCGCTGCTGGCCCCGGGGTGCCGCTCGGGGGACGACCGCGCCGCCGCGGCCGCGCGCGGCGCCGAAGCGCTGCGACCGTTCAAGGCCTCGCTGATGGGTGCGCTGAAGGCGGGGTTGGCCGAGGGCCCGGTCGCGGCCGTAGAGGCCTGCCACCTGGCCGCGCCCGGCCTCCCAGCGGCTGCCAGCACCGAGGGAGTCACCGTCGGCCGGACCAGCAGCAAGCTGCGCAACCCGGCCAACGCGCCCAAGCCGTGGATGAAGCCCCTGCTCGACGAGTACGCGGCCGCGGGACCCGGCGCGCCGCCCCGCGTCGTGCCCCTCGACGGCGATCGCGTCGGCTACGTCGAGCCCATCGGCGTGCAGCCCATGTGCCTGACCTGCCACGGCGAGTCCCTGGCGCCGGAGGTGGCCGCGGTCATCGCCGAGCGCTACCCGCGCGACGAGGCGACCGGCTACACCGAGGGCCAGCTCCGGGGGCTCTTCTGGGTGGAGCTCGACGCGCGCTGAGGGAGGCGCGGGCGCTCGCCCGGTCAGGCGCCGAGGGTGTCCTCGACGAAGGCGCGCAGCCGGTGCACCTGGTCGGCGCCCAGCCCCTGACCGATGAAGGCCGCCCCCGCGATGAACGCGTGCAGGCCGAGCGCCACGGGCGCCGCCCACAGCGCCCAGGGGGGCTCGCCGATCACCCACTGCGCGAGGCCGTACATCACCCCGCCCAGCCCGCTGAAGGCGACCACGGCGTGCAGGCCCAGGAAGAAGGTCCAGACGTGCGGGTGCGGGCCGATGCGGCCGTGCAGCCGCGCGCCCTCCTCGGTGTCGGTGAGCATCAGGTCCACCGTCGGCGACCAGGTGGTGCGCTCGTGCGCCGGGATGCCGAGCTGCACGTGCTTCATCGTGGCGGCGCCGGTCACCGGGCAGCCCGGGTCGGCCAGCGCTCGGCGGAAGCGCGCGACGATGGTCTCGGCGGGCAGCGGCACGGTGAGCTGGAAGCGCGGACGCAGGCGCGGCGCGTCGTAGCGGGTGGTGCGCCGGGACAGCCAGGTCGCCGTGGGCGCCCGGAAGCCGTAGTCGACCGGCAGGCGCGGCGGCTCGCCCCCGGTCTGCAGCGCGTGGCGCCAGCGCGACTTGAGCAGGATCGCCTCCACGCGCAGCGGCAGCCACAGGTCCTCACCCTCCGGCGTCGGCGCGGAGTCCCCGGGCAGTCGGCACTCGAACACCTGCACGGCCTCGGCCACGATGTCCGGAGGCTCCTCTGCGCCCGCGCTGGCCGCGCGCGTCGAGGGCGCCAGGGCGAAGACGCTGCGTGCCATCCGCTCGGCCGCCGGCCCCGGCGTGCCGAGCACCGCCACGTTGGCCATGAAGGCCGGCGTGTCGGGCACGAAGCTCAGCGTCGCCATCCCGCTGCGCAGGACGTTGCGCGCCGTGTGGCTGTCGGCGCGGCAGCGCAGCAGCAGCGCGTCGGGGGCCAGGTGGGGCGCCGGGAAGCACAGGCTGTAGGGCGCCAGGTTGGGTGCCCCGTCCGGCTCGCGCGTGCCCACCAGGACGATCGGCATGGGGAAGAACGACGCGTTCTGGAAGAAGCCGGGCCCGACCGGCATCGCCTCGAAGGCGTCGCCGAGCGGGGAGGGCGCTGACTCGGCCACGATGTCCCCCTGGGAGCGCGCGTCCGACGGTGGTGAAGGTGCAGCCCATGATAGCACCCGGGGGCGCCGGCTTTCATCTGCGCCGCGCGACCCGAGCTTGCGCCGACCGCTGAACGCACGTACAGTCACGCCATGACGCGACGCACGGGCAGCGCGGACTTGCCGCTACACGGCGGGCGGGTGCCAGCCTGGCTGGCCGCGCGCATGGCCCGTCTGGGCGCGCTGATCGCCGAGGCCATCATCCTGCGCTGGGGCACCGACGAGCTTCTGCGCCGCCTGGCGCACCCCTTCTGGTTCCAGAGCTTCGGCGCGGTCATGGGGATGGACTGGCACTCGTCGGGCATCACGACCAGCGTGGTCGGGGCGCTCAAGCGGGGGTTGCGCTCGCGCTCGGACGAGCTGGGCATCTGGGTGTGCGGTGGGCGTGGGCGGCACTCGCGGCGTACGCCCGATGAGCTGATGGCGGTGGGCGACGCGACCGGGCAGGACGGGGAGGCCCTGGCCCGGATCAGCCGGCTGGTCGCGAAGGTCGACAGCGCCGCGGTGCAGGACGGCTTCCAGCTCTACCTGCACAGCTTCGTGCTCAGCGCCGGCGGCGGCTGGGCGGTGGTCCAGCAGGGGATGAACACCGAGACGCGGCAGGCGCGCCGCTACCACTGGCTGTCCGAGGGCGTCACCAGCTTCGTGGAGGCGCCGCATTCGGCCATCGACGGCATGGGGGCGCCGGCGCTCGGCGACATCCTCAACCTCACCGACGCCCGGGCCAAGGCGGCGCGGGCGGCCCAGGTCTCCCTGGTGCAGTCGGGGCCGGATCGCGTCGTCGCGCACCTCGAGCGCCTCCGACGCCTGCCGGTGGCCGCGCCGCGGACGGCGCCGCTGCCGCATCTCGGGCTGCCCGCACACCACGAGGTGCGGCGCGAGGACGTCGTGACGCGGCGCCTCTGGGGGAACCTGGCCGCGGCGGCCGACCGCGGGCCCCGCGACTTCGCCGAGCTGCTGCTGACGCCCGGCGTGGGCGCCCGCACGGTCGAGGCGCTGGCGCTGGTGGCCGAGGTGGTCCACGGCGCGCCGGCCCGCTTCAGCGACCCGGCCCGCTTCTCGATGGCCCACGGCGGAAAGGACGGCCACCCCTTCCCGGTGCCCCTGGCCGTGTACGACGAGACCCTGCGCGTGATGCGCGACGCGGTGTCGCGGGCGCGCCTGGGCGAGGACGACCGCATGGCCGCCCTGGCGCGGCTGGACGCCCAGGCCCGCGCGCTGGAGGCCCTGGTGGAGGGGCCCTCCTTCGAGGACTACCTCGCCGGCGAGCGAGCGGCCTCCTGGCTCTACGGCGGGATGACCGTCGCCGGCCCAGCCCCTCCCACGCCCAAGGCCCCGCCGGGCCCCCGCCCGCGCCCGCGCCGAGGCGCCCCCGACGCCCAGCTCCCGCTCCCGGGCCTGGGCGCCGCCGCGGAGCCGAGCCAGGGTGGCGTGCCCGACGCCGCCGCGGTAGCGTAGGGGCCTCTTCCACGCTCGCCGGAGGCTCCATGCGCGCCGACCCGCCCTTCGCCATCGTCCTCGCCGCGGCCCTCGCGGCCGCGATGACCTTGCTCTTCCTGCTCCCCGGCTGCGGAGGCGCGAAGGGCCAGACCAAGGGCGAGGTCACTCCCGCCACCCTCGCCGGGCCGCCGAAGCCCTGGGAGGAGATGGAGCACAAGGAGAAGGCCGAGTACATGCGCGACCACGTCGTGCCGGTGATGAAGCCCCTCTTCGTGGCCTTCGACGCGACGGAGTACGCCGAGTTCGGCTGCAAGACCTGCCACGGGCCCGACGCGCGCGAGCGCGAGTTCCAGATGCCCAACCCCCACAACGAGGTGCTCTACCCCACCGGCTCGCCCGAGCAGCTCCGCACCGTCGCCGAGCACCCGGAGGCGGTGCGCTTCATGGTGAACGAGGTCGTGCCGACCATGCAGGCGCTCTTGGGCATCGAGCCCTACGATGAGGTGCGCGGCACCGGCTTCTCCTGCTTCTACTGCCACCCGGCCGGCCAGGTCACCGCGCCGGTGGTGGTGCCCGGCGGCTGATCTCGCGGGGGCGGCGCAGGGAACGCGCACCGATCCGCGACCGCGCGTGACCCGCTGATGCCGCGGGTCTATGCTGCGCGTCGAGTGCGTCCAGGACCATTGCCGGGTCCGGGTCTCCGTGCCAACGCCCTCGAAGGAAAGCCATGGGCGTCCCGCGTCCGGCGTCGACCCGCGCGGCCCTCGCCACCGCGCTGCTGTGGCTGGTCGCGGTCGGCCTGCTCGACCGGGCCACGCCGCCCTTCCTGGGCTTGTCGTACTTCTACCTGCCGGCCGCCGCCTTCGTGACCTGGCACGCCGGTCGCCGCGCGGGGGCGACGATCGCCCTGGTGGCCACGGTGGTGTGGTACCTCGCCGACGCCGAGGGCGTGGACTTCCCGGGCATCCTGGCCCGCGCCTGGAACGCCGGCATCCGGCTCGCCTTCTTCCTGACGGTCGTCTACCTGCTGGCTGCCCTGCGCGCCACGCTGCGGCGGCAGGACTCCCTCATCACCGAGCTGCGCGACGCGCTGGCCGAGGTCCGCACCCTGCGCGGTCTGGTGCCGATCTGCGCCTGGTGCAAGAAGATCCGCGACGACGCGGGCTACTGGAAGTCGGTCGAGAGCTTCATCGAGGCGCACACCGAGGCGGAGTTCACCCACGGCATGTGCCCCGACTGTCACGAACGGATCAGCTCACAGCGCTGATCGGCTCCCGTCAGGGCGCGGCCTCGATGGCCTTCGCGTACTTCTCGAAGCGCTCGTGGGCGTCGGGCTTCAGCGCGTAGTCCGGCGAGAGGCCCGAGTGGCACGTCTTGCACGTGATCTTCTCGCCCGTGGCCTTCTTCGCGGCGTTGACGAAGCCCTTCATCGCCTTCTTGGCGGCCTTCTGCCCGCCCTCGGTGCAGGCCTTCTTCACGATGGCGTGCTTGAACTCCTTGCTCTTGCACGGCGGGGACTCGCCCGGCGCGTCGGCGCCGTCTCCGTCGTCCAGGCGTGCTGCGCCGGGAGCCGGGTCGCCGAGCGCCATGGCGGGCGCGAACGCCGCGCCGACGGCGAGCATCGCGACGGGCACCAGGAGGTAGAGGACGGAACGCTTCATGGGGACTCCCTGGGGTTCATCGAGGGGGCGGGCCGCCCGCGGTCGAGACTCAGTCGTATAGGCGTGGCCTCGCGCCGAGGTCAAACGCCCGGCTGCGGCCAGCACGGCGAGACCGGCTCGACGGCGCACCGCCGCGGCTATTCAGCGGGCGGGCGGCGTGGACCTCCACCTTGCAGTCGGTCGCGCGCGTGGCCATAGTCCCCGCCGACACTCCAGCGGGATGGAGAGGGTGCATGGGACGGCAGATGCGGGCAGCGGCCGTGGCGGCGCTCCTGACGGGCGCGATGGTCCTCGGCGGCTGCCAGACGACGCGCTACTACGAGCGCGCGCGCCTCGTCGATCGCGCCATGGACTTCGACGGGGGCAGCGGCCTCGTCTACATCCGCAACAAGATCGAAGCGGCGCGAGAGGGCGGCTTCGGTGGCTTCGGCGCCAGCGCGGCCGGCGGGTGCGGGTGCCAGTAGGGAGCGCCCCGGGCCTGGCGACGCGCATCGCCGTCGTCGCGTTGCTCCTCTCGGCCGCCGGGGCCGGCAGGGCGGCGCCAGCGGGCGATCAGCACGTCACCATCGATCTCTACGCCTTCTCGCAGGGCGACGAGCGCGGGAACCCGCTGAAGGCCGAGGGCTTCGAGTACGGCGCGATGCGGGTCGACATGAAGATGCGCATGACCCCGGCGGTGGCCTTCCGCTTCAACGCCTCCGTGGCCCGGCTGCGCAACGACGACCCCCAGCGCGTGCCGGCCAGCATCGAGAACGCCCGCATGACCGCGGCCTCGGCCGAGATCCTCACGCTCGACTCGAGCATCGGGCTGGACATCGACCCGAAGGACAGCCCCTGGCACATCCGGCCGTCGGGCTACTACCACCACCAGAACGACTTCGTGTCCTCGGGCGGCGACCTCGCCGTCGAGCGCGAGTTCGCCGGCGGCGACACCGTGCTCGGCGTGACCTACAGCTTCCGCATCGCCTCGCCGCTGCTCCGTCGCTGGAGCGGTCGCAACGACGGCCGCGACATCTCGGTGGCCAACAACCTGCTGCTGGGCTGGACCCAGGTCCTGTCGCCCTCGTGGGTGCTGGCCCTGAGCGCGCAGGTGACCCGGCAGTCCGGCTGGCTCGGCGAGAGCTACAACTTCGTCGCCCTCTTCAACGATGCGGGCGCGCCGGTGAAGCTGGTCGACGAGGTGCTCCCCCGCAAGCGCCACCGCGTGCAGGTCAACGGCCGCCTCCGCTACACGCCCCGTCAGGGCCTGGTGCTGGGCCTCGACGCCAGCGGCTACCTCGACGACTGGTCGGTGGCCCAGCTCGCCGTCGAGCCCAGCCTCGAGGTGCCGCTCTCCCGCACCATCCGCTGGCGCTTCTGGTATCGGCTGGCCTGGCAGGGGGCCTCGCGCTACTTCGATTCGCGGCCCCTGGCCGAGACGCGCTACCGCACCCAGGACCCCGATCTCGGCAGCTTCCTGATGCACAGCCCGGGCACGATGCTGACGCTGCCCTTCGGCGAGGAGCGGATCTGGCTGACCCGCCTCGGGCTCTACGGCTTCGTGCGCAACGATGGCATCTACGGCCTCGGCGCCGACCTCAGCCTGGGGATGGAGTGGTGATGCGTGGTCTCTGTCTGGTCGCCGCGCTGGCGACGCTCGTGGCCTTCGCCCCGGCCTGTGCCCCGGCGGGCCCGTCCCTGCGCGATCCCGCCGCCACCGGTGCGGACGCCACCAGCGCCCGCCGCCTCGACGGCACGACGGTCGCCTGGGACGACGCGCTGTCGGGGCCGCGCGACAAGCTGCTGGTGTTCATGACGCTCTGGTGCAAGCCCTGCAAGGCCGAGCAGCCCGCCGTCGAGGCCTGGGCGCGCGCCCACGCCGACAGCTTCGACACCCTGGTGGTCGTCAGCGGCAGCCCGCTCGAGCACGTCCAGCAGATGGTGCGCGACCGCCACGTCGCCCTCGACGACGTGACCGTGTGGGTGGACTCCGCGGGAACCGTCGCCGCGCGCTACGGCATCAGCGCCACGCCCACGCTGCTCTGGACCAGCCCGGACGGACGCGTCCGAGGCACCTGGAACCACATCGACGCGGTCTCGGTCGAGCCCGGGGCGCCCTCGGCCGGTGGGCCTCCGGCCGAGCCCGTCACCGACAGCGGCCACGAGCTGGGGACCTCCTACGACGTGGTCGTGTGGGCGGACGCCGCCCGGCGCACCGACGTGGAGAGTGACCTCGCGTCCGGCCGCGCCCTGGTGCACGCGCTGGACGAGCGCCTGTCCGAGTGGCGCCCCGACAGCGAGGTCAGCCGCGTCAACCGCCTCGCCGCCTCCGGCCCGGTGCCCCTGGCGCCCGACCTCCGCCAGCTCCTGTCCGGGGCGCGCCAGGTCTCGGAGGTCACCGCCGGCGCCTTCGACATCACCTGGCGGCCGCTGGGCGACCTGTGGCGTGATGCCATGGTGCAGGGCGTCTCGCCCCGCCCCGAGGCCCTGGCCGAGGTGCTCGCCGCCGTCGGCTACCGCCACGTCCACCTCGACGACCGCGGCGTGGCCTTCGACCACCCGGCCACGCGCATCGGCGTCGCCGGCGTCGCCAAGGGCTGGATCATCGACGCCCTGTGGCGCCACCTGCGGGAACGCGGCTGGGAGGACCTGATCGTCAACATCGGCGGCGACATCCGCACCAGCGGGCGCCAGGGCGATGGCGCGCCCCAGGTCTTCCGCATCGCCGACCCCTGGCATCCTGGCGAGGTGGTCACCTCCATCGAGGTCGAGGACACCGCCATCGCCACCTCGGGCAACTACGCCCGGGTGCGCGAGGTGGCCGGCGAGCCCATCGGACACATCCTGGACCCGCGGACGGGGCGACCGCCGGCCTTCGACGGCTCGGTCACCGTGCTGACCCGCGACGCGGCGATGGCGGATGCGCTGGCCACGGGGCTCTTCGTGATGGGTCCCGACGCGGGGCTGGCGCTGGCGCGGCAGACGCCCGGGCTGGAGGTGATCTACGTGACGCGCTCGGCGCTGCGCAGCACGCTCTCCGAGGTGGACGGCCGGCCGCTGCCGCTCTGACGCGGGCTGCCGGTTGGCCTGGCCAGCGCCCGGGCCACGGCGCGCAAGTCCCTGGAAGGAAAGGCGTCAGTCACCCGGCTGGAGGATGTCGGGAAACCGGGTCGCGCTCGGGCCGGGTCGCGCTCGGGCCGGGTAGGCCGGGTCGCGCTCGGGCCGGGTCGCGCTCAGGCGGCGGCACTGTGGCGGCCCTCGGAGGGGCGCGCGCGCCTCGGGCCGCCCAGCGCCTCGGCCACGGCGTCGAGGATGACGGCCAGGCGGAAGGGCTTCTCGATGACCTCCATCGTCAGCCCGCGGTCGCGGAGCGCGTCGCGGGCGTCCGCTGCGCGCGCCGACATCAGCAGCATGGGCAGGGAGTGCCAATGCCGCGCGACCTGTGACGCCAATGTCACACCATCGACCCGGGGCATGTGCACGTCGGCGAGGACCAGATCGATGGCGTCGTGGTCGGCGGCCAGCCGCTCGAGCGCCTCGGCGCCGTCGACGGCCTCGAGGACCTCGTAGCCCCCGTGCTCCAGGATGCTGCGGGTGATCCGGCGAACCGAGGGCTCGTCCTCGACGACGAGGACGCGTGGCTTCGCGGCGATGATGTGAACGGTCATGGGGTTCTCCGAGCGTGCGGGCGGATGGAGTGCCCGCGGGGCCGACAGCTGCGGTACGGGGTCACCTTGCAGGTGGCGTACCAACCGCCGTCGCCCTCTCATGGCAGGACAGGGCAGAGGAGCAACGCGAGCCTCAGTAGGGAATTCCCGCGCGGCGGTAGACGAAGTGGACCAGCCAGGCCGGCCCGATGAGGAGAAACTGCACATCCTTGAAGAATGAGGGCTTCTTCCCCTCGATCTTGTGGCCGACGAACTGCACGGCCCAGGACACGGCGAAGAGCACGACCGAGAGCAGCCACAGCGGGACCGCTTCGGCCTGATCCACCAGCAGGTTCCCCCAGACGATGGCGCCGCAGAGCAGCAGCATCCCGGGGAAGAGGCGCAGGGACAGGCGGGCGTAGAAGGCCAGGGCCACGAGCATGCCCAGGGTGCCCCAGTTGAGCAGCGGCTCGGCGGCGCCAGGGAGGACGCCGGCCAGGGGGCCGCGGGGGATCGACCAGAGCAGCCCGATCGTGCTGAAGAAGATCAGCGGCACGCAGATCCAGTGGATGAGCTTGTTCGTGGGGTTCCGGTGGCTGTCGCCGTACTCGTCGAACCACGCCTGGGCGGTCTTCATCGCCGCGTCCTCCTGTCACGCCGAGGTGATCGCCACGTGACCCGGAGTGCGTACCGCATCTGACGCACCGCGTCACGCAAGAAAAGCACCGAGATCGCACGTGATCGATACCGGCGGCGGGCGTGGGTGACCCGCTCGCGTCAGGGCGCGGGGCCGCGGGCCCGGTGGCCCGGCCGTAGACGAGGTCCCCGAGCGGGGAAGGGCCGATGGTCGCGCTCGGACCGAGGCAGGGGCTCCCGCACGCCGGGCGTGCCGTGCGGCCCTGGCACGCTCGGGGCGGACTGGCTTGGACGGACGCCTCGCCGGGGTCTATCGTCCGCAGTGGCGGGTCCGAGTGCCTTCCGAGGCCCGGCGCCGCCCCTCCCCGACGTGACCCAGACCCAGGAGCTCCCCATGAAGATCGACATCGGCATCACCGAGACGGGCCGCCACGCGCTGGTCGAGCCGCTCTCGCGCCTGCTGGCCGACACCTACACGGTCTATCTCAAGACCCACAACTTCCACTGGAACGTCACCGGGCCGATGTTCACGACCCTGCACAACCTCTTCATGGCGCAGTACACCGAGCTCTCGCTGGCCGTCGACGAGATCGCCGAGCGCATCCGCGCGCTGGGTGCCCCCGCGCCGGGCTCCTACGCCGACTTCGCCCGCCTCTCGACCGTGCGCGACGCCGAGGGCGTGCCCCGCGCCCAGGACATGATCACCACCCTGGTGGCCGACCACGGCACCCTGGTGGCCACCGCGCGCGGCGTGGTGGAGGCGGCCGAGGCCGCCGGCGACATCGTCTCGGTGGACCTGGCCACGCGGCGCACCGACGTCTCGCAGAAGGCGGCCTGGATGCTGCGCAGCCACCTGGAGGGGTGAGGGCGCGGCCGCTCCTGGTCACGGGTCGGGCGGTTCGCCGTCGTCGCAGCGCACGCACTCCAGCGTGGTGCCGAGGTGCTCGCGCCGCCCGTCCTCGTCCAGGACCCAGGCGCGGTTCTGGAAGGGCGGCCGGTGGCGCACGTGCTGGCGATGGCCGCACTCCAGCAGCGCGACCGGATCGCCCTCCTCGTCGACCGAATAACCGATGATGCGCTGCTTCAGAGGGTGTTTCCGTATTCGGACCGAGCGGGGCGCGCCCGCGATGTCCTCTCAGCGGCTCGAGCGCAGAGGGCGCTCGCCGCGCTCGAGCGACCGAGGCGCTCGAGCTCCTGGAAGGCCATGAGCCAGCCACGCGACGGGAGAATACGCAAACACCCGCTCATGCCGGCGCGACGACAGCGCGATGCGGCGGCCGTGGCACGGGCATCTCGGGGGGCAGAGACCCGCGCGGGAATCTGCTAGGCTCGGGTCATCGACCAGCCGGAGCACCCGTCATGACCGAGCTCTACCCCGTCCCGGGCCGCGTTTCCTCTGGTTCGCCGAGCCCCATCCCCGATCTGCCCGCCTACCGCGAGGCCTACGCCCGGGCCCTCGACGATCCGGACGGTTTCTGGCTCTCGGTCGCCCGCGAGCGCGTCCGCTGGCGCCGCGAGCCCACCGAGGGCCTGGCTGGCGACTTCCACTCGGTGCTGGAGTCGCCGCTGTCCTGGTTCGGCGACGGCCAGCTCAACGTCACCGAGACCTGCCTGGACCAGCACCTCGAGACCCGCGCGGACAAGACCGCGATCCTCTGGGAGGCCGACCAGCCGGGTCAGGGGCGCCACATCACCTACGCCGAGCTGCACCGCGAGGTGTGCCGCACCGCCAACGCCCTGCACGCCTTGGGCGTCGAGAAGGGTGAGCGCGTCATCATCTATATGGGGATGGTGCCCGAGGCGGCCATCGCCATGCTGGCTTGCGCGCGGCTCGGGGCCGTGCACTCGGTGGTGTTCGGCGGCTTCTCGGCGGAGGCGGTGCGCGATCGCGTCCGCGACTGCGGCGCCCAGGTGGTCATCACCCAGGACGAGGGCCGCCGCGGCGGTCGCACCATCCCGCTCAAGTCGGTGGTCGACCAGGCCCTCGAGGGCGAGCGCGGAGTCCACAAGGTGCTGGTCTTCCGCCACACCGGCGCCGAGATCGCCATGGCCCCGGGCCGCGACGTCTGGTGGCACGACGTGGTGCCGGGCGCGGGCGACAGCCACGAACCCACGGTGTGCGGCGCCGAGGACCCGCTCTTCATCCTCTACACCTCGGGCTCGACCGGGAAGCCCAAGGGCCTGGTCCACACCCAGGGCGGCTACCTCACCTACACGTCCTACACGCACCAGGTCGTGTTCGACCTGCGCGAGGACGACGTCTACGCCTGCGTGGCCGACGTCGGCTGGATCACCGGGCACAGCTACATCGTCTACGGCCCGCTGGCCAACGGCGCCACCACGATGATGTTCGAGTCGGTGCCGACCTGGCCCGACGCCGGGCGCTACTGGGACCTGGTCGAGCGCTACGGCATCACCATCTTCTACACGGCGCCGACGGCCATCCGGGCGCTGGCGGCCCAGGGCGACCGCTTCGTGCTGGCGTATGCGCGCTCGTCGCTGCGGGTGCTGGGCACGGTGGGCGAGCCCATCAACCCCGACGCCTGGCGCTGGTACCACGACGTCGTCGGCGAGGGACACTGCACGGTGGTCGACACCTGGTGGCAGACCGAGACCGGCGGCATCGCCATCTCGCCGCTGGCGCCGGTGACGCCGACGAAGCCCGGCTCGGCCACCCTGCCGCTGCCCGGCATCGTCCCGGTCCTGATGGAGTCGGAGGACCGCATCCTGCGCGGCCCCGGCGAGGGTCGCCTGTGCCTGGCGCAGTCCTGGCCCGGCCAGGCGCGCACGGTGTGGGGCGACCACCCGCGCTTCGTGGCCACCTACTTCACCACCTACCCCGGCTACTACTTCACCGGCGACGGCAGCCGGCGCGACCGCGACGGCTACTACTGGATCACGGGACGCGTGGACGACGTGCTCAACATCAGCGGGCACCGCATGGGCACGGCCGAGTTCGAGTCGGCGCTGGTCAGCGTCGACGCGGTCGCCGAGGCGGGCGTCGTCGGCTTCCCGCACGCGCTCAAGGGCCAGGGCGTGTACGCCTACATCGTGCTGCAGCACGACCAGGTCGCGTCGCCCGAGCTGGAGCAGACCCTCAACGCGGCCGTGCGCGCGGCCATCGGGGCCCACGCGAAGGTGGATCTGTTCCAGTTCGTGCCCGGGTTGCCGAAGACGCGTTCGGGCAAGGTGATGCGGCGCATCCTGCGCAAGGTGGCCGAGGGGCAGCCGGAGGCGCTGGGCGACGTGTCGACCCTGGCGGATCCGAGCGTGGTCGACGCCATCGTGGCGGGCGCGCGCAAGCTGTGACGCGGGCGGCTGGGTGCGGGGCGCCGAGGGCGCGAGGCGGGGTGCAGATGCGTGGGTTCCTCGTCGGGGTGGCGGTGTCGGTCGCCGGGCTGTGGGCCTGCACGGATCAGCACGTGGAGTATGTGAAGGACAGCGGCGGGCGGGCCGACGCGGTGGTGCGGGCGGATCCGGGGGCGGACGCCGGGGCCGAGACCGGGGCCGAGACCGGGGCCGAGACCGGGGCCGAGGCCGGGGCCGAGACCGGGGCCGAGACCGGGGCGGAGGCCGGGGCCGAGGCCGGGGCCGAGACCGGGGCCGAGACCGAGACCGGGGCCGAGACCGAGACTGGCGGCGAGACCGAGACTGGCGGCGAGACCGATTCGGGGCCGGGTTGTGACACATCGACGCCCGACCCGGTGGTTTGCGATGACGGAGACCCCTGCACCATCGACGTCGGGACCATCGACCCGGTCACCTGCGTGCTGAGCTGCGTGTCGACGCCCGTGGCCGATCCCGACGGCGACCCCGACGGGGACGGGCTGGGCACCTGCGCCGAGCTGTCCGATGGCACCGACTGGACCGACCCCCTCGTCCACAACGGGCTCATGGCCACCATCGGCCGGGCGCCGGACTTCGCGCTGGTCTGGCAGGGCGGCTGCGAGGCCCTGCCGGACGATTACGGCGCCCTGGTCGCCGAGGCCTTCGAGGGCTCCGAGCCCTCCATGCCCATCCGCGCCGGCTGGGACTACGAGGCCGCCGCCACGGCCGACTACAGCCACCCGAGCTACCCCTTCGACCCGCCCTTCACCTCGGCCGATCAGGTCGGCAGCTACGGCAGCTTCCAGCTCCTGCTCACCGGCGGCTTCAGCCTGGACGCGCCCGGCCGCGTCTGCCTGTCTGTCGACATCGGCGCTGGCGGCGCCGGCCCCGCCGACATCGCCGGGCGCAAGAACGGCTGCGCCCGCGTCTACCTGGACCCCGACCTCGAGCCGGCGCCCCTGGCCGAGACGGGCTACGGCTCGGCAGCCAGCCCCGCCACCGGCTGCGCGACGC
Source organism: Deltaproteobacteria bacterium (assembly GCA_020632695.1). Classification (GTDB taxonomy): domain Bacteria; phylum Myxococcota_A; class UBA9042; order PHBI01; family JACKFB01; genus JACKFB01. Next base: position 336,645 of record JACKFB010000003.1, read on the forward strand.
TCGAGGCCGGCCCGCACGCCGTCGCCTGGGTCATCCGCCACAACGAGGCCTACACCTACGCGCCGCGCTTCCATCCGCGCTGGTGCGTCTCCTCCGGCGCCGACTGCGTCCCCGACCAGCCCTTCGCCCAGGCGCAGCTCCGCTCGAGCGGGCTGACCGTCGGCTGCGAGCCGGCGTGCGCGGGCAAGACCTGCGGCCCCGACGGCTGTGGTGGCGACTGCGGCACCTGCGAGTCCCCAGCCACCTGCACCGCCGCCGGTACCTGCCAGACCACCTGCGCGCCGGCGTGCCAGGGAAAGGTCTGCGGCCCCGACGGCTGCGGCGGCGACTGCGGCACCTGCGACGCCGGCGAGACCTGCGACGCCGGCGTCTGCCTGGGTACCGGCCCCGCCGTCTGCGGCGACGGGAAGCTCGGCGGCGGCGAAGCCTGCGACGACGGGAACACCGCCACCGAGAAGCCCCCCGACGTCGCGTCCCTGCCCGCCGGCGCCTGCATCTCCGACTGCTCCGTCGCCATGAAGACCTGCGGCAACGGCAGCTTCGAGCCCGCCCTCGGCGAGGAGTGCGACGACGGCAACGCCATCGACACCGACGCCTGCGACAGCTCCTGCATCACCAACACCTTCGACATCGGGTCGGCGTGCACCCAGAGCGTCGGCGAGAACGAGCCGAACTTCACCAGCGGCACCATCACCGGCTGCGACGAGGTCCCCGCCACCTTCGGCGGCTGCGCCCGCGGCTGCCTCCGCAGCATCCAGCCACCGCTTGGCGCCGCCTTCGTCAGCAACCCGGGCGGCTACTGCACCCTGGTCGCCACCAAGTGCGACGGGTCGGGGGTCATCTGCGGCAGCGCACCGAAGATGGGCGACTTCGCCACCTGCACGGCCTGCCCCGAGGGCTTCGTGCTGAGCGAGACGGCCACGGCGGTCGAAGCCATCGGCTTCAAGGCCACGATCACCTCCCGCTCCTGCCTCCGTCCCTGCCAGACGCAGTCGGATTGTCGCTGGCGTCAGTGGGAGTCGCACTCGGATGTGAAGGCGTGGCGCAGCTATGTCTGCAAGGCGCTCCCGTCCACGGGCACGGCCAGGGTCTGCGTGCCGTCACCATGACCACCCGCGGCACCGTCGGCAGTGACGACCTGCGGCGCCCGACGGGCGGACGCGCTGCGCTCGTGCGCGCGCCTGCCTCGCCTGTCCGCCACGCCACGGCCGCCGGGTAGGGTCCAGCAACCCAGGGTCCCGCGGGCGTTCGGCGCGGCGCGCGCCCGTCGGGTGAGGAGATCTCCATGTTCGCGGGTCACATCGGGGCGGCGCTCGTGGTGGGGCGGGCGGAGCGGCGAATCAACCTGGGCGCGCTCGTCCTGGCGGCGCTCTTGCTGGATGTCCTGCTCTGGTTCTTCATCCTCGTCGGCCTGGAGAGCGTCGTCATCCCGGCCGACTTCGCCCGCACGCACCAGCCGGCCTTCGACTTTCCCTGGTCGCACGGGCTGGTGGCCAGCCTCGTGTGGTCGGCCGGCGCCTTCGGAGCCGCCTGGATCGCCAGCGGGGCCGACCGGCGCCTCCGCCTGCGCGTCTCCGGCCTCGTCGCCGTGGCCGTATTCTCGCACTGGGTGCTCGACTTCCTCGTCCACGCCCCCGAGCTGCCGCTGCTCGGAGACTCCTCGCCCAAGCTGGGCCTCGGCCTCTGGCAGTCCATGCCCGTCGCGCTCGCCGTCGAGTCTGCGCTCGTCGTCCTCGGTCTCGTCCTCTACCTCCCCCGCGCTGGCCTCAGCCGCGCCCGCTCGGTCGCGCTCGCGGCGCTGACGCTCGCCACCCTCGGCTTCACCATCGCCGGCATGACCGTCGCCCCGCCTCCCCCCTCGCCCCAGGCGATGGCAGGCAGCTCGCTGGTCACCATCGCCCTGACCGCGGCGCTCATCGCGTGGCTGGATCGTCGCGCCAGGAACTGACCCCAACGCCGAAGAGCCGAGACGGTCCAGCAGGTTGGCCAGCAGGGGTGTGACCCTGGGGGAGACCCACGAATCGAGCCGCGATCGACGGGATGAGTGCCGCGGTGGCGTCGCTGGGCTGGGACTTCGTCGGTCGCACCGGCAAGAACGGTCTCCGCCGCTCACTCCGCGAGTCGCCGGAACGTCTCGTCCTGTTCATCCATGATCTGCTCGGCGGCCGCCATCAGCCGCTGCTCCGGCGTCTGGCGCTGGGGCCGGATCGTCAGCGTGTCGCCGTCGGTGGTGATCTCGAGTGGCGTGTCCCGCTCGATCTTGAGCAGGTCGAGGATCGGCTTGTCGATGATGATGCCCAGGCTGTTTCCGATGGCGCTCAGGGTCTTGACCATGGGGTGACCTCCGGTCGTCCAATGTTGATACCAATGTATGACGCCGGTATGCCAGGGCACAAGTTCCCGGCTACGCGTCGTTCCCCCGCGCCAACCCTCGTCGAGTCTCTGTCGCGCGCATTGTCTCACTCCATAGTTGGCGCTACGATGCTTTCGATCTGGAGTACGTTTCCACAGCGGGAGGTTCCAGGCCGATGACCGTCGCGCTCGAGTATCCCAAGGGGCTGTATGGGCCGTCGCCGCTGGTCGATCTGTCCGACCGGACCGTGCGTGAGCGGTTGGGTCCGGCGGCGGTCAAGGCCTTCTTCCGCATCATGGAGGCCTGGGGCGTGCGGGACGAGCAGGCGCGGCGTCTCCTGGGCGGCATGTCCAACGGCGCCTTCTACGCGCTGAAGAAGCAGCCGGAGCGGACGCTGGACGAGGATCGGCTGCGGCGGGTGTCCTTGCTGGTCGGCATCTTCAAGGCGCTCAACATCCTCTACGACGAGGCGCTGGCCGACCGCTGGATGCAGCTCCCCAACCGCAACCGCCTGTTCGGCGGCGAGACCCCGCTCGACTACCTGATGTCCGGCGGCCTCCCGGCCTTCCTGACCCTGCGCCGGCTGCTCGATGCTCGCCGCGCAGGGTGAGCTGCCGCCGGTCACCCGGCTGAGCCGCGCGGGCACGCACCGCCTGATCCCGTCGAACTACCTCGACGAGGGCGACAGCGTGCTGACGCGCCTCACCGGCGACGAGGGCGAGCTGGCGCTGCTCTTCGAGCTGGACCAGGCCACCAATGACCGCGGCGCCGCCGAGAACGGGCGCGCGCCGGCCATCGGCCCCGACGAGCTGGTCTTCGGCGTGCCCTACTACCGCACCGTCAACGCCGCCTTCGTCCATGCCCACCCGCTGGGCGCCCGCTTCAACGGGCCCGAGCGCGGCGCTTGGTACGCGGCCTTCGAGCTGCGCACCGCCCAGGCCGAGGTCGCCTGGCACAAGTCGGTCGAGCTGGCCGAGGTGGGCTGGTTCGAGCAGCGCCTGACCTGTGACGAGATGCTGGCCGACTTCGCCGGGCCCTTTCACGACCTCCGCGGCCAGCAAGCCTTCGCCGACTGCCTGCGCCCCGACAGCTACGAAGCCTCCCAGGCCCTGGCCGAGCGCCTGCTCGAGGCGGGCTCCGGCGGCGTCGTCTACCCGAGCATCCGTCGCGCCGCCGGCACCTGCCTGGCCTGCCTGCGCCCCGCGCTGGTCTACAACGTCCGCCGCGGCGCGCGCTACGTCTTCACCTGGTCCGGCAACGCCTCCCCGACCATCCGCCGGGAGAGCGGCGCCTGATCCCGCGGTGGCGCGGGCTACTCGAGCCAGCCGCCTGAGATGAGCAGGATCCACTCGGCGCTGCTGGGGTCGAAGGCGCCGACCGAGCGGGGGTAGCGGAGGACCACCGCGTCGAAGGCGTAGCCGCCTTGCCAGATGGCGGCGGGCAGGGCGGTGGTGCTGACTGTGGCCAGCGCGGCGGCGACGTCCTCGCCCGAGAGCGAGCCCTCCTGGACCAGATCGAAGCCGCGGGTGGTGCCGAAGCCGCCTGGGGCCTCGCAGCCGGTCGCCAGATCGCTGATGGGCGCCCAGGCCGTGGGCCAGGTGATGTCGCCGGTGCCGTCCCAGACGATGCTGCCACCGAAGATCGCCAGCCCCGTGTGGGCGCTGACCACGCCGACGCCGCCGAAGTCGCCCGGCGACTCGTAGAAGACCCAGGCGTCCTCGGGCGTGGGCCCGGAGAGCAGCGTGCCAGTGCCGTAGCCGGTGACGCTCTCGGCCTCGGCGCGCGCCGCGCTCTCGTCCAGGCTCTGGTAGGGGCCGGCGACGATGGCGTAGCCGAGCGGCGCCAGGGTGTCGTGGTCCAGGCGGACCGCGACCGTGAAGGCCTGGGGCTTGGCATAGAGGGTGGCGGCCAGCGCCTGGGTGGCCTCGGCGCAGGCGGCCGAGCTGGCGTCGGTGTCGTTGGCTGTGTCGTTGGCCGTGTCGTTGGCTGTGTCCGGCGCGGCGTCGGCGCCGGTGTCCGGCCCGGCGTCCGAGGCGTCATCCGACGCGTCGGGGCAGCCGGGGATGAAGCAGGCGTCGGTGGCGTAGCAGGCCCAGCTCCCGCCCGAGCAGGAGCAGTGGAGGCTCGGGTAGCACTTGCCGCAGCAGCACTCCTGGCCGAAATCGCACTGCAGGCCCTCCGACGTGCAGCCGTCCTCGAAGGAGGGTGCCTTGGCCGGGCAGGTGGCGGCGTCGGGCGCGTCCGCGTCCGTGTCGGCGACGTCCGGGGCGGGATCGGGCGCGTCGGGCGCGTCGGCGGTGTCCGGCGTGTCGCCCGTGTCGAGCGCATCGGCAGTGTCGGAGCAGCCGGGGAGGAAACAGGCGTCGGTGGCGTAGCAGGCCCAGCCGCCGCCCGAGCACGAGCAGTGGAGGCTCGGGTAGCACGCGCCGCAGCAGCACTCCTGGCCGAAGTCGCACTCGAGGCCCTCGGCGCTGCAGGTGGCGTCGAAGCCGGGCTCGGTGGCCGGGCACATCGCGACGTCGGGAATCTCCGCGTCGGCGACGTCTGCGTCGGCGACATCCACGTCGTGAGTCGCGTCCGCGTCCGGGTCCGTCGCGTCGACGACGTCGGGGCAGCCGGGGAGCAGGCAGGCGTCGGTGGCCATGCAGGCCCACTCCCCGCCGACGCAGGTGCAGGTCTGGCTGGGGTAGCAGGCGCCGCAGCAGCACTCCTGCCCGATGTTCTTGATGGCGCCGTCGGTCGGGCACGAGTCTCCCGCGTCCAGCGAGACCTCCACGTCGCCGCCGTCGCTGAGCGTCACGACGTCGACGTCAGCGTCCGCCGGGCCCTCGTCCGTCCCGTCGCAGGAGCCGAGTGAGCCGAGTGAGACTGCGAGGACTGAGGCCACCAGGATGAAGTTCTTCATGCGCCCATGATACACCCCCAGGGACGCCCGGGGCCACGCGTGAGCCGGTGCGACTCGACTGCGGCGAGGCGTTGCCCGACGTCCTCGCCGGTGGGGAGGCTTGCGTCTACCTCAATCCGTCGGAAACGGCGTCGGGTAGTCCGGCGTGATCTTCGGGCCGCCGTCGGTACCAGTGGTGGGGGTGACCTCGCCGCTGGGCCAGTGCAGCGTGCCGACGTCCCACAGCTCGCGGTCTTCCAGCGTCACGCCGTTGAGCTCCGCCTGCAGCGCTCCGTGGACGTAGACGCGCACGGTCGCGGTGGAGGGCCCGAAGTCGTGGTCGCTCCAGTAGTGGACACCGAGCCGATAGTTCTTCCCCTCTTCGGGCTGTGCCAGGTTGATGATCTCGGGTCCGGCGCCGTCGGTGTCGTCGCGGTCGACGTGCGGGTTGTCATCGATAGCCGGGTCGAGGTCTCCCCAGTTCGGATCCGCGTTGTACCAGTAGGAGTCGTGAGGCATGCCGAACCACGGTTCGGTGCCGGCCGTCGGGTCGAGACGATCGGGCGCCGACAGCGCGAAGTGCAGATCCAGGTCAGCGCCGGCCTCGGGGCCCTCGTCGCTCTGGTCGGGGTCGCCCGGCGTGTCCCAGAGCAGCTCGATGTGCACGGCGGCGTCGGGGGTGACCTGGACCTGGGCGACCGCGTCCCCGCAAGACGGGTTGTCCTGTGCGTCGAAGACCCGCAAACGAACGAGGTACTCGCCCGCCACGTTGGCCTCGAAGGTAGGTTGGGGGGCCCGGAAGGACGGCAGGAACCCGGAGACCGAGCCGTCCGGCTGTTCGACGCTCCACTCGAATCGCTTCAAGGAGCTGCCCACTGGGATGCTTTGGAGTCCGTCGAGGTGCAGCCGGGTCTGGGGCGGGACCTCCGCGCCTTCTTGTATCCGGATGACCGCGATCGGGCACTCCGATGCCACGCCGAAGCCGCGGAGCGGCACATCGCGATTGGCGATACCGGCGTCGGTCACCACCCTCAGCGTTCCCAGATCCGGTACGAGCTCGCCCGTGGCGTCGGTGGCGCTCAGGGTGGTGGGCTGGTAGCGGACCACCACCACGCCCGACACGCCGGGCGCCAGGACGACGGGCGCCTCGGCGCTCGGTGCAGCCCCTCCGCCGGGCGTGAGCCCTGCGGCATCGACGGAGAACCCGGGCGCCGCGCCGGGCAGCAGGCTCACGCTCGAGATGGTCAGCGGCAGGTCCTCGCTGCAGTTCGAGAGCTCGAGCTCCCGCTCGACCTGCGTCCCCACCACCGCGCCGCCGAGTTCGAGCGACGCCGGCGAGAGGGTGATGCACGGTCCGCCCAGGTTGCCGCGCAGCTCGACCACCCCCTCGGGATCGCCCGATGAGCCCGCGGTCAGGAACCGCAGCGTCCCCTGCGCGCCGTCCGGCGTGTGCGGATGGAACCCGACGCGAAATTCGTCGGTGGACTCCCCCGGCGCGAGGGCTACCGGCAGGTGCAGTTCGACCGGCTTCGCGGTGGTAGGGCTGGCGTTGCGCTCGGTCCGCGCTCCGTCGGTGTCCACGCGGATGAGCGTGAAAGCGCTGCTGCCAGTGAGCGTGTAGCTGGTGACCGTTATCGGCTGGCCGCCCGCATTGCGCAGCACCAGCGGCACCTCGGACGCGCTCTCGGGTGCGAGGAAGCCGAAATCCACCGGGTTCGGGGAGACCACCAGCAGCCCGGGCCCGACCGCGTCGTCTGCGGCATCGGTCCCGTCGGGCACGTCCGCGGCTTCCGCGACATCCGAGGCGTCTGCCTCAGCGTCCCCGCCGCTGCAACCGACGCCCAGCCACACGCAGGCGCAGAGCCCCAGCGCGAGCCGCTGAGCTCTGCCCCGACCGCCCGATCGCTGCCTGCCGTGCATCTCCACTCCCGCGAGCGCTTCGTCCGCGCGCCGCCGCGGCGCGGTGGACGAGCGCAACCCGCAGTGTAGCACCCTGGGCAGCGGGCTCCACGGTGTCGGGCGCGCGGCCCGACACCGTGGAGGGTCGCCGACCTACTGCTCGCACTCGCAGACGGACATCTTGCCCTGCACGGTGGTCCACCACTGGCCCGTCCAGCGGGCCGGCGCGGCGCACACCTTCGGGCACTTCTTCTTCGCGTCGCCCTGGTTCCAGATGGGCCCCGCCTCGACGGCCTGCTTCACCGGCACCGGCGTCACGCACTCGCAGACCGACATCTTGCCGGCCACCGTCGTCCACCACTGCCCGTTCCACTTCGAGGGCGCCGTGCAGACCTTCGGGCACTTCTTCTTCGCGTCGCCCTGGTTCCAGATGGGGCCGGCCTTCCGCGCCTCCTTCGTCTCGGCCGGCGCGGGCTGCGGCGGAGCCTCGACGACCACCGGCGGCGGCTCGGGCTCGGGCTCGGGCGTGACGACGACCACCGGCGGCGGCGCCCCCACCTCGCACTCACACACCGACATCTTGCCCTGCACGGTGGTCCACCACTGCCCGGTCCAGCGCGCCGGACCGCGGCACACCCTCGGGCACTTCTTCTTGGCGTCGCCCTGGTTCCAGATGGGCCCGGCTTCGCGCGCCTCCTTGAAGACGACCGGCGTCGCGCACTCGCACACCGACATCTTGCCCTGGACCGTGGTCCACCACTGGCCGGTCCACCGCGACGGCGCGCTGCACACGCTCGGGCACTTCTTCTGGGCGTCGCCCTGGTTCCAGATGGGGCCCGCCTCGCGCGCCTCCTTCGTCTCCGCCGGGGCCGCCGAGACCGGAGCGGGCGCGGGCTCCTCGGCCGCCTCGCTGATGCGCCAGAGCTGGTTCCGGTTGCCCGACGCCTTCTTCGGGTACGCGATGATGCGCGCCAGCGGCTCGGGGCTGCCGCCGTCGATGTCGAGGACGAAGCCGTTGAGCTTGCTCTCGATGAAGAACCAGCCGGGGACCGGCGAGCGCACCCGGCGCCAGAGCTGGTTGTCGGTGCCCTCCGCCTTCTTCGGGTAGGCGATGATGCCGGTGGCCGGCGCGGGGTTGGCGCCGTCGATGTCGAGGACGAAGCCATTGAGCTTGCTCTCGATGAAGAACCAGCCGCGCTGGGGCGCCGGCACCATGCGCCAGAGCTGGTTGTCGGCGCCCTCGGCCTTCTTCGGGTAGGAGATGACGTGCGCGGCCGGCGCGTTGCTGCCGCCCTCGATGTCCATCACGAAGCCGTTGAGGCGGCTCTCGATGTAGCCGAAGTCGCCGCGATCGCCGTGCGGGGCGCGGCGCGCCTGAGCCGTGCCCGCCGATGCGGTGACGGCGAGGGCGACGGTCAGCGCGAGACCTCGCAGCCTGAGCGCCGGAGGCCGGGCGCTGCGCGGGTCGGGCGGCGGGGCGGCGACGGGAAGACGGGGCGGTGTGGTGATCATGGCGACTCCTCGGGGGCGGACCGCCGGCAAGCCTCGACGAGGGCGCCGCCACCCATACCGGCGGGCAGCGGCGGGTCGTCGACCGGCGATGTCGGGAACGAGGCGGCGACGCTACACCAGCCGAGGAATTCAATCACTCGGCGGCGGACCCGGCGGCGGCGGGGAGTGCTCCCAGCGGGAAGCGGCCGGCGGGTCGCCAGCGAGCATCGCCCGAGCCGCGGATGTCCACGGTCCAGAGGAAGCGCCCGGGGCCGGTACGGCGCAGCACGGCGCGGCGGGTCGAGGCCTCGGGGCCCGGCGCGTAGAGGGTGACTGCCAGGGGCCGGGTGCGCACCGAGGCGCCGGCGCCGGTCGACGGGTCGAGGCCGCTGGCCAGCGCTTCGGCGGTGAAGCCCGGCGGGAGGGCGCGCGCGGCGCGCAGCAGCTCGCTCATGGCCAGGCGGTCGATCCAGGCGGCGTCGGCGACGCCGGAGCGCTCCAGCCAGGCGGCCAGGTCGGCGCCGCCTCGCAGCTCGGTGACGGCCCCGCCGGAGTAGATGAAGCGATGGGTCTCGACGGCCGCGGCGCCGGGCAATAGAAGGGTCACGCGCCAGAAACCGGGCAGCAGCTCCTGGCACGAGGCGAGCTCGGCGGCGGGGCGGCCCAGGCGCGAGGCCGCCGCGCGGCAGTCGAAGGCTCCCGGCGCCGGCTCGGGTGTTGAGGCGGACTGGCGCGGACAGCGCGCGATCGCCGTGGTCGCGCCGAAGGTCAGCGCCGTCGCGAGGGCCGGGGCCAGCAGGAATCCGATGGAGCGCATGGGACTCTGCGTGTAGCATCTCGGGCCGCTCCCCGCCCATCCCGTCGTTGACAAGCGCGCCTCAGCCGCTACAGTTGGCGATAGCGGACCTCTGGGGTCCGGTTTCGCTCCGGCGCCCGCCCCCACAGGGCGCGCACCCCCGGAGTGACGAGGCAGGACGACCATGAGCAGCAGCGCCGAGACCATCCAGGACTTCGCCGGGCGTCGGTACCAGGCCGGCTTCATCACCGACATCGAGTCCGACACGGTGGCGCCCGGCCTCTCCGAGGACGTGGTGCGCCTGATCTCGGCCAAGAAGGGCGAGCCCGAGTGGCTGCTGGACTGGCGTCTGCGCGCCTACCGTCACTGGCTGACCCTGACGCCGCCGACCTGGGCGCACGTGCACCACCCGCCGATCGACTACCAGGACATCAGCTACTACTCGGCGCCCAAGCAGAAGCAGAAGCTGGAGTCCCTGGACGAGGTGGACCCCGAGCTGCTGCGCACCTACGAGAAGCTCGGCATCCCCTTGCTGGAGCAGAAGATGCTGGCCGGCGTGGCCGTCGACGCGGTGTTCGACAGCGTGTCGGTCGCCACCACCTTCAAGAAGAAGCTCGGCGAGATGGGGGTCATCTTCTCCAGCTTCTCCGAGGCGGTGAAGGAGCACGGCGAGCTGCTGCGCAAGTACCTGGGGACCGTGGTGCCCTACACCGACAACTACTACGCGACCTTGAACTCGGCGGTGTTCTCCGACGGCTCCTTCGTGTTCGTGCCCAAGGGCGTGCGCTGCCCCATGGAGCTGTCGACGTACTTCCGCATCAACGAGGCGCGCACGGGGCAGTTCGAGCGCACGCTCATCGTGGCCGAAGAGGGCGCCTACGTGAGCTACCTCGAGGGCTGCACCGCGCCGCAGCGCGACGAGAACCAGCTCCACGCGGCCGTGGTCGAGCTGGTGGCCCTGGACGACGCCGAGATCAAGTACTCGACGGTTCAGAACTGGTACCCCGGCGACGAGGAAGGCAAGGGCGGCATCTACAACTTCGTGACCAAGCGCGGGGCCTGCCGGGGCGACCGCTCGAAGATCTCGTGGACCCAGGTGGAGACCGGCTCGGCCATCACCTGGAAGTACCCGAGCTGCATCCTGCAGGGCGACGACTCGGTGGGCGAGTTCTACTCGGTGGCCCTGTCGAACCACCGCCAGCAGGCCGACACCGGCACCAAGATGATCCACCTGGGCAAGCGCACCAGCTCGACCATCGTGTCGAAGGGCATCTCGGCCGGCCACGGCGTGCAGACCTACCGCGGGCTGGTGCGGATCGCGAAGAGCGCCGAGGGCGCGCGCAACTACACCCAGTGCGACTCGCTGCTGCTGGGCGACCGCTGCAAGGCCGACACGGTGCCCTACATCGAGGTCCAGAACGCGACCGCGCGGCTCGAGCACGAGGCGACGACGTCGAAGATCTCCGACGACCAGCTCTTCTACTGCATGCAGCGAGGGCTCGCCGCCGAGGACGCCGTCAACCTCATCGTCAACGGCTTCTGCAAGCGGGTGTTCCGCGAGCTCCCGATGGAGTTCGCGGTCGAGGCCCAGAAGCTGCTCGAGGTGAGCCTCGAGGGCGCGGTCGGCTGAGCTCGGCCCCTGCGCGCCGCGTCACCGCCGTCGCGAGCGGGCTCGCTCGCCATCTCGACGGAAACCAAGTCGGAGTCCTGCTGATGCTAGAGATCGACAACCTCCACGCCCGCGTGGGCGACACGCCGATCCTGAAGGGGCTGACCCTCACGCTGCGCCCGGGCGAGGTGGCGGCCATCATGGGCCCCAACGGCTCGGGCAAGAGCACCCTCAGCTACGTGCTGTCGGGGCGCCCGGGCTACGAAGTGACCGAGGGCACCGTGCGCTTCGACGGGCAGGACCTGCTGGCGATGGAGGCCGACGAGCGGGCGCGCGCGGGCGTGTTCCTGGCCTTCCAGTACCCCGTGGAGGTGCCGGGCGTGTCCAACAAGGTGTTCCTGAAGGCGGCGGTCAACGCGTGCCGCAAGGCGCGGGGCCAGGGCGAGCTGGACGCCTACGAGTTCCTCAAGCTCTTCGAGGACAAGCGCAAGCTGGTCGGGATGGGCAAGGAGCTGGCGTCGCGCGAGGTGAACTCGGGGTTTTCGGGCGGCGAGAAGAAGCGCAACGAGATCCTGCAGATGGCGATGCTGGACCCCAAGCTGGCGATCCTGGACGAGACCGACTCCGGGCTGGACATCGACGCGCTCAAGGCGGTGTCGGAGGGGGTCAACGCCCTGCGCGACGGAGAGCGGGCGATGCTGGTCATCACGCACTACCAGCGGCTGCTCGACCACATCGTGCCCGACACGGTGCACGTGCTGGTGGACGGGCGCATCGCCAGGACCGGCGGGCGCGAGCTGGCGCTGGAGCTGGAGGAGCGGGGCTACGACTGGCTCAAGGCCGAGGCGGCGGCGTGATGCGCGGGGGCGGCCGATGAACGCGATGCACCTCATGGCGGCGGAGCTGGCCGGGGCCAGCGGGCGCGCCGGTGAGCCGGACTGGCTGCGCGAGCGGCGCGGCGAGGGGCGGGCGCGCTTCGAGGCGCTGGGGTGGCCGACGCGCGCCGACGAGGCGTGGCGCTATGTGAAGATGCGTGAGCTGGTGCGCTGGGGCGAGGCCTCGGCGCCGCCGCCGGACGCCGCCGCGGTGGAGCGGGCGATGGCCCGGGCGGGTACGGCGCTCGACGGCGTGGCGGCGCGCGTGGTGATGGTCGACGGGGTGGTGCGGGCCGAGGCCACGACGCGCGACGGGTCGGCGCCCGAGGTGTCGGTGCTGCCGCTGGGCGAGGCGCTGAGCGTGGTCGGGGACCACCTGCGGTCGAGCCTTGGAAGGATCGCGAGCCTGACGGGCGACGGCGTGGCGGCGCTGGCGCTGGCCGAGCTGGGCGACGCGCTGGTGGTGCACGTGCCGCGGGGCGCTGCGCTGTCGGGGGCGCTGGAGATCGTGCACGTGGCGACCGGCGGCGAGGCCGGGCTGCGCTTCCCCCGGGTCTTCGTGGCCGTGGACGCCACCGGGGAGCTGACCCTCATCGAGCGCTTCATCGGCGTGCCCGAGGAGGCGGGCTTCACCGCCGCGACGACCGAGATCCTGGTCGGCGGCGACGCGACGGTGCGCCACGTGCGCCTGGTCGACCTGCCCGAGGCGGCCCTGCACAACGGGCACGTGGGCGTGCGCGTGGGGCGCGGCGGCAGCTTCACCTCGTACGTGCTGTCGCTGGGCGGGCGGCTGGGGCGCACCGAGCTGACCGTCGACCTGGCCGAGCCGGGCGCGAGCTGCCAGCTCGACGGCCTGTACGTGGCGTCGGGGGACAGCCACTTCGACCACGCGACCACCATCGCGCACACGTCGCCGCACACCACCAGCGGGGAGACCTACAAGGGCGTCATCGGCGACGCGGCGACGGGGACCTTCTTCGGGCGCGTGCTGATCCGCGAGGGCGCGGTGAAGAGCGACACGCGCCAGCTCAACCACAACCTGCTGCTCTCGACCGAGGCGCGGGTGCACACGCGTCCGCAGCTCGAGATCGACAACGACGACGTCAAGGCGGCGCACGGCTCGACCGTGGGGCAGCTCGACGAGATGGCTGTCTTCTACCTGCGCTCGCGGGGGATCGACGAGCGCAGCGCGCGGGGGCTCCTGACCTGGGCCTTCGCCGAGGAGATGGTCGTGCGGCTGCCCGTGCCGGCGCTGGTGCGCGAGCTGGGCCGCGTGCTGGCGGCGCGCCTGGCCAGCGACGCGTCGCCCGTGGCGGCCGCGGCGATCGAGGAGGCCCTGTGATCGAGGCCCCGCGAGACGACCGCGAGGCGGCGGCGCTGGCCTACGACGTGGCTCTGGTGCGCGCCGACTTCCCGGGCCTGAACCAGCAGATCCACGACAAGCCGCTCTGCTATCTGGACAACGCGGCGACGGCTCAGAAGCCGCAGGCGGTCCTGGACGCCATCGCCCACGCCTACACCTGGGACTGCGCCAACGTGCACCGCGGCGTGCACGTGCTCTCGGTGCGGGCCACCCAGGCCCAGGAGGCCGCGCGCGAGTCGGCGCGGCGCTTCCTCGGCGCCGGCCACGCAGACGAGGTGCTCTTCACCGGCGGCACGACGGCCGGCATCAACCTGGTCGCGCAGACCTGGGGCCGGGCGAATCTCGGCGCTGGCGACGAGATCCTCATCACCTGGATGGAGCACCACTCGAACATCGTGCCGTGGCAGCTCCTGTGCCAGCAGACCGGCGCGCGGCTGGTGGTGGCCGAGGTGGACGACGAGGGTCGGCTCCGCCTCGACGACTTCGAGCGCAAGCTGAGCCCGCGCACGAAGCTGGTCTCGGTGGTGCACATCTCGAACGCCCTGGGGACCATCAACCCGGTGGCCGAGATCGTCGCGATGGCGCAGGCCGTCGGCGCGCGGGTGCTGGTCGACGGGGCGCAATCGGCGCCTCACGGCGGCGTCGACGTGCGGGCGCTGGGGTGTGACTTCTTCGCCTGCTCGGGCCACAAGATCTACGGGCCGACCGGCATCGGGCTGCTCTACGGCAAGGCTGAGCTGCTGGCCGAGATGCCGCCCTGGATGGGCGGCGGCGACATGATCGAGACGGTGAGCTTCGAGGGGACCACCTTCGCCAGGCCGCCGGCGCGCTTCGAGGCCGGGACGCCCCACATCGCCGGGGCCATCGGGCTGGGCGCGGCGTTGGAGTATGTGATGGCGCGCGGACCGCAGGCGATCGCCGCCCACGAGCGGGCGCTGCACGCCTACGGCGTCGACGCGCTGGGCGAGGTGCCCGGGCTGCGCCTCATCGGCCCCCGGACCGACAACGGCGGCGTGCTGTCCTTCGTGCTGGACGGCGTGCACCCCCACGACGCCGGCACCGTGCTGGACCACGAGGGCATCGCCGTGCGCGTCGGGCACCACTGCACGCAGCCGCTCATGAAGCGCTTCGGCGTTCCGGCGACCATCCGCGCCAGCCTGGCGATGTACAGCACGCGCGACGACGTCGACCGGCTGGCCCAGGGCCTGCGCAAGGTCGTCGAGTTCTTCGCGTAGATGACCGGCGTGGCGCGCGCCTGCTGCCTGCTCGCGCTGTGGGCGCTGGGCGCCTGCGGGACCGACGCCGCCGCTGGAGCCGACGCCCGGACGGACGCTCTCACCGACGCCCTGACCGAGGTGGCGCCTGACGCCGAGGCGTCGACCGCGACCCCGCTCTGTCAGCCGGTCCCCTACGACGGCGCCGCCACCGAGGCGTGCACCTTCTACGCCTGCGCCGACGCGCTCATCGCCGGCGGCACCTGCGCGCCCACCGACTACGTGATGGGCTTCGCCTGCAAGTACGCCGACCGCTACCTCTCCCAGGTGCACCCCGAGCTCAGCCCCGCCGGCCAGGCCTTCCTCGAGGGCGTCTTCGTCTGCCTCCAGGAAGCCCTCGTGCCCTTCGTGGCCGACGCGGCCGCCGCCCAGGCCGCCACCTGCCCGGCCGTCGCCGAGGCCGGCTTCGGCGCCCACGTCCCCTGCTACCTGCAGAACGGCTTCTGTGACCTGCCGACCGCCGACATCGCCAGCATCGCCCTCGCCATCGACCAGCCCGACCTGGAAAACCCCCTCCAACAGTCCGCCACCGCCGAGATCCTGACCCTCTG
This sequence comes from Deltaproteobacteria bacterium, assembly GCA_020632695.1. Classification (GTDB taxonomy): domain Bacteria; phylum Myxococcota_A; class UBA9042; order PHBI01; family JACKFB01; genus JACKFB01. The sequence goes on from JACKFB010000003.1 coordinate 351,740, forward strand.
CTCGGAGCGCTAGGGGCGTGTAGCGGATGAGGGATTCAGGTGGATCCGAGGAGCTTTCGAGGCGATTCGGCGGGGCGTGGCGAAGCGAAGCCGTTTCCAGAACCCGAGGCAAACCAAGGGGTTTGCCGCAGCGGTCGTGGGACGCCGGGGTGCCCGAGAGCGCCCGAAGCCGACGAATCATCCATCCGCCATACGCTCCTGGACGGGCAGCAGCGGGAAGGTGTGGCGGCAGAGGTGGCCGCGGGCGTCGGTGGGGAACCAGGCGGCGGCGTCGGGGGTGGGGAGGCGCTCGGGGACGAGGCGGCAGGCGGCGTCGAAGAGGTGGGTGACGAGGGTGCGGCGGGGCGCTGCGCTGCTGTTGGCGTGGCTGCCGTGGGCGGTGAGGCAGAGGTGTATCGAGACGTCGCCGGGGGCGAGCTCCAGGGTGCGGACGGTGCCTCGGGCGGCCTCGCGGGCGAGGGCGGCATCCTCCTCGGGGTGGAGCGTGTCGCCGAGCAGCGGTCGGGCGCCGCTCGCCGCGTGGCGGTGGCTGCCCTCGAGGACGCGGAGGGCCCCGCTGGCGAGCGTCTCGTGGTCAAGCGCCAGGCGCACCGAGAGCGCGCGGGGGGCGTCCAGGAAGGCCAGATGGGTGTAGTCCCGGTGCCAGGCGATCTCTGAGCCCTGGCGGCCCGGTGGCTTGAGCACCAGCGCGTCCTGCAGGAGCTGGACCTCGGCCGCATCCAAGGCCTCACGCGCGATGGCCCCCAGCGCCGCCGAGCAGGTCCAGGCGGCGACCGCGGGGCTGTGCAGCCGCGGCGCCGGTCGCTGCAGCACGCCCGCTGGTCCCGATGCCGGGTCGAGCAGCGCGTCGAAGGCCTGGCGCAGCGCCGCCACGCTCCGGGGCGTCGCCGCGCCCCGGATGATGGCCCACCCGCGCTCTGGCAGTCGCTGCATGCGGGCCACTCTACCCGCAGGCGCCCCCGGCGCACACGGGACCTCGACACGGGCGGCCCGCGGTGCGCATCATCCGCGCGCCTGCCCGGGCGCCCGAGGAGACGATGACCGACCGCTTGCGAACGCTCTACCGCGACCTGGTGCTCGACCACGGCCGCCGCCCGCGCCACCGGGCGACCATGGCCGGGGCGGATCGCGTGGGCGAGGGCCACAACCCGCTGTGCGGCGATCGGGTCCGGGTGATGCTGCGGCTGGGGCCCCAGGGCGTCGTCGCGGCGGCTCAGTTCACCGGCGAGGGCTGCGCCATCTCGACCGCGTCCGCCTCGGTGCTGACCGAGCTGGTCAGCGGCCTCACGCTCGAGCAGGCGGGGGCGCTCGCCTCCCGCTTCGAGGCGGCGCTCTCCGGCGAGCCCGCGCCCGACCTCCCCGAGGCGCTGGAGGCACTGACCGGCGTGGTCGCCTGGCCGGCGAGGGTGCGCTGCGCGAGGCTTCCGTGGGTGGCGCTGGGCCAGGCCCTGTCGGACGAGTCGGAGGTCGCGACCTCCGAGCCGTGAGGGGGGCGGCTCACTCGTACTGGCGCAGCTTCCGCCAGAGCGTGGTGCGGGCGATGCCCAGCACGTCGGCCGCCTCCGACTGCGCGCCGCCGCAGGCGTCCAGCACCCGCAGGATGTGGGCGCGTTCGACCTCGGCCAGCGTCGCCAGCCCGGGCGCGCCCGCCGCACTCACGTCGCCCGCGGGCTGCGCGAAGCTGCCGCCGCTCGTCAGCTCCTCGGGCAGGTCGTCTGTGCCGATGGCCGGCCCCTGGGCCAGCGCCGCGCCGTGCTTGACCACGTTCTGCAGCTCGCGCACGTTGCCCGGCCACGCGTACTCGAGCATGAGCTGCTGCGCCGCGTCGGTGAAGGTGCAGGCCTCGGTCTTCTCGTCGGTGAGGAAGTAGAGCGCCAGCGCCAGCACGTCGGTGCCGCGGTCGCGAAGCGGCGGCACGGTGAGGCTGAGCACCTTCACGCGGTAGTAGAGATCCTCGCGGAACTGGCCCTCGCGCACGCGCTCGGCCAGGTCGCGGTGGGTCGCGCACACCACGCGCACGTCCACGGCGAAGGTCGCGTTCTCGCCGACCCGGCGCACCTCCCCGTCCTGCAGCACGCGCAGGAGCTTCGCCTGGAGCGCCAGCGGCATCTCGCCTATCTCGTCGAGGAAGAGCGTCCCGCCGTTCGCCGCCTCGAAGAGCCCGCGACGGGCGTTGGCTGCGCCGGTGAAGGCGCCCTTGCCGTGCCCGAAGAGCTCCGACTCCAGCAGCTCGGCCGGCAGGGCCGCCACGTTCACCGCGACGAAGGGCTTGTCGGCGCGCGGCGAGTTGGCGTGCAGCACCCGGGCGACCACCTCCTTGCCGGTGCCCGTCTCGCCCATCACCGTCACCGGCGCGTCGCTCGGCGCGAAGCGGCCGGCCCGCTTGAGCAGCGCCTGCATCGCCGGGCTGCGTCCGACCACCAGCGTCGAGCCGCCCACCCGGGAGACCATCGGCACGAGCCCGCACACACCGCACGCACGTCGCTGGGGTTGTTCCATGTGATGCATCTTGCAACGCCAGGCTGCGTCGCGTCCAGCCCTCGGCCGCCGCCCTCCCCCAGCAATCGCGGGCGCCGCGCCCGACCGGCACCGTTGGCACGGCTCGTGCTCTGTGTTCCAGCCAACCCGGAGGTCTCCCCGTGCTCGATCGCCATCAATCCGTCGCCAACGTCGTCCTCGACCACTCTGAATGCGCCGAGGTGTTCCAGCGCCACCGCATCGACTTCTGCTGCCGTGGCCAGCTCAGCGTCGAAGCCGCCGCCCAGGCCCGCGGCCTCGACGTCGACTCGCTGGTCGCCGACCTGACCCGCGCCATCGCCGGCCGCGACGGCGCGCCCGCCGAGGACCCGCGCACCCTGTCCACCCCCTGGCTGGTCGCCCACATCGTCGCGACCCACCACGCCTACCTGCGCCGCGCGCTGCCCTTCATCACGACCCTGGCCGCCAAGGTCGCCCGCGTCCACGGCGACCACAATCCGGCCCTGCGCGAGCTGGACCAGGCCGTCGCCGAGCTGGCGGCCGCCCTCATCCCCCACCTCGACGAGGAGGAGGAGGTGCTCTTCCCGGCGATGATGGCCCGCCACGCCGACGCCCGCGCGCTCGCGCCCGGGCTCGAGGCCATGACCGATGACCACCACGCCGTCGCCCGGCTGCTCGAGCGCATCCGCAAGGCCGCCGACGACTTCACGCTGCCCGACTGGGCCTGCACCAGCTACCGCACCCTCTTCGCCGAGCTGCAGAAGCTCGAGGCGGACACCTTCACCCACGTCCACCTCGAGAACCACGTGCTGCAGCCTCGCTTTTCGGCGGACGCGCGGTAGCCTGCGGCGATGCATCTGCTCTACCTGGTCTCCGTCTGGCTGCACATCCTGGCCGCCACCGTGTGGGTCGGCGGGATGTTCTTCCTGGTCCTGGTCGTCGTGCCCTGGCTGCGCACGGGCGACCGGGACCTGGCGGGCAAGTTCCTTCGCGAGACCGGCGAGCGCTTCCGGTCGGTGGGTTGGGTCTGCTTCGGCGTCGTGCTGGTGACCGGCAGCTTCAACCTGTGGGTGCGCGGCGTGCGCTGGTCGAGCTTCGTCGATCCGCGCTGGCTCGGCTCCGACACCGGCAAGGCGGTGCTGGCCAAGCTCACGCTCTTCGCCGCGGTGCTCATCGCCAGCGCCGTGCACGACTTCGGCATCGGGCCCCGCGCGGCGCGCGCCATCGAGCGCGATCCCCGCGCGCCGGTCGCCGAGCAGCTACGGCGGCGCGCCTCGGTGCTGGGCCGCGTGAACGCCATGCTGGGGCTGGCGCTGGTGGCCGTCGGCGTGATGATCGTGCGCGGCTGCCCAGGCTGACGGGCTGGACGTGTCGCGGCCGGCGCGCTCCAATGGAGCCGTCGCCGCGTCCCTGCCCCCGGAGTCGACGATGAGCGCCACCCTTCGCGCCGCAGCCCTGGCGTCGACCTGCCTGCTCGCGGCCTGCGCCAGCCGCGGGGCCGCCGGCCCGGGCGTGTGGGTGTCCGCCTCGCCCGAGGCGCAGGCAGGCCAGCTCGCCGGGACCACCTGGGCGATGCGGCTCGAGTTCCGGGTGGAGGCCCGGCCCGTCCCCATCGGCGACGCCTGGGGCCTGGCGCTGCGCGTGACAGCCAAGAACCCCGTCGACGGCCTCTTCGAGATCGCCGGCCACCCGCCGCTGCGCCTGACCGGCCACCAGACGACCCGCGCCGGCGAGGAGATCTCCTTCGACGACGGCTGCGGCGGCACCCGCCCCGACCCCATCGTGCTGCGCGGCGGCGACCGCGTCCGCTGGAAGCGAAGCTACGGCCACGGCACCGACGAGGCGCTCCGCAGCGGCGAGCGCGTCACCCTCGACCTCGCGGTCTGCCACGTGAAGACCCCCGCCGGCGACAGCGTGCGCTCCATGCCCGTGGCCCAGGTGGTCATGGTCGCCGGCCCCACCGGCGATCCGCTCGTCACCATCTCCGAGCCCCAACCGCCCAAGCCCTGACGCCACACCCCGCCGCGGCTCGCCTCCGGCCGGCTGGCGCCTCGGTGGGCCCCGCTCTATCCTCCGCGCCGTGAACCCGCCCGCCGAGCCCCCTGACCCCCAGCCCCCGCTGCCCGCCCGCCCGCCGCGCGCGCTGGCCTGGCTGCTCTGGTGCGGGGTGCTGGCCCTGGCGCTGTCCCGCCGCTTCGTCCTCGACGACGCATTCATCTCGTTCCGCTACGCGCAGAACCTGGCCGAGGGCCACGGGCTGGTCTGGAACCTGGGCGAGCGGGTGGAGGGCTACACCAACTTCCTCTGGACGCTGCTGATGACGCCGGCCTTCTGGCTCGGCATCGATCCGGTGCCCTGGTCCCAGCTCCTGGGCCTTCTCTCCTTCGCCGGAGCCCTCGCCGCGACCGTCGCCGCCACCCGGCGCCTGCTCGGACCCTGGCCGGCCCTGGTCGCCCTGCTGCTGCTGGGCACCTTCCCGACGTTTTCCGCCTACGCCACCAGCGGCCTCGAGACGGCCATGGAGACCTGCTGGCTCGCCACCGCCGCCGCCCTGGCCCTGGGCGCTCGCGACGGCTCCGGCCCGCTCCGCGCCGCCGCCATCTCGCTGACCCTGGCGCTCGCCGTGCTCACTCGCCTGGACGCCACCCTCATCGGCGTCGTCGTCGGCCTCGGCGCCTTGACCCAGGTCCTGCGCCTGCCCCCCGGCCGCCGCCCCGCCTCCCTCGCGGCGCTCTTGCTGCCGGCCCTCGCGCTGCTCGGCGCGTGGATGGCCTGGAAGTGGAGCTACTACGGCGCGCTCCTGCCCAACACCTTCTACGCCAAGGTGGGCGGTCCCGGTCAGCTCCGCCAGGGCCTCCGCTACCTCTTCACCTTCGCCACATCCTACTGGCTGTGGCCCGCCCTGGCCCTGGTGCTGGCCTGCCTCCCCCGCCTCTTCGCCCCGCGCGCCCGGCCGGCCCTCTGGGCCCTCGCCGCCGTCGCCCTCCACGCCGCCTACGTCGCCAAGGTCGGCGGCGACTTCATGGAGTTCCGCTTCCTGGTGCCCGCGCTCCCCTTCGCCACCGTGGCGCTGTGCTGGTGCCTCTTCGAGGTCATCGGCTCGCGCGGGCTGCGCGCCGCGGTCCTGGTCAGCCTGCTGGCTGGCGGGCTCCACCACACCCTGACCTTCCGCTTCACCCACGACGTCGAGTCCATCGACGAGCTGGCCGCCCACCTCGACGCCCCTCCCCAGGACTGGCTCGGCATCGGCCAGATGCTCCACGTCACGCTCGCCCGCCACAGCCCCGACCTCGCCGCCGCGCCCCGCGTCGCCACCACCGCCGCCGGCGCCATCCCCTTCGTCTCGGAGCTCCCGGCCCTGGACCAGCTCGGCCTCACCGACGCCTGGATCGCCCACCACGGCCTGCCCTTCGGTGCCCAGCTCGGGCACCAGCGCATCGCGCCGGTCTCCTATCTGGTGGAGCGCCGCGTCCAGCTCGTGCTGGGGCAGCCCTGGCTCATCCGCCCCTCGCCCGCGTCGCGCCGCGCCTACGACTTCCGCGAGCTGCGCGAGCTGCGCGTCTTCCCCGGCGCCCGCCCCCAGGACTTCCCGGCCCAGAGCTCGGTGCTCGAGATGCCGCTCGACGCCCACCGCAGCCTGGTCGCCCTCTACCTGGTTCCCCACCCCGAGGTGGACGCCGCCATCGCGCGCTACCACTGGCGCCGCTTCCCCATCCGCGTGCCCGGCCCCGACGTCGTCCTGTGAGCCACGCGCCTACAGCGTGAAGAGCGCCATCACCGTCACGTCGGCCTGGTCCCCCGCCCGTCCCGGCCACAGGTCGAAGCTGGTGACCAGACCCAGCGCCAGGAAGTGCACGCCGACGTTGAAGCGCGCCCCGACGCGCGAGTCCTCGCCGAGCTGGACCGGCAGCCCGACGCCAGCGACGAAGGACATCGGCACGAAGACCAGCGTCGGCGTCGAGGCCTCGAGCTGCGGCGCCAGGACGTTGCGGCCGTGGAAGTCGCTGTCGAAGGCCAGGCTCATCAGCGCCCAGCTCGACGCGCCGGCCTCCACCCCCAGTCGCAGCGTGAAGCGGCCGTCGTCGCCGGTGGTAGCACCCAGGCCCACCATGGGGCCGCCGAAGTGCAGCGGGGCGGCGGGGCGGCGCAGCTCGACGCGCTCAGGCCGCCGCTGACCCGGCTCGCCCGGGCCGGTGAAGGTCTCGCCGCGCAGCACGCCGGTGGTCTCGAGCTGCACGCCCAGGTCGTAGGTGTCGGTGCGGGCGGCGGCGGGGAGCACGTCGAAGGTGAAGCGCGCCGCCTTGCGGCCGACGTGGCAGGCCAGGTGCCGCGCCTGCACGGCCGGCATGACCCAGCCCTCGCGCGCCTCGACGCCGGCCTCGGCGACGCCGGTCAGCTCGATGGTGGCCGGCGCGCTGCCGGGTGACAGGGTGAGGCGCCCGTCCGGGTCCAGCGTCGCAGGCTGGCCGTCCACGGTGACGCGGTCGATGGCCAGGGCCGGCGAGGTGTCCAGGGTCACCCGGGTCGGCCGGTCGGCGGCGCGCAGGCGCAAGAACCGCGCGGCCACGGTGCAGACGCCCAGGTGGCCGCCGCTGCAGGTGAGCGTCCAGGCGTCGGAGACCGCGCTCTCGGGCAGCTCGGACGCGGGCGGCGCCAGCGGGGCCGGGGGCACGGGCGGGCGCATGGCCTGGGCCGGCCAGGCCAGGAGCAGGGCGGCCGCCAGGGGCAGGATGTACCGGGCTCTCATGGTCCCGGCAGATTACGTCCGTCGCCGCCGCGGCGCCAGGAGCGCACCCATGACCAGGCCCAGGGCGGCGCCGCTGGCGTGGCCGAGGAAGCTGACCTCGGGGGTGCTGAGGTCGAAGGCGGTGGAGGCGACGAAGAGCAGACCCAGATAGAGGAGCTCGCGCCGCGCGCCCAGGCTGCGGTGGGCGCGCCAGCGGATGAACATGATCGACGCGATGGCGCCGAAGAGCGCCATGATGCCGCCCGAGGCGCCGGCGACCGGGTAGGGCGACTCGTTGGCCGGCGTCAGCAGGGTGATGAGGGCCATCGAGCCTGGGGCGCAGATGGCGTAGAGCAGCGCCATGCGGGCGCGGCCGAGCACCGACTCGACGAAGCGGCCGAAGATCCAGAGGCCGAACATGTTGAGCGTCAGGTGCAGCACGCCGACGTGGAGGAAGGCCGAGGTCACCACGCGCCACCACTCGCCCTCGAGGTAGGCGGCCGGAGCGACCAGGGCGCCCATGCGCAGGAGGTTGCGGACGTCGGTGGTGCCGCCGGGGATCTCCAGGGCGAAGACGGCCAGGTTCAGGGCGATGAGGGTGGCGGTGACCGCCGGGAAGGGGCCGCGACCGGGGGCGGCGAGGGTGGTCTGGGCGTCGGGCGGGCCCTCGGCGGCCAGGACGGTGTCGAGCAGGCGCGGCTGTCCGTGGGCGGCCAGGTCGAAGGTGGGGACCGGCTCGGCCAGGCGGCGTCGAGCCGGGCCGGCGACCAGCGGGTCCTGGCCCAGCGCCAGCGGCACCAGCACGGCCTCAGCGGCCTGGAGGTCGCCCCGGGCCTGGAGCGCGGTCCCCGTCCAGAAGGCGACGAGGCTGGGGGTGAGCTGGAGGAAGGGGCCTGCCTGGAGCGCGGCGATGGCGTCGGGCTGGCCGGTGAAGGCGGCATAGACCAGGCGGTTGTTGGCCAGCCAGCCGGGGCCCTGGGCGCGGCCCAGGCGCTCGATGACGCCCTGGTGGACCTCGGCGAGCCGCGCGGTCTGGCCCAGCTCGCCCAGGGCGCGGACGTAGTTGGAGGCGACCTCCGGCTGCATCAGCAGCTTCTGTCGCTCCGGGGAGGCGTCGACCCAGGCGATGAGGTCATGCCAGCGCGTGTCCATGCGCAAGAGCAGCAGCCAGGCCTCCCGCGCGGCGCGGCCGCTGCCCCGGGCCAGGGCCTCGAGGGCGGCGCGGGCCTCGTCGCGGTGCCCCCGCTCGATGAGCCCCTGGGCGCGCAGCAGCTCCGGCACGGCGGTCCAGCCGTCGAAGGGGTGCAGCACCGCCGCGACCTGCGCCGCCACCCGGGCCCGGTCGAAGCGGCGTCGCGCGATGAAGCGCGCGGCGGCTCGGTTGGCCAGCGACGGCAGCAACACCATCGGCACGAACACGATGGCCCCGAGCAGCCCCGCGTGCGCCGGCACCACCAGCCAAGCCAGCCCCAACACGACCAACACCAGCCCGTGAGCGAAGAGCCAGCCTGGATAGCTGCGCCCGTACCGCCGCAGGATCGACACGAAGCCCAGCAGCGACGACGCGCCGACGAACCAGGCGAGAAGGGGTTCCAGCTCCATCGCCGCGGGACGCTACGTCCCCCCGAGCCGCGCCGCAAGTGTAGCGTCGGTGGCCGGGGCGGCGGCTACGAGCCTCGCTGGCGGCGTCGCTCCCTCGGGTCAGGCCTGCGACGGGCCTGGGGCCCGACTCGGCCTGCCCTCGCTCACTCCTACCCCACGGCGCCCTCGCTCGCCGCTGACGGCGCCTCGGTCAGTGGCGGGGTTGGAGCGTTCGGCTCGGCCGGGGCCTTCGGCTCGGCCTCGGCTGCGGGGTCGGACTCGGTCTCGGCTTCGGTCTCGGTCTCGGTCTCGGTCTCCGCCTCGGTCCCGGTCTCGGCCTCGGTCCCGCGGGAGTTCCTGAGCCCCGCACTCTGAACGCACCCAGCGCTTGGAGCCGCGCATCACGTTCCGTACACTCCGCTTGCCAACGCTTGGCCGTGGGTACTGGACGATGACGACCGCTGCGCAAATCAAGAGTGACTTCACCAAGTTGCCGGTTGGCGAACAGATCGAGCTGCTCTGCGAACTCTGGAACGACCTGGCCCGGGAGCCCGGTGCCGTCGCGCTGAGCGATGATCAGAAGCGCGCGTTGGAACGCCGCTACGAACGCCATCTCCAGCATCCGGAGGAGGCCATTCCTTGGGAGGAGGTCCGGGACAGCATCCGGAGCAGACGCAGGGAGTCGTGATCCGCTTCCGACCTGAAGCGCGGTCCGATGCACAGTCGGCGTATGATTGGTATGAGGACAAGGAGAGCGGGCTCGGTGATCGATTGGTGGACGCCATCGATGCCCTGATGGACCGCGTCGACGCGAACCCCCGCCTCTTTCCAAAGGCCCATCAAGAGTTTCGGCGCGCAGTACTCTCCCAATTCCTATACTGCGTGTACTTCGTCGTTGAGCCGGCCTGCGTCCTCGTCGTCGGCGTTCTCCACGGTCGCCAGGACCTGCGTCGACTGTTGGAGCGCCTTCGTCGGTGAGTGCGCCCTCGCTCGCCGCTGCCGGCGCCTCGGACGGGGCGGGTTGGGAGTGTTCGGCTCGGCCGGGGCCTTCGGCCTGGCCTCGATTGCGGCCCCGGAGGCGGTCTCGGCCCCGGTCTCGGAGGCGGTCTCGGCCTCGGAGGCGGTCTCGGCCTCGGAGGCGGTCCCGGCCTGGGAGGCGGTCTCGGCTTCGCCTCGGCCCCGGCTCCGGCCTCGGGCCTCGGACGCCCTCTCGGTCCCGGCGTCCGTGCTCGCGCCGAGGGCCTTCCGCTTGACCTTTGCGGTCGGCCTGCCAGATCCTCTGCTCATGAACAGCACTTACGACACTGCCCGACGGCTCGCTCGCTTGCACCGGGTCGAGGATCCCGACACCCGGCAGGTCTACTTCTTCGACGCCCCCAACGAGGTACGCCTCCTCGAGATCTCCGACGCCGTCGGGTACACGGGAGAGGTCCTGCCCTTCCGATTCGGCGCGAGGCCCGACGTGGGCATCGACTACCCGTCCGTCGTCATCCTGTTGACTCCACAGGAACTTGATGAGCTGCGCGACGGCACGCTCTCGCTGCCTGATGCCTGGGGGGACCTCGACGCCTCGCGCTTGCTGGACGAATAGGGGATGCCACGTCACCGCGATTGGGCGGACGCGTACCTGGCTCAGGCGCGAGCAGACCTCGAAGGCGCGAGGAACCTCACTGGCGCAGTGCCTTCCGTCTTCGCCATGCTCCTGCAGATGGCCTTCGAGAAGATGGCCAAAGCGGCGCTTCTTCGGTCCGAGGCGGTCCCGCTCGATTGGGTGAGAACCTCCCACAGGGCTGCCTCCCGGATGACGCAGATGATGCGTCGACAGCGTGGCCTGCTCGGACCGCTTGGCGGGCCCTGGCGTTGGGAGGGGATCCTGCAGGTCATCAACGCTCTCGAGGGAGCCCATCCGCAGGTGGCTCGCGCGGGACCTCATCTCGAGTACCCGTGGGAGGGTCTCGATGGCCGCATCCTCTGGCCCGAAGAGCACCTCCAGATAGCCGGCAAGCTCGGCCAGTCCAGACAAGCGGCAGATGTCCTGAAGTTCGCCACGTTGGTCGAGCGGAACTTCGACGAGATCTTCCCCTGAGATTCGCGGGAGCGGGACCGCCGTCGCTGATGACGCCGTTGAAGCCGGGCTGCTCGTCGCGGACACGCTCGACCTCGCGCAGGTTCGACGCCTCCGAGCGGTTCTGGATGATGTGTCCCTCGTGCACCCGGGCGCCGACCATCGCGTCCAAGAATGGGCCCGGCGGGCGTTGTGCGGCCGCCCGGGGCCCGCTAATATCGCCCGACCGTGACACCCCTTGCCCACCCTCCCGGCGTCAACAACGCATGAGGACCATTCGAGGAGATTCATGATGACGACCACTGTCGAGAGCTTCGTAGCCCTGTTCGTCACCCCCACGCGCCGCCGCATCTTCGCGTGCACCGAGTGCGCGAAGGCGGCCGAGGCGCGCGGCCTCAACGACCTGGCAGAGCGCGCGATGGCCGCGGTGCGGGCCGATGAGGCCGTCCTGGAGCTGGAGCGGGCCCGCCGCGCGCCGCCACGTGCGGCCCAGCACGCGGAGACCGCGCCGGAGCGGGACGCCCGCATCGACCACGCCCTGACCGCCATCGACCAGACGCTGGCCCACATCGCGCGCGTCTTCGGTGAGGAGAGCGAGCGCGGCCAGAGGGCCACCGCGCTGCGAGGGAAGATCTTCCCCCTGGGGGTCACCGGCGTCACCGCGCTGCCCTATGTCGAGCAGTACGGCGAGGTGAAGAGCCTCCTCGCCAAGCTCCAGGGCGAGTGGGCCGCCGATGTCGATGCCACCATGATCGCGCCCTTCATCGCGCAGCTCGCCGAGCTGAACCCGGGCTACGGCGCCATCCTGAACCCCGCCCCGGACGCCCGCCCCACCGCCGACGAGGTCCGCGCCGAGAACGCCAAGGGCCAACGCCGCCTGCTGGCGCTGGTCGCGACCATCCTCGGCCGCTTCCCCGACGACACCGACACCGACATCGCCGCCCGCGACGCCCTCCTCGGCCCGATCGCCCGCCAGAACGACGCCCTGCGCGAGCTGCGGCGCGCTCGCGGCGGCGGCGGCGACCCCGCCACCCTTGACCTGCCCGATCCCGACGCGGCGCCGGTCGCCGACTCCATGACGGCGAGCGCCGACGCGACGAGCGAGGCCCCTGCCCTCTGACGCGCCCCTCCCCGGACCGGTCGAGCACGCCCTGCACGCCCCAGGATTCGCTCGACCGGACCGGACCACCGCCGCCCGGATCTAACGCAGGCCCCCGCAACCGATGACGACCGCCCTCCGCAACGCCATCCAGGCCAGGCGACGACCACCCCACCGCCCCGCCTGGTTCCTCCGACCCCCGACGACGACCAGCCCACCGCCCGGGCCAGCCCCTCCGAGGCCCCCGCTGGACCAGTCAACTCCCCCGCCGAGCGTCTCTGAGGCGCCCCGAGCAGCAGTCGACTGCGCCGCCCAGGGCCTCCGAGACACTCACGAGACCACCGACCCGTCGCGAGCCCCCGCGGATGCAGCGCCGCCTGAGCTGCGCGATGCATCCCCACTGTGGGATTCCTGCACCAATGGCCGGACGGGCCACGCTCTTCGAGCTATGCTGACGCCGCGCGCGCCGTCCGGCACGTCCGCACACCGGGACTCCTGCGGGCGGCATCCCCTCGCGACCGCTTCCTCAGAGGACATCGATGACTTCCGAACGCCACCTGGAAGAGTCGTTCATCGCCAAGCTCGTCAGCCTCAAGTACGAGTATTGTGAAGACATCGATGATCGGGACAGCCTCGAAACCAACTTCCGCCAGAAGTTCCAAGCGCTCAACCAGGTCAAGCTGACCGACGGCGAGTTCAAGCGACTCCTCGACGAGATCGTCACGCCGGACGTCTATGAAGCCGCGCGCGCCCTGCGAAATCGGGAGGCGTTCATCCGCGATGACGGCACCCCGCTCAACTACACGCTTGTCAACATCAAGGACTGGTGCAAGAACAGCTTCCAGGTCATCAACCAGCCGAGCATCAACACGGACAACAGCCGTCACCGCTACGATGTCCTGCTCCTGATCAATGGCGTCCCTGTGGTCCAGGTCGAGCTCAAGACGCTCGGAATCAGCCCCCGGCGAGCGATGGAGCAGATCGTCGCGTACAAGAACGACCCCGGGAACGGCTACTCGAAGACGCTGCTCTGCTTCATCCAGCTCTTCATCGTCAGCAACCGCACGGACACTTGGTACTTCGCGAACAACAACGCGCGGCATTTCGCCTTCGACGCCGACGAGCGCTTCCTTCCCATCTACCAGTTCGCCACCGACGACAACACGAAGGTCACCCACCTCGATGACTTCGCCGAGGCCTTCCTGGCCAAGTGCACGCTCGGGCACATGATCAGCAAGTACATGGTTCTCATCGCCAGCGAGCAGAAGCTGATGATGATGCGGCCGTATCAGATCTACGCCGTGAAGGCCATCGTCGACTCCATCGACCAGGACTGCGGCAACGGTTACATCTGGCATACGACCGGCTCCGGCAAGACGCTGACCTCCTTCAAGGCCTCGACGCTCCTCAAGACCAACGAGCGCATCCACAAGTGTCTCTTCGTCGTGGACCGCAAGGACCTCGACCGCCAGACCCGCGAGGAGTTCAACCGCTTCCAAGAGGGTTGCGTCGAAGAAAACACCAACACCGCGACGCTCGTCGACCGCCTTCTGTCCGATGACTACGCCGACAAGGTCATCGTCACCACCATCCAGAAGCTCGGCCTGGCCCTCGACCAGAACAGCAAGCAGAGCAAGCAGCACGTCGCTCGGGGCCGGAACACCTACAAGCAGCGGCTGGAGTCCCTGCGCGACAAGCGCATGGTGTTCATCTTCGACGAGTGCCACCGCTCCCAGTTCGGCGAGAACCACAAGGCCATCAAGGAGTTCTTCCCCAACTCCCAGCTCTTCGGCTTCACCGGCACGCCGATCTTCAAGGACAACGCCACCGTGAAGCAGGTGGAAGGCGACAAGGCCACGCTGCGTACCACGCAGGACCTGTTCCAGAAGCAGCTCCACGCCTACACGATCACCCACGCCATCGAGGACCGCAACGTCCTCCGCTTCCACGTCGACTACTACAAGCCCAAGGACGCCGCGGTCCCCCCGCCGGGCGAGACGTTGACGAAGAAGGCCGTCGCCCAGGCCATCCTCGACAAGCACGATGCGGCGACAGGAGCCCGGCGCTTCAACGCGCTGCTCGCCACCGCTTCCATCAACGACGCCATCGAGTACCACGGCGTCTTCAAGAAGCTGCAAGCCGAGCGCCTGGCGGCAGACCCCGGCTTCGTGCCCCTGAAGATCGCAGCGGTGTTCTCCCCCCCGGCGGCGGGCAACAGGGACGTCCAGCAGCTCCAAGAGGACCTGCCCCAAGAGAAGGAGGACAACCGCCAGGATCCCGAGGGAAAGAAGGCCGCGCTCGAGGCCATCATCACCGACTACAACCAGCGGTACGGCACCAACCACGACATCAACAATTTCGACCTCTACTACCAGGACGTCCAGCAGCGCATCAAGTACCAGCAGTTCCCCAACCGCGACCTGCCCCAGAAGGGCGCCGAGAAGATCGACATCACCATCGTGGTCGACATGCTGCTCACCGGCTTCGACGCCCGGTTCCTGAACACGCTCTACGTGGACAAGAATCTCAAGCACCACGGCCTGATCCAGGCCTTCTCGCGCACCAACCGTGTCCTCAACGCGACGAAGCCCTACGGCCACATCCTCGACTTCCGCCAGCAGCAGAAGAGCGTCGACGCCGCGATCACGCTCTTCTCCGGCGCACAGGCCGACCGGGCCCGCGAGATCTGGCTGGTCGACAAGGCCCCCGTCGTCATCGAGAATCTCGAACAGGCCGTCGCCGACCTCGGCGCGTTCATGAAGTCCCAAGGCCTCGAAGCCAGACCAGAACAGGTGAACAACCTGAAGGGCGACGCCGCCCGAGCGCAGTTCATCAAGCGATTTCGGGAGGTCCAGCGCCTCCAGACGCAGCTCGACCAGTACACCGACCTCACCGAGGAGCAGCGGGAGCAGATCGAGCAGGCCCTTCCCAAAGACGATCTCCGTGCCTTCCGCGGCGTCTACCTCGAGACGGCCAAGCGCCTGAGGGAGCAGCAAGCCGTCGCGGGCACTGGCGAAGCGCCGGTCGACCCCGAGCTCGACCAGCTCGACTTCGAGTTCATCCTCTTCGCCTCCGCGGACATCGACTACGACTACATCATGAAGCTGATCGCGAAGTACTCGGGCCTGGACCCGGAGCGAAGCGAGAAGACCCGCCAGCAGCTCATCGGCATGATCCAGTCCGACGCCAAGTTCCTGGACGAGCGCGAGTCGATCACCGAGTACGTCCGCTCGCTTCCGGTGGGCGAGGCGCTCGACGAGTCCGCCGTCCACTCCGGGTACGAGAAGTTCAAGGCCGCGCGGCAGGCCAAGGAGCTCGAACGCCTCGCCGAGGCCCATGGCCTGACGAAGGAGTCCCTCTCGGCCTTCGTCGACACCATCCTCCAGCGCATGGTGTTCGACGGCGAGCTGCTCACCGACCTGATGGCGCCCCTCGATCTGGGCTGGCGCGAACGCCGCGAGCGAGAGCTCGCCCTTATGACGCAGCTCGTCCCGCTCCTGAACAAGAGGGCCCACGGCCGGGAGATCTCAGGCCTGAATGCGTACGAGCATGGGGGAGGCCGGTGATGGCCGGATCGCCCCCTTCAACCGTACCAAAGCTTCGGTTCCCAGAGTTCCGGGAAGCGCCCGGGTGGGCACGCGATCAAATCGGCAATGTTGCAAGTATTACCAAAGGAAGGGGTGTCTCAAAGTCGGATGTGACGGAGGCGGGTGCAACTCCCTGCATCAGGTATGCAGAACTGTATACTTGCTATGGCGAGGTGATTCGTCACGTGGTATCTCGCACGAACATCTCGCCCGATGAGTTGGTATTCAGCGAACCCGAGGATGTGATTGTGCCCGCGTCAGGAGAGACGCGAGCAGACATCGCGAGGGCTGCCTGCGTTGTCGACGGAGGCGTCGCACTAGGCAGTGATCTGAATGTCCTGCGGTCGCAGCTTAGCGGTCGGTTTTTCAGCTACGTGCTGAACAGTCCGCTTCGCCATACGATCGCACTACTCGCACAGGGCGATACGGTTGCTCACCTGTATCCCGCTCAGCTATCGCGTGTTTCGCTGGCTTACCCATCGCGGCGAGAGCAGCAGAAGATCGCCGACTGCCTCGGCTCGCTGGACGACCTGATTGCCGCCGAGGGCCGGAAGCTGGACACTCTGCGGCAGCACAAGCAAGGGCTGATGCAGGATCTCTTTCCTCGCATCGATGAGAGCCAGCCCAGAATGCGATTCCCTGAATATGCTCGTGCTCCTGCGTGGAAACCACGGAAGATCTCAGATCTTCTCAAGAAGGCGTCCATCCAGGTCATCGTGGAGCCGGATACCAAGTATCAAGAAATCGGCGTGAGATCCCACGGAAATGGCGTGTTTCACAAGACGCCTGCGCTCGGGTCTCGTCTCGGTGCGAAGCGCGTCTTCGAGGTTGTCGAACAAGCCCTGGTCTTCAATACCGTCTTCGCCTGGGAACGCGCAGTCGCCACGACTTCACGCGCGGAAGCAGGCATGATCGCTTCGCACCGATTCCCCATGTATCTCCCTAAGTTCGGGACGTGTGATGTTCGCTTCATGAAGTACGCATTCCTTACTCAGCGCGGTGCGCAGCTCCTGCACGTGGCATCCCCCGGGGGCGCGGGGCGGAACCGCACCCTCGGTCAAGCAGAACTCGGGGCGCTCGTGATGACCGTGCCCAGTCTGGACGAGCAAGTCGCGATTGCGAGTATGATAGACGCAGCCTCGAATCTCATCGAGCTCCAAGCCGCCAATTGGGAACTGATAAAGCAGTATAAGGCCGGTCTTCTGCAACAGCTCTTCCCATCGCCCGGAGGCCACTGAACGATGCGGGACGCGCCAAAGATCCATCTGTACAGAAGCCTGACCACGCTCGCAACCAGGCTGCGCAGTGATCTTAGAGACTTCCACAGCGTGCTCCTCTATGCCTATAATAGAACCGGGAAGACACGCCTTTCGATGGAGTTCAAGAAGCTAGGGAAGCGGAAAGGCAATGGCACCGCTGACACACTATACTTCAATGCATATACCGAGGACCTCTTCATCTGGGAGAATGACCTCGATTCCGACTGCGACCGCCATCTCCAACTCAATTCCAAGTCGGCGTTTCTGAAGTTACTCGCCGAGTTGGCCCTTGACCTGAGTATTGCTGAATATTTGTCGCGCTACGCCGATTTCGAATTTGACATCGACTACACCAGTTGGAAGGTGACGTTTCGGAAGGGCGATGAAGAACAGATCAAGATATCTCGAGGCGAGCAGAACATCTTCATCTGGTGCATCTTCATGGCGATATGCGAGCAGGTTATCGCGGGACACTTGTCTTATCAATGGGTCAAGTATCTCTACATCGATGATCCCATTTCGTCGCTGGACGACAACAACGCTATCGCAGTTGCATGCGACCTCGCGGGCTTGCTTCGGAAGGCGGCCGCGAGGCGTGATATGGCGGGTAGTCCTGACCCGCTGCGAACGGTGATTTCCTCGCATCACGCGCTGTTTTTCAACGTGATGTGTAACGAGTTGAGCAGGAGACCCGAAGGACAGAACAAGGTAGATCACAAGCGATACTTCTTGCAGCAGCCCACCGGCGAACGTGTCTACACGCTTCGCGCGACGGACGACACACCCTACTTCCACCACATCGCCACGCTTGCCGAATTGGACCGTTGCGCGAAGCGGACACGCTCTATACGTACCACTTCAATGCGCTGCGAAGTGTGCTGGAGAAGACGGCCAGCTTCTTCGGCCAGGAACTTCTCCGCCTGCATTTTGCTTGCATAGATGAAGACGGGGGTTGAAGGATGAGGCTCTGTCTGCAATCTCGCACTGAACCTGCTGAGTCACGGCAGCTACGCCATCATGAGCCCAGTCGAGATGGTAGAGGACAACAAGAAGCTGTTTCGGCAAATCCTGGACGATTTCTTGAGCAAGTTTGAGTTCTTGCTTCCAGAGATCCTTCCATTGCCCAAGGCGAAGCGCCGATGCGAAATGACTGAACACTGACCAGCAGAAGCTCGGCAAGACGCTCTGGGCCATCGCCGATCAGCTCCGCGGGGCGATGAACGCGGACGACTTTCGCGACTACATGCTCGCGTTCCTGTTCCTCCGCTACCTGTCGGACAACTACGAGCAGGCCGCGAAGAAGGAACTCGGGCGTGACTACCCGGATCCAAAGGCGATCGGCAACGGCGGGCGGTCCGCTCTGTCCGTGTGGTACGGACAGAACCGGACGATGTGACGGCATTCGAGAAGCAGATGCGCCTCAAGGCGCACTATGTGATCCTCCCCAAGTACCTGTGGGCCAGCGTTTCCCACATGGCCCGCACTCAGGACGAGCAGCTTCTGAACACCCTCCAGGCCGGCTTCAAGTACATCGAGAACGAGTCGTTCGAGAGCACCTTCTCGGGCCTGTTCTCGGAGATCAACCTCGGCTCGGACAAGCTCGGCAAGAACTACTCCGCCCGCAATACGAAGCTCTGCACGATCATCGGCGAGATCGCGAAGGGGCTCGCCGATTTCTCCACCGACAGCGACACGCTGGGAGACGCCTACGAGTACCTGATCGGCCAGTTCGCCGCAGGCTCGGGCAAGAAGGCGGGCGAGTTCTACACGCCGCAGCGGATCTCGGACATCCTCTCCGGCATCGTCACGCTCGACAGCCAGGAGCCGGGGGCAGGGACGCGCGAGCGGCTCGGCAGCGTGATGGACTTCGCCTGCGGGTCGGGCTCGTTGCTGCTGAACGTCCGAAAGCGCATGGGGGCGCACGGCATCGGGAGGATCTTCGGGCAGGAGAAGAACATCACGACCTACAATCTGGCGCGGATGAACATGCTGCTACATGGGGTGAAGGACTCAGAGTTCGAGATCTACCATGGCGACACGCTGACCAACGACTGGGACATGCTCCGCGAGACCAACCCGGCGAAGAAGCCGTACTTCGACGCCGTGGTCGCCAATCCGCCGTTCAGCTACCGCTGGGACCCGAGTGACGCCTCGGCCGAGGATGTGCGCTTCAAGAACTACGGGCTGGCGCCGAAGTCTGCCGCGGACTTCGCGTTCTTGCTCCACGGCTTCCACTACCTCAAAGACGACGGCGTGATGGCCATCATCCTGCCGCATGGGGTGCTGTTCCGCGGCGGTGCTGAGGCGAAGATACGCGCGAAGCTGCTCGAAGATGGCAACATCGACACCATCATCGGGCTGCCCGCGAACCTGTTCTACTCGACGGGGATCCCGGTCTGCATCCTGGTGCTCAAGAAGTGCAAGAAGCCCGATGACGTGTTGTTCATCAACGCCGTCGAGCATTTCGACAAGGGCAAGCGGCAGAACGTCCTCAGCGACGAGCACATCGCGAAGATCGTCAGAACCTACAAGCATCGCAAGGAGGAGACGCGGTACTCGCGGCGGGTGGAGATGGCCGAGATCCAGGCGAACGAGTACAACCTGAACATCTCGCGCTATGTGAGCACGGCCAAGCCGGAGGTCGAGATCGACTTGGCGGCGACGCAAGAGGAGCTGGTGCGGATCGAGGACGAGATCCGCAAGGCGAAGGATCTGCACAACGGCTTCCTCGAGCAGCTCGGTCTGAAACCTCTGCCCTGAGGTGCGTTCGGGCCGCCTCTGGAAAGGGTGAGTCTCCCGAGCCGGAGGCCGTCGATCCCGATGTCGGTCTCGCCCCGGCCCCGGCCCCGGCCTCGGCCCCGGCCTCGGCGCGTCAGCGGCGGCGGCGCTTCGGGGGCGGCTTGGTGGATCGGGGCGGCTTGGAGTTCCGGCGGGTGGCGGCTTCGGGGGGGCCGGTGCGTTGGGTCATGAAGCGTTGGGCGCGCCGGGTGGGTTCGGGGGGCCTGGTGCCCGGCGGGGGGATCAGCGCGCCTTCGTGGCGGCCGATGAGGTCGGGGCGGCCCATGCGCGTCAGTGCCTGTCGCAGGAGCGGCCAGTTCTCGGGGTCGTGGTAGCGCAGGAAGGCCTTGTGGAGGCGGCGCTGGGTGGCGCCCTTGGGGATGACGACCTCCTCGCTGTCGCGGGTGACCTTGGCCAGCGGGTTCTTGCCCGAGTGGTACATGGCCGTCGCGGTGGCCATGGGCGAGGGCAGGAAGGCCTGGACCTGGTCGGCCTTGAAGCCGTTGTGCTTGAGCCACAGCGCCAGCTCGAGCATGTCCTCGTCGGTGGTGCCGGGGTGGGCGGCGATGAAGTAGGGGATGAGGTACTGCTTCTTGCCCGCCTGGCGCGAGTAGCGCTCGAAGAGCGCCTTGAAGCGGTCGTAGGCGCCCATGCCCGGCTTCATCATCTTGGAGAGCGGGCCGTCCTGCAGGTGCTCGGGGGCGATCTTGAGGTAGCCGCCGACGTGGTGGGTGACCAGCTCCTGCACGTAGCGCGGGTCCTCGACCGCCAGGTCGTAGCGCACGCCCGAGGCGATGAGCACCTTCTTGATGCCGGGCACGGCGCGGGCCTTGCGGTAGAGGCTGATGAGCGCGGAGTGGTCGGTGGCCAGGTTCTCGCAGACGCCCGGGTACACGCAGGAGGGGCGGCGGCAGGAGGCCTCGATCTCCGGGCTCTTGCAGGCGATGCGGTACATGTTGGCCGTCGGGCCGCCGAGATCGCTGATGACGCCGGTGAAGCCGGGCTGCTCGTCGCGCACGCGCTCGACCTCGCGCAGGATGGACGCCTCCGAGCGGTTCTGGATGATGCGGCCCTCGTGCTCGGTGATGGAGCAGAAGGTGCACCCGCCGAAGCAGCCGCGCTGGATGGTGATCGAGAAGCGGATCATCTCGTAGGCGGGGATGCGCGCCTGTCCGTAGCTCGGGTGGGGCACCCGGGCGTAGGGCAGCTCGTAGACGGCGTCCATCTCGGCGGTGGTCAGCGGGATGGGCGGCGGGTTCAGCCACACCAGCCGGCCGGCGTGGCGCTGGGCGATGGCGCGGGCATTGTGGGGGTTCGATTCGCGGTGGAACACCCGCGACGCGTGGGCGTAGAGCACCGGGTCCTGGGCCACCGCCTCGTAGGGAGGCAGCTCGATGAAGGTGCGGTCGCGGTCCAGCCGCGCGCGGCGCGGGACGAACTCCACCAGGGTGCCGCCGGGCGGCAGACCTTCAGCGGCGGGGCTGTCGGGCGCCTTGGCGCAGGCCCCGTCGCCGGTGCGCGCGGCGGTCACCTCCGCCTGGTAGGGGTCCAGCGGCGGCTCGACGGTCCCGGGCGTGTCCAGCTCGGTCGAGTCGATGCGCCCGAAGCCGTCGGGCGGCGCGCTGCGAGCCACCGCGGTGCCCCGCAGGTCGACGATGTCCGAGATCGCCTCGCCCAGCGCCATCCGCCAGGTCAGCTCGACCAGCGCGCGCTCGGCGTTGCCGTACACCAGCAGGTCGGCCTTGGCGTCCAGCAGGATCGAGCGCCGCGTCTTCTCCGACCAGTAGTCGAAGTGCGCGATGCGCCTCAGGCTCGCCTCGATGCCGCCGATGACCACCGGCACGCCCTTGAAGGCCTCGCGGCACCGGTTCGCGTACACGATGACGCTGCGGTCGGGCCTGCGCCCGCCCTCGCCGCCGGCCGTGTAGGCGTCGTCGGAGCGCAGCTTCCGCTCCGACGTGTAGCGGTTGACCATGGAGTCCATGTTGCCGCCGGTCACGCCGAAGTAGAGCCCGGGCCGCCCCAGCTCCCGGAAGGGCTCGGCGCTGTCCCAGGCCGGCTGCGACAGGATGCCGACGCGGAAGCCCTGGGCCTCGAGCAGACGCCCCACCAGCGCCATCCCGAAGCTCGGGTGGTCGACGTAGGCGTCGCCGGTGACCAGCACCACGTCGCACCGGTCCCAGCCCAGGGCGTCCATCTCGGCCCGGCAGGTCGGCAGAAAGGGCGCCGCCTCGAGCCCGGGCCGGAACCGCCCCCGCCCGAAGAGCCCCGGCGCCGTCTTCACCCGCGTCTGCATCGCCCCGCTCGTCATGGCGACGCTGTTACCACCGCGCGTCAGCCGAGTCGATGAAGGCGGCGCCCCGCCGCCAGCTCGTGTCGCTCGCGTCGCCGCGTCCAGGCCCAGCCGAGGAGCAGCGCGGCGAGCCACGCGCCGCCGTCGCCCGTGGTGCCGGTGCAGCCTCCGCCTCCGCTGCCTCCGTCGCCTCCGCCGCCCGCGCGGTCGGTCTCCGGCTCGGCGCCGACGTCGTCCGGCGACGCGTCGCCGCTGGCGTCGGGGGGCGCGCCCGCGTCTTCCCGGTCCGCCACGTCGTCGAGCCCCGCGTCGTCCGGCGGCAGTGCCACGCAGAGGCCGGCCTCCGATCGTGTGCCGGCGGGGCAGCAACCGTCCACGTCAGCGCAGGCGCCGGGCTCGCACTCGGTCCGCTGCAGCTCCTCGCCGCAGCCGCTGGTCTCCACCCACACGTCGCCGGCGCAGGCTGCGGTCGACGGCAGCTCGCCGCAGTTGCAGGTCCCCGAGTCGGGCAGGCAGCGCCGTGCGCCGACAGCCCCGGACTTGCAGGAGTAGCCGCTCGGGCAGGCGTCGGCCAGGCCGCAGGGGACCACGCAGAACGCGCCCGTCGGCATCTGGAGGCAGGTGCCGACGAGGCACTCGGTCGTGTCGCACGGAGCGCAGGCGACTGGCTCGCAGACGCCGTCCGCGCAGGCGGAGCCGAGCTCGCAGGTCAGGGGCGTGCCTGCGCACTCTCCGGCGGAGCAGGTGTCGCCTTGGGTGCACGGGTCGCCGTCGTCGCAGCTCGCGGTGTTGTCCTGGTGGACGCAGCCGGAGACCGGGTCGCAGGCGTCGGTGGTGCAGGGGTCGCCGTCGTCGCAGGCGACCGACGTGTGGGTGCAGCCGGAGGCGGGGTCGCAGGCGTCGGCGGTGCAGGCGTCGCCGTCGTCGCAGGCGATGGCGGCGTGGGTGCAGCCGGAGGCGGGGTCGCAGGCGTCGGTGGTGCAGGCGTCGGCGTCGTCGCAGGCGATGGCGGTGTGGGTGCAGCCGGAGGCGGGGTCGCAGGCGTCGAAGGTGCAGGCGTCGGCGTCGCTGCAGGGGACCGGGGCGTGGGTGCAGCCGGTCGCCGGGGCGCAGGCGTCGGTGGTGCAGGGGTTGGCGTCGTCACAAGCGACGCTGGTGTGGGTACACCCGGACGCCGGGGTGCAGGCATCCGAGGTGCAGGCGTTGGTGTCGTCGCAGTCGCGCGCCGCGTGCGTGCAGCCGAGCTTCGGGTCGCAGGCGTCGGTGGTGCAGGGGTCCGAGTCGTCGCAGGTGACGGCCGAGTGCCCGCAGCCGGTCTTGGGGTCGCAGGTGTCCTGGGTGCAGGCGTCGCCGTCGTTGCAGGTGGTGGCGGAGTGCACGCAGCCCGAGGCCGGGTCGCAGGCGTCGGTCGTGCATACGTTCGCGTCGTCGCAGTTCACGGGCGCGCTCACGCAGCCGCTCTTCGGCTTGCAGGTGTTCGCGGTGCAGGCGTCGGCGTCGTCGCAGTCGACGGCGGCGTGCGCGCAGCCGGAGGCCGGGTCGCAGGTGTCCGCGGTGCAGGCGTTGGCGTCGTCGCAGCTCAGGGGCACGGACACGCACCCGGCGACGGGGTCGCAGGTGTCTGCGGTGCAGGCGTTCCCGTCATCGCAGCCGATGGCCGTGTGGACGCACCCGGTCGCGTGGTCGCAGGTGTCGACGGTGCACACGTTGGCGTCGTCGCAGTCGAGGGACGGGTGGGCGCAGCCGGTGGCGGGGTCGCAGGTGTCTGCGGTGCAGGCGTCCGCGTCGTCGCAGTCCACCAGATCGGTGACGCATCCCGCCGCGGGGTCACAGGTCTCGGTGGTGCAGACGTCCAGATCCTCGCAGGACACGAGCTGGTGGGTGCAGCCCTCATCCGCGTCGCAGGCGTCGGTGGTGCAGGCGTCACCGTCGTCGCAGTCCACGGGGTCGTGGGTGCAGCCGGTGGCGGGGTCGCAGCCGTCGGCGGTGCAGGCGTCGCCGTCGTCGCACGGGTTGGGCGTGAAGAGGCAGGCGCCCGAGCTGTCGCAGCCATCATCGGTGCACGGGTCACCGTCATCGCAGGCCTGGGCCACGTGGGTGCAGCCCGTCGCCGGGTCGCAGGCGTCGACGGTGCACGCGAGCGCGTCGTCGCAGTCGACCGCCGTGGTGGCGCAGCCGGTGAGCGGGTCGCAGATGTCGGTGGTGCAAGCGTTCGCGTCGTCGCAGTCGACCAGGTCGGTGACACAGCCCAGCGCCGGGTCGCAGGTGTCGGTGGTGCAGGCGTCGTCGTCGTCGCAGTCGACGCTGGCGTGCCCGCACCCGGTGGCGGAGTCGCAGGAGTCGACGGTGCAGGCGTTCGCGTCGTCACAGTCGACGGCGGCGTGCCCGCAGCCGGCGAGCGGGTCGCAGGTGTCGGTGGTGCAGGCGTCGCCGTCGTCGCAGCCGACGCTGGCGTGGCCACAGCCGGTGGCGGGGTCACAGGTGTCGTTGGTGCAGGCGTCCGCGTCGTCGCAGTCGACGCTGGTGTGCTCGCAGCCGGCGAGCGGGTCGCAGGTGTCGTTGGTGCAGGCGTCGTCGTCGTCGCAGCCGACGCTGGCGTGGCCACAGCCGGTGGCGGAGTCGCAAGTGTCGTTGGTGCAGGCGTCCGCGTCGTCGCAGTCGATGGCGGCGTGCCCGCAGCCGGTGGCGGAGTCGCAAGTGTCGTTGGTGCAGGCGTCCGCGTCGTCGCAGTCGACGGCGGCGTGCTCGCAGCCGGCGGCGGAGTCGCAAGTGTCGTCGGTGCAGGCGTCCGCGTCGTCGCAGTCGACCAGGTCGGTGACGCACCCTGCCGCCGGGTTGCAAGTCTCGTTGGTGCAGGCGTCCGCGTCGTCGCAGTCGATGGCGGCGTGCTCGCAGCCGGTGGCGGAGTTGCAGGAGTCGGCGGTGCAGGCGTCCGCGTCGTCGCAGTCGACGTTCGCGTGCTCGCAGCCGGTCACCGGGTCGCAGGTGTCGACGGTGCAGGCATCGCCGTCGTCGCAGGAGTGGGGCGCGAAGGTGCAGTCGCCCGAGCTGTCGCAGCCGTCGTCGGTGCACGGGTTGCCATCGTCGCACTGCTGCGCCACATGGGTGCAGCCAGTCCCCGGGTCGCACGCGTCGACCGTGCACGGGAGCGCATCGTCGCAGTCGATCCCGGCGTGCGCGCAGCCGGTGCCGGGCTCGCAGGTGTCTGCGGTGCAGGCGTCGGCGTCGTCGCAGTCGACCGCGGCGTTGGCGCAGCCTGTGGCGGGGTCGCAGGTGTCCGCGGTGCAGGCGTCGGCGTCGTCGCAGTCGACGGCGGTGTTCACGCAGCCCGACGCCGGGTTGCAGCTGTCGGTGGTGCAGGCGTCGGCGTCGTCGCAGTCGGTCCCCGCGTGGGCGCAGCCGGTGGTCGAGTCGCAGGTGTCTGCGGTGCATGCGTCCGCGTCGTCACAGTCGATGGTGGCGTTGACGCATCCCGACGCCGGATCGCAGCTGTCGGTCGTGCATGCGTCGGCGTCGTCGCAGTCGACGGTGCGGCGTGGCCGCAGCCGGTGGTCGAGTCGCAGGTGTCGTTGGTGCAGGCGTCCGCGTCGTCGCAGGTCGCAGGTGTCGTTGGTGCAGGCGTCGGCGTCGTCGCAGTCGACGGCGGCGTGGGCGCAGCCGGTGGTCGAGTCGCAGGTGTCGTTGGTGCAGGCGTCCGCGTCGTCGCAGTCGACGGCGGCGTTGACGCATCCCGACGCCGGATCGCAGCTGTCGGTCGTGCATGCGTCGGCGTCGTCGCAGTCGACGGTGGCGTGGCCGCAGCCGGTGGTCGAGTCGCAGGTGTCCGCGGTACAGGCGTCCGCGTCGTCGCACTCGACGGCATCGTTCACGCATCCCGAAGCGGAGTCGCAGCTGTCGGAGGTGCAGGCGTCGGCGTCATCACAGTCGACCGCGGTGTGGCCGCATCCGGTGGTCGAGTCGCAGCTATCGGTGGTGCAGGCGTCAGCGTCGTCGCAGTCGACGGCATCGTTGACGCATCCCGAAGCCGGGTCGCAGCTGTCGGAGGTGCAGGCGTCGACGTCATCACAGTCGACGGCGGCGTGGCCGCATCCGGTCGTCGGGTCGCAGCTATCGGTGGTGCAGGCGTCGGCGTCGTCGCAGTCGACGGCGGCGTGCTCGCAGCCGGTGGTCGGGTCGCAGCTATCGGTGGTGCAAGCGTCCGCGTCGTCGCAGTCGACGGCGGCGTGCTCGCAGCCGGTCACCGGGTCGCAGGTGTCGACGGTGCAAGCATCGCCGTCGTCGCAGGAGTGAGGCTCGAAAGCGCAATCGCCCGAGCTGTCGCAGCCGTCGTCGGTACACGGGTTGCCGTCGTCGCACTGCTGAGCCACATGGGTGCAGCCCGTCCCCGGATCGCACGCGTCGACCGTGCACGGGAGCGCATCGTCGCAGTCGATCCCGGCGTGCGCGCACCCGGTGACGGGATCGCAGGTGTCTGCGGTGCAAGCGTCCGAGTCGTCGCAGTCGACCGCGGCGTTGGCGCAGCCTGTGGCGGGGTCGCAGGTGTCCGCGGTGCAGGCGTCGGCGTCGTCACAGTCGACGGCGGCGTTCACGCATCCCGACGCCGGGTTGCAACTGTCGGTGGTGCAGGCGTCGGCGTCGTCGCAGCTCACCGCGGCGTTGGCGCAGCCCGTGGTGGGGTCGCAGGTGTCTGCGGTGCAGGCGTCGGCGTCGTCACAGTCGAGGGCGGCGTGCTCGCATCCCGAGGCAGAGTCGCAGCCATCGGTGGTGCAGGCGTCGGCGTCGTCGCAGTCGACCGCGGCGTGCCCGCAGCCGGTTGTCGGGTCGCAGGTGTCGGTGGTGCAGGCGTTGGCGTCGCCGCAGTCGATCGCGGCGTTGGCGCAGCCGGTAGTGGAGTCGCAGGTGTCTGCGGTGCAGGCATCGGCGTCGTCGCAATCGACGCGCGCGTGGGCGCAGCCGGTGTGGGGTCGCAGGTGTCTGTGGTGCAGGCGTCGGCGTCGTCGCAGTCGACTGCCGTGTTGACGCACCCCGAGGCGGGGTCGCAGCTGTCGGTGGTGCAGGCGTCTGCGTCGTCGCAGCTCACCGCCTCGTTGGCGCAGCCTGTGGTGGGGTCGCAGGTGTCTGCGGTGCAGGCGTCGGCGTCGTCGCAGTCGACTGCCGTGTTGACGCATCCCGATGCCGCGTTGCAGCTGTCGGTGGTGCATGCGTCGGCGTCGTCGCAATCGACGCTCGCGTGGGCGCACCCGGTGCTCGAGTCGCAGCTGTCGGTGGTGCAGGCGTCCGCGTCGTCACAGTCGAGGGCGGTGTTGACGCACCCCGAGGCGGGGTCGCAGCTGTCGGTGGTGCAGGCGTCGGCGTCGTCGCAGCTCACCGCGTCGTTGACGCACCCCGAGGCGGGGTCGCAGCTGTCGGTGGTGCAGGCGTCCGCGTCGTCGCAGTCGAGGGCGTCGTTGACGCACCCCGAGGCGGGGTCGCAGCTGTCGGTGGTGCAGGCGTCCGCGTCGTCGCAGCTCACCGCGTCGTTGACGCACCCCGAGGCGGGGTCGCAGCTGTCGGTGGTGCATGCGTCTGCGTCGTCGCAGCTCACGGCGTCGTTGGCGCAGCCTGTGGTGGGGTCGCAGGTGTCTGCGGTGCAGGCGTCGGCGTCGTCGCAGTCGACTGCCGTGTTGACGCATCCCGACGCCGCGTTGCAGCTGTCGGTGGTGCATGCGTCTGCGTCGTCGCAATCGACGCTCGCGTGGGCGCACCCGGTGCTCGAGTCGCAGCTGTCGGTGGTGCAGGCGTCTGCGTCGTCGCAGCTCACCGCGGCGTTGACGCACCCGGAGGCGGGGTCGCAGCTGTCGGTGGTGCAGGCGTCGGCGTCGTCGCAGCTCACGCCGGTGTGGATGCAGCCCGCGGCCGCGTTGCAGGTGTCCGCGGTGCACGCGTCCGCGTCGTCGCAGTCGACCGCCGCGGTGACGCACCCCGTCGCCGGCTCGCAGGTGTCCGCGGTGCACGCGTCCGCGTCGTCGCAGTCGACCGCGGCGTTGACGCAGCCGGTCGCAGGGTCGCAGCTGTCGACGGTGCAGGCGTCCGCGTCGTCGCAGCTCACGCCGGTGTGGACGCAGCCCACGGCCGGGCTGCATGTGTCATCGGTGCACGCGTTGGCGTCGTCGCAGTCCACGGCCGCTCGCACGCACCCGCTGCCCGAGTCGCAGACATCGCTGGTGCACGCGTCGTCGTCGTCGCAGTCGACCGGCACCACCACGCACGTGCCCGCGGCTCCGCAGCTCGTCTCGGTGCAGGCGTCTCCGTCCTCGCACGCCGCGTCGCTCAGCACGCAGCCCACACAGCACGGCGCCGACTCGCCCCCGTCGCACTGCTCACCAGGCTCGACCGTCCCGTTCCCACAGGTCGCCACGATCGCCGCCACCGCCGACGGCGCGATGATCAGCCCGGCGCCCCACACATCGCTCGGCCCTCCCGCGCCGGTGGTCGTCGTGAGCGCCGTCCGCACCTCCGCCGGAGACAGCGCCGGGTTCACCTGCAGCATCAACGCCACGACCCCCGCGGCCGCCGGCGCGGCCATGCTGGTGCCGCGCAACGCCGCGTACTCCGCGGGACCGCTGCCATCGAGATACAGGCCGTCGCTGTCGACGATGTAGTACGTCTCCAACGGGGCCAACGGGTTTCGCGCCGAGATCGTCGCCGCGCCGGGCGCCGCCAGCGTGGGCATGGCGGCGCCGTCGATCCGCGGGCCGTGACTGCTGAAGGTCGCCATCTGCCCGTTGGCGTCCTCGGGGAAGCTCCACGACTGCCCGAAATAGTCCGTCCAGGACCGGGCGTGGACGAGCGCCCCGACCGAGATGGCGAGATCCGCAAGCGCCGGACTGGCGATCGTGTACCCCGCGTCCGCGCCGCCGAAGCTCGCCTCGAGCTCCCACGCGTAGAGATGAACCAACGCCGCAGGCCCCGCCGAGCCGTCGCGGGTGACCGTCAGCGTGTAGGTGCGCGTGGTCCCCGACGGGACGGCCGGGTGCAGCTCGTAGGTGCGCGCGCGGGTTCCTCGCACGCTCGTGTCGTCGTAGATGGACGCGAACGACTCTCCCACCGTGAGGCCCCCGGCGACCGCGACCGCCTCCGCGGAGCCGCCCGCGTCGGGGCGCCACACCAGGTTCACCCGGATGGACGCGCCCGCGTCCAAGGTGCCGAACCGATTGTCGACCGTCAGCGCGAAGACCCGCGACTCGCTCGGGTTCAACGAGGCCGACGCGTGCCGGGCGGCGTCTGCGTCGTTGCCCGCCGCGATGACGACGGTCACCCCCGCCGCGACCGCCGCATCCACCGCCTGGCTCTTGGCGTCGCTGCCGTCCGGGAAGACGGCCTGCCCGCCGTAGCTCATCGAGAACACCCCGCAGCCCACCTGGGAGGACCGGGTGACCGCCTTCACGATGTCGGCGTCGCTGGACGTCGCGTCGACGTCGTTGCCGATCTTGAAGAAGCGCAGTGACGCCCCCGGCGCCACCCCCGCGTACTTGCCGTACGAGCGCGCCCCGGTGCCGACCACCGTGCCGGTCACGTGGGTGCCGTGGGTCGAGACCGTGCTCGAGACCGCCGTGCTCCAGTCGCTCGGGTCCAGGCCGTCGGTCACGTCCCGGGCCTCGACGAGGTTCGGGAAGTCGCCATGGAACACGTAGAGCTCGGAGTCCGCGACACACACCGACACCCCCGCCCCGTTGGCCGCCGGAACGCCGTTCCCGCTCCACACCGACGGCACGGCCATCGCCCCCCGCGCGTTCTGGTTCGTCGGGCGGTTGACCCCCTCGGCCGATCGCACGGCCACCACGCCCGGATATCGCGCCAGCGCCGCCAGCGACGCGTAGGGGACCTCCATCAGGTGGAAGCCGTAGGGATGATGGCCGGGCACCGCGGGCACGAAGATGCTGTGGCTGACGCGGATCCCCTGCGCTTCGAGCTCGGCCAGCTCCTCATCGGAGAGGCGCTCGCGCACGTACACCGCGCAGCTCTCGCGGTCGGCGTGGGACGGATCCAGGCCCGCGCGACGCAGGGTCCGCTCCCGCGACCCTTCGGGCATCCCCGCCACCTCGTCGCGCAGCCGCCGGTGGTAGTCGATCATCCCGCCGATGAGCGCGGCGCTCTCCCTGGGCGGCGACGGGTCCGCTGGCGACGCGGCGGGCGCCGGCTGCAGCGAAGGCAGCGCGCTCGCATGAAGGTCCGTATCCTGACCCGCGGCGGCGGCCGGCGGGTGCGCGCCGTCGAGCTCGCCGGGTCGCTCGCCCCCCGAGCAGGCGGCGAGCAGCAGTCCCGACAACAAGCTCCGCACGAAACGGGCCGCCAAAGGCCTGACGCAAGATGGCATCGAGTCTCCATGTCGTCCGACCGGGCGACCCACGGGAGCGAAGTTTTCCGGGACAGGACCTTCTAGCCATGCGCCCGCACGCGGTCAATGAGCAGTCCACTCTCGCTCGGAACCCGCTCCGAGCCGGAGGCGACCCCGCCGCTGGGCGCTCCCCGCCGCCGAGCAGGGCCCGGCCGCCACCGGAAAGCTGCCCGGGCGACCGAGTGGCTGGACCTGCGCGGAATCAGACCGCATAGTGTCGCCCACGATCGCTTCAGCCGCGGAGCGTGCGAGGCCTCTCCGGAGACTACCGGCCGCGGTCCGGCAGCGGTCCCCGACACCCATGCCAGAATCAGCCAGTCCCGCCGCGGCGGGACGCGTCAGCGGGCAGCCCATCGCGGCCGCGCGAGGGCGCCGCACGACCAGAGGAGCCTCCATGCGACGATCGTTGGTGCTCGCGGCTACGGCGTTCCTGCTCTGCCTGGGCGGCGGCGCGGCGATGTCGGCCGAGCCGGGGACGGTCGAGGGGCCGGAGCAGGTCTACAACCAGGCGATGGAAGCCTACTCGGCCGGCCGCTTCGCCGAGGCGGCCAAGGGCTTCGAGGCCGCCTACGGGATGATCTCCGACGCCGCGCTGCTGTGGAACATCGGCCGCTCCTGGGAGCAGGCCGGCGAGCTGGAGCGGGCGCGCGACGCCTACCGCAACTTCCTGGGCCACCACGACGTGGACGCCGAGCTGCGGGTCAAGGTGGCGGACGCGCTGGTGCGCGTGGGCGGCAAGATCCAGGCGCGCCTGGACGCGACGACCCAAGCCGCGCGCATCGAGCAGCTCCGGAGGGAGATCCGCGAGGCCGAGACCGAGCGGAACGCCGAGCTGATCCGGAAGCTCGAGGCGCAGCTCCAGCGGGAGGAGGCGCAGCGCGAGGCCGAGGCACCGCCTCCGGTGGTGACGCCCGAGCCGGTGGTGACGCCCGAGCCGGTGGTGACGCCCGAGCCGACCTTGCACCAGAGCGCGGAGCTGCCCGCACGGGGGCCGCACCCGATGAGCTGGGTCGCCCTGGGCGTCGGCGTGGCGGCGGCCGGCGTGGGCGTGTGGATGCTGGTCAGCGCCGGCGACAAGCGCGACACGGTGAACGCGGCCATCGACGGCGCCCAGCAGGGCTTCGTCACGCAGATGTCGCGGTCCGAGGCGCTGCAGTTCGAGAGCGACGCGAACCGCAACGCGACCATCGGCGTCGCGATGCTGGGCGTGGGCGGAGCGCTCACCGTGACGGGGGTCATCCTGGCCGTCACGACGCGACGCAAGGGCGGGCCGGCGGTGTCCTTCGGGGCGATCCCGGGCCGCGAGACCACGATGCTGACCGCCAGCGGTCGGTTCTGAGCGGGCGCGAGATGGCATACCCACACCGAGGCCACGACATGCGCGAGCGAACGATCCACCACCCAGCCGCTGGCCCACGCGCCAGCGCCCTCCTGATGGCGGCCTGGCTCATGTGCGCCGCGCTCGCCAGCGCCGGCTGCCAGGAGTCGCTCCACATCGACGACTCCGACGTCCGGTGGCTGTGCCAGACCGACGCGCACTGCGGCAGCGGGTACCGATGCGGGCCGAACAACGTGTGCGTGCCAGAGGCCGGCGCGCCCGACGTCACCGTCGACACCACCGTCGACACCACCGCCGACACGGCGGTCGACACGACCGTGGACACCACGCCGATCAATCGCACCCGCGACTGCGGCTCGGTCTGCGCGCACCTGCAGGATCTGGGCGGATGCCCGAGCACGGCGCTGCGAAGCCTCACCTGCCAGCTCACCTGCGGCTTCGTGGTCTCGGGAGACGCCTGCTTCGACTGCTTGCTGGAGACCACGGGCTGCGACCAGGTGGACACCTGCCTGCAGGCGTCGTGCGGACTCACGCCGGAGTGAGCGCCCCGGTGTGAGCCTCCGCGCCGGTCCGCACGCGGCGCTCGCCGCGGCCGCCGTGTTGGGCGCGGTCGGGGCGGGCATCCTCATGTCCAGAGGTGTCCAGGCAGCCGGCCGCAGCTCCCTCAACGCGTGACCTCGAGTACCTGGAACTTCCGGTTGGTCGCCACCACGCGGCAGCGGCCGAAGCTCCGCCGGAGCACGCTGGGGTAGCCGAGGTGGGCGTTGGCGACCACGCGCATCCGGCCGCCGGGGCGCAGCGCGCGGTGGGCGTCGGCGAACATCTGCCGCGCCACGGCCTCGCCGACCGTGTGCCCCTGGTGGAAGGGCGGGTTGCAGAGCACCAGGTCCACCGACTCGGGCGCCTGGCCCTCGTAGCAGTGGGTCCACACGCAGCGCGGCTCGTCGGGGAAGTAGCGGGCGTGGCTGGCCTGGGCGCTGCAGAGCGCCATCCAGGACTCGTCGGCGAAGACGACCTGCGACGCGGGGCTCTGGAGCCTGGCGGCGATGCCCAGCGCCCCGTCGCCGCACCCCAGGTCCAGGACGCAGGGGAAGTCGCCGCGCGGGAGGTTCGCCAGCAGAAAGCGCGTGCCGATGTCGAGCTTCTCGCGGCTGAAGAGGTTGGAGTGGTGGACGAAGGGGTGGGCGAAGCCGTCGAGGGGCACGTCCTGGGGGTAGGGCGACGGCGTCGGGCTGCGCGTGAGCTCGGCGAAGATGAGGCGCGCCTTCTTGTGCGCCAGGCTGGTCCGCGTGGGGCCGATGAGCCGGTCGAGCAGCTCGAAGCTGCCCCTGGCCTGATGCTTGACCATGAAGGCGCAGACGACGGCAGCGCCCGGCGCCAGGAGCTGGCTCAGGTGGCAGAGCTGGTCCTCGAAGAAGGCCAGGTTCTTCGGGATCCGCAGCACGGCGAGGTCGAAGGGGCCTGTGAGCTCGTCGAGGGAGCCCACCGGCCGGAGGCGCCCGCCGCTGTTGAGCGCCATGGCCCGGCTGCTCACGTAGGAGTCCGAATACGAGGTCAGGTCCAGGCCCGCGAGCGCGCAGCCCAGCGCCCCGAAGCCGTCGTTCAGCAGCGCGATGCGCTCGGTCGTGAGACCCAGCCCGCCCATGTGTTCGAGCAAGAGCGCGTCGGCGGCATCCCACGCCTGGAGGAGGTCGCCAGCCATGCGCGGATAGCGCTGCAACGCCGGATCGATGGCGAAACGGGTCGGGTCAGGGGGCATCGCGCACCGCTGTCACGGCGCGCAGGTCGCGCACGACGACCCCGCCTCCTGGCAGGTACCGGCGCAGCAGGCCCCCATGCCGCCACCCCCGAGCGCGCACGCGACCGAGTCCGGCAGAGGCGCACCGAATGCTCCCGCGGGACAGATGCCCGTGTCCGCGGCGCAGATCACCTGGCACGAGTCGCTCGGAGCGCCGGCTGCGCCGCAGTCCATCGGCCCCGCGCACGGCTTGCGCAACGAGGGACGGCGGTCCCATTCCGGCGAGCTCGATGTGCCCGCGCCGAGTCCGACGCCCATACGACTCACCACGTCGGTGTTCGCCAGGTTGGACCGCGCGAGGATGTCGATGTGCCCGCCGACGGCATACAACGAGCCTTTGGGTGAGCCAAGCGGTGCGGGGCTCGCGATCGCATAGCTGGGGGACGCGATGGCGAACTGCCACACGCCCATCAGGGAGTGCCGCACATTTGCCAGCGCCTGCTCCATCGGCGCGAGGCGGGCGTCGGTCTCGAAGGCCGAGAGGTCGTTGGTGTTGATGTACTGGTAGTGGCCCTCGGTCAGGCATGCCAGCTCGATCTGGCGCGGGTCGCGGCCGGGATAGCCCGGCGCCTCGAACTGCACGAAGTGGATGTGGATCGGCACCGCATCCGGGCTGGCGAGGTTGGCCGCGACGACATCGAGCACCTCCTGGTAGCCGATGATGCTGCAGGGCTTCTGGCACCGCGTGGACTCGGCGCTGTCCGTGCAGGTGTCCGGGCCGTCGGTCACGACGACGATGTGGTTGGTCCGGTCGAGGTCGCCCTTCCCGACCAGGAACTGGTAGGCCTTTGCCACGGCTTGCCAGAGATTCGCGCGCCCGGTCTTGCCGCCGCCGAGCTCGCTGATGCCGCCTGTCTGCGGGGGGTCCGGGAGCCAGAAGGCACGATCCCGGCCGAAGCAGACCTGGAGGTCACCGTCGACGGTGCCGGGCTTCGCGTCGTTGGCGCAGGGGACCGCCAGGTGCGAGCCCGGCAGGCCCTCACCGAAGGCGATGACGCCGACGCGATCGGAGGCGTTCAGCGTGCGGATGAAGCTCTTGACCGCGGCGTGGCGGAGGTTGGGCTGGTCGGAGGCGACGCTCCCGAAGTTCGTCGGGATGTTCGCGCCCACGATCTGGGGGTCGCCCTCGCGCAGGGTGTCCTTGTCGACCAGGCCCTGGGTGGACCCGCTCTGGTCCATCAGGATGATGATGTTGTGGCCGAGCTGCAGGGCGTCGGCGCGGGTCTGATTCGCGCCCGCGCGCTGGAACGATTCGTAGTGGACCTCTTCCAGGGTGCCCCCGGCCGCCCCGGAGCAAGCGTTGTTCGGCGCGCCGTTGCCATCGGGCAGCGGATCGAGGCAGTCGACCTCCAACCTGTAGTTGTCGGTGTCCGCGAGCTGGACGGAGTCCGAAGCGTTCTCGCCGCCGACCACCCGGAGGTCGATGAGGTCGCCGGGACGAATCCCATTGTCATTGTCGGCTGACTCGTCGCCGCCCTCTCGGGGCGCGCGCGTCGTCGAAACGAATACGGTGTTCAAGAGGAACCCGTCGGGGTCGCTGCCATCGCACTCGCGAAACCACGAGCCATCGGGCTTCTGCTTGGCGGGCCACGCGCTGGCCACCTCGTGCTCGCGAAACAGGAGGCTGAAGCGGTAGATGCACTCCGACGCCTGGGCGCAGGGATCGACGCATACCGCCGTCTTGTCGACGAAATGGGGTTCGAGCACCAGCAGCCAGCTCGGGTCGTCGAGACACAGGTCGTCGCAGCGAGCGTAGGCGCCCGGCGGCAAGACCGCGTCCCCGCACGCGGCGATGCTGTCGCAGCGGGCGCGGCACGCGGCGCATGCCTCCCCACAGGAGGCCTGCGTCGCGTCGGAGGCATTCGAGTCCCCGGTCAGCGCCACATCGGGAAGTGCAAAGGTCGTCGTCCGCTCGGAGCAGGCTCCGATTCCCGCGAAGACGACCAGCAGGAGGATGCGATGGGACGTCCGGCGGACGCGGGTCTGTTCCATGGCGGGGAGGATGCCACACTGGATGACGGCCGGTCGAGCCGGTGCGCGGCGCCCGGCGCGCGGCCCGCGGCGGGGAACATCTCGAGGCGTCTGGTTGTCGGACCCGCATCGCTCCCCGAAGATTCCGCGGCACGGCGCGGGAGGAGATGGCTCGATGGATCGGCTCGTCGTGATGTGTATCTGTGCCTTGGGTCTGCTGGTGGGGGGAGCCGCGCTGGCCGCCGAGGGTGAGGGGCCGGTGGTCATCGACAAGCCCGCGGACATCGGGCGCGTGCTCCAGCTGGCCGGCGCGGGGCCCGCCCTCGA
Source organism: Deltaproteobacteria bacterium (assembly GCA_020632695.1). GTDB lineage: Bacteria > Myxococcota_A > UBA9042 > PHBI01 > JACKFB01 > JACKFB01. The sequence goes on from JACKFB010000003.1 coordinate 387,418, forward strand.
TGGCGAGGCGCCGGAGCTCGGGCCGATGGTGCCCGTGATGACCAACCCCGGCGAGCTGCCCAGGCTGCGCATCGCCCACGACGGGGCGATGTACGACCTCCCGCTCCGGCACACCGACGTCCAGGCCGAGCTGGTCGGCTTCGCCGCCGGCGTCACCGTGACCCAGCGCTACGCCAACCCCTTCGCGTTCCCGATCGAGGCGGTCTACGTGTTCCCGCTGCCCGAGAGCTCGGCGGTCGACGACATGCGCATCGTCATCGGCGAGCGCGTCATCCGCGGCGAGGTGCGAAAGCGCAAGGACGCACGCCGCATCTACGAGAAGGCCAAGGCCGCCGGCCACACCGCCGCGCTGCTGGAGGAGGAGCGCCCCAACATCTTCACCCAGTCCATCGCCAACATCGCCCCGGGCACCGACATCGAGGTGGTCATCCACTACGTGCAGACGCTCAGCTATGACGCCGGCGTGACCGAGTTCGTGTTCCCGATGGTCGTCGGGCCGCGCTTCGTGCCCGGCGGGGCGCTGGGCACCAACACCGGCACCGGCCGCACGGACGACACCGACGAGGTGCCGGACGCCTCACGCATCTCGCCGCCCATCGCGGGTCCCGGCGTGCGCACCGGGCACGACATCTCCCTGCGGCTTACCCTCGACGCGGCCTTCGACGTCACCGACTTCGAGGCGCCCACCCACCGCGTCGACACGGTGCAGCGCGACGACCGCCTCGAGGTGACGCTGGCCGAGGCCGACGCCATCCCCAACCGCGACTTCGTGTTCCGCTTCGAGACCGACGCGCCCACGCCGCAGGCCGCCGTCATGGCCCACAAGGGCGCCCGCGGCGGCGGCACCTTCGCGCTGATGCTCCAGCCGCCCGCCCTGGACGTCGAGGCACTGGTCGGCCGCCGCGAGCTGGTCTTCGTGGTCGACAGCTCCGGCTCCATGTCGGGGGTGCCCCTGGCGCTGGCCAAGGAGGCCGTCCGCGCCGCGCTCTCGCGTCTTCGCCCCGTCGACACCTTCAACGTCATCACCTTCGCCGGCACCACCGCCCGCGCCTTCTCCAGCTCGCGCCCCGCCGACGAGGGCAGCATCCGGCAGGCGCTGCGCTTCATCGACGCCGCCCAGGCCGGCGGCGGCACGCACCTGGCCGGCGCCCTGGACGTGGCGCTGGCGCCGACCACGGAGGCGGGCCGGAGTCGCATCGTGCTGTTTCTGACCGACGGCTACGTCGGCAACGAGGACGCCCTCTTCGGCCAGGCGGAGGCGATGGTCGGCGCGATGCGCGGCCGCGGCCAGAAGGCGCGCGTGATGGCGCTGGGCACCGGCTCCTCGGTGAACCGCCACCTGCTCGACGGCCTGGCCCGCGCCGGCGACGGCACCACCGTCTACGTCACCGCCCGCGAGCAGCCGACCGCCGCCGTCGACACCTTCTTCCGGCTGGTCGACCACCCCGTGATGACCGACATCACCGTCGACTGGGGTGGCCTCGCGGTCCGCGACGTCGAGCCCGGGCGGGTGCCCGACCTCTTCGCCAGCCGGCCGGTCATCGTCCACGGGCGCTACAAGCGCGGGGGCTCGGGTACGGTGGTGCTGCGCGGCACCGCCGACGGGCGCCCGGTCGAGGTGCGCGCCCAGGTCACCCTGCCCACGCGCGACGACGACCACGCGATGCTCGAGCCGCTGTGGGCGCGCGCCCGCATCCGGAGCCTGGAGCGTGACCTCTGGCACGGCTACGACAAGGCGGCGGTGAAGGACATCACCGAGCTGGGCCTCGACTTCCACATCGTCACACCCTGGACCAGCTTCGTCGCCGTGGACCGCTCGACGACCGTGCGCGGTCGCTCGCGCACCATCGTCCAGCCCGTGGACGGCCCGGAGGCGGTGGACGTCGTCATGGCCGGACCGCAGCAGGTCGTCCGCGGCGGCAGTGGGGGCGGCGGCGGGAGCTACGGCTACGGCATGGGAGGCGTGGGCTCCGGGCGCATCAGCGTGAGCGGTCGGGGTGCCGTCGGCTCGGCCTCGGGCGGCGGTGTGGCGATTCGCGTGCCGGTGGTGCTGTCGGGCAAGGCCGAGGTGCGGTCCGCCGCCAAGGACGTGGAGGGCTTCACCCCGACCGGCGCCGTCCGCTCGATCTTCCACGCCCGCGCGCCGGCCTTCCACAAGGCCTACGAGGAGCGGCTGGCCGAGGTCGCCGGTCTGGCGGGGCGCCTGCTGCTCGAGTGGGTCATCGCCGCGGATGGCTCTGTGTCGTCGGCGCGGGTCGTCGAAGACGGCGTCGGCGACGCGGCGCTGGCCGAGGCGGTGCTCGCCATCGTCAAGAAGATGCGCTTCCCCCCGCCAGCCGGCGGCGGCACGACGCGCGTCCGCATGCCGCTGATCTTCGCGCCCGACCCGAAGCCCTGACCCTCGCGGCGGTGGACTGGCCGGCGGCGCAGATCCTTTCGCGCCCCCGGCCGTCCCAACCGCCCGTTCAGCCCGCCGTCCCCTGCCTCCTGGAGGAAGCGCCATGTCCCCTCGCCGTGTCCACCTCGTCCTCGCTACTGCCGCGCTCCTCGCCGCCTGCGCCCAGCAGGGGCCGGCTGCACCCGAGCCCGGCGCCCCCAAGGCCGGCGCACTCACCCAGCCCGGCGCCGAGCCCGCCACCCCCGCCGCCGAGGCCGCCATCCAGTCCCCGGCGGACATCTCGCGCGTCCTCACCCGCGCCGGCCAGGACGGCCCCGCCGGCATCCCCATCGCGCCGCCCGCGCTCATCGCCGCCGCCGCCCAGGTCCACACCGACCCCGGCGACCTGCCGCACCTGCGCATCGTCCACGACGGCGTCGAGTACGACCTGCCGCTGCGCCACACCGACGTCCGCGCCGACGTCTCCGGCTTCGCGGCCCGCGTGTCGGTGGTCCAGCAGTATGAGAACCCCTTCGCCTTCCCCATCGAGGCGGTCTACGTGTTCCCGCTGCCCGAGAACAGCGCGGTCGACGCCATGCGCATGGTCATCGGCGAGCGCGTCATCGAGGCCGAGATCAAGACCCGCGACACGGCCCGCCGCACCTACGAGGACGCCAAGGCCCAGGGCCACACCGCGGCCCTGCTCGAGCAGGAGCGCCCCAACGTCTTCACCCAGTCGGTCGCCAACATCGCGCCCGGCACGGCCATCGAGGTGGAGATCGGCTACGTCCAGACCCTGGCGTACGACGCCGGCAGCTACGAGTTCGTGTTCCCGATGGTGGTCGGCCCGCGCTTCATGCCGGGCGAGCCGCTGGCGGACGCGACCGGCACCGGCACCAAGGCCGACACCGACCAGGTCCCCGACGCCTCGCGCATCTCACCGCCCATCGTCGGGCGCGGCATGCGCACCGGCGCCGACATCTCCATCGCGCTGACCCTGGACGCCGGGCTGCCGGTCATCGACTACGAGGCGCCGACGCACGAGGTGGACCTGGTCGAGCAGGACGGGCGCCTGACGGTGACGCTGGCCAAGGACGGCGAGATCCCCAACCGCGACTTCGTGTTCCGCTACGCCGTCGACGGGCCCGAGCTGCAGGCCGCGGTGATGGCCCACAAGACGGGCCGGGCGGGCAGCTTCGCGATGATGCTGCAGCCGCCGCGCCTGGACATCGAGGAGCTGGTCGGCCGCCGCGAGATGATCTTCGTCGTCGACAGCTCCGGCTCCATGTCGGGCGAGCCGCTGGCCATGGCCAAGGAGGCGGTGCGCTCGGCGTTGCTGCGCCTGCGGCCGGTCGACACCTTCAACGTCATCACCTTCGCCGGAAACACCGCGCGGGCCTTCCGGACCGCGGTGCCGGCCGACCAGACTCGCATCACCGAGGCGCTGCGCTTCCTCGACGAGGCCCAGGCCGGCGGCGGGACCATGATGAGCCGCGGCGTCGACGAGGCGCTGGCGCCGACGGTGCAGGAGGGCCGCCACCGCTACGTCTTCTTCGTCACCGACGGGTACATCGGCAACGAGGACGCCATCATGGGCCAGGCGGCGGCGATGGTGGCCGCCATCGAGCGCGGCGGCCAGCGGGCGCGGGTGATGACGCTGGGCACCGGCTCGTCGGTGAACCGGCACCTCATCGAGGGGCTGGCCAAGGCCGGCAAGGGCACGGCCGTCGTGGTGACCACCCGCGAGGAGCCGACGCGCGCGGTGGACAGCTTCTTCCGCAAGGTGGACAGCCCCGTGCTGACCGACATCAGCATCGACTGGAAGGGCCTGGACGTCACCGACCTGGAGCCGGCCGTGGTGCCCGACCTCTTCGCCAGCCGGCCCGTCATCGTGCACGGGCGCTACGCGGCGGGCGGGCAGGCCACGGTCACCGTGCACGGCAAGATCGACGGGCGCGAGGTGAGCTTCGACGTGCCGGTAGAGCTGCCCGCCGAGGCGCCGGCAAACGAGGCGCTGGAGAGCCTGTGGGCGCGGGCGCGGGTGGCGTCGCTGGAGGAGGAGCTGTGGTACGGGCGTGACGCCGACACGGTGCAGGCCATCACCGACCTGGGGCTCGACTTCCACATCGTCACGGCCTGGACGAGCTTCGTGGCGGTGGACCGCTCGACGGTCGTCGAGGGTGACGCCAGGACCATCGTGCAGCCGGCCGATGCGCCCGAGGGCGTGGACACCGAGATGGCGGGCGCCGAGATGCCGGCGCAGGTGGGCTCGCTGAGCGGGCTGATGGGCGGCAACGCCATGCCGGCCGCGGCGCCGGCGGGCGGGATGGGCTTCCGGGGCACCGGCAGCGGCGGTGGCGGCGGCTACGGGGGCAACGGCCTGGGTCGCATCCAGGGCATGGGCCACGTGGACACCGGCGGCGGCCGAGGCGGCGCGATGATGGCGAAGAAGCGCGCGATGATCGTGCTGGAGGAGCAGGCCATCGAGGGCGAGCTCGACGGGCTCGCCGCCGAGGCCGCGCCCGCGCCGGAGCCGGCCAAGCCAGCCGACGAGGACAAGCCCACCTCGACGCTGAGCAAGGACGAAGCCAAGGCCCAGGCGGTCCACGTGGCGACCGTCAGCCCGAAGAGCCCGCTGGCCGACGGCGCGATGGACCCCCCGACCGCGGCCGCGCTGAAGCGCCTCATGGCGTCGAAGGACAGCGAGCTGTGGAAGGCCTTCGAAGCGCGCCGCGCCGCGAAGCCCGATCTCGCCGGCCGCGTCGAGTTCGAGCTGGTCATCGGGGCCGACGGCGTCGTCACCGCGGTGAAGGTGCTGGGCGACAGCGTCGGCGACGCCGAGCTGACCGCCACCCTCACGCGCCTGTTGCGCCGGCACACCTTCCCCACCCGCAGCGGCGCCAAGCCCCTGACCACCCGGGTGTCCCTGGTCTTCGCGACCTCCTGACCCCATCGCCTCGACCCGCCCGGCGGCGCCCCCCACGCGCCGCCGGGCGTCGTCGCGTCTGCGGCCACCCCCATCGACGCGCACGCGGTGCCCGGCACGGAGGACCGCCCCCGGCGGGCGCGCCGGGGGCTCGCGGGAGCGGTGGCGCCGCACTCACGCGGCGGGGTACCCTGGGTCCGGACCACAGCGCCCGACGCAGACGCGTCGTCTCGCGGGCCGGCGCGCGCTTGGGTATGGGGGCGGGTGATGGCGTTGCAGTGGCTGCGCGAGCGGCGGCGCAAGAAGCTGCTCGAGGAGCCGTTTCCCGACACCTGGCGCCAGATCCTGCGCGAGAGGAACGCTCATTTCGCGTGGCTCGACGACGCGGAACGGACGCAGCTTTGCCAGCTGGTGCAGGTATTCGTCGCCGAGAAGAACTTCCAGGGGTGCGGTGGGCTGGAACTGACGGACGAGATTCGTGTGACCATTGCGGCCGATGCGTGCCTGCTCGTCCTCGCGCTGCCGCACGATCTGTATCGCAGCATCGACACGATCCTCGTCTATCCGACGACCGTCGTGCAGCCGCCGCGCGCGCTCGGCTTGATGGAGGTCGCGACCATGCCGATGGGCGGCGGCATGCCGATCCTTGGCGAGGCCCACATGCGCGGTCCGGTCATATTGACATGGGACGCGGTCCGCCGCGGGGCGCGACACCCGGAGCGGGGTCACAACGTGGTCATCCATGAGTTCGCCCACAAGCTCGACATGCTGGACAGCCAGGCGGACGGCACGCCTCCGCTGGAGGCCCGCGCCGACTACGCCCGCTGGGCGCAGGTTTGCAGCGCCTCGTTCCTCGCTCTCCGCGAGCGGACCGAGCGCGGCGAGTCGACGGCGCTCGACCCCTACGGCGCGACGAACGAGGCGGAGTTCTTTGCGGTCGCGACGGAGGCCTTCTTCAACGTCCCGAGCAGGCTGCGGCGCGACGAACCGGCGCTCTACGAAGTACTTCGCGGCTTCTATCGGCAGGACCCCGCCAGTCGCGTCGGCGCTGCGGTGTGAGAACTCGAATCTGCCAAGGCGCCGGCGGCGCGTGACCGCCGCAGTGTGAGCGCGCGTTTCGAGCCGTGCTGCACCCGCGGCGGGCCGCATGTTCAGCGCGACGAATCGGGACCTGGTGGCAGCTCAGCCGACGAGACGGGACGGGTGGATGGCGGAGGATCGTCCCGCCCTCCGCCTCCACCGGCCTACTTGCCACGCTTCTTCCAAGGCATGAGGACCTTCCGGCGCGCCGAGATCCACTTGCCTGCCGCAACCTCGGCTTTGTGGTCGTGCAGCCGGGCACGCTTCTCGGCCGACTTCCAGGCGCTCACGCACGGGATGGCGAGCTGTATCAGCGTCTCGTCGAACGGTTCGCGCACGCCGGCGCGGCGGGCCTGCTCGCCGATGGCGGTCAGGTGGTGGCCCAGGCGGGCCTGGAGGTACTCCTCGCAGCGGTCCTCGTAGTCGTTCTTGGCGTTCGACTCGGCCCCCATGTAATGGGCGGCCTTCTCCTGGTTCGGGCGCGGCCCGAGGCTCCGCTTCTGCTCCATGGCGAACGCGGCGATGGGGGACAGGGCGGCCAGACCGATCTTGGCCCCCATGCGGTTGAGGTGCTTCGCGCGCTTCTTCGACGTGCGCTTCTCGTCGTCGGTGACCTGGAGCTTGGGCTGCATCAGCGCGGCCTCGAAGAAGGCCTCGATCTGCCACACGAGCTCCTGGGCCTCGCCGCTGAGCTCGAGGCGCAGGCCCGCCAGGGTCCTGGGGATGGCGCTCGGCTTCACGTCCGTGAGGTGGCGGGCGATGGCCCCCGGCCGGATGCTCAGGGTGGATGCCCCCTCCAGCGCCCCGCCCGGCGCGAGCGCACGCGCCCCGTCCTCGTAGTTCATCCCGCGCAGGCCCCGCCGCGCGTCCCCGGCGCGGTGCTCGAGCGCCTCCGCGCTCGCTTCGGCTGGCTTGACCTTCTTGCTCCGTGCAAACATCCTGCCCGGCATGGTCCCCTCGCTCCTGGTCGGCTGTGATGGCAGTGGGTTGGTATTCCAACTCCAACTTGCCAGCGTCAATCCTACGAAACCGTAGGGGGGGCGCCGGAGACCGGGACAGCAGGCAGGAGAGCGAACGAGCGAGGTCCGGACCGGACCGGGTGCCGAGCAGATGGTGTCACTGAGTTCGAAAGACTGGATGCAGCTGTCTCGGCTGTGGATGGAGATTGCCCGCCATCCCTTGGCCGACCTGGACGGCGCGGTGGCCGACACGTTGGAGACCCTCTGTCCCCTCGTCGGCGCCGACATGGCGGTGCTGATCCTGAACCGACGGCTGCGGGAATTCCCGGCGGACGACCCGCTCTCGGGCTGGCGTCCGATCCACATGTCGGTCCACGGCAGCGCACTCGCTGACCTGAAGGACCGGGCGCAATCGTGGCTGGCGCAGCCGCCCGAGATCCTCGCCGACGGCCTCGCTGGTGCGGCGACCGCCGCCAGCGGACAAACCCTTGTCCGAAGGGCCCGCGATCTGATGGACGAGGAGGCGTACCGCAAGACGCGCGGCTACGCCCACGCCGCCGCGCTCGGGGTGACCGCGGAGCTGGTCGCGCAGCGCCCGGTCGCGGTGAACCTGGAGGTCTGCTTCGTGTTCTACCGCACTGCCGGGCGGTTCTCCGATCGCGACGTGGCTCTGGCGCGCGCCGCTCTCGACGGACTGGAGCCGCTGTGCGAGCACTACGTCCGGAGCCTGGGCTTGCTGCCGGGCATGACCCGGCTCTCACCCCGCGAGCGGGAGACCCTCTCCTACCTGCTGCAGGGGCTGCCCGAGAAGGTGGTGTCGGACAGGCTGGGCCTCGCCGAGTCCACGACCCACCAGTACGTGGTCGCCGTCTACCGCAAGCTGGGCGTCTCGAGTCGGGCGGAGCTCATGAGCCTCTGGTTGTCGTCGAGCGCGGCCGCCCGCCAGGGAGACGGGTCGGGTCCCGACGTATGATCCCTGAGGCTCGACCCCGCTTCTGACGACGAAAGGAGCTGGGTCCGGGCTTGGGGACTTGTCGTCGATGAGACCGCACCGGACCCCAGGACCCCAGGGGCGGGTCTTCAGGGCGGGCTCTTGCCGAACACGACCCGGTCCGTCGTTCCCTCGGCCGTCGTGACCCCCGCGCTGCTGTACCAGTGCGCCCGCACGGGGCGGGTCGGCAGGTCCATGTCGCCTTCCCGGCGCTCGAGCGTGACGACGACATCGCCATCGACCGTCTCGGCCCGAAGGTCGATCAAGCGGTAGTGGCCCTCGAGGTGCTCATGGCCCTCGCCGTCGTCCTCGTAGAGGGTGCCCGAGGCGGTGCCGTTCTCGTCGAGGGTGAGGTAGAGGTCCAGCCGCGACGACGGGTCGAAGGCCGTGGTCTGGGCGACGACGCCGGCCGGCACGATGGCCCCGTTCCGGATGCGGATGCGAGGGAGCGCCGCGTCCGCGTCCGGCTGCTCGCCCACGAGGGTGATCTCCTGGTCGAAGCCGTCGGGCAACTCGAGCGGGGAGCCGTCGTCGAGCACCCCCTCCGGCCACTGCGGCACGATCAGCAGGTCTGGCCCGAGCAGGAAGGCGCGGTCCTCGCGGCGGAGCCGTGCGTCCGCGGGCGCCGCGAAGAACACCGGGCGCATGATCGGCGCCCCTCGCTCGGAGGCGGCGCGAAACAGCGTGTAGAGGTAGGGCAGCAGGCGGTAGCGGCGCTCGACCGACTCTCGGTAGAGCCGCTCGATGTCGGGGCCGAAGTCCCAGGCGTGGTGGGTCGGCCCGCCGCCGACGAGCGCGGTGAAGGGATCATCGGTCCCGGCCGAGTGGTTGCGGCAGAACGGATAGAACGCGCCGATGCCGATCCAGTGGGCGAACAGCTCGGGATCCCAGGGCGCCGGGTCCCCTTCGGTCCCCTCGGGCACGAAGAAGCCCCCGATGTCGGCCCCGCTGAAGGGCTGACCGGAGAGGCCCAGGTTGCCGATCATGGCGATGGACCAGTCCAGGTGCGCCCAGGTCGCCGTGTTGTCACCGGTCCAGGTGGCCGCGTGCCGCTGCCCCCCGAGGTAGCTGGAGCGGGTCAGGATGAAGGGCCGGCGGTCGGGGTGTGCCTGCCGGAACGCGGCCTCGGTCGCGGCGAGCTGCTGCAGGGCGTAGACACTGTGGTACTCGGCCTGGGTCGCCGGGGGAGTGCGGTCGTCGCCCAGCGAGACGAGCTCCTCGGGCGGGTACCACTCGATCACCCCGTAGACGACGGGCTCGTTCAGGTCGACCCAGACGCCGCTGAAAGGGTACGTCTCCAGGAAGGCCCCCATGTGGCGCGTCCACCAGTCGCGCGTCGCGCGTTGGCTGAAGTCGGGGAACGCGAACAGGGCGTTGCCCCACACCAGGTTGTTGTAGACCTCGCCGTCCGGGAACTTCAGGAGCAGGTCCTGCTCGAGCGCCTCCCGGTAGAGCGGGAAGGTCTCCTCGTATCGCACGCCGGGGTCGAAGATGGGGACGACGTGGAAGCCCAGGTCCCCCAGGTCGTCGAGGAGGCCGGCCGGCTCGGGGAAGCTCTGCTCGTCGAACGTGAAGAGGCGGTAGTCGTCCATGTAGACCCCGTCGAGCCACAGGACGTCCGTCGGGATCTGGTGGTCGCGGAGCTCCTGCGCGATGGACCGCATCGCCCCGTCGTCCACGTACGAGAAGCGGCTCTGCTGATGACCGAGGGCCCAGCGGGGCGGCATGTCCAGGTGGCCGGTCAGGTCGGCGAGCTCGGCGAGGACCTCGAGCGGGCCGTCCCCCTGGATCACGATGACGGGGAACGGCGCGGAGGCCTCGAAGCGAATCCCGTCGGTCAGGTCGATCCGGCAGCGGCGCGTGGTGTCGGCGAGCACGCCGAACGCGGAGCCGTCCGCGCGCACCGCCAGGACCCACGGATGCGCCTGGTAGAGGTGGTCATAGCTGTCGTCGAACCGGACGCCGCCGTCGCCGCTCGTGAAGTTCGGCATCTCGGTCCACGCCTGCGTGCGCTGGCCGTTTCGGCGGAGGGGACCTGCGATCTCGCCGGTCCCATAGAGATCCGTGCCGTCCGCGATCGCAAGCTGGGCGACATGGGTGCCGCCCTCCGCGCTGAAGGCCGGCGTGGGACCCCATCCGTCAGGGACCGGCCCCGTAGGGTACCGCGGCTCGACGAGCGCGAAGGACGGGAAGAGCTCCTCGGGCGACACCCCGTCCGGCAGGTACCGCGCGATGTGCTCGCCCAGCAGCCCCGGCTGGTGCTCCGGGCCCGGGTCCTCCGAGGTGTCCGCCTCGAGCTCCCCGGCGTCCGCCCCGTCGAGGTCGGAGCCGGCCACATCGGCCTGGAGGTCGCCGTGATCGGGCGGGAACCGGCGGTCGGCCCCGTCCCCTCCGCAGCCGGGCGACAGCAGCACGAGCGCAGCGAGCAACGACGCCGCGACGCCCGTGACGGGTCGCGGCAGGCGCGACGAGACCCGTGCGCGACCGGGTCCCTGGGATCGGGGGGATGGCGCCCCACGGCGCTGGACGCGCGACGGAACCGAGATCGCCATGGCGCTCCCCCCTCTGAAAGAACCAGCCCGGCCAGGATGGGCCAGGCCGCCTGATGCGGCAAGGCGAGGCGACCCGTGCGCGCCGCGGTGGGGCCGCTCCCGGCCGGTGGCCCTCGGGGCGGCCGGAGCCTCCGCTCCGCCCTGCGCCAACACGCGGGTCAGCGCCAGGGGCGGGCGCCGAGGGGGCCGGGTCTGACGGCCTGCGACCGCGCGCGGCGGCTGCGGTCGCAGGCCGAGGGCGTTCCCCGACCGACGGGCGCGTTGACGGCGACCTGTCGGGCCCCTAGCGTGGCTCAGCGCCTGAACGATGGGCTCCACGCACCCGGACAGCGAGATGACGGCCATGAATGACTCCGGGGCTCTGCGTCGCCGGGCGCTGCGTGCGACCCGAGCCCTGCCCGTCTGCGTCGCCGCCGCGTTGGCGCTCGTGGCCGCTTGCGGCAGCCCTTCCGGGCAGGACGGGGGCGACGCGACGGACACGGACGCGGCGGACAGCGCGGTCGACGCGGAGGACGCGACGCCGGGCGTGGCGGACAGCACGGACGACCTGGACGCCACCAGTCCCGACACTGACGCGATGGTGGGCTGGAACATGGGCGCACCCGACGTGGACCTCGAGAGTCCGGCGGGGCTGCGGATCGAGCAGATGACCTACACGGTGCCGGGTCTGGAGACGCCGAGGACCGTGGACCTCTACACCTGGTACCCGACCGATGATGAGAAGGGCTACGGCTCGGTGTTCATCATCTTCCCCGACGATTTTGCCTGGAAGGACGCGACCCTTCGGCCGCCGAGCGGGTCCAGGCCGGCCCCGCTGCTGATCTACTCTCATGGTGGGCGTGGGTTCCCGGGCCAGATCAGCACCATCGCCCGGCAGTTCGTGCGGAACGGATGGATCGTGGTCGCGCCATCGCATGCGGGGGACACCCTCTCCGACTTCAACGTCTCCCTCCCCTATTCGTTCACGGCCATCCGCTCCTTCGATGTGCTCAGCGCTCTCGACCATGTCGCCAACCTGCCTGCCGACCACCCGCTCAGCGGCCGCGTGGACACTTCGAGGGTCCTGGTGATGGGACACAGCTACGGTGGACAGGACGCCTGGATCCTGGGCGGTCTGGCACTCGATCTCGACGCCGTTCGCGACGGCTGCGGTGACGGCTGCACCGAGGCCGATATCGCAGCCTTCGAAGCGCTGCAGACCGATCCACGCGTCGTGGCCGGTGTGTCGCTCGACTGCACCATCGACGCGAAGCTGCTGCCCGACGAAGGCTTCGCGCAGGTGCCGGTGCCGATGCTCCACATCTCCGGCACCGAGAGCAACGACGGGACCGGGATCTTCGAGCGCGCCGCCGCGGCGAATCTCACATGGGTCTCATTGAAGGGCGGGTGTCACGAGTCCGTCACCGGCACCCTGGAGTGCGCGACGCTCCCGCTGGAGGTGAGCCTCCGAACCGCGGCGGTCTACACGGTCGCCTTCGCTACCCGCCACGTGCTGCAGTCGTCGGACCCGGGCGTGATCGGCATCCTCGACGGCTCGGTGGAGGTGTCGCCCAGCGCCGAGCTCCTGCGCAGCCCCGGAGCGCTGTAGGCGGCGGAACCGGGCCGCGGGTTCCTCGTGGGAGGACCTCGGCCGCGGGTTCGTCCCGCGGCGGGCAGGAGCGGGGGCGGCTGGGGCCGGCGGCGTCGTGCCGGGTGTGGTACGATTCGTCCATGGTGAACATCGGGCCGAGAGTGCCGCGACTCGCGTGGTTGCTGGCGGTGTCGCTGGCTCTCGCTGGATGCGAGAGCGGGGCGCCGGTCGTCGAGGGCGGCGTGTGCCGGGTGTGTGGCGGCGGTGGCGGCATCGCCACGGACAAATGCCTCAGCGTGGCGATCCTCACGTGCGTGGAGGGCACGAACTGCCTGAGCGCGACGGGCACCTGCGAGCGCGACCTCACCGCCGGCGAGGCCTGCGACTTCCGCCCCTGCGCCGCGGGGCTGTCCTGCGACGTCGACGACGTCTGCAACCCGCCCGCCGCGCTCGGGAAGCCGTGTGGCGTCGACGCGCACTGCGCCGCACCCGGCGTGTGTCTGCGCGGCGCGGGCGACATCGCCACGGGATCCTGCGGCGGCGTCGACGGCGCGGCCGGCGCTGCGTGCGAGTGGGCCCCGCGCTTCGGTGACGGCTCGACCTGGTTCTCCAACGGCTTCGGCTCCCGCGGCTGCGGGTCGGGCCTGGTATGCCAGCCGGCGGCGCGACCGGCCCTGAGCGCGGCCGGGCTGCCCGACGCGCCGGGGTTGTGCCGCGACGCCCTCGAGCCCGTCTGCGGCTACCCGGGGGTGTGCGGCCCTGCGGGGGCCGGCGCGCGTGGCGACCCCTGCCTGAGCGACCAGGCCTGTCAGAGCGGGCGCTGCGCCATCACGCCGCCGCCCTACGCCGTGGCGGGCACGCCCGGCTTCGCCTGCAGCGACGCCGACGATTGCTTCCAGGGGCCCTGGCCGGGGCAGTGCCTGGGCCTCGAGGACATCGCCCTCAACCGCCCCTGCGGCGCGCTCCAAGGCGACCCCGAGGCGCCGCCCTGTGGCCCCGGATTGCTCTGCATCGACGGCTTCTGCCGCGCCGAGTGGAGCGGGTTCGGTGAGAAGTGCGAGCCGGTCTACCCCGCGGGCGCCGACGCCACCCCCGCCTGTCCCCTCGGCGCCACCTGCAGCGGCGCCTGCCAGGGCTGAGCGGGCCGGCCGCGGCTCAGCGCAGGCGCTGGCTCACGCGAGGAGGGGGCGAGGGTCCAGGGGTGAAGACTTCTCACCGTGCGAACGAGCGAGAAGTGAGCGGCCTCGGTCCCCGAGCCCTCGCCTGCTACTGGGGCCGCGGGGTCTCCATCCGCGCCAGATGAGCGATGACGGCTTCGAAGAGCGCGCGGACACGCGGGACTCGCGTGAGCGCTGTGGGCACCACCATCTGGAGAGCGCCGCTCCGCCCGACGATCTCACGCAGGACCGGCACCAGTCCGCGCTGAATCTCGGGGATGCCCGGGCCCAGGGGCGCGTCGGGCGCGAACCCGATCGCGCTGCCTGCCGCGACGAACTGGCGGACCACATGCGCGTCGTTCGTCGACAGACGAGGACGCACGAGGTGGAACTCGCCACTTTGCAAGGGTATCGCGTCGCGCGGCAGGTCAGGGCACTCCCACAATACGAGGTCGTGCTGCGCGAGGTCCTCGAGGCTGAGGATGGGAGGGTGCGAGTCCAGGTAGGCGCGGCTGGCGATCAGGCCGTGCACGAGGGGGAGGAGCTGGGTGATCTCCCAGGACGGCGAGGGATCGATGGGGTAGATGGTGAACGCGACCTCGTGACGTGTTCCCAGACCCTCGAGGGGGTCGGCGAGATAGTGAATCCGGAAGCTGAGCTTCGGCCAGAGTCTCATCGCGCCCTGGAAGAGCATCGCCATGGCACCCGGAGGCAGCCCGATGGGAATGGCGACGTGCAGCACGCCGGTCGGCAGCGCACCGATCTCTCGCGCCGACGAGAGCAACGCCCCAGCCGCCGCGATGAGCGGGGCCCCCTGCGCCTGGAGCACAGCACCCGCCGCCGTCGGCTTGACCCCGCTCGCGGTCCTCAGCAGCAGCGCCGTGCCCGCCGCGGCCTCCAGCTCGTCGAGGCGACGATTCACCGTCACACGCGACATGGCGAGCTTCTCCGCCGCTGCCTTGATGGATCCCCGCTCCGCGACCTCGACGAACACCCGAAGCGCTTCCAGGTTCATGCATCCCCCCATCGATCCGTCCGGCGCGCGGTCCGCGGTGCCGTCGATGTGGTCGGCCCCCATTCGCGGCGCTCGCTCGCCGCTCTCCACCGAGACGACAGGTAGCCCCGCGGCCCCCGACCTGTCCAGCCGCTGCTGCGATGCCCGGCCCCGCGACACGGCGCCGAGACTCGCGACACGGGGCGCGGCGGTGGTCAGCTTCTGACCAGCGGGTGCCCGAATCCGGCCTACCGGGAGGCGCAGATGCCGTGCTAGCGTCCTCGTCAAATGATCGCACCGCACCAAGGCAATTCCGCCCGGGATCCCCGGGGGCGTACACCTGCGGCGACCGTTGTTGTGGGGCTACCGGCGCGTCCTCGAGCCGGCGGGCCGTCGCGGGTGGCGACATGGCCCTGACGCGCCCCGTGATCCTGTGCGTCGACGACGAGCCGCTCGTGCTCGCCAGCCTCAAGGAGCAGCTCCGTCGCCAGTTCGACGGGCAGTTCGAGGTGGAGGTGGCCCAGGACTCGGCCGAGGCGCTGGAGATCCTCGGTGAGCTGGAGCTGCACGGTCGCGAGCTTCCGGTCATCCTCAGCGATCACATCATGCCGGGGATGAAGGGCGATGAGCTGCTGGTCGAGGTGCACAGGCAGCAGCCCCGGACGCGCAAGATATTGCTGACCGGTCAGGCAGGTGTGGACGCCGTTGGTCGCGTGGTCAATCTCGCGGCGCTCTATCGGTACATCGCCAAGCCGTGGGACTTGACCGACCTCGAGCTCACCGTACGCGAGGCCGTGAGCAGCTACTACCAGGAGCTGCGGGTGGAGCAGCAGCACGAGGAGCTGGTCGCCGCGCATCTGGCGAGCCGCCGCTTCGTGCCCTTCGAGTTCCTGCACCTCTTGGGCCGAGAGCGACTCGAGGAGGTCTCGCTCAACGACCACGTCGAGCAGGAGCTCAGCGTGCTCTTCTCCGACATCCGGTCGTACACCACGCTCGCCGAGGGGCGCGGTCCCAAGCAGACCTTCCGGTTCATCAACGAGTACCTGAGCTACATGGAGCCGCCCATTCGAGAAGAGCGCGGCTTCATCGACAGTTTCGCCGGCGACGGGATCATGGCGCTCTTCGAGGGCGACCCCGACAGCGCCGTGCGCGCCGGGATCGAATCACTGCGGGCGCTGGACCGCTTCAACGCTGCGCTCGCGGCGCGCGGCGAGCAGCCCATCCGAATCGGCGTCGGCATCAACACGGGGCCCCTCATGCTGGGCATCATCGGCGGGCGCGACCGGCTGGACGCCGGCGTCATCGGTGACCCTGTGAACGTCGCCGCGCGCATCGAGGCCTACACCGTCCAGGTCGGCGCGACGCTGCTCATCAGCGAGACCACCGTGGCAGGCCTGCGCGATCCCGGCGCCTTCGCGCTGCGCATGGTCGATCGCGTGAGCCTCAAAGGCCGAACGCAGCCGGTGGCCATCTACGAGGTGCTCGACGCGCTGCCGGAAGCTGAGCGGGCCCGCAAGCTCGCCACCCGTGAGCACCTGGAGGCCGGCCGCGACGCCATGGCCGAGGGTCGCATCGCCGAGGCGTCAGGGCATCTCAGCGCAGCCTGGAACATCGATCCCGACGACCCCGTGGTGGTCCGGTGCCTCCAGCGATGCCGGTCCCTGGCCGCGGGTGCCGCCCCCGGGGACTGGCTTGGGCCGGCGAGGGGCGTTGCCGAGTGAGGAGGCGACCGCGATGACCACCGACGCATCGGCTACGGCGCCATGGTACGAGGGCCTCGCCGCGATCGCCGATCGCCCCGGTGACAGCGCCGACCAGCGCCAGCGGCACCGCTTCCTGATCTTGACCGGCGTGGTGATGAGCGCCGGCGGGCTGACCTGGGGCACGCTCGCCGCGGGATTCGGGCTGCCGGTCGCTTCGATCATCCCCTTCGGATACGCGGGCGCCACGATCCTCAACTTCCTGGCGCTCTCTCGCACCAAGAACTTCGCCTTCGCCCGGACCCTGCAGGTGCTCATCAGCCTGCTCCTTCCCTTCCTCTTCCAGTGGATGCTCGGCGGCTTCGTCGCGAGCGGCGCGGTGATGATCTGGGCGATGCTGTCGGTGGTCGCGTCGTTCTCCTTCGACGACACGCGCGCCAGCCTTGCCTGGGTGACCATGTACCTGGTGTTGGTCCTGGTCTCGGGGATGTTGGAGGGGCATCTGCCGGTGCCCGCACCGCTGGCAGATCCGTCGCTCGCACCCTTCACCTTCACCATCAACTTCTTCGCGGTCTCGGCCGCCGTGCTGGGGCTCACCATCTTCTTCGTGGCCCAGCGTCGCCGGGCGCTGGAGGAGCTGGCCGAGATGAACCGCCAGATCGCCGAGTCCCAGCAGGCGCTGATCCAGAGCGAGAAGATGGCGGCGCTCGGACAGCTCGTCGCCGGCGTGGCACACGAGCTGAACACGCCTTTGGGCGCGATCCGTGCGTCGGTGGGGAACCTGGGGACCGCGGTCGGCGAGACCGTCAGCGAGCTCCCCGAGCTGCTGGCCAGGACGCCGGAGCAGCACCGGGTCCAGTGGCGTGTCCTGGTCGACGCCGTGGACGCGCGCGCGGCGCCGCAGACCTCGCGTGAGGAGCGGGCGTCGCGTCGGGCGCTCGCAGATGAGCTCCGCGAGGCCGGCCTCGACGACGTCGATGAGCTGGCGGCCACGCTCGTCGACATCGGGGTCACCGACCAGGTCGCGATGCACCTCGATCTTCTGCGGTCCGAACGGCGCGAGCCGCTGATCCGCGCCGCCTACAACATGGCGGCCCTGGTGCGCAACAGCCAGAACATCCGCGTCGCGGCCGACCGCGCCTCGAAGATCGTGTTCGCGCTGAAGAGCTACGCCCACCCCGGCGGCGCCAACGGCGAGTCCACGCGCGCCTCGCTGGCCGACAACCTCGACACGGTGCTGACGCTCTATCACTCCCAGATAAAGCACGGCGTCGAGCTGGCGCGTCGCTACGACGACCCGGGCGTCATCGAGGGGCGCCACGACGAGCTGAACCAGGTGTGGACCAACCTGGTACACAACGCGTTGCAGGCCATGGACCACAAGGGTTTGCTGGAGGTGGTCGTCACCGCCGACGCGCATGAGGTCACCGTCGCGGTCATCGACAGCGGACCGGGCATCCCCGCCGAGCAGCGCGCCCGCATCTTCGAGCCCTTCTACACGACCAAGGCGGCGGGGGAGGGCAGCGGCCTCGGGCTCTCCATCTGCCGGGAGATCGTCGCCAAGCACGGCGGCGCGATGTCCGTCGAGAGCGAGCCCGGCCGCACGTGCTTCACCGTCCGACTTCCGCGACCCCCTGAAGACGCCGCCGCGTCCACGGAGCCGAGCTGATGCAGAACGCTGCCATCCTCATGGTCGACGACGAGAAGACCATCCTCGACAGCCTCAGAGGGCAGCTCCGAAACCTCTTCGGGCGCCGCTTCGCCTACGAGACGGCCGCCGACGCTACCGAGGCGTGGGAGGTCCTCGAGGAGCTGCACGACAGAGGCACCCGCGTCGTCGTCGTCGTCTCGGACTGGCTGATGCCGGGCACCCGCGGCGACGAGTTCCTGGCGAGCGTGCGCTCTCGCTTCCCGGATATCGGGCGCATCCTCCTGACCGGGCAGGCCGACACCGACGCCATCCAGCGCGCCTGGGACGTCGCCCAGGTCTCCGACGTCATCCACAAGCCCTGGTCCTCGGACGGCCTGCGCCGAGCGATAGAGTCCGCCATGGTTGGCCTCTGACGCGCGTGCCCTGCCGCAGCTCGAGCCCGGGGAGGCCTCGAGGACCCCATCGCGATCGGCCAGAACGAAGCGCGGCGCGGCGGCGAGCAGCCTCGCGGCGGCGCGGCACTCAGCGCAGGCGCTGGCTCACGCGGGCGGGCAGCTCTTCCAGCTCGGGGACGGTGGTGGGGTCGTCGGGGAGGCCGTAGCGCCGATTCCAGCGCTCGACCAGCGGCGGGGTCACCCAGACGATGGCCACCGCCAGGGTGGCGCCGGCGACCAGGTCGATGACGTAGTGGTAGCGCAGGTAGATGGTGCTGAAGATGAGCGCCGAGACCACCGGCAGCGCGACCCAGAACACCTTGCGCTGCTGGCGGAAGGCCATCAGCAGCACCACCAGCGACACGGCGGTGTGCCCCGAGGGGAAGCAGTCGTGCTTGATGCGCTCCATGTCGTGGATGGAGGCGCGGAGGCGGTCGGTGAGCAGCAGGCCGCGCAGCTCCGAGCTGTAGGTCAGCAGGTAGCGGCCCTCGGGGGTCTCGGCGAAGATGTAGGGGCTGCGCGCCGGCACCACGATGTAGGTGATGTAGGACAGGTAGAAGGCGAAGGCGACGGCGGTCCAGAACACCTCGGCGTCCTTGTGGCGGCCGCGCAGCAAGAGCGGCAGGCCGACGGCCAGCGGGATCAAGTAGAAGCAGGCGTAGACGACCTGCAACACCTCGGTCAGCGCCGGGTGGTAGTACTGCTGCATCCACTCCTGCGGGTTGACGCCGAAGATGCGCTCGTCGATGCGCAGCAGGTTCGCCTCCATCTCGATGGGGTTGAGGTAGGGGACGACGCCGGCGAGCTGCATGAAGGCCACCGGCACCATGACCGCCGCGAAGGCCGTGCGCACGTTGAGCTGGAGCTGGGGCGGAAGGCGCTGGATCCAGAAGAAGACGCCCGACACGAAGGCCAGGTAGCCCACGTGGACGGCCAGGACGTGGCGGCCTTCGGGCAGGTTCTGGAAGAACAGCAGGATCACCAGGCTGACGACCAGCCAGTAGCCGATGGTGACCGCTTCGCTCAGGTAGAAGGGGCGGCGTTGTTCGAGGTTCGGCATGGGGCAGACAGCGGGGCCGGGTGGCCGGGGGACCACGGTGGATGACGGGACGACGCTGACGTGAGGCGGCAGTATGCCCCGTCGGAAGATCGCCGTCGATCCTCTGGTGCGGCCGGGCGCGGCAGGCGCACGCGGAGGCTCTGTGGGCGCGGATCTCGGGCGGAGACCGGGCAGCGGCGCGCGGGGTTGCTGCGGCGGCCGCCGAGGCCGACAATCGCGACGGCACGGAGGCGACCGATGCGATGGTTCGAGGCTTGGGCGGTGGCGTGTGGGATGGCGCTGGCCGCCTGCGGTGGTGGCGGTGGCGGGGGCAGCGACGCGCTGGACGCCGACGGGGACGCCTCGGAGGTCGACAGCGCCGAGCCGGACGACGGGACGCTGCGCTTTCCGCCCGGATTTCTCTTCGGCGCGGCCATCGCGGGCTTCCAGGCCGACATGGGCTGCCCGACCCTGGCGCCCGAGCAGTGCGAGGACCGCGGCTCGGACTGGTACCAGTGGATCACCAGCCCGGAGATCCTGGCCGACCCGGGCGCCCACATGGCCGGCGACCCGCCCACGGCAGGCCCGGGCTTCTGGGAACTCTACGAGCAGGACATCGAGCGGCTGGCGGGCCTGGGGCTGCGCGGGTTCCGCATGAGTCTCGAGTGGAGCCGCATCTTCCCGACCGCGACCGACGGCGTCGAGAGCATGGACGTGCTGCGCAGCATCGCCGACCCCGAGGCGGTGGCCCGCTACCACGCCATCTTCGCGGCGCTGAAGGCCCGCGGCGTCACCCCGCTGGTGACGCTGAACCATTACACGCTGCCGCTCTGGCTGCACGACGGCGTCGCCTGCCACGAGGACCTCGAGTCCTGCCGCGACCGCGGCTGGGTGGACTCGACCCGCGCGGTGCACGAGATCGCGAAGTACGCCCGCTTCGTCGGGGAGGAGTTCGGCGCCGAGGTCGACCTGTGGGCCACCGAGAACGAGCCCTTCGCGGTCGTGTTCCCCGGCTACATCTTCCCCAGCGCCGACCGGGTGAACCCGCCGGGGGTGTCGCTGGCCAGCGCCGAGGCCAAGACGGTGTTCAACGCGCTCATCGAGGCGCACGCGCGGATGTACGACGCGCTGAAGGCCGCCGACACGAAGGACGCCGACGGCGACGGGGTGGCGGCCGAGGTGGGGCTGGTCTACGCCATGACGCCCTTCCGGCCGGCCGACCCCAGCGAGCCGCTGGACGTGCGCGCCGCCGAGCGGGCCTTCTACCTGTGGAACCTGGCGTTTCTGGACGCGGTGGCCAAGGGCGTCGAGGACCCGGAGCTGGACGGCGAGGGCGTGCCGCGCGCCGACCTGGCGGGCCGCATGGACTACGTCGGCGTCAACTACTACACGCGGGTGACCATCGAGGGCACCGAGGACCCGCTGCTGCCCGACCTGTCGGCGCTGACCACCTTCAACCCCTTCACGCTGGTGGTGTGGGAGGACTACCCGCGCGGCATCTACGAGATGGCGACGCTGGTGCGCGAGCGCTACGGGCTGCCGGTCATCATCACCGAGAACGGCGTCGAGATTCACGAGGACGACGAGGCCGCCGCGTCGCGCTTCTTCGTGCGGCACCTGACCTGGCTGTGGCGGGCCATCCGCGACGGGGTCGACGTGCGCGGCTACTTCGCCTGGACCCTGGTCGACAACTACGAGTGGAACCACGGGATGGAGCTGCGCTTCGGGCTCTTCGCGGTCGAGCCGGACGACCCGGCGAAGGCGCGGCGCCAGCGTCCGCACGCGGCTGTGTACGGCGACATCGCGACCCGGCACGGCATCTCACCCGCGCTGCAGACGCAGTACCCCGAGCCCGAGGCGGCCCCGTGAGCCGGCGCCGGGCGTGAGCGGGCCGGCGCCCCGGGTGGTGCTCTTCGACTTCGTGGGCACCCTGGCCCGCGTGCGCGGCGGCGTGGGCCGGGCCTACGCGCGCTACGCGGCCGAGGCGGGCGTGGACGCCGACGCGGCCGCGCTCGAGCTGGGGTTTCGGGCCGCCTTCGCCGCCGAGGCGGCGCTGCCCTCGGACGCTGGCGAGGCCCGCGCCGCCTGGCTGCGCATCATCGCCGGCAGCTTCGAGGCCGCGGGGCGGGCCAAGGCGGGCCGGTGGCTGGGGCCGGGGCTCTACGAGTGGTTCGCCACCGCCAGGCCGTGGCAGCTCTACCCCGACGCGCGCTCGACCCTGGCCGCGCTGCGGGCCGCGGGCGTGCAGACCGGCGTCGTGTCGAACTTCGACGACCGCCTGACCCGGGTGCTGGCCGCCCTGGGTCTGGACGCGCTGCTGGACACGGTGACCCTGCCGGCGGAGGTCGGCGCGGCCAAGCCCGACCCGGCGATCTTCCGGGCCGCGGTGACCCGGCACGGGGCCGCGCCCGAGCAGGTCTGGATGGTGGGCGACAGCGAGGCGGAGGACGTCGCCGGCGCGCGAGCGGCGGGGCTGCGCGGGATACGCCTGGACCGCGCGGCGCTGCCGGGTGCCGGTGATGGGGACGTCGTGGCGACGCTCTCCGAGCTGGCCGCGCAGGTCGCCGCGCCGCCGGGTGGGGCCGGGTGATGGGCGGCCGGCAGCTCAGCCTGGGGCTCGGCTCTCCGCCCCAGCCAGCGCGCGGCGGCGAGCGCGTGCTGGCGCCGGGGGCCCTGTGGCTCGGCGGGGCGGCGCTCTCGCGCGTGGACGCGCTGCTGGCCGACGTGCATCGAGTAGCCGCCGCCGCGCCCTTCCGGCACATGGAGACGCCGGGCGGCTTCGTGATGTCGGTGGCGATGACCAACTGCGGCCGCCTCGGCTGGGTGACCGACCGCTCCGGCTACCGCTACACCGAGCTGGACCCCCAGAGCGGCCAGCCCTGGCCGGCGATGCCCGAGTCCTTCCTGGCGCTGGCGCGGGAGGCGGCGGCGCGCGCCGGCTACCCGGGCTTCGAGCCCGACGCCTGCCTGGTCAACCGCTACGCCATCGGCGCCCGGATGACGCGCCACCAGGACCGCAACGAGCGCGACCTGGGCCAGCCCATCGTGTCGGTCTCCCTCGGCTTGCCGGCGACCTTCCAGTTCGGCGGCCCCGAGCGCTCCGACCGCCCCGAGCGCGTACCGCTCGAGCACGGCGACGTGGTGGTCTGGGGCGGCCCGTCCCGGCTGCGCTTCCACGGTGTGCTGCGCCTGCCCGAAGGCGAGCACCCGCTGACGGGGCCGTTCCGCTACAACCTGACCTTCCGCAAGGCGGGCTGAGCGCGGCCGGGCGAGGTCGCGGCTGTGCTCAGTCGCGCGGGAGGGCCTTGGTCATGAAGAGGCGTGGCGAGGTCTGGAAGCCGGCCGAGCGATAGAGGCGGACGGCTCCCTCGTTGTCGGGCCTCACGACCAGGTGCAGGGCGCGGGCGCCGCGCTCGATGGCCAGGGCCTCGATGAGCGCCATGACGTCTCTGCCCAGGCCGCGGCGGCGCGCCTCGGGCAGCAGGTAGAGCTCGGTCAGGAACGCGTCGCGGCCGGACCACTCCAGGTCGTAGCCCCAGGTGAGCACGCAGTAGCCGCGCAAGGTGTCGCCCTCGAAGATCAGGCCCACCGCGCCGAGCTGGGCGGAGATCAGCAGCTTCTCGAGCGGCGCCCGCGCGGCCTCGGCGGACCAGGGGATGCCCTCGATGCCGTTGAACTCGAGCATCATCTCGAGCAGCGTCTCGACGTCGGCCAGGGTGGCCCTCTGGATGCGCGGGGTGTCGTCGTCCATGCCCGAGCATCATAGCGCGCTCGCCGGCGGGCGTGGAGGGCCCATCGTGCGGCGCTTCAGGGCGCGCAGGCGGCGCCGGTGTCCTTCCACGCCAGCGCCAGGCCGCGCCCCTCGGTGATGAGCCCGTCGGAGCGGCCGATCCAGTAGGGCGTGAACATGCCCAGCATCGGCCACTGGTGGTCCATGCCGACGCCGCCGTACTCCCGCTGCACCATCCACGGGTCCATCTGCCAGAGCAGGGTGCCGCCGATGCGCTTGGCCAGCGGCAGCGGATCCACCGCGCGGATCGGGATGCCGTCGATCTTCGGCGCCGGGATCTCCAGTCCCAGGACGTTCACCGGCTCCTCGCAGAGCGCCCACTCCGGATCGCCGGGGGCAATCTCCTCGAGCGTGATCTCCGGGTCGGGGTGGTCGACGAAGTTCCGCGGGTAGGAGCGGTCCGGCTCGAGCTTGTCGTCGGGGTTCATGCCGTAGGTCGCCAGCAGCGCCACGGCGCCGGCGGTGCGGGCGTCGCGCTGGGGGTCGGTCTCGGCGGTCACCATCCGCCCGTAGAGGATGCCCCAGAAGGCGTCGTCGCGCGGGCCGTTCTCCTTGTCCCAGCCCTCGACGCGCGCGACGGTGGACAGCATGCGCCAGAACACCGGGTAGGCCTCGCGGTCCACGCGCGCCAGCACGTTGTAGAGCGAGGGGTAGGTGATCGACGGCGCGTAGTGCGGCGCGCACCAGCGCGGGAGCTGGAAGGCGCCCAGGGTGTCGAGGACCTGCTGGTAGGGGATCGACGCCATCAGCTCGGCCAGGAAGTCCAGGTAGGCGGTGTCGCCGGTGAGGTAGTGCGCCGTGAGCGCCCACTGGCTGATGAAGAGGGCGTCGGAGGCGCGGATGCTGACGTGCATGGAGAACTGGATGGGGACCTCGCCCTGGCGCTGCTCGCGGCTGGCCAGCTCGGCCAGGCGCAGCAGGAAGAGCGGGTCGGCGGCGTCGAGCTCCAGCGCCGGGTCGAAGGTGCGCGGCGGCCCGCTCGGGCAGGCGCGGTCGAAGGCGTCGAGGTGCAGCGGGCTCGGCTGCTCGAGCACGTAGAAGACCAGCTCGTCGAGGGCCGCGAAGTCCAGGTCCCCCGGGTCGAGCTGCAGGTGGGGCCCGGCGAAGTAGGTCGTGACCGCCTCGAGCACGTCGGGGTTTTCCTGCAGGTGGATGATGTGGCCCTTCTTCATCCGGTTGAGCGTGCAGGGGATCTCCTCACGCAGCGTGGCGCGGACGGCGTCCTCGCGCGGGCCCTCGGCCAGCATGTCCCAGGCCAGCAGGATGCCGGGGAGGCTGCGCACGTACATGTCGCGGGAGGCGTCGCTCTGCACGCGCGGCGTGGTGGGGTAGTCCTGGCCGTCGATGGTGACCTGGGTCAGGTAGTAGGTGGGCAGCCGGTCGTGGAAGCGCTCGGCGATGGGGAAGCTGAAGTGGCCGTCCTTGCCGTCGCCCACCTCGAAGGCGCCGATGGACTCGCCCCAGTGCCCCAGCGGCCGCGGGGCGCCCTCGGGCAGCATCGCCCAGTGCGAGCGCGCCAGCAGCCCGGGCACGTCGGTGACCTCGTACATGAAGGCCATGGCCTCCAGCTTGCCCAGCATGCGCTGGTAGTCCGCCGGCGTCCCGGTGACCTGGTAGCGCGCGGCGGCGGCCCAGAGCGCGGTGCCCGTCCAGCCGGACGCATCGCCGAAGCCGTCGTAGCGCTCGAAGTACTCGGGCTTGGACCACTCGGCCTCGGGCGTCCCCGCCAGCACCGGCCTGGTGAAGCGCAGGTCCATCGACTGGCCGTTGGCCTGGTGGTAGCGGTCGAAGTAGCGGTCGAAGACGAAGGCCTGCTCGGTCATCGGCGGGACCTCGGCCGCCCACTCGCCGGCGACCGTGTCGTAGAGCGCGCAGGTGCGGGTGGTGCCCCCGGTGCAGGTCGTGTCCCGGATGACCGCACAGGACTCCAGCGCCGGCGGCAGGATCGAGGTCGGGCGCGGGGCGTAGGCGCTGAAGGTCGGCGTCTCCAGCGCGGGCGGACCGCTGTCCACCTCGGCGGTGAGCTCGGCGTCGTCGCTGCCGTCGGCCACGTCGGCCGCGTCGACGCCGTCCGGAAGCGCGTCCGCCACGTCCGCGAGCACGTCCGCGAGCACGTCCGCCGCCCCCTCGGTGTCGCCGCCCGCGCAGCCCGCCCAGACCAGCGCCACGGCCGCCAGCCAGCTCCGATGTGTCATATGCCACCCTCCCCGTCGCGCCGCTCGCCCCGTCCTTCTTGCACTGCGTCGGGCCGGACATGCAACTCGACGCAACGCCGACGCATCTGCCATGATGCGCCGCATGCGACTCTCCCCGACGCTCGCAGCCGCCGCGCTCTGCGTGTGCTGCGCGGGCGAACCCGCCAGCAGCCCCGACCTGCCCGACGCGTCCGCCGACCTCCCGGACGCCGATGTGCCGCCGCCCGAGTTCGACCCGCTGGCGATCCCCGTGCCCTGGTGCGCCGTCGACGAGGCGGCCATCGACGCCCGCATGAGCGCGCTCAGCCTGCGCCAGCAGATCGGCCAGCACCTCATCGTCGGCCTGCGCGGCGACGCGGCGGGCCCCGACGCCGACGGGCGCGCGCTGATCGACACCTGGGCCGTGGGCGGCGTGTTCCTGCAGCCGGCGACCGGCCTGGCGCTGGGCGCCCCGGAGACGACCGCGGCCCTGCTGGCGCAGGCCCAGTCCCAGGCCGTCGAGGCCACGGGCGTGCCGCTGTGGGTGTGCATCGACCAGGAGGGCGGCACCAACGCGGCCCTGAACCGCCTGACCGGCGGCACCGACACCATCGGCTCCACCCCCATCGGGCAGACCCGCGACCCCGAGGTGGCCTTCCGCGAGTTCGACCTGATGGGGCGCGAGCTGCGGGCGCTGGGCGTCAACCTGGACCTGGCGCCCGTGCTCGACACCGTCCACACCACGCGAAACGGCAACCTCAACACCCGCGCCTTCGGGCCCGACGCCGCGCTGAACGCGCGCCTGGGCCAGGCGGCGGTGGTCGGGCTCCAGCGCAACCTCGTGGTCGCGACCGCCAAGCACTTCCCCGGCGACGGCCTGTCCAGCGGCAACCCGCACACCGACGTGGTCGTCATCGACACCACGCGCGAGGGTGGGCTCGACGCGCACATGGAGCCCTTCCGCGCGGCCATCGCCGCGGGCACCGGCGCCATCATGACGATGCCGGCGCTCTTCTCGGCGTTGGACCCGGAGCGGCCTGCCATCACGTCGCGCATCGTGCACCAGCAGGTGCTGCGCCAGGAGATGGGCTTCGAGGGCCTCATCATCACCGACGCCCTGGGGATGCGCGGGGCGAGCATCGGCCTCGACGAGGGCGACCTGCCGGGGCTGGAGGCGCTGCGCGCGGGGGCCGACCTGTTGCTCTACGTGACGGTGGAGCCAGCCCAGATCGAGCAGCTCGCCACGGCCGTCGAGGGCGCCCTGGCGGCCGGGACGCTCAGCCGCGAGGAGCTGGACGCCTCGACCCGGCGCATCCTCCGCGCCAAGGCGCGCGCCTGCCTCGCGTCCGAGCCCCCCGCCGGCCCCGGCGCTCTGAGCCAGCCGGCCGACGCGGCCATGACCCGCCAGCACGCCGCCCGGGCCATCGCGCTGGTCGAGGACGACGGCGCCGCCCTGCCCCTCGCCGGGCGCCGCGTGGTCTACGTGGGCCCCGACACGGCCTTCCAGGACGCCGGGTCGGGCTGGCTCAACCTGGCCGACCGCACGATGGCCGACGCCCTGCGCGACCACGACCCGGCCGTCGAGAGCGTCTTGTGGGCGCTGGTCCCCAACGCGCCCGCGCTCTTCTCGGAGACCATGGACGCCATCGCCGCGACCCAGGCGCAGGTGCTGGTCATCGGCACCGTGCAGGCGCGCTGGTCGCTGCCGCAGCAGCAGCTCGTCGAGTGGCTCATCGAGGCGGCGACCATCCCGGTGGTGCACCTCACCCTGGGCGTCCCCTTCGACTGGATCCAGTCCCGCGGGCGCGTCTCGGCCGTGCTGGCGCTCGGCGGGCTGCGCGAGCCGATGATCGCCGCCGCCGCCGCCGTGCTCTATGGCGACGAGGCCGCCGGCGGCCAGCTCCTCTACGACCTGAGCGACGAGCGCTGGAGCCTGGACCCCGGCCAGCCCCGCCCACCCGGCTCAGATGGCCCGGACCGCTGCCAGACCCGGGCGGTGAGCTGCGGCGGGCAGGGCGTCTGCGTCGACAGCGGCAGCGTGTTCGGCTGCGTCTGCCACCCGAACCACCACCCCTCCGCCGACGGGCTCGACTGCGTGCCCGACGGCCGCTGACCCGGCGGCGCCTCCCGCTCCGCCGACTTCCCGGGACCGGCAGGGCGCGCCGCCGCTCCGTTTCGGCACGGCCCTTGCCTGCGATCCCCATGACCGATGCACGCGGGGTCGCCGATGCCGACTTTCCGAGCGCGCCTCCGAAGCGCCGTCCGCCGATTCCGGCGGGTGGCCGCGCGTCCCTGGGCGCACGGCGTCGTCTTCGCGCTGGCGGTGCTCGACGTGTTCATCATGGTCATCCCCATCGACGAGGTGATGATGCTGGCCGTGCTCGCGCGGCCCAAGCGCTGGGTGCGGGCCTTCCTGTTGATGACCCTGGGCTCGGCGGTGGGCGCGCTGCTGGTGTCGCTGCTGGTGCAGCTCGACCTCGACTGGGTGCACCGCTACATCATCGAGCCGGTGATGACGCCCGAGCTGCGCGACCAGGCGACGCGGTGGCTCAGCGACTGGGGCATCCTGGCCCTGGCCGGCTGGGCGCTGAGCTTCCTGCCGCTGCCGCCGGCGGTCATCGTGGTGGCGCTGGCCGGGGTGTCGCCGCTGGCCATCCTCGCCGCCACCTTCCTCGGAAGGGTGCCGAAGTCGGCGTTCTTCGCCTGGCTCACCGCCAAGGCGCCCCAGAAGCTGGCGCGCTGGGGGCTGCTGAGCCGCGAGTTCGTCCGCTCACCGGACGAGGACGAGGACGGCGACGACGAGGGCGACGGCAACGACGAGGCGCAGGCTCCCACCGACCCGGGCTCACCCTGAGCGCTCCGCCTCGGCCACGGGCAGCAGCGCCGAGGCCAGCATCACGTCGTTGATGTCCTGGTGGGCGGTCCAGCTCGTCACGCGGCGATGGACCGGGCGCAGCCAGAAGGCCAGGATGCCGTGGCCGAGCGAGCGGTGCGCCGCCAGCGCCCGTACCAGCTCGGGTGCGCGCCGCAGCTCGGCCAGCGGCGGCCGCCCCGCCTCGAGCGCGCCCGCCAGGCGCGCCACCAGCGCGAGGCCGCGCGCCAGCCCCAGCTCGCGGAAGGCCAGCCGCGACTCGGCCGAGCCGAGCTGCGCCTGCCGAGCCGCATAGCGCTGAAGCCCCCGGCGCGCGGCGTCCAGCACCGCGAGCAGCACCGGGCCCGTGCTCCCGCCGATCCGCGGCGGGAGCTGGGCCAGCCGCCAGGCGTCGGCGAGGAGTCCGCCGAGGCCCAGCAAATCACCGGTGGCCAGGCTCTGCCCCGCGACGATGCTGGCGTAGGTCTCCTGGGCGTCGCGGAGCACGCCGTCGCTGGGTGCGCTGGCCCGGAGCTGACACATCGTCACGTAGCCATCCAGCGGATCGTGGTGCCCCATGCTGGCGACCTGCGGGCGCGACAGGTCGACGCTCATCTTCCACACCATCTGCGGCAGCTCGCCCTCGCCCTGGTCGCGCACGAAGGCGCGGGTGGCCGCCCAGGCCAGCTCGCGCGCCTGATCCGCCGGCTCCGGCCGCCCCGTGTGGTGGGCCACCAGGTCCAGCGCCTGCATCCACTTGGTCAGGTAGTGGAAGTATTGCCCGTCGCGCTCCCACTCCAGGCGCTCGTCCCACGGCTCGTCGGGGCCGCGCTCGGGCAGCGGCTTGCCGATGCGCAGCCCCGCTCGGGTGGGGTGCCGCGCGCCCTCGGCTTCGTCCAGGCCGCTCAACCAGCCGCTGCGCGGGTCGTCCGCCCGGTGGCGCCCCAAGGTGCGGTGCACGTCGTCCACCAGCGCCAGGGCGTCGCGGGTCCACCGCTCCTCGCCGGTCGCGCGCGCCAGCGCCAGCAGGTTGCGCACCGCGAAAGCGTCGGTCCACAGGTAGCGGCGCGCTGCAGCCGTGCCACCCGTGGCCGCGCCGACGCCGGTGCGCTCGACGAACGCGCTCATCAGCGCGCCCGCCATGCCCACGCGCTGGCGCTCCCTGGTCTCGGTGCTGGCGGTCTCGGGGTTCGACATGGCCATACCTGGTACTACGGCGCGTACGACCGTCGACCTTACAGCCCGAAGGGCCGGTTCACCGAATGACGCGCCGTGTCGGCAGGCTGCAATCGCCGGCGGGAGCCTCTGGCGCTAGCCTGCCGATTCGGGCGCGAAGCCCTCTTCGCCCACGAGGGGCACGAAGCGCACCGCGCCCATGTCCTCCTCCCTCCACGCGTCGACGTGCGTGCGTGTCACCACCATGAGGCGCTGGACGCGCAGATCTTCACCCACAGGGATGACCATTCGGCCGCCCACCCTGAGCTGTTCACGCAACGACCCGGGCACGCGCGGTCCGCCCGCGGCCACCATGATGCCGTCGAAGGGCGCCGCCTCGGACCAACCGCGGGTCCCGTCGCCCACGCGCAGGTGCACGCCCTCGTATCCGGACGCCTCCAAGGTCTGACGCGCGCGCTCGGCCAGCACCGCGTTGCGTTCGACGGTGTAGACCTCGGCGGCGAGTTCGGCGCACACCGCGGCGGCATATCCAGAGCCGGTCCCGATCTCCAGCACCCGCGCGCCGTCGGGCAGCTCCAGCAGCGCGATCATCGCGGCGACGATGTAGGGCTGCGAGATCGTCTGCTTCTGCCCGATGGGCAACGGCGTGTCGTCGTAGGCGCGGTCGGCCACCCCTTCGGGCACGAAGAGGTGGCGCGGGACTCTCCGCATCGCCTCCAGCACGCGCGCGTCGTCCACCCCGCGCCCGGCGAGCTGCCGCTCTACCATGCGGTCTCTCTCGTCCCCGCGCTCGCTGCGGGTCGCGACCTCGTCCGCGCTCCGGCCCATCGATCCTCCCCCCGCTGTGGCTCCCGAGATGTTCGCGGCCCAGGCCGGGCAGCAGCCCGAGCTGGCCCGAGCTGGTAGGAGACTTGCACCTCGCCAACCAGCGGCGAGGCCGCACCGCCCGGCGCGGTCCGCGGCCACCCACTGTACTCGGAATTGCATCATCCGTTCCCCGGGCGGGGCCGCGACGCGGTCCGAGGAGCCAGCGTGACGATGGACCGACTCCCGCGAGCCGCCTTCGCCGTCGTCTTCGGTGCTCCCGCTCCGCGAGCCGGCCGCGTGGCCGCGGGGGCCCGGCCGGGTCGATCCGCCCCGCACCGTGGCAACCTACCTCGCCGGGCCCGCCGCTGATGGCCGAGCGCGGACCCATCCGGATCGGCGTGTCCGGCTGGCGGTACGCGCCGTGGCGCGGCACCTTCTATCCCGAAGGTTGGAAGCAGGCGCGCGAGCTGGAGTACGCGTCGCGGCAGCTCGGCGCCATCGAGATCAACGGCACCTTCTACTCGCTGCAGTCGGCGCGCTCGTTTCGCGCCTGGTACGACGCCTGCCCGCGCGGCTTTCGCTTCGCCGTCAAGGGCAGCCGCTACCTCACGCACATGAAGCGGCTGAAGGACTTCGGGGGCGGCCTGGCGAACTTCTTCGCCCAGGGGCTGCTGGCCTTGGAGGAGAAGCTGGGGCCCATCCTCTGGCAGCTCCCGCCCAACTTCCGCTTCGACGCCGAGCGCATCGCGCGCTTCCTCTCGGCGCTGCCCCGCAACACCGAGGACGCCGCGGCGCTGGCGCGCGAGCACGACCCCGACAAGCTCGCCGGCGAGAGCGTGCTCGACACCGGCGCGCGGCGCTCGCTGGGCCATGCGCTCGAGGTGCGGCACCCGAGCTTCGCCTGCGAGGAGCTGGTGGCGCTGTGCCGCGAGCAGCGCGTGGCGCTGGTAGTGGCCGACTCGCCCGAGGACTGGCCCTACACCGAGGACGTGACCGCCAGCTTCGTGTACCTGCGCCTGCACGGCAGCGCCGACGCGCCCATCTACCAGGGGCGGTACACCGACGCGGCGTTGGACGGCCTGGCGAAGAAGGTGGACCGCTGGAGCCGCGGCGGCGAACCGCGCGACGCCGCGCGCCTGCACCCCGAGCGCGCGCCGAAGCTCGAGCGCCGCGAGGTCTTCGTCTTCTTCGACAACACCGACAAGGTGCAGGCCCCCTTCGACGCGCTGGCCCTGAGCGAGCGCCTGGGCCTGGACCATCCGGGGGAGGAGCTGCCGTCTCCGCCGGGCCGGCCGAGCTGAGCGCGACGAGGCAGGACGGCGCAGGCCACCTCGGCTATCCTGCGACCCGGCGGCAGCCGCCGCCGTTCCGCCCCCGCACCGAGGACCCGCACCCATGCCCGTCCCTGCGCCTGAGTCGCCATCCTGCCCGGACGGCTGCCGCATCGTGCTCACCGGGGGCCCGGGCGCCGGCAAGACCACCGCCGCCGATCTGTTCCGGCGAGAGCTGGGCGACCGCGTCGTCGTCGTCCCCGAGGCGGCCACGATGCTCTTCGGCGGCGGATTCCCGCGCCACACCCAGCCCGACTCGGTGCAGGCGGCGCAGCGCGCCATCTTCTACGTACAGCGTGGCGTCGAGGACACCCAGGCGGCCAGCTTCCCCAGACGGATCCTGCTCTGCGACCGCGGCACCGTCGACGGCGCGGCGTACTGGCCGCAGGAGCGCGGCGGCGCCGACGGCTTCTTCCAGGCGCTGGACACCACCCACCAGGCCGAGCTGGCGCGCTACGACGGCGTCATCTTCTTCGAGACCGCGGCCGTCGGCGGCCTCTCCATCGAGGGCGGAAACCCCGTCCGCAACGAGAACCTCGAGCGCGCCGTCGCCCTCGACGCCCGCCTCCGGGAGCTGTGGTCGAGCCACCCGCGCTTCGTCTTCGTGCCCCACAGCGCGTCGTTCATGCAGAAGATCACCACCGGCCTGGGCGCCCTGGACCAGATGGTGCGCGAGCTGGCTGCCCGCGCGCCCGGCGAGCGCTGAGCCTGTGACCCCGGGTCGCGGGCCGGGCGTTGACACCTACTATCGCCAGTCGTAGGTTCGACGGATGCTCGTGTAGCGGGAGGTGCCGGTGAAGGGGATACGCATACGTCCGGAGCACGCCGGGCTGCGCAGCTCGCTCTTCGACCTCGAGGCCGAGATCATGGAGGTGGTCTGGTCCCAGGGCTGGGCCGAGTTCGCCGTCTCGGACGTCCACGCGGCGCTGGAGAAGCGGCGCGACATCGCCTACACGACCGTGATGACGACCGTGGTGCGTCTGCACGACAAGGAGCTGCTGGCGCGCGAGCGTGACGGGCGCCGCTGGGTGTATCGGCCGCGGATGACCCGCTCGGAGTTCATCGCCGCCATGACCCGCGAGGTGCTGGACAGCCTGCCGCCCATGGGCCAGGAGGCCGCCGTGGCCCTGCTGGTCGAGCGCGTCGCCGAGGCGGACGAGGACGAGCTCTCGCGACTGGAGGCGCTCATCCGCGCCCGGCGGGGGGCCCAGCGTGGATGAGCTGCTCTTTCCGGTGGCCGCCGTCGCGGTGACCTTCCTGGTGGTCATCCCGGCGCTGACCCTCGCGAGCCGCGCCGTGCTGGCCCGCCGCCGCCGCCGGGCGCGCAGCCTGGGCGACTTCGGCACCGAGTCGGTCTTCGCCTGGCTGGTGATGCCCTCGCTGCTGCCCGTGCTGTGGCTGACCTCGTCGGCGCTGCACCAGAGCGAGCCCTCCCGCCTCGCGGACACCTGCCTCATCGCGCACGTCCACCCGACCACCTGCCTCGACGCCATCCTGCTGCTGGGCCTCTTGTCGGCGGGCCTCGCCGCGTCGGTCGCCCACCGCGTCTGGCGCGAGCGCCTGCGCTTCGCGGTCGTCCCGCTCGCCCCCGACCAGCCGCTGTCGCTCCGCGTCGCCGGCCTGGTGGCCGCCGATCCGCGCCTGCGCCGGCTGCGCACCGTGGTGACGCGCAGCGCCCCGGCCCCGGTGTGCGCCGTCGGCTGGTTCCGCCGCCGCGTCCTGGTCGACGCCTGCTTCGTCCGCGACTCCGACGACGCCATGCTCCGGGCCGCGCTGCTGCACGAGTCGGCCCACGTCGACGCCTTCGACACCTTCCGCAGCGCGGTCGCCCGGCTCTGCCTGGGCATCAACCCCGTGGGCCAGTGGCTGGCGCCCGATCTGGAGCGCTGGCACCAGGCCCGCGAGGCCCACTGCGACAGCGCGGCCGTGCACCGAGGCGGGGACGCCCTGGCCCTGGCCGAGGGCATCGTCCGCGCCGCCCGCTTCCACTGCGTCGAGCGCGCCCGCTGCGGCGCGGCGATGCTCTGCGGTGACGAGCTGTCCACCCTTCGCCTGCGATTGACCTTGCTCCTGCACGGCCCGCCGAGCCCCGTCCGCACCGCGGGCCACCTGGTGCTGGGCGCCGCCTTGCTGGCCGCGCTGGTCCTCCCGCACGTCGCGGGTGCCGACCTGCTCGAGCACTTCCACTTCGAGGTCGAGCGGCTGCTCCACCCGCTCGGATAGGACCCTGGATGAGCCCTTCTGTACGGCGCCCCGCCACGCGCCGATCTACTATCGCCTGTAGTATCTTGCTGCTCTCCGCGGCCGCCGCCGCCCGGGCGGAGCCGCTGCCCGAGGCCGGCCGCTACGCCCCCGCCGAGCGCGCGCACCCCTACGTGCCCGACGTCCCGCCGGTGGACCCCGCCCGCGCCGAGCCGCTCAGCCTCGACGAGCTGCTCGCCTACGCCGACGCCCACGCCCCGGCCGTCCTCAGCGCCCGCGCCCGCGCCGACCTGGCCCACGCCGACGTGGTCGCCGCCGGTCCGCGGCTGCCCGCCAACCCCGAGCTGGGCCTGGGCGCCGGCGGCCGCACGGTGTCGGGTCGCACCGCCCTCGAGTTCGAGGTCTCCCTCGACCAGCGGCTGGAGATCGGCGGTGAGCCGCGCCTGCGCCGCCGCGCCGCTCGCGCCGAGCAGCAGACGGCCCAGGCCGCGGTCGACGAGGTGCGCTGGGAGACCCACGTCGAGGTGCACCGGCTGCACGCCGACCTGCTGCTGGCCGCCGAGCGTCGCGTTCAGGCCGAGCGTTTCATCGCGTTCTCCACCTCGCTGCACGAGGTGGCCGAGCGGCAGGTCGCGGCGGGCGAGTCCTCGCCCATCATCCGCCTCGTGACCGGCGCCGACCTGGCCGAGACCCGGGAGGCGGGCATCGCGGCCGTCCAGACCGAGGCGTCCTTGCGGACTCGGCTGGCGGCGCTGGTCGGGTGGCCGGCGGACACGCCGCTGGCGCTGCGCGGCGAGCTGGCTCCGATTCGCCGCGCCCCGGCGACCGAGGCGCTCCTGGCGGTGATGGCCGAGCACCACCCGCAGGTGCGCGCCCGGGAGCTGGCGGTGGCTTCGCAGCGCGCGCGGGTCGAGCTGGAGCGCCGCGAGGCCTGGCCCGAGCCCACCGTGGGTCTGAGCTACGGGCGCGAGGCGGCGCCGGGGCCCGGGCCGGCGGCGCACGTCTGGCTGGTGAACCTGAGCGTGCCGCTGCCGATGGTGCACGCGAACCAGGGGCCGCGAGAGCGCGCGCTGGCCGAGCTGAGGCTGGCCGACCGTGAGCGCGAGGCCTCGGTCATCGCGCTGCGCAGCGCGCTGGAGCAGGCGGCCCGCGCCCTGGACGCCGCGGTGGACCGGGTGGAGCTGTACTCGGAGGAGGTGATGCCCCAGCTCGAGCGCAACCTGGCGCTGCTGGGGCGGGCCTACGAGCTGGGCGAGGTGGACATCCACCAGGTCTCGCAGACCCGGCAGCGGCTCCTCGACGCGTCGAGCCGCTACCTGGATGCGCGCATCGCCTACTTCGAGACCGCCGCGACGCTGGAAGGGCTCGTGGGCACCGAGCTGTGGACGGACGCGGAGGTGGCGCCGTGAAGCGATCGATGAGGCTGTGGTGGGTGCTGGCCATTGCCGCGTGCAGGACCGGCGGTGCGCCGGCGCCAGGGCACGCGGAGCACGCGGAGGCGGCCGAGCACGCGAAAGCGGCGGAGCACGGCGAGCACGCGGAGCACGGCGAGCATGCCGGTCACGACGAGCACGAGGGCGGCGAGGAGGAGCACGCCGAGGGCGTCGTGCAGCTCGCGCCCGCAGCGCTGGAGCGGAGCGGCGTCGAGGTGGCGCAGGCCACGGCAGGCGCGCTGGCCGGCGCGATCGAGGTCCCGGCCGAGGTGCGGCTGAACCCCGACAGGGTCGCCCACATCAGCCCGCTGGTCTCCGGCCAGCTCCTGCGCGTCGAGGTCGCCGTGGGCGACCCGGTGGAGCCCGAGCAGGCCCTCGCGACGCTGCGCAGCGTGGAGCTGGGCCAGGCGCGCGCCGAGCTGAGCCGCGCCGGCTCGCTGCTGGGCGCCGCCGCGACCAACCTGTCGCGCCAGAAGCGGCTCCGCGCCGAGGGCATCAACTCCGAGCGCAGCCTGCTCGAGGCACGGCTGGCGTGGGCGCAGGCCGACGCCGAGCGCGACGCCGCCCGCTCGCGCCTGCTGGTGTTCGGCGTCGAGGGCGGCTCGGGCCCAGACCTGACCCTCACCAGCCCCATCGCCGGCGTGGTGCTGGACCGCCACGCCACCCGCGGCGAGAACGTCACCCCCGACGACACGCTCTTCGTCGTCGCCGACCTGACCGGCGTCTGGGTCATCGGGCAGGTCTACGAGCAGCACGTCGGGCTGGTGACCCGTGGGATGGCGGCCACCCTCACGCTCAACGCCTACCCGGGCCGCACCTGGACCGGCGTCGTCGACTACGTGGGCGCCTCCCTCGACGAGTCCACCCGCGCGCTGCCGGTGCGCGTCGAGCTGGACAACCCCGACGGGGTCCTGCGGCCCGGCCTCTTCGGCGCGCTGCGGCTGTCGTCCTCGCCCGAAGGCGCCGCCACCGTGACGCTGGTCCCCGACACCGCCGTCCAGTCGGTCGAGCGCCGCACCGTCGTCTTCGTGCCCGGCGCGGAGCCCGGCCAGTTCGTCGCGCGCCCCGTCACCGTCGGCCGCTCCGGCCATGGCCAGGTCGAGGTGCTCGAGGGCCTGGCGCCGGGCGAGTCCGTGGTCACCCGCGGCGCCTTCATCCTGGTCTCCGAGCTGATGCGCGCCGAGCTGGGCCACCACGACCACTGACCCTGCGTCCCTGTGAGGTCCGAACCGATGGACTCCTTCGTCGCGCTCTGTATCCGGCACCGCTTCCTGGTGATCTTCGGCGTGCTGCTGGTCGGCGCCGTGGGCGTGCGCGCCGCCCAGGAGCTGCCCATCGACGCCGTGCCCGACGTGACGAACGTGCAGGTGCAGGTGCTCACGAACGCGCCGTCGCTGGGCCCGGTCGAGGTCGAGCAGTACGTGAGCGCCCCGGTGGAGGCGGCGATGAGCGGCCTGCCGCACCTCGAGGAGGTGCGCAGCCTCTCGCGCACGGGCCTCTCGGCGGTGACCGTCGTGTTCGAGGAGGGCACCGACATCTACTTCGCGCGCCAGCTCGTGGCCGAGCGCCTGGCCGACGCCCGCGAGGCCATCCCCTCCGGCTACGGGACCCCACAGCTCGGCCCCATCTCGACCGGGCTGGGCGAGATCTACCAGTTCGAGGTGCGCGGCGACCCCATGTGCCCGCCCGGCGGCCCCGACACCGACGCCTGCTACACCTTGATGGAGCTGCGCTCGCTGTTGGACTGGTACGTCGCCTACCAGCTCCGGCCCGTCCCCGGCGTCGTCGAGGTCAACTCCTTCGGCGGGGAGCTGCGCACCTACGAGGTCCAGGTCGACCCGGCCCGCCTCAACGCCCTGGCGCTCAGCCTCCGCGACGTGTTCGACGCGCTCGAAGCCAACAACGCCAACGCCGGCGGCGGGACCATCAGCCACGCGGGCGCGCAGCGCCTCATCCGCGGCGAGGGCCTCATCGAGAGCCTCGACGACGTGCGCAACGTGCGCATCGCCACGCGCAAGGACGGCGCGCCCATCTTCGTGCGGGACGTCGCCGAGGTGGTCTTCGCGCCCATGCTGCGCCAGGGCGCCGTCACCCGCGACGGCCGCGGCGAGGTGGTCACCGGCACGGTGATGATGCTGATGGGCGCCAACTCCGGCGAGGTGGCCCGCGCGGTCCACCAGCGACTCGGCGCCATCGCCGCCGGCCTGCCGCCGGGCGTCACCCTCGAGACCCTCTACGACCGCTCCGAGCTGGTCGACCGCACCATCCGCACCGTGGCCACCAACCTCATCGAGGGCGGCGTGCTGGTCATCGTCGTGCTGCTGCTGCTGCTCGGAAACCTGCGCGGCGGCCTGCTGGTCGCCAGCGTCATCCCGCTCTCGCTCCTCGCCACCTTCATCGCCATGCGCGCCTTCGGCGTCTCGGGCAACCTGATGAGCCTGGGCGCGCTGGACTTCGGCCTCATCATCGACGGCGCCATCGTCGTCATCGACGCCGTCTCGCGCGCGCTCTCCGAGAGCGGCGCCCGCGGCGCCCAGGTCCCCGGCGTGGTCCGGGCGGCCACCGCGCGGGTCGTGCGCCCGGTGCTCTTCGGCACGGCCATCATCATGCTGGTCTACGTGCCGATCCTCAGCCTCGAGGGCGTCGAGGGGAAGATGTTCCACCCGATGGCCATCGCCGTGCTCGCCGCCCTGGGCGCCGCGCTGGTGCTGGCCATCACGCTGGTGCCGGCCGCCTCCTCGCTGGTGTTCCGGAGCGGCCTCACCGAACGCGAGCCGGCGCTCTCCCGCCTCGCCCGCCGCGCCTACGAGCCGCTGCTGGCCTGGGCGCTCCGGCTGCGCGCGCTGGTCGTGCTCTGTGCCGCCCTCTCGCTGGCTGGCGGCGCCTGGCTCGCCTCCACCCTCGGCGCCGAGTTCCTCCCCACCCTCGACGAGGGCGCCATCGCGCTCCAGGCCTCACGCCCGCCCGCCATCTCCCTCGACGAGTCCATCGCGGCCACCACCCGCCTCGAGCGCGTCCTCACCGAGCGCTTCCCCGACGAGATCGCCACGGTCGTCTCGCGCACCGGCCGCGCCGAGATCGCCACCGACCCCATGGGCGTCGAGCTGTCCGACATCTACATCATGCTACGCCCCATCGAGGGCTGGACGCGCGCCCACGACAAGGCCTCGTTGGTCGAGGCCATGGAGTCCGTGCTCCAGCGCGAGGTCCCCGGCCAGGCCTACGGCTTCTCGCAGCCCATCGAGCTGCGCACCAACGAGCTGCTCAGCGGCGTGCGCTCGGACGTGGCCGTGGCGCTGTACGGCCCCGACTTCGAAGCCCTGGACAGCGCCGGCGAGCGCGTGATGCAGGTGCTGCGAGCCATCGACGGCGCCGCCGACGTCAGCGCCGACCAGGTCGCCGGCCTCCCCTCGGTGCGCGTCATCGTCGACCGCCAGCGCGCCGCCCGCTACGGCATCAACGCCTCCGAGGTGCTCGACGCCGTCTCGGCCATGGCCGGCCGCCCCGCCGGGGTCGTGTTCGAGGGCCAGCAGCGCGTGCCGCTCCAGGTGCGCCTCGACGCCGCCTCCCGAGACGACGTCGAGGCGATCCGCCGCCTGCTCATCGCCGCGCCCGGCGGCCAGCGCGTGCCTCTGGGCCAGGTCGCCACGGTGATGCTCGACGAGGGCCCCGCGGTCGTCGGCCGCGAGGCCGCCCAGCGCCGCCGCGTCATCCAGGCCAACGTGCGCGGGCGCGACCTGGCCGGCTTCGTCGCCGAGGCCCGCGCCCGCGTCCGCGACGAGGCCGCCATCCCGCCCGGCTACTTCGTGACCTGGGGCGGCCAGTTCGAGAACCTCGAGGCCGCCAGCTCGCGCCTGGCCGTCGCCGTCCCCGCGGCCCTGCTGCTCATCTTCCTCCTCCTCTACACGGCCTTCGGGGCCCTGCGTCCCGCGCTCATCATCTACCTGAACGTCCCGATGGCGGCGGTCGGCGGCGTCCTGGCGCTCTGGGCCCGCGGGATGCCGCTGTCGATCTCGGCCGCCGTCGGCTTCATCGCCCTCTCGGGCATCGCCGTGCTCAACGGCGTGGTCATGGTCTCCACCATCCGCGACCTGCAGCGCTCCGGTCAGACGCTCGCCGCCGCCACCGAGCAGGGCGCCCGCCTGCGCCTGCGCGCCGTGCTGATGACCGCGCTCACCGACGGCATCGGGTTCCTGCCCATGGCCGTCTCCACCAGCGCCGGCGCCGAGGTGCAGCAGCCCCTGGCGACGGTGGTCATCGGCGGCCTCGTCACGGCCACGCTGCTGACGCTCTTCGTGCTGCCGGCGGTCTACAGCCGCTTCGGCGGCGCCGTCGCGCCGGAGGCCGACGAGCCCGAGCCCGAGCCCGCCGCCTTCACGCCCCAGGCCGGCACGGCTCGATGACGCAGCGCGCGTCCCGGGCCACGAAGTAGGCGATCAGCCCGGAGCGCGGCAGGTCGGTGAGGTTCGGCCGCGAGGCGTGCAGCATCCCCGCGGCCCAGAACGCCGCGTCGCCGGCCTCGAGGTCCACGGCGACCCCCTCGTCGATGGGCGGCGGGATCGGCGGCGGCGCCTGGCGATGGCTGCCCGGGATGAGGCGCAGACCGCCGCGCTCCTCCGGCGCGCCGTCCAGCGACAGCCAGGCGACCACCAGGCTCTCGGGCTCGCTCCGGATGTAGGCGCCATCGTGGTGGTAGCTGAACCCGACCGGGCTCCGCGGGTTCTTGAGCATCAGCACCGACTGCACCGCGCGCACCGGACCGCCGGTCAGCGCCGCCGCCACCGCCGCCACCGGCCCCTCGGCGATGAGCTGGCCGAGCCACACGTCCGCGGCGTGCAGCGCGTGGCCCAGGCGGGCGACGTGGCGCAGGCGCTCTTCCGGCGGGCTCTGGAAGGGGTCGCCCAGCGCCGGCTCCCAGAAGGGCACGGCCCCCTCCTTCGACAGCAGGTAGCGCCCCATCATGTCCGAGGGCCAACCCGGCGCGAGCCGCTCCTCCTCGCTGGCGCGCGCCACCAGGACGCGGGCGCGCTCCAGCACCTCCGCGCAGGTGCCGGCGTCCATCAGCCCGCGGCACGTCAGCCACCCGTCGGTGGCGTAGCGCTCTCGCGCCGCGTCGTCGATCGGTGCCGGGTCTCCCTCGCTCATGCGGCGCAGCATGTCACCGGCCGCGGAGGCGGGGCAAGCTGCCCACCCCCTGCCTCGACCGGGCTGCCAGCGGGGCCTTCTGCCCCGCGCGTCGTGAGTCCCCTCACGCCGCCTCGCGCCCGCTCAGCCACTCGCAGCACGCCGCGATCTCGTGCCAGGCGTCCGGGTCGTCCAGCAGCCGCAGCACCACCCGGAAGCGCTCGTCCACCACCCGCGCCGAGTCCTCGTCCAGCGCGGCCATCGCCCCGCGGTGGAGCTGCTTGGCGTGATGGCGCAGCAGCGCTCGCTGGTCGGGACGCCGCAGGCTCTCGGTCAGCTCGCCGAGCACGCGCATCAGCTCGATCGCCGCGTTGCGATCCTTCTGCACGTAGGGCCGGAGCCGCCCCAGAGTGCGCTCGGCGAACACCGCGAGGGTGGTCGGCCGGGTGAGCAGCCGCAGGTTCCCTTCCTCGTCGGCGAGCGCCGCTTCACGGACCTCCCGCTCCGCCAGGCGGCTCATCCCGCAGGCCAGCCTCTCCATGCACGCCGTGGCCGTGAAGGGATCGTTGATCATCGGCGACAGCGCGCGGGTGGCGATCTCCACCAGCTCCTGCGCCAGGAACAGGATGTCCTGGCGCGGCGTGCGGCGCTCGCCGATGGCGAAGCTGCCGGCCAGCTCGTGGGCCAGCTCGCCGTGCAGGTTCTCGGGCGGCCACGCCAGCAGCAGCGCCCGGCCGCGGCGGACGAAATCGCCCGGGCGGTGCTCGATGCGGACGAGCAGGTCGCCCTCGGTGGCCAGCCGCAGCAGCGCGTCCTCGTCGAGATACTGGACGTAGCCGTCGGTCTTGCAGAGCACCGGCGCGGCCTGGCGGTAGAAGGCCTCCGGGAGCGCGGGCGGGCTCCCCAGCGCGCGCGGCATCAGCACCGCCGACGCCGCCAGCGTCGGGTGGCGCGCGGCGATGAGGGCGTCCAGCTCACGGCCCAGCGCGGCCACCACGTTCGACGCGTGGATGGACTCGGGGACGTGGTGGATGAAGTAGATCAGCACCGCGACGCTCATCATCGTCAGCAGCAGCCCCAGCAGGATGGCGGCGTGAGGGACGAAGAGCTCCTCGCCGTCGCCCTCGCGGATCGAGCGCAGCACCAGCAGGCAGTAGATGAAGGTGGCGATGAAGGTGCCGAGGGTGACCTGGTTGCCGCGGTCCCGCATGAAGTTGGTCAGCAGGCGCGGGCCGAACTGGGACGCGGCGTAGGCGACGGCGGCGATGGTGATGGAGAAGGTCACGCCGGCGACGGTGATCATCGACCCGGCGATGGTGGAGAGCAGCTCCCGGGCGCCGGCCGGCTTGTTGGCGGAGAGCCATGGCACGCCCTCGAGCCAGTCAACCCCCCACATCCGGTCGCCCTCGACCATCAGGACCGAGAGGCCGACCGCCACCAACGCCATCAGCGTGGGCACGAACCAGTAGCTCGAGCGCAGATCCTCCCAGAGCTTCATCAGCCGCGACTTCATCGGAACGCTCCCCGTGTCCCGAACGAGGCAGCAAGATCCGATCCATCCGCGCCGCTGCGCTCAGCCGGGGGCGGTCAGCCGGTCCAGCAGGCGGCCCGTCAGGTGCAGCAGCGCCAGCCGCGCCAGCTCGTAGTCGACCCGGGCGCGCACCACCCGCAGCGCGGCCTGCCGTTGGTCCTGCTGGGCGGTGACCACCTCCAGCGCGGTGCCGGCGCCGCTCTCGAAGCTGATGGCCTGCCCCTCGGCGGTCTCCCGGGCGATGGCGGCGGTGCGCTCGGCCAGCGCGATGCGGGCCTGCGCGGACGCGGCCTGCTCGTAGAGCTCGGCGACCTGCTGGGCGACCTGCTCCTCGGCGGCGCGCAGGCGCTCGGCCGCGGCGTCCACCGACAGCCGCGCCGCCGCCGCCGCGCTGCGCAGCGTCGTGCGGTTGACCGGCAGCTCCAGCGCCACCGACACCCCGCCGCTGACGGCCCCGAACTCGCCGAACTGGGTGACCGCGTCCCCGACGCTCTGGTTGCCCAGCCCCTGCAGCGACACCCAGGCGCTGGCGTCCAGCTTCAGCTCCGCCTGCTCCTCCGCGACGGCCACCTGCAGCCGCGCCTGCTCGACGTTCGCGCGGAGCTGCGTCAGCTCGACCGCGCCCACCATGGCGTCGTCGATCGCCTGCGCGAGCGGCAGGTCCAGCGCCGTGACCGCGGGCGCCTCGCCGCCGCCGGTCACCAGGTCGCTCGCCGCCAGCGAGCCCCCGACCAGCCGCGCCAGCGTGATCCGCGCCGTGCGCACCGTCGTCTCGGCTGCCAGGAGCTGCTCCTCGATGGTCGCCAGCGATGAACGCAGCGGCAGCACGGCCAGCCGCGCCATCGCCCCGGCGTCCACCTTGACCTGGGCCTCGGCCACCTGCCGCTCGGCGGTCTCCTTCGCCGCCTGCTGGATGCGCACCGCCTGCTCGGCGTACCAGAGCTCCCACCAGGCCGTGAGCACCGCCTGGGCCACCTCGCTGCCCGCCTGCTCGGCTGCCGTGCGGGCCGTGCGCTCCACCAGCCGCGCCGACCGCAGCTCGGCCTCCCACAGGGTGCGCCCGGCGCCCCGCAACAGCGGCTGCGTCGCCGAGAGCCGCAGCTCCAGCCCGTAGCCGGGGCCCAGCGACGTGGGGTCGGGGAACTGCGGCGACACGTACTTCGAGCTGGTGCGCCCCAGCGTCAGCTCGGCGGCCACCAGCGTGCCCCAGGCGAACTGCTGGTTGATGGCGACCTGGGCGTTCACCGCGTCGTTGGTGCCCGAGGACACGCCGCTGGTGTGCAGCGACGGGTTGGTCGAGTGGACGTAGTCGAGCTGGCTGGTGAAGAGCGGCGTGTAGCGCTTGTCCTCGCCGCGTACCAGCACCGCCGCGCGCTCGACCTCGATGAGGGCGCTGCGCAGGGTGGGGCTGTGCTGGGCGGCCAGGCGCACGGCGTCCTGGGCCGACAGCGGGCCCGAGGGCGGCGCGGGCGGTGGGCCGGGCTCGGTGGCGGCGGCGGGCCGGGCGGCGCAGGCGAGGGCGACCGTGAGCCCCAGCGCGAGCAGGGACGCGGCGAAGCGGGAGCGGCGGCGATCATTCATGACGCAGGGCCTCGATGGGGTTCATCCGGGCAGCCTTCCAGGCCGGCCAGAATCCGAAGATGACACCGACGGCGGCGGAGAAGCCGAAGGAGAGCAGGAGGATGCCGGGGACGGGCGCGAAGGTGAGCCCGGTCTGGTCGCACATGATGACCGAGCCGGCGAGCCCCAGCGCGATGCCCAGCAGGCCGCCCAGGGTCGCCAGCAGCGCGGCCTCGACCAGGAACTGGAGCAGCACCTCGCGGCCGCGCGCGCCGATGGCCAGGCGGATGCCGATCTCGCGCGTCCGCTCGGTCACCGAGACCAGCATGATGTTCATGATGCCGATGCCGCCCACGAAGAGCGACACGGCCGCGATGGCGCTGAGGAACGCGGTCATGTCGGCGGTGGTGCTGGTGATGGCGTTCATGATGTCCTGCATGTTGCGGACGTTGAAGTCGTCCTGGTCGCCGGGCTTGATGCGGCGCCGCTCGCGCAGCACGCGCTCGACGTCGGCCTGCACCCGCGACATGGCGCTGGCGTCGCGCGCCGACAGGTAGATGGTCGAGACGTCGAAGCCGCCGGCGATGCGGCGCTGGAACGCGCGCAGCGGCAGCAGCACCACGTCGTTCTGGTCGCTGCCCATGGTCGCGGCCTTGTTCTCCATGACGCCGACCACGTCGCAGCTCATCTTGCCCAGGCGCACGCGCTCGCCGAGGCCGCCGGCCTGCCCGAAGAGCTCCTGCTCGACCGTCTCGCCCAGGATGCACACGGGCCTCGCGCCCTGCAGCTCGGCCTCCTCGAAGGCGCGGCCCTTGGCCACGTGCCAGTCCCGCACCGCGAAGTACTCGTTGGTCACGCCCAGCGCCGTGGTCGGCCAGTTCTGGTTGCCGACGATGGCCACGGTCATCGAGCCCGCCGTCGGCGCCACCGTCACGTCGGGCACCTGCTGCGCGATGGCCTTGCTGTCGGCCAGCTCGAAGGGCGACGCCGCCGTCCGAGCCCCGCCCGGTCCACGCCCGCGCGCGCCGGGCGACGCGAAGAGCAGGTTCTGCCCCATGCTGGCGATGGACGCCGTGACGCTGCGCCTGGTCGCGTCGCCCAGGTGCACCACGACGATGACCGCGCCCACGCCGATGACGATGCCGATGGCCGTCAGCGTCGAGCGCATCTTGTTGCGGAAGATCTCGCGGATGGCCATCAGGATGGAGCTCAGCACCATCACGAGAGCACCTCCGCCGGCGTCCCGTCCTTCAGCATCCGCCCGTCCTGGAACCACAGCACCCGCCGGGCGTAGACGGCCAGGTCCGGCTCGTGGGTGACCAGGCAGATGCTGAGGTTCCGCTCGCGATTGAGCGCCACCAGCAGCTCCATGATCTCGCGGCTGCGCTCGGAGTCGAGGTTGCCGGTGGGCTCGTCGGCCAGCAGCACCGCCGGGTCGCTGACCAGCGCCCGGGCGATGGCCACGCGCTGCTGCTGGCCACCGGAGAGCTCCGCCGGCGTGTGCTTCGCCCGGTCCGACAGGCCGACCAGCTCCAGCTTCTCCAGCGCCAGCTTGCG
The DNA here is from genome assembly GCA_020632695.1 of Deltaproteobacteria bacterium. GTDB lineage: Bacteria > Myxococcota_A > UBA9042 > PHBI01 > JACKFB01 > JACKFB01. The sequence continues at coordinate 432,384 of JACKFB010000003.1, forward strand.
CCGCCGCGCCCGCCGGTAGCCGCGGTAGAGCAGCGGCAGCTCGACGTTCTCCAGCGCGCTGGTGCGGGCCAGCAGGTTGAAGCTCTGGAACACGAAGCCGATGTACTGCCGCCGGAGCAGCGCCTGCTGGTCCCGGTCCAGGCCGGCGACGTCCACCCCCTTGAAGCGGTAGCTGCCAGCGCTCGGCGCGTCCAGCGCCCCCAGGATGTTCATGCAGGTGGACTTCCCCGAGCCGCTCGAGCCCATCACCGCGACGAACTCCCCCTCCTCGACCACGAGATCCACGCCGTCCAGCGCCCGCACCTGGGCCGCGCCCGTCCCGTAGAACTTCTTGATGCCGCGCATCTCGATGAGCGGCGGCGCCGCGCGCGCCGCGACCGGGCCGGCGCTCACGGGTGCCCCCCGCCGCCGCCCCCACCGCCGCCGCCCGCCGCCGCGTCGCCCGCCGGCTGCTCGACCCCCACCAGCACCAGGTCGCCCTCGCTCAGCCCCTCGGCGCGCACCTCGGTGTGCTGCCCGTCGGTGCGCCCGGTCTCCACCGGCACCATCTGCGGCTCGCCCCCGCGCAGCACGAACACCCGCGATCCCTTCCCGCCCTTCGCCGGCGCCCCATCGGCCCGCGGCTGGCTGCGCGGCCGCGGCCGCATCCCGAACATGCTCGCCGGCCCGCCACCCCGTCCCGCGCCCGCCTCCCCGCCGAGCGCCGCCCGCGGCGAGAAGCGCAGCGCCGCGTTCGGCACCATCAGCACGTCCTCGCTGACCCCGGTCACGATCGTCGCGCTCGACGTCATCCCCGGCCTCAGCGCCAGGTCCGCGTTGTCGACCTTCAGCAGCGCCGGGTAGGTCACCACGTTCGACGTGTTCTGCGACGCGAACCAGACCTTCTCCAGCTCGGCCTCGAAGGTGCGGTTCGGGTACGCGTCCACGGTGAAGGTCGCCTTCTGCCCGCTCTCGACCACGCCCACGTCCGCCTCGTCGATGTCGAGCTGCAGCTCCATGTGCGTCAGGTCCTCGGCCAGCTCGAAGAGCGTCGGCGTCTGCAAGCTCGACACCA